>CACFTX010000020.1 GCA_902569405.1 uncultured Pelagibacteraceae bacterium | reverse complement strand
GCAACTAAATAAGGTTTATTGTCACCGTAAACTAAAGCTTGTTCAATAAAATGAATTTTTATTAAATCATTTTCAATTTTAACTGGTGAAATATTATCTCCACCTGGTGTTATAATAATATCTTTTTTCCTATCTGTAATTTTTAAATAATTTTTATCGAATTCTCCTATATCGCCAGTGTAAAGCCATCCGTTTTTTAAAACCTTGTTTGTTTCTTCAGGTTTATTCCAATAGCCAATCATCACATTTTCACCTTTTATTAAAATTTCTCCATCTTCTGCTATTTTTACTAAATTTCCTTTAAATGGTGGGCCAACTGTTTCTACTCTAATGTCGTTTATTGGATTGCAGCTTACAACTGGTGAGGTTTCTGTTAGTCCATACCCTTGCAATGTAGGTAGTCCAATTGAATTTAAAAATAAACCCACTTCCTTATCAAGGGCTCCACCTCCAGAAACAAATGCCCGCAATTTTCCACCAAATTGTTTTTTAATTTTTTTTCTGACTAAAATTTCACAAACAAAATTGATCAATGTCTCAATTACGGAAAGTTTGTTTTTCAGCATTTTTTTTTTTCCTAACTTGAGAGTTTTATCTATCAGCTTTTTTTTGAAACCTTCTAACTTGTTAAAATTTACATTAATTTTTTGATATAAGTTTTGATAAAATCTTGGCACAGCTGTCATAATCTCAGGACTACAATCATTCATATTTTTTATCAATTTCTCTATACTCTCTGCATAAAATACTTTTGCCGCAACTGCTATCTGAACAAATTGAACAGTATGTTCGTAAGAATGTGAAAGAGGGAGCCAAGTCAAAAATCTTGGTTCTGTAGAAATTATTTTTTTTAACAATTCACAAGATCCTTCACAATTATTTAAAATACCTCCATGACTTAAAACAACTCCCTTGGGATTGCCTTGAGTACCAGATGTATAAATTATACAAGCCGGATCTTTTCTGGTAATTTTTAATTTTAAAAAATCAACACCATCTATTTCTTCCTTATTCTGAAATATTTTATCTATTTTTAAATTAAAACTATCATCTAAATTATTTACTTTATCAAATGTAATAACTTTTTTTATAAAACTTTTTTTTAGTATTATGTTTTTTATTTTTGAATATTGAATTGAATCTGAAACAAAAATTATAGTAGGACTACAATCATTTATAATATATTCATAGTCTCTTTCTGTATAAGTTGTATATGCTGGAACAGTAATACATGATGATAACATAATAGCTAAATCAGTTATCATCCATTCAGGTCTATTTTCAGAAATTATTAAACATCTATCTCCTTCTTGAGTATATTTTTTAATTTCTTTAGATAACTTAACAATATTTACATGGGTATTCTTCCAAGTATATTTATTTTGTTCATCTCTTAAAGAATTTAAAAAAATTTTATTTTTGTCTTGTTTTTTATACTGAACAAAAAATAATTCTAACAAGTTATTAATTTTGTTTATTTCCATATTATTTTGGTGGGCGAAGAGAGAATCGAACTCTCACTTCTTGCGAAACACGATTTTGAGTCGTGCGCGTCTACCAGTTCCGCCATTCGCCCTGAATCTGCATAAGTTATTATTATAAAATTAAATAGTATAAGAACTCAAATTGTATTAAAACCAAAAAATGTTTAAAGAATTGTATTATAAATCTTTAAAATTAGCAGGTCATAAAAGCTCAAAAAAAATTTTAGGAATAATTTCATTTTTTGAAAGTTTTATTTTTCCAATTCCACCAGATGTATTTATAATTCCTATGACAATTGCTAAACGTAATGAATGGTTCAAAATTGCCTTAATTGCAACCATAGGATCAGTATTAGGTGCATGCCTAGGTTACTTTATAGGTTACATTTTTTTTAACGAAATCGGAATTAAAATATTTGAACTATATGGAGTAGACAATGCATTTTTTTTAAAAACAAAAGTATCTTCTGATGGTGGAATTGTTGCATGGATAACTTTGCTAGCAATTGCTGGTTTTACTCCAGTGCCTTTTAAACTATTAACAATAACGAGCGGATTTATTCATTTTAACTTTTTATATTTTATTATTATTTCTTTTTTGACCAGAGGTTTAAGATTTTTCATAATTGCTTATTTGATAGGAAATTTTGGTTCTACAATGAAAAAAATTATAGAAAAAAAATTACTTAAATTATCAATTTTTTTTGCAATAATTTTAATAATTGTTGTATTTTTTGTTTATAATTTTCTATTAACTTTTACACAATAAAATATGGAAAAAAACTTTGATTTAAAAAAATATTTTTTATTAATTTTTTTAATAAGTACGATTGCTTTGTTAAGTGCTGTATATATTGAATTTTCATTAAATCAAAAACCCTGCAAGCTATGTGTATATCAAAGAATTCCATACATAATTTCAATTTTTATTTGCTTCTTAGGTTTTACTTCTCAAAAACAAATTATATGGCTATCTTTTCTAACTTTGATATTTATGTTTAGTTCGATTTTGGCCGGATATCATGTTGGTATTGAAAATAATATTTTTAGTGAATTTTCCGGATGTACTAATTCAAATATAAATTTAATTGACAAAACTGACATAATTGAATCCTTAAATAACAAAATTCCTAGCTGCAAAGAGGTAAATTTTAAGATATTTGGTTTTTCACTTGCGACTATAAACTTATTTATTTCCATATTTATAAGCCTATATAATGTTAAATTATTAATAAATGAAAAAAATAGATCCAATTAAAATTGAAGAATTTATTAGAGTTGACCATGCGGGAGAACGTGGAGCAATTAAAATATATGAAGGTCAATTGTTAGCTCTTAATACTTTAATTAAAGATGAAAATTTAAAAAAAACTATTGAAGAAATGAAAAGTCATGAAAAAGTACATTGTGAATATTTTGAAAATGAAATAAAAAAAAGAAATATAAAACCTACAAAACTATTACCTTTGTGGGACCTTATTGGAGTAGGTATTGGTTTTGGATCTACTATCCTTGGAAAAAAAGCAGC
>CACFTX010000019.1 GCA_902569405.1 uncultured Pelagibacteraceae bacterium | reverse complement strand
AGCAATTTATCAAAAATATTTAATCAATTCATTTTTTAAATCTCTTGGATTAGTTACGATAATTTTTTTTTCTATAACAATAATATTAAATGTATTTGAAGAATTAAGTTTTTTTAAAAATACTGAAAATGTAAATTTTACTTTACCAATTTTTTTAACTATTTTAAATGCACCTTCGATACTTTTCGATATCTTTCCATTCATATTTTTGATTTCTACTCTTTATTTTTTTTCCGAAATTATGGATAAGAATGAATTAAATATCTATAAAAATTATGGATTAACAAATTTTAATATAATTAAAATTATTACATTAACTAGTTTTATAACTGGAATTTTTATTGTTTTGATTTTTTATAATATTTCTTCAAATCTCAAATTCTTATATTTAGATATCAAAAATAATTTTTCGGAAGATGACAAATACTTGGCAGTGATAACATCAAACGGGCTATGGATAAAAGATGAAATAGGAGAAAATATTAACTTAATTAATGCTGAAAAAATTGAAGGTAATTATTTAAAAAATGTAATAATAACTCAGTTTGATAAAAATTTTAAATTTAAAAAAACAATTAGCTCAAAAAAAGTAAATATTCAAAAAAAATCTTGGGAAATTTCTCAAGCTTTAATCACAAAAGAAAATGAAACAACGCGAAAAGAAAAAAAAATTAATTTTCAAACAAATTTTGACAAACACAAAATCTCAACTTTATTTTCAAATTTATCTTCTTTAAATATTTTAGATCTAAGAGAGCTAAAAAATGACTATAAAACCTTAGGATATTCAACAATACTACTTACCGCACATCAGTTAAAAATATACTCTTACCCTATTTATCTAGCGATCATGGTGTGCTTGTCATCAATTTTAATGTTTAATGTTAGGTATAATAAATCAAAAATTTTTAATTTAATTTTTGGAATATTTATCTCAGTGGTCATATATTATGTAAATTTCTTTTTTAAATTACTTACAGAAAGTGAAAAAATTCCTACAAATGTTTCTGTGTGGGCACCACAAATCATATTATTGCTAATTGCCTGTATTGGTTTGGTAAAAATAAATGAAAAATAACATTACAATATATTTAATTTTTATATTCATATTTTCATTTTTTCTTGAAAATAAAACTGAAAGTCAAGAATTGCAATTAAGCGCCACGGAAATTCAATCTTTGGAAAAAGGAAATAAAATAATAGCAAAAAATGGTGTTGAAATTAAAGACCCAAAAGGAATAGTGATTAACGCAGATCGAGCAGAATATGATAAAATTAAATCAATTATAAAAGTTAAACACAATGTTGATATTCAAGACATTGTCAATAATAACATATTAACTACTAATGAAGCTGTTTATTTTGTTAATGATAACAAAATCATTTCTAAAAATTCAACTGTAATTAAAACTGAACAAAAATATATTATAGATACCTCTGATGTTACCTATGATAGAAATTTAAAAGAAATATTTTCTAAAAATAAAACTATAGTTCAGGATAATTATAATAACATACTAATTTCCGATAATTTTAAATTATCAATAAAAGACAAAATACTAGAAGCTAAAATTGTTAATTTAACAGATAATGAATTAAATAAATATAGTTTTGAAGTAGTTAAATTAAATATGACAACTGATGAGGTTGTTGGAAAAGATTTATCAATAAAATTTAATAAAAAATATTTTGGAGCAAATAACGAACCAAGACTTAAAGCTAAAGGAGTTATTCTTGATAATGAAAAGTCTATATTCAAAAAAGGTATTTTTACAATTTGCAAAGAAAGAAAAGACAAATGTCCTCCTTGGACCATTACGGCACAAGAAATAAACCATGATAAAAATAAAAAATTAATTAATTATAAAAACGCCTGGTTAAAAGTTTACGATAAGCCAATTTTATATTTTCCAAAATTTTTTCATCCTGACCCAACTGTTGAAAGACAATCTGGATTTTTAATGCCTATGCTAGCCTCATCTAGTAATCTTGGAAACTATCTTGCAGTTCCTTATTATCATGTAATTTCTGATAATAAAGATCTAACTTTTACACCTAGATTTTATGATAAGCAAAAAACAATATATCAAGCTGAGTATAGGCAAGTTAACAAAAATGCAGAACATCTAGTAGATTTCAGCATTTTAAATAAATCTAGATTATTACTTAAAACAGATAATACAAAAGGAACTCATTTTTTCTCAAAATCAACTTTTGATACTGATCTAAATTTTTTTGAAAATTCAAAAATTGATTTATCAATTCAACAAGTTTCTCAAGATACTTATCTAAAAACACATAAATTAGAATCTCCTTTAATAACCTCTCAAGAATTACTAAATTCAAAAATTGCTTTCGAAGGCTCCAATGAAAATTTAGATTTAAGTATTTCTTCAGAAATTTATGAGGATTTATCAAAAGAAGATTCGGATAGATATGAATATATTTTTCCGAGCTATACTTTAACTAAATACCTTAAAAACAATTTAGATGGTGAATTGTCATTTGTGTCAAAAGGAAGCAACAAATTATATGACACAAATGTTCATAAAAAAACTATGGTTAATGATTTAAAGTACAGTTCTTTACAAGAAATTACTACAAATGGTTTTGTAACTAATTATGAGTTATTGTTAAAAAATTTTAACCTTGATAGTAAAAACTCAATAGATTCAAAAAATGAATTAGATCAAAATTTACAATCAATCATAAAATACCAAATTCAATATCCCCTAAAAAAAGAAGGGGTTAAATTTGATAGTATTTTAACGCCTATTTTATCAGCCAGATTTAGCCCTAATAAATCAAGAAATATTAGAGTCAGTGATAGAATAATTGATTATAACAACATTTTTTCTCTAAATAGGATTGGATCAGATGAAACAGTGGAAGGCGGTCAATCAATAACATTGGGAAATGAATTTAAAACATTAGACAAATTTGATAATGAAATTTTTTCATTAAATTTAGCAACCATGTTTAGAGACAAGGAAAACCTTGATCTTCCAGAGAAAAGTACCTTAAATAGAAAAACATCAAATATCATTGGTGAAATGCTTTTTAAACCAAAAGAATTTTTTAACTTAAAATATAATTTTTCATTAGATAATGATATGCAAACACTTAATTATAATTTTATAGATGCTACATTTACAGTGAATAATTTTGTTACATCTTTTGAATTTTTAGAAAAAAATAATATTATAGGTGAAGAAAGTTATCTTGCAAATAAAACGACTTTTAATTTTAATGAAAATAATTCTTTATCTCTAAGCACAAGAAAAAATAAACAGCTAAATATTAATGAATATTATAACTTAATTTATGAATATCGAAATGATTGCTTAAAAGCAGCTATTGAATATAAAAAAGATTATTACGAAGATAGAGATCTTAGACCTGAAGAACAGATTTTCTTCTCACTTACAATTATGCCTTTTGGAGCCGCAAATAGTCCAAATTTAAAATAAAATGAGGAAAATTTACTTAAATTTAATTATAATTAATTTATTTATAGTTTCTATATTTAACAACTCATTAAATGCTGAATCAAATTTTTATATTGTAACTAAAATAGATAATGAAATAATTACAAATGTAGATATTATTCAAGAGGTCAACTATTTAGTTGCATTAAATAATGATTTAAAGAAAATTGATAAAAAATCTTTAAT
>CACFTX010000018.1 GCA_902569405.1 uncultured Pelagibacteraceae bacterium | reverse complement strand
TACTTAAAAATATATAAAAATTTAAATGTTTTCTGTTATTTTCCCTGGCCAAGGCTCTCAAATAGTTGGAATGTCATCAGACTTTTATTCAAAATATGATTTATTTAAAAAACTCTATAAAGAAGCTGATGAAATTTTAAATTTTCCTATATCAAAATTAATTTTAGAAGGACCAAAAGAGCAATTAGATTTAACCGAAAATACACAACCGGCAATTTTTTTAGTTGGGTATTCAATTTTTCAAGTTCTAAAGCAAGAATTTAAAATTGATTTAAATAAAGCAAAATTTTTTGCTGGACATTCTCTTGGAGAGTATACAGCGTTAGCTTGCGCTGGATCATTAGATTTTGCTAGTACATTAAGAATTTTGAAGATTAGAGGCGAAGCAATGCAAAGCGCTGTTCCAAAAGGAGAAGGCGGCATGTTAGCTGTATTAGGTTCAGATCCAAAAATAATAGAAAAAATTTTTTCCGAAAAAAAAGATAAATACGAATGTTTTATAGCAAATGACAATTCGAATGGACAATTAGTTGTTAGTGGGAGCACAGAAAATATTAATAAACTTTCATTAGATCTTACATCTCAAAATATTAAAAATATTAAACTATCAGTTAGTGCTCCTTTTCACTGTAATTTAATGGGCAAAGCTACCGAACTAATGAGGAATGAAATTGAAAAGTTAGAATTTAGAGATTTTCAAAATACATTAATTTCAAATGTAACTGCAGAAGAGATAAAAGATAAATCTATGTTAAAAGATTTATTGATCAAACAAATTGAAAGTAGGGTACGCTGGAGAGAAAGCGTTTTATATATGATTGATAATGGTGTAAACCAATTTATTGAAATTGGACCGGGAAAAGTATTGTCAGGCTTAATTAAAAGAATAGATAGAAATGTAAAAACTAGTGCAATAAATAAAGAAGAAGATATAACTATAATTAAAACAAATGATTAATTTTAAAGGTAAAAAAATATTAATAACTGGAGCCACTGGTGGAATAGGTAACGCTCTTGTAAGAAAATTTTTATCTTTAGATGGAACGGTTTTAGCTACCGGCACAAATACTGAAAGATTAGATGCTTTAAAAAAAGAATTTCCAGACATCAATGTATTGAAATTTGACATTTCTGATCATCCTAAGATAGAAGATTTTATTGAAAATGTAACTTCACAGTTAGTTGGTTTAGATGTTTTAGTCAATAATGCTGGCATAACTATGGACAATTTATCATTAAGAATGAAAGATGAAGAATGGAAAAAGGTAATTGATATAAATTTAAGTTCTACTTTTTATTTATGTAAGCATGCAATAAAAAAAATGCTAAAAAATAAATATGGAAGAATTGTAAATATAACTTCGATAGTTGGGCACACGGGAAATTTAGGCCAAGCTAACTATTCTGCATCAAAAGCTGGAATGGTTGCTATGTCAAAAAGTTTAGCAATTGAATATGCAAAAAAAAATATAACAATAAATTGTGTTTCACCCGGCTTTATTCAGTCAAAAATGACTGACAAAATAGTAGAAAGCATTAAAGCAGTTTTAACTTCAAGAATTCCAATGAGCAAGCTTGGAACAGGAGAAGACGTATCAAATACTGTTGCTTTTTTATCATCAGATGCAGCATCTTACATTACAGGAGAAACAATACATGTTAATGGGGGCATGTATATGGCTTGACAAAGTTGATTAATAATCTATTAACGAAAATATAACAAAAAGGATTAATTATGTCAGAAGATATTTCAAGCAAAGTTAAGAAGATAGTCGCCGACCATCTTGGTATTGATGAAGCAAAAGTAACAGACGAGTCTAGCTTTATAGACGATTTAGGAGCCGATAGTTTGGATACAGTAGAACTAGTAATGGCATTTGAAGAAGAATTTGGTTCAGAAATTTCGGATAGTGAAGCTGAAAAAATTCTAACGGTTAACGATGCTATTAAATTTATTGAGAGCAAAAGTAATTAGATTTAATTAAATGTCATCCATAAAAGATGGTACAATGATAATATTGTCATCACCATCTGGTGCTGGCAAAACAACGCTTGTAAAATTATTAGCAGAAAAGAAAAATTATCAAATATCTATTTCTCACACAACAAGAAAACCTAGAGAAAATGAAACATCCGGTAAGGATTATTTTTTTACTAATGAAAAAGATTTTAACGATCTAATTAACAAAGGAGAGTTTTTAGAACACGCTAAAGTTTTTAACAATTTTTACGGAACTATCCTAAAACCAGTTAAAGATAGTCTTGATAAAGGGCAAAATGTTATATTTGATATTGATTGGCAAGGAGCCCAGCAGATAAAAAACAAAAGTTTAAAATATAAATTGATAACTTTTTTCTTATTACCTCCTAGTAAAGAAGTTTTATTCAACAGGCTTTCAAACAGAGACATGAAAGATAAAGTAATTGTAGAAGAAAGAATGAAACAATTTAATAAAGATGTATTACACTGGAAAAATTATGATTATGTAGTAATTAATGACAAACTAGAAAATTGTTTTAATGAAATATGTGATTTGATTGAATCGGATACAAATAAAACAAAAAATAATTATAATTTAAAATCTATTGAAAGTCATGTGAGCCAACTAATTTCTTAAAATTTCATATTCTTTAGCAAGCTCATAATAAGTTTTAGGTGAAAGATTTTGAGGTCTTAGATCTATATTTAATTTTAGTTTTTCAATTATTTTGTCAGATTTTTTAAACAATTGGTTTAGAGGGTTTTTAATTTTTTTTCTTCTTTGATTAAAAAAAACTCTAGTAACAATTTCAAGATTTTTAGAATTTTTTAATTCAAAATATTTTTTTTTTGGAGTAAATTTTAATAGAGTGCTTTCAACTTTAGGTTTAGGCGCGAAGCATGAAGCTTTTATATTAAATATTTTCTTTACATCAAGTTTCCAATTAGACAAAATAGATAATCTTCCATAGTTTTTAGAATTTGTATGGGCCAGAATTCTGTCGGCAACTTCTTTTTGAAACATTAAAATATAGTTTTCATACCAGTTGCTTTTATGATCATTAGTAATCCACTTAGCTAATATTTGTGTTGAAATATTGTATGGTAAGTTTCCATAGACAATTAACTTATCAGAAGAAATTAAATTTTCCGAAACTTCAAGAACGTCTTTATTAATTAAGTTAATTTTTTTATCAAATCTTTCCTTAAGTTTTACAGCAAGTTTTTCGTCTTTTTCAATTATATATAATTTTTTAGGTTTTTTTTCTAAGATGTATTCTGTCAAATTACCTGTTCCAGCTCCAATTTCTAAAACTGAACTATTCGAAAGTATGTTTCCAACCTCTACTATTTTTTTTATTATATTTTTATCTATTAAGAAATTTTGACCTAAACTTTTTTTAGCTTTAATTATCACGAATTCGACTTAAAAATTTAAATGCTTCAATTAAACTTCTTGGATCTGACTTATTTTTTCCCAACATGGAATTATTAGGTCCGTGATCTGGAGTTATTCTAATAAAAGGAAGTCCTAGAGTTACATTAATAGCTTTAAATCCATAAAGCGTTTTAATTGGTGTTAAAACTTGATCATGATACATGCCTACAACAACATCAAATTTATTTATATTTTTTTTTAAAAAAATGGTGTCAGCAGGAAAAGGCCCAGATATATTGATGTTTTTTTTTTTTAGCTTTTTAATTGCTGGCAATATTATTCTTTTTTCTTCAGAAAAAATTTTTACAGTTTCGCAGTGGGGATTTAGACCAGTTATTGCAAATTTTGGTTTTTTTTTAAGTTTATTAATAAAAAAAGAATTTATAGTTGTTACATTATTTATTATTTTTTTAGATGTAATATTTTTTTTAACATCTTGTAAAGGCAAGTGTGTTGTTACTGGGCTTACGGCTAATTTATTGTTATATATCAACATAACTTCATTATTTTTCTTGCCAGATTTTCTTGCAAGGTATTCAGTAATACCAGGATATTTTTTTTTAAGGAAATGTTTTTTAGAAATGGGTCCATTTATTAGAGCTTTGGCTTTTCCATTTTTTACAATATCAAGGCCCAAAGAGAAACAATTTTCAATATATTTTGATGAATTGTGATTAATTTTATCAAAAGCTTTTTTAAAATTAAATTTTACATCTAAAACATTTATGCAATCTCGCAATAGTTTAATATTTTTAATTTTATTTTTATCAACTGTATTTATTTTGTTATTAAATTTTAATTTTTTCATTTGAGCAATTAACAATTTTTTTGAACAAATTAATAAAAATGGCTTTTTTATTTTTTTTGACTTTATTGATTTAAATACAAGTTCTAAAAAAATACTATAAGGTTCTCCAGCAACTATAATTATATTTTTATTCATCGCTTATTTTCGAGTTTAATTTTACTTTATTAAAATAGATAATTGAATATTGGTTTAACTGTCTATCAGTTTCAAATTTAATTAAATTATCTAACTCTTTCTTTAAATCTTTTTTAAATGTTTCAACAACAATTTCATTTAATTTTAAAATTAAATACCCATTTGGAACAATGATTGTGTTGGTTACTTCCCCTGAATTAATTGATTTTATTTCATTAAGAATATTTGGTGAAAGTTGTCTTTCGTCTATTAACCCAATTTTTCCTCCAAATTTTGCTGTGTCAGATATACTATATATGTTTGCGGCTGTTTTAAATCCATTTTCTGTAATACTTTTTCTA
>CACFTX010000017.1 GCA_902569405.1 uncultured Pelagibacteraceae bacterium | reverse complement strand
TGAGTAATAGATTTGGTAACATAATTTGACAAATCAAATTCAGTTTGTGAAAAATTAAATACAGTTGTTTTTTTTTTATCAGAATTTAAAAATTTTCCATCATATAAAACCAGTTTTCTTGTTCCATCGATTTCTTTTAAAAAACCTTTTTTTGCGAAAATGATTTGAGATTTATCATTTCCCAAATCATCTTTTAAAAAAATATTCTCAAATTCATTAATTGAATTTTTTTTTTCAATAAAAATTGTAAGTTTATCAACCGTGTCAATAAATTTTTTTTCCTGTAGCAGAGAAGGAAAAAAATCCATATTTGATTCTTTTAAGAATGTTCTTGCTTTGCCTTGTAAGGCTGGGCTCAATAAAGATGATAAAAATATTTGTAATATGAAAAATAATAATGTGTATTTAATTAATACATTTGTGAACTTAATTTTATTAATTCCGTTTATCCAGAAAATTTTAAGCTCATTATTATCCTCATATTTTGATATAGTGTAAAATAACGACATAAAAAATATAAAGGGTAAAATGTTTTTAAATATTTTAGGAAAATTTAATATTGTAAAATAGAAATATATATCAAAGCTATGCCCATCTTCTGATATGAAATCTAAAAAATTTACTGCTTGAATAATCCATACAATTAGACTTAGACTCATAGCACATAACAAGAAAAAATAAGTGTTATCAGACAAAAATTTTTTAAAGACAATTTTTTCGTTGAAATTCATCATTATAATCTATAAACCTTTTCAACTATAAGTATATATTCAAAAATCAATGAGTGTTCAAGTTATCTATAAAAATAAGGTCAAATCGAGCAGTCTTGGTGTAATCGCTTTATTTGGAAACGAAAAATTTCAAATACAAAATCTAAGATCCTTTTTTTCAAAAAATGAGGCTTCATATATTGAAAAAATTTCGAAAAATAAAAATAATACCAAAGAAAATATTATTTCATTTAACATAAATGACAAAAGCACAATAATTTTAATATCAATTAAAAAAAATTTAAAAGGATCAGATGTAGAAGCTTTAGGGGCTCAGTTATATAATTTTGTTAAAAAAGACAATATTAAAAATCTCTCTATTTATTCAGAAAGCATTAATAGTAAGCCCGGAAAAGATTTTATTGGCCGTTTCATGCATGGACTAAAATTAAAGTCATATGAATTTAATATTTATAAATCAAAAAAAATAAAAAATAATTTAACAATTAATTTAATTGGAAAACAAGCTCCTTTATCTATAAAAAATAAATTAAAATTTAGGGCTCTAGAAGAAGGAACATTTTTTACTAGAGATTTAGTATCGGAACCTGGAAATATTTTGCATCCAGATGAATATGCAAAAAGATTAATTAGGTTAAAAAAGTATGGATTAAAAGTTACAGTTTATGATCAAAAGAAATTAAAAAAATTAGGATGCAATGCTTTATTAGGAGTTGGGCAGGGAAGCATAAGAGGTTCTTACCTTGTAACTATTGAATGGAAAGGAAATAAATCAAAATTAAAACCTTTAGCATTTGTTGGAAAAGGAGTTTGTTTTGATACTGGTGGTTACTCACTAAAACCTGCAAGATTTATGGAAGATATGACTTATGATATGGCAGGTTCAGCTGCTGTAGTAGGTTTGATGAAAACTTTAGCTTTAAGAAAAGCAAAAATTAATGCAGTAGGCGTTGTAGGACTTGTTGAAAATATGGTAAGTGGAAATGCTCAAAGACCCGGTGATATTGTAAAATCTTATAGCGGAAAAACTATAGAAGTATTAAATACTGACGCTGAAGGCAGATTAGTTTTAGCAGACGCTTTAACTTTCACGGAAAAAAAATTTAAACCTGAATTAATGATTGATTTAGCAACTTTAACTGGCGCTATCATCGTTTCTTTGGGTTCAGAATATGCAGGGCTTTTTTCTAACGATGATAAATTATCAAAACAATTACTTGAAGCCGGTGAAAAAGTTGATGAAAAATTATGGAGAATGCCTCTTCATAAAAATTTTGATAAACTAATGGACTCAAAAAGTGCAGACATGCAAAATATAAATTATGTAGGAGGAGCTGGCTCAACAACAGCAGCACAATTTTTACAAAGATTTATTTTAAACAAAACATCTTGGGCTCACCTAGATATAGCTGGAATGGCCTTTTCTAAATATGGAGGTGCTTTAAATCCAAGTGGAGCCACAGGTTATGGCGTTAGATTGTTAAATCAATTTGTAGAGGATAATTATGAGTAGCACAGAACAAACTCTATCAATTATAAAACCAGATGCTGTTGAAAGAAATTTAGATAGAGAGATTAAAGAGATATTTAGCCATAAAGGTTTTAAAATTATTAAAGAAAAAAAAATTCAGATAACAAAATCTGAAGCTGAACAGTTTTATAAAGTTCATGAAACAAAGCCATTTTACAACGATTTATGCGCTTATTTATCATCTGGACCAATTGTTGTTATGATACTTGAAAAAGAAAATGCTGTGTTAGCAAACAGAGAACTTATGGGTGCAACAAACCCCAAAGAAGCCAAAGAAGGAACAATTAGAAAAAAGTTTGGTATATCAATCGACAAAAATTCAGTTCATGGTTCTGATAGCGTTGATAACGCAAATATAGAAATTAATTTTTTCTTTAAAGATTAACTTAAAATTTTTTTAATAGCAGCTGGATAAATCAAATGTTCTTTTTTAAGAACTTTTCGGGATAACGAATAATGATTATCTTTTCTAGATATTTTAACCTTCTTTTGTAAGATTATTTTTCCAGAGTCAAGTTTTGATGTAACATAATGTACAGTACATCCAGCAAATTTATCACCATTTTTTATAGCTTTTATATGTGTGTTTAAACCTTTGTACTTTGGAAGCAGTGATGGGTGTATATTAATTATTTTTCCTTTAAATTTTTTTATAAAATTATTAGATAAAATTTTCATAAATCCAGCAAGACAAACTAGTTTAATTTTTTTTTTTTTTAAAATAATTATTTTTTTTTCAATTTTATATTTTTTAGAATATTTTAATCCTTTAGCTTTGCTTGTACTGGAAATTATTAAATCAATAGAAAATGGATATTGTTTTAATTTTGAAAATTTAATTAAATTTTTTAGATTACTTCCTTTTCCTGAGATAAAAACTGCAGTTTTTATTTTTTCAGGACCAATCGACTTTTTCATTTAATTTAACTTTATTTTTACCTGTAGTTATTTTTCCTATCAAATAAGGCTTATATTCTTTTATAAAAAATTTTTTAATTTTATTTAGATTTTTTGGTTTAACAATTAAACAAAAACCCACACCACAATTGAAAGTTTTTAGCATTTCATCCTCAGAAATATTATTCTTTTTTAACCAATTAAATATTTTTTTTGATTTAATTTTATTTAAATTTATATTTGCGGTAAGACCATTTGGTATAATTCTTTTTATATTATCGTTAATTCCACCGCCGGTAATATTTGCACATCCATTTATAAGTTTTCTTCTTGTTAAATTTAAAACTTCTTTAACATAAATTTTAGTTGGTCTTATTAATTCTCTTTTTAAAAATTTATTTTTTTTTAAATTAATTTTTTTTTTTTTAATTATATGCCTAATTAGTGAATATCCATTTGAATGCACACCACTTGAAGGAACGGCAAGTATTAAATCGTTTTTTTTAATTTTTTTATTATATAAAATTTTTTTTTCATCAACTATACCTACAGAAAAACCAGCTATATCAAATTTGCCTTTTGTATAAGTACCGGGCATTTCAGCGGTTTCACCACCAACTAATTGACATTCTGAAATTTTACATCCTTTTTGAATACCTTTTATTATTGATTTAAGTTTTTTTAGATCAATTTTATTTATAGATATATAATCAAGAAATATTAATGGTTTAGCACCTTGAACTATTAAGTCATTTACACACATTGCAACTAAATCAATACCAATTGTGTCATATTTATTTAGCATATTTGCTATCTCAATTTTGGTACCAACGCCATCGGTGCTAGCTACAATTTTTGGCCTTTTGTAATTGCGTGGGATGTCTGAAATTGATCCAAAACCCCCTATATTTTTGAACTTTTTATTGCCCTTATTTTTTGGTGAAATATTAGATATAAATTTAACAAAATTATCAGCAGCGTTTATGTTCACACCACTTTTTAGATATGTAAATTTATCTTTTTTCATTAGTATAATATATGCAGTTTAAAAAAAAATTAAGTAATTTGAATAAACTTTATATATTTTTTTTTTCTTTCGTTCTATTTATAAATATAATTTTAGTTTCTACATCTAGTGCCAGTACTTTCAAAATTAAAAATTTAGAGATTTCCGAGCCTTTTGATCTAAATTTTAATAAGGAAAAAGTTATTAATAAAGGATTTAAAGAAGCTTTTATAGAATTAATTTCAATGATTACAACCTCAAGTGATCAAAAAAAAATAAAAAATACACACATAAGTACAATTAAAAGTTTGGTTGATTCTTTTACAATGAGTAAAGAAAGATTTGTAAACAATCTATATATAGTAAATTTTGATGTAAATTTTAATAAAAAAAATACTTTGCAATTTTTTGAAAAAAAAAATATTTTCCCATCAATTCTTAAAAAAAAAGAAGTGTTGCTAATACCAGTTATGGTAGATTCACAAAATAACCAAATTTCACTTTTTGAAAATAACATTTTTTATGATTATTGGAATTTAGAGAAGGAGAGCTTTTTTTTAATAAATTATATTTTGCCAACAGAAGATTTGGAGGACGT
>CACFTX010000016.1 GCA_902569405.1 uncultured Pelagibacteraceae bacterium | reverse complement strand
ATAAATTTTTAAATTTGAATTAATAATTTTTAGCAATTTTACGAATTGAATAAATTCATAAACACATACCGTAGTGAAAGCTATTAATAATTGATTAATCAATTTTTTTCTTTTTTCTTTTTTCTTTTTTTAAGAAATCTTTTTATTGGAAACCAAACCAATCCAAAAACAGCAGCAAAAATTGCAATTATTATACCTATTGTTGCTGCTAGAATTCCTCCTCCAATACCTGGTCCGAGATAAGCAAATGACGGGGTGGCTATAAAAAAAAATAAAAAAGAGTTAAAAATTATTTTGTACATTTTTTGCTTTTTATTAAAGATTTAATTTTTTTTATTAATATTTTATCTTCTATTATTCTACTCCAGCTTACGACACCAATATCTCCATTTATGTCTTTATTAACATATTCCCATTCCTTTTGTCCTTCTTTATTGAAAAATATAATCCTTCCATGGTTTTGTTCTTCGATCATTAGCGATCCATCATTTAAAAATCTTAATAATCCCTCAGTTTCTGTTTTAAAATTTTCTTTTTTTAATTGATCATTGAACACTTTTTTAAAATTGTTAGTTTCAAAATTGTAAATTAAAACTTCAGAATTCTCATTATTAATAAAAGAATTATTATTATTAAATATTGATATTTCTTTTGGGGAAATTATATCAACGTCATGTTGTTGAATAAATGGACCAGTAATATAATTAATAACTTTATTTGTATTTGGTCTATAATGAATTATAGCAGATTGGTGTCTAATACTTATGAAAACATCTCCTTTCTTCCAATATTCACTATCACTAAACACTGGTTCAATGTCATTTAGATGAATTGGATCATGTGAATTGTAAAATTTACGAAATGAAATAATATTATTATTTTCAATTAAGATTTGAGTTATACTTTTTTTATACAAAATATTTCCATCGCTATTTATTTTTACAATTGCATCATCACTAAATTGTTTATTATCAAAGTTTTTAGGCAAATATTTTTTATTTGAATTATTGTTAATTTGTCCACCTACCCAAATATTATTATCGCTATCTAACATTTTACTATGATGAAACTTCATTTCATCATTTAACCAAATTAAATTTGAACACAAATCAATTTTAAATAAAGGAGCATAATCACTATTACTAATCAAGGAACCATCCTCTAAAATTAAAGAATGTGTATATTCAAATCTATGTGGAGCATTGTTTATTTTGTTACTTTTAAATATCTCGTTATTTTTAACTTTATTATTCATTTTAGAAATGTTGTGAGAATAAGTATGAATGGTTTTAAAATTTTTAAGATCAACAATATCAACTACAGACCTATTTAAATTGTGATCATATCTAGGTAAAACCAAAATACCTTCTCTTTCGATAGGCAAAAACTTTTTAAATCTTTCTTTATTAGAATTTTTTTTTAGTATTAGAGGTTGATCTAGTCTTAAACTTTTATTTCTTACAATTAATCTTATATTATATGGTATTTCAGCGAAAAAGACTGCAATTTTTTGTAAAGATTGAAATTTTTTACCACCAATATAATGATACCTTATTAAAGCACCAAAATATAATGAAATTATTATTGATACAACAATTACAAAATAGACTGGATAAGTGAAGAACTTTTTAAACATTTATATGTTTATTAAATATAATAGTTCTAAGATAACCTAGCAATTACGAAATTATAAAGCGAGTAAAAAAAAGGGCAGTAAAAACTGCCCTTTTTGAATTCTTGTTTGAGTAAGTATGATGGGGATTACATTCCCATTCCACCCATTCCACCCATGCCACCCATGCCACCCATTCCACCAGGCATAGCAGGTGCATCAGATTTCTCTTCTGGTTTATCTGCGACCATTGCTTCAGTTGTTACTAATAATCCGGCAATTGATGCAGCATCTTGTAAAGCTGTTCTTACAACTTTAACAGGATCTATAATTCCTTTTGAAAACATGTCACAATATTCTTCGTTTTGTGCATCATAACCTTGTGTTTTTTTATTTTGCTCTAATAGTTTTCCAACTACTACCGATCCATCAACACCAGCATTTTTTGTAATTTGTCTTATTGGAGCTTCTAAAGCTTTTCTTACTAAATCAACGCCAGCTTTTTGATCATCACCTTTTGCTTTAACTTTATCTAAGTCTTGCGCTGCATATAAAAGTGCGCAACCACCTCCAGTAACGATACCTTCTTCAACTGCAGCTCTTGTTGCATTTAAAGCATCTTCAACCCTGTCTTTTCTTTCTTTTACTTCAACCTCTGTTGCACCACCAACTTTTATTACTGCAACTCCACCAGCTAATTTTGCTAATCTTTCTTGAAGTTTTTCCTTATCATAGTCAGATGTTGTTTCGTCTATCTGTTGTTTAATCTGAGCACATCTTGCTTCAATATCAGATTTTTTACCACTACCGCTGACAATTGTACTGTTATCTTTATCAACTTTTACTTTTTTAGAAGATCCAAGATCAGTAAGTTTTACGTTCTCAAGCTTAATACCTAAATCTTCAGATATGACCTGACCACCAGTTAAAATTGCTATATCTTCAAGCATAGCTTTTCGTCTATCACCAAATCCAGGCGCTTTAACTGCCACAACTTTTAAACCGCCTCTTAATTTATTAACCACAAGAGTTGCAAGCGCTTCTCCTTCAACATCCTCTGAAATTATCATTAAAGGTCTTCCTGCTTGAACAACTGCTTCAAGCAAAGGAACCATTGGTTGTAAGTTTGTTAATTTTTTTTCATGTAATAAAATAAAAGGATTTTCTAATTCAGTAATCATTTTATCACCATTTGTTATAAAATATGGAGACAAATAACCTCTATCGAATTGCATTCCTTCTACAACATCAAGTTCGGTTTCTATACCTTTGGCTTCTTCAACAGTAATAACACCTTCGTTACCAACTTTTTGCATTGCTTTAGCAATCATGCTTCCAATTTCTTTATCACCATTTGCAGAAATAGTTCCAACTTGAGCAATCTCGTCACTATCTTTTACTTTCTTTGCAGAAGAGATTAAATTAGCTTTAACATTTTCAACAGCAGCTTCAATTCCTCTTTTAACATCCATTGGATTCATCCCGGCTGTAACATATTTAATTCCTTCTTTAACAATTGCTTGTGCCAAAATAGTAGCGGTTGTTGTCCCATCACCAGCCTCTTCGTTTGTTTTGCTGGCAACTTCTTTAACCATTTGAGCGCCCATATTTTCAAATTTGTCTTCTAAATCTATTTCTTTAGCTACAGTAACCCCATCTTTTGTTATTCTTGGAGCACCATAAGATTTATCCATAACCACATTTCTTCCTTTTGGTCCAAGTGTAACTTTAACTGTGTCTGCAAGAATATTTACACCTCTAATCATTGCTGATCTTGCTTCTGAGTCAAATTTAACAATTTTTGCCATTTTATATCTCCTTTAATTTAAATTATTTTGATGAAATTCCCATAATGTCGGATTCTTTCATTATGCTATATTCTTTGCCATCAATTTTAACTTCTGTACCTGACCATTTTCCAAATAGCACTTTGTCACCAACTTTAACATCCATAGGGATTATTTTTCCATCTTCTGTTTTTGCTCCACCACCAACCGCCACAACTTTTCCTTCTTGAGGTTTTTCTTGAGCTGTATCTGGTATGATTATTCCTCCAGCAGTCTTTTCGCTGCTATCTAAAACTTCTATTAACACTCTATCGTGTAAGGGTTTAAACTTCATAAATTCTCCTTTTAATATGCGAGTCATATAGCTACTTGCTGGACTATTTCAAGACAAAGGAGCAAAAAATTGTATATGTAAAAAACCAGAGAAATTGTGGTTTTTATCGGTTATATCTCATTTAATGACAAAAAATTTAGATAAAGACGGGTTAAGGTCAATTGTCCAGAATTATGATTTGTTTTTCATAGATTTGTGGGGAGTGATTCATAACGGTATAAATTTGTACACAAAAGCAATTGAGACATTGGTTGAGATCGATAAATCTAAAAAAAACTATGTGCTATTAACGAATGCTCCAAGACCAAACTCTACGGTTAAAATTTTTTTAAAAAAATTAGGCATGGAAAATAAAATCTTAAAAAATGTATATACTTCTGGAGAGGCAGCTTTATCTTATCTGAAAAAAAATCATTTGGAAGAATCTTTTTATCACATTGGACCGCCAAGGGATTTTGATTTATTTAATGATTTTGAAAAAAAAAAATCAAAAGATATTAAGTTAAGCAATTATATTTTATGTACAGGTTTATTTGATGATTATGATCAAGATTTAAATTATTATAAAGATTTGCTTAATAGTCATATTCGAAAAAAAATGATTTGTACAAATCCAGATCTTATAGTTGACAGAGGAAATAAAAGAGAATTTTGCGCAGGTTCAGTAGCTATGATTTTCGAAAAATTAGGTGGAAAAGTAATTTATTTTGGAAAACCTTATCCAGAGGTTTATAATCAATCGACAAATAATAAAAATAAAAAAATTTTAGCAATTGGGGATAATTTAAATACAGATATTAAAGGAGCAAATCTTTTAAACTATGATTCAATGATTATTACGAATGGAATTCACAAAGAAGAAATTGAAAAAGACGGAATAGAAAAAGTTTCAAAAAGCTATGAAGCACTTGTTAATTATATGCAAAGCGATCTCAAATGGTAAAAAAAATTAGAAATTATAATAATTTCAATATTTCTTCAAATCATAAGAATTCTATAATTTTAATTGGAAATTTTGATGGAATTCATATTGGTCATCAAAAATTA
>CACFTX010000015.1 GCA_902569405.1 uncultured Pelagibacteraceae bacterium | reverse complement strand
TAGTTTTTTTGATTTATCATCAATTACGAAAAATAATAAATGCAAAACTATAGTTTAATTCAAAAATTATTACACGACATAGTATTGAGTCAAAAAATCATAAATAAATCATTATTTGAACTTGAAAAAATTATCTTTTTTAAAAAAAAAGATATTAAAAATAAATCACACATTTTCATTACTGGCCTACCAAGATCTGGAACAACCAGTCTATTAAATTTTATTTATTCATCCGATGAATTCGCTTCATTAAAATATTCAAATATGCCTTTTATTTTATCGCCTAATTTTTCAAAATTATTTATTAAAAAAAATGCTTTAAAAAAAGAAAGGCTTCATTTGGATGGAATTACTCATGACTTAAACAGCCCGGAAGCATTTGATGAAGTATTTTTTAATAATGATAAACAATTTGTTAAAAATGAATTAGTAAACTATTTAATATTAATATTGCTCTCAGAAAACAAAGATAGATATTTGAGCAAAAATAATCTTAATTATAAAAGAATCGATTTAATTAGTTCGATATTGCCAAATTCTATTTTCTTAATTCCTATAAGAGAACCTCTTCAACATTCATATTCACTTCTTAAACAACATATGCATTTTAATAAACTACAAAAAAAAAATGATTTTATCAGAAGATATATGAACTATTTAAGCCATAATGAGTTTGGTTTGAATCATAAGGCATGGAATGATCCAGTTAATTTTCATGATTTAAATAATATAAACTATTGGATAGAACAATGGTCCTTATTTTATGAAAAGATATTAAAAAATTACCAACCTTATAAAAATTGTTTTTTTATAATTTATGAAGAATTGTCAAACACTAATCATATTCAAAAATTATTAAAAAAAATAAATTTAGATAAAGAGGAAAAACTAAATTTAAATTATTTCAAAAATTCTAATAAAAAAGTAGATATTGATTTTGATATTAATACTTATCAAAATGCACTTAACATATACAAAAAATTCACTAATAGTATTTCCCTTTTGTAATACTTTTAGGTATGTCTATAACAATTTTTAAAAAACTTGGTTTTTTTATAATTTCAAATACCTTTTTTTACCTTTTCAAGGTGGTCTAAAGGTTAATCTTACAAATCTATGTAGTCTTTTTCTAACAAACCACATGATTCGATATTACTTTATTCGAATGGTTGTAAGTATCACTTATTAAGAGAAAGTTTTTTTAACTAAAAATAAACCTAAAGCAACAGCCGGTCCTATTCCAAAAGCAAATAGCAAAGTTCCTATCCCAACTGTTCCTCCCAAAGACCATCCTATTGAAACAACTGTAATTTCAAGAAATGCTCTAACTGCTGCAATTGGAAGATTTGTTTTTCTCTGTATTCCAGTCATTAACCCGTCTCTAGGACCAGGTCCTAAATTTGCTGTTAAATATATTCCGCTACCTAATCCAACAAGTAAAACTGCAACAATAGCCATAATTATTTGATCTATATAACTTTGTGGAGTTTCAACAAATGTAATCGATAAATCAATCATAGCAGCAATTATAATAATGTTAAAAATAGTACCTATTCCTGGCTTCTGATCTAAAAATATCCATAAAGATAAAGCAAAAAGACTAACAAAAAATGTGGCTACTCCAATAGAAAAATCAACATTTAGAGAAATGCCCTGGGCTAAAACGCTCCACGGAGAAGCTCCAGTGTAAGAAATAATCAACAAACCTTCTCCCAACCCAAATATTCCTAAGCCGATACATAAATAAAAAAAAGTAGAAATCTTTGGCTTTAAATTTAGTGGTTTTTTTGAACTCCAATAAACTTTGGGTACATTTTTTATTGATAAAAACATATTTACAGAAGTCTATTTACTACTAATATTGACTTCCTCATAGTGATTAATTCTATTAACTTAAAATTATGAAAAAAACATTATTTAGTTTAATTTTATTTTTTTTAACAATTTCAAATCTTGGTGCACATACTTCTCATTATAAAGGAATTAAAGTTATTAACATGGAAGTGTTTAGAAATGAAAATTTAATAGGTTATAGCAATTATTTCTTTACTCATGGAAAAAATAGTCTCGAAGTTAAAAACTATACACAATTTAAAGTAAAATTATTTAATGTAATTGTTTTTTCGGTTTCAAGTGAAGCTTTAGAAAAATATAAAAATGATAAATTAATTTCTTATAATTCAACAACTTTTCAAAATGATAAAGAAAAATATGTAAAATTAAAATATGATGAATTAAATAATAATTTCGTTATAGATGGATCTTCATTTAAAGGAAAAACTAATGCCGATGCTATAATCGGCAACTGGTGGAATCATAAAATTTTAAAAGTAGATAAGCAAATAAGCCCTATTTCTGGAAGTGTAAAAGAACAAGTGGTAACATTCATTGGTAAAGAAAATATTAAGCTGTATGGAAAAAATTACTCTTTAGATCATTATAGATTAGTGTCTAAAGATAAAAGTTTGTCTGAAGATAAAAAATTAGATTTTGATATATGGGTAAATTCAAAAAATAATTTAATATTTAAAATTTCATATAATAAAAAAGGTAAGTGGGAATACAGGCTAAAAAATTTTGAATAGATTTTTAAATATTTTAACTTTTTAATTAAAATTGTTCAGACTCGGTTGAACCTTTCATTGCTGTAGTTGAACTTTTTCCAGAACTAATAGTATTTGAAACCGCATCAAAATAAGATGTGCCAACTTCTCTTTGATGTTTAACGCTTGTATATCCATCTTTTTCTCTTGCAAATTCTTGTTGTTGAATTTTTGAATAAGCAGACATTCCTTCTTTTTTATATTTTTCTGCAAGTTCAAAAACTGCAATATTTTGCACATGAAACCCAGCAAGAGTGATGAATTGAAATTTATATCCCATTTCACCTATTTCTTTTTGAAAGCTGGCTATTTGATCATCAGATAAATGTTTTTTCCAATTAAATGATGGTGAACAATTGTAAGCTAATAATTTACCTGGGTATTTTTTATGAATTGCATCAGCAAATTTCTTTGCCTCTTCTAAATTTGGAGTTGCTGTTTCACACCATATTAAGTCAGCATAAGGTGCATAAGCTAAGCCTCGCGAAATTGCTTGTTCAATACCATCCTTAACATAAAAAAATCCTTCTGGGGATCTTTCTCCAGTTAAAAAAGGTTTATCATTTTCATCATGATCATTAGTAATTAATTTTGCAGCATTAGCGTCTGTTCTTGCTAATATTATTAATGGAACATTTGCAATATCAGCAGCTAATCTTGCTGATTTTAAATTTTTAATCATTGTGCCTGTTGGAACTAAAACTTTACCACCCATATGACCACATTTTTTTTCACTAGCTAATTGATCTTCAAAATGAACTCCTGCTGCTCCAGCTTTAATAAATTTTTTTGCAAGTTCAAAAACATTTAATGGTCCACCAAAACCTGCTTCACCGTCTGCAATTATAGGAAGCATATAATCTGTTTTATCTTTTTCTTTCATGTCACCATCTTTAATTTCCATATGTTGAATTTGATCAGCTCTAATCAAAGCATTGTTCATGGACTCTACTAGTTTTGGCGCACTATCATATGGATATAGCGATTGATCTGGGTACATTTCTCCTGCGCTATTAGCATCGGCTGCAACTTGCCAACCACTTAAATATATTGCTTTTAATCCTGCTTTAGCATGCTGGACAGCGTGATTTCCTGACAAAGATCCTAACGTATTAACGTATGATTCTGTGTTAAGCAGTTTCCACAATTTTTCTGATTGAAGTTTACAAAGAGAATATTCAATTTTAATTGATCCCTTTAATCTTTCTACTTGTTCTGTGGTATAATCTCTTTTAATACCTGCAAATCTTTTTAAATCATAAGAAACTTTTGCCTCTGAACTCATATCAAATCCTTTGTCTAGATTAAAAAAATTAGAACTAGGTACTAATTGTTTTCACTATACTCGTTAGTGAACTCGTTCATACCGCTTGAACCCCAATCACAATGATCATCTCTTAGGTAAATGCCTGACTTTGAGCTCTCGCTATTAACCTCTTGTTTTGCTACTTGAGACTGATTTTCTTGGTTTTTATTATTGTTTTTGTCGTTCATGTAAACTTTATAATTTACAAAATTTACTTTTTCCAGAAAAATATTAAAAATGCTTGTAAAATATGATAATTTATTGTAAATTTAAATTTACAAAATTTACAAATAGTAAAAATGAGTCAAATAGATCTAAGAATTGGTCCAAAAATAAAGGCTTTTAGACGAAAGCTTGGAATCCAGGCTAACAAACTAGCAGACCAATTAAGTATATCTCCCAGCTATTTAAATCTCATAGAAGGTGGAAAAAGAAAAATTGATGGAGACTTACTACTTAAAGTTTGCCAAGAATTAAAAATTGAGCTTTCTGATTTAGCGGTAAAATCTGATCTTAACTTAGTAAACAATATATCTGAATTGTTAGATGATCAATTATTTGAAGACTTAGATATTTTAGGACCAGAAATAAAAGATCTTGTAAATACAAACCCTAAAATTGCAAGAGCACTGATAAAATTAGGTGACAATTTTAAACAAAAAGATCACGATATAGTCAATAGAGTTGAAAACCTTTCTGGCAAAATCATTGATAGCAGGAAAACTGCTTTCCCAGGAGAAATTGTTTCAGATTTTTTACAAGAAAATAAAAATTATTTTCCAAAACTAGAAGATTTTGCAAACTCAGTTTTTGAAAAAATACAGGTCAATAATAGAACAACTTATATGGCGCTTTGCGATTTTTTAAAAAAAGAGTATGGAATATTAGTAAAAGATGTACTGCCAGAAGAAGGTAAACCTTTTTCAAAAATTTTTAACAAAAACAAAAAAGAATTATTATTAAGCGACTATGTCGCTTTAGAAACAAAAAAATTATACGTTTCATCACAGATTGCACATGAAGGTGCAATTAAAGATATAAATGAATATCTGTCAAAATTTTCCTTCCCAAGTGAAGAATCTAAAAAACTTACAAAAGTTGCTTTATTAAATTATTGTGGTGCAGCAATTTTGATGCCTTATAAATTGTTTCACGCTGAATGCATGAAAAATAAATATGATTTGGAACTTTTACAAAATACTTTCGCAACAACTTTTGAACAAATTGCTCATAGAGTAACTTGCTTACAAGATCCAAAATTATTAGGTATTCCATTTCATTTTTTAAGAGTGGATATAGCTGGAAATATCTCTAAAAGATTCTCTTTGTCAGGAATTGAAATTCCAAGATATGGAGGCGCTTGCCCTAGATGGAATGTTTATTCTGCATTTACAAGACCTGGAGTTATTCAAGCTGCTGTTAGCAAAATGAGTAACGGAGAAAAATATGTTTGTATAGCCAAAACAGTAGAAAAAGGAGTTGGCAGATTTGGTGAAACTAAAAGTATTTTATCTATAGGGCTTGGCTGTGAAGCTAAATATGCAAAAGATTTTGTTTATACTGAAAATTTAAATATCAATGAAAAAAAAACTGAAATACCAATTGGTGTTTCTTGTAGAACATGCGATAGACTTGATTGTTCTCAACGTGCGTTTCCACCTTTGCATAAAAAATTTGATGTAGATATAAATTCTAGAGGCATTTCTGTATACGTAAGTGATTAAGCTTGTTTTACCAATCAACTAGCTTTTTTTTTAGATCTTTCTTTTGAAATAAGTTGAGTAAGTGAATCCACCATCATGTCTGAGGCTTTAAATATTTCGTTTGATTTATATTCATGTGACAAATTTTTTTCAGGATTTGATTTATCCTCTATAACAATTCCTTCATCTGGTGAGTTGTTTTTTATATAAATTAAAACTAACCATTCATCATCATTTGACTCGTCCCATTTTATAAAAATTTCACCTGTTTCAAATCTTCGATCAATACATCTTAAAATAGACATGTTTCTTGTTATATGTCTTTTATTTAATTGAAAAACTAAACTATTTGCACTTCTATAAAAACTTTCTAGACAGAGTTCTATTTTTTGTCTCGCTATTGTATATTCTTTTTCTTTTAAAAGAAGTGTTTCTCTATCCTCATCTCCTTGTATTTGAATTCCTAGAGCTTCTACTCTTTCTCTAATTTTTTGATCTCTAATAATACGATATTTTTCTTTTAGTTTTTCTATTCTTTCCTGAAGTCCAGCATAATCTTCTCTTTGCTCTCTTAGGGATATTCTTTCTAATTTTTCAAGTTCTTTTACTTCTCTTATTCGAAATTTTTCGATTTGTTTTTCTAATTTTATTTGTTGAAGAAATTGCCTTTGTTTTTCAGCTTGTTCTTTTCTTACGATTGCTTGCTCTTGACGTAAAAATAATTTTATATCTTTAACTCTTTCTTTTTCAAGTCTAATTTCGTCTCTTAATGATTGTTCTTTAAGTTTTAACTTTAAT
>CACFTX010000014.1 GCA_902569405.1 uncultured Pelagibacteraceae bacterium | reverse complement strand
GGGGATAAAATGAAAATAAGAAATATAATTTTTTCCGCACTTGTTTTATTAGGTTTCACTTCTTTTAGTGGAGTTGCTAATGCGGGATGTGGAAAATTAGTTATCGCCGAACAAAACTGGGCTTCTGCCGAGTTGATGGCGAACGTAGACAAAATAATCTTAGAAAAAGGTTATGGTTGTGAGGTAGAGCTTATACCAGGAGCAACTATGCCTACTTTTACATCTATGGATGAAAAAGGTGAACCAGACATGAACCCAGAACAATGGGCAAATGCTGTTTACACACCTCTGAAAAAAGCTGTTTCAGAAAAAAGATTAATCATAGCTAACAAAGCACCTATTACTGGTCTTGGTGAAGGTTGGTGGATAACTCCAGGAACTGTTGAAAAAATTCCTGAGATAAAAGGTATGACAGCTATGGAAATTTTAGAACACCCTGAATGGTTTCCATCAAAAGAAGATCCTTCAAAAGGAGCTTTTGTTGGTTGTCCAGCTGGATGGGGATGTCAATTAGCTAACGCAAACCTTTTTAGAGCTTTCGAAATGGAAAAAAAAGGATGGGTACTAATTGATCCAGGTTCTGCAGCAGGTTTAGATGGTACAATATCTAAAGCAGCTGACTCTGGAAATCCTTGGTTTGGTTACTATTGGAATCCAACTTCAATAGTTGGAAAATATGGCTTAATTCCTGTAGATTTTGGTGTGAAATTTCACAGCAGAGATAACTGGGATAACTGTATAACAAAAGCAGAACAAGATTGTGCAGATCCAAAACCAACTGCATGGACTAAATCTGAAGTTAACTCTATCGTTACAGCAAACTTTGCTAAAACTGGAGGAAAAGACGCTTTAAAATATGTTAAAAAGCGTACTTACCCTGGTACAGTAATGAATGAAATGCTTGTATACATGGCAGAAAACCAAGCTAAAGGTTCAGATGCAGCTATTGAGTTTTTAAGCAAACATGAAGGTGTTTGGGGTAAATGGGTATCTGGAGCTGCTAAGAAAAAAATTAAAGCGGGTCTTTAATATATAATTTATTTAACGAGCCTATAATTAAATAGGCTCGTTAATTTTTTTAGGAATTAAATGGAATTTTTAACAAAATTTCCTGTGATGGATCGTAAATCCCTAATGGAATTAAGAAAAGGGATTGACCATACTTTTAGAGAATTTTCTAGAGCTTACGGTGATGGTATAGAAGCTTTTTTTGATCCATTATTATTTTTTTTAATTAGATTAGAAAAGTTACTATTAGCTACACCCTGGCCTATAATATTGTTAATACTTGGTGTATTAGCTTGGTTAGGCTCAAGAAGCTGGAAACTTGTAGTTGGAAGTGTAGTTGCTTTTATATTGATTGGATACTTTGGTATGTGGAAAGATTGTATGGCAACTGTAGCAATCATAACCGTTTGTACAATTATGTGTATAGCTGTTGGAATACCTATAGGAATACTGATGGCAAGATCTAACAGAGTTGAAAAAGCAATGCTTCCTGTTTTAGATATGATGCAAACTATTCCTAGTTTTGTTTATTTAATTCCTATATTGATGTTGCTTGGTATTGGAAAAATCCCCGGTTTAATTGCTGTTTGTATATACGCTATACCGCCTGTTATAAGATTAACTAATTTAGGAATAAGAGAAGTAGATAAAGAAACAATAGAAGCAAGTGAAGCGTTTGGCGCAACCAAATTACAAAAGTTAAAAACTGTACAAATACCTTTGGCTCTTCCAACAGTTTTTGCTGGTGTAAACCAAACTATAATGATGGCATTAGCTATGGTTGTTATAGCATCAATGATTGGAGTTAAAGGTTTAGGTGTTCCAATTCTAAGGGCCATATCAAACCAATATTTAGCTTTAGGATTGTTTAATGGATTGGCTATTGTAGCTCTTGCTATTATCTTCGATAGAATCACCCAAGAATACGGTCGAAGAATACAAAAGCATAGAGGGATAAAAAGATAACCTTCTTGTCTCTAAAGGCCGATTTTTATAGACAGATATTTTAAAATAAATAAATATCCCGTAATGAATTTTTCTTTGGAAATTGGACCTAAAACTGACCTTGATACTTTGCCAACTTTAAAGGATGTATATATAACTATGCTCCCAGGTGGTGACTATAAAGAAACCGCTGAACAAGCTGCTAAATTGGTCAAAAAAGGTCTAAATCCAATACCTCATTTCCCTGCTAGATCCATTGAAAATGATGGTCAACTTAAAGAGTATGTTGCTAGATGTAAAGACGTAGGGGTTAAGCAGGTCTTGATTATTGGGGGAAGCCGAGAGCCTATTGGAAGTTTTGATAGCTCAATTCAAATTTTAGAGACGGGTTATTTTGAACAGATGAAGATAGGAATCGCTGGACATCCAGAGGGGAGTCCTGATATATCCGATTCAAAATTAGAAAAAGCTATGAAAGATAAAAAGCCTTATGCTGACTATATAGTAACTCAATGGTTACTAGACTCTCAGAAAATAATAGACTTTATTTCTAAACAAACAATACCAGTGCATGTCGGAATTACTGGGCCACTTAAAATAACTAGCCTGATTAAGTTTGCTAATATTGTAGGAGCAAAAAATTCCTTAAATTTTCTTAAATCTAATTTTAGTAAGGCATTAGATTTAATGAAACCTAAAGACCCAAATGATTTAATTGGGAAAGTTAAATCACATACTGATTTCTTCCACATTTATACATTCGGCGGCTTGAAGGAAACTAACAAGTGGTTGATGGAGAACAAATATGTCTAATGAATTTGACTATACTAAACTGAAACATGTAACTTCTGTTGATCAATCTGATCGAGAAGTTCCATATAATTTAAGACAAAGTGGACCTACAAAAGTTGAAATGTTAATTTCAACAAGAGTAAGAAAATCGCCATACTGGCATTTATCAATGCAAGCAGGTTGTTGGAGAGCAACTGTTTATAATCGTATTTACCATCCAAGAGGTTATGTAAAACCAGAAGATGGTGGTGCAATGGTAGAGTATGATGCAATTGTTAATCACGTAACAATGTGGAATGTTGCTGTTGAAAGACAAATAAGAGTTAAAGGACCAGATGCAGAAAAATTTACTGATTACGTAATAACTAGAGATGCAACTAAAATCTCACCTATGAGAGCTAGATATGTAATTTTATGTAATGCTTATGGTGGAGTTTTAAATGATCCAATTCTTCTAAGAATTTCAAAAGATGAGTTTTGGTTTTCATTGTCAGACTCTGATATTGGAATGTATCTTCAAGGTGTTAATGCTGATGGAAGATTTAATTGCACAATAGAAGAAATTGATGCATGCCCAGTACAAATTCAAGGGCCTAAATCAAAAGCGCTGATGAAAGATTTGCTTGGTGATCAAGTTGATTTAGATAACATGCCTTTTTATGGCTTGGCAGAAGTTAAGGTTGCAGGAAGAAGTTGTGTTATTTCACAATCTGGTTTCTCAGGTGAAGCGGGATACGAAATATATTTAAGAAATGCCACTTTATATGCAGATGATATGTGGAATGCAGTTCTTGAAGCTGGTAAGAAACATAATCTAATGGTTATAGCTCCTGCTCATCATAGAAGAATTCAAGCTGGAATTCTTTCTTGGGGACAAGATATGGATATGCAACACAATCCTTATCAATGTAATTTAGGTTATCAAGTTTCTTTATCTGGTAAAGGTGAATGGAATAAAAAAACTGACTATGTTGGTAAAGCAGTTCTTGAAAAAATGGGAGCTGATATTAAAGCTGGAAAGAAACCATATAAACTTCAATTAGTTGGTCTTGAATTAGGTGGAAAACCTATCGAGGAATATGCTCCGGATTTCTGGTTAATCTCAAATGCAGATGGAGGAGATCCAGTAGGGTTCATAACATCTCCTTGGTATCACCCAGAAAAAAAACAAAATATTGCTATGGGCTACGTTCCATTTGATGGAACATTAAACGCTAATGGTTTTCCTAAAGGAAAAGTTGGAACTAAGTATAAAGTTCATTTACCTGAAAAATATTCAGATAAACCTGGGACTCCTGTCGATGCGGTGGTAGTTGATATACCATTTAAAGAGTCTTTTAACGCTAATACAAGAGAAGTAGTTAAGGGATAAAGATTTATTAAAAAAACGCGTCGATATAAAAATCGATGCGTTTTTTTTTAAAAATTATTTACTAATTTGCCTCCAGTAGAGGGATGTTTACAACCAGTCGTTTTTGGAAAAGAAATAGGAAGATTAAGGAAAGATCTTATAGCTAAGTAAGCAAATGCCTGAGACTCAATGAAATCTCCATCAACACCATAATTGTCAATATTTTCCACTAAATTTCCAATGTTCATATTATCCTTTAAACAATTTATTAAAGTTAAATTTTTTCTTCCCCCACCACAAACTAAAATTTTTTTAGGTTTTGTTTTTAACTTGCTTATATAATTTAAAGTAGCTTCTGCTAATAATTTTCCAGTAAATTCTGTTAAAGTCGCTGCTCCATCTTCTAAAGAAAGTCCCCTTACAAAACTTAAATCAAAATCTTTTGTATCATAAGATAAAATATTCTTTTTTTTTAAATTATCATGATTATCCAGAGCTTGGTTCAAAATTAAAATATCTTTTTTACCTGATTGAGCTATGAAACCATCTTTGTCATATTTCTTATCAGTATTTTTTTTAATCCATTCATCAATTAAGCAATTTCCAGGTCCTATATCTTGACTTCCTAAATCTGAAATTTCACCAGACTCTATTGAGGTAATATTTGCTATTCCACCAAGATTAATTACACAAAGTGGTGGTTCAACTTTAATTTTTTTTGAAATTAACTTATGAAATATTGGAGCCAAAGGAGCGCCCTCTCCACCATTTTTTAAATCATTTTGTCTGAAATCATAAACAACTTTTTTTTGAGTTTCTTGAGATAGTAATTTTCCATCTCCTAATTGTTTAGAAACCATTTCCTTGGCACTATGAAAAATTGTTTGTCCATGAAAGCCAATAATATCAATATTTGAATTTGCCTCTTTTATTGCTTCATTCGTTACTTTTGCATGAAATAAAGTGATTTCTTTTTCGATATTATTAAGTTCCTTCGAGTATAAGTTTAGATCTTTGGTATTGTTAATTTTGTCTCTTATCTTTAAAATTTTTTTACTAAAATCATCATTATATTCAAAATATTTGTTAAAAATTCCTTTAAATTCGATATCACCATCAGATTTTATAATTGAAACATCCACTCCATCCATGGATGTCCCACTCATTAAGCCTAGACTATAATAGTTTTTGTTCATATTTATTTTTTAATTAATTTAAATAAAGTATATTGATTCTACACTGTTTTTAAAAAATATGGAAAGTTCATTCTTATCTGAATTTAAGAAAAGAGATTATTTTAATCAATGTACCAATTCTGAGGAATTGGAAACTTTGATGAATAAGAACAAAATTAAAGCCTATATAGGATTTGATTGTACAGCATCTAGTTTGCATGTGGGTAGCTTATTGCAAATTATGTGCCTACGAATGCTTCAAAAATATGGCCACCAGCCAATTGTTTTGCTTGGTGGAGGAACAACAAGAATTGGTGATCCGTCTGGAAAAGATGAGACTAGAAAAATATTATCAGAAAAAGAAATTGGAAAAAATATAAAAAATATAGAAAAAGTTTTTAAAATATATTTAAAAACTAATAACCCAAAAACTAAACCTATTTTTGTAAATAATTATAAATGGCTCGGAAAACTTAATTATATAAAATTTTTAAGAGATATAGGAAAACATTTTACAATAAATAAAATGTTGAGTTTTGATAGCGTAAAATTGCGATTAGATAGGGAGCAATCATTAAGTTATATGGAGTTTAATTATATGATTTTACAAGCATATGATTTTTTAGAATTAAATAAAAGTAAAAATTGTGTTATGCAAATTGGTGGTTCAGACCAATGGGGTAATATTGTAAATGGAGTTGAGTTAATAAAAAGACACTCTAGCAAACAAGTTTTTGGATTAACGACACCATTAATAACTTTAGCATCTGGAGCGAAAATGGGAAAAACAGAGAAAGGTGCTGTATGGTTAGATGAAAAACTTTTATCTTCTTACGACTATTGGCAATTTTGGAGAAATACTGATGATAGAGATGTATTAAAGTTTCTTAAAATGTTTACAGATATGGAACTAAACAAAATTGAAGAAGTTAAAGATAAAGAAATTAATGATTTGAAAGTATTATTAGCAAACGAAGCTACTACAATGCTTCATGGAAAAAAAGCTGCTCAAAAAGCAGAAGAAACAGCTAAGAAAACTTTTGGCAAAGGATCATTTGGCGATGATTTACCAACTATAAATTTAAATAAATCAAATATTGATAAAGGAATAAATATAATTGAACTAGTATTATTATCAAATTTGCTTTCTTCAAAAAGTGAAGTTAGGAGATCTATAAAAAATAATGGAATTAAAATTAATAATAATCCGGTGACCGATGATAAGATAGATATAAAATCAAAAGACTTTAATAATGAAAATATACTTAAACTTTCATTTGGTAAAAAAAAACATGTTATTTTTAAATTAAATTAAGGTGTGCTTTTTACCTCAACTCCGTCTTTTTTAATTTTTTCTAAGGTTCTTGTAATAAATCTAGGTGTTAGTGTTTTAATTGGGTTAACAGTTGTTTTTAAATTTTTTGGCGGACCTTTAATCTTAAAACTAACTCCAAAAACTCCTTCTCCTGTTTTCTTTCCAACCAAAATTTTTCCTAAAACTGGAATTGATCCTACAAATTTGTTTAGAGTTGTAGCTGGAACTAAAGTTCCTTTAAGACTAACCAAATCTTTACCTTGAACGTAACCTTCCATCATTAAGGATATAGCAGGGCCTATTGAGTAAATTTCATTTATAGTCATTAGGTTTTTTTTACTACTAAAATCCATCTCAAATTCAGCGAAACGAATACCCTCTCCAGTGAGCAAATCTGCAATACCTTGTAATGAGGCTAGAGTTAAAATTTTTGTTAAAGCTGGTACTTCTTTAAGTTTAAAATTAACAATTTTTAATTTTGAATTTGATATATTATTTTTCTTTACAGAGTAAAAATCTAGTGACCCTTTCTCAAAGCCCTTTATAAATTTATATTTTTTAACTAAAGGTTTAGCATTTGCTGAAAACAAAGTTGTTACTTTCTCTTTATTTTTATTAGTTCTTATCGTTAAATTAATTTTTTTATTGTCTATAAAAGTACCTGACAAATCTAAGTTTATTAGCTCATTTTCCCTAAATCTTATTTCGCTATTTAAATTTTTTAAAAAGTCACTATCCCCTATAAAAACTTTATCTAGCTCTATCTTAATCCCTGC
>CACFTX010000013.1 GCA_902569405.1 uncultured Pelagibacteraceae bacterium | reverse complement strand
AATAAGAAAGTTGTTTTTATTTCAGGTCATTTTAATAACTTTGAACTAATGGCTATGCAATTAGAAAATTTCGGTTTAAATGTTGCTGCAATTTATAGACCTTTAAATAATATTTTCTTAAATGGTATAATGGAGAAAATAAGAATAAATCACATTTGTAAAAAACAGATTAAAAAAGGTAAATCAGGAACAAGGGAATTATTACAACTTTTCAAAGATGGGTATTCGATCGCACTAATGATAGATCAAAGAGTAAGCGAAGGAATAAAATCAAAATTATTTGGTAGGCATGCTTTAACTACAACCATACCTGCTCAACTGGTTAAAAAATATAAAGTAGAAGTTGTTCCAATTTACATAGAAAGAAAAAATAATTTTAATTTTAAAATGTATATAAATAAGCCTATTCTTTTTAAAGAAAATGATACATTGGAAAAAATCACTGATGACCTTAATGGTGAATTAGAAAAAATGATATTAAAGAATCCAGATCAATGGATTTGGTCTCATGATAGATGGAAATAAAAAAACTATTTTTTTTTTAACTCTTCTTTTTTTAAGTGTGCCTCTTTATAAGAAAAGTAAGCTTCTTGGAGATCTACATTCCAATAATTAAGCTCATTTAAACTTATTTTTTTTCCTGAAACTGCACATATTACATGATCTCCTTCTTCAAGAATTTCAAAATTATTTGCTAGATACTTTAATTTTGCTAATTTTTTAAGCATTTTTAGTTTATATATCAATACATGAAAGTTGGAATAATTGGAAGTGGTGGACGAGAACATGCGCTTTGTGAAGCAATAAGCAAGTCAAAAAAAATTAGTAAAATTTATTGTTTTCCAGGAAATGCTGGCACACAAAAAACAGCTGAAAATATTAATATTGATATTGATAATTTTGAAACTTTGAAAGATTTTGTTATATCGCAAAATATTGAATTAATTATTGTGGGACCAGAAAAACCTTTAGTGGAAGGTATAGTAGATTTTTTTGAAAAAAATAACATTCTAATATTTGGACCAAACAAATTTGCATCTCAACTTGAAGGTTCTAAAATATTTACAAAAAAAATTTGTGAAAAATATAAAATACCTACTGCAAAATTTGGTATCTTCGAAAAAATTGATGAAGCTAAATTATTTGTAAAAGATAAAAAATTTCCCTTAGTTGTTAAAGCTGACGGACTTGCCTCAGGAAAGGGTGTTTATATCTGCGAAAATAAAGAAATTGCTGAAAAAGCAATAGAAGAAATTTTTAATGGAAAGTTTGGTCAAGCAAAAAATATTTTATTGGAAGAATTTCTTGAAGGAGAAGAAATGAGCTACTTTATTATAAGCGATGGAAAGAATGTTAAAAAATTTCAAACAGCACAAGATCATAAAAGAGTGAGCGAAGGAGATGTGGGAAAAAACACTGGAGGAATGGGTGCATATTCTCCATCAAGACTTATAAATAACGATTTAGATAAAAAGATTTTAGATAAAATTATTTTCCCTACTTTGGATGCTCTTAAAGATATGAATTGTGAATATAAAGGTTTTTTATATGCTGGATTAATGATTGTTAAAAATGAACCATATTTAATTGAATACAACGTAAGAATGGGTGATCCAGAATGTCAAACAATATTACCAAAATTAAAAACAGATTTGTTAGAAGTAATTTTAGGATGTGCTAAAAAAAAACTAGATGAAATTAAAATCGAATGGCATGATAAAAATAGCTTATGTATAGTTTTATGCTCAAAAGGTTACCCTGACAAATATCAAAAAAATATATTAATAAATAATCTTGATAAAATAATTTTAAGTTCAAATCAAAAAATTTATCATGCAGGCACAAAAAATGAAAATAATAATATTTTATCTAATGGAGGAAGAGTTTTAAATTTTGTCAATTTATCAAATAGTTTTAAAGAAGCGAGAGATAACAACATTCAAATGATAAACAAAATTAATTGGCCAGAAGGTTTTTATCGTAAAGATATAGGTCACAAAGTAATAAAAGAATGAGAATAATAGCTGGAGATTATAAAGGAAAAAAAATCCTACAACCTAAAGATAAACTTACGAGACCACTTAAAGATTTAACAAAAGAATCTATATTTAATATAATAAATCATTCGAATTTAGTTAATATAAATTTAAAAAAATCTAACGTGCTAGATCTATTTTCGGGAGTCGGATCTTTTGGTCTTGAATGTATATCAAGAGGAGCTTCATCAGTTACTTTTTTTGAAAATTATATAAGTGCTGTAAAGATTTTAAAGTTAAATATATCAAGCATAAATATGAAAAAAAAAATTAAAATAATTGAAAAAAATTTATTTATGGAAGGAAGTTTAGAATCTTTAAACCAAAAATTTGAGATTATTTTTATTGACCCTCCATTTAAAGAAAAAAAATTAAATTATTTACTTGAAAAAATCTATAAATTGAAATTGCTTGAAAAAAATGGATTATTAATTATCCATAGGCACAAAAAAGAAGAAAATGAATTTCCAAAAAAATTTAAAATAATTAAAGAAAAAATTTACGGAATATCAAAAATTATTTTTTTGGTCTAGCTTTTAAGTAAAATTTTTTTTGTTTCTTTTTTAATTAATTCAACAGATGGTTGATCAAAAGGATTGACACCTAATATCCTGCCCAACAGTATAGTTTCTAAAATAAAAAAACAAAAAAGTTCCCCTATTGTTTTTTCATCACGCCTTAATACTTCAAAACTCCTAAAAGGTATTTTTTTTCTTAAAAATATTTTTTCTGTAGCTAGTTTTTGAGAATATAATATTTGTTCTAATTTTTTAGACTTAAGGTACTTGTGACTAGAAAGAATTTTATTGTTATTAATTTTAATTGAATTTTTGTTCAAAACATAAAAAAAAGTATAAAAACTTTTTTTTGGTCCGTCTAAATATAATTGCATCAAGCTATGATTGTCCTTAGGCATAGACGATATTACTGGCAAAATTCCTTTTGCTTTTTTTCCTAAACTTTCAGCCAATAATTGTTGATACCACTTAAATAGATTTTCTGATTTTTCATCATAATTTAAAATTACTGAAGTGTATTTTTTTTTTTTAATTAAGCTAATAGTATTTGACACATTTTTGACTAAGGCATTGATAAAATTTTTATTTTTTATAAGCAAATCAAGTTGTTTAAATTTTCTTGGATCTAAACCAGCAAGTTCAATTGGAAGCATGCCCACTTCTGATAAAACAGAATATCTTCCTCCAATAAAATTATTGTGATCAATGATCTCCGCTTTAAGCTTGTGTGCAAAATTTCTTAAATAGCTATCTCTATTTTCGGTTATAAAAATATTCTTATCATTTTTATCAATTAAAATATTAGAATTTGAAATTGTTTCTAGAGTATTTCCTGATTTTGAAACTACTAAATTTAGAGTTTTTTTTTCTTTGTGGTTTACAATGCCACTTTTTATATTATTAACGAAAAAAAAAATTTTTTTTATTTTATGTTTTAAAAAACTATAAATTGCCTCTGTGCCCATTATAGAGCCCCCCATTCCTATTATTCTTAATTTTGTAAATTTTTTATATTTCTTAATTATTTTTTTTGAAAAAGAATATTTATAATTTAAACGTAATGAGTTTAATATTTCATTATTGTTAAATAATATTTTTTCAAATTCTTTTTTTACAGTCGATATATTGGATTTAATTATAAAATTTCTAAATCTAATGTTTTTTGTTAACATTATTCATTTCCAATTTTTTCTCTTATTGAGTCTTCTAATGATTTGTTGACATTTGAACTGGCATTTGATTCTGATTTATTAGAATTTTTAAAAATCTTACTCAAATCTATTTCTTGATTTTTTTGCTTCATAATTTTTTCCTCGCTTAAAGGTTTTGGTAAATCTCTATAATCGGGAGGTAAAATTAAAGGATTTTTTTTTTCAATTAGGAATTCTTCAGTACTATCTTTTTTTTTTAAAGTTAAATTCTTTTTAACACTTTTGCACCCATTTAGAAAAATAAATATTAGACTTAATATGAGCACTGTTACTTTATTTATTTTTTTCATTTATTTTATTTTTTAAAAAAAATTTCAACAAAAATAAGGCATATCACACCTAAAGATATAAATACATCAGCAACATTAAAAATAAACCAATGAAAACCATTTAAATGAAAATCTATAAAATCTGGAACAGCTGAGTAATAAATTCTGTCAAATAGGTTACCAACTGAACCACTAAAAATGCTTATAAAAAAATAACCTTTATAATCTTTAGATTTGATAGCAATTATCAAAACTATCATTGTTATGATAAAGATCAAAAATGTAATAAAATTATATATAAAGTTTTGATCGAAAGAAAGTAAGCCAAATGCAATTCCCTTATTCCATATCAAATAAAAATTTAAAAAAGGTGTTACAAATAAATTTAAGGTATCGTTTATTTCAGCTAAATTTAAAATATATAATTTAGATAAACGATCGATAGTAAAAATTAAGGTAAATATAATTATAAAAATTATATTTTTTTTAAAATTATTTTTTGTCATTAATATTTAAACTAAACTGAATGTCTTTCACATTTATCTTCATTAATTTTCCAGCATACTGGACATTTTTGCCCTTCGGCTTTTAAAGTTTCAACATTAATTTCATTTGAGGTATTTTTTTCAACTTTTGCTTTAGAGGTTATACACAATTCGGAAAAATCTACATCTTTAGTCAAATCAATTAATTTATCTTCTAATTTTATTATTAAGTTTGCTTCCAAGCTTGATCCTATCTCTTTAGATGCTCTTTTAATTTCTATACTACTATTACAAACTTCTCTAATTTTAATTAATTCTAACCATTTACTTTCAAGTTTATTATTTTTCCATTTTTTAGGTATTAATGGAAAGCTTTCTAAATGTATACTTTTTCCATTCATTTTAACCAAAGAATAAATTTCTTCAGTGGTAAAAGATAAAATTGGAGCAAACCATTTTAATAATATATCTAAAAGAATATTTAAAAAAAGGATTGTTGACTTTCTTTTTTCACTATTAATTTTATCACAATACAGTGTGTCTTTTCTTATATCAAAATAAAATGCAGATAAATCGACTGTGCAAAAATTTAATATATCTTTATACAGTGCATGAAAATTATATTTTTTAAAATTTTTATTAAAATTTTCATTTAAACAATAAAGTTTGTGAAGCATATATTGCTCCAGCTCTGGTAGTTTGTTAATTTCTAATTTTTCAAAATCTACCTTCTCGTGATTATCTTTTATATTTCCAAGAATATACCTAAATGTATTTCTGATTTTTCTATAAGACTCTGCATGTTGTTCTAATATCGAGCTATCAATTCTCAAATCTTCTGCATAATCAGATGCTGCAACCCAAATTCTTAAAATGTCTGCGCCATATTTTTTTAATATATCCTCTGGGGCCATTATATTTCCAAGAGATTTTGACATTTTCAATCCTTTTCCATCAACAACAAAACCATGAGAAAGTATAGAATTAAATGGTGCTCTGCCTCTGGTTCCACATGATTCTAAAAGTGAAGAATGAAACCAACCCCTATGCTGGTCAGAACCCTCTAAATACATTGATGCTGGCCAAGTTAAATCATCTCTTTTTTCTAGAACATAACTATGAGTAGAGCCACTATCAAACCAAACTTCAACAATATCATTCATTTTTTCATAATCTGCACTTTCATATTTTTTTCCTAAAAATTTTTGAGCATCATCTTCAAACCAACAATCTGCACCTTCTTTCTCAAAAATATTTGCAATATTTTCGGTTACCTCTTCATCAATTAATACTTTATTCGTTTTCTTTGACATAAAAACAGGTATAGGAACTCCCCAAACTCTTTGTCTTGAAACGCACCAATCTGGTCTAGTTTCTATCATTGATTTCAACCTTTCTTTTCCTTTGCTAGGATAAAACTTAGTTTCATCAATTGCCCTTAGTGCTTTTTTTCTTAAGCCGTGACTTTCCATCGATATAAACCATTGGGGCGTTGCTCTATGAACTAATGGAGCTTTAGATCTCCAAGAATGTGGATACGAATGAACTAATTCTCCATTTGCTAATAAATTTTTTTCATTTTTTAATTTTTCAACCACTTGGCTGTTTGCTTTAAATATATGTTTTCCTTTAAAGAGTGGAATGTGGTCAGTATATTTTCCATCACTATCAACAGTCTCTATAGCCTTAATTCCATTATTTAAACATAAATTGAAATCGTCTGGCCCATGGCTAGGAGCACAATGAACAATTCCTGTTCCTTGTTCGGTGGTAACAAAATTTGCTTCCAGCATAGGTACATCATAATCAAATCCAATTTTTGAAAAAGGGTGACTACAAATAGTTCCTTCAAAATCTTCGCCGTTTAATTCGCTAACTTTACTATACTTCTTTATTTTACACTCTTCTAAAACAGACTTTAGTAAAGCCTCTGCTATTACAACATGTCTACCTTTAAAATCTGTTTCATCTTGAATTTTTATAACAAGATATTTTAAACTTCTATTATAAGCTAATGCTTTGTTGGCAGGAATTGTCCAAGGTGTAGTGGTCCAAATTATTATTTCACTTTTTTTTAATTCATTTAACTTGGAGTTTTTAACTTTAAACGATGTATAAATTGTATCTGATTTATGATCTTTATATTCAACTTCTGCATCAGCCAATGCAGTCTTTTCTACCGTTGACCAAAGAACTGGTTTATAGCCTCTGTATAAGCTTCCTTCATTTAAAAATTTACCAAGTTCTCTTACAATTTGTGCTTCTGCATCAAAACTCATTGTAGAGTAATAATTATTCCAGTCCCCTATTACACCTAATCTTTGAAATTGTTCTTTATGTACCTTAATCCACTTACTTGCAAAATCTCTGCATTCTTTCCTAAATTCATTAATTGGTACTTCATTTTTATTTTTTTTATTTTTTTTATATCGTTCCTCAATTTTCCACTCTATTGGTAATCCGTGACAATCCCATCCAGGTACATAAACAGAATCTTTTCCTTCCATTTGATGAAATTTAACGACTATGTCTTTTAAAATTTTATTTAAAGCAGTCCCCATATGTATATTACCATTTGCATATGGCGGTCCATCATGAAGAACAAATTTTTCTTTACCTTTATTTGCGGCCCTTAGTTCTTTATATAATTCAATTTTTTTCCAATAATTTATTATATCAGGTTCTCTGGTAGGTAAATTTGCTTTCATTGAAAAAGCAGTTTTTGGTAAATTAATATTTTCTTTTGACATAATTTAATTTAATTCCTTTTTAGCCATAACTAAATCTAAACTAATTTGTTTTCTTAGTTGATTAATGTTTTTAAATTTTTTTTCATTTCTTATAAAACTGATGAAATCAATAGTTAAAACCTTATTATAAAGATTGCCAGAAAAATTGAAGATATGTACTTCTAAAAGTATTTTTTTTTGATTAAAAGTGGGTCGGTAACCTAAATTTGCTATACCTTTTAATGTTTTTCTAATATTTTTTCTATGAATTTTTACAGCATAAACACCGAGTCTTGGGATAACATAATTTTTAATATCCAAATTACATGTTGGAAATCCAATTTTTTTTCCTAACTGTCTTCCTTTTTGAACTATGCTTTCTATAGACCATTTTCTTTTAAGAAGTTTATTTGCATAATTTAAGTTTCCATTTGATAATAATTTTCTAATAAAAGATGATGAAACAATTTTTTTATTTGAAATCAGAGGCCTAGGTTTAATAATTTTATAACAAAAATTTTTTTCACTTTTAATTAATTTTTTTACATCACCTTCTCTTTTATTTCCAAATCTAAAATTATTACTGACAAA
>CACFTX010000012.1 GCA_902569405.1 uncultured Pelagibacteraceae bacterium | reverse complement strand
TGTCGTCAAAAAATGGTTTAATTCTTTTTTTTCTTAATTCTAAAAGTTTTTGCTCTATTTTTTGAATATTATCTTTTTCATCAGCGCTAAGATTGATATTTTTTTTTTCGACTAAAATATTTGATCCTTCAAAGTTACCTTCTTTTGTAATTTCATATTTTTTTTTAAAAAGTTCTAAATCAGATTTTAACAAGTTCTCCAGCTCATCATATTTCCATACATAGTATTTTCCTTCAATCCCTTCGCTATCGGCGTCATAGGCTGAGCCAAGTAAATTATTTTTGTTTATAAATTGAGAATTAATAAAGTTGATGGTTTGTTTTAATTTTTCTTTATAATAAGTATCTTTTGTATGATTAACAAAGTTATTTAGAATTTTAACAAACAAAATATTGTCATATAACATTTTTTCAAAATGTGGCACAATCCATTTGTCATCGACAGTGTATCTTGCGATACCGCCTTCAAGCTGATCATACATTCCTTTTGATGAAATATTCTTTAGAAGCTTTTCTACTACACTAAAAAAGCTTTCTTTTTTATTTTTGAAATAAAAATATAAAATTGTATCAAAGATATAAAATTGAGGAAATTTTGGAGCTCCTTGAAATCCTCCATTTTCTTTATCCATATATTGTAATATTTTTTCAGCCAAAGGTTCTAAATCTTGTTTGAGAACTGCATTTTTAATATTTAATTCTTTAAAAACCATTTTCATTTGCGAAACTTGTGAAATAATTTTTTCTCTATTTTCGAAATACACTTTTGAAACATTTTCTAGAACTTTGTTAAAACTCGGCCTTCCTTGCATATCATGTGGTGGAAAATAAGTTCCACCAGTAAAAGGAACACCATTTTCATCTAAAAACATTGAAAGCGGCCAACCCCCTTGAGCTCCTGTTAAAATTCCTAAGCTTCTTTGAAAAATAAAATCAAGATCAGGTCTTTCTTCTCTATCAACTTTAATGTTAATAAATTTTTCATTCATTATCCTAGCAGTCTCATTATTTTCAAAACTTTCGTGAGCCATTACATGGCACCAATGACAACTTGCATAACCAACACTTAAAAAAATAGGTTTTTTTTCTTTTTTAGCTTTTATTAAAGTTTCTTTATTCCAAGGCAACCAATTAACTGGATTATTTTCGTGTTGTTTTAAATATGGACTTTTTTCATTTTTAAGCTGGTTGCTCATATTTGTAATATATGCTTTTAAACAGAGTAGGGCTTTCTAGAAAATATTTCTATTACCATTGGTTCAAATTCTTTGAGAGATAAAGATTTATAATTTGGATCAAAACTTTTTTGATCCCAATTTTCACAAAAATTTACTGTATCTTGATAATATTTATGGCCTTTATATTTTTCTCTTTGATTTTTATTTCCTCCCAAATGATGAGCATAATAATACATTTGAAATTCTCCATGTTTTTCAATTATCCAATGTGTTTTTTCAGATACGTAAGGTTTTAAGACAGCTGCTGCGTATTCAGAATGGTTTAAGGGGGCTAACTCATCTCCTATATCATGAAGTAATGCTGCTACCACCATTTCAACGTCAGCTTTATCTTTTAATGCTCTTGTAGCTGTTTGTAAAGAATGTTCCAATCTTGAAACTTGATACCCTTCAAGAGTTGAATCTAGACCACCCATAAATTTAATTATTCTGTCAGCTGTACCTTGAATATATTTTTTTTCATGCGTTTCTAACAAAAGGTAATCATCTTTAGAGCCATGTTTCATCTCTATAAATTTTACTTTAGTCATGGTTAATTATTTGATGCTGAACTTAATAAAGATAATTGAGTTATTTTGTTATCACCTAATTCATCAATTGGTTTTACGGGATAATCTCCAGTAAAATAATGATCAGTTAATTGTGGATATGTTTCATTTCTTTTATCAAATCCCATTGCTTTATATAAACCATCAATTGATAAAAATTTTAAAGATTTAGCACCTATATATTTACAAATTTCTTCAACACTTTTGTTAGCTGCCAAAAGTTCCTTTTTAGTTGGTGTGTCAACTCCATAAAAATCAGGGTATTTTATTTCAGGACATGCAATTCTAACATGAACCTCTTTTGCCCCTGCATCGTACAACATTTTCACAATTTTGTAGCAAGTTGTTCCCCTAACAAGAGAGTCATCTATTAAAACAATTTTTTTATTTTTTATTGATGATTTGTTTGCATTTAATTTTAATTTAACTCCTAAACTTCTAATTTTTTGTGTTGGCTCAATAAAGGTTCGTCCAACATAATGATTTCTAATTAATCCTAGTTCAAAATTTTTACCAAGGTGTTGACTATAACCAATGGCAGCTGCATTTCCTGAGTCTGGAACAGGAACAATCACATCTGCATCCACATCACTTTCTTTTGCAAGTTCTTTTCCAAAATTTTTCCTATACTCATATGCTGATTTTCCATTGAGAATGCTGTCTGGCCTTGAAAAATATATATATTCAAATACACAAGGTCTTATTTTTTTTAGAGGAAATGGTTTTATGCTTTTTAGTTCATCGTTTTCTACATAAGCTATTTCACCGTTCTCTACTTCTCTAACAAACTTTGCTCCTATTATATCCAGGGCACATGTTTCAGAGGCAAAGACATATGAATTTTTTATTTTTCCAATAACAAGAGGCCTAATTCCATAAGGGTCTCTAACACCAACTAAAATATCTTGAGCAAGCATCACCAAAGCATATCCACCTTGTATTTGAAAAAGTGCGTCTATTATTTTATCTAAAATTTTAATTCTTTTGGATCTTGCTATTAATTGAACAATAGTTTCTGTGTCTGAAGTTGTATGAAAAATAGCACCATCTTCAACTAGTTTTTTTCGTAATGTGATTGCATTAGTTAAATTACCATTATGTGAAATTCCAATACCCCCAGCGTTTGTATCAGCAAAAAAAGGTTGAACATTTCTTAAAGTTGTTCCACCAGTGGTGCTATATCTATTATGACCAATGGCAAATGAACCAGGAATATTTTTTAAAACTTTTTCTTTATTAAAATTGTCTCCAACTAAACCAAATCTTTTCTCAGCATAATATTTTTTACCATCAAATGAAACAATTCCACAACCTTCTTGCCCTCTGTGCTGCAAAGCATGCAAGCCTAACGCTGTTAGAGCAGAAGCATCAATTATGTTGCTAACACCAAAGACTCCACATTCTTCTTTAATTTTTGGGTTAAAGCTCTTGAACCTTGTCTTTTGCATCTTTGTATTCTTTTTCATTAGGAAATTCTTTTATTAGATAATTACTACCTTTTTGAACGTATGAAAAGGTAAACGATTTAGAAATATTTAATGGCCAATTTTTATAATTATAGAAGATATTAATGGTTGCAAAAACACAAACACAAACGATGTATGCTCTTATAAAGCCAAAGAAAAAGCCAAAAACAGTATCTACTTTACCGATTCCTGAATATTTAACCGTTTTAGATATACCTTTGTTTATAATTAAAATTATAAAAATGACTACAATAAATAAGCTAATCCCTAAAATTAAATCGAGTATATATTGATTATCAATTACATCCTTTACGTGAGGTTTTATTTTAGGAAAAAGAATCAAGGTAACAACATAAGCTAACAACCATTTAGAAGCTGATAAAATGCTTAATACGAAACCTTTTGAAGAGCATCTAATTAAAGACCAAATAGTAATAATTAGATAAATTAAATCAAAACCTGAAATTGATTTATAAAAATCTAACAGATTATCAACCATTATTTTTGCATTTCTCCAAATGGTCTAAATAACAATATTAATGATGGCAATAAAGTTAAAACAGATATCATTGCTAATAACATTGCTATTCCAGTAAACACACCAAAATAAATTGTTGGTATAAAGTTTGAAAAAATTAAAATAGAAAATCCAAAAACAATAGTGATTGATGTATTAAGTATTGCAACTCCAACTGTAGAATGACACAATTTTAATGTTTCGGTATAGTTGTTGTTCTGACTAATTTCTTCCTTAAATCTATAAATATAATGAATACTATTATCAACAGCTATTCCAATTGTGATGGCAGCAATTGTTATTGTCATCATATCAAGGGGTATTCCAAGAAGTCCGATTATTCCTAAAATAAAAAAAGCAGCAATAAAATTTGGAACAACACCAATGAAAGATAATTTTAAATTTTTAAAAAGGATCATAAACATGGCAAAGATACCAATCATTACAAACCCCAAAGTTAATATTTGTGATTTAAATAAGCTTTGTAAAAGATTATTAAATAAAATTAGAACACCAGCTAATTTAAACTCATCTTTCTTTAAACCTAGTTTATTTTCCAAATCATAATTAATTTTATTTATTAAGTCATTTCTTCTTAAATTTTCTAGAGAATCTTTAATTCTTAAATTAATTCTTGCTTCGTTATCTTTAATTGAAATGTAAGGATCGACTATTTCTTTTTTAATAGTTTCCGGAATTTTAGAATATAAAACACCCATTTCTAGCGTTCCTAAAGGTTTATTTTTATTTAATTGTTCTGCAACTTTAAGAATTGATGAAAAAGATAAAACTTTACCAATTGCCGGTAAGCCATCAAGATAATTATGAACTTTTTCTATTTTATCAATTTTGTCTTTAGTAAACCAATATTTTTCATTATTTTGGCTGTCTTCATCTTCCCAATCTTCAAACTCTTCATCTTCACCATTAGTTTCATTTTTTTCTTGGACTGGAAATTTTATAATTATTTCCAAAGGTGTTGTGCCTCCTAATTTTTCATCAATAAGTTTCATACCTTTGTATATTTCAGTTTTTTTGTTGAAATAATTTATAAAACTGTTTTCTACTTCTAAACGAGAAATCCCAATAACACTTAGAATTATTACTAAGCCAGTTATCGAGAAAATAATTTTATTATTATTTATAGAAACTTTACTGAAAAGTTCAGTAATCTTAGATTTATTTTGTTCTTTAATATTTGTTTTTTCAGAAGATAAAAAATTAAGTAAAGTAGGCAACAAAGTAAATGTAACAATAAAAGAAGTTAATAATCCCAAAGTCATCATCCAGCCAAAATCTATAATAGGTTTAATTTCACTAAAAATTAAAGATAGAAATGCGCAAATAGTAGTGAGCACAGTATAAAGAATTGGCCAAAACATTTTTGATGTAGTCATTAAAATTATTTCTAAATTTTGCATTTCAGGATTGTTTTTTTTTAATTGTAAAAATCGAGTACTCATATGAATATTCATTGCCATTGTAAGAATTAACATCAAGGCAATGAAATTTGACGATATTACAGTAACTTTCCAATTTAAAAGTCCAAGTAAGCCAGTCATAATTGTAACAGAAAAGAAACAACTACTTATTGGTACAATTATCCAAATAAGTTTTCTAAAAACGAACCAAAGTGTTGCTATAATAAATAACAAAACGCCAACTCCAAAAACTACTATATCGCTTTTAATAAACGACATCATGTCGTCAGCAATCATAGGTATTCCACCTAAAAAAATTTTAGCTTCTTTGTTGTAAGTTTTAATTATTTCTCTTATTTCCAGGATGTTTTCATGGTTCTTTTTTTTTATTAGATCTTTGTGTTTTTCTAATTCATTTTTATCTTTAATATTTTTGATTTTTTCATCTTTTTTAATATTAACTATGATACCAGAAGTGTTTCCATCTTCGCTAATTACAAAATTTCTAAATACAGGGCTGTTTAAAATTTCATTAAATCCTCTTTCCTTATCAACCCCTTCATCTTTTAATGTTACAAAGTTTTTCAGTCTTTCTGCAAGTGGCGCTTCAGAATTATTTAGAAGCGGTATATCTAATAACGTTATAACATTGTGAACCCAATCAAGGCTTTGAATTTTGTATTTTAAACTTAGCAGATTATTAATAGAACTTTCTGAGGTAATTTTATTTTTAGGTGTGTAAGTTAAAACTAAAAAATCCTTAGAGCCATATCTTTCGGTAATTTCCCTTAGGTATTTTAGATCTGGATCTCCTTCAATTAACAAAGTATCAGATGATGCATCTAACCTAAAATCTTTTGAAAAGTATCCAAAGCCAATTAACGCAAAAATTAACAAGAGAAGAATTAGCTTTGGTTTTTCGATAATATTTTTCTGATATAGTTTTGCAATCATTAACAATACTATATATTTGATATTAGCTAGTTTGAGTATCTTTAAATTTAGTAAACATTGCTTCAAATTCTAGCATTATGTTTCCTGTTGGTCCGTGTCTTTGTTTTCCAATAATAATTTCCGCAAGATTTGATACTTCATTCATTTTAGCTTGCCACTCCGCGTGTTCAACAGTCGCAGGTCTTGGTTCTTGTTTTTCTAAATAATACGATTCTCTATAGACAAACATAACAACATCAGCATCTTGCTCAATTGAACCAGATTCTCTCAAGTCAGCTAATTGCGGTTTTTTTTGATCTCTTTGTTCAACAGCTCTTGATAGTTGAGATAAAGCTAAAACAGGAACAGAAAGCTCTTTTGCAATAGCCTTTAATCCTTGAGTAATTTCCGATATTTCCTGAACTCTTCCATCTTTGTTGCTAATTGAGGCTTTCATTAATTGAATATAATCAACCACAATCATCTCTAAGCCGTGCAGTCTTTTAATTCTTCTTGCGCGATTACTTAATGCAGCGATACTAATTGCTGGCGTTTCATCAATAAATAATGGAAGTTCAGAAATAGTTTTTGAAGTTTCAATGAACTTGTCAAACTCTTCATCAGATACTCTTCCTCTTCTTATATTATGAGAAGTAATTCTGGATTGTTCTGCTAAAATTCTAGTGGATAATTGTTCTGAAGACATTTCTAAAGAAAAAAATGCTATTGAGGATTTTTTATTTTCATCTTGTAATTTTTTTGCCGCATTAAAAGCTATATTGGTAGCTAATGCAGTTTTACCCATTGATGGTCTTCCAGCAATTATTATTAAATCAGACTGATGTAAGCCCCCAAGTCTATCATCTATATCTCTAAGACCCGTTGGAACTCCAACAATACCTTCTTCATTTTTATAAGCATTGGAAGCCATTTCAATCGTTAATTTCATAGCTTCATTAAACTTCACAAGAGACGAACTGAAAGATCCTTTTTCTGCTAAATCAAATAATAACTTTTCAGAATTTTCAATAATTTTTTGTCCAGAAATATTTAGATCGTTAATCTTTGCGGTGTCGATTGTATTTTCAGATATTTTTATTAATTCTCTTCTTACATACATGTCATATATAATTTTTGAATATTCAATTGCTTGTCTTGAAGAGGATGAAAATTTTGTAATTTTTATGAGATATTCTGGAACATTAATATCATCTTTTTCTTTCTCGAAATGATTTTTCAATGTTATTGGATTTGCAAGCATACCTTTGTAAATTAAGTTTTCAATTGCAGCAAAAATTCTTTGATGTAATGGATCATAAAAATTAATACTAGTAATTAAAGTACTAATTTCATCGAAAATTTCATTTTGTAATAATATTGAACCTAATACCGACTGTTCTGCTTCTATATTGTTTGGTAATTCTTCAAAGTTATTTTTTACTAAGCTTAAATTTTTATTCATTTTTATTTTTTATATTAAAAAAAATTAAAAAAAATATTAAATAAGTATTGGGGAAAAGATTGTATAATTACTGAACTGTTTCTTCGGCAGTAACTTTTATATCTATCACAGCTTGTATTTGAGAATGTAGGTCAATTTTAACTTTAAAGTCACCTAAAGATTTTATTTCTTTTGTCAGTTGTATCATAGAAGGTTTTATTTCTAATTTTTCGCTTTCAAGAATTATTTTTGAAATTTCTGTAGGTTTTACAGATCCATATAGCTCTTTATTTTCTGTGCTTAATTTTTTTACTGTGAATTTTTTTTTGTTAATTTTTTCAAAAACTTTTTTTGCTTCTTTAAGTTTTTCTTGATCTTTTTTCCCTAATTGTGTTTTAATTTTATTTACTTCATCTATATTTTCTTTTGATGCATAAAGAGCTTTTTTATTAGCAATTAAATAATTTCTAGCAAAACCTCTTTTTACATCGATTA
>CACFTX010000011.1 GCA_902569405.1 uncultured Pelagibacteraceae bacterium | reverse complement strand
ATTTACTTTAATTATAATCTGGTTAAATTCCGTATGTGCGTGCTTTATTACTAAAATATAATAATTATTTAATATTTTTTGTTTTATTGGTTTTTTTAATAGCCTTAAAAGTTATTAATCCAAGTTTTATTAAATCAATTTCTTACTTAAGTTTTGATTTATACCAAAAGGTTTTTCCGTTAGAGAAAAGAGAAACAGATGTAATTATTATAGATATTGATGAAAAAAGCTTAGGAAAATTTGGCCAATTTCCATGGAGCAGGTCAGTTTTTGCAAAGATCATAGAAAATGTTAGTGCTTCAAATCCAAAAGCAATTGGCTTTGATATTTTTTTCAGCGAAAAAGATAAACAATCTCCAGAAGAAATAATTAAAGCATACAGTTTAATTCCAACAGATGTAAGTGAACTTCAAAATATTAAAGGACATGATGAAATTTTTAGAGAACAGCTAGAAAAATCAAAGTCAGTTATTGCAGTTCTTGGTAGTAGCGTTTCTTCGCACGGAACACATGACAGATCTCCAAAAGCAAGATTTTTGTCAAAGGGTGGTGACCCAAAAAATTTTACATACGCATATCCTTATTCTATAGGCTCACTTGAAAAATTAGAAAAAAGTGCAAAAGGTTTGGGTTCTATTTCTTTTCTAGATCAAACTGACGGTATAATTAGATCATTACCATTAGTCGTTCGTTTTGAAAATAAATTGTATCCAACAATGGGTCTTGAAATGGTTCGTGTTGGATCAAATCAAAAAAATCTTTATTTAGAAATGAATGAGATTGGTATTCATAGAATAAGTTCTAGACCACATAAGATTTATTCAGATCCTAATGGAATCATTTGGATTAGATATAAAAAATCATTAAAGAGCCAATACATTTCAGCGAGTTCTGTTTTTGATGGTAAATTTGATGAAGCAAGATTTAAAGACAAATATGTTTTAGTTGGTGCTTCAGCTCAAGGCTTATTCGATTTAGTTAAAACTCCTTTAGGGGTAACAATTCCTGGAGTTGAAGTTCATGGAAATGTAATAGAAAATATTTTAGATCAATCTTATCTTATTCGAAATCCCAACACATATATATTTGAACTTTTGTTTTCAATTTTTGTGGCATTTATAACTTTTTTTCTGTCTCAAAAGATGAAACCAAAATATAGTTTATCAATATTTGTTGGTAGCATAGTTACAGTTGCTATAATTGGTTTTAGTATTTTTTTATTAAGGTCAGAACTTGTAGATATTAGTTATCCTATATTTATGCTAACAGTTACTTTTTTAACTGGACTTTATTTTCGATTTGTTGAAGAAAATAGAATAGCACTTTCAAATTTACAAAAAGAAGCAAAATTATTAAAAGAACGAGAACTTGCTGGAGATGTTCAAAAAAGTCTATTTCCTGATATTGGAAGATTTGAAAATTTCATTTATGCAAAAAACGTTCCTGCAAGAGATGTATCAGGAGATTATTTTGATGTTGTTAAAGTTGGAAAAAGTGAATATTTTTTTACATTAGCAGATGTATCAGGAAAAGGTATTAAAGCTGGAATGTATATGGCAAAAGCGTCTTCTATATTTAGAACACTTTCAAATTTGTCGTACCCCCTAGAAAAAGTTGTTTTTGGAGTAAATAATGAACTTGTTGAAGCTAAATTTAAAGGAATGTTTGTAACAGCAGTTTTTGGAAAATTTAACGTAGAAACAGGAGAAACTAGCTTTGTAAATGCGGGACATGAAAGTATTATGGTTTTTGATAAAAGCAAAAATTTTGAATTTATTAAATCTGAAATGCCTCCAATAGGAATTGTAAAATATTTTACAGAGTCAATGGTAAAATCAAGCACTATAAATTTGAAAGATAAAACATTTGTAGTTTATACCGATGGAGTTACAGAAGGTTATTTAAAAGATGGACAAGAACTTGGAGCAGACGGAGTTAAAAAAATTGTAACAAATATGGAATTAGTTACTCCAAAAAATATTGTAGACTCTATAGCAAAAGAACTTGATTGGGGAGCTGAAAAATTAAGAGACGACATAACTTGTTTAGCGATAAATTTAAATAATATAGAGCTGGTAAAACCTATAAAAAAAAAGAAAATAGATCCTGAAAAAAAAGCCTAAAATGGTTACAAATTAGCTTTATTAGGTTTATTTATTTTGTTTTAATAAGAATTTATATAAAGTCATTTCAGGGAGAGATGAAAAAAATATTTTTATTAATATCTATAGTTGCGACCTTAAATGGTTGTGCACAATCAACCTCATTTTTAGGCCCAACTTATACAATGGCCAAATCAGGCAGTGTAATACAAGCAGGTAATTCTTTTGCTGCATCTTATGGTTTTAAGCAATTAACCGGTACAACCCCAGGAGAATATGCAATGTCATTTGCTAAAAGCTATACTGATGAACCTTTTCTTTTGACAGAAAAAGAAAAAGAATGTCAAACATTTCATAGCTCAACTCTTAGTGAGATTTTTTTTGAAACTTTAGAAGGAATTGACTGTCTTAGAGATCCATTTAGCATCTTAAAATAAAATAAACTAAAAAAATTCAATTATTAATTGAGTGCGTTTAACTTGTTTATGGAAACATAATCAGAGATGCTTTATTTATTGTAATAACAATTATGGAGAAAAAAAAATTTAAAATCGGAATTATAGGAGCAGGAATACAAGGTGTTTGTAATGCGTTATTTCTTCAAAAAAAGGGACACGAAGTAACAATTTTTGATAAAGATGATCCTGCTACAGTTTCGGCTTCTTATGGAAATGCAGGTCATTTTTCACCTTACGCATCTTTACAATTAAATAGAACCGATGTCCTTGCAGATGTACCAGCCATGCTTATGAGTTCAACAGGACCACTTGCACTTAAATGGAATTATGTTCCAAGAATGATTCCTTGGTTTTTAAAATTTATTTTAAACTGTTCTAAAAAAAAAATGATGCACACTGCAAAATATATGCATCAAATTCTTGATTTAGCAATTCCTGCTTATGATGAACTTTTTGATAATATAGATATGTCTACTTTGATTGAAAAAAAAGGAATTATGTATATTTGGAATGATCAAGATTTATCAAGTAGAGAACTAGAAATTAAAATAAGGGATGAGTTAGGCATAGATCAAAAAATTTTATCACCAAAAGAGATTCATGATTTAGAACCAAATATTAAACCTTTTTATCATGGCGGAGTATTTTATGCTCAAGCACGACATGCAAAAAATCCAAAAAAAATACTTTTAAAACTTTTTGATCATTTTATTAAAAAAGGGGGAAAATTCACAAAAATTAATATAAAAGATATTAAGTTTGATAATGAAACTCCAATTTTGCATAGTGAAGCACAAAAATTTATTTTTGATAAAGTTATTATTGCGTGTGGTGCTTTTTCAAAAAAATTAACAGACAAACTTGATGAAAAAATTCCTTTAGATACTGAAAGAGGTTACCATATTCATTTTAAAGGATTTGAACATTTATTATCAAGGCCAGTAGTTTTTGCAAATAGAGGTTTTGGAATTACTCCAATGGAACAAGGTTTAAGAGTTGTGGGTACTGTTGAATTTGGCGGATTAAAAAATCCTTTATCTAAACCAAGAATAAAAAATCTTATAAACAATGCAAAATATATGCTGGATGGTTTGCCAGAACATGATGATGAATGGTTAGGATTTAGACCTACTCTTCCAGATTTTTTACCAGTGATAGGAAATTCAAAAAATTATAAAAATGTTTTTTATTCTTTTGGACATCATCATTTAGGTTGGACTTTAGGTGCAATATCAGGAAAAATAATATCTAAACTGATTTCTGATGAAAAAACTAATTTAGATCTACAACCATATAGTTCTTTAAGGTTCTCTTAATCTTGTGAAAAACAAAAATAATTTAGCTTATTTAATTTTAATTTTAACCACGATATTCTGGTCAGGAAATTTTATTGTAGGAAAAGCGGCAAGCACATATGAAATACCTCCATTTTCATTGAATTTTTATAGATGGTTTTTTGCTGGATTAATATTATTACCATTTACATTTAAGGAATTGATTGAAAATAAAAAATATATTTTTAAGAATATTGGATTTTTTACAGTTCTTGGTATTACTAGTATTACTATATTTAACTCTATAGTTTATTATTCGTTATACTACACACAGGTGATTAGCGGCATATTAATGATTTCAACAATACCTGTTTGGATTATTTTTATTTCATCAATTTTAAATATTGAAAAAACAAATATTTTTCAAATAATTGGAGTAATTTTTTCTCTTACAGGAGTGATTTTTATAATCACAAAAGCTGATTTAGAAATAATTAAAAATTTAGATTTTAACAAAGGTGATTTGTCTATGGTTGTTGCAATGTTTTCTTGGGCCATTTATTCAGCGTTATTGAAAAGCAAAAAATATGAAATATCTCAGTTCTCTTTATTACAAGTGGTTATAATTACGGGATTAATATTTCTTACACCAATATATTTTATTGAGATGTATCTAGGAAATGTAATTGTGCTAGGAATGCCTTTTGTATTAACATTAACCTATGTAGTTTTTTTTCCAGGTCTTGCTTCTTTTATTTTTTGGATAAAAGGAATATCTTTAATTGGCGCTAACAGAGCTGGGGTATTTTTGCATCTTATGCCAATTTTTGGTGCAGTAATGGCGATGATAATTTTTAATGAAAAATTTATGTATTATCATATTTTTGGTGCAATATTTATTATTGCTGGCATAACCCTTTCAAATAAAAAAAGAAAAAATGATTAAAGTTGCAATCTTAAACGATTATCAAAATGTGGCTCAGGAGTTTGTTGATTTAAAAAAATTGTCAGGAAAATACGAAATTAAAATTTTTAGTGAACCTTTTTTGAATGAAGATGATGCTATTGAACAACTGTCAGATTTTGAAGCTTTATTAATTATGCGTGAAAGGACACCTATAACAAAAAATTTAATTGAAAGTTTGAAAAAACTTAAATTTATTATTACTAGTGGCATGAGGAATAAAGCGATAGATTTAGAGACTGCAAAAAAAAATAAAATAATAGTTTCTGGAACAGAAATTAATGTAAATCCAACAGCGGAATTAACTTGGGCATTAATTTTAGGTCTAGCAAGAAATATCAAACCTGAAATAGATAATATGTTTCAGGGTTATTGGCAAACAACAATAGGAATTGAATTAAAAGGAAAAATTCTTGGTTTGATTGGGTTGGGTAGAGTTGGTTCTCAAGTAGCTAAAATTGCAAAAGTTTTTGGCATGCAAGTTATGGCATGGAGTGAAAATTTAAATTTAGATAAATGTAAAGAGTTAGATGTTTTGCCCTCAAGTAAAGATGATTTATTACAAAACTCGGATTTTCTTTCAATCCATGTACAAGGAGGAGAAAGATACAAAGAGTTAATAAATTTAAAAGAATTTGATAAAATGAAAAAAACAGCTTTTATTATTAATACTTCAAGAGGTCATATTATTAATGAAGATGATTTAATTATTGCATTATCTACAAATGTTATAGCTGGGGCGGGATTAGATGTTTATGAGAAAGAACCTTTGCAAGAAAATAATAAATTAAGATTTTTACCTAATGCTTTGTTATTGCCACATATTGGTTATGTAACTGCTGAAAACTATTCAATTTTTTATAGTCAAATGATTGAAAATTTAGAAGCATGCGTAAATGGTAAACCTATTAGAATAATTAATAATGAATAAAAAATTAACTCCTGAACAAAAATTAATTCTGTTTGAAGAAGGAACAGAAATGCCCGGATCAAGCGCATTAAATAACGAAAAACGTGAAGGCAGTTATCACTGTATCAACTGTGATACAAAACTTTTTGAATCGGATACAAAATATGAAAGTGGTTCAGGCTGGCCTTCATTTTTTCAATCATTACCAAATGTTTTTGAAACAAAAACAGATAATCATTTGGGATATCCAAGAACAGAATATCATTGTAAAAATTGTGGAGGTCATCATGGTCATATTTTCGATGATGGACCCAAACCTACTGGGAAAAGATTTTGCAATAATGGTATATGCTTAATTTTTAAATTAAAAATTTGAAAAATTTATTTTAATAGATCTTCTAATTTTTTTTCTTTTTCTAAAATTCTTAATTCTTGATAACCACCAATATGAAGATCATTGAAAAATATTTGAGGAATTGTTCTTCTTCCATTTGATTTTTTTATCATTTCATCCATAAGACCATCTTTTGATGAAATATCTATCTCTTGATATTTTATATTATTTCTAGAAAACAACCTTTTTGCTGCATCGCAAAAATTACACATTGGACCAGTGTACATAATTATATTTTTCATATTTTATATATAATCATTTTTTTGATTTTTTCCACTAATGACAAAATGACCCAATTTGGTCAATCATTTTTTTTAAAAATCCAGTGAATTTTAAAAAAATTTTTAGTGCAAAAAAAAGAGGGTCTGATATTATGAGATTTAGATAGTCCTATCTAGCCATCTTTAGCTCCCGGTTTTTTAGGACTATCCTAAAAAATGCTCCCCCTAGAATATTTCCTCTTTTTACAAATAATCTTGTTTCTATTTATTACACCAGGAACTCCAAGAGTAGTAATTATTTCATACTCAATGAACTACGGTATCAAAAGCTGTATTTGGACAGCATTGGGAGATGTAACAGCAAATTTAGCTCAAGGAACTTTAGTAATTTTTGTAATTGGGTCTTTTTTTATAGATAATCCTAGTTTTTTAAATACATTTAAATGGATAGGAATACTTTATTTAGTTTATTTAGCTTATGATATTTATAACAGCACACCAAAAAACATAAATTCATCAGCAAAAAATGAAAAAAGTTTTTTTTCTTTCTTTAAAGATGGTTTTTTAGTTGCTGGAACAAGCCCAAAAGCATGGATGTTTTTTCCATTAATATTTCCACAGTTTATTGACTTTAGTGCAAATTATATAGCGCAATTTTTAATATTAATAACAACTTATATTGTTTTAGATTTTTTATCTTTAATTGGTTATGCAATTCTTGCTAATAAATTAATAATTTGGATTAAAACAAATCCAAAAGTAATAAACACAATTTCAGCGTGTGTATTAATAATTATTGCTATAATTATTGCAATTACGCAGCAATATTAGTTTTTAAAATGCTTTAAAATTATAATGAGTATGTTGTTTTTTTAATCAATTAATAGTTTAATTGATAAATAATTAATTAAAGGGGGGGAATGAATGAAAGTAAAAAACTTTATAATTACATTTATTTCTGCAATTGCACTTTTATTGTCTACTTCAACTATATCTTTTGCAAAAGTAGTTGGTGACAAAATTGTTTTAGGTGCAGCTGTTTCGTTAACAGGCAAATACTCATCTAATGGTGTTCACACTCAAAATGGTTATAACATAGCTGTCGAGAGAATTAATAGTATGGGAGGTGTTAAAGTTGATGGAAAATCTTATAAGTTTGAGATCATTTATTATGATGATGAATCAAATTCAGGAAGAGCTGCTCAGCTTGCAGAAAGATTGATTAAACAAGACGGCGTTCAATATATGCTTGGACCTTATAGTTCAGGTTTAACAAAAGCTATGGCGCCAGTAACTGAAAAGTACCAAGTTCCTATGGTAGAAGCTAACGGTGCGTCTAGATCGTTATTTACCAAAGGTTATAAATATTTATTTGCAGTGCTAGCACCAGCAAACTTATATTTAGATGTTGCTATTGATACTGCTGTTGAAAAAAATGGTGGTAAACCAGTTAGAATTGCTATGGCATTTGAACAAGATGCTTTTTCACAAGATGTGAGATTGGGGATTTTAGATGCAGCTAAAAGAACAGGTTCTAAAATTATAATTGACGATAAGTTGCCAAAAGAACTTAATGATATGGCAGCTACTTTGTCAAAGGTTAAAGCTACTAAACCAGACGTTTTAGTTGTTTCGGGCCATACAAAAGGTGCATTAACAGCAATTAGACAAATCTCAGAAATGAAAGTTGATGTTCCAATGTTAGCTATGACGCATTGTGATGCTGCTAAGTTGTCCAAACAACATGGTAAAGCTTCGGAGTATGCGTTATGCGCTTCTCAGTGGCACAAGTCATTATCTTATAGGGACAATTACTTTGGTGGCGGAATGGAATATGCTGCAGATTTTAAAAAGATGTTTGGTTATGATCCTCCATACCAATCAGCAGAGTCATCAGCTGCTTTATTAGTTTTCAAAGATGCGTTCGAAAGAGCAAATTCTTTTGATACTAAAAAAGTAAGAGATGCTTTGGCAGCTACTGAAATGCAAACATTCTACGGAAATATAAAGTTTGCTCCAGGCGGTCAAAACATTTCTAAACCAATGGTTCTTTTTCAAGTTATCTGTAATGACGATGGAAGCAAATGTGAAAATAAAGTTGTAGCTCCACTTAAGTGGGCTTCTGCTGAGTTAGTACATCCAATTCCTAAATGGTCAGATAGATAATATTCAATATACAAAATGCTCCCTAGTAATAGGGGGCATTTTTTTAAATATTTAGAAAAATTTTTTATGGATTTTTTAATTTTCCAAGCACCAATGTTAATGGTCCAAGCATCAATAGATGGAATTCTTTTAGGAATTTTATTTGCATTAATAGCTTATGGAATGGCATTACAATGGGGAGTAATGAATATAATTAATATTGCTCAAGGAGAATTAGTAATCATGGGAGGTTACATTGCTTACTTTATGTACTTATCAGGAATCCATCCAGCATTTGGAGTTATAGTTTCGCCAATCATTATGTATTTTGTAGGTGTTGGAATGTATAAATTAGTAATAAATAAAGTTGTAGATAGAGACTTGTTTATTTCAATTTTAGCAACTTTTGGAATTAGTATTTTAGCTCAACAGCTAATGAACTTTGCATTCGGTGCAGATGTTGTTGTTGCTCAATCTAATTTTGGAACAACTATGTTGTTTGATGGTATGGTTACAATTCCTAATGCTAAAATATTTTCAGGTTTAGTTTGCATAATTGCAGCAATAATTCTTGTTATTTATATGAAAAAATCAAAATTAGGTCGTGCAATTAGAGCAACAGCTCAAAATGCAAGAGCAGCAAAAATTTTAGGTGTTAATACTGAAAAAGTTTATGCATCAACTTTTGGAATTAATGCAGCGCTATGTGGAATAGCAGGAGCATGTATAGCAATCACATTCACACTTCACCCTTATACAGGACTACCTTACACAGTAAGATCTTTCATGATTGTAATTATTGCAGGACTAGGAAATCTACCAGCTGTAGCAATTTCTGGTATGGGCCTGGGTATATTTGAAGAATGGGCAGATTACTTGCTTGGAACAGAGTTTAGAATTGCAGCAGTGTTTTCATTGCTAGTTATAATATTGGTCTACAGAAGATTTAAATTATCAAGAAAAAGAGAGTATTTAAAATAATGAATAAAAATACCCTACTATATGCTGGCTTATTAATA
>CACFTX010000010.1 GCA_902569405.1 uncultured Pelagibacteraceae bacterium | reverse complement strand
TTCTCGTCTATGTTTCCATCATCCTTAAAATTAATTTCTAAATTTGCATTAATTGAACCTTTGCTTAAAATTTTATCAAGAATAATTAATTGAGCATTATTTTTATAAACTCTTATAAAACTTATTATATCATTAAGATTATTATCTTTAGTTGATATAAAAACATTTTTTATTCCAAATTCTCTATGTATAAAAGATTTTAAAGAATAGTTAGTTGAAATATTTTTAAGTTTAACTATCTTGTTTTCAAATAATAAGTCTACGTCTGAAGCTTGAAGATTTATAGAAAATCTAGATAAATTTAATAATATTTTAACCTTTTCTAATTTTGCATTAACATTTTCATTTGATTTCGATACTTCGTCTTGAATTAGTTTATTAAAACTATTTGTTTCAATGCCAAAAGTACTTAAATAGCCGATCAATAATCCAAGAAGGATAACTAAGGAGAGTGAAATCTTTATTAATATTCTAAGCATTTATTTTATATAGTGAGCTTTCTAAAAAATCATCAATCTCTCCATCCAAAACTTTGTCTGGATTTGTACTTTCGTGATTTGTTCTATTATCTTTGACTAAACGATATGGGTGTAAAACATAAGATCTTATTTGATGGCCCCATCCAATATCTGATTTAGAACTTTCCAAATTTTCTGTTTCCTTTTGTCGTTTTTTTATTTCATAGTCATAAAGTCTTGCTTTTAACATATTCATGCATGTTTCTTTATTTTTATGTTGTGATCTTTCATTTTGGCACTGAACAACAATTTTTGATGGAATATGAGTAATTCTTACAGCACTATCTGTTGTATTAACATGTTGTCCTCCTGCTCCACTTGATCTATATGTGTCGATTCTTAAATCTTTTTCTTTGATCTCAATGTTTATATTTTCATCTACAACAGGATAAACCCATACACTAGCAAAACTTGTGTGTCTTCTTGCTCCAGAATCAAATGGAGATATTCTAACTAGTCTATGAATACCAGACTCTGATTTCAAAAAACCATAAATATAATCACCTTCAATTTTAATTGTTGAAGATTTAAGGCCTGCTTCATCTCCTTTATGTTCGCTAATAATTTGAAATTTAAAATTTTTATTATTTGACCATTTTACGTACATTCTCCTTAACATTTCGGCCCAATCTTGACTTTCAGTTCCTCCGGCACCGGCATGTATTTCCAAATAACAATTTAGTCCATCATTTTCATTTGAAAGAAAACATTTTATCTCATTATTTTTTGCTAAATCTTTTAAATTTTTTATTTTTTTTATGTTTTCATTAATTATAGCTTGATTATTTTCCTCAATAGCTAACTTTTGGAACTCTTCAAGGTCGACAAGATCTTTAGTAGATTTTTCATAAGAATTTATTAAATCTTCATGAAGTTTTTTTTCTTTTAAAATCTTTTGAGCTTCGGATTTATTTTTCCAAAAATTCGATTCTAATACTTTTTGATTGTTTTTCTCTAGTATATGTCTAATTTTATTCTTTTCAAAGATACTCCTTTATTCTTTGAGTGATCTTTGTAATTTCATTTTTATGATTTAAAAATTCATTTTCCATTAATAAAACCTTAATATATTATCGTTCTTAAATCTATTATTAATATCAAGATTTTTATTTTTTCTGGAAAAAATATTATTTTTTTTAAACGCTTCAATAATTGTTTTTTTTGATGCAAAACTTGATTTTTCACCAGTTAAAGGGTCAACTACCATCATAATAATATTGTCAGCAACTTTAAAAGGTCTAGCGTCTTTTTTTTTGATAGCTTTTTTAACAAATTCTTTAAAAATGGGTAAAGCTGTTTTGGCTCCTGTTTCGTGTTTTCCAAGAGGAGCGGGCTCATCCATGCCAACATAAACTCCTATAACTAATTTTGATGTGAAACCTATAAACCAAGTATCGGTGTTTTTATTTGTGGTTCCTGTTTTTCCAGCTATATCTAAATTTAAATTTTTAAGTTTTTTTCCGGTTCCTCTTTTAACTACCCCTTCAAGCATTGATATCATCTGATATGCACTTTCTTTTGAAAAGACTTGACTAAAACTATCTGATATTTTTGGAACATTTGTACTATCAAACGATAGGTGTTTACAATCTTTGCATATTCTCCGTTCACTATTAAAAATTGTATTACCTTCGCTGTCTTGAATTCTATCAATCATAATTGGTTTAACCAATTTACCACCATTTAGAAATGAGCAATATGCCGTAGTTAATTTTATAAGTGTTGTTTCTGCAGAACCCAGCGAAATTGATAAAAGTTCTTCGGGGTTTTCATAAATTCCAAGTTGTTTTGAAAAATTAACTATTTTTTTTAAACCCAAATCTTGAGCTATTCTAACTGTCATTAAGTTTCTAGATTTTTCTAGTCCTTTTCTTAAAGTTGATGGACCATAAAACTTTTTTCCATAATTTTCTGGCTTCCACATCTTTAAATCTGATCCTTGCTTTAAAACTAACGGCGCATCAAGAATTAATGTTGAGGGTGAATAGTTATTTTCCAAAGCTAAAGTATAGATAAAAGGTTTAAAAGCTGAGCCTGGTTGTCTTAATGCTTGAGTAGCTCTATTAAATTCACTTTTTTTGAAACTAAAGCCACCACTTAATGCAATGACTCTCCCAGTGAAAGGATCCATTACTACAATTGCACCATTTGCTTTTGGTAGTTGTTTTAATTCATAGATATTTTCATTTTTCTTTTTAACATAAATTAAATCCCCAACTTCAAACAAACCTTTAAAATTTTTTTTGATCCACGATATATCTTGAAAATTAATTACACCTTTTTCTTTATCTTTTGTTTCTATTTTCATTGAAAATTCATCAATTTTTTTTATTATCGCTATTTTCCAACCTATAGAATTTTCTAATTCATATTTTTCTAAATTTTTACTCCAATTCTGAAATTTTTTTTTATTACCTATGGGACCTCTCCATCCTTTTCTTTGGTCATATTCAATAAGTCCTTTTCTCAAAGAATGGGTAGCGATATTTTGTAAATCTAAATTTAAAGGAGTTTTTATATTAAATCCTTGTTGATATACTTTTTCAAATCCAAATTTTTCAACTATAGTCTTTCTAATATCTTCAACATAATAACGAGTGTCTTCTAAGTAGATTTTTTTTCTTTTTTTTAATATTATTTCACTCTCTTGAAAATTTTTGTAATCCTTTTTTGAAATATATTTGTTTTCAAATAGATTTTTTAAAACTAAATTTCTTCTAAACTTTGCAATTTTAATATTTTTGTAAGGATTGTATCTGCTTGGAGCCTTAGGTAAAGCCGCTAGGAGCGCAGCTTCCTTATATTCTAATTCATTAATTGATTTATCAAAATATTTAAGGCTTGCTGAAGCTATTCCATATGTTCCTTCACCTAAATAAATTTGATTTAGATATAGTTCTAAAATTCTTTCTTTGCTTAATGCCCTTTCAATTCTAAATGCAAGAATTGCTTCTTTTAATTTTCTATTAATGCTTACTTCGTTACTAAGTAAAAAATTTTTAGCAACTTGTTGTGTTATAGTAGAGGCGCCCTCTAATCTTTTTGAATAGATTATATTTGATATATTTTTTATTACCGCTCTTAATACGCCTTTGGCGTCAACTCCAGGGTGTGTAAAAAAATTTTTGTCCTCAGCAGATAAAAAAGAATTTATTATTTTTTCCGGAATAGCTTCATAAGGAATAAATATTCTTTTTTCAGAAGAAAAATCACTTACTAGCTCACCTTTTCCAGAATAAACTTTGCTTGAAACTGGAGGTTTATAATTTTTTAAAAACTTATAATCTGGTAAATTGTTTGAAAATACCCATAAAATTGCAAGTAAGCATATAGCGCCAATTAAAAAACTGCTTGAAATCAATATTAAGATATTTTTAACAAATCGACTCATTTTTGTATTATTTAATATACGAATTTGTTAAACATATGGCACAAAAATTAATACAAAATTTAAAAAAATTGAACAAATAATGAAACAATTAATCAAAATTTTATGGAAAAAAATTTATATATTGATGCTTCGCATCCAAATGAAACTAGAGTTGTACTTAAATCAAATGGACATATTGAAGATTACGAATACGAAGGCATAAAAAGTAATCTTATAAAAAATAATATTTACCTTGGTAAAGTAAGTAGAGTTGAACCATCTTTACAGGCTGCTTTTATAGATTTTGGCAGAGATAGACATGGATTTCTTTCTTTTAACGACATCCAGTCAGACTATTATCAAATTCCACAAAGTGATTTAGAAAAAATAAAAGAAGAAGAAGAAAAAGACAGAGAGGAGCTTCAAAAAGAGAGTCAAAAGTTAGAAGAAAAAAATTTAAGTGAAGGAAATTTAGAAATAACCGATCCAGTGGAAAAAAGTCCTGAAAATGTAAATGCAAATGGAGATCAAATAAAAGACAAAAAAAAATATCGCCCAAAGAGATATAAAATCCAAGAAGTTATAAAACCAAACCAAGTTATTCTTGTTCAAGTTTTAAAAGATGAAAGAGGTTTAAAAGGTGCAGCTTTAACAACTTTTATCTCAATAGCTGGCAAATACATTGTTTTAATGCCTAACACTCCAAAAGGTGGTGGGATTTCTAGAAAAATTTTTAACCCAAACGATAGAAAAAAAATAAGAAACATTCTTAATGAAATTACAATACCCAGTGAGATGGGTTTAATTGTCAGAACAGCAGGATCAAATAAAACAAAAAATGAAATTGATCATGACCTTCAAAATTTAATTAATGTATGGAATTCAATTAAAGAAACTGCAATAAATTCTATTGCACCATCATTAATTCATCAAGAAAGTGATATCATTAAAAGAACTATAAGAGATATGTTTGATGAAGAGACAAAAAATATAATTGTTGAAGGCAGTGACGGCTACAAAAAAGCTCAAAATTTCATGAAAATAATAATGCCAAATCATGTCAAAAAAATAAAAAAATACCGTGATAAAATTCCACTTTTTTATAAAGAAAATATTGAAGCAAAGTTAAATGATATCTTTAACACTCATGTAAAATTAAATTCTGGTGGCTATTTGGTTATAAACCCAACTGAAGCTCTTGTTTCAATAGATGTAAACTCTGGAAAATCAATAAAACAAAAAAATGTGGAAAGTACAGCTTTAGACACAAACCTAGAAGCAGCTAATGAAATTTCTAGACAAATAAAAATTAGAGACCTGTCTGGTCTAATTATTATTGATTTTATTGACATGCTTAATTATGGAAACAGACGATTGGTTGAAAAAAGATTAAAAGAAAAATGTAGATCGGACAGAGCAAGAATTCAAATAGGTCGTATAAGTAACTTTGGTTTGCTTGAAATGTCCAGACAAAGATTAAGAGAAAGTGTTGTTAAATGGGAAGTTGCATTAACAGATGAATCTTTTGCATTTAAAGTTTTAAAATTAATAGAAATTAAATCTATTGCAAATAAAGCTAAGTTTGTTGAACTTAAAATTTGTGAAAAAATTTCAAATTTCATGAAAGATAATTTTATCGACGATTTAAATTATTTTGAAAAGAAAAATAAAACTAAAATAAAAATAATAGCCGATAATTCTTTAATAATACCAGAGTATATTATTAACCTTCAAAATAAATCTAAAAAAACTTTAGAAAAAGTAGAAAATTTTTCTCATATTAAAAAAGCAGATACAATCAATAATACAAAAGAAACTGAGAATAAGAAAAATATTAAAAAAAATTCTTTTAAAAAAAAAAAATTTTACAAAAAAAGATTTAATAAGAAAAAAAATTAAATAATTCCTTTTATTGGAGAAGAAGGTTTTCCAAGTAATGATTTTTCCATTCTACCTGAAATATAAGATTGTCTGCCAGCGATTACTGAATTTTTAAAAGCTAAAGCCATTTGAAATGGATCTTTAGCTTTTGCAATCGCTGTGTTTACCAAAACACCGTCACACCCTAACTCCATAGCAATTACAGCATCTGAAGCTTGTCCAAGACCTGCATCAATAATAACTGGTAACTTTGTTTGATTTCTAATTATTTGAATATTGATTTTATTTTGAATTCCTAGACCTGATCCTATGGGAGCAGCTAAAGGCATAATTGCACTTGCACCAACATCTTCTAATTTTTTTGCCATAAGCGGATCATCGGTGCAGTAAACCATTACCTTAAAACCTTCTTTTGTTAAAATTTTTGTTGAAGTTAATGTTTCAATCATGTCGGGATATAAAGTTTTTTTATCTCCTAGAACTTCAAGTTTTACCAGTTTCCATCCGCCTATTTCTCTTGCAAGTCTCAAGGTTCTAAGTGCATCTTTAGAATTAAAACATCCCGCTGTATTAGGTAAGTATGTAATTTTTTTAGGGTCCAGATAGTCCATTAATAATGGTTTACTTTTATCAATAATATTTACTCTTCTTACCGCAACAGTAACAATTTCTGCTCCTGAAAATTTTACTGCTTTTGCGCATTCTGTCATATTTTTGTACTTGCCAGTTCCAACTATTAATCTAGAGTTAAATTTTTTATTAGCAATTTTTAACTGATCTTTCATCAATTCTAACCTCCACCTATAAAATGAACTATTTCAATTTTATCATTTTTTTTTAATTTAATTTTCTTTAAATGTTTTTTATTAACTATTTCTTGATTTAATTCAATTGCTACCTTTTTTAATGGAACTTTAAGTTTTTTTAGATAGCTATATAAAGTAGTATTATGTTGAATTATTGATAATTTACCATTTATTTTAATTTTTATTTTTTTTATATTTTTCATAATATATAATTATTAGATGGGTAATAATATTTTAATCATTAACGGTCCAAATCTTAATCTATTAGGTGAAAGAGAACAATCACAATATGGATCTACCACTTTTGACGAGCTAAAAAAGGATTGTTTAAAAAAATCAAAAGAATTGAATATTAATTTAAATTTTACTCAATCAAATATAGAAGGTGAAATTGTAAATCTCATTCAAGAAGCAAGAAATAATTATGACGGTATAATAATTAACGCCGCGGGCTTTACTCACACATCCGTTGCTATAAGAGATGCGTTAAGCATATTTAAGAAACCAATCATTGAGCTTCACATCTCTAATATTTATAAGAGAGAAGAATTTAGACAAAAATCATTAATAAGTGATGTGGCTACTGGGGGAATATTCGGTATTGGAGCCAATGGATATATTTTAGCCATAATTGCAATGCATGAATTGTTAAAAAATGGAAGTAGATAAAAAAATAATTAAAAAATTAATTGATGTTTTAGAAGATTTAAAAAAATCTACAAAGAACATCGATATTGAAGCAAACATTCAAGATTCTAATGTAGATGAAATTGATGATTCTAAATCAATTACAAGTCCTATAATTGGAACAGCATATTTGGCTCCCGAACCAGGTGCAAAACATTTTGTTGAAGTAGGAAAAAAAATTAAAAAAGGTGATACAATAATGATTGTTGAGGCTATGAAAACAATGAATCATGTTCCTTCTACCTTGGATGGAGTAGTAAAAAAAATTTCAGTTAAAGATGGTCAGCCTGTAGAATTTGGTCAGGTACTTATAATTCTAGAGTAATGTTTAAAAAAATATTGATTGCAAACCGTGGAGAAATTGCAGTTCGAATAATAAGAGCATGCAAAGAATGGGGAATATCTACTGTAGCAGTTCATTCAGATGTTGATAAAGAAAGCATGCATGTAAAACTAGCAGATGAAAGTATTTGCATAGGTTCTCATCAACCTGCTAATAGTTATTTAAATATACCTGCCTTAATGTCTGCAATTGAGCTTACTGGAGCAGAAGCTGTACATCCAGGATATGGATTCTTGTCTGAAAATTCAAATTTTGCAAAAATTCTCGAAGATAATAAAATTAAGTTTATTGGTCCATCATCAAAACTTATAAAAATGATGGGTGACAAAATACAAGCTAAAAAAATTGCTAAAGAAAATGGACTACCGGTAATTGAAGGTTCTGAAGGAGGTATTGCTGATATTAAACAAGCAAAAGAAATTTCTAAAAAAATCGGGTTTCCAGTTTTGATAAAAGCAGCAGGTGGAGGTGGGGGAAAAGGAATGAAAATAGTTTTTGAAGAAAAAAAATTTGAAGAATTATTTTTATCCGCAAAATCTGAAGCAAAAAAATTTTTTGCTAATGATCAAGTGTATATTGAAAAATTTTTTCAAAATCCAAGACACATCGAAGTACAAGTTTTATCTGGTAAAAATAGAACTGTACATCTGCATGAGAGAGATTGCTCAGTCCAAAGAAGACATCAAAAGCTTATTGAAGAAACACCTAGCCCAATATTAACTGATGAATTAAGAAATGATCTACTCGAAAAAACTGTAAATATGGTAAGCAAAATTGGCTATGAAGGAGCTGGTACCGTTGAATATATTTATGAAGATAAAAAATTTTATTTTTTAGAAATGAACACAAGAGTTCAAGTGGAACATCCTGTAACGGAAATGGTTACGGGAATTGATATAATAAAAGAACAAATATTTATCGCTTTTACAGGAAATACCGCTCTTAAACAAAGTGATATCAACCCAAGAGGTCATGCCATTGAGTGTAGAATTAATGCGGAAGATCCTAGTAAAAATTTTCAACCTTCTCCAGGACTTATTGGAATGTGTCATCAACCATCGGGGTTTAGAACTAGAGTAGATGGATCAATTTACCAAGGGTATAAAGTAACTCCATATTATGACAGTATGATTTGTAAGTTAATATGTCATGGAAGAAATAGAGAAGAAGCTATTCAAAGGATGCTTAGATCATTAGATGAATTCGTGATTGAAGGGATTGTGACGACAATACCTCTGCATAAAAAATTATTAAATAATGAAAAATTTATCAATTCAGATTTTAATGTTAGCTGGTTAGATAACGAAAAAATTCTTTAATAACAATTAGTGAGCCAAATATCATAAACTGGATGATCAAAAGTTTCTATTGTAGGACCTGAAGAAAAAGTCCAGCCATTAAAAACATAAACTTCGTCATTTTTTTTATTTGTAATATCTTTTACTTGTAAATAAGCTGTAATTTCGGGACTGTCGTCGAACTTAGAATTTTTGCATCTAAGTGATTTAATAATAAGATTTTTAAATGTTTTTTCCTCTCCAATTTTAATTTTTAAAAGACTATTTTTAGAACTTACCTTATCTAAAATTTTAATTTCGACAAAATCTCCTTCTAAAAAATTAGAATTTTCAGAAGAATTTAATAAAGAATGATTAATTAAAAAAAAAATAATTAATAAAAAAACTATAAAACTAATTTTTCCAGGTTGTATATTTTTTATTGGTTTTGTCATTATTTTTATTTGGATGGTGTGAATTGTCTGTTCCAGTTTGATTTGGCTGATGCGGTTTTTGCCAATCATATTTTTTTAAATCATGAATATTTTCAATTTTATTTTTAGTATGATGCATCCAGGAATACCATTCGCTAGGTATTTTTGATGCATCAACTTCATCTTTATAAATAACCCACCTTTTTCCTTTTTTATTATGGTAATATTTGTTGCCAAAAAAATCTTTTCCAACATATTTTCCAAAAAAAAATGTTTGAATATTTGTTCCTAATGTTGCACGATTCCACCAGGTGAAAATTTTTTTAAAAAAAGTCAACATGTTTTTTTATAATTATTTCAATTCAAAATTGTAAAAAATAAATTAGACTAAAATAATAATTTGTATATACAATATTATATTAAGACTCAAAAAAAAATAACTTAAAATGGAAAAATGGCAAAATACTTAGTAGAAACATATTATACTTGTAACTTTAAAGTAAGCCACTATCTAGATGATATTAATGAATCGGAACTTTCAAAGCTTGAAAAGAGAGATGATGGAAAATTTGAGATTTTGGATGTCAAATTAGACAATAGGAAAACAAAAAATTTAGACGGCAAAAATATCAATAATGATAAAAGCAGCAAAAATGTAGAAATAATATCAGAAAAAACAAAGCCTCAAATAGTTACAGAAGACACAAATGCAAAGTTTGTAAAAAAAATTAATGATAGTGTAAGCAAAAGATTTGGTATGCCTGACAGAAGAAAAGGCTATATACAAAAAGCAACCATTGGCAATCACAAGATATACTTGCATACTGGTGAATACGAAGATGGTAAAATTGGTGAAATCTTTATAGACACAAGTAAAGAAGGTGAGCTTGTAAAAGCTTTAATGAACAACTTTGCAATTGCAATATCTTTAGGTCTTCAGTATGGAGTGCCTCTTGATGAATTTATTAATGCTTATGTTGGAACTAAATTTGAACCTTCGGGTAAAGTTTACGGAAATGACAGAATTTTAAGTGCAACATCTATGCTAGATTATATTTTTAGAGAACTCGCTATATCCTACCAAAATAGGGAAGATTTAGCTCATACTCCATCAATAGGAAGCTCGGAAAAATCTTCAACAGCAGATGAAGAAAATTCTGAAGATCAAAATCATTTTTTGAAAATTGTTAAAGATATAACAAGTAAAGGTTTTATAAGAAGTAATTACAAAAAAAATCTTGTCGACCTATCAGATATTAAGATTAACCTAAAAGGGAAAAAATAAATTTATTTCCTTTTTTTTAAAGATAAATTAAGTTCTTTTAATTGATTTTCTGAAACTTCAGATGGTGCATTCATCATTAAATCTTGAGCATTTTGATTCATTGGAAACATTGTCACTTCTCTTATGTTTTTTTCATCAGCTAAAAGCATTAGAATTCTATCAACTCCAGGTGCTATTCCGCCGTGTGGAGGTGCTCCATAGCTCAGAGCATTAATCATTCCACTAAATTTTTCATCAACTTGATTTTTATCATAACCTGCCAAAGAAAATAATTTATACATTAATTCAGGTCTATGATTTCTAATGGCTCCAGATGATAGCTCAATACCATTACAAACAATATCATACTGGTATGCTTTTATATTTAATGGATTTTTAAAGTCGATTTTTTCAATATCTCCTTGAGGCATTGAAAAAGGATTGTGACTAAATTTAATTTTATTATCATCATCGATTTCAAACATTGGGTAATCGACTATCCAACAAAAAGCAAAAGAATTCTTATCAATTAAATTCAAATCATGAGCTATTTTTTCTCTTGCTAGAGATGAAATTTTTTCAACATCTTTTATTTTTCCACATGCAAAAAAGATACTGTCACCTATCTTGGCTCCTGTAATTTTCATAATTTCTTCCAAAGATTGTTTGGAAAAAAATTTACCTACTGGACCTTTTGCGGAAACTTCATTTTGATTTTCAATTGTAAAATACGCTAAGCCTGAGCCTCCTTCACTTTTGGCCCATTTGTCTATATTATCAAAAAAACTTCTTGGTTTATCTTTTGTATTTTTTGTAACAATTGCTCGTACTTTTGATCCAGATTTTACTAATTTTTTAAAAATATCAAATTTTACATCTTCTCGAGTAAAAACATTCGTTAAATCATAAATTAATAATGGGTTTCGTAAGTCTGGCTTATCAGTTCCATATTTTAACATTGCTTCTTTATAAGGAATCCTTGGGAATTTATTACTTAAAATTTTTTTAGAAGAAAATTTCTTAAACAAATTTATCATCAACTTCTCAACTACATTAAAAACATCTTCCTGTTCAACAAATGACATTTCTAAATCAAGTTGATAAAATTCACCTGGACTTCTGTCCGCTCTTGCATCTTCATCTCTAAAACATGGTGCTATTTGAAAATACTTATCAAATCCTGAAACCATTATTAATTGCTTAAATTGCTGAGGTGCTTGTGGTAGAGCATAAAATTTTCCAGGATTTAACCTGCTTGGGACTAGAAAATCTCTTGCACCTTCTGGGCTAGAAGAAGTTAGAATTGGAGTTTGAAACTCTAAAAAACCTAATTCATTCATTTCTTTTCTGATGAAAGAAATAACCTGAGATCTTAAAATAATATTTTCGTGTATTTTTTTTCTTCTTAAGTCTAAAAATCTATATTTAAGTCTAATCTCTTCTGCGTACTCTTGATCTGTAAATATTGGCATCGGAAGTTCTTTGCAGTGACCAAGTATTTCAAATGTATCTATAACAACTTCAATTTCTCCGGTTTTAAGTTCTAAATTTATAGTATCTTTATCCCTCTCTACGACTTTTCCTAATATTTTAATAACACTTTCAAGTTGGATTTTTTCTAACTTAATAAAGTGTTTGTTGCTTTTATCAATTACACATTGAGTGACACCGTAATTATCTCTTAGATCTATAAACAACAAGTTGCCATGATCACGTTTTTTATTTACCCAACCAGATAAAATAATATCTTTTGAGGTGTTTTTTTTAGTTAATTCGCCGCAGTTATGTGTTCTATATTTATTCAAGTTAAACTCTCAATACTTCCTTAATCGTTTTAAAATCAATTGCTTTTTTTCTTTTTAAACTTAATTCATCAATTTTATATATGAATTCAAATATTTTGCTATACGATCTATCTATTCTTTTAATGATAAAATCAATCAGTTTTTTATCTATCACAACCTGACGGTCAGAAAAATTTTTTAAGATTAAGGCAAACATAAGTTCATCATCAGGTTTCTCAATTTTTGCAAAAAGACAATTTTTTGTTCTAGATTTTAAATCATCTAATCTAAAATTCATTTCATTTATAGGTGTGGTGGAATTTATAATTAGATATTTATTATCTTGATCAATAATGTTGAATAAAGAATAAATTAAAACTTCATTAATATTTTGATCAAAATTTTCTAAGATAATATTTTCATGAATTTTAAGTTCTTGTAAATTTTCATTTTTTAATGAATGCGCATTAATTTTAATTCCCTTAAATTTTTTCAAAAATATATTTGTTAAATGTGATTTCCCTGAAAAATTATCACCACAAATATTTAAAAATTTTTTTTCCCATTTTGGCCATGTATTAATTAAATTAAATGCAAAATAGTTACTTTTGCTTACATAAAAATCTTCATCTTTAAAATTTTGTTTATGTTCAAAATTTAATAAGAGTTGATTTAAA
>CACFTX010000009.1 GCA_902569405.1 uncultured Pelagibacteraceae bacterium | reverse complement strand
AAAAAATATTAATAACTTGAATGTTGTGTACTAATCGCAACAACATACCAATAAGCAAATAAAATACAGGCGAATGGATTAAGCTTCCTGAGTTTGTTAAAAAAGAATTTAACCCACTTTCAAAATCTATTTTAAAATTCTCAATAAATGGCAATAAATATTGGTGATCAAGTTTTGCTCCTCCACTTGAATTTTCTTCTAGAAAGTAACCTAAAAATATGGAAAAACTTAACAACAAATAAATAACATTTTTTTTGTTAATTAACATTTTTTAAGATTTTAGTTTATATTTTAATAAATTTAAAAACATAAATTTATATAAATTTATGTCAAAACTTTGAAAAATTGACTAAAAGTATTATATTTTGAAAATTTAACTACTGTGAAAAATAAAAAAATTTTAATTTCTCTAGCCACATACAAAGAAGCTGAAAATTTGGAAATTTTAATTAATGAAATTAATAATAATTCTAATTTTTCCAAAATACTTATTATAAATGATAGATCAAAAGATGGGACAAAAGAACTTATTGAAAATTTAAATAAAAAAAATGGAAATATAATTTTTATAGAGAGAGAAAAAAAACTTGGTCTTGGTACTGCTCATAAACTGTGTCTTTTATATGCGATTAAATTTAATTATGATTTTTTAGTTACTATGGATGCCGACTTATCACATGAACCAAGCTCAATACCTTTTTTATTATCAAAAGCTACAGAAGACAATTTTGTAATCGGATCAAGATACTGTGATGGTGGTAAATGTGATTATACCGGTTTAAGGAAAATTGTTTCTATGATGGGAAATTATGTTGCTAGAAAATTGTTAAATATAGATTTATTTGAAATAACAACGTACTTCAGAATTTATAGTGTAAAATTAATAAAAAAACTACCTTACGATGAATTAAATGCCGAAGGTTATAGTCTAGGAGTTAAAATTGTTTGGTTAATGAAAAAACTTAACGCTAAATTAGTTGAGACACCTATTCATTTTAAACATAGAAATAAAGGTGCATCAAAAATACCAAAATTACAAATTTTTATAAGTTTTTTTGATTTACTTATTTTAAAATTTAAAGATCTTTTTCAACACCAAAAATTTTATGAAAAAAATGAAACATACAATTTTAAAAATACTTGTACAAAATGTGAAAATTCATACTTAACCAGTATAAAAGAAAAAGTGTATAAATGTTTAATATGTGGATATGTCAATAAAGTTTAAAGTATAAAAAAAATCTAAATTCTGAAAAAACAAATTAAAAAAAAAAAAGAACTAATACTTTTTATGCCTTTCATAGGTGGGGGTGGTGTAGAAAAAAATTTATTTATTATATCAAATTTTCTAGTCTCTAAAATTGAAAATGTTACCATATGCACTACTTTAAAAGTCTTTAAGAATAAATTTAATAAAAAAATAAAATTTTTAACACCTTCACAAAAAATATCGAAAAATATCAATATTAGAATAAATTATCTTATATGTTTATTCGTTCTATTTAAATATTTAAGAAAAAATAAAAATTGTGTAGTTTTTTCTTTTCAAGCCAACGTTTATTGTATTTTATTGTGTAAATTATTAAATATCAAAATTATTGTAAGAAGCAATTCATCTCCATCTGGATGGTATCATAATATTATTAAAAAAATTATATATAAAAAAATAATATCACTGGCTGATAGAGTAATTGTTAATAGCTTAGAATTTAAAAAACAAATGTTGGATAGATTTAATATAAAAGTTAATTGTATATATAATCCACTTAATATTTCTAAAATTTTAAAAGATTCTAAAAAAGGCAAAATGGACAATTTTTTTGAAAATAAAAAAAATGTTTTAAAAATTATCAATTTAGGCAGATTTACAGAACAAAAAGATCAAATTACTCTTTTAAAAGCTGTAAACTTATTAAAAAAAAAAATCAATTTTAGATTATTAATCATTGGAAGAGGTGTCGAAAAAATAAATCTTTTAAATTTTATCAAAGAAAATAATTTAAAAAATAAAGTAAAAATAAGAAATTTTATGGAAAATCCTTTTAAAGTAGTAAAACAATCTGATCTTTTTGTGCTTTCTTCTAAATATGAAGGATTACCAAACGTTTTACTTGAAGCTTTAGTTTTAAATAAGTTTATTATTTCTTCTAATTGTCCAACAGGTCCAAAAGAAATTCTTTTAAATGGCAAAGGAGGATTGTTATTTGAGGTAGGTAATTATGTGGAACTTGCTAATAAAATTAATCATTATTTCAACAAAAAAAATCAATTTAAAAAAATGATTTTATTTTCAAAAAAAAAACTACATCGATTTGACCAAAAAAAAAATCTTAATGAATACTATAATTTAATTAAAAGTTTCATTAACTAAATTATTCTTTTAAAGTATAGGTAGTGTCTAAATATTGTATAATCTTTGCAATTATTTTTTGCATTAATTTTTTTTAGATTTATATTTTTGCCTAAATTAATAAATTCTTCTAATTTATTTTGAAGTTCATTTTTTTTATTATTTTTAAAAAGCAAACCAGCATTACCATTTTGAAGAAATTCTTTTGGACCATTTTCGCAATCACTAGATATGACAAATAAATTACATAGAGCAGCTTCAATCATTACGTGTCCTGGTTCTTCCCATAATGAAGACAGTATAAAAGCTGAAGCATTTTTCATATAATAATATATATTTTTTGAATAACCCATTAAAAAAATTCTTTGATTTAAACTTTTATTAATTATTTGATTGGTTAAATTTTTTTTTTGCTCACCTTCTCCAAAAATTAATAGATCATAATCATTATTTTTTTTTGCAAAATTATGAAATTCATTAATCAAATATTTAAAATTTTTTTGTTTGGTTAGTCTGCCAACAGCAATAAAATATTTTCTTGGGTGTTTTTTATTATCTTTTTTAGATAAATTTATTTGATTAATAAAATTATTTATATTTATAACAGGATCGGGAAGAAAAAATAATTTTTCTTCTTTGAAAATTTTATTTTTTTGTAATTGCTTAATCAAATCAATTGTTGGGCAAGTTATTTTTTCAATTTTTCTTTCACAAATTTTCCATAAAAAATTTCTAAAAAAATTTAATTTAGGCATTCCTGAAATTCTTAAAATGAATCTTGTTTTAAATCTAAAAATATATAATAAAAATAAAGGTAAAGATGTTAATAAATGTACTATTAAATATTCTGGATTTTTTTTATTTAAAATTCTTAATAAAGGGAAAAATGAAAAAATAAATATTATTAAATATGAAAATCTACTTTTTATAAAACCTGTTTTTGGTAAAAAGTTAAAATAATTAATTTTAAAAAGATCAATTACTTCAACATCATATTTTTTAAATTCACTTTTATATTCGTCCCACTCTCCACATGTATTTAAAATTTTTACATTAAATTTATTTTTTCCATATCTTGATAGAGAAATTGCTGAATTAATTGTGGATTTTAATGTTCCAATTTTAGATAAACACGGTGACCAATAAAAAATATTTTTCATAAATTCTTAGTTTTCTTCTATAAGTAGCAAATAAGTCTTTTTTTTGTTTATATAAATATTGTAGCATTAATTATGATTATCTATTATTGAATTAATTATTATAAGATATGTCTATACCTTTTTTTTCAATTGATTTAACTTTAAGAGATTATGGCTCTTTAATATTTAATATTTTAAATCCTTTTAATAAAAAAAAATTAGAACAAGAAATAAAAGAAAAATTATCTCATAGATATCCTAAAAAATATATTTCTCTTTTACCATCTGGAAGACTGGGTTTTTATTTAAGTATGAAATTTTTATTTAAACCAAATGATTTAATAATTTTTTCTTCAATGAGTTTTCCTTTATATGTTAAAATTGCCAAACAATTGAACCTAAGAGTAAAATTAATTGATGTAAGTAGTAAAGATTTAAATATTGATCCGGATAAGCTAGAAAAAATAGATGAAGATTGTAAAGGAATTGTAATTACTCATCTTTTTGGCAATCCATGCGAAATTGAAAAAATTAATAACATTTGTTTAAAAAAAAATTTGATTTTAATTGAAGACTGTGCTCAATCTTTTAATTCTAAATATAAAAATCTTGAAACAGGAAATTTTGGTGAAGTTGGAATTGTATCAACCAGTTTATTAAAAATTCCAACTACATTAAGTGGTGGAATCTTAATAACTAAGAATGCGAAGCTTCATAATGAAATTGAAGCTTGGTGCAATAAAAATTTAAACAATAATTTTATAGATAAATTTAAATTATTGATAAAAATTTTATTATTTATATTAAATTCATATCCAAAAATTTATTCTATTCTATCTGATAAAATTTTTTTCTTTTTAAAAAACTACAATCCAAGAGTTTATAGAAAAATTTTATACTCGGGCATGGGAATAAAAAGTATTAACTTTGATCCAAAAGAAAGACCAAAACAAACAAAATTTCAATTGGCCATAGGTTTAAGCCAGATTCGAAGATGCGATGAGATGAATATCAAAAGAAAAAAAAATTCACAATATTTACAAAAAAAATTAAGTCTTAGTAAAAATATAATAGTTATAAACGATCATTTTAAAGAAGATTGGAATCACCAATATTTTGTAATTCTAATAAAAGATAATTTTGAAAAAATAACAAATAAAATATTTAAAAAAGGAATACATGCAATGGATGAAAATGTTTGGAATTGCTCAAATTACAATTTTGAAATTCAAAATATAAAATCAGATTTTGAAATTACAAAATCTTTTGATGGCAAATTATTAAGAATTCAAAATAATTCACTATTAACTTTAAAACAAATGGATAAAATTTCCCAAATTTTAATTGATTCTTCAAATGAACAGTAAAATTTTTAGAAGCATAGATGGTTTGTTCCAAAAAAAATTGAATTTTATTAATATAAAAAATATAAGAAAATTTAAAAAAAAAAGACTTTCAATTTATGGAAAAGGAAACTCAATTTCTTCACTACCATTTGTAAATGGAAGTTTGTTACTTAACCTAAAATTAAAAAATGATATAAAACTAAGTAAAAATAAAAAATTTGTAGAAGTAAACGGGAATATAGAAGCATATGAAGTTCATAATTTTTTAATTAAAAGAAAACTTTTTTTTCCCAGTTTTCCCTCATATCCATCAGTAACTATTGGAGCATGTATTGCTAATTGCACCCATGGAATTAGTCCAAAATTTGGGATCATGAGTGACTATATTGAGGAAATAAGACTGTTTAACCCTAATTTTGGATCAAAAACATTATCAAATAAAAAAAATAAAAAATTATTCGGCTTAACAATTGGAGGTATGGGTTTAACAGGAATTATCTTGAGTGCTAAACTTAAAATTTTTAAATTAAACAGCACATATGTAAAAATAATCGAAAATAGAAAATTTTCAAATTTTTTAAATTTGTATAAGTTTTTAAATAATAATAAATATATATATAATCAAAATAATTTGTTTTTAAAATTTGATAAAAAAAATTTTTTTAATTCAAGGGTATCATCAGGAAGTTTTGAAAAAAAAAGATATTTAATAAAATTAGTCAAAAATAATAAAATATCCTGGTTAAGATTTGGTTTTTTATTAAATCCTTTATTTAGAAAATTATTAGATTTAGCTCTACTTATGAAAGAATATATTTTTAAAAAAAAACTGCTTCATATTAATGAAGCATTTTATCCATCAAATAGTAGACTCGTATACTTTAACTTAATGCCAAAAAAATTTATGGAACATCAAATAATAATTCCACATAATAATGTAAGGAATTTTTTCAAAGATTTAAAGAAAATTATAACAAATTATTCTCCAGTTATAACTCTTTGTCATTTAAAAATATTTAATGGAAAAGGAAAATATTTGCAGTTTAACGGTAGGGGACTTGGATTAACTATTCATTTTGTTATTGATAATAATTTTGAACAATTTTATAAAAAATTTTTAGATATTAATATTAAAAATTTATGTAAACCTAATTTATATAAAAATTCTTTATTAGATATTAATGATATTAAAAAATTCTATGGTAAAAACTTTTATAAATTTTCTAAGGAAATAAAAAAAATTAATAAAATATATTATTTCGAAAATAGACTATTTAATTACAATAATTTTTACAAAAAATAGTTTATTCTTTTTCAACTGTAATAACTATTTCCTTGCCTAAAATCGTAATTTTCTGATATTTGGGCATCTGTTCATTTACATAATTTGTAATTCTAAAATAAAAATTTTTGTCCCCCCCTATAAAATGAAAGTTTGAATTTACCAAAGGTTCATAACTATAAAGATTATATTCTTTATTAAGTCTAATTATATTTCTTCCAATAAATACTATTGAAGTAATAATTATCAAAATTGTAGCTTTCCTATAAAAAATATCCCACTTTAATTGAAATTTTTCTAAAAAAACACTAAAAGGTAAAAACAGTAACAAAGGAACTAAATGATATCCTCCATACCTTAATTGAGGATGTTTTATAAACCACTCTAAGAAACAAATAATAATGAAAACATAAACTAATAACCATTCACGTTTTTTATTTACTTTCGATAAGTTTCTTTTGTAAAATAAAAAAACAATTACAAAAAATAAAACTAATATGCCAGCCAAATAATCAAGAACTTTATTAAAAAAATAATTATCTACCCAATTAGATAACCAGTTAAAACCACTAATATATTCAATTTTATCTTCTACTACATAGTTTGAACTTGCGCCAGATTTGGCCCATAATTCATACCAAATTCTTACATCTTCAATCATTTGAATAGGTAATGACCATGACAATGTTTCAAAACATGAAAACACTGCTGGATATATTATGCATCCTGAATTGATGAATGTGTAAAAAATTGTAAAAAAAAATAAACTAATACAAAAGAAAAATGTTTTACTAAAAAATAAATTTAAAAATATTTTTCTCGAATGATGATAAAAAAATATTAACAAAAATATTGGCGCATATATCAAATAAAAAGGTTTTAAAGAAATTAATAAACTTATTGAAATAGAAAAAAATTTAATAAAATCTGAATTTTCATTTTTTGAAATTTCTACTCTATTATTAATTATAAATAATAAGCAAATAAAACTGCAAATTACTAGTATCTGACCCGACCTATCTGTGCCATGTTCTGCCAATCTATAAAAAAAGATATTAATAAATATAAAAAATATTAAACTTAAAAAATTAATAAATTTTTTTTTTTCAAAATTTCTTTTATTAAAAATATTATTAATTAAAATTAAATTTACAAAACCTAAGAAATATGCTGGAGTTATATGAAAAAGATAAAAATCAATTTTGGGAAGATAAAATAAAGAACTAATAAAAAAAATTGAAGATGGATTTCTAAAACCTGGGTTTAAATGTCCTATTCCAATAGGATGAGTATATTCAGTCAACAATGCAATATATGGAAAATGATAATATCCAAAGTCATCATGATTTTTACCTACCATAATAAATATTAATAAAACTGAAAAAACTAAAAAAAATTTTATCAACTCTTTTTTAAAATCATAAATTTTTTTATAAAAAAATAAAAAAAAAGAAATACCTAAAAATAATATTATAGAATTAAATATATATTCATGAACAAAAAATATTGAAGAAATATATGAAACTATAACTAATAAAGAAATACCCAGTATTCCCAAGTAACCAATAGATTTTAAATTTATATCTAAAATTTTCGATAGAAAGAGGCCATATCCAATTATTGCAAAAGAAATTAAATAATAATAAAAAAACATCATATTATTAAAAAATCATTCTTTCAATTGGCTTGTAAACTTTAAAATTAATTATTTTTTTTAACTTTTGAATATCACCAATTAAACAGGTTTGAAATTTATTATCTACAAATTTAAAGTTTTTTTTCTTATATTTTTTTAATATAATTTTTGCAATATCTTTCAAATAAACTTTTTTTCCACTAGCAATATTTAATATCCCTTGGTATTTTTTTTTATACAATATGAAAATTATTTTTGATATGTCATTCATGGATATAAAATCTCTGAAATGATTTAAATTATTTAAAAAAATTTTTTTTTTGCTATTTTTTATCCTTTTCTTCAAATCAGGAATGAGGTAGGTTTTTTTTTGATCAGAACTTGTGGTGCTAAAAATCCTCCCAATACAATAAGGAATATTTTTTTTTTTGAATTTTTTTATTATGTAATTTTCTGCTAAATATTTAGTTTTTCCATAGTAAGAAATTGGTTGGGGGTTTTTTGTTTCTGCAATCTTATTTTTACAAGTATTGTAAATATGAGACGTGGAAGAGAAAAAAAACCATTTTATATTTTTTTTTACTGATGCGTCTACTATATTTTTAGTGCCTAAATAATTTACTTCTTTTGCCTTTTTTTTATTTTTATTTACTTTTTTTATAGGAACTATTGCTGCAAGATGAATAATTATTGTTAAGTTATTTTTATCAATCCAATTAAAAACTTCTTTTTTATTTCTGACATCCCCTTTAAAACAAAAGATTTTATAATTTTTTTTACTATTATATATAACTTTGCCTAAACTTCCCGTTGATCCTGTTAAACCTATTCTATCCATCGGTGTTGGTTTTTATCATTTTTTAAATTTATAAAAAATTTTTTTTAAAATATTTTTTAAGGAAAATTCCCTTGTTGCAATTTTTTTTTTATTATTTAATTCGTCTTTTTTTTTGTATATTGCACACATTCCAGAAGAAATAAAATTAAATTCAATATCAAAATTTTCTACATTGTTTAAATAAATACTTAGAAGTCTATCAAAAGTTTTTTTATTATTTATTTCGCAATAAAAGTTATTTCTGTTTTCAGACTTTAAGTATGGTAACCATGAAATATCATCTACAAAAAAATATCCGTTAACGTTTAATTTTTTAAAATAATAATAAAAAATTTTTTCTACATGTTCGGCTTCGTGGGTGCTATCTAAATAAATTATATCAAATTTTTTTGGTAATTTATTTTCTAAATAACTAAAATTGTCATCTCTTGACTGAATAAAATTCCATTTAGGATTTGTAAATAAACTAGAATAATCATCTGTGTCAATTGAAAATAATTTTCCATCATTATTTTTACATATTTCCAAGAATATTTTTGTTGATCTTCCTTCTTTTACTCCAAATTCAATAATTGTTGGTTCTTTAATATTTTTAATTTTTTGATACATAAAGTCTTGGATTTTATAATCGTATGTGCTCATTTTTTTTAAAATACTATGGATTTTGATCCAATTTCATCAATAATTTTTTTTTGCTCGAGAGATCTTAATTCTTTTGAGAGATATTTTTGAAATATCTCTATTAATTTTATATTTTGATGGTGAACTCTGCCTGTTGCTTTTGATGTCTCAAAATATATAGCAATATTCATCATTCTCAGATTAAAAATTTATTTTATTTTCTTGATCTATAAAATTTTATTAATTTGAGCTTTTTTATATTATATATATTAATTAAACAACTAATAAAGAATTTATAATTACAAATATTATAATTCTCGCATTGAACATCATTATGTTTGGCTACATAGTAAAAAAAAACAAAATTAAAAAACCCTTTTTTTCAATAATTACAGTTGTTAAAAATGATGAAAAAAATATCTATAAAACTCTAAAAAGTATTTTTAATCAATCTTTTAAAAATTTTGAATATATTGTTATTGATGGAAAATCTTCTGACAAAACTTTAAAAATAATAAAAAAAAGCAAACATATAAATTTATTAGTTTCTGAAAAAGACAAAGGCATATATTACGCAATGAATAAGGGATTAAAACATTCAAAAGGTGAGGTAATTGTTTTTGTAAATTCTGGAGACACAATTGTAAAAAATGCTTTAAAGATAATCCATAAAAAATTCACTAATAACAAAAATATTAGTTTTGTATTTGGTACTGTAATAAGAAACTACACAAAAGATACCATTCTAAAACATGGTTATAATTTTAAAAGAATGCTTTATAATTTTGATTTTGCCACTTCTCATTCTACCGGGTTTTTTTTAAAAAAAAGCGTTTATAAAAAAATCGGTTATTATGATACTAAATTTAAATATTCTGCTGACTACGATTTATATTTTAGGTTATATAAAGGAAATTATGTTGGAGGCTCCACAAAAAAAAAAGAAATTATTGGAAATTTTACCTCTGGAGGTTTTTCAAGCGAAATAAGTTTTATAGATAAAATCATTGAAGAAAGTAAGATTAGATTAAAAAATAAACAAAATATTATATTTGTGTTGATAATTTTTATAAATGCTTTAATAAAAAATTTTCTCAAAAAATTTTAAATATGAAAATACTAAAAAAATTTAACAAAAAAAATCATATCTAGAAAATTTTCTCTTAAAAATATTATAAAAAAAACTTATCACACATTTAAAAAATGAGATTAAATAATAGGTTTGCTGGTGTTAATCCATGTCTACATATTTCTTAATATCAGGAAACAAAATTAAAAAAATATATAGATTAATCTTCAAATAAATTTTTTAATACTTTGATATACTTTTAAAATCTCTAATCCATACGTTTAAAATCTTTAGCTCTTTTTTTGGAAATATTTTATTTTTTATTAACTCCAAATAACATAATTTTAAGTTTGATAAGTATTCATCTTTACCTTTTTTAAGTTTTATTTTTTTTAAAATTTGAACAACTTTTTTATTGTACAAATAAACTGGAATTTCGCCTTTAAAATCTGACAGTAGATCATGTTTATTTCTTTTTTGAAAAACAATCGGAGAAGAAAAAAGAATATTTTGATTATCATTTTTTAAAATGATCTCTGTTACAAGACTTCTCCATATATCTGTAGTTCTCATTGGACAATATGTTGGAAGGTATAAAAGTGGAAATGAGTCTTTGTACCACTTCGTGCTCTGGCTATTAAAAGGACAAATACTCTCTTTGCTAATAAAGTATTTTTTATTAGTTAGAAATTTTATGTTATTTTTAGAGTTATCCATTAACCTAAAAATAGCATCAACATCCGGGTTACCATTACAAAGCGAATGATTAATAAGTATTTTTTTTCTATTAGATTTAAGAATTTTTTCAGAATTACTTTTTTTTATTTTATCTAAAGGAAGGCCTCTTGGCCAAATATCAAAGTTATTATTTATATTAATAAAATAATTACATATATTAACCCAATCATTTTTGAATATTGTTTTGGCTTTTTCGTAAAGCTTAAATGGTTCAAAAAAATTTCGAAGTGGTGAATTATCATCATCAGTCTCAACAATAACTTCAGACTTTTTTTTCATTGCAAGCAAATAACCAATATTTTTTCTTGAGTAACTATTAAGAGGACAAGCAGATATAAAATTTAATCCTTGAATTTTTTTTCTATAATTAATGAAAAAAGAATATTTTAAATTAAAATTTGATGGAGTTTTTTTATCACCCACAATTATAAATTTCCAATTTTTTTTCTTACAGCCCTTAGCATATTTTTTTAAATTTTTATTTGGCTTATTAATTGTTGTGATTACTAATGAAGTTTTATACATATACAATTTACAAATTTAGGTAATAATACCTCTAATAATTTTATCAGAATATTTCGATGCTATATTAAAAGCTTTTTGAATATTTTTTAAACTAAATGAGTGCGTAATTAATTTATTAATTGGTATCTTATTTTTTATTATTAAATTAACCGTATTTTGAAAATCAATTTTAGATCTTCTAACATTAATTATATCTATTTCCTTAATTCGAATTTTATGAGGATTAATCTTTAAAAAATCGGAAGTTGGAATACCTACGAGAAGAAGTTTTCCTGATCTTTTTAGAGCTTGGATAGATAAATCTATTGAATCATTATTTGTCACACAATCAAAAACAACATCAAATTTGTTAAATAAGTTTTTTTTAGCATTTTTAAGATTTGAATTTATAATAATATCACTTTTAAAATTTTTTTTTGCAGATATTAGTCTATATTGTAAACAATCAATTATAGTAACTTCTGCGCCCGCATGTATTTTTAATATTGAAGATATTAGCAAACCAATAGCTCCCGATCCAAGAATAAGTATTTTATTTTCTTTTTTAAAATTGATATTTGCTCTTTCAATTGAAAACTGTGCAATTCCAGTAGGTTCAATCATTGAGCCATACTTTATATCAATTTGATTATTCAAAACTGTTATTTGATCTTTGTGAATTGCTATATATTCTCTGAATGAACCAGGAGTTGGAAAAGATCCTAAATATTTTTGATGTGGACAAAGGTTTTTTTTAAAACCGCATTTTCCTATTAAATTTTTTTCTTTATGTTCACAATTAGTCACATTGAGAGGATCAATAACAATATTTTGATAATTTTTAAAATTTGTATTATTTTTATCAACAATTACTCCACATGTTTCATGGCCTAGACTTAAAGGGAAATTTGGTTTTTGAGATCCTAGTGCACCATGTCTGAAATAATGTAAATCAGACCCACATATTGCAGAGCTTGATACTTTAACTAAAACCTCATCTTTTTTGAGTTTTTTAATACTTTCATTTTCAAGTTCAAATTTTTTTATTTTGACTAGTTTTGCTATAATCATTTTTTACTTATCTCATTTAATAAATTGCTCACATAATTAACTTCTTTTATTGTCATTTCTGGATAATTTGGAGGGCAAATATGATGATTAGAAAAATAATCTGCATTTTTAAATTTAAAATTAGAACATTTTTTTTTGTACAAAGGTTGTTTATGTAATGGTTTTTTCCATACTTGACCAGTTAAATTTACGTCTTTTTTTTTACAAAAATTAATAATTTTTTTACTATTTATTTTTGTTTTAACAATACATTTATAAAAAGATGACTCACCTTTTGTTGGAATTAATACTTCATAATTAGAATTATTTTTTAAATTTTCATAATATTTTAATGCAAATTTCTTTCTTAATTTTATTCTTTTTTTGACTCTATTAAGTTCTAAATAACCAAGTAAAGCTTGAAATTCACTCATTTTATGATTATTTCCAATACTATCAATCAGGAGAGAGTTTTTTTTCTTTCTTCCAAAATTTTTTATTTTTAATATTCTGTTGTAAAATTTCTTATTGTCTGTTGTTATCATTCCGCCTTCCCCAGTAGTCATTACTTTTGTTGGATAAAAACTAAAGCATCCAATATCGCCAAGGGTACCAGCAAACTTTGTTCCAATTCTTGATCCATGAGCATGAGCGGAGTCTTCAATTATGTATATTTTTTTTTTTCTACAAATACTTTTTAGTTTAAAAAAATTTTCTGATATTAGCCCACCTATGTGAACTACACATACAGCTTTTGTTTTTTTAGATATTAATTTTTTAAATTTTTTAAGATCTAAACCAGTTCCATGCTTTTCCTGATCACATAAAACAAATCTTCCTCCAGCTCTTTCAATGGGTATCGAAGTTCCAAAAAAAGTATTTGTTGGAATTATTACATCTTTATTTTCAATACCTATAGCTCTGAAAGCTATCTCTAAAGCAGAAGTTCCACTATTTACTGCAGTTGCATATTTTGATTTTACAAATTTTTTAAATTTATTTTCAAATTTTTGTACAAAATTTCCTTCACTTATTGCATCAGACAAAAATATTTTTTTTGATTTCTTTTGAAACTGTCTTATAAATTTTTTTTCATAATTTAATTTGAAAATTGGAATTTTCATAATTTATTTAAACTGCTTTTTAATAATAATCAACTATATATGTTTTCGACATAAATTTTGATTTTTAATAAATGATAAATCATTTATAATTTTTTCCTATAAAACTTATAATTCCAATGAATATAAAAAAATTTAACAACTATTCTGGTGCCGTAATTTATTGTTTTTTTTTTAATTAAGAATATAAAATAATATACATAATAATATTTTATAATAATTAATCTGCATGAAAAAAAATTTATATTTTATAAGTCAAAATTTGCCCAATTCATTCATTGGAGGTTCGGCTCAGGTCAATTTAAATCTTATTAAAGAACTTAAAAGGAATTATAATATTATAGCCATTAATACAGTTAAAGGTTTTTACAAACCTAGTGACTTTTTAAAAGCAAAAAAAGAATTAAAAAAAGAAAAAATTAAATTTTTAAATATTAACAAAAAAACAAATAATGTTCGTTTAAAAAACATTACAATATTTAATTTTTTTCAAGCTAATTATTTTAATATCAAAAGAATATTAGAAATAAAACTATTTATTAGAAAATTAAATATTAAAAAAGATGATATAATTTTGTGCCACGGTTCCAATACTATTATGGCTTGTAAAAATCTAAATTGTATAAAAATTGCTTTACTTGAAGATATTCAAGATCAGGTACAATTTTACAGAACTTATTTATCAATTAATAGATATAATTTTTTAAAAAGAATAATTAAGCTTCTTATGTTAAAAATTCATTTTAGAAAATATCACCAATGGTTAAAAAAAATTACTAACAACTATGATATAATTTATACACATTCCCCTTTTGATTATTTAAAATTAAAAAACAAAATAAATCTTTCAGTATTACCTGTCGCAATCAATTTTAAAAATTCTAAAAAAAAAGAAAAAAAAATTTTTAATATTTCAATGTTCAGTTTCAGCATCACACAGGATTATAATGGGGTAAAATTATTATATCAAAAGTTATTACCTAAACTAAAAAAAAATAGATTAATGGATATAGTTAAACTAAATTTAGTGATGCGTATTCCAAAAAAAAATCCAGCTAATATTGAAGAAATAATTCATAATAAAAATATTAATATAAAACAATTTAACAAGAAGAGTCTTGATGATACTGATTTATTATTTTATCCATCAAAATACCCTGTTGGTGTAAGATCGAAAATTATTTTTGCTTTCGCTAGATCTTGGCTTGTGGCAACATCCACCACTATTAAGAAGTGTATTCCAGAACTTAAGGATGGTGTTAATTGTTTAATGAGTAATAATACAGACTTGCTAATTGATAAAATTATTGAATTAATACAAAATAAGAAAAGAAAAAAAAAATTATTAAAAAATAGCAAAAAAGTTCTAAATAATTATCACACAAAGAAAGCTGCAAAAAAAATAATAAAGGACTTAAAAAAAATTATTTAATTTTTTATTATTCAAATCTATTTTTTGGGGAAATAAGGTCTTATTAAACGAGATATGTCAAATTTTATATCTTTTAAATCTATTTCTTTATTAAAATAACTATCTATAACTTCAGAATTGAATTCCCTTTTTTTTGAAAATCTAATTTGTTTAGATTGATTTTGTTTTTTGGGTTCTATTTCAAAAATCGAATTATCTTTAATTTTTTCACACAACGATAAAAAAGCAGATTTGATTGCAGACATGGTGTACTCAAATGGATTAACTCTAATTTCTGGCATTGCATGATATAAAATTGGGCCTTCATCCAAACCGCTTGAAAGAAGGTGAATCGTCGTTCCTACTAAATGGGGGTAGCCATCATAGAGGGCCCAAAAATTACAATCTGTACCCCTATAGTATGGAGAAATTCCAGCATGTATATTTATTGCTTTTTTTTTAATCAAAAAATCTACTAAATCATCCTTAATGTAACTTGCTCCAAAAACTATAAATAAATCACTTTTTAAAAATTCATTTAATTGAATAAGCTTTAGAGTATTGATTTTTCCATATTTGATTGGA
>CACFTX010000008.1 GCA_902569405.1 uncultured Pelagibacteraceae bacterium | reverse complement strand
TTTTTCTTCTATTTTTTTTTTTGTTTCAAAGTACTCGTCAATAATTTTAATCGAAGTGATTAATAAAAGTTTATTTTCACCTATATTTCCTAAGTCTTTTTTTAAATTCTCAAATTTTTGATTTAGTTGTTCTGATAGTTCCTCTAGATGAGGTTCTTGCCCATCTTCACAAGATAACAAAAATTCCTTGCCATTAAATTTTATATTTACATTTGCCATTTATCTATTTCTTCTAATAGACTATCTGTTTCTTGATTTAATTCATCAATTTTTTCTGAAAATTCTGTTTCTTTTTTTTGTTCATTCTTTTTTTGAGTATTAATGTAATCTAATTTTTGTTGAAGATTTTCATGCTCTTCGGTCAATACTTTGTATTTATTTTCAACTTCTTTTTTTTCAATTTCTAATTGATTTTTTTGAATACTTAATTTTTCTATACTATTTTTGAGGTCTGGATTTTCAAAATTTAATTTTTTTAGTTTGCTAAGTGCTAAATTAAGTTTTTTTTCTTTTTCGTCAGAAGTTTTCATATATATACATATTATTAAATAGAATCTTCTTAGTCTAGATAGGATAATTTTTGAACAAACAACATAGAGAATTGGCTAACTGTATCAGATTTTTGTCTATGGATGCTGTCCAAAAAGCCAATTCTGGTCACCCGGGAATGCCTATGGGCATGGCTGATGTTGTCACTATTTTGTTTAAAAATTTTTTAAAATTTAATCCAAAAAATCCAGATTGGTTAAATAGAGATAGATTTGTTTTGTCAGCTGGACATGGATCAATGCTACTTTATTCACTTCTTTACCTTACTGGATATAAAAGTGTTTCCATTGAAGATATTAAAAATTTCAGACAATTAAATTCAATATGCGCAGGGCACCCTGAATACCACTCAGGGTCAGGTATTGAAACAACAACCGGACCCCTAGGACAAGGCATTGCAAATGCTGTTGGCTTTGCTTTAGCAGAAGAAATTTTAAAAAAAAAATTTGGTAAAAATATTTTTGATCACAAAACTTATGTTCTTGCAGGAGACGGTTGTTTAATGGAAGGTATAAGTCATGAAGCCTTAAGCTTAGCTGGGCATTTAAAACTTAAAAATCTAATAATACTTTTTGATAATAATTCAATTTCAATAGACGGACCTACCAATTTAACAGTTTCGGATAACTATAAAAAAAGATTTCAAAGTTATGGCTGGGATTATCTCGATATAGATGGTCATAATGAAAAACAAATATTCAAAGCGCTAAAAAAAGTTCAAAAAGCAAAAAAACCAACTATAATTTCATGTAAAACTAAAATTGGTTATGGTTCACCAAATAAGTCTGGAAGCGCATCTGCTCACGGAAGCCCTTTGGGTGAAAATGAAATAAACTTAGTAAGAAAAAAATTAAAATGGAAATATAAACCTTTCCAAATTCCAAAAAATATATTGAGTGTTTGGAGAAATATTGGAAGCAAAGGTTTAAAAAAAGAAGAAAACTGGAAAAAATATTATAATAAAAAAAAGAATATTTTAAATAAAGTATTTAAAAATAATTTTGAAAAAATTTTTGAAACTGAAAAGAAAAATCTTATTAAAAATCAAGAAGAAATAGCTACAAGAAAATCGTCAGAAAAAATTTTAAACTCACTTGTAAAAGAAAGCCAAAATATTATAGGTGGTTCAGCAGACTTGGCTGGTTCAAACAATACAAAAACAAAATACCATAAAGTAATTAAGCCCAATAATTTTAATGGTAATTATATTCATTATGGTGTCAGAGAACATGCAATGTGTGGAATAATGAATGGTATCGCACTACATAGTGAACTAATACCTTATGGAGGAACTTTCCTAATTTTTAGTGACTATTGCAAACCTTCAATAAGATTATCAGCAATAATGAAACAGAGAGTTATATATATTATGACTCATGATTCAATAGGACTTGGGGAAGATGGGCCCACTCATCAACCGATAGAACAATTATCAGGCTTAAGATCAATCCCTAATTTAAATGTTTTTAGACCCGCTGATACAATGGAAACTTTTGAGTGTTGGCAGCTTGCACTAAAAAACCTAAGATCTCCAAGCATATTGGCATTAACTAGACAAAAAATTAATCAAGTTCGAAAAGAATTATCCAGTGAAAACCTCAGCTCATATGGAGCTTATGAATTATTTAGATCAAATAAGGATATTGGATTAACAATAATGGCCAGCGGCTCAGAAGTCAGCTTAGCGTTAGATGTTAGTCATAAATTAGCCACAGAAAACATTTATTCAAAAGTTATATCAGTTCCTTGTCAAGAAATATTTGAAAAACAAAGTAGTAATTATAAAAATAAAATTTTAAAAGAAACAAATTTAAATATAACCATAGAAGCTGGATCAACTGATAGTTGGAAAAAATATATCGTAAACAAAGGTTTAAATTTTGGTATTGAGGATTTTGGAAGAAGTGCACCTTATAAAGAAATATATAATTTTTTTGGCTTAACAGTTGAAAATATTACAAACAAAACGAGGAGTCTTATTAAAAGTTAATTTATGACAATCAAAGTTGGAATTAATGGTCTTGGAAGAATTGGTAGAATGATACTAAGAGCCATTATAGAAAATAAAGACAAAAGTATCGAAATTAAACACATAAATAATAGATCTAATTCTGAAGTTAGTTCATTATTATTAAAACATGATTCAATTCATGGGAAGTTAAAAGCAGATCTTAAATTTGATAATAAAAGTATAATATTAAATAATAAAAAAATTTCTTTTTCTCAAGAAACAAATATCAATGATATTATATGGAAAAAATATAATGTTGATTATGTTTTTGAATGCACAGGAAAATTTAATTCTAAGGAAAAATTAATTGGTCATTTAAAAAATGGTGCTAAAAAAGTTATAGTTTCTGCTCCTTGTAAAAATGCTGATAAAACAATTGTATATGGTGTTAATGAAAAAAATCTAAATAAAAATGACAAAATAATTTCGGCCGCATCTTGCACAACTAATTGTCTTGCTCCTGTAGTAAATATTTTAAATAATAATTTTGAAATAGAAAAAGGATTTATGACAACAATTCATGCATTTACTACTGATCAAAGAATTATAGATAATTCTCATAAAGACCCAAGAAGAGCTAGATCTGCGAGTCAATCAATTGTCCCAACATCAACAGGTGCATCTAAAGCAATTGGAGAAATTATACCATCACTAAAAGGGAGACTTGAAGGTGTTGCTATGAGAGTGCCAACTCCAAACGTCTCCTTGATTGAATTAGTATTTTGTACAAAAAAAGAAATTACAAAAGATAAAATTAATTCTAGTTTTATCAAAGCCTCAAAAGGAACTTCAAAAGGGGTAGTTGATATTACAGAAGAAAAATTAGTCTCGGTTGATTTTAACCACAACTCATTTTCAGCTATTGTTGATGCTTCATTAACTTGTGTAATAGGAAAAAATATGGGCAAAATATCTGCCTGGTATGACAATGAGTGGGGCTTTTCAAATAGAATGTGTGATTTAGCAAAATATATTCATAAAATTTAGTTTTTTTATGAAAAATATTTTAAATAAAAATCTAGATTTAAAAGGAAAAAAAGTTTTATTAAGAGTTGATATTAATGTTCCAATGAAAAATGGAGCTATAACCGAAACTTCAAGAATAGAAAAAATAATACCAACAATAAAACTTTTATTAGAAAAAAAAGCTAAAATTATAATAATGTCTCATATTGGTAGGCCAAAGGGGAAAGTGGTTGAGGGAATGTCCTTAAAGCCTATTTCGGAAAAATTGTCTATTTTGCTAAATAAAGAAATTTTGTTTAACAAAAAACTTATAGATGAAAATACTATATCCGAAATAAATAAAATTCCAAATGGCTCGGTAATGATGTTGGAAAATATTCGATTTCATAAAGAAGAAGAAACAAATGACAAAGAATTTTCAAAAAAAATATCTTCCCTAGGAGATATATATGTAAATGATGCTTTTTCGTGCTCACATAGATCGCATGCCTCTGTTGAAGGAATTACAAAACATATCCCTTCATATTATGGTTTGCAAATTACCGAAGAGATTAATGCTTTAAAAAAGATAACTTTAGAAATTGAAAAGCCAATTTCTCTAATAATTGGAGGCTCAAAAATTTCAACAAAAATTAAAATTATAAATAATTTAATAAAAAAATTTAATAATATTATAATTGTAGGCGGAATGGCTAATACAATGTTAAAACATTCAGGTATAAGAATAGGAAAATCAATGTGCGAACATGAATGTGGTCCTTTAATTAAAGAAATTATAGAAAATTCAAAAAAATATAACTGTGAAATTATAACTCCTAAAGATGTTATTGTGTCTAAAAGCTTGGATGGAGAAGGAAAAGAAAAAAATATAAATGAAATAAACGAAGATGAAATGATATTGGATATTGGTTCAAAAACAATATCTTCTATTGAAGAAAAAATAAACAACTCCAAAACTGTTTTATGGAATGGTCCAGCTGGATATTTTGAAAATCCAAATTTTCAAAATGGAACTAAAAAAATCTTAGAAATAATTTCTCAAAAAACTATGAACGACAAAATTTTTTCTGTAGCAGGAGGTGGAGAAACAGTTGCTGCAATAAATAAATTCAAAAAATTTGATTCTTTTACATTTGTTTCAACCGCTGGTGGAGCTTTTTTAGAATACCTTGAAGGAAAAACTCTACCTGGTATAAAAGCATTAAATCAAAATGTCTGAACTTAACAATATTGCTTTAAAAGTTATTGGAAAAGGAAAAGGAATCTTGGCTGCAGATGAAAGCACTGGAACAATGACGAAAAGACTTAACAGCGTTAAAGTAGAGTCAAGCGCTGAAAGTAGACGAAACTTCAGAGAAACACTTTTTAGTTCCGATAGTATGAAAAATTGTATTGGTGGAGTGATCCTCTATGACGAAACAATAAAGCAATCTAGTTCTTCTGGAAAAAAAATTCCAGAATTAATATCAGATACAGGTGCAATACCTGGCATTAAAGTTGACACAGGTGCAAAAGTTTTAGCCTCTTCTCCAGAAGAAAAAATTACCGAGGGATTAGATGGCTTAAGAGAAAGATTAAAAGAATATCATAAACTTGGAGCAAGATTTACTAAATGGAGAGCTGTATACATAATATCTAAAGATTGTCCGAGCAAATTATCAATTGTATCAAATGCACATGCATTAGCTAGATATGCTGCATTAGTTCAAGAAAACGGGATGGTTCCAATAGTGGAGCCAGAAGTATTAATGGACGGTGATCATACCGCCGAAGACTGTTTAAAAAAAACTTCTGAAGTAATTAAAAAATGTTATGACGAATTAATTCTCAGCAAAGTTGATTTAAAAGGAACAATATTAAAACCAAATATGATTTTACCAGGAAATAATTCTAAAGAAAAAATCTCGAGTGAAGAAATTGCAGAATTAACACTAAAATGCTTAAAAGACTCTGTGCCAACCGAAGTGCCTGGAATCGCTTTTTTATCTGGAGGTCAATCAGAAACAGAAGCAACAGAAAATTTGAATTCTATAAATAAGAGTAACAAAACAAATTTTATTATGACTTATTCATATGGTAGAGCTTTACAACAAGGTGCTTTGAAATTTTGGTCAAAAAATACTCAAGATATAAAAGGTACTCAAAATACTTTTAACCATAGGGCAAATATGTGTTCTTTAGCGGCGCAAGGAAAATGGTCACGGGATATTGAAAAAAAAAATAATTAAAAAAAAATTTGTTTATTTAATCTCTCCAAATATCATCAAAAATAATAGCTTTTATAAACAATTAGAAGACTTATTTAAAACCAATAAAATCAGTTTTTTTCAGCTAAGACTCAAAAGAGAGAAAGAGAGAAAAAAATTAATTATTGGAAAAAAGATAATCAAAATTTGCAAAAAATATAAAGTAAGATTTATTGTTAACGATGACCCTGTTCTTGCAAGAAGATTGGATTCTGATGGATGTCATTTGGGGCAAAAAGATATGAAAATTTTAAAAGCACAAAAAATATTAAAAAAAAAAATTATAGGAATAACTTGCCATAACTCCTTAAACCTTGTTAAACAGGCTATTAAAAATAAAGCTAATTATATTGCAATTGGAGCTTTTAATAATTCGAAAACAAAAAAAATTAAATTTAAAGCAAACATTAAATTGTTAAAATTAGTAAAAAAAATTACAAATATCCCAATTGTTGCTATAGGTGGAATAAATCATATTAATTATAAAAATCTTTTGTTGAATAAAGCTAACTTTTTAGCTATCTCAAGCTACATTTGGAAAAATAAAAAATACAAACCAATTGAGGCAATAAAAAAATTAAAATGAAAATATCTGGAAATGAAATCAGAGTTGGAATGTTAGTAGAGCATAAAAATGATCTATGGCTAGTTCTAAAAACACAACATGTAAAACCAGGAAAAGGTGGCGCTTTTGCCCAAGTTGAAATGAAAAGTGTTAATAAAAATACTAAACTTAATGAAAGATTTAGATCGAGCGACACCATAGAAAAAGCATCATTAGAAGAAATTAAATTTAATTTTTTATATGAAGATGAGTTGTATTATTATTTTATGAATCCAAAATCTTTTGAACAAATAAACATTAAAAAAGATAACGTAGGAGAAAAAGGGAAAATGTTAACTGAAAATTTAGAAGTTAATATAAGTTTTTACAACGAAAAACCTTTGTCTGTAGAACTTCCTAATCAAATTAAGTGCAAAATTGAAACAACGGATGTTGCTTTAAAAGGACAAACAGTATCTTCATCTTATAAACCTGCAACACTTACTAATGGAATGAATATTCAGGTGCCGCCTTTTATCGAAAGTGGAGATGAAATAATTGTTGATACTAGGACAGTTGAATATATTAAAAAAATTTAAATTAAATGAACAATATTTCCCCAATCTTAAATGTCATGATCAAAGCTGTTGAAAAAGCTTCAAAAGTTTTAATTAGAGATTTTGGAGAGTTAGAAAACCTACAGGTTACACAAAAAGGCCCGAAAGATTTTGTTACAAGTTCTGATAGAAAAGTTGAAAAAATTCTTATAGAAGAACTTCAAAAATCAAGAAAAAATTTTTCTTTTTTAAGTGAAGAAAATGGAAAGATTGAAAACAAAGACAAAAATAATATTTGGATTATTGATCCAATAGATGGCACAAATAATTTTCTTCACGGTATTCCACATTTTTCAATTTCTGTTGGTCTAAAATCAGATAACGAAATTATAGCTGGTGTAATATTTGACCCTATTAAAAATGAATTATTTTTTGGTGAAAAAAGTAACGGTGCTTATATTAATAATCACAGGATAAGAGTTTCAAAAAAAAACAAACTGGATGAATGTTTATTTTCATCTAATAACAAAGGAATTGATTCAAAAAATCTTTCTACAAGAAATCTTGGTAGCGCAGCCTTAGATATGGCTTATGTAGGAGCGGGTAGACTTGATGGATACTTTCAAAAAGATTTAAATATCTGGGATATAGCAGCTGGTATAATTATAGTAAAAGAAGCAGGTGGTACAGTTAATGATATAAATTTATCTCAAATAGAAAATTTAAAAATATCAGCATCTAGCAATACAATAAATGAAAAAATGCTTGCAGAATTAACTAACTTTTAATTGTTTTCCTATATTCTTTTGCTATAAGTCTCGTTATGAAAAAAAATACACATCCAAACTACCACAAAATTAAAGTTGAAATGACCGATGGGACTCAATTTGAAACTAGGTCAACATGGGGATCTGAGGGTGAAATTTTAAAATTAGAAATTGATCCAAAATCTCATTCTGCATGGACAGGTGGTAAACAAAAACTTTCAGATAAAGGGCGTGTAAGTAAATTTAATAAAAAATTTCAAAATTTTAGAGCAGAAAAGAAAAACTAAATGTCAAATGCACCATTAATGCCAATGGCAACTGCTGTTTGGTTAGTTGAAAATACTACATTAACCTTCAAACAAATTGCTGACTTCTGCAATCTACATGAAGTCGAGATTCAAGGAATTGCTGATGGTGAGGTTGCAAAAGGCATAATAGCTTATAATCCAATCATAACAGGCCAATTGTCACGAGAAGAAATTGAACTTTCTTCAAAGGACGAAAGTAGACCTCTTCAAATTCAAAATACCGATATTCAAATTTCATCTGAAAATAAAAAAATTAAAAAATATGTCCCATTGTCTAAAAGACAGGACAAACCAGATTCCGCACTTTGGTTAATTAAAAATCATTCAATATTAAAAGATTCACAGATTGCTAAATTAGTTGGAATAACAAAAAACTCTGTTGTAGCAATCAGAAACAAAAGTTACTGGAATTACAACAACCTTAACTCTAAAGACCCAGTTGCAATGAATTTATTTACACAAAAAGAATTAGTTGAAGCTATAGAAAAAGCTGAAAGAAGAATAAAAAGAGAAAAAAAAGAAAAAGAAAAAGCTAAACAAGCTGCTCAAAACAATTAATATGAACAAATTTTATAGACATAAAAAATATAAAGTGTTAATTAGTCACTTTTTTGGAGGTATTTATTAAAATAGAAGTCAAAGATAATAATGTTGAACAGGCTCTTAGAGTCTTAAAAAGAAAACTTCAGAGAGATGGTTTCTTTAAAATTATTAAATTAAAAAATACATATGAAAAACCATCAGAAAGAAAAAAAAGAATTCAGCAAGAAAATATTAAAAGAGTTAAAAAACTTAACAAGTTAAAAAATAGAATTTAAATATCGCGGGGTGGAGCAGTCTGGTAGCTCGTCAGGCTCATAACCTGAAGGTCGGCGGTTCAAATCCGTCCCCCGCAACCAATTTCAATTAAATTTTAAATTTTGATTTTTTACTATCAACTAAAAAAGCTTTAACTGTTTCTTTCGTTAACTGATCAAAAGATTTTCCAAAATTTTCAATTTTTTCAATAATGCTAGGTGGTATCGTTATTATTTGACATCCTAATTGTTTGGTTTGTAAATAATTATATGGTTCTCTTACACTGGCCCATAAAATTTCTACATTTTTAAATTTTTTTGCCATTTTTATACTTTTTTTAAACTCAGGAACTGGGTCTTTCCCTGTGTCAGCAGCTCGTCCAGCAAAGATCGATATAATTAATTTTGTTTTTTTATTAATTTTACTTAAAATTTTTTTTGTTTGGCTAGCATTGTATACAGCGGTAATGTTTAATTTGATATTTTTATTATTAAGTTCCTTAATAACTTTTCCCATAAAAACACCTTTAGAATTAACCACTGGTATTTTAACATAAACATTTTTTCCCCACTTATTAATTAGCAAAGCTTGTTTTTTTATATCTTTAGAATTATCTGCAAAAACCTCTAAAGAAACAGGTTTTTTCTTGCATATTTTAAGAATTTTTTTCGAATATAATTTGTAATCTTTGGCTCCAGCTTTTCTCATTAAGCTTGGATTTGTTGTAAAACCTTTAACAATTTTTTTTTTGTTAAATTTTTTAATTTGCTTTAATTCTGCTATATCGCAAAATATTTTTGTACTCATTTTATTTTATAAACTTTTAGATATTTCTTCTGTCATTTTTTTTGCATCAGCAAACAACATTAAAGTATTATCTCTATAAAATAAATCATTATCTATTCCAGCATAGCCTGGTGAAAGGCTTCTTTTTACAAATAAGACTGACTTTGATTTCTCAACATCTAAAATTGGCATTCCATAAATTGGACTTTGTGGGTCTGTTTTAGCAATAGGATTTGTAACATCATTAGCACCAATTACATATGCCACATCACAATTTGCAAAATCATTATTTATTTCCTCTAATTCAAAAACTTCATCATACGGTACGTTTGCTTCTGCAAGCAAAACATTCATGTGACCTGGCATCCTTCCTGCTACCGGATGTATTGCATATGATACTTTTACACCATTTTTTTTAAGAGCATCTACCATTTCTTTTAATGCGTGCTGTGCTTGAGCAACTGCCATACCATAACCTGGAACAATAATTACTGATGAAGCATTTTTCATTAAAAAGGCAGCATCGTCAGCATTTCCACTTTTTACAGGTTTTTGCTCTTTACCTTTAGTAGACGTTAAAGATTGATCGGTTCCACCAAATCCTCCAAGAATTACACTGAAGAAAGAGCGGTTCATACCTTTGCACATTATGTAAGATAAGATTGCTCCTGAAGATCCAACTAAAGCACCTGTAATTATTAAAGCTGTGTTTTCTAAAGTAAAACCTATTCCAGCAGCTGCCCAACCCGAGTACGAATTTAACATTGAGATTACAACAGGCATATCTGCACCACCAATTGGTATAATTAACAAAATTCCCAATAAAAAAGAAATTGCAATTATTAACCAAAAAAAACTACCTGATTGTATTTTGCAAAGATAAAAAATTAATGCTGCAACTGACAATCCTAATAGCAAGTTAAGATAATGCTGGCCTGGAAAGGTTATAGGATTTCCTGACATTATTCCTCGAAGTTTTAAAAAAGCTATTATTGATCCAGTAAAAGTTATTGCGCCGATTGAAGCCCCTAAAGACATTTCAATTAAACTTGCTATTTTAATATTACCTATAGAGCCTAAATTAAATACTTCCGGGTTTAGAAAAGCTGATATAGCGACAAAAACAGCTGCCAATCCCACTAAACTGTGAAAGCCAGCTACAAGCTCAGGCATAGCTGTCATTGGTATTTTAAATGCAATAAAGGCCCCTATTGATCCACCAACTAAAAGTAAAATTAATAAATATAAAAATCCTGTTGAGAAGTTACCAGCTGAAACAATAGTAACACCAATAGCTATTGCCATTCCAATTATTCCGAATAAATTTCCCTGTCTTGAGGTTTCCGGCGATGAAAGGCCTCTAAGAGCTAAAATAAACAGTACTCCTGAAATAAGATAAAAAACTGCTAATAAATTTGCTGAAATCATTTTTTATCTTTCTTTTTTTTTTTATACATAGCCAACATTCTTTGCGTAACCAAAAATCCGCCAAAAATATTAACAGCTGCTAAAATTATAGCTAAAAAACCAAATATATTTGCTGTATCAAATATATTTCCAGTTTTCCCTGCTAAAGCTGCTATGATCGCTCCTACTATAATTACTGAGGAAATTGCATTTGTTACTGACATTAAAGGTGTGTGGAGTGATGGAGTAACGCTCCAAACAACATAATATCCAATAAATATAGATAATATGAAAATACTTAGTCTAAATATAAAAGGATCTATTTCCATATTTTATTTTATTATTGTTTTAGCAATAATTTCGTCCTCTAAATTAATGTTAATTTTTTTATTTTCTTTATCGTAAAGATTTGAAACAAAATTAAATATATTTTTTGCATATAGAGTTGAAGCAGAAACTGGCAATTTATTTAAAATATTTTTTTCTCCCATAATCTTAACTCCATTTTTTTCTATAACTTTATCAACTTCTGTTAAGGCGGTATTTCCACCTTGTATCGCTGCCAAATCATAAATTATTGAACCTGGTTGCATATTATTTATCATCGATTCTTTAACTATAACTGGCGCTTCTTTTCCTGGAATTAAAGCAGTACAAATTACGATATCAATTTTTTTTAAAGTTTCACTTAATAGCTCTTCTTGTTTCTTTTTAAAATCTTCAGAGACTTCTTTAGCATAACCTCCTTCTGTTTCTAAATTTTCCGATTCTTCAACTGTTAAAAATTTTCCTCCTAAACTCTCAACCTGTTCTTTGGAAACAATTCTAACATCTGTTGCAAAAACAATAGCTCCCATTCTTTTAGCTGTTGCTATAGCTTGCAAACCTGCTACTCCAGCTCCAATAACTAAAACTTTAGCAGCTGGCACTGTTCCTGCAGCAGTCATCATCATAGGTATAGCTTTTTCAAAAATTGAAAAAGACTCAACAACTGCTTTATAGCCAGCTAAATTTGCTTGTGATGAAAGTATATCCATAGATTGTGCTCTTGTTATTCTAGGAAGCAATTCTAAAGAAAAAATATTAATTTTTTTTTTTGAAAGATTTTGAATTTTATCTTTATTTTTATACGGATTAAAGACTCCAACAATTGTTTGATTTTCTTTAAGTATAGAAAGTTTTGCATCAGGTAACAACCCTATTTGTATAATTATTTCAGAACTTTTAATTATTTCATTTTCATCATCAATAATATTCACACCAACATCTTTAAATTCATCGTCGTTAAATCCTAAATGAGTCCCATAGCCTTTTGGTAAATTAACTTTTAGTCCTAAGCTTATATATTTTTTTGCAATTTCAGGAGTTATAGAAATTCTTTTTTCAATCTTTTTATCTTCTGAAATTGAACAAATATTCATTTGAAATTATAGAAAATTACTTTTGTCTTGCTTTAAATTTTGGATTTTTTTTATTAATTATATAAACCCTGCCTCTTCTCCTAACCATTTTCGAGTTAAGGTCTCTTGATTTTAAAGATTTTAATGAGCTTTTAATTTTCATAGTTTTATTAGCCTGGCAACGACCTACTCTTCCATGCCTTAAGACAAAGTACCATCGGCGCAGAAAGGCTTGACTTCCGAGTTCGGAATGGGATCGGGTATTACACTTTCGCAATAATCACCAGGCAACAGTTTTATACATAAAAAACAAGCTAATGCAACCCAGTAAATAACCAAATATGTTTCGTGACTTAAATTTTAGATTTTTCATAAATCATAAATTATTTATAATTTTTTCCTATAAAACTTAAAATTCCAATCAATATAAGAAAGCCATCTTTAATTGCATTTACTTTTTTTTTACCAGCAATTCTTGATCTTTCATGATTTGGTAAACATAAATATTCAAAATCCATCTTTTTTGCTTTAATTGGAATTTCAACGCATAGTCTAAAATCATGACTTTTTAAGTTCATTTTTTTGAATGCTGAAGTTTTACCTAGAATATAAGTATACAAAATATCAGAAATATTTAAATTAAATAAAAAGTTTCCAAGAAAACTAAAAATTTTATTTCCAATAAATGTAACTATTGTATCATCGTCACTTCCTCCTCCAGGTTTTGCGTATCTTGAAGCAAAAACTAAATCTTTTTTTTTACAATTTTCTAACATTTCATCAAGATATTTAGGATTCATTGACCCATCAGCATTTATAATGCACGAATATTCAGTTTTTGAAAATTTTAACCCTTCTATTAAAGCATTACCATATCCTTTTTTTTCTTGAAAAATAATTTTGATTTTATCTGTTTTTTTAATTGATTGATAAAGATCTACATCTTCTTTAGAAGCAACAACTAAAATATCACAATCATATTCTTTTAATTCATCTAAAAATAGTGGAAGAGCTTCTGCTTCTTTTTTGGCTGGGATTATTAAAGTTAAATTTTTCAATGTTAAAATTTTACTTTATTATATCTTTCTATATTTTTTTTTCAAAAAATTTTTTCACTCTTTCAACACCCATTGAAAAAAAGAAAATTACACTAATCATGCATGGTGCAAAATATTTAGGATTTCCCCATAAACCAGAAATTCCAATAAAATAAAAAATTGAAACTGTATTAAAAAAAAGAAAAATATCAAAATCATTTAATTTACTTTTAGAAAAAATTTTTTTTAAAAATTCCAAAATTCCAAAAAAAGTAAAAAAATAGATAAATATTGAATAAATAACATTTTTTAAAATATGTTTATGATAATATTTTTTTGGATTATTAATAGCTTCTGGATCAGTTTTATCTACGTAATAACTTTGATGTACCCACAGAGGATGTATTATACACATAACTGTTATTTTTTTAATAAATTTAGTAAATAAATATATTGGATTCATCAAAGCCTCTCTTATGAAAATTTTATTTCTATAATCAACATTTTTTGCATAATCTTCGACTTCATAAAGGTCTATATTATTATTTTCTATCCATTTTTTTTCTTCATCAGTTAATATTTTTTTTGCTTCTTTGCTTGAGATATTTTTTCTATCAGCATAAATTTCATGAGCAAAATAATGATAAAAAGAATAGTATTGGTGTGGTAAAGATAAAATGTGAAAATAATTTGTTTTTTTGTAATTATTATAGCCTGTAAATAAAACAATTAATAAAAAACCTGTTATAAAAAAAAAATACGGTTTAATTTTTTTTTTATAAATTAAGACATAATAAATAAACACTGGCACTATATATAAAAAACTTACAGATCTTTGCATAAACATAAAACCAATAAGAACACCAACTATTAAATTAATTAAAATACCATTGGACTTCTTAAGAAGTAATGAAAATAGTATTAACATCATTGATAAGAAAAGACTTTCTGTCCAAAATGAAGAATGCCACTGGAGTATACTGGGCTCTAAGGATAAAAAAAATATAATAAATTTAAATAAATTCCCATTAACTTTTTTTTTTAGTTCTTTTGCAAATAGTAAGATAGATAAATAGAAAATAATTATTTGGAAAATAAGCAAGCCAAATTTATAATTTCTTATTTTTATTACTTTTTGACCATTATCTTTTTTTTCGTAAATATCTTGATCAATTAAATGATAATAATATCCAACAAATATATTTGGTAACAAAAATTTTTCATAAACTGGTATTGAGTTAAAAAAACCATCGCCTCTATCTAATTTTTTTTTAAATTTATCTGCTGATTTCCAATTGTGTGCTAGATCTTCATATAAAAGTTGATTATACCAATTTCCATTAAAATTAATTTTAGTTTTATCAAAATTATTTAAACTATAGATTGACCATAGTAAACTTATTACAATTGAAATAGATACAATAGCATACTCAAATTTATTCTTTTTTAAATTTCTAATCATTAACTTCTTTTAAAAAAGAATTATATGTTTCAATTATAGACTTTTTAAAAACTGATTTTGGTTTCCATCCATATTTTTTGGCAATACTAATATCCATAACTTTTCTGGGTGTTCCATTTGGTTTTGTTTTATCGAAAACAATATTTATTTTTTTTGAAGGTAAAATTATTTTAGAAATAATTTTTGCATAATCTTTTATTGAATAATCTATTCCAGTTCCAATATTAATTAAATTTTCATTAGTTTTCTTGTTCATAAAAAACACACAAGCGTCAGCAAGATCATCTACATAAATAACTTCTCTCATTGGAGATCCATCTCCCCATATTTTTAGATTTAATGAATTTTTCACTTTTAATCTATGAATTTTTTTAATTAGTGCAGGAATAAAATGTGAATTTAAATCATCATAATTATCATTTGGTCCATAAGTATTAGTTGGCATTAAACATTTGTAATTCGTTTTATATTGTTCATTGTAGCTTTCACACATTTTGATTCCTGCAATTTTTGCAATTGCATATGCATCATTAGTTTTTTCTAGTTTGCCATTTAAAAGATAACTCTCTTTAATTGGCTGTTTGCATTCTCTTGGATAAACACAGCTTGAACCCAAAAAAATTAAATTTTTTATTCCACATTTATGTGCAGAGTCTATAATATTTAATTGAATAGAAAGATTATTGTATATAAAATCTGCTTTATATTTATTGTTCGAAAAAATACCACCAACTTTAGCTGCTGCTATAAAAATAAAATGTGGTTTATTTTTTTTTAAAAAATTATGAACTTTTTTTTGATCAGTTAAATCCAATTTTGACTTTTCTACTGTGAGTATTTTTGAATATCCTTTTTCTTTTAATTTTCTTAAAATTGCACTACCAACTAGCCCCTTGTGTCCAGCAACAAAAATTCTTGAGTTTTTTTTAATCATTATCAAGATTTTTTAATTCAGAACTGACCATCTCTTTAACAAGATTTTTAATATTTATTTTGGGTTTCCAATTTAACTCTTTTTTTGCCTTACGTGAATCACCTAATAACGTATCCACTTCTAATGGTCTAAAATACTCTTTCGAGCATGCTACGATACAATTATTATTTTCATCATAACATTTTAAATTTATGCCCTTACCTTTCCATTTAAATTTTATATTCAACTCACGAAGTACAAAATCAACAAATTGTTTAACTGAATATTGTTTTCCTGTAGCAATTACATAGTCTGATGGAGTTTTTTTTTGTAACATTTTCCACATTGCTTCTACATAATCTCTTGCATGACCCCAATCTCGTTTGGCACTTAAATTTCCTAAGTACAATATTTTTTGTTTTTTAAATTTTATTTTTACAAGCCCTATTACAATTTTTCTTGTTACAAAAGTTTCTCCTCTTCTAGGACTTTCATGATTAAATAAAATTCCATTGCATGCAAAAATATTATAAGCTTCTCTATAATTAATCGTTATCCAGTGAGCATAAACTTTTGACACTCCATAGGGGCTTCTTGGGTAAAAAGAAGTTTTTTCATTTTGTGGTATTTCCTTAACTCTTCCGTACATTTCAGATGTACCGGCTTGATAAAATTTTGTTATTTTTTCAAATCCATGAAATTTAATAGCTTCCAGTATTCTTAAAGCTCCGATAGCATCTGCATTTGCTGTATACTCTGGTACTTCAAATGATACGGAAACATGAGATTGCGCTGCCAAATTATATATTTCATGAGGTCTAATTTTTTTTATTAAAGTAGATACAGATATTGCGTCTGTTATGTCGCCATAATGCAAAAAAAAATTTCTCTTTTTTTCAAATGGATCTTGATAAATATGATTTATTCTGCTTGTGTTAAAAGAAGAAGATCGTCTTTTTACCCCATGAACTAAATAATTTTTTTTAAGTAAAAATTCAGTTAAATAAGAACCATCTTGTCCAGTGACTCCAAAGATTAAGGCAATTTTTTTCATAATTTTAGATTACAAATAACATGATTATTTAAGATTTTTATATTTGTAAACAAAAGTTTTAAAATAAATAATTGTATATAATAGAACGTTAAATACAATAAAAGATACTTGAATTCCCGAGTTTGAGATAAAATTCATTGCGAGAAGAAAAATAATTAAATTATATATATTAATTAATTGTGCAGATATTAAATTTGCGCTTAGAATATTTAATTTATAGAATTTTTTAATAAAAAAATAAATTAACTGATGAAAATGATTTGAGTCAGGACTCATTGGTGATTTTCTTAAAATATTTTTTCTAATTATTGAAAAAAGAGTCTCATAACAAGGATACCAAAGTAATAAAATTATAAAAAAAGGAGAAATAAAACTATTCCAATTATAAATCATTATTAAAAAAACTGAAAAAATAAAACCCATTAGATAAGATCCAGAATCACCAAGATAAATTTTATTTAGTAAATTTAAAATCAAAGTGCAAAGTAAAAATATAATAAAATACCCAATTGATAAATTATTTACAGTTATAATTTGATTTAGATTTAAGTATAAAATAACTAAACTAATTATAAAATAGTAACCTATGTTGAGTGTATTTAAACCATCGATAAAATTTGATCCATTAATAACAATTAAAACACAAAAAGATACAAACAGATAATTAATAAAATTTAATTCTAAAATTTTATCCAAGTAGTCAATTCTTGTATCATTTATTTGCATATTGTTAAAAACTACAAAAAATAATACAATTGTAATTTGTAATATTAGTCTCAATTTTGCAGATTTTAATATTTTTAAATCTGAAAAAATTCCCAAAATTAAAATTAAAAAAGAAAATAAAATAAGCGATAAAATATTTGTATCTAAAAAATAAAGAAAATATAAAAATATAAATATTCCTCCTGTTAAAGGTATCTTTGATTTAGAGGCAAATTTTTGATGAGCATCACCAGATAAACTAATTAAAAAATTATTTTTTGTTAAAAAATTATTTAAAAAAAAAATTATTATTAATGTTAAAAAAAAATAAAAAAATAAATTCATATCAACTTTTCAGAACATAATTTATTGAAAGTATCATTAAATATACTAAAGATCTTAATCTACCATAATTAAAATAAATTCTATAAACTTTATATCCGTCAAATAATTTTTGAAAAGTAGATGAGGATAATGAATTTTTACTTTTTCTCCAATAACTTAAGTTTTCATTTAAACCAAATAGTTTAATTTGATTTTTTGCAAGTTTTAACCAAAGAACATAATCTTCTTTGGTCTTAAGGTCGGCAAATTCATAATTTTTATTATCTAATAAATTTTTACTCAAAATAACTGTAGATAAGCCAATATCACAAGATCTCCTTAATTTTTCGAAATCAAGTATTTTTTCTGCTTTACGATAACCAATATTTTCCCCACTATCAGTTATAATTTCATATCCAGTATAACTAAATTCAGCATTAGATTCCTTCATAAACTTTAACTGAATTTCTAATTTTAATTTTTTCCACAAATCATCACAATCGCAAAAAGCTATATATTCACCTTTAGCGATTTTAATTCCTTCATTTCTAGATTGACCAGCGCCTAAATTTTTTTTATTAACTATCAATTTTATTCTACCATCTAACTTCAAAATATTTTTTAAAACCTTTGAACTTTGATCACTTATTTCATCGTCTACTAATATAATTTCAAAGTGTTGATAGGATTGAGACAATATCGATTTTATGGAATCTTCTATATAAGACTCTTTTTTGAAATATGGCATAATTATACTAACTAAAGACATAATTTTTTATACTATCTGAAAATAATAAATTAACGAAAAGAAATAAAATGATAAAAAATAAGCAAACACAATATTTAAATCTATCCTCTTATTAATCATAATGTTTTTAAAATAATCTGATTCAATTAATCCAAAAAATATTAAGTAAAATAACGGATCTAAGTATTTTTGAAATATTGTGGTAACTGGAAAAGATAATATTAATATTATAAGTAATAAGTAATTTTTAATTCTATTTTTTTTAAAAATATAATCAATTATCAATAATGAAAAAAATGAGATAACACTTAAAAATAATTCTAATTCTATACTTAACAATTTGGACAATTTTATAAAAACACCACCTCCTCTCAATGGGAAATTAATTAAATTCGGAAAATAAAGTTTATCCAATAAATATAACGAAAAAATAAAAATGAATAAAAAAAATACTCTTGCTAAAAATTTTTTATAAAAAGAAATAATTAAATCTATTCTTGTTAAAATAAAAGGAATTAAATAAAATAATATAATTGATAAAATAATTAAGCCATTGCTATAATAATTTAAATTTCCATAACTTGATAGTTTTCCATAAAAATTATAGTTTTCAAAAATATAGTACAAATAGTAAATTGCCGGAATTGTTAAAAAAAAACCCAAAATAATTAAATATACAAATTGTTTAAATTTAAGGTTTTGATAAAAATTAAATAAGAAATAAAAAACAAATAAACAATAATAATACCTTACATAACAACATAAAATAAGAAAAATCAAAGTAAAATAATAATTTTTAATTTCTTTTT
>CACFTX010000007.1 GCA_902569405.1 uncultured Pelagibacteraceae bacterium | reverse complement strand
TACACCGGTAACAAACGGCGATATTGAGGTTAATAATATTTTAATGGAAAAAATAAAAAATATTACACCTAACATTCCAATAGTTTCTGAGGAAAGCGCTTCTAATAAATCAAATTTAGGAATGAGCAATTTTTGGTTAATCGACCCAATTGATGGAACTTATGATTATGTTAATAATAAAGATGAATTTACAATAAATGCAGGTTTAATAATTAATAAAAAACCAGAACTAGGAATAATTTATGCTCCTGCAAAAAAAAGGTTATTTTATACATACGGTTTTGGATTTAGTTTCGAACTAGTAGATAATAAAGAAATAAAACTTACATGTGAAAAAAAGACAGACAAAAACCAAGTTAAGGCCGTTTCTTACTCGCAAAATCTAAAACCAGTAATTGCTGAGCTTCATAAAAAATTTGGAGTGACAGAACATTTAAAGATGAAAAGTTCTTTAAAATTCTGTGTAGTTGCAACAAGTGAGTTTGATTTATATGTAGCAGAACCACGAGCATCTGAATGGGACATAGCAGCAGGGCATGCAATATTAAAAAATGCAGGTGGAATTGTTTCTGATTTTGATGGTAATGAAATACTCTACGGAAAAAAAGATTTTAAAAACCCAGGTTTAATATTGAAAAGAAGTGAAAATCTTTAATTTATGGACGATACAATTAGAATTATTTTAATAATTATTGTTTCGGTTAGTATTTTTGGCTTAATTGTTTTTGTATTTGTTAAAAATTATATTAAAAATAAAATTCAATTCTACCTTGAAGAAAAGAATAAAAATAAAAAATTATAATAAATTTACAATTTTTAAATATTCATCCTTATCAAGATCCATCACTTTTTTTGAAGTTTCAAAATCAAAACCACTTCTAGCTAATATAGAAATATCTTTTTTATAAAACAAAGGTCTATTATCATTTGGTCGTGAAGGACCTATTCTTTTTTTTTTACATATTTTTATTGCAGAAAAAAAATCTTGGCTTTCGTTATTTTCATTAATTTTATTTATTGTTTCTTTTATATATTTGCTGCTTATACCTTTAGAAATTAAGTAGTTTCTAATTTTATTAATAGAGCTACCTTTTTGAATTAAACTTTTTGCTTTTGTCTCTGAGTAAAATTTATCACTTATAAACTTTGTCTTTTCCAAATCTAGTAAAACCCTGTCTATTAAATCAACTAAGTCTTGCTTTTTACTTTTAATGTGTGAGGATTTTAAATATTTCTTTAATAAGTACGTCTTTAGTTGTTGTTTTGAAGGCGAAAATTTTTCTAAGTAAGAAAATGAAAAATTTCTCATTTCTTCCACTGTTGCTTCTAACGTTTTTTTTTTATTTTTTACAGGAATCATAGTATGTTTTAATATAATATATTTATTTATGATTGAGCAAATTTATACATTCTTTTCCATAGAAACGATCTATTTGTGGTTAAACTTTGGTGTTTTGCCTTTCTGGTTTATTTTAATTTTTTTCCCTCAATCAAAAATATGCAAAATATTTACCACATCTATATTTCCAATAATGATCTTTAGTGGAGTTTATGGTTATTTGATTTATACTATTTTTATTGATGATTATGATTTTTTAAAAAACTTTAGTTTATACGTAAGTTTTGCAAATCTATTAAACCTTTTTGAAAATAGTTACTTCTTAATTTTATTTTGGATACATTTTTTAGCATTAAATTTATTTTGTGGTGCCTGGATGGTTAACGATTGCCAAAAGTTTAATATACCTAAAATTTTAATGTTCTTTCCACTAATTATTACTTACTTTGTAGGCCCTTTAGGTATTTTTTTTTATTGGATTGCTAGAATATTCTATGCAAAAAAAATTAGTCTTTACGATTAAGAAATTTTAAAACCACTATTTTTCATCGCAGCAAACCCGCCCTCAACATGTGAAACTTTTTCAAAACCCATTTCATTAAGTGTTTTTGCTGCTAATGCAGATCTGCCCCCAGCAGCACAAAATAAAACCATTTCTTTATTTGAATCTAACTTTTCTTTTTGTGCATAAATACTTTCTGGATGAATAGAAAATTCTAATAAGCCTCTAGATATATGGAATGATTTTTCTACAGTGCCCATTTTCTGCAGTTCTACAGCATCCCTAATATCAATTAAATTACATTTGTTTTCATTGACTAATTTTAAAGCCTCTTCAGGAGAAATCGTTTTTACGCTCTTTAGTGCTTCCGCAACTAGAGTTTGTGATGATTTAATGGCCATAATATTGTAAATAAAATATCATAAACAATATAATGAAAAAAAGCATCATAAAAAAAATATTTATAAAACTTTGTAAAATTATGGGTTATGAAATAATTGATCAAAATAATTTTACATCTCCAACTCTTAACAAAGAACTTAATGATAATTTATCAATTTTAAATGATAAATCTATTGTTCTTCCTTTAGGTGAAGTTAAAATTTCAAGAAAAATTACATCTGTCCTTATTTTATTTAGAACTAATAGTAATGTAGAAATATGGGATCAAAATAAAAAAAGATTATTTGAAGAACCCAAAATTGAATACACATTGAGATCGTTAAAATCGCTTATTAAATCAATTAATTTTTCTAAAGAAAAATATCCTTCTATTAAAATTAAATTAATAATAGTTGATGACAATTCAAAAGAAGAAAATTTAAATAAAATTAAAAACCTGACTAAAAATTCTGGGCTTGAAATAAATATTTTAAATTTAGATCATGAAAAATACAAAAAAATCATCAAAAAACAAAAAAATGAACAAACATTTTCAAATTTAGCAAGTTTACTTTATTGTTATGAATCCGCTAAGAAATACGGAAAAGATCTAGTTTTTTTTGTCGAGGATGATTATTTACATTTTACTCCTATGATGGAAGAAATGATTGCTTCATATGAAAGAATATCTTCACAAATTAATAAAGATATTTTTATGTGTCCAAGTGATTACCCTTATCTCTATATGAATAATCAAAAAACCAATGTTTTAATTGGTAACAAAAGGCACTGGCGAACTGTTAACAAAACATTATGCACATTTATGACTAGCAAAATCTTCATTGATAAATATTGGGAAAATTTTTATAAAACTTGCATGGATAGGCATAATCCTTTTGAAAAATATATAAATGAAATTTACCAAAATGAAATATGCATTTCTCCTATGAAAAGTTTATCAGTTCACTTTACAAATGCTAATTCAAGCTATGGCTTGTCACCTTTTATAGATTACAAAAAAATATGGAATGCAAACGAATAAAATTTAGAAGCCCTATGCATATATGGGAATGAATGAGAAAACAAAGAGCTTCTATATTATTTTTTTAATCTCTTATAGCGTAAGCAACTACACCAATTTCAGATACGTCAGTACCAAGTTTTTCTGCTTGTTTACTAATTCGTATACCTATTGTTTCTTTCATTGCTTTAAAAACAATATAAGAAAATAAAAAACTAAATACACAAACTGAAATAGTTCCTAACAATTGAGTTCCAAAAACTGCTTTTGTATTAGTAATCGGAACTGCTAATGTTCCCCAGATACCAGCAAACATATGAACTGGAATAGCTCCAACGACATCGTCAAGTCTTTGGTTTTCCAAAAATTTTGTACCGTAGTACATAATTATTGAGCCAATCGAACCAATTATAATTGATTGTAATGGCGTAGGTGTTAATGGTTCGGCTGTAATTGCAACCAATCCAGCTAGTGCACCATTAAGCATCATTATAATATCAGTTTTTCCACCAATTAACCTGGTTATAATAGCTCCTGTAACACAGCCAGCCGCACCAGCAAGGTGTGTATTAACGGCAATTTTTGATATAGCAGTCACATCTTCAAATGTTCCCATTGCTAGCTGACTAAAGCCATTAAAACCAAACCAACCAAACCAAAGTAAAAAAGTTCCGAGTGTTACTAAAGGAATTGATGATGCTGCAAAAGGTTCCATTGATATTTTTTGTCCTCTTGCACCAAACCTTCCATTTCTTGCACCTAATACCATTACTCCAGCTAAAGCAGCTGAACCACCACATGCATGAACTAATGTAGATCCAGCAAAATCAGAAAAACCAGCAGTGGCTAACCATCCACCGCCCCATTGCCAACCCATTGATATTGGATAAATAAATCCTGACATTGCAACAGCGAAAAAAAAGAAAGGCCAAATTTTTATTCTTTCTGCTACAGCTCCTGATACAATCGAAACTGTTGCACAAACAAACATTGCTTGGAAAAACCAATCAGAGCTATCTGAATATCCAGTGCTAAGTTTTGATCCTTCGCTCCAAATTAAGAATTTGCCTATATATCCACCTTCTGGAACACCATAAGCTAAATTATAACCAAAGAAAAAGAAGACTAGTGAACCAATTGCAAATTTTCCAATATTTTTAGCTGCAATTGTAGATACACTTTTTGTGGTAACTAAACCACTTTCTAACATACAAAATCCTGCTGCCATCAAAGCTACTAAAATACCACCTATGTAAAAAGCCAAAGTATTAAAAATATATTGCCCTTCTTCAGATATTGTTGTTTCAGCTAAGCTAGATTCTATTAAGGCAAAAAACAAAATTCCAGTTAGTAAAATAATTACAAAATGTTTTTTCATATTAATTAACTCCCTTTAAAATTTTCTATTGGAATCCTTTTAGTTTTTTGAATTAGAAAAACTAATGTTATTGATTAAAAATAGGTATGCGTATTTTACATAAGAAAACAGCCTTTATGTAATGTAAATTTACACAAAGGCTGTTAGTTTATTTTGCTTATTTGTTAAATACTTCTTTAAGTGCTTTTGCAGGTAAAAATTTAACTTTTTGAGAAGCCGCGATTTGAATTTGCTCACCTGTTCTAGGATTTCGTCCAATTCGAGCCTTTCTTTTAGCTACTTTATAAGTACCAAAACCAGCAATTTTCACTGAATCGTCAGCTTTTAAAGCATCCAATATAGTGTTGGTAATAGTATCAAAAGTACGTTCTGCATCAGCTTTACTTTGATTAAGTGAAGCAGATAATTTAGCTACTAATTGTTTTTTATTCATTTTTAGCTCCGGTTTTAAAGGTTATTTAACTTATTTGTTATAATCCTTTATAAATCAAGCTTTTTTTTAGTGTCCATATTTAGAAAAAATACAATATATGGTTATTTTATAAATAATCGTTGATTTTAAAGGGTTTTTTAAATGTTGATAAGTTTTAAATATTAAAACAAACCTAGATCTTTTAAGTCATTAAAGGTTGTAAAAAACATCAAAGACAACAATAAAAACATCCCGATTCGAAAGAAACCTTCTTGTGTTTTTTGGCTTAATGGTTTTCCTAAAATTTTTTCAAATCCATAAAACATTAAATGTCCACCATCTAACAAAGGTATTGGAAAAAGATTTATCAGTCCTAAACTAACTGAAATATAAGCCATTATACTTAAGAAAGGCAAAATTCCAAATTCAGCAACTTGTCCGGTAATTTTTGCAATTCTAATTGGGCCACCTAATTGAGAAGTGTCACCTTTACCTCTTATCAAACTGCCTAAATATTTTAATGAGGAAACACTTACAAAATAAACTTCATTTACAGCATAATAAAGAGATTTAACAGGTCCTAATTTAACATGATTAACTTCGTTATTAAAAGCGCCAAGTTGAATTCCCACCATCCTTTTGTTAATTTTATTTCCTAAATTATCTTTTGTTAAAACCATGTTAGGTTTTACTTTAAAAGATAATTTTTGATTTGATCTAGAAACTATAAAATCAATATATTCATTTGTAGACATGGTTATAAATTTTGAAACTTCCATAATGCTTTTTACTTCATGGCCATCTATAGATAAAATTATGTCATTTTTTTTTAGGCCAGCAATCATAGCAGGGCTATCTTTTTGAACTTCGTTTATTACAGCTGGTGTAAAATCCTTTCCAACAAAAGTATAAATAGAAAAAAATATAAAAATAGCTAGTATAAAATTTGCAATCGGCCCAGCTGCAACAATTAAAGATCTTTGATATAAAGGTTTAAGAACAAATAATTTATTTTGATCTTCTGTGCTATATTTATTTATTATTTTTTGCTGATCAGCTTGACTGAAAACATTTCTATCTCCAAAAAATTTTACATACCCACCTAATGGAATCCAGCAAATTTTCCATCTGGTACCAGATTTATCGTTCCAACCAAATATTTCTTTACCAAAACCAATAGAAAAATCTGTTACACCAACTCCATATTTTTTAGCAAAATAATAATGTCCATACTCATGAATAAAAACTACAACTAGTATTAAAACTATGAATGGCAATATATAATTAAGCATAATAAAGGATTCTAATCATTTTATTTCATTTTCCAAGTGAGTATTGGAAAAAAAGTAGCACAAATAAACGATAAAAATAGCAATGAGTTTGGTATAAATGATGGAAAAAAATCTACAGGTAACAAAATACCAATCAAAATTGATTTTGAAAAATCCGGACTTGGAAACAATAGCAAGCCAACTGTCAAACCGATAAGTATAGATATATAGCCATTTTTTTCTTTAATATTTTTGTCATAAAAACTATAAAAAACTGTCAGTACTGCCGCACAGCAAAATAAATCTGCTAATAAAAATAAATACAAAATACTTAATCCTTTTGATGCAATATAAAAAACAATTAAAGATAAAAAAATTATTATTAACTTTGAAAGGTTTAAATAGTCAGTTTTAATTTTAATAATTTGCTTTCCATCAACAACTATCAAACTTGAAATTGCATTAATTAAAGTATCAATGCTACTCACGGTTAATGAAATTGCAAAAACCAGAATAATTATTGACAAAACAAAAGTCTGCTCTTTAAGCAAAAGATAAAAATAAGCAAGATCCGGAACAACATTACTATTTTGAGATACAGCAATTAAGCCGCTAAATCCCATAATAAAAACAATTGGTATAATTATTATAAATGAAATAATTAGACTATTTTTTAACACCTTATCATTTTTTGCAGCGTAAACTCTTTGCCAATTCCCTTGATGAAATAAATTTGTTGCAGCTACAGCGATAAAAAAAGTTAATCCAGCTGTAAAATTTGTCATATAACTTGAGCTTAATAAGTGCGGTTTATTTAAATGTATAAATTTAAAATTAAATTCATTCGAATTAAATGAAATAAGATATGAAAAGCTAACTAATAATAACAAACCAAAAACAGTAAACTGAATATTGTCTGTAAAAATTGAAGCTCTTAACCCACCATACAAAGTATAAATAAGTGAACTTACAATAACAATTAAAGCTGTTATCCATAAGTCTGTTCCAGAAATATATTTCACTAAAATAGATACAGCTGTTACTTCTGCTGTTAAAAAAATTATCATATAAAAAATCGATAAAAATAAAATTAGTTTGAATAATTTTTTTCCAAATCTTATTCTTACAACTTCTATTAAGGTTTTTCCTGTTGGATAAAATTTTCTAAATTTTTTTCCTAAATATATAAGTATAAATAATGGAAATCCTGCTCCTAAAGAATATCCAATAACCGCACCGATACCTCCCCATGTTGCGGCTGATGCAGGACCAAATAATATCCATGCACCCAAAGCTGATGATACTAAACTGCATGTTAATGAAAATGTTTCAATGGATCTATTTGCTACAAGATAATTAGTTAAACCTTGATATCTTTTTGTATAAAAAACTCCTAGCAGTACAAAAATAATACTTACAATAAGTATTAGTAAAATTGCTGAAGATTGACTTAAAATATTTATTTGTTCCATTTTTTTCCCTTTCTGAATTACCGGACAGGTTCTTAGGGTTTAATCTCAGTCTTTCGACACCCCTTTAATTAAAATTTATAATATTTAATTTTTAAAAGCAAACTAAATGCTCTATGTGAATTGGTTTTTTAATTCCAAATTTATCATTTATTTCATGTTGATGTATGTGGTGTGAGTGAACAAAAACAGGAATTAATAAATCACTACTTGTCTTTAAAGTATATATAAAATTTGAGCCCCTAAATTTTTTATCAGTAACGTCTAGTTTTAAATTGCTTCTATCATCATGTTCTAAATCCTCAGGCTGTATTAAAAGTTTCACATCTGTCCCAATTGGATAAGATTTGATAAAATTTCCTGTAATTGTACCTAAATCAGAATTTTCTAAACTTTTAGGACTTGTCACTTTAGCTGGAATTAAAATTCCTCTATTTAAAAAATTTACTACCTCAACAGAATTTGGAAAATGATATACATTATAAGGTTTATCGAATTGTTTTAGCTCTTGGTTTAAAATAATCCCACAATAATCACCAAGGTAAAAGGCTTCGTAAGAGTCGTGAGTAACTATTATTGTTGTTATTTTAGCATCTTTTATAAGTTGTTTTAATCGAACTTGAATTTCTTCTTTAAAACTTTGATCAACATTTGATAGTGGTTCATCTAATAGTAATAAATCTGGCTCAGAAACAAGAGATCTTGCTAAAGATGCTCGTTGTGCTTCTCCAGCGCTAACCTGATGAGGGTATTTATTTAGTATGTGGGGAATGTCCAATAAATCAATTATTTCTTTTAAACTAATTTTTTTTTCTTTCTTTTCTTTATTTCTCTCTGCTCCTAATAATATATTTTTTTCAATAGTATAATGTGGAAACAAGCTATTTTCTTGAAACGCAAGAGAAATATTTCTGCTCTCTGGGTCTATATTTATTTTTTTTGAAGATAAGATTTTATTATTTAATTCAATTGAGCCATTACTAATTTTTTCTAATCCAGCGATAGTTCTTAGTATTGTGGTTTTTCCAATACCTGATGGGCCTAAAAGACATACAACATCGCCTTCTTTTTTAATTGAAAAAGATACATTTTTAACTTTATTTTTACCTCCAACACTAAAATCAACATTCTTAGCTTCAAAAAAATTTTTATTCATTTGTAACTTTCAAAATATATTTTGATGTAATTATAATGAAGAAACTTGCAATTAAAATTAAAAATAACGAAGGCACCGCTGCAGCCTCTAATAAATCTTCAGATGCTGATATGTAAGCAGTAGTAGCAAAAGTTTCAAAATTAAAAGGTCTTAAAATAAGAGTTATAGGTAATTCTCTTATTATTTCCAATGATATCAAAATTATAATAAATAAAAGTGAATTTCGTAAAAAAGGAATATGAATATTTGTAAAAGTTTTTCTTTTAGAGAAACCAAGTAGATATGCACTCTCATCTACTGAAATATTAATTTTTTCATATCCAGATTTTATTCCATTGAATGCCAAAGAATAAAATCTTACAAAATAAACTAAAACCAATCCAAGAACCGAGCCTATGAATAATTTTTTTATTGATAAAAAACCTAATAACTTAATTATATTTTCATCAAACCATGCAATAAATGTAATAAAAGCAATAGCCAAAATAATTCCTGGAATTGCATAACCGGAAATTGATAAAGTAGACAAAATATTTAAAGTTTTATTATTAGAAACTCTATTTCCATAATTAGATATTAAAGAGAATATTATTAAAACTAAGCTAGACAAAACAACCAAATAAAGAGTGTTTAATAAAAGATCAATAATTTGTAGATCAAATAAATTTTCTGGAAATTTTATTGTCCAATATAACATTTGACTTAAAGGAAATAAAAAACTCATAAAAAATACAAAAAAACAAAATATAAATGCTAAAAAAGACTTATTGCCAGAAAGTTTAAATTTTTCTTTTTGCTTAAATCCGCCTTTTGTATTCAAATGGTATTTTGCTTGTCTTCTTGATAATTTCTCTAATATAAATAATAAAAATATAAAAAATAATAAAAAAAAAGATATTTGGTTAGCAAAAGCTAAATCATCAAAAGTTATCCATGAATTATAAATTCCTGTTGTTAAAGTATTAATAGAAAAAAAGTCGACCGCTCCAAACTCAGCTAAAGTTTCCATTGCAACTAAAGATAAACCAGCAACAATTGCAGGTCGAGCAGCTGGTAATATTATTTTAAAAAAAGACCTAAGCTTTGAAAAACCAAGATTTTTACCTAAATCAATTAAATTCTGTGATTGATATAAAAATGATGCTCTAGCTAGAATATACACATAAGCATATAAAGAAAAAGTAATTGATAATATTGCCCCAAACATACCGTCAAATTTTGGAATATTTTTATTATAATTTGCATCACCAAAAATAAAATTTAAAATTGTAAATGCGGTACCATAATTTTCAAAAAAAGCTGTCAATGAATAAGCATAAATATAGGGGGGGACTGCAAAAGATAATATTAATGCCCATTTAAAGAAGTCACTACCTGGAAATTTGTAAAAAGAAACTAGATATGCTGTTCCTGTACCTAATAAGAATGTAAGTAGCAATACTGATATCAACAAAATTAAAGAATTTAAAATATATTCTACTAAAAAAGTATTTTTTAAAATTTCATAATAATTAGATGTGCTTTCAAAAAAACTGGTGAAGACAGTAATAATTGGAATTAATACTATGAATGAAATTAAGAGAGATGAAAGAAACCAGATATTAATATTTTTAAAAGTCATTTATAAGTGCTCATAACATATTAGATGGGGTAAATCATCTAATTGGGAAGGCTATGAGCACTATATAACGAAAATTAGCCCTTATTATTAAAAGGGGAAAGGATGTGTGGCACCTCTTCTTCTTTTAATTCAGATAATTTTCTTCCATTTATTTTAACATTAATTTTTTTACACTCTGTAGCGCAAGGATCACATGCTTTCAAAGATAACTTGTCTGCAGAAGAATTATTATAATTAATGTTAAATAAATTCTTTTTCACTAGTTTTACCTATTTCCAACCAGCAGCTGTCATTACTTCTAATGCATCTGCTTGTTTGGCTCCATAACTAGAAACTTTTGTTTTTAGATCTTGTTTAAAATCTAATCCTAAATTATTTACAACTAATGGATTTGGCGAAACACCATCAATCATTGGAAACTCAAAAGTATTGTTAGTAAAGTGTTCTTGAGCCTCTGGTGTTAATAAGAACTCAACAAGCGCAACTGCATTTGCTTTATTAGGCGCTCCCTTAACCATAGCTGCACAACTGATATTCATGTGTGTTCCTCTGTCATTTTGATTAGGGAAAAATGCTTTAACTTTTTTTGCTGCTGCTTGTTGTTCAGCACCTTTTTTACCTGATAACATAAGTGCTAAATAGTAAGTGTTAGCTACAGCAATGTCAGCTTCACCAGCTGCTACTGCCATAATTTGTGCTCTGTCATTACCTTTTGGTGTTCTTGCCATATTTGCAACAACTCCTTTTGCCCATTCAGCTGTAGCTGCTTTTCCATTATTTTTAACTAATGAAGCTACAAGTGATTTATTGTAAATGTTGCTAGATTTTCTTATTACTAATCTGCCTTTCCATTTTGGATCAGCTAAACTTTCGTAAGTTAATCCTGACAACTCTGCACCACTAACTCGTTCTGGAGCGTAGTAAACTATTCTTGCTCTCTTAGCTACACCTACCCAGTGTGAAGTTCTAAAGTTTTTTGGAACCGCGGCTTTAATAGTTGCGGATGTTAATCCACCTTGAGTCATTCCTTTTGCTTTGAATGCTCCACATCTTCCGGCGTCTGCTGTAATGTAAAGATCAGCAGAAGAATCTGTGCCCTCTTCAATCATTCTTTTTTCAAGAGCGCCAGCTTTTCCGTTAATTAAATTTACTTTAATTCCTGTTTTATTTGTAAACTTACTATAAAGCTCTGCATCTGCTTTATAATGTCTTGCGTTAAAAACATTTACCTCATTTGCCATTACATACGTTGATACAAATAAGGATGTAACTAACGTCAAAATTGATATTTTTCTCATTATTATCATTATCCTTTTTATTTTATTATTTTAATGAGAATGAGAATTATTATCGTTGATAATGATTATCAATCGCACAGATTGTCGCAGATTTCAAAACTTCCACTCTGATATTTTACTATAAAGAAAATTCTTAAAAGTTTGAACTCTGGCTACATTTTTCATGGATTGAGGATACACAAAATGCGCTTCAGTTACTGGTCCTTCAGCTTTTGGAACCACTTTTATCAGGTTTCTAGACTGGAAAACTAGATAGTCAGGAAGAGCTGCTAAACCTACCCCGCTTTCAACTGCAAGCAAAAGACCCATAACACTGTTAACTTTCATGATAGATTTTCTCTTTTTATTATCCTTCATTCCAATTTTTAAAGCCCAATCAGGATTATATACTGGAGATGGAGCACCTTTTCCAAAAGATATAAATCTATGACTATTAAGATCGTTTATTGTTTTTGGCATACCGTTTTCTTCTAGGTATTTGCTTGATCCATAAATGTGATAATTAATATCCATTAATTTTCTTTGTATATAGTTAAGCTGTTTAGGTCTTCTCATGAAAATACCAATATCTGCCTGTCTAGTGCTTAAATCTAGTTCCTTGTCATCAAATATAAGTTCTACTTCAATTTCTGGATTTATCCGCATAAACTCTTGAATTCTTGGTGTTAACCAATGAGTTCCAAAGCTTCGAACAGTCGTAATAGTAAGTTTTCCTGATGGTTTGTTTTTTTGATCACCTAATGAAGTTTCTACTTCTTTTAACTTAGAAATTACTTCATGAGCAGTTTTATAAAGATATTCTCCATTTTCAGTAAGAGTAAGACCTCTTGCGTGTCTTTCAAATAATTTTACTTTTAGATCATCTTCTAAAGATTGAATTTGTCTACTTATGGCTGACTGGCTTAAATTTAAATTAACTGTGGCACTTGTAAAACTCCCTGCTTCCGCTACAGCATGGAAAATTTTAAGCTTGTCCCAATCCATTATTTATTTAAGTTTATAATATATCTTCCTGTAGTTTTTCCTTCTAGCATTTTTGGAAATATATTTAAAAGCTCGTCTAAGTTTACTTCTTTTATAGATTTTTCTAATAACGCAAAATCTATTAACTTTGAAGATTCTTCCCAAAGAAATTGTCTTCTTTTAATCGAAGTATTAACAGAATTTATTCCCCAAAGTTTAACACCTCTAATTATAAATGGCATAACAGTTGTGTTTAATTTAATACTTGAAGCATTACCACATGCTGCAACAATTCCAGTTTCTTTAATATGAGATAAAACTTTTGAGAGTATGTTTCCTCCAACAGTATCAATAGCACCATCCCACATTCCTTTGTCTAAAGGTCTTGCTTCTTTATCTAAATCGTTTGTTTTTGTTATACTTTTTGCACCAATACTTTTTAAATATTCGTTATTACTTTCCTTACTAGTAACTGCAGTTACATTGCATCCTAATTTATTTAAAATCATAACAGCAATACTTCCAACACCTCCTGAAGCTCCTGTAACTATAACATCTTCAACTTTTTCTCCAAGCAACAACTCCTCTCTTGCCTGTTTAACTGCAAATGCAGCTTGAAGAGCTGTAAGTCCAGCGGTTCCTAAAATCATTGCTTGTTTTGATGAAATTGATTTAGGTTTTTTTACTAAAAAATCTCCATTAACTTTTGCAAACTGTGCAAAGCCGCCAAAAAATATTTCACCTACTCTCCAGCCAGTAAGAATTATTTCATCACCTTCTTTAAAATTTTTATTTTCACTCTCAACAACTGTTCCTGAAAAATCTATACCAGGAATATGAGGAAATTCTTTTACTAATCTTGCACCATTTTTTAAAATTAAAGCATCTTTATAGTTTAACCCTGAGTAATCAACTTTAACTAAAACATCCCCATGCTTTAAAAAACTTTTATCTATCGATTGAATTTCTCTTGTAAAATTTTCACCTTCTTGGTTTACAATTAATGCTTTAAATTTTTCTGACATTTTTTTTATTTTATTATATAGAAATTTATTTGCTAATAAATCTCAAATATCTATTTTGAAAACTTAAATCTTCTTTAAATTTGCCAAGATAGTAATTAGTAACGGTAGTAGCTTGTTCTTTTTTAATTCCTCTCATAGTCATACATTGATGAGTAGCATCAATAGAAACCGCTACACCTTTGGCATCTAGTGCATTCATTAAAGTTTTTGCAATTTGCATTGTAAGCCTTTCTTGAGTTTGAAGTCTCTTTGAAAAAACCTCAACAACTCTTGCAAGTTTACTAAGCCCAACAACTCTTTTGTTTGGTATGTAAGCCACATGTGCAATTCCAATAATAGGAGCCATATGATGTTCACAATGACTCTGAACAGATATATTTTTTTGAATAACCATATCGTCATATCCATGAACATCTCCAAAAGTCTTTTCTAAAATTTGTGTTGCATCCTCGTTATAACCCTTAAAATACTCTTTAAATGCTTTAACAACTCTTTTGGGTGTTTCAACCAAGCCTTCTCTTGAAGGGTCTTCTCCCATCCACTTAAATATTTTAACAAAAGCTTCTTCTGCTTCTTTATCTGAAACGCTCTTATTTTTTATGGTTTTGTTGTCTATATTTTTAACTAATTTCATGAAAACCGTTTATACATATAATTTCATAATTTTAAAATATTTAATATATTTTCTGATATGCTACATAATTACCTATCTTATGTTTAAAAAGAGAGAAAATATTGCTGAAATTGAAGAAGGAAAGCTTCTATCACCTAAATTTGATAATGATGGGTTAATCCCAGTTGTGACAGTTTGTGCCAAAACAAAAGATGTATTAATGCATGGTTATATGAATGTTGAAGCATTAAAAATGACAATAGAAACTAAAGAAGCGCATTATTGGAGCAGATCAAGAAAAAAAATTTGGCATAAAGGAAAAGTTAGTGGCTTTGTACAAAAAGTTATAGAGCTTAGAATTGATGATGACCAAGATTCAATATGGCTAACTGTTGATATTGGAAGTGGCTCTAGTTGCCATGTTGGATACAGATCTTGTTTTTACAGATCTGTCCCACTTGGAAAAATAGACAACGCAAGAAAGATTGAAATGAAGTTTGAGGAAAACGAAAAATCTTTCGATCCAGAAAAAATTTATAAAGACGAGCCAAATCCGACAAAAATTTAATGAATGAAAAGCAAAAGAATGTTCTAGGGGGAGAGCTTGAAGAATGTTCCATAGACCCTTTAACAGGATGGTTTAGAGATGGTTGTTGCAACACTGATGAAAATGATCATGGACTTCATACGGTATGCGTAAAAGTTAATAATGAATTCTTAAAATGGTGTAAAGAAGCTGGTAATGATTTAATCACACCACATCCAGAGTTTGGTTTTCCAGGATTGAAAGATGGGGATAAATGGTGTGTATGCGCCGGGTGGGTTGCTAAAGCAATAGAGGCTGGAAAAGGATGTTCAATCTATTTAAAGAGAACTCACGAAAACACTCTTAAACTTGTTCCTATTGAAAAATTAAAAAAATTTGCAATAGATCTTTCCTGATTACATATTTCCATATTTGGGACCACCACCACCCTCAGGTGTTACCCATGTAATATTTTGGGAAGGTTCTTTAATATCACAAGTTTTGCAGTGAATACAATTTTGTGAATTTATAACAAATTTTTTTACATTATTTTCTGTTTGAATTTCATAAACCCCAACAGGACAATATCTTTGTGCAGGTTCATCAAATTTATCTAAAGTAAAATTAATTGGTAAATCAGGATTATTTAACTTCAAGTGTACTGGTTGGTTATCTGCATGGTTTGTTCCTGTTAAATATACTGAACTAGTTTTATCAAAAGTTATAACATTATCTGGTTTTGGATAATCAATTTTAGGCATTTCTTTAGAAGATTTTAACGTTTCGTGATCAGCATGCTTGTGTTTTAAAGTAAAAGGAAGTTTTCCTCTAAATAATATTTGATCAATACCTGTAAAAATTATACCTAAAATCAAACCCCAGTTAAAACTTGGTTTAACATTTCTTGCTGCATGAAGTTCTTGATAAACCCAACTTTTATTAAATTTTTCCTCATAAATTGATAAATCTTTTTTTTGGCTTATATGTTCAAGTATAGCTTCGGCTGCAATCATTCCACTTTTCATAGCAGTATGTGAACCTTTAATTTTTGGCATATTTAATGTACCAGCGTCGCATCCAACTAATAATGCACCAGGCATAAACATTTTAGGTAAACTTTGTAAACCACCTTCAATTAATGCTCTAGCCCCATAAGAAATTCTTTTTCCTCCTTCAATGACTTTTTTGATTGCAGGATGAGTTTTAAATCTTTGAAATTCATCAAAAGGAGAAAGATGTGGATTTTGATAGTCTAAACCAATTACATAACCTAAAAATATTTGTTTATTTTCAGCATGATACATAAAACTTCCGCCATAAGTTTTGTTATCAAGCGGCCATCCAGCTGTATGCATTACTAGGCCTTCTTCATGGTTTTTCTCACTTATTTCCCAAATTTCTTTAAAACCAATTCCATATTGTTGTGGATTTTTTCCTTTGTCTAATTCAAATTTTTTAATTAATTGTTTTCCTAGATGACCTCTACATCCTTCTGCAAAAACTGTAACTTTTGCATGAAGTTCCATACCAGACTCAAAACTATCTTTTTTATTTCCTTCTTTGTCTAACCCCATATCTTGAGTTGCGATCCCTTTAACCGAACCATCATCATTGTATAAAATTTCACTTGCTGGAAAACCTGGAAATATTTCAACACCTAAAGATTCTGCTTGCTCAGCCAGCCACCTACATAGATTAGCAAGGCTTATAATGTAGTTATTATGGTTTTGTTGAACTCTGGGTAATAGCCATGTGGGCCAACTAAGAGATTTTGTTTTTCCTAAAAATAAAAATTTTTCTTTTGAAACTTTTGTTTTAATAGGGCTTTTTAATTCTTTCCAGTTAGGTATTAATTCATCAAGAGCTCTAGTTTCAAAGACATTGCCAGATAAAATATGTGCTCCAATTTCAGATGCTTTTTCTAATAAACAAACATTCAAATCAGACTTTAATTGTTTAAGTTTAATTGCAGTTGATAATCCAGATGGTCCTCCACCTACTATAACCACATCATATTCCATTACTTCCCTATTGGACATAATGTTAATTTTTTACAGTATTTGTTATTTTTGTATAGTATTTAATTTATTTAATTCTTCTAAGAATTGTGGAAGTGCTTCAAACAAATCAGCTTCTAAACCATAATCCGCAACACTAAAAATTGGTGCTTCACCATCTTTATTTATTGCAACTATAACTTTACTTTCTTTCATTCCAGCTAAATGCTGAATCGCTCCTGAAATTCCAACCGCAATATATAAATCAGGAACTACAACTTTACCAGTTTGACCAACTTGATGATCGTTAGTAATATAGCCAGCATCAACAGCTGCTCTAGATGCACCAATAGCTGCATTTAATTTATCTGCAATAGCAGTAATTAATTTAAAGTTTTCACCACTTTGCATTCCTCTTCCTCCAGAGATTACAACTCTTGCAGTTCCTAATTCTGGCCTGTCAGATTTTACTTCTTCTCGCTTAATAAATTTTGTAAGCGATGTTGCTTCACCAGCATCTGCTTTTGTAATTTCTGCTGAACCTCCTGACGTTGCTGCAGGATCAAAAGACGTTGGTCTAATTGTTATGCATTTTTTTTGGTCAGTGCTTTTTACTGTTGCAAAAGCATTACCAGCATAAATAGGTCTTAAAAATGTATCTACTGATATAACTTTAATAATATCACTTACTTGTGAAGTATCTAATAATGCTGCAACTCTTGGCATTAAATTTTTACCAAAAGTATTTGCTGAACAAACAATATGTGAGTAATTTTCAGCTTGTTTAACAATTACTGGTGTAAAGTTTTCTGGTAAATAATTTTCATAAATTTCATTATCAATGTGTATAACTTTTTTTACATTTGGTACTTGAGAAATTGATTTAGATACCTCATCTGCTTTATTTCCTATTACCAATACGTGTACATCTTGATCAATCTGAGATGCTGCAGTTATTGCATTTAAAGTAAAAGGTTTAACCTCTTTATTATTATGCTCTGCTATCAATAATACTGACATTATATAACTTTTGCCTCATTTTTTAATTTTTGAACTAATTCTTCAACGCTAGCTACTTTAATACCTGCTTTTCTCTTTGGAGGTTCCTCAACTTTAATCTGTTCAATTCTTTGTTTTGTATCAACTCCTAAATCAGATGCATTAATTTGTTCAATAGGCTTCTTTTTTGCTTTCATAATATTTGGCAAAGATGCATACCTCGGTTCATTTAACCTTAAATCACAAGTTACAATTGCTGGAATATTTACTTCAATAGTTTCTAAACCTTCGTCAACTTCTCTTGTAACTTCTAATGATTTTTCTTTAACTTCAATTTTAGATGCAAATGTAGCTTGTGGCCAATTTAATAATGCAGCAAGCATTTGACCTGTTTGATTGCAGTCATCATCAATTGCTTGCTTACCCATAAAAATTAAATCTGGTTTTTCTTTATCAACAATTTTTTGTAAAATTTTAGAAACTGCTAATGGTTCAATTATTCCATCAACTTTAACATGTATTCCTCTATCAGCACCAACCGCTAAAGCTTTTCTAACTGTTTCTTGAGCTTTCTCTTCGCCAACTGTAACAGCAACTATTTCTTTTGCTTTTCCAGATTCTTTAATTTTTACAGCCTCTTCAACAGCATTATCATCTGGCGGATTTGTAGACATCTTTACATTTTCTGTAACTACACCAGTGCCATCTTCTTTAACTCTGACTTGGACGTTGTAATCAATGACTCTTTTAACTGCGACTAATATTTTCATTATGCTCTTAACAATTTGTTTTCTGGATCATAAGGGCTTTCATCCAAAATTGTAGCATCATGCATTTTTCCTAAAATATCAATTTTTAATTTTTGTCCTGTTGTCGCAAGATCTGGCTTAACCATTCCAATGGCTATTGATTTATTCAATCTAAAACCAAAATCTCCTCCAGTTGCTCTTCCCACTACTTTATCATCTTTATAAATTGGGTTATTTCCTAATACATCAGCATCAGTAACATTGTGAACTTCCATTGTTACTAGCTTGTTTTGAAAACCTTTTTCTCTCCATTTGTTTAATGACTCTAAACCTATAAAATTTCCTTTGTTTGGGTGAATAAACCTATCAAGACCTGACTCATAAGGTGAGTATTCAATAGATAGTTCTGTACCGACAAGTTTATAAGATTTTTCAACTCTTAGACTATTCATGGCTCTAATACCAAACGGTTTTAAACCAAGATCTTTTCCATGTTCCATTAACTTGTCAAAAATATGATTTTGGTATTCGATTGGATGATGCAATTCCCATCCTAATTCTCCAACAAAATTTACTCTAATAGCAGTACACGGTGCATAACCTATATCTACTTTTTTAGAACTTAACCATTTAAAATTTTCATTAGAAAAATCATCTTTAGAAACTTTATTCATTAAGTCTCTCGCTTTAGGACCTGCAACTACTAAAACTCCAACTGCATTCGTAATATTTTCAAATTGTACTGATCCATCTTTTGGCATCCATTTTTGTATCCAGTCATGATCTAATCTTTGAAATGCTCCAGCTGAAACTAAATAATAGCTATCATTCGCTTCTTTCATTATTGTAAATTCAGAATGAACGCCTCCTTTTGTATTAAGGGCGTGACATAGATTTACTCTGCCAATTTTTTTTGGAAGTTTGTTTGCAACAAGATAGTCTAAAAACTCTTCTGCTTTAGGACCTTTAATTCTGCATTTTGCAAAAGCAGACATATCTAAGAGACCTACGTTTTTTTTAACGTTTTTACATTCTTTTTCTACTGCTTTAAACCATTTGGATCTTCTAAAAGACCAATCGTCTTTTTGTTCCATGCCATCTGTTGCAAAAAAGTTAGCTCTTTCCCATCCAAATTTTTGTCCAAATACAGCCCCTAAATTTTTTAATCGATCGTAACATGGCGCTTGTCTTAATGGTCTTGCAGCTTCTCTTTCTTCATCTGGGTAATGTATTGTAAATACATTTCGATATGCTTCTTCATTTTTTTCAATTAAGTATGCTTTTGATGCATAATCACCATACCTTCTTGGTTCAACACCAAGCATATCAATAGTTGGTTCACCATCAACAATCCATTCTGCAAGTTGCCATCCAGCCCCGCCTGCCGCAGTAATACCGAAACTATGTCCTTCATTTATCCAGAAGTTTTTTAATCCCCAAGCAGGTCCAACTATTGGATTTCCATCAGGCGTGTAACAAATTGCCCCATTATAAACTTTTTTAACTCCCACTTCACCAAAGGCTGGTACACGATGTATAGCTCCTTCAATGTGAGGAGCTAATCTTTCTAAATCTTCTTGGAAAAGTTCATACTCTGAATCTTTTGATGGTCCATCTACATAGCAACATGGTGCTCCTTTTTCATAAGGACCTAATATTAAACCACCCGCTTCTTCTCTCATATACCATTGAGTATCGCTATCTCTTAGTACACCCATCTCAGGTTTTCCTTCTTTTCTTCTCTTCACAATTTCTGGATGAGGTTCTGTTACAATATATTGGTGCTCAACTGGAATAACTGGAATTTCTAATCCAACCATTTTGCCAGTTTGCCTTGCAAAATTTCCACTACAAGAAACCACATGCTCACATTCAATTGAACCTTTATCGGTCTCGACAATCCAACCATTTTTTACTTGTTTAATTCCTGTAACAGAAGTATTTCGATAAATCTCTGCACCTCTATTTCTTGCTCCTGTTGCTAAAGCTTGGGTTAAGTCTGCAGGTTGAATATATCCATCTTCTGGGTGTTGGATAGCTCCAATTAAACCTTCTATATTACATAAAGGCCAAATTTCTTTTACCTGTTCTGGTGTTAAAAATTTTACTTGAACTCCAATTGTTTGAGCAACACCAGCGTACTGATGATACTCTTCCATTCTATCTTTGGTGCTAGCTAGTCTAATGTTTGAAACAACGCTGAAGCCAACGTTTTTTCCAGTTTCTTCTTCTAATTTTTTATAAAGGTCGACAGCGTATTTATGAAGTTGTCCTACAGAATAACTCATATTAAAAAGTGGTAGTAACCCTGCAGCATGCCAGGTTGAACCTGAGGTTAATTCTTTTCTTTCAACAAGAACAACATCAGACCATCCTTTTTTTGCTAAGTGGTAAAGCATGCTTACTCCTACTACTCCACCTCCAACAACAACAACTTTTGTTTTAGATTTCATTAGGCGATTTCTACTAGATTTTTTAAATAATTAAACATTAATTTCTTCACAAACGAACAAAGCTATTTTTTGTCGCCATTATATGTTTATTTTCATTATTTTTTTCAAATAAAATATTTGCATTTACCTCTGACAAATTCCACCGTCCTTTATCAATTTCCCCTTCAAGCTGTCCTACACTCCATGCTGATACACCTAAAATGATCAATTTATTCTTAGGTCCATTGTTTTGAGCAATATCTAATAAAGTCTTGTAGTCATTGGTGACTGAAATATCTTTATAATTTTTTGTGTTTTTATTTTTGTAATCATTAGAATGAACTATTAAGATTTTGTCATTGTCTAGTGGCCCTCCCCAGTATATGGGCACTTCAAGATTATATAGCTCCTTTTTATCAGTTTCTTTAATATTTAAATCTTTTATCAAAGAACCGATTTTAAAAGTTCCTAGTGGTTTATTTATTACAACTCCTAAAGCTCCCTTTTTATCGTGATCTAGCATAACTATCACTGTATTTTTAAACCTTGGATCTTGAGATTTGTTTGTCGCTACTATGAAAAAACCTTTTGTTGATTCATGATACTTTCCCTTTAAATAATTTTCTGGAAATTTATAATATTTTGGCAAGTCTATTGATTGAGCAGAATAATTTAAACTAATAAAAAAAGTTATAATTATTAATAAAAATTTTTTCATATATCTAAAGCTGTTTTCCTAACATCTTCCAGAAATTTTTTCCTTTTAGCATCACTAACAAATGGTACTGCAAAATATCTTTTATAAATAACATCAGTAATTCCACATATATTAAAGACACCTCTTCTTAGTCTTTTAGTCGGCATATTCAAAAAAAAAGTTCTAATTGCAAATTGTGGTGAGCCATATGTACAAAAAAACAACCGCTTTCTTACCTTTTAAATTTCCTATCGGATATCCATAATTTCCAAATAATTTTTTAAATTTAAACGCCCAAGGAGGTGCAAGAACTTTATCGATCCAACCTTCTACAATTGCGGGCATTCTAAAATTCCAAATGGGTGCAATTAAAACTATTACATTAGATTGTTCGATTTTTTTTTGATGTTCAATAACTTGAGAATCCGGTTTTTCTCCTGAGTACACAGGATTAAAATTTTCTTTATAAAGGTCTACACAGTCAACATTATGTCCTTTTTCTTCAGCAGTTTTAATAAATGTGTTTTTTATCGATGCATTAAAAGATTTATCGTTGTAGTGACCATATACAAGAAAAATTTTTTTCATTAATTTCTTAAAACAGGAAAAACTGGATTAGATTTCTCAAAAATTTTTTGATATTCTTGTTTTATACATTTGTCAGATACATATTGTATTTTTGATTTTTCGGAAATTTTTTTTGCTTCTTCGTTATGAAGACCGTATTGAAGCCATAAAACTTTAGATCCAATCTTTACTGCTTTTTTTGCTATACCCGGTGCTTCTTTAGATGGACGAAATACATCTACAATATCAACTGGTATTTTAATATCTTCAATATCATTAACCACAACTTCACCATTTATTGTTTCGCCTTTTGCAAATGGATTTACTGGTATCACTTTATAACCAAAATCCTGCATATATTTCATAACTACATTTGCGGGTTTTCTTTTTAAATTTTTTGGATCTTCTCCTTTTTTTTCTGAACTTACTCCAATCATCGCAATAGTTTTTGAATTTTCTAATATTTTTTTTATTTCGTTATTATTCATTTATTTTTCCATTTAGGTTTTCTTTTTTCTAAAAAAGCAGATATTCCTTCATGAGCATCTCTGGCCATCATATTTAATGTCATCATTTTGCTTGTATATGAATATGCTTTTCTTAATGGCATTTCTAATTGTTTATAGAATGCTTGTTTTCCAATTTTTATAGTTAGATTTGATTTAGAGGCAATTGTTTTTGCTACTTTTAAAACTTCACTATTTAATTTTGATTTTGAATAATGATCATTAATCAAACCTATTTCTTTTGCATAGTTAGCTTTTATAGGTTCACCAGTTAAAAGCATTTTCATCATTCTTTTTCTGTGTATTTTTCTGCTAACTGCAACCATGGGTGTACTACAAAATAATCCTATATTAACGCCGGGTGTTGCAAACATTGTGTCTTTTGTGCTGTAAGCTAAATCACAACTGGCTACTAACTGACATCCAGCAGCATAAGCGGCACCATGCACTTTAGCTATAACTGGTTTTCTTCCTTCAACTATTTGGATCATTACTTTTGAACATAGATTAAATAATTTCAGATATTTTGATCTTGCTTTTAAAGATCTTACTTCTTTCAAATTATGGCCTGCACTAAAGCCTTTTCCTGCGCCATCTAAAATTATTACTTTAGTATTATTATCTTTATCGAGTTTTTTAAAAGTATTTAAAAGAGATCTTAAAGTTGCAAAAGATAATGAATTATAGGTCTTTGGATCATTTATTGTTACATTCTTTATACCGCTGCCTAAATTTTTAACTAAAACACTCATATTTTTTTTAACCTACTGCTAATACCTTCTTCTTCTTTTAAATTAAATTCTTTAGAGTTTAAATCATATAGTTCTTTTATTCTTAAACCATTGGTATTAATTGTTGGTATATTTTTTTGTCTCATGCCTTTGTGTCTTGCGTATACTGCTTTTTTCTTATTTACCTGGTGGGGTTGAAAATCATTAATATCTTCAATTTTTAACTCTTCTCCTTTTTTTATATATCCAGCTTTAATTGCATCATTCAATAAATCTAATCCCTTTTTTGTTCTAACAATTGCTGCATTAAAACCTTCATCTTCACCTTTGGGAGATCCTCCTCTCCACGTATCTAATGCCGCAATATCAGAACTTTCTCCGATTGCATCTGGACAAATTTTACATCTAAAATGAACTCTCCAAGTAGATTCTTCTCCCCAAAAAGAATTGTATTCTCTATCATGCTCCCTTCCATCTTTTGTTTTAATATACATTTTACCTGGATTTCCAAACCCTCTGTATCTAAAGATAGATAATTCTTCTTCTTTTACTTTAAAACTTTCAATAAAATCTTGTGATTTTGTAAACTCTGTTGAACCTCCACAAACTAAAGTTAATAAATATTTACATAACTTATTAACTCTTTCATCTGTTTTAGATAATTGCCTTATAGCGCTAATGTCACAAGGTTTACCAACAAATGCAAAAGGTTCGTTTAAATTTAACGCTTCATGAAATTTATCTAAAGGTGAGGCAGGTCCATATCTTGAGCAGCTATTGGAATTTAATAATTCTTCTTTATTATAACTAAGTTTAGATACACTTCTCATTGGTTTTTTGGGATTAGTAATAGTATGTAAAATAAAATTTATTTTTTTTGATTCTATTAAATAAAGCGATAACCCATTTAATAATCCACCTGTTGAACTTTCAAATCTAATTTTTTCATCAGTAGACCATGCGTAAAATAAAGACAAATAATAACCCCAGACCAAATCATGTTTTGCTTTTGTATCAACTTGTTCTTTTGGGAGTCCTTCTACAATAACACCAGGACAAACATTTAATATTTTATTAAATACATCAGAAGGTATTTTTTTTAATTCTTTAGGTTCTAATCTACCTTTTGAAGACATTGTGATTTCAATAGAATCTTTACCGGTAATACTTTGACAAAGTCCGCAACCTATACATAAGCCATTATTTACAATGTCATTTAGGTTATTTATTTTAGTCACTAACTATCTTCTTATCTTATTTTCGTATTTTTTTCTCAGCTTTTGAAGGTTAACTAAATACTCGTCTCTAATATTTGATATCATTGCTACAGATTTTCCTTTAGCTTGCTGTCTGGTACCTGAAATAACTCTTGAAGATAATTTTTTTGAAAGTTTTGGAGCTTTTAGTTTGGTCCAAGGTAATTTTAGTGCGGGTCCAAATTGTTCTAACATATGTTTCATTCCAGCTTTACCACCTGCTAAATGATAAGTTAAAAATATTCCCATTAGCGACCATCTTAAGCCAGGTCCATCTTCAATTGATCTATCTAAATCTTTAGTTGATGCATAACCTTCATTTACAATATGTAATGCCTCTCTCCATAAAGCTTCTTGAAGTCTGTCTGCTAAATACCCTGGTAATTCTTTTTTAACCATAATTGGGTTCATTGATATTGATTTATAAAATTTATTAGCTTTGTTTAAAAATTTCTTTTTTGTTTTTTTTCCAGGAACAATTTCTACTCCAGGACACATGTAAACAGGATTAAATGGATGACCAATCATTGTGCGTGCTGGATTTTTACACTTTGAATATATTCTTGTTGGAAGCAAACCAGATGAGCTAGAAGAAATAATGGCATTAGGTTTTGCATGTTTACCAATAATGCTCATTAACTTAGTTTTTATTCTATAATTTTCAGTTGCACACTCTTGAATAAAATCAGCATCTTTTAATGCTTCTTCTATTGAAGTAACGTATCTAAAGTTTTTTAAATTAAGTTTTTTTTTGTTAAATAGTTTTTTTACATATGGCCAAGTACGTTTTATTTCAGCAATTAATCTCTTCTTTAATTTAAGATCTTTATCAAAAGCAATAACCTTTTTGTTGTGAACTAAAGACCTAATAATCCAACCAGCACCTATAACTCCTGTGCCTATGACAGCAACATTTTTGATATTACTTTTCATTTTATTCTTTGTAACTTGAATCTACAGCATCACATCTTCTTAATAATGCTGGCCATTCATTTGGTCCTGGAGAAAAGGCATCATATTGTTTTTGAGATTTTTCCCATAAAGATTTTGCTGCTGTCTCTATTTTTAACCCCGAGCCTTGTGCTTGCACTGCAACTTCGCACATTCTTACTGCATAATACATATTCATAAATGACTCTCCTGCTGTTTCTCCAACAGTTAACAAGCCATGGTTTTTCATTATCAAAACTTTATTTTCTCCAAGATTTTCGGCTATTCTAAATCTCTCATCTTTATCTACAGATAAACCTTCCCAGTCATGATATCCAACTTTTCCATAAAGCATTGCTGAGTCTTGAACTAAATATGGAATTCCATCCTTCAAAGATGTTGCTGCTAAGGCTTTTGGAGGATGAGCGTGAAAAACAAATTTATTTTTTGGATGATTTAAATGTACAGCGCTATGAATTATAAAGCCTGCAGTGTTAACATCATCTGGGCCTTCTAAAACTTTTCCATTTTCATCAACCTTAATAAGATTTGAAGCTTTAATTTCTTCATACAAAAGTCCAAATTGATGCATGAAAAAAGTATGATCTGTTCCTGGAGTTCTTGCTGTAATATGATTCCAGACTGTATCGTCCCAACCCATCATGTGAGTTAGCCTAAACATTGCCGCAAGATCAACTCTTACTTTCCATTCAGCTTCATTAATATTTTTTTTCATCAGTCTGTTAATCCATCTCCTTCAATATTCTCTCTTTTAAAATGAATTGGCAAAGCTTTTCCATATACCTGTTTAGAATGTTCAGGTTTATTAATTTTTAAAGGATCTTTTACATAGCAAGGTAAAGCTATATATCTTGAAGTCTTTCCTTCTATCTTTGTAACTCTATGCATTGAAAATCTACCTTTGAAAATTTGAAGATCACCAGGTTTTAAATCTAAAGATTTAACTTTTGTTCGATCACCTTTTAAAACTTTTGTAACTTCATCAAAGTTTTCATTATCTTTACTCCTTATATCTGGAGAATATTCAAAAAGTCCTCCTTTTTCCGCTTTTTGAACTAAAATACTTAAAGTAAATTCATTACCATCAAAATGCCAAGGAAAATAATGATTAGTATGCATAACGCTGTAAGGATTTTTTCCCAAAGGATCTGCCCATGTATAAAGAGGAAATACTTCAAGACTATCTGATACAAATTTTAGCATTTCTTCTAAATCATAAAATTTATTTAGGTCAGAATTTTTTTCTAAATCATCTGAATTTAAGTATCCACTTTGCCTAACAGTGAATATTCTTTTTGGATGATTTTCATTAAGAGTTTTATCTTCTTTTGTAAAATAAGGATTGTGTTTATCGCTTGTAAAATAAATTTTTCCTAGATTTCTGTCTACCTCATCTTTCATTCTTTTAATTGAATCGTGTCTAATAAAGTTAGAAAGAACACAGCAACCATCTTCGTTAAGATGTTTTCTAGTATAATTAATTAACTCATTATACTTTATTGAACCTGTATCATTTATTGGATAGTTTTCTAAATTTATTATGTCGTTAACATTCATATTAATCGGCTAAACCGTCTGATCTTGCTGCATTTCTCTCCAAATGAATTGGTAAAACTTTACCATAAATTGCTTTTGAATGCTCTGGAGTATTGACTCTCCAAGGATCTAAAACATAAGCTGGAATACACATGTATCTTGATTTTTGACCTTCTATTTTTGTTACTCTGTGTAAAGTAAATCTTCCTTTGAATATTTGAAGATCACCCGGTTCTAATTTTAATTGTTTTACTCTTGATCTGTCTCCATTTAAAACTTTTTTAACTTCTTCAAAATTTTCATTTCCAGGTTCTCGAATATTTGGACAGTATTCAAATACTCCACCTTTCTCTGGTTTTTGAATCATTAAACTTAATGTAAATTCACAACTGTCAAAATGCCAAGGAAGTATTCCTTCTGGCTCCATAACATTATAAGCATGACAAGCTAACGGATCTGCCCATCTATAAATTGGAGAAACTCCTAAACATGCAGATACAAATTTTAAAAGTTCATCTGTTTCGTAAAGGTATTTCATTTCAGAATTTTTAGGGAAACAATCAGAATTTAAATATCCATTGTATCTATTCATAAAAGTTCTTTTTGGATGATCCTTAGGTAATTTAGGGTTATCTTCAGCATATAAATAAGGATTTATACTTTCCTTAGACATATAAACTTCATCTAATTGTTTTTCTAATTCTGAATTCATTATTTCTAATGATTTTGGTAAAATAAAATTAGGAATAGTTGAGCAGCTAAATTTATCTAATTCTTTCCTGCATCTTTTAATTAAATTTTTAATTGTTGGAGAATTTAAGTCATAGATTGGATATTTTTTTAAATCTACTATCGACTTAAGTCTTTCGTTCACTTCAATTCTCCATCCTCTCGCATTTTAGCTCTAATTTTAGTTGCTGAAATTTTTTGTATTTCTTCAGGCATAACTATCTCTTCTATTTTATACCCAACTCCTCTTCCGTAACAAATATTAGTTATATTAGGCACTAAAATAATTTTAAATCTACCTTCATATTTTGGGTTTAGTCTTTCCTCTATTTTCTTCTTTACCGTTTCAAAATCAAAAGGATTATCATCAACTCCTTGCACATCTCTAATTTGAATACAAACTTGACCAGTTTTTTTTATAATCTCTTGAAATAAAGCATAATGACCATCGTGAAATGGTTGCCATCTTCCCAGCATTTGTGCAGTTGGTTTTTTGTTGTCCCATTTGTAACTCATAAGAATTTCACTTTATTCCTAATAAAAAAAAATTAAAAGACTTTATTTAGATTTATACTTGCTTCTTTATTGTTGCCTAAATTAGTTAAATCATCGTTTAAATTGAAACTTAAATCGTAACCATTAATACTTTTCTTTATTTCAAATTTTGACATTAAATTTTCAGAACCATTAATTGAAAATGCATACTCTGTATCTTCATGGGGTAGATATCCTAATGCTATATATAAGTTATCAGTATATCCTGTGCCAAATGCATGGTTTCTCTCGTAAATTATAAAAATACTGTAATGCTCTGGAAAAATTATATCTATACCAATCTCACCGTTAAGATTATGTAATGCTCCAGTATGCAATGTATCATTAAAGGTAACACTGCCATCCCCAACATAAGTATATTTAAAGTTTGAGGAACGATCTAACTCAGCCACATATTCCAATTTACCGTGCCTTTTCAAGGTATATTTGTCATTTGATAAATCTTCAACCAATGCCATTGCTGCTCTTAAATTTTTCGTTCTTACATGTTGGTCTTCAACTTCAATAGCTCCTGTACCTGCTTCTTGATACCCTCTTAGAATTGTGTGTCCAAAATCGAATTGTCCAGATGGGACAAGAGTAAAGTTATCCTTTTTATACTCATCTTTAATTTTTAAAGTGCCATATATTTGATTTCCTGTTCTATCTGCACTTAAATTTGTACCATCAATAACAGTACGCATATCTGATCTTATTTTTCCTATTCCAAAAATCTTATCTAAGTATTTCGTATCATCTTTAATAGGTGATGTACTATAGTATGTGATGTTATAGGTATTCGAATCTAAATTGCTTCCAGCGTTACCAACATCAACATCGTCATTACCAAACCTAAAGGCAAATCCCTCAAGGCCGTAATCATCTGTAAATCTATCAAGACCAAAGGTTAAAGAGTTTGTATGAACTTCTTTTGTTGATGCAATACTAGTATCTCCTACTCTTCCAAGAGAAATACTTCCTTCGCTCCAGTAGAAATAATTTTTATTTGAATCATTTTTATTTTTGGAGGTTGATACTTTTTTAAAAGATGAAATTGGCAATACTTTTAAAGATGAAAGCATACTGTTTGAAAAATTTAATTTAATATTTTGATTAGATAAATTTTGTTTATCTTTGTTTCTTCGAATCCACTTCAATCTATTTAAAGCTGAGTTTGTTGAGAAATTAATTGTTCTTTTTGCAAGTTCTATTTGAGCTTCTGCCATTCCTGTTCGGTCACTATTTTCAGTAATCGAAGGACATTTTCCTGAAATAATATTGAAAGGACAAGCTAAATCAAATTCAAAAATATCCTCGGTATTAAAGGAACTTACATAAAGTTTTAAACCTTCGCCATTAAATCCAAGCGCACCTAAACTAAAACTACTTCCAGATGAGTTGAGTGGTGTAGCAGTTCCATCTAAAACAGCTCCCACTAAACTGTAAGCAGTAGGAAGAGAAAATTGAGCAACATGTTTACCTGCCTTATAAGCTAAAAATAATCTTTTTCCATTATTACTAAATGACATACCTTCTGGGTTATTTGTTACATGAAGTTGAATTGCCGTTGTCTCCAGCGTCATTGTAGATAGATCAAATGCTGTTGAAAGAGTATATTCTTTTATAGAGTCTTTATCTTTATCAGTTCCTGATGCATCATTAAAATTTAAAAATATTTTTGTACCATCAGGTTTAATTGCAATACCACTCAAATAATGTTTATTCGCAGCAACTCTATCGAGATTGGTCGTTCCATCTAGATCGGTCGCTCCATCTTGAAGAGCATCTGTATCAACGTATTTTACACTGTCATAAGAACAAGTTGAAACATCATAAGCAGTCGTTAAAGTAAATTTTAATACAAAGTCATTGAAGCCGCCACTAGTACCTCTATTTGTGGTTAACATTATCAAACCATCACTGCTAAATGCCATATCACCACCTTGCTCAGCTCCTTGGGTATCATCTACATCAGTATTTGCATCATCAGGTGCATCAAGCGCACATCTTTCACTGTCTCCCGCATAACTTCTTGTTGAAATATCATAAGGTGTAGAAAGAGTATATTCAGAAACATAGTCTTCACCAGCTCCATCTGAAGTTATGATAAATATCTTGGTTCCATCATCATTAAAAGTTAAACCATTAATATTATCTTGTCCGTCATCAAAAAAAGTTTCAGTTTGATTAAAAGTCACACTTCCAAATGAGTTAGAAATTGGAAATAATAGAAAAAATATGATGAGGATTTTTTTTATTAAAAACATCAGGGTCTTTTATATTAATATAAATTTAATTGATATTTGAAATTTCTAAATAAACTTCATAATCTGGATCATTTTTAAAAAAATCATAATGACTATCTAGATTAATTTTGAAACCATTTAACTCTTTATTATGTGAAAACTTAGCTGAAGTATCTTGAATAGACATAGCATAAGAAGACCGTTGTGAACCTCTATAATCTAAAGCAATAATATAACTATCATTCTTATTATTCTGAGATTGATCTCTAGTGTATTTAGTCATTAAGGTTAAGCCATTTTCAGATATAAAATCAAATCCAATACCACTCATAAAATTATGGGTAGAATTAGTAATATTTTTTAAAAGAAAATTCTCTCCATTAGATGTATATGAGAATTTTTGTCGAGTTGCTGGACTCATATCCGCATAATATTCAAAATCAAAATATGGAATAAAAGTTCCAGTTTTGAAATCATAAGTATTATCTATGCTTGTTCCTAAAGATGAAGTAAAATTTCCAATATATTGATCATCAAATTCCAAATTTAATCCTGTAGAACCGGTTTCTGTGTATGCGCCCAAATGTGTTATTCCATAATTAATTTTTAATTTAGGAGTAAAATTTAATCGATTTTTTGAAAATGTATCTCTTAAACTTAAAGATCCATATAATTGTTCACCATATCTATCACCGTTTGTTGAGGCAGAACCGCTATTGTTAATTAGATCAGAATTTATAAAACTTAAACCTATTAAATTATCTGTAAATCTTTGCTCTCCTTTTGGTTTGCTTTCATAAAAAGTTAAACTAAATGAACTCATATCTAAAGCACTTCCTAAATTTCCTACATCAACGTCATCAGTGCCAAATCTTAATGCAATACCTCTCATAACATCATCTTCACCTTTTTTATCTGCTCCAAGAGTAATTGCGGAAGTATTAATATTTTTTGACGAGGATGATTCTGAATCCCCTGTTGTACCAATGCTGATGGTACCTTCGCTCCAAAAAGACCAATTTGAATTTTGATAGTTTAAATCATTGGAATTATCATTAGAAAAATAGATAGGAATTAAACTACTTGAAAGAGCATTAAGCATTTCATTATTAAACTGAAACTTAATATTTTGGTTAGTTAAGTTTATCCTTCCACTGTTTCTTCTCAGCCACTCCATACGATTTAGTACAGGGAATGTTGTGTGTTGTATTATTTTTTTTGCTCCTTCAGATTGAGACTCAACAGATGCTACATCATCTTTATTTGCTGTGGGATCAATACATTTAATAACTCCAAAACCACATGTTAAATCAAATTCAGTGACATCTTTACTAGTATCTCCATTGTGAAAATCTGTAATAAACATTTTTAAGCCATCCGCACTAAATGCTATTCCAGACATTTTAGTAATTTCCCCGGCAACACTATAAGCTCCCTCTTTAGTTACATCAGATAAATCAAAAGGTGTACTTAAAGTAAACTCCACAACGTTATCTTCTTTGTCACCTGTTAAATACATCTTCGTGCCGTCTGCACTAAATGCCATTCCTTGAGCGAATTGCTCAATTTCCTTTAAAGTTTCACTTGCTGTTCCAGTATATTGTTTTTCTAAAGTTGCATTTGAAAGATTATAAGCACTATTAAGAGAATATTGTTTAACTGAATAGTTTCCAGTTTGATCGTAAATAAATAACTTGGTACCATTAGTATTAAATGCCATTGATCTTGGATCTAGTCCACCTCCACTAAAAAAAGTATTTTCATAAGAACAGGTTGAGACATCGTAAGCAGTACTTAATGAATACTCCAATAAAATATTGTTTTCAGATCCAACTAAAAATAATTTGGTTCCATCTGAATTTAATCTTAAATCAGCAACATCCTCATCTTTGGGTTGATGATTACATTCATTAGAATTTCTTGTGGCTGTTGAAATATCAAAACCTGTAGTTAAATCAAATTCATAAACTCTGTTTTGACTCATTCCTGAAATATACATTTTGGTTCCATTTGGATTAAATACTACACCTGTTGCAATTCTTTGTGTAACTTGAAAACTATCAACTACACCACTAACGGCTCCAAAAGCAGTTGGGTTTGAAAAAATAAAAATAATTAAAGTAAATACCTTTAAAAATTTTGTTAATAAAGCTGTCTTTAAAATCTTCATTTCAGATCACAGTTATAACAAAAAATATAAAAAATAGTTTAAATTTGAAAACTTTATTCATAAAAATAAAAGGCATTTTTATTCTATTTTTGTAAATCTTCAAATATCTTGGGAGCCCAAATTTGTGCATCTTGGGAAGTGACATGAAAATCATATTTTTCAGGCTTTACGAACATTTGATTGGTATCTTCAAATCTACCTTTTTGGATGGTATCTACCCAAACTACATAATCTGCTGGAAATAATTTTCTTGCTTCTGGCGTTGGACAAATAAAATCAGCAATAACATTATTGCCTTCAGTTTTAATTTTTAATGCTGCATCTGACATTCTTTTAGATTGTCTAGTTCTACCTTCTTCAGAAAAATCCCAGTCATTAGCAGCTTTTCTAATTTCATCTGCATTTAATCTTTTTGCTTTTATTAATTTAGCCAGCTCATTTGCTAAAGTCGTTTTGCCTGCACCAGGTAATCCCATAACTAAAATTATTTTCATTAAATACTTTCTAAAGGATGATGGGACATAAGTTCAAGATTATTTTCGCCAACTAAATATTGTTGTTCAAGTTTAACTCCCTCTTTCCCTCCAACTTTTCCTATATATGTTTCAACAGTAATTGTCATATTTTTTTCAAAAGAACCTTCTCTTTGACCTCCGTCAGTTGGGTATCTAATCATTGGCCACTCATCACAAAGTCCAATGCCGTGCACCATGCATGAGTATCTGTTTCCATAATACTCCTCAGGAAGTTTCCAAGATTTTTCAGTGAACTCTTTAAAAGACATTCCTGGTTTAATTAATCTGGCGTTGTGATTAATATGCTCAACTCCCATTTGATATAATTTTTTTTGATCATTGTTAAATTTATTTCCTTCTACAAATGCTCTTGATATGTCCGCACAATATCCATAAGGGCCAACCATATCGGTATCAAAAGAAACCATTTCACCTCTTTGAATTACTTTGTTACTACTTTCTTGCATCCATGGGTTTGTTCTTTCACCTGAAGATAAAATTCTACATTCAATCCATTCACCGCCATGTTCGATATTTGTTTTGTGCAAAATTGACCAAAGTTCATCTTCAGTCATGCCAGCTTTTAATTCATTGCGCATTTTAGTAACACCAATTTCAGCAACTTCTATTGCGGCTTTCATACATTTTAATTCTTCAGAAGATTTTATAACTCTTGCTTGTTCAAGAATTAATTTAGCATCCACTACTTGAATACCTTCTTTGTTTAAAGCTGTTACTGCTGGACCATTAATAACATCAATTGCTACTTTTTTACTTTTAAAATGAGAATTTGATAAATCTTTAATCTCATTAACCCATTTTTTTAATTGTACACTTGCTTGGTCACCGTTGCTAAAATAATCCCAAGTTATTGCTGGTCTTATTTCATCTATTAAATTTAAATGGCTAGATAGTGCTTCGCAGTTAAAATATTCATATAAAATTACTGGTCCACTAACTGGCACAAAGCAATACCGAGTTAAGTTATGCATGTTATAAACACTCATGTTTACAGTATCTAAAGCATACCTAACATTTACAGGATCAAACAATATACAAGCTTCTAAATTGTTTTTTTCTAATTCTTTTTTAACCCTGTCTAGCCTGTAAGATCTAAGTTTCTGAAAGTTAATTTCATCCTCTCTTAATCTTTTTTTGGTAATAAAATTTACTTTTGATTTTGTATTAGGTGCAATTTTTCTATTAAATTTCATAATTAAACTATATTAGTTGCTACCCATTTGTGAAAATGGTGAGTTGGATTATCCATTACAGGTGAAAAGTTGCCTCCATTGTAAGATGGTGAATTTCTTCCTTCTTGCATTCCTTCTATTATATCAACATCTTCTGCTTGAACGCTCTTCCATAATTTATGGTTCTGTTTTCTTAAAGATTTATATTTTTTTGAGTTAGCTGCTTTTTCTCCTACATAATAAATTTCCATATGTTCTTTGGTAAATTTATGATCCACAGGCTCAAGCCAATATGCATAAAAATGATCTTTGTGAATTCCTAGCATAACATTGGGGAATAGAGCTACATATTCTGCAATATGCTGTTGGTCTTTAGGCCAATTTGGAAAACAAGGAAATTTTTCTTTTCCTTTAAATCTTGGATTATAAACTTTAGTACCTTGTCCTGCAAAACGATTGGGTAAACCTTGAATGTGATAATGATCACTAATCTTTGAATATGAATTTAAACCAGGATGAACCCATGGTAAATGGTAACTTTCACAATAATTTTCTATTGCAAATTTCCAATTACATTTTGCATTTAAATTAAAATATCCAAAATCATTTGAATATACCATTAATTTTCTATCTTTATTGGGCCAAAATTTTTCCCATCTATCGCTTAGAGGTTTTATATATTCTTCAAATGAAATTTCATTTTCACTTATGTTTACAAATATCATATCCAACCAGATGTAAGATCTAATTTCTTTTAAACCGCTTTTTGATTTATCAAATTTTTTACATTCATGTTTGTTCATTCCTCCTAGGTGAGGGGTAGCTACAAGTTTTCCTGTCATGTCATATGACCAAGAATGATAAGGGCATCTTATAACATTTTTAATTTTCTGTTTTTTTTGTAAAATTTTATAACCTCTATGGCTACATACGTTATGAAAAACTCTTATCTTGTTCTGTTTATCTCTTAAAATTATTATAGGTATACCTAAAAGATCAAAAGGTTTTGAATCACCTTTTTTAGGTAAAGAGCTAGCAATTCCTATAACTACCCATTTATCTTCGAACAGCTTTTTTCTTTCAAGCTGTGTATATTGTTCGCTCGTATAACATTCATTTGGCAAACCATGGGATTCTTCTATTGGATTGCTCACAACATCTAATTTTTTCTTTTCTATAATGTTATATATTTCAGACATTATTTAATAACCTCATAAAGACCAAGCCAAGCATTTACATCTTTACTGGCAATATAGTCTGATTTAAAAAACTCTACTTCTTTCCACTTATTATCTTTTTTTAGCTGGTCTATTTTTTTATCAAAACCATACTCCTCATGAATTCCTTCGTTTATTGTAAAACAGATTAATCCTTTATTTTTTGTTATTCTTATAAATTCATCTAACGCAGGAGGTTTTACATGTCCAAATGTGAAAGTACCTACACACATAACTGCATCAAAAAAATTATCTTCTTCTTCTATTGGTTTATTCAAATCTACCTTATCTAATTTCTGGTAAAGTCCTTTTGGAACTAAATCTAAAAGTTTTTGTGAAAGATCTGCACCGTAAAAATTTGAATAACCATGTTTCTTAAGTTCAACACCTACTAACCCAGTACCACAACCAGCATCATAAATTTTAGCATCTTTATTCTTTTCATACTTAATTAATACTTCTGCAGTTTCTTTGGGCCCTGTATAATTCCAATCAACCATATCTTGGTCGTATTTATTACCCTCACCCCATTCGTCATAATACTTCATGACCTCATCAGTTTTTTTTAATTTGTATATTGGTATTTTGTTTCCTACGTCTTTTTGTGCCATATTAATTTCTCATTTTTGTTCCACGTGGATCATAAAGTGGTTCTGATTGCACTTTTGACTTGTATAAGTTTCCATTAATTTCAACCTCAAGTTCAGAGTTATCTTTTTCTAAGTTACAAGGCACATAACCCATAGCCATACTTTTTTTAACATGATGAGCATAACCTCCTGAGGTAATATAACCAACACATTTACCATCCTTCATAATTGCTTCATCACCCGTTACATCAATATCTTTCGTTTCTATGGTCATTGTAACAAGTTTTTTCTTTGGTCCTTCTTGTTTTTCTTTTAATGCCGCTTCTTTTCCAACGAATTCCTTATCCCAATTTATAAACAAATCTAATCCGGACTCTGCAGCTGTAAAATCAGGTCTAAAATCTAGTGTCCATGCGCCCCAGTTTTTTTCTAACCTCATAGACATTAAAGCTCTTCCTCCAAAAATTTTAAGACCTAGATCTTTCCCGTTTCTTTCAATTTCTTCAAAAAGTTTTATTTGAAATTGAGGTGCGGTATAAATTTCATAACCAAGCTCGCCTGTAAATGAAAGTCTATTTACTATAGCTGGAACCCCTCCTACAAAAGTTTCTCTAGTATCTCTAAATTTAAAACCTTCATTAGAAACATCGTCCCTATATATTTTTTTCATTAACTCTCTTGAGTTAGGCCCAGATATTGCTAATCCATGATACTCATCAGATCTATTTCTATAAACAACTCCACTTTCAGGGAGAAATGTCTCAAACCATCTTCTATGCATTTCTTGAACAGCACCAGAACCAAAAATCATAAATTTTTCTTCACTCAAACATGCAACTGTTAAATCACCATATAATTTACCTTTTTTTGTAAGCATAGGATTTAAATTTATTCTTCCAGGTTTTGGAATTCTACCAGCCAAAACATTATCAAGATATTTGCGTGCACCTTTACCTGTAAATTCATGTTTAGAAAAATTTGCAATTTCAGAAAAACCAACTGCATCTCTTACTGCAGCTACCTCAGAAGCAACATAATCATGGCAACGTGATCTTTTAAATGTTGGCTCTTCATAAGCATCTTTTTTATCTTTTGCAAACCAAAGAGCCTGCTCTAAACCAAAACCATCACCCATAACAGCACCCTTGTTAATTAACCTATCATACAGTGCTGTGGTTTTTTGTTTTCTTCCTTTTGGAAGAGTTTCGTTTGGAAATGTCATTATAAATCTTCTTTCATAGTTTTCTGAAGATTTTATTGTTCCATAATCTGGTGAAGCATAATTGCCAAATCTTGCAACATCCATAGCCCACACATCAAGAGATGGCTCTCCATCAATTATCCATTCTGCAATACACTTTCCTACTCCACCTGCTTGACAAAAGCCTGCCATAACACCAACAGCAACCCAATAATTTTTCATTCCTGGAACTGGACCAATTAAAGGACTTCCATCTGGTCCAAATGTAAAAGGTCCATTAATTATATTTTTTATTCCTGCTTTCTCTAAAGCTGGTATTCTTTTAAATCCAATCTCAAGTCTATCTTGAATGTTTTCCAATTTTGGTTCAAGCAACTCATGTCCAAAATTCATAGGTGTTTCTTTAACTTGCCAAGGTGTTGATTTAAATTCATATGTTCCAAGCAGCATTCCTTCTGCTTCTTGTCTAAAATAAATATTTCCTTCAAAGTCTGTTCCAATTGGTAGCCTTGGTTCATTTTTTCTTTCCTTAATTTCAGAAATAGTTTCTGTGATTAAATAATGATGTTCCATTGGTTGAACTGGTAAATTTACTCCTGCTAACTTGCCAACTTCTCTTGCCCACAAACCACCAGCATTAATAATTATTTCTGCTTTAATGTTTCCTTTTTTAGTTACCACTTCCCATGTTCCATCTTTTTGTTGATTTGTTTCAATAACTGGAGTGTGTGTATAATATTTTGCTCCATGAACCTTTGCTGATTTTGCATAAGCATATGTAACTCCAGAAGGATCTACCTCTCCATCAATTGGATCCCATAATGCAGAAATGTAATGCTTTGGATCTATTAAAGGATGTTTTTTTTTTACTTCCTCTAAAGAAATAAACTCTTGATCAAGACCCATATATCTTGCTTTAGACCTTTCTCTCTTTAAATAATCAGCCCAAATTTCATTTGAAGCTAAATAAAAACCACCACTAGGTTTAAAACCAACAGAATGTCCTGAAGTTTCTTCAATCTCTTTATATAGATTAATAGTATATGCCATCAATTTAGAGATATTTGGATCAGAAGATATTGCGTGGACTGATCCAGCAGCGTGCCAAGATGAACCTGAAGTCAGTTCATTTCTTTCAAGTAAAATACAATCTTTTAAACCAAATTTTGCTAAATGAAAAAGTATAGAGCAACCTACAACTCCACCTCCAATTACCACTACTTTCGCATGTTTATCCATGGAAAAAAATTAATATTTTTTAGCCTCATCAGTATAAACTTTTAATAAACTGTCATCATTTCCATGTAAATAGTGCTTAGACATATCTGGATAATACTTATAGGAAATTGGTTTTCTTCCTAATGCAACAGCCATTTCACGAACATGATGAGGTTCTGCACCACAACAAATTCCAATAAAATTTATTTTTTGGTCTGCACATTCTTTTGCAAATTCAGCCATTTCAAACCTATTACAAAAAAAATTATCTAATGCTACGGGAAAAGCATTACCTCCAGGTATACAATCACAACCTTCATCAGTTTGGTTCAAAAAATTAGGTTGTTTTTCACTAGTTCTGTAAGGAACAGGTAGTGCTGCAACGTGGCATGAAACACTTTTTCTTATTTCAGGTAAAAGTTTCATTGTCATTTTTGGCCCTCTAAAACAATTTAGCCCAACTACATCTGCACCGTTATCTTCTAAAATTTTACATGCGTCACCGGGTGAATAGCCATCACGTGTTTTATCACCTTTTCTAAAAGAGTAATTACAAACAGCAATTAATCCTGCATCTTTAATAGCTTTAAGTGCAATTTTCATTTCCTCTACCCAAGTGATAGTTTCTGCAACTATAAAATCAACTCCTGCTTCTTTTGCCCAACCCACTTGTTCTTCAAACATTTTTTGACATTCAATGTTTGATTTTTTGTCACCTGGATCATAGATGTTTGTATTGGCAACATCTCCACAGACCATAAGATCTAAATCTTTAAATTCATTTCTAGCGTCTTTTGCGATTTGTAAAGCATTTTTTTGAAGTGGTTCAAGCAATTTTTCTTTACCTATAATTCTTAATTTTTCTCTATGACCATAGTAAGTAAATGCCTGAATTACATCACTGCCAGCTCTTATAAATTCTCTATGCAATTGTGAAACTACTTCAGGATGTTCCAATACTACTTCTGGAACAAAAGCTCCAGCTGA
>CACFTX010000006.1 GCA_902569405.1 uncultured Pelagibacteraceae bacterium | reverse complement strand
CAAAAAAGAAAAGATATTGACCTAAAGGTAAGAGAAGATGAACAAAAGCAAAAAGAACAAAAAGAACGAAAACGTAAAAGGCTAGATGAACTAAAATCTAAAGTTGAAGAACAAAAACTTAAAGATCAAGAAATGCAAAAATTAAAAGAATGGGAGTTAAAATTTGATGAAGATCAGAAACGAAAAGAACATCAAGAAAAATTAAAAGATGAACAAATAAGATTAAAAGATTTAGAAATTCAAAGAGTTAAAGATCAAGAAATGCAACAATTTAGAGATGAATTAGTTGAAGAACAAAGAAAAAAAGACGATTTAAACTAATTAAGAATTCTCAAGCACGAACCTGAAAATAAATAAGCACAAATAAAATAAAAACAATTACTAAAAAAAGTTTTATATTTATTTTAAATATTTCCTGTAAACAAATATCACCGCAAAAACAATTATTAATGCAGCAATACCCTGTTCTCCTAGGCTATTAAGTAAATTAATTAAGTTTTTTGTAACCTGAGAGCCAAAAAAAGCAACATTTGGTCCAAATAATATCTCAGCAATTACAGATACACCCAATAAAAGAACTCCTAATTCAAGAAATTTATTTAAATAACTTGAAATTTTAGAAATCCAACTATTCATTAAACATCCTTTCAAAAAAATCCCTAACTATTCCCATCAGTTAGGGATTTTTTTTATTAGCTACCTATGAGGGAGTGCTAATTATAACTATACTTATTTATATAAATTTAGAATGACAATAGCAGCTACTAAACCAACTATACCAGCATCACCTAAACTTTGAACTAGACCAACGATATTATCTGCTACTCCACCTACAAATGGTACATTTCCACCAAGTAGAGAAACAACGATACCTAGGCCAAGTAAACCAATAACAACATTTGTTAAGCTTGCTATTGTTCCTGATAATCCTTGTAGTACTTTCATTTTAGCTCCCTTCTTTTTAGTTATTTACCGAATCAATCGGTAGTAGTTAAACATTAAACATACTTTTGAGCTTTTAAAGCATTAATAACCTACTATAATCAATGTTTTAAAGTCCATTTTAGGTCAAATTAATTTTATTAACTTTTTTTAATGAACAAAGAGAATGCAAGTAAACTGTGGAAAATGATGCAAGAAGCTGGTGATTATTTACAAGGTCAACTTCCAGATCATCCAAATCATCCAAAAGGAAGAAACTCTTATGCTCATGTTGCAATTTGTATAAAAAGTAAATTTAATGCAAGCTATAAAGACATCGAAGATGAAAAATTTGAAGAAGTAATAAATTATATTGAGTATTTAAAAAATAATCCAAGTTAATTATTGTTTGGGAAAATAATCTTCTAATTTGCCTTCTCTATATACGTCAGCAGTACAACAGTGAAGTCCTCCGCCAAAAGCATAAGCATCTCTTAAATCAACTGGTACAACTTCCATGCCTAGTTTGTCTAATTGTTCGGCTTGGTAAACTTCGCTTTTCTCTACACAAACAGTTTTTGGATCTAACACTAGAATATTCATAGATAGCCATACTGAAGAATAACATAATGGAGGTGGAGTATTATGAGCTGGTTGTGCAGCATCAATAATTTTCCAATCATTATCTTCAAAAAGTTTTTTTTGTTCTTTTGGAAGTTTTCTTTGTGGATTGTTAATAATTAAGCCTGGTTTTATTGGCGTAAATGTAGCATCGATATGAATTGGATAAGGGTCACCTGGAAAATTAACCGCATGAATTCTATGATTTTTATAGTGTCTGCTTAACCAATCAATTCCTTTAAGATTAGTCGTAAATCCATGTTGAACTACCAAATCTTTTCCAAATCTTAAAATATCTGCAGCATCAAAAAGAGGCTCTTCTTCTGTCGTTACAAAAAATTTTTTATCTGTCCATTCTAATCTTTTTTGTATACCAATTTTTTCAGACAAATAATCTTTTCTATAGTCAAGATCTGTTAATCTTGGTTTGGGTGCTGACTCATGTTTCATATTTGGGTCTTGCTCATAGTATTTTTTAATAAGCGGTCTATAATTTAAATACTCAAACCACCTACATCTATAACTCATTGTCGCTTCTAAGATTTCATTACCAACAGTCAAAATAACATCCCGAGCTGGCATGCATCCAAACATGCTTTCAACCTTCCAATCAGGTGTTGAAATTTCTTGGTTAAAATTTAAAGGCTCTGGTCTATCAACTTTAACACCTCTTTTTTCTAAAATACTAACAAAATCATTAAGCAATTGATTTGCTTTATCTACAGTATCTTTTGTTCGAGGACCATATTTGCCTTTCATATCTGAATCTTCTGGTACTTTTGCATCTAATGCTGGCTCAGGCGAAGGTATACAACAACCATCTGCTCTTCCAACAATTACATGTTTTAAGGGGTCCCATTCATTCCAACTATTAACAACAATTTTTTTATCTTTCATATAATTAATTCAAAGCTATAAATCTTCTATTAGTTTTTATTGTCAAACTATAATGACTTATGGATAAAAATATTAAAAAACCACCAATAATAGTATTATTCGATGGTATTTCATTAATTCCAAATAATGGAAGCCACACCCAAAAAATTCCTCCAATAATCTCGGTTAAAGATAGTAAAGTTAATTCTGCTGCAGGTATAGCTTTAGAGCCTATTGAATATAAAATTAAACCCAAACAAACAACTGTTCCATGTATTGCAAATAATCCTTCGTTGTAACTTGAGGAAATAAAACTTACCTCATCATTTAATAATATTGCTGAAGAAACTATTGCACAAAACAATCCAGCTATAGCAACCGTTGTAAATTTAGGTGTTTCCTTTCTCCATCTTAAAGATACAGAAAAAACTGAAAAACCTATAGCCGAAATTAACCCAAAAACTAAACCTAAAAGTGAGGTTGTTTGAGTATTTCCTAAAGCCATAATTGCTATTCCGGTAGCTGCCACTATTATTGCAATCCAAACGTTATAAGAAATTGTTTCCTTAAGAAACAAGAAGCCTAATAGTGCTGTTATAAAAGGCATTGCAGCTAAACATAGAAGAGTAATTGCAGCGCTGGTATTTGTTATAGACCAAATAAAAGTTATCATGGCTATACCAAGTCCACATCCGCCAATTATGCCGGACAATCCAATTTTAAAATAATTTTTGTAAAAATATTTACCTTCTTCAAAAAATAAATAAATGTTTAAAATAAGAAAAATTACAATTCCTCTTGTAAATAAATATTGCCAAGGAACTAGATTTGGTTGATCCATATAACGAACTATTAAAGGTCCAAATGACCATAAAAGTCCTGCAAAGAGAACTACTGGTATTGCAATTCTTTCATTTTTTATTTCGAGCATCCGCAACTTTTAATCTGTAATGAAGTTTTCTACAATAAAAATGATATTTATTTAAAAATATTTTTATTTGAAAAAATTGGACTAAAACATTCAATTAATTGACCTTTTTTAAATAAAGATTTACCTGATTTTAGAATTGCCCATACATTTGATTTTATAAATGATTTAATTTTAAAAGACTCTTGACCCGTCAAAATTTCCACTTCCAAAGTTCCATTTTTAGTTGAACTTAATTTGGCTTTCAAAAATCTAGTAAAATTTTTTTTCTTTTTAAAATCTTTTTTTAAAATGGCTCTAAATGATTTCTCTGCTTTTATATTAAGTATATTTGACAAATAAGGATAAACAAAAAATCTAAAACAAGCAGCCGATGAAATCGGATTTCCTGGTAATCCAAAAAAGCATTTTTGTTTATTTTTAAATTTCGCAAACAAAATTGGTTTTCCAGGTCTTATAGAAACGCCTTTAAAAAAGCTTGATAATTTAAATTTTTTAATAACAGATGGTACAAAGTCAAACTTTCCAGCAGAAACAGCACCTGAAGTTATAACTATATCAGCTTTTGAGTTTAAACTTTTCTTTAACATTTTGTGAAAAAGATTTTGATCTTGATCTCTAAGTATGCCTCCGTCTATAAAGTTAAACAAAAAGTTATTAGACAAAGATTTAATATAATAACTATTTGAATTTCTTACTTGCCAATCTTTTATTTTGTTTTTTTCAGAAATTTCATTTCCAGTTGAAAAAAACAAAATATTTGGTTTTGACATTACTTTTACTTTTTTTACTCCTAAACTTTTTAAAGCCAAAATATGTGAAGCTTGTATTAATTCACCTTTTGGAATAATAAGTTCTTTTTTTTTAAAATCAGACCCTTTAAATCTTATATGATTATTTTTTCCAATTTTTTTGTTAATTAAAATATATTTTTTCATTTTACTGTTTGGACAAAATTGTGCTTGCTCAATTGGTATAACGGTATCAAAAGGTTTTGGAATTATCGCTCCTGTCATAACTTCAACTGTTTGAAATTTTTTTACATTTCGAATTTTTGGATTATCGCCTGCTGCTATTGTTTTAATTATTTTAAAAAGTTTGCTTTTTTTCTTATTTAAAAAAATTGTGTCTTTCGAATTAATTGCATATCCATCAAATGCAGTATTATTGCCCGCTGGGTAATTAACTTTCGAATAAATATTTTCCGCAGAAATTCTGTTTAGTGAATCTATAAAACTTACATTTTGTAAACCAATGTTAATTCTTGTTTTCTCTAAAATTTTTTTCGCTTTCAAATATCCAATCATTTTTTATAATTTTTCAATATTTTTTCTGCTTTATTTAAATCCTCTTTAGTGTTTATATTTAAGAAAGGATCAAATTTATCAAATTCTATATTAATTGTTTTTACTCCAATTTTATTTGCCCAGTCCTCTACTTTTCTAATATTATTTTTTATTAAATCATTCTCTAAAGTATTTAATAAATCTGTCGACCATAAGCCAAATATATTATGTCTTTTTTCATTAGATTTGACAAAATAAAGAGCACTGTCACTACTAATTATTTTTTTTTTGTATTGTTCTACTATTGAAATATCAAAAAATGGAGTATCAGAAGGAAAAGTTGCAATCCATTTGTAATTCTCTTTTATGTTTTTTGTCCACTTCATTGCTGTTAACACTCCAACAAGCGGGCCTAAATTTCCTTCAATGCAATCAGGTATGATAGTTAGATTTTTAGATTGTTCAATTTTGATATCTTTGTTAGCTATTATTAAAATTTTTTTAAATTTTTCTCTTACTTTGTTGATTGTGTGTTCTATTAAACTTTTTGATCCAAGTTTTACTAGATTTTTATCTTCACCAAATCTTTTAGATTTTCCTCCAGCTAGAATAACTGCTAAAATATTGTTATCATTCATATTATAAAATATAAAACATAAATATTTTAATTAAAGAATTATAATGGACTTAGAACTTTTAAAAATTGCATCTAATACTGAAAATCATAAAATAATTAATAACCACACACATATATCAAAACAAAAAAATCCATTATGTGGTGATGAAATGGAAATTTCCTTGAAGGTAAAAAATGAAAAAATAGTTGATTTTGGATACCGTTGTAAATCATGCATTTACTGTCAAGCTGCTGTGAGTTTATTATCAAGAAAATCTATAAATAAATCCGTTACAAAAATGAAAGAGCTAATTAATTTAGCTGTATATTTTTTTGAAAAAAATAATAATACTTTTCAAAAGGAATGGTCTGTCTTCAACAAATTATTTGATAAAAAAAATCTTTCGAGAAAAGAATGTTTAATACTTCCTTTTAAAACACTTTCAAAAGCATTAAAATTATAAATGAATAAAAAAAATTTAAAGAAATCAATTATATCTACATTATTTTCAATTATCACTATCGGTGCTTTAACTTTACTAACTTATAAAACTGAATATGGAATTTTTTTAATTGCATCATTTGGTTCTTCAATGGTCCTATTATACGGCTACCCCGAAAGTCCATTTGCACAACCCAAAAATATTTTTTTTGGTCACTTATTAACTTCAGTTGTAGGAATAGTTTTTCTAAATTTAATTCCACTACCAATATACATCACAATTCCATTTGCGGTTGGAATAGGAGTTGGTTTGATGATATTATTAAATGTGACTCACCCGCCTGCTGGAGGCAATCCAATAATTGTGATAATGGGTAGTGTTTCTTTAGAATATTTAATAACACCAATAATTTTAGGGTCATTAATAATTTTAGCTTTTGGTATAATTTTAAATCGACTTATTTTAAAAAAGAAATATCCTTTATAAATGGACATTAAATATAACGTTACAAAATTAAAAGAGAACAATACTGAGGAGTTTAAAGATTCTGTTTCGGTAGAAGAGCCTCTAGAAATGAATTTAAAATTTAAGAACAATGGAAATTGGAAATTAGAAAATCTATCAATTACAATGAGAACTCCAGGTAATGATGAAGATCTAATTGCAGGATTCCTTTTTAATGAAAGAATTGTAGAAAATTTTTCTGATATAGAAAAAATTGAAAAACAAGGAGATGAAGTTGGAGATTACAATATACGTAATAAAATTATAGCTACCATTAATAATAATAAAAATATTGATATAGGGAAATTAAAAAGAAATTTCCTTACTAACTCGTCATGCGGTGTTTGTGGAAAAACTTCTCTAGACACTGTTGAGGTTATTAAAAATGATAAGTTAGACATATCTTACCCAAAGATAGAAAAAAAAATTATTTTAAATTCACCTGAACTTTTAATTAATGAACAGTCTGAATTTGCAAAAACTGGCGGAATTCACGCAAGTTCTTTAATTAATGATAAGGGCGATATTATTGCAACAAGGGAAGATGTTGGTAGGCATAACGCTCTCGATAAACTTATTGGTTATACACATAAAAAAAAATTAATTGATAACCGATCTCAATTTATAGCATGTTCAGGCAGATTAAATTTCGAGTTAGTTCAAAAAGCATTAATGTCAAATATTGGACTTATGGCGGGCGTGGGTGCTCCTACTAGTCTTGCTATTGATTTAGCCAAACGTTTTGACATGACGCTGCTTGGTTTTGTCAAAAACAATAGCTTTAATATTTATAGCAATAAAGAAAGAGTTATAATAAAAAGCTAAAAATAAAAGGGTAAAATGTCAAAAAATATTAGCAAGTTATCAGGTAAAGTAGGTTTAAAAAATAACTTATTTCAAAAAATCTCCGAAAGATCATTAAAATCTAACAAAGATAACGACATTAAGGACTTGGCTGATGAATATAATATGGGAGTATCAACTATTCATGGAGCTGAAAGTTTCTATGAATTTTTAAGACCTGCTCACAGAGAAAAAAAAGCATTTGTTTGTAATGGCAGCGCTTGCATGTGTGCTGGAACACAAGAAAATTTAAAAAAAAAACTAGAATCTAAACTTGGAAAAGAAAAAGTTGGACATATGTTTTGTTTAGGTCATTGCTATGAAAATAATTCATTCCATTATAACGGTCAAAATTATGCTGGTGAAGATATAAATAAAATCGACCAAATCATAAAAGGTGAAAATATTAAGCAAAAGAAATTTACTTCTAAAAGCTTTGCTTCAACAAGTTTTTTAATGGATGAAAGTATTTTAAGCATAGATCAATTCAAAAAATTATTAGAAAAATATTTAAACACTGAAAAAAAAGAAATAATTAAATCTCTTACAGACTCAAACTTGTCAGGAAGAGGCGGAGCAGGATTTCCTACTGGAATGAAATGGGATTTTTGTGGGAGAGAAAAATCTGAAAAAAAATATGTAATTTGTAATGCTGACGAAGGAGACTCAGGAGCTTTTTCAGATAGATATTTATTAGAAGATCAACCTTTAAAGGTTCTATTTGGTATGGTCATTTGTGGCTATGTTATTGGAGGAAATGAAGGTGTTTTGTATATTCGAGGCGAATACCCTAAATCTATTGAATCGATTAATGGCTCAATAAATGTTTTAAAAAAATCAAAACTTTTAGGAAAAAATATTTTAGGAAAAAATTTTTCATTTGATTTAAATATTTGTATTGGACAAGGAGCATATATTTGTGGTGAAGAAACAGCTTTAATTGCGTCTATTGAAGGAAGAAGAGCAGAAGTTGATGTAAGACCTCCTTTTCCTGTCACAGAAGGTTTATATAAAAAACCAACGGTTGTGAATAACGTCGAAACTCTCGCTGCTGTCACAGGTATACTTGTGCATGGTTCAGAAAAATTTTCTTCCATAGGAAATAAAAAATCAGCAGGAACTAAATTAGTTTGTTTTGATAGTTTTTTTAATAAACCTGGTATTTACGAAATTGATATGTGTACCCCAATGAAAAAAGTAATAAATGAAATTGGAGGAGGATTTAAAGAGCCAGTAAAAGCACTTCAAATTGGTGGCCCGTTGGGTGGAGTAGTTCCTATTGAAATAGCTGAAAAATTAAATTTAGATTTTCAAGAATTTACAAACGCTGGATTTATGCTTGGACATGGAAGTATTGTAAGTATTCCAAAGAGCTTCAAAATGATTGAGTATATTCATCATTTATTTGAATTTACTGCTGAAGAATCATGTGGCAAATGTTTTCCAGGAAGAATAGGTTCTTACAGAGGTAAAGAAATGTTTGATCAAGCTTTAAACAAATCACACAAAATCCCAATGAAAATACTAAATGATTTGCTAAAAACAATGAAAGAAGGATGTTTATGCGCGTTGTGCGGTGCAATACCTGTGCCAATAAGCAACATTTTAAAGTATTTTGGAGATGAAATGAAAAATGATATATTAACAGAAAATTAATGAGCTCAGAAAAAAGAAAAATTGCATATATAGATGGAAAGCCATATGAAATTGGTTCAAATCACACTTCAATATTAAAATTTGTTAAAAGTTATATTGGGGAAAAAACTGTTCCAACATTATGTGATGATCCAAATTTAGCTCCGTATGGTGCTTGTAGAGTTTGTTCTGTTGAAGTTGCACTTAAAAAAGATGGTCCAACTAAAGTTGTTGCTTCATGCCATACTCCAGTAGCAGAAAATCAACATATTTTTACTAATAATGAAAAATTAACATCCTTAAGAAAAAATATTGTTGAATTAGTTTTAACTGATCATCCAATGAATTGTAGTACATGTGAAGTAAATAAAAACTGTGAACTTCAGGATGTAGCCAATGATCTTGGTGTAAAAGATCATAGATATAATAATCCAAAACAACATAAAGGAATACCGAAAGATACCTCTCATTCTTATATGAGAATGAATTTAGATAATTGTATTAATTGCGGAAGATGCGTGAGAGCGTGTGATGAAATTCAAGGTTCTTTTGTTCTTACAATGAGTGGTAGAGGCTTTGAATCAAGAATTACCACTGACAATGATATGTTGTTTGGTGACTCGTCATGTGTATCATGTGGCGCTTGTGCGCATACATGTCCAACTGATGCAATTTCTGATGTATTTGCATCCAAGTCTGCTGATTACGATAAAAAAGTTAGAACAACTTGCTCTTATTGTGGTGTTGGATGTAACTTAGAAGCTTCAATTAAAAACGGAAAAGTAGTTTCAATTGACACCCCAAAAGAAACTGATGTTAATGCTGGACATACTTGCATAAAAGGCAGATATGCTTTTGGTTTTTATGACCACAAAGATAGATTAAGATCACCTTTAATAAAAAGAAATGGAAAGTTTGAGGAAGCTTCTTGGGACGAAGCTTATGATTACATAAGAAATAAATTAGAAAAAATTAAAAAAAATAATGGCCCTGACGCTGTTGCTGGTATTTCTTCAGCAAGATGCACAAATGAAGAAAATTATGTTTTTCAAAAAATGATCAGAGCAGCAATTGGTACAAACAATATTGATTGTTGTGCAAGAATTTGTCATTCACCAACAGCATGGGGAATGCAACAGACTTTTGGAACAGGTGCCGCTACCAATTCAACAGAAGATATATATCACGCAGATCTTTTCTTGGTTATAGGAGCAAATCCAACTAATGCACACCCTGTAACTGGAGCAAAAATTAAACAACAAGTCATGAAAGGCAAAAAACTAATTGTGCTCGATCCTGTAACTACCGATTTAGCAAAATTAGCAGATTATCATATTAAAGTGAGACCAGGAACAAACGTTGCTGTGTTAAATATGATGCTTTATTTCATAATTAATTCTAAATTATATAAAGAAGACTTTATAACAAGTAGAACTGAGGGTTTTGAAAATTTTCTTAAAGAAATAAAAAAATTAGACATTGACTACTTAGCTAAAATGGCCGGAGTTGATAAACAACAAGTGAAAGAAGCTGCAATTGCATATGCAACTGCAAATAACGCAATGGAGTTTCATGGTTTAGGGGTTACAGAGCAAGAGCAAGGTTCAAAAACAGTAATGTTGATAGCCGACCTTGCGATGATAACAGGTAACATTGGAAGAAAAGGTGTCGGTGTAAATCCTCTAAGAGGACAAAATAATGTTCAAGGTGCAGCAGATATGGGTTGCCAACCTCATCAAGGAGCAGGATATTTTCCAGTTGCAGATAAAAAAATACAAGATTTTTATACTGAAAAGTACGGAGTAGTTCATCCAACAAAAGCTGGGCTAAAAATTCCTGAAATTTTTGATGCAGCAATCAACAAAGAGGTAAAAGCTCTATGGATAATTGGTGAAGATGTTGTGCAAACAGATCCTAACAGTGCTCATGTCGTAAAAGCAATGAATGCTTTAGATCTTTTGGTAGTTCAAGAAATATTTATGAGTGAAACAGCAAAGCATGCTGATGTAGTTTTGCCTGGAACTACTTTTTTAGAAAAAGATGGAACTTTTACCAATACCGAAAGAAGAGTGCAAAGAGTTAATAAAGCAGCAGAACCTCTTCCTGGAACAAAACCTGATGGCTTAATAGTTACAGAAATGATGCAAAAACTTGGGTTTAATCAAAAAACATATAACGCTGACGAAGTATTGGCTGAGATTGCTGATATAGTACCTTTCTTTAAAGGGATAACTCGTGAAAGACTTGGAAAACTAGGTTTGCAATGGCCTGTAAAAGAAGATGGAACCGACACAAAAATATTACATGAGAAAGAATTTAAACTAGGAAAAGGAAGAATTAAATATTTTGACTGGAAAGAAAGTAGCGAAATAGAAAAAAATAAAAAAGATTTTCCATTAATACTAACTACAAGCAGAGTACTGCAACACTATAATGCAGCAACAATGACAAGAAGAACAAATAATATTGAAATTGTTGATGAAGATATACTTTTAGTTAATCCTAAAGATGCAAAACATAGAGAACTAAATACTGGCGATATAGCTAGACTTTATTCAGGTAGAGGTGAGGTTTCTCTAAAAGTTGAAGTAACTGGCAAAGTTAAAGAAGGTATAGTATTTACCACTTTCCATTTTCCTGAACACATGGTCAACATGGTAACGGGTCACGGCAAAGATGAAGAAACACAATGCGCAGAATATAAAGTTTCTTCAGTAGAAGTCCAAAAAATATCAAATAAATTTAAAACTGAAGTTGTAGCAGAAAAAGATCAAGCTGAAGTTACGGTGCTATAAAAAAAAACTTGAGATTATTTATAACTACAATAATAATTTTAGTTTTAAATTCACCCATTAAAGCGGATACAATTTATAACCTTATCAAAATACCAAATTTAGAAATATATAAAATTGATACCTCAAACGGAATAAAATATTTAAAACCAACCAAACCATTTCAAGTTGGTTTAAGAAACGATAATGTTACATGTTTCAATCCGAATATTGAAAATATTAAAAATAAATTTAATTTAGTAGAAAAAAATTTGGAAAAATATAACGAAGACTTTTTAAAAAAAATAAATTTAAAATATGTAATTCTTTGTGAAAATCTTTCAGTTTCGGGTATTAATGCGGCAGGGGTACCTAATTTAAAAATGAAAACCTTAATAATAGATATAAATTTCGATAAAAACTATTTTGAAAGAATAATTCATCATGAAGTTTTTCACATTATTTACGATGGTTTTAAAAATTATTTTATAGAAAATGAATGGAAAAGTTTTAATCAAAAAAATTTTAAATATACTGAATGTTCAACTTGTTCAGATAGGTTAAATTTATCAGAATTTAAAAAAACAAATGGTTTTTTAACAGAATATTCTATGACAACTGCTCCAGAAGATATGGCAGAAGTGTTTTCCTTTTTAATTAAAGATAAAAAGAAATTAGATGAAAAATCTTTAAAGGATCCTATATTGAAAAATAAAATTTCTTTCATACAAAATAATATTTTAAAAATTAGTAATAATTTTACTTTTGAATAAATGATAAAAAAAATTAAACAAACAAATTCTGAAAAGATTCTATTAGCTTTTATTATCATGTTAGGAATTGGATTTTTTGGTTCTTTTACTATAATCAAAAATAAATGTTTGTTTGTTAAAAATTATAATCCAGAAAAACTCAAATTTAAAAAGCCAGAAAATATTGCAATACTCAATGCTCCTTGTGGAAACGTCATTATTGAATTGAATCCAAACATTGCTCCAAATTCTGTTAAGAGATTTAAAAAGCTAATTAATTCTGGTGAATATAATAATATTGCCTTTCATAGAGTTATTAAAAATGTCCTAGTTCAAGCTGGTGACTTAGAGTACGGACATAAAGATAATTTAAATTATTCATACATAGGTACTGGAAAATCTGGTTATGGAACAATAAAATCTGAATTAGATAAACCTTATGATTTTAAAAAAGGAACTGTTGCTTTGTCCAGAACAAATGAAAAAAATACTGAGGATAGCCAGTTTTTTATTTTATTAAAAGATGCTCCTCTATTTGAAGGAGAATACTCACCACTGGGTAAAGTTATTTATGGTTTAGATGTTCTTAAGAAAGTTAAGTATAGCGATAAAGTGGAATATGTTTTAAGACCCGATTTTATTAATTCTTTTAAAATGCTTAAGTAAGTTAGTTAACCAATGGCTTGCCAGTTGCAAGGGTATGTTTAATTCTATCTTGAGTTTTTTTTGTTTCAATAAGTTTCATAAATGACTCTAATTCTAATTTATACAAATCATCTTCGGTTAAAGTTTTATCTAAGTTTGTATTTCCACCGCTTAAAACATTTGCCAGTTCTTTACCAACCTCCATACCGTGGTCTAATATAACTTTTTCATTATATAATTTTTCTAAAATTTTAATCATTTTCTCTTTAAGAGGTTTGCCAGATAAATTAAAAACACACTCTTTTGGTGGAGTAAAGTTTCTATTTTCATCAATTAATTTTTTTGAAACTTCAAACAAACTATTTCTATTCATTATTTTTTTATCTTCTGGTCTTAAAAACTTCAAAGGTTCAGCTTCCGCAGTTGATGTTGCTGTTGTTGCATACCCAATGATGTTAAATACTTTTAAAGAAGCATAGTCAGGATCTTTTTTAGCTTCATGCGTTTGTGACCACCTCCATAAAACTTCTTTACACCCTCCCCCCGCAGGCACCAAACCTACGCTAGTTTCAACTAACCCCATGACAATATTTGTGTGTGAAACTACAAAATTAGATTGGATTGCTACTTCTTCCCCTCCACCTAAAACTAAACCTGATGGAGCAGATACAACTGGATGATCTGAATACTTTAAGTGCTTACATGTATCCTGAAAGTACTTAATAAATTTTTCTATGGATTTAAAATCGCCTTTATCTGCAAAGTTCATTGTGTACGTTAAGTTCACACCAGCAGAAAACTGCATACTTTCATTGATAATTATTAAAGGCTTATCTGTTGCATTTTTTAATGCGTCCATTGAATCATAATCTAATGCACAAGCTTTTGTAGTAAATTCAACAATATTAAAATCTTTAAATCTATAGATATCAGCAGATTTATTTTTGTCTAATTTAATTGCTCTTGGTTTAATTTTTCCTAATGTCTCAATGTCAGTATACCGTTGTCTCTCTCCATAAAAGTTTTCATCTTTACTTTTTGATAAATTTTCTAGAAACTTATTATTTTCAAAATTATCTATACGATTAAAAAAATTTTTAACCCCAATTGATTTTAACATTTCAAATGGACCCATTGCCCAATTAAAGCCGAGCCTCATAGCTTCATCAATATCATTAAATTTATCTGTAATACCAGGAACTAACGAAGATGCGTATTTTATTATTTTTGAAATTACGGACCATGCGTACTTGCCATATTTATCTTTTCTTTCTATTAGCAAGTTTAAATTAATAGTCTCAATGCCGAGATCAATTTTCTTTGTAGGTGAATAATCTCCTGTTTCTAGACTAATTGCTTCTAGTATTTTTTGATTATTTTGCTTATTCATTCTGTAAAAACCACCTTTTCCTTTTCTGCCTGTATAACCAGTTTGAATTAATTTTGTAATTAATGGGATTTCTTTAGCAACATCTTGGAAAGGATCGTTTTTTGAGAGCTCTTTGATAAAACTTTTTAAAACATCAGCCATTAAATCTATACCAATCAAATCATAAAGACCAAATACCCCCGTTTTTGGAATGCCCATTGGTCGACCAAAAACTGCATCTGCTTCTTCTATTGATAATTTCATTTTAAAAGCCTCTGTCATTGCAACTTGCATAGCAAAAACCCCTACTCTATTTCCTAAAAAACCTGGAGTATCATTACAAACAATTGCTCCTTTTCCTAATTCATGTTCACAAAATTTCTTTAAAGAGTTAATTTTATCAAGATCATTATTTTCATTTTTAACAATTTCCAGCAATCCCATATAACGAACAGGGTTAAAGAAATGAGTAATGCAAAAATCTTTTTTTTCATGCTCTGTTAATTTTTCTGATAAAACTTTAATTGGTATCGAAGAAGTGTTTGAAGAAACTATTGCTCCAGGTTTTCTTGATTTAAAAATTTTTTCATAAATATTATGCTTAATATCAATTCTTTCAACAACGGCTTCTACAATCCAGTCAGCATCCTTTACTAGGTCAAAGTCATCATTAATATTTCCTACTTTGATTTTATCTATCCTTGTTTTATCAATTAAAAGTGGTGGTCTAGATTTATAAATTCTTTCTCTTGCTTTTTCACTTATTTCTGTAGTTAAATCTAATATTGTAACTGGCACATTAGCATTGCACAGATGAGCAGCTATACCACTTCCCATTGTTCCTGATCCAATTATCACAACTTTTTTTATTTCCATAAAATTTGAAAATTAATTAAAGAGTTATCTGTTGATACCTCTTATTCTCTCAGATCTTCTTCTTAAAAGTTCTGCAGTAACAAGTATTAATGTTGAAAGAACTATTAAGCATGTAGCTACAGCAAGTATAGTTGGGCTTAATTGTTCTCTTAATCCTGTCCACATTTGAATTGGTATTGTTGTGTTATCAAGTCCTGCTAAGAATAATACAACCACAACTTCATCAAAAGAAGTAACGAAAGCAAATAAACCTCCGGATATTACTCCTGGTAAAATTAACGGCAAAGTTATTTTCATAAAAGTATTAACTGGATCACTTCCAAGACTAGATGCTGCTCTAGTAACACTATGATCAAATCCTGATAATGTTGCTGTAACAGTAATAACAACAAAAGGAGTTCCTAATATTATATGTGCGAGAACTATTCCTGTGTGAGTTGCTGCTAATCCAACTTTCGCCATAAAAAAGAAAATAGCAACACCAGAAATAATAAGTGGAACTATCATTGGTGATATTAAAGCCGCCATAATAATTCCTTTGTAAGGCATATGTCTGCTACTTAAGCCTAGTGCTGCTACAGTTCCTAATAAAACTGACCCCAAAGTTGCAAACAATGCTATAATAAAACTATTTTTGGCAGCAAGTCCCCACGGGTTTTTAGTTCCATAAATCATATCTTTATACCATCTTAATGAAAAAGCATCTGGATCAAGTCTTTTCATTCCTTCTGAAAAAACTAAGAATTCTTCAGCATTAAAAGATAATGGAAAAATTACAAAAAGTGGTGCTATCAAAAAGAAAAATACACAACCACAAATAAATAAATAGAAGTAATGCCAAACTCTATAATGTGGTTCTGTATATTTTGGTAAAGCCATATATTTATCCTAATTTTATATTATCAACTCCAACTAATTTGTTATAAACCCAGTAAATTGCTAGCACACCAGTTAGTAACATTAATCCCATTGCCGAGGCAAAACTCCAATCAAGCGTACTCTTCATATGAAAAGCTATTTGGTTACTAATAAGTGTTCCTGACGCTCCTCCTACTAAAGCAGGAGTGATGTAATAACCTATTGCAAGTATAAAAACTAACAGACAACCTGCTCCGATACCTGGTATAGTTAATGGAAAGTAAACTTTCCAAAAGGCGATGAAAGGTGTACCACCTAAAGATTTTCCTGCTCTCATCAAGCTTGGAGAAATAGTTTTCATGACGCTATACAATGGTAGTACCATAAATGGTAAAAGAATTTGCGTCATAGCTACATAAGTACCTGTTTTATTGTACATCATCTCAGGTCTGCTATCATCGGACACTAAACCTATCATTACAAAAAAATCATTTACTATTCCTTGTTGTTGCAACAAAATCATCCAGCTTGCAGTTCTTACAAGTAGAGATGTCCAAAAAGGAAGAAGAACGCAGATCATTAATAAATTACTGTATTTCATTGGAAGCGTTGCAAGCAAATGTGCAATTGGATATGCCATTAAAAAACAAAATATTGTAACAAAAAAAGCTACCTCTAAAGTTCTTAACCATAGTATTTTATGAATTCTTCTATCTTCGGGAACCTGTACTATCTTACCATCTTCGTTTTCATACATATCCACACCTTTTAAATATTTTGCATAAGTGTATGAAGGAGCTCTTCTTTTAAGAGCTCTCCAGTATTCTACGTCGGCCCATCTTTTATGAACATTCATTATTTGTTCTTTATAATTACCTTCTTCAAATTTTTTCATTTTTCTTTTTAATTTTTTAAGAATACTTTTGAAACCATTTTTCTCAAAATTAAGCTGGGTAGCTAGTTTTCCAAATGTTTTTTCTTCAACTAGTTTTTTGTAATCTAAATAAAATGCCTCAAAAACTTTTTCGTCTGGAAGCTCTTTTCCATCCCATTGTTTCATTGCTTTGTATGTTTTAGGAAGCATATCGGTAACCATGCGATCATCAACGCTCCTATAAAGCATATCACCAATTGGGAAAACATATGTAATTATCAAAAATAATAAAAGAGGACATACAAGTAAAAAAGCTTTGATCTTATTTTTTTTTTCAGCTTTTTTTAAACTTTCCTCTAAAGGAATTCCATCTGTAGTTAAAATTTTTTGTGTTTCGCTGCTCATAAATAAAAAGGGCGGTTATAAAATAACCGCCCTTAAATATAATATATAATTTTAAAGTTTAAAACTTAAAATTATAGACCTGCTTTCATTGCTTCCCATTTTTCGCCAAGCTCTGTGCCGTTATCAGCCCAAAAAATTGGATCAACTAGGAAATAATTTTTAGTGTTTGCCGGCGCTGTAGGCATATGCGGTACCATGTTAGTCTTACCATCTTTATACCATGGCTCACCTGCTTCCATAACTGCAATTGAAGATTTTCTCCAAGGAGCGTAAGCAATATACTTAGCGCTTCCTGCTAAACCTTCAGTACTTGTCATTTCAGCAAGAGCTTTTTTAGCGTTAGCTGCATCTGGTCCACCTTTTACAAGAGCAAAATATTCATAGTCTAGCCCTTGCGCGTCCCAAACTTGAACGATTGGAGCACCTTCTCCAACTGTAGCGTTAAAGAATCTTCCGTTCCAACCAGTTGCCATAACAACTTCACCACTCATTAACAATTCTGGCGGTTGAGCGCCTGCAGACCAAAACACACATCCACCTTTAGGGTCTGTGCAAAGTTTTTTGATCGTATCCATTGCTTTTTGAACACCTTTTTCAGTATTCAATTTTTTATAGATATTTGCTCCACCTTTTCCTGGTTTTGTTCCAGTAGCTGCTAAAGCTATCTCTAAGTTTGTTAAAGCAGACTTATAGATTGCTCTTTTTCCTGGAAATTTTTTAGTGTTAAAGAAATCTTTTATAGTTTTTGGAGTACCTTTAACATTGTCGCTGTTATAAGCGTAATTCCAAGAATATAAAATGTTTCCTACAGCACACTTAGAAGGCATGCTAGTAAAGAAGTCTTTACTTGCTGGAGTTCCATCTGGTGCTGCTGGAAAATCTTTGTCAAAATCAAACTCTACAAAGATACCTTCGTCACATCCAGTAATAGTATCCATAGCAAAAACGTCCATTATATCCCAAACAACTGCGCCTGCTTCTTGTTGTGCTTTTATTTCTGATAATCCCCCTGAATAGTCTACCCAATCAATAGATATACCTAATTTTTTTGCAGTAGGATCACCATATCCCAACTTTTGAGACTCTGTATAAGCTCCACCCCAAGATGCAACAGTAACCGCAAATGCTGATGAAGTAACAGAAAGCACAAAAGATAGAGTAAGTAATAATTTACTTAATTTTTTCATTTATCCTCCGATTAATCGTTTTTTAAAAACAGGATTACAGCAAGATATAATATAGGAGTCAACAAGCCATTTATCTTAAAAAAGCTTTATTTTACTTTAATAGATGGATGTTTTTTATTAATAGCTTATTTTGGGTCTAATGCTCTAGCATCAAAGCTATTCCAACTAACATTAATTTGATTGCCAAGTTTTATATCCATATTTGCAGAGCTATTAGGAACTTTTAAAATAAAATCTTTGTTACCAAGTAAATTTAGCCTAACTCTGGTATGATCTCCATGATAAATAACTTCTTCTATCTTTCCTTTAAAATTATTTTCCATTTTGTCTTTTGTATTAATTAAAGCTCTTTCAGGTCTTAAGGATACGATTGTTTTTTCTCCATTTGACTTAACTGCTATTGGATTTGCTAAAATTTCTGAACCATCATCTAATTTTACTTTACACTTGTCTTTTGAAACATCTGTGACTTGTCCTGAGAATCTATTATTTTCACCTATAAATTCTGCTACAAAAGAATTTACTGGCTCTTCATACAATTTATCTGGTGAAGACAACTGTTGAACTTTTCCATCATTAAATACGGCTATTCTATTTGACATCGTTAAAGCTTCACTCTGATCGTGAGTAACATAGACAACTGTTACACCGATACTTTCGTGAATATGTTTTATTTCATACTGCATACTTTCTCTTAAATTTTTATCAAGAGCTCCCAATGGTTCATCCATAAGAACTACTGCTGGATCAAAAACTAAGGCTCTTGCTACAGCAACCCTTTGCTGTTGGCCTCCAGATAGTTGTCCCGGCATTCTATTTTCAAATCCTGATAATGAAACCATTGATAGAGCTTTATCAACTTTTTTATCTATATCATCTTTAGAAAATTTTCTAACTCTTAATGGAAAAGCCAAATTTTCATAAACTGTCATGTGAGGAAATAATGCATAGTTTTGAAAAACCATTCCAATTCCCCTTTTGTGAGGTGGAATATTTGATATAGGATTTTTATCTAAATAAATTTCTCCATTTGTCGGTGTTTCAAAACCTGCTAACATCATTAAGCAAGTAGTTTTGCCTGAACCAGACGGTCCAAGCATTGTAATAAATTCACCTTCAGCAATATCTAAGTTTAAATCTTTAACAACTAGAACTTTGCCGTCGTAACTTTTGTCTACTTTATCGAATTTAACAAATTCTGAATTTTTTGACATAGAAAGAGTTTTAAAACATTTGTAGAGATATATTTCAAGTTCTTATTTTATATGCAATTCTCTAGAAAAATTGCAAAATAGCTCGCTTCCGCTATCGGTTACTCGCACTGACTCAGAAGCTTCTACGCCCCATTCTCCAAATTGCATCACTGCAATCATGTGAAAACAAACATTAGGTTGTAATACTGTCATATCACCTTTATAAATATTTAGTGTGTGCTCTCCCCAATCAGGTGGGTAGCCAATTCCAATTGAGTATCCAGTTCTAGATTCTTTTTTTATTTTATATTTATCCAGAACTCCCCAAAACTTTTGAGCTACATCATCTGCAGTATTTCCTGGTTTTGTTGCTGCAATGCCTGCATCAAGCGCTTCATTAGTTGCATTCATAGCGTCTATTTTTTTTTGTTCTGGTTTTCCTAGTTGAACTGTTCTTGCCATGGGACAGTGGTATCTTTTGTTAACTCCTGACAATTCAATTATTGTTGCTTCTCCTTCAACAAATTTTTCATCCGTTGCAGTCAGATGTGAGGCTGACGTTCCTTTACCAGTAGGTAACAATGTTGCAATACTGGCATATTCTCCACCAATTTCTGGCGTTCCTCTAAAAAGAGCCCTTTGAATTTCAGCAACAGCATCACATTGTCTAACTCCAGGATTAATACTTTCCATAGCGACTTTCATTGCTTGTTGAGATATTAAAGCTGCTCCTTTCATTAAACTGATTTCAGCTTCAGATTTTGCTAATCTTGCCCAGTTAACTAAGCGATCTGAGTCTTTAATTTTTGAGTTTGGTAAACCTTGTTTTAATTTTTCATAACAATAAGCAGTAAAATAATGACTATCCATTTCAACGCCAATATTTAATTTATCCCATTTATTCTTTTTTATTAATTCAATTAAAGGATCATAAGGATGCATTGGCCATGTATGAATATATTTTTCTTCATAAACAATTATGTTTTCTCTTTTTAAGTAAGTTTTGATATATGCGCCGCCAGCGTCTTGTGCTCTCACAAAACATAAAGGTTCTTCTGCGTTAACATGAACTATTACACATTGAGTATAGTAAAATGACCAAGCGTCATATCCTGTTAAATAATTCATGTTGTTAGTATCTTGAGAAATTAATAACTCAATGCCTTTTTTTTGCATTGATTTTTGAACTCTTTTTAATCTGTTTTTATATTCTTCTTTTGTAAATAACATTTTTAATTTTCAGAAAATAATTTTCCAAAACCATTTATTGAATCATTTATACCGATTTTTTCTAAAGCATCCCATATTAACGCCTGATTACTTGATAAAACAATTTTTCCTAATTTTTTTTCAAGTTTATCTATTATGGATAAAGCAGGTAAAGCAGTGCATGAAATAAATAATGCATCCGCTCCATTTAAGTCCATTTTTGATAAAACTTCATATAAATAATTTGCATCAACTTTTCCAATATCTATATCAGAAGCAATATCAAAATAAGAATTTGCGGTAATTTGAAAATTTTCTTTTTTAAAAAAATCTATTACTTCATCATTTAGTTTTTTTGGATATGGAGTAAAAATTGCAATTTTATTTAATTTCAGCTTCTTAAGAGCTTTAATAGAAGCTGTACTTGGAGTAGTAACTTCAGCTTCTGGTTTTGCTTTCTTTATTTTGTTTTCTATAGATTGATAACCAGCAGCTATTGTACCTGAGGTACAGCCGTAAACAACACAATCAATTTTTTCATTTGGAAGAATGTCTTTTGTAACTTCTGTTACTTTTTCAGACATTTTTATTAAATTTTCTTTTGTTAAAGGATTAAAACATTCGATTCTATTAACAAAAAAATCTATTTTTTTATCTTTAATTACATTAATAAAGTCTTTTTCAATCATATAGTCGCTTGCGAGCGCTATCAAACCTATTTTTGGATTTTGATTCTTATTGTATTTTGGATCTATTTTTGTTGAATACATTTTTAAAAAAAAAATATATCATAAAGTATTTAATATTCACTAAAATTAAAAAGGTTGTTATGAAAATAGGATTTATAGGACTTGGAAATGTTGGGGGTAAATTAGCGAGCAGTTTATTGAGAAATAAGTTTGATTTAACTGTAAGAGATTTAGAAGAAAACTTAACAAATGATTTTAAAAGTAGAGGTGCAAAAATTGCAAATACTGGAAAAGAATTAGCTGAACAAACAGATTTAATTATAACTTGTCTTCCATCACCTGAAATATGTGCAGAGGTAATGGAATCAAAGGAAGGTGTAATCAATGGTCTTTCAAAAAATAAAATTTGGTTAGAGATGAGTACAACTGATGAGTCTGAAGTTAAAAGGTTGAATAAACTGGTTTCAAAAAAAGAAGCCATTTCTTTAGATGGACCAGTTAGTGGCGGATGTCACAGAGCAGCAACAGGAAATATTGCAATTTTTGTTGGAGGCGAAAGAACAAGTTTTGAAAAAATTTTACCAGTTTTAACCACAATGGGAAGGAAGATTCTTCACACTGGAGAGCTTGGAACTGCTTCAATTTTAAAGGTAATTACAAACTATTTAGCATCTGTACATTTGGCTGCTCTTGGAGAAGCATGGACAGTAGCTAAAAAATCCAAATTAGATCTTAATAAAACCTATAAAGGAATTGCCGTTTCTTCAGGAAACTCATTTGTTCATGAAACTGAAAGTCAGGTAATCTTAAATGGATCTTATAACATTAATTTTACAATGGATTTAGTACATAAAGATATGAATCTTTTCAATGAACTTTCTAAAAAACTTAATACACCGTTAGAAATATCACCATTTGTATTAGATATATTTAAAGATGCACAAAAAAAATATGGTTCCAGAGCATGGTCGTCAATGGTAGTTAAAAGACTTGAAGATAAATTTGATTTAGATTTTAGGGCTTCTGGATTTCCTGATGAATTAACTGATAATGAAAAAGAAGAAAAAGGATATGAAATTTAATTAATATGTTAATAATAAATTATGCTTGATAAAAGAAATTTTTATATAAATGGTAAATGGGTTAAACCTTCTAAATCAAATGACTTAAAAGTAATTAATCCGTCTAACGAAGAAGCTTTTGCTATCATTTCGCTTGGGTCTAAGGAGGATACTGATGCTGCTGTAAAAACAGCAAAAAATGCTTTTGTTAATTGGAAAGAAACCTCAAAAGAAGAAAGAATAAATCTTTTAGAAAAACTGTTAAAAATTTATAAAAAAAGATTTAACGAGATGGCCGAAGCAATGTCAATGGAGATGGGATCTCCTATTGATTTTGCAATATCAACTCATGCTGCTTCAGGTCAAGCTCATTTAGAAGATTTTATATTAAGATTAAAAGAATTTAAATTTGAAGAACATTTTAGTTCAAAGTCTAATAATCATATAGCTCGTGAACCAATAGGAGTATGTGGTTTAATTACACCATGGAACTGGCCAATCAATCAAATAGCATTAAAAGTAATTCCTGCTTTCGCAACAGGTTGTACAATGATACTCAAACCATCTGAAATAGCTCCTATCTCGGCAATGCTATTCGCTGAAATGATAGATGAAGCTGGTTTTCCACCTGGAGTTTTTAATTTAGTAAATGGAGATGGTGAAGGAGTTGGAACACATATATCTGGTCATCCTGATATTGATATGATTTCTTTTACTGGATCAACAAGAGCAGGGAAACTAATTACAAAAAATGCTGCTGATACAATTAAGAGAGTTTGTTTAGAATTAGGTGGTAAAGGTGGAAATATTGTTTTTGCAGACTCCTACCCTAATGCAGTTAGAGATGGAATTAAAAATGTTATGAGTAATTCTGGTCAATCATGTGACGCACCTACTAGAATGCTTGTAGAAAAATCTATCTATAAAAGAGCTATTAAAGAAGCGGCTGATGAAGCAAATAAAATTAAAGTAGATATTGCATCAAAAAAGGGAGATCACATAGGACCAGTGGTTTCAAAAGTTCAGTACGATAAAATAATCAATTTAATTAAAGATGGTATAAATGAAGGCGCAACACTTGCGGCGGGTGGCCCAGAATTGCCAAGTGGGTTAAGTAAAGGTTATTTTATTAAACCAACTATATTCACAGATGTTACAAATAATATGCAAATAGCCAAAAAAGAAATTTTTGGGCCTGTTCTTTCAATAATTCCATTCGAAACTGAAGAAGAAGCAATATCAATTACAAATGAGACTGAATACGGTCTTGGAAATTATTTACAAACAGAAGATAAAGGAAAAGCAAAAAGAATTGCTAAAAAATTAAGGTCAGGAATTGTTTATATAAATGGAAACGCTGCCGACTCTGGTACGCCTTTTGGAGGTTATAGACAATCTGGAAATGGAAGAGAAGGTGGAGTTTGGGGCCTCGAAGAATATTTAGAAATTAAAACAGTAACCGGTTGGAAATAGTTATTATTACTTAAATTAACTCATGCACTTAATCCATAGAGGGATAGTAAATAAAAAATATAAAGAAAATCTTCAAAAATCGTTTATTCAATCATTTAAAAAAGGCTACGGAATTGAAACTGATATTCATGCTACAAAAGACCATAAATTTATTTGTTTTCATGATTTTACTTTAAAGAGAATTTTTAAAAAAAAGGAAAGTGTAAAGAATATGAATTATTCTCAAATTAAAAAAATAAGCACTCAAAACAAGAAGCCAATTCCACTTTTAAAAGATTTACTTAAAACTTCAAAAAATAAATATCCTTTATTTATTGAAATAAAACCAAATTTATCAAAAAAAATATTAAAAAAGTTATTGAAAGAAACATCTAAATTTTCAAAATGTGTATTTATTTCTTTTAAACATAAAAACATTTACAACTTGTTAAAAATAAAAAGTAACACAAGGGTAGGATTATCTTTCTCTCCACCTACGAGTATTAAAACTATTATCAAAAAATCAAATAATAAAAAAATTGATTGTTTAATCTTAGACAAGTTTTTTATAAAGAATAAAAGTATTCAAAATTTAAAAATTAAAAAATATTATTATACAATAAAAACAAAATCAGAATTTAATAAGTATAGCAAGAATAACAATTTGATATTTGAGAATTTGTAAAATTATTTTTTTAAATAATTTAATCTTCCAATAATTTCATCTCGATCCATATAATAACCTTGAAGATGCCTATGACCTGAATTTGGATCAAATTCTGTTCTTCCATGTAAAATTCTTCTATTGTTAAATGAAAAAATATCACCTGGTTCTAGTCTAAATTTTATTTGAAACTTATCATCGTGCAGAAGATTTCCAAATTTATGATGAGCTTTATAAACTTTATCCATAATATCAGGATGACAATCTAATGCGTCCATAGTAGCAACACTAAATCTTATATCGTTATAATCACCATCTTTAGTTAAAGAAATTGCTGTACCATAAAAGCTTCTATGTGCATCTTGAGTATAATCTTTATCTCTAAATTTAAGAGGTACATTAACTAAAGTTTCAAAAACTTCTTTTTCATTATTTCTTAAATAGTCTGCTACTGCAAATGCATCAACAGCTGAAGAATCTCCTCCTTTTGCGGAATTAATTAAACAATGAAGAAACTGATATCCTGGAGGATTTTCAAACCATGGTAAGTCCATATGATTTCTTAGGGCATGTGCTGTATAAGCAGAATTATTTGGCTTTGGAATATTTATAACTTCAAAAGGTGTTTTAAAAAAAGTTTCTCTTGTATGACTTATTCTATTTAAAACTGGAAATGCAGACTCTTTTTCAATTGGCGTATTTTTTACAATTGCAATTCCTTTGTGATGCAAAAGTTCTAACCATTTTATTAAACCTTCGTCAGAATTAATAATTTCATCATGTTCTATACTAATAGATTTTAAATTTTCTTGTAATGAAATGTCCCATAATTGATACGGAGAAATGTGTTTTTTATTATTAATTATAGTGTAACAATTTTTCCTAAGCCATTCTTGATCATAATAACTAGTATGGTTGCCTTCACTCCAAACTATTTCTAGTTTACCTTCATTATTAATTTTGTATGTTTTAGGTTCAATATTCGTTGAAACTTCAAGTATATTAAACATTCTATGTCTTGAGTCTTTATCGTGTGCAGTTGGACAATTATCTCTTAACCATAAAAAATTAAAATTACTTTTTTCTCCGTCGTTCCATTCAACATTTAATGCTGAGCCATTTTTTGAAACTTTAGAAATTTCTACTGTCATACATATTAACAATTGTTATTTTATTTTATTCTGTTTTCAATTCAATTTATAATTGAATCTAAGTATTTTAAATAGTTTTTTCTCTATTTTTTGATCCATAACAATCTTAATTAAGGTTGTGTTTTTTAACGTATCAAGTTTTAATGCGCCTAGTTTAAACTAACATTAAGGGGGAAATTCATGAAATTTCTAAAAAAACTATTTCTTTCAATTGCTTTTATAGCAGTAACATCTTTAGGCACAACAAGTGCTAATGCTGCATGTAAAGTTCATTTGGGAGATTTTGACTGGGATAGTGCTAACGTTCATACTGCAATTGTTAGTTATATTCTTGAAAAAGGATATGGATGCAACGTTGAAGTAACGAAAGGAAGCACTTCTCCAATAATGGCTGCTCACTATGATCAGCAGTTAGACATTATTACTGAAGTTTGGAGAGATAACATTGTTCAAATGCACGAAGAAGCTGTTGCAAAAGGACAGATTGTCGAGCTTGGAGTTAATACTCCTTCATCTACACAAGGTTTCTATGTAGATAAACCAACTGCAGATAAATATGGTTTGGTAACTGTAGAAGATATGATGAAGCCAGAAATAGCAAAACTTTTTGCTGATCCTGAGTCGCCTGGAAAAGGTAGAATGACTAGCTGTATTTCAGGATGGACTTGCTACACAATTAACTTGGTTAAACACAAAGTTTATGGTCTAGATAAATATTATACTAACTTTGACCCAGGTTCTGGTGGAGCATTAGATGCGGCAATTGCTGGAGCATTTAAAAAAGGTAAACCAGTATTTTCTTATTACTGGACACCAACAGGTTTAATGGGAAAAGTTGATCTTGTTCAACTTAAAGAACCTGCTTACGATAATGCTTGTTGGACAAAAATGATGGCTGTTGTAGAAAAAATTAAAGCTGATGGACCAGATGCATACACAGATACATGTGCTAGTGCTTATGTGGATATGGCTTTAACAAAATCTGCATCAACTACTTTTGCTAACAAACCAGAAAACAAACCAATCATCGACTTTGTAAAAGCATACACTTTGCCTACTGCTGAAGTGAACAAGTCACTTGCTTTTTACATGGATGAATCAGGTGGAGATATGGAAGCAACTGCAAAGAACTTTTTAAAAGGATCTAGCGTTTGGACTAAATGGGTTCCTGCAGATGTTGCTAAAAAAGTTAAAGCTTCGCTTTAATTTTAAAAACAATTATTAACATTAAGAGCCCGGAAGGGCTCTTAATGTTTTTGAGAATTATTAATGGAAAAGTATAAAAAATATTTTAATTTAATTTATTTAATAGCTTTTGTTGCTATGGTTGTTGTTGCATACACAACTTCAAAATATAGACCAGAAAGTGTTTCAGTTTTATTTACAGATCTGTCATGGTTAGGAAACTGGCCTAAGTGGCTAGACCTTCCATTAATGCCATTCTTAAATGAAGGTTTTGATAAACTTATAAAAGAGTATGGAATGTTTTTTGAGGGAATTAATAATTTTCTACTTGGCCTTTATACAGATATGAAAAATTTCATGGTTGCATTACCTTGGCCAGTATTAATGATATCGGTAATTGTTCTTTGTTATTTCGTAAGTGGAAGAAATACAGGAACAACAATTATGGTTGCATTCTGTGTTTTTTTTCTTGGCTTTCTTAGCCCTAGATATTGGGACAAATGTATAATGACAACATGTATAGTAGTTATAGGAATGTTGCTTTGTTTAATTATTGGTATTCCTGTAGGTATTTTAATGGCAAGAAATAAAAAAGTAAGAAATGCTATATTGCCAGTTTTAGATTTAATGCAAACAATTCCTAGTTTTTGTTATTTAATTCCAGGAATTTTATTATTTGGTTTGGGTGCTGTTCCGGCAATATTTGCAATATTTGTTTATGCTGTTCCACCTTTGATAAGATTAACAGACCTTGGAATTAGATTGGTTGATAAAGAAGTTGTTGAAGCTGCTGAAGCTTTTGGTGCAAATAAAAAACAGAAATTATGGGGAGTGCAATTACCCTTGGCATTACCCAATATAATGCAAGGAGTAAACCAATGCACAATGATGTCCTTAGCAATGGTAGTAATTGCATCAATGATAGGTACGAGAGGAATTGGTGATGAAGTGTTGCTAGGTTTACAACAATTAAATGTTGGAATGGCAACTGAAGCGGGTATTGCAATTGTGCTGCTAGCGATTATATTCGATCGAATTACACAATCTTATGGAGAAAAAATTCAAGCAAGAACACACAATAAAAAAAAGTTAATTTTATAAAAAAAATATGAGCAAAATTGAAATAAAAAATGTATATAAAATTTTTGGAGATCAACCATCAAAAGTTCTTCCAATGGTCAAGGACGGTGCATCTAAAGAAGAAATATTAGAAAAAACTGGACATACCGTAGGTCTTGACGATGTGTCACTATCTATTGAAGAAGGTGAAACTTTTGTTTGTATGGGTTTATCTGGTTCAGGTAAATCTACGCTTATACGTCATATTAATAGATTAATAGATCCAACATCAGGGGTAGTTTCTGTAGAAGGGACAAATGTTATGGATTTAAATCAAAAGCAATTAATTGAATTTAGAAGACATAAAATGAGCATGGTTTTTCAAAGATTTGGTTTGTTTCCTCACAAAACTGTTATGGAAAATGTTGGATACGGTCTTGAAGTTCAAGGTCAAAAGCCAGAAGAAAGAAACAAAACCGCAATGGAAAAAATTGAAGCTGTAGGATTAAATGGATTTGAACATCAATACCCAAATCAATTATCTGGTGGAATGCAACAAAGAGTTGGATTAGCAAGAGCTTTGGCTACTAATACAGATATAATGTTAATGGACGAAGCATTTTCTGCATTAGATCCTTTGATTAGAAGTGATATGCAAAAACAATTAATGGATTTGCAAAGTGAATTAAAAAAAACAATAGTGTTTATTACTCACGACCTTGATGAATCTTTAAGATTAGGAGATCACATAGGAATATTAAATGGTGGTAGATTGGTACAAGTTGGTACACCAGTTGATATTATAATGAACCCGGCTGATGATTATGTAAAAGCGTTTGTAAAAGATGTCAATAGAGCAAAAGTCATCAAAGCTAAAATTATCATGAAGTCAGCAAATGAATCAAACGGAGTTGACAAAAAAAACCTTGTTAAAGTTCAAGAAGATCAATTTATTGAAGAATTTTTACCTCAAGTTGTTTGCACTAATGCTAACTGTGAAGTAGTGGACAAACAAGGAAATGTTAAAGGATATATTACAAATAAAGAATTACAAAAATCTTTAACTAAGTCATAGTTAATGACTGATCGGTCCTTAAAGAATAAAAAAATAGTTATATCTGCTGGTGCATCTGGAATTGGCTTAGCTACAGCAAAAATTTGTCTTTCAAGAGGAGCAACTATTTATCTTTGTGACTTAAATGATAAATTTATCAATAAATTAAAAAAACACCCCCTAAAAAATAAAAGACTATTTACTTATGTGTGTGATGCTTCAAATGAATATGATGTTTCAAACTTTTTTGAAGAAATAAAAAAAAAAACAAAAAAAATAGATGCACTAATCAATAATGTGGGAGTTGCTGGCCCTACTGGTACTTTAGAAAAACTTGAGTCTGATGATTGGGAAAGAACTTTAAAAGTAAATGTTATAAGTCATTTTTATTTTACAAAATTAGCAATTCCAATGCTTAAAAAAAATAAAGGTGGATCTATTGTCAATCTCTCTTCTGGTGCTGGTATTATGGGTTTTCCTTTAAGATCTCCTTACGCCGCAAGTAAATGGGCAGTTATAGGTATGACAAAGACTTTGGCAATGGAACTTGGTAAATTCAAAATTCGCGTTAACGCAATTTGTCCAGGAACTATTAAAGGTGATAGAATGGTAAGAGTTATTAAAGATAAAGCTAAATTTTTAAAAATTTCGAAAAGAAATGTAGAAAAAGAATTTATATCAATGGCATCAATGAATTGTTGGATTTATGAAGAAGATATAGGAAAAACATGTTCCTTTCTAATTTCAAATGATGGTGAAAGAATATCTGGCCAAACTATAGCAGTTGATGGTAACGCTATTAGATTAGATTAAATTTTTATTTGTAGTTTTTTAATTTAAGTTTTTCTCTAGTTTCTGCTGGAGTCATTATTGAAACTCCAAGATCGCTTACAATTCTAATTGCTTTTTCAACTAGTTGTGCATTTGTAGCTAACTTTCCTTTTTCTAGATATAAATTATCTTCAAGTCCTACTCTTGGGTTTCCTCCCATAATTACAGTTTGAGCAACAAATGGCATTTCATTTTTTGATATTGCAAAACCAGACCATACACCTTCTTTTGGCATTATATCTTTCATAGCTTGCATTGCTAAAGGTGTTGCTGGTGCTCCCCAAGGAATACCCAAACACATTTGAAACATAGGCGGATCACTTAACAATCCTTCTTTATATAATTGAGCCCCAAACCACATATTTCCTAAATCAAAAGCTTCTATCTCCGGTTTGACATTTATTTCTTGTAATCTTTTTGCAGCTTTTCTTAAATCATTTGGTGTATTAACTGTAATAACTGAACTATCACCAAAATTTAAAGTTCCACAATCTAAAGTACAAATCTCAGGCAAAAATTGTTCTGCGTTTGCAATTCTTTCCATCACATTAGCCATATCTGTCATTGGACCGAAGTCTAGAGGATTTTTTCCTTGTCCTATATCCAAATCTCCTCCCATTCCTGTTGTTAAATTTAAAACTACATCAGTGTCGCTTGAACGAATACGATCAACAACTTCTTTATACAATTCTAATCTTCTACTTGGTTTTCCATCTTCTTCTCTAACATGAATGTGAGCAATTGCTGCGCCAGCTTTGGCAGATTCAATTGCAGCTTTTGCAATTTGTTCAGGTGTCTTCGGTAAATCAGGATGTTTACTTGCAGTGTCGCCAGATCCAGTTACCGCACAAGATATAAATACTTTATTGTTCATTTGAATTAATAGATTTATACTATTTAAAAAAATTATTTAAAATAGAAAAATGTCAGTACATTTAACAACTCAAAAAATTATAAAAAATTGGACAGACTACAATAATCACATGAATGTTGCTTATTATGTCTTAATTTTTGATGTATATGGTGCAGAAATTTTAATGAACAAATTTAAAATGGGCGAACATTCAGCAAAGACAACCAAAAAGAGTACTATGGTGGTTGAGTCTCATATTACTTATAATCAAGAAGTAAGCGAAGGAGATGAAGTAGATGTTAACTTAACTTTTTTTGATCACGATAAAAAAAGACTTTTATATAAAATGGAAATGATCCATAAACAAAAAAAATATCTGGCATCAACTATCGAAATTTTGGCACTGTATGTTGATTTAGGTGAAAGAAAAGTCGCAGAATTTGAAGATGAAAAAATTAAAATTATGGATGATTTTATTGAAAAAAATAAAGCTAATTTTAAAACTGAAGGCTTAAAATTTTCATCAAAGTTAAAAAAATAATTATCTAATTTACTTTCATATCATTCATTAGATGAACAATAATCACACCAATAACAATAAGCGATAAGCCGATCATAGTTGGAATATTCGGAATTTGATTATACTTTACAGCTGCAATAATTGTTATACCCACAATTCCTCCCGCCGCCCAACTAGCATAAACTATTCCTACTGGTATAAATTGCATTGAATGGGATATTAAGTACAAACAAATACATAGAGCTATTACAACTATTAATGATGGGTAAAGTTTGGTAAAGCCATAAGTGTCTTTTAAAATGCTGGTACTAATTAATTCAAAAATAATTGCTATAACCAAAAATATATATGCCCATGTAAGATTCATATTAACCTTATATATAGTGACAAAATTAATTTCTAGATATAAATTATATAAATGGAAATAAAATTACTTTCAGGTGCTTTAGGGGCAGAAATAAAAGGTATAAATCTTAAAGATACATCAGAAGAGAACTTTAAAAAAATTAACGATTTATTATTAGAGCACAAAGTAATTTTCTTTAGAGACCAATTAATTGATACAGAAGAACATATAGCGCTAGCAGAAAAATTCGGCCCTTTAGAAACTCATGCATATGTCAAAGGATTAGAAAAACATCCAGAAATTGTAAGAATAATTAAAGCCGAAGATGAGCAAAATCAGTGGGGTGAAAATTGGCATAGCGATGTTAGCTATAACGCTAAACCTACTAAAGCTGTAATATTAAAATCAATTAAAATTCCACCAGTTGGAGGAGATACATGTTTTTCTAATATGGAACTTGCTTGGGAAACTTTAAATGAGGATATAAAAGAAAAAATAAAAGATAAAACAGCTATCCATAGTTCGCTAGGGGCTGAATTTTTTTTAGATAATTATAAAAAAATGAAAGGTAATAAAAAAAAAAATTATGACGAATATTCTAATGAGCATCCTATTGTTCGAACTCATCCTGAAACTGGAAAAAAAATATTATTTGTAAATTGGACTTACACAAAAAAAATCGTTGGCTTAGATAAAAAAGAAAGTGATGAACTTTTAAAAAAAATATTTGAGCATCAGGCTAGATTAGAACTAACTTGTCGTTTCACTTGGACAGAAAATACTGTTTGCATTTGGGATAATAGAAGTGTTATTCACTTTGCTATAGCTGATTTTTATCCAGGAAGAGGTCTTGGATATGAAAGAGTTATGGATCGAATTGCGATCGAAGGTGATCAACCAAATTAAAATTGATGAACATAATCTATAAAATTATTTCTAATTTTATAAATAATAAATCTTTATATATCGGAGAAAAAGTAACTATGTCTGAACATATGATTCAGTCTGCAATGATAGCTGAGAAAAAAAAATCATCAAAAAGTTTAATATGCGCATGTTTGCTTCATGATTATGGACATTTTATTCTAGAAGATCCTAACGAATTAGTTAAAAAAAAATTAGATGGAAAACACGAAGATATAGGATACGAATATTTAAATAAATTCTTCAAAAAAGATGTTGTTGAACCTATTAAATATCATGTAAAAGCAAAAAGATATCTAGCTAGAAGTAAAAAATATTACAATCAACTATCTGCTGCTTCTAAAATTAGTTTAGAATTACAAGGCGGAATACTAAATAAAAAAGAAAGTAAAGAATTTGAAAAAAATAAATTTTTTAAAGATGCAGTTAAACTTAGAAAATTCGATGAATTAGCAAAAAAAACTAATATTAAAATGAAATCTATTAATCAATACGAAAATTTACTTCTTTCTCAACTTTTATGAAATTTGATTATATCATCATCGGTGCAGGTACAGCAGGATGTGTGCTAGCAAATAGGTTGACAGCAAATGGAAAGTATAATGTAGCCTTAATAGAGGCTGGAAAACCAAGCGATATATGGAAAGTTAATATGCCATTGGCGATTTTATATACAATGCATGATCCAAAATATAATTACAAATATTATTCTGAACCTGAACCACAACTACATAACAGAAAACTTTTTTGTCCAAGAGGAAAAATGATTGGTGGATGTTCAGCTCATAATGGAATGGTTTTTGTTAGAGGCAACCCAAATGATTATAAGAGATGGGCTTCTTTTGGGCTAGAAGATTGGTCCTATGAAAAAGTATTACCTTATTTTAAAAAAATTGAAACTTGGTCAGGAGGTGAAAATGAATACAGAGGAGGAAATGGAATACTTCCAGTTAATCAATCAAAAAATAAAAACCCTTTGTTTAAAGCTTTTATAGATTCAGCTGGAGAAGCTGGATACAAAATTAATAAAGATATGAATGGTAGAGAGCAAGAAGGGTTTGGAATGTACGACATAACAATTCACAAAGGTGAAAGAGCAAGTGTTTCAAAATATTATTTAAATCCAGCAAGAAAAAGAAAAAACTTAAAAATATTCAGTGAATCTTTTGTTGAAAGAATAATTTTTGATGGAAAAAAAGCGATAGGCATTGAAGTTAAAATTAAAAATAACGTAGAAAAAATTTACGCAAATAAAGAAACGATATTAAGTGGTGGCTCAATTAATTCTCCACAATTACTTATGATTTCTGGAGTTGGACCAGCTCAACATTTAAAAGATAAAGGCATTAAGGTAGTTCATGCTCTAGAAGGTGTTGGAAAAAATTTACAAGATCATCTAGAAACTTATATCCAGCAAGAATGCAAAACATCAGATACCTTATATTCTTATATAAATAAATTGAATATGCTGAGAGTTGGAATTCAATGGTTTTTAACTAAAAATGGCCCCTGCTCTAATTCATTTTTGGAAGCTGGTGGTTTTTGCAAATCTTCACCCGAAAGAGAATATCCAAATATTCAATTTCATTTTTTTCCAGCATTTGTAATTGATCATGGTTTAGTTGAGCCTGATAGACATGGTTACCAATTACATGCAAGCCCAAATCATCCAAAAAGCAGAGGAAATATTACCTTAAATAGTTCTAATCCTTATGACTATCCAAAAATACAGTTCAATTACTTAGAACATGAAGACGATCTTAAGCAAACTATTGAATGCATTCATGTTGCAAGAAAAATACTTGGTCAAAATTCTTTAAAGCCTTTTGCTGGTAAAGAAATTGGTCCAGGAGAAAATATTCAAACAAATGAATTATTTGAAGAATACATAAGATCTAAGGCTGAAACTGCATACCACCCTTCTTGTACTTTGAAAATGGGAGTAGATAAAATGGCTGTTGTAGATCAAAAATTAAAAATTTATGGTCTTAACAATATTAGAGTTGTAGATGCCTCAGTCATGCCCGAAATAACAAGTGGAAATTTAAACGCACCCACGCTAATGATTGCAGAAAAAGCATCTGACTTGATATTAAATTAATTCTTAGTTTATTTTGTATATTCAAAGTTTTGTGTCGTTTCATTTACTCTTATAAGTTTTGCTTTATTTCTTAAGTGAAACTTAGTTGCCATATCTGTTAGAGGAGATAATGTAACTAGTCTATTAAGATGATTAGATTTTTTAATCATTTTAAAAACTTCTTTTACAATTAATTTACCGCCACCTTTTTTTTTAGACCAAACTGTATAAGCAATGGCAATTTTTCCAACTTTTTGATCTCTAAGAGTGCTTTGTAAAAAGGCATCTTTGCTTAACTTGTCTAATTCTTCAATTGATCTTGGAATTTCATTTGTAAAAGCAAAACACATTATTGCATGAATTTCATTTTTATATTTAACACCATAAATTTTTCTTCCATAATTTGTTCTAAATTCATTGTCTAACTCAGGCCTTACAGGATCCTCGTTTATATTGCATTCTTTTAAACTTACTAAATCCGCACCTTTAACCCAGTCAAAAAAATTATTTAATTTTTTTTTAATAATTTGCTTATTTTTTCGTATTCCAGCTTTAATTCTTATTTTAACTTTTCTTTTCTTTTTTTTATTCATTTTAAAAATTTTATTAATGTTTTTTTTTTTTAATAATGCTATTTAAGGAAATCAGCTATGCATTAATTTGATACTAATACTCTACTTTGTCACCAATATTTATTTTTCCATCACTCAATGCTTTCAAATATACACCCATATCAAAATGATTAAAACTTTTCTTTAAAGACTGTAGCAAGTTTAAAGAATTATCATCTGTTTCAGGTTTAAGGTTTATAGCAACACATCTGGGAATATTTGCTTCTACCTTAAAAGAAACATTATTTATTTTAATAATTTTGCTAATCCAATTTCTTTCTTCAAAAGCTTTAATTCCCTCAACATAAAAATTACCTCTAAATCTTTGGGCTTCTATTCTTTTATTAATTTTTTTTTCAAAATCTTTAATGCTATTAAGGTTTATTAAAGATATAGAATTGAAAACATTATCTGAATTCGTTGTATCGTAAAATGGATAATCAATATTTTTTAAAAAAAAAATCGGTTTTCCTAATGAAGTTTCTAGTTCTAATAATTTTTCAGCAATTAAAGACAAACTTTCTGAACTATCTATGCAAACAGAAATTAACTTCTTGTCTTTCAGTACAAGGGTAAGTTTATTTTTTTCATATATAAAATTATATTTATTTAAAACAGGTGAGTTTTTTAAAGTTAAAAAATTATTTAATTTTCTTTGATTTGGGTTTTTTTCAATTAGTTTTGCTTTTTCAATATCGATGCCTCGAGAAAAAGCAAAAATTCTATCATTTGGCATCCCGAGTTCCTTTTTTATGTTACACGAATTAATGCTCTGAAATGATAACGATTTTACTGGACAATAATTTATAGATTTAATTGTATAATTCATTATTTGTTTATTGGTAATTTACCTACTTTCTAAACACTAAACTAAAATTATTATTATTGAAAATACATATTAATTAAATTATTTATTTTAATTGTATGAAAAAAACTATTGTAAGTAGTTGGAATGAATGGGACCCCTTAAAACATGTAATTGTTGGAAGAGCAGATAATTGTTGTATACCTGCTCCTGAGCCTGCAGTAGATGTTAAGATTCCTCCGGACTCAGTCATGAAAGGAAAACATGGTAGAAGAACACAAGATTCTATAGATAAATCAAATGAACTTTTAGATAAATTTGTAAAAACATTAGAGAGTAGAGGTATAAGAGTTGATAGACCAACTCCTTTAAAATTTGATGAAAAAATTGCTACACCAGACTGGAAAGCAGAACACATGTTTGGATGTATGCCATCCAGAGATGTAATTATTACTGTTGGAAAAGAAATGTTAGAAGCAACTATGAGCTTTCGATGCCGATGGTTTGAATATTTAGCTTATAGACCATTGATACAACAGTACTTTATGGAAGATCCAGACATGAAACATGAGTCTGCACCTAAACCTAGATTGACAGATAAAGATTATCATAAAAATTATTTGTCTGATGAAGTAAGTATTGAACAACGATTGGAATGGGCTGAGAAAAAATATTTTGTTACAACTGAAGAGGAACCTCTTTTTGATGCGGCAGATATCTTAAGATTTGGTAAAGACTTAATTGTTCAACATGGTTTTACAACAAATTTAAAAGGTATAGACTGGTTAAAAAGACATTTTCCTGATCATCGTGTTCATACAGTAAATTTTCCGGGAGATCCCTACCCTATTCATATAGATGCAACTTTTACCCCGATCAAACCTGGTCTAATACTAAATAACCCTGTAAGAAAACTTCCTAAAGAACAAAGAAAACTTTTTGAGGATAACGGTTGGAAAATTATTGAAGCGGCACAACCAGCGCATAATTCTCCTCCTCCTTTAACTTATTATTCAATATGGTTATCGATGAATATTTTAGTTTTAGATCCAAAAACAGTATGTGTAGAAAAAAGTGAAGTATATCAAGCTGAACAGCTTGATAAATTGGGTATGGAAGTTTTACCTATAGATTTTAGAGAAGCTTATGGCTTTGGTGGAAGTCTACACTGCAGTACAACAGATGTTTATAGAGAAGGTGAATTACAAGATTATTTTCCTAAGCAATAGTATGTGATATAGAAGCGAATGGCTTCAAAAAATAATAATCCTAGAGGAATAATTCTCATATTGTTAGCCATGTTGGTTTTTTCCGTGCAAGACGGGATTATGAAACACATCTATAGTTTTGTTTCACTTTATGAAGTTTATTTAATAAGAACTTTAGTAAGCTTTGGCCTTATTTTAATATTTTTAAAATTAACAAAAAAACCAATAATATTTAAAAGTCAATACCCGTTACTAACTTTCTGTCGTGTAATACTATTCTTTTTTGGTTTTAGTTCTTTTTATGTTTCTTTAGCTGTCTTACCTCTTAGTACCGCTACAGCTTTATTTTTTGTTACTCCTTTTCTAATTACAATATTTGCACATTTTTTTTTAAAAGAAGAAATAGGACTCAGAAGATGGTCTGCAATAGCAGTGGGTTTTATTGGTGTGTATATAACTTTAAATCCAGATTTTAATGATTTTAACTATTTAAGTTTGTTGCCTATTTTATGTGCATTCTGTTATTCGCTATCAATGATTATAATTAAAAAAACCTCAGATAAAGATAGCGTTTATACTCAAACATTTGCTTTTTATATTGGGGCTATAATTATTAGTTCTGTGTTTTATTTTATTATTGGTGACGGACAATACAACACATCAAATCATGCTGCTTCACAATTTATCTTTAGAGAGTGGTTTATAGATTTAGAAGCTAGTATATTATTTATGGTAACAACTGGAATCACTGCAACGCTTGCTTTTCTGCTTTTATTTTCAGCTTATAGCATAGCGTCGCCTGCAGTAGTTTCACCTTTTGAATATTCAATATTATTATGGTCATCATTAATAGGTTGGTTGTATTTTAAAGAAATACCGAGCTTAACTACAGTAATTGGAATATTAATAATTGTGTCTAGTGGTATTTATATTTTTATGCGTGAAAAAGTTCAAGACCAATCTATAACAACTGAAAAACCTCTAAGATAAATGTCTAAAAATATAATTCCTACAATTAATATCTCTTCAATAGTAAGAAATGGTTTCAAGTCTTCAAAATCGATTGATACAATTAATAAAATTAAAAAAGCTTGTATAAACATTGGTTTTTTTCAAATCACAGGGCATGGAATAAGCCAAAAAAATATAAGAAATATTTGTAGTACTGGTAACAAATTTTTTAATTCATCTGATAAAAATAAAAAAAAACTTTCACCAAAAAAATGGAATTCTAAAAATAAGAATATTTATAGAGGATATTTTCCAAACGATGTAAATGGAAAAGAAGGTTTGGATATTGGAGATTTAAAAGTTACAAAAAAATATGCTGATATAACTAAAAATCAATATATAGAATATTTGGATTTAACTAAATCAATTGACAAAAAATCAATTAAAATTTTATCAAACTATTTTGATGATATATTTTTTTTAGGAGAAACTTTGTTCAAGTGTATAATTAAGTTGTACAAAAAAGATATTAACAACTCTAAAAAGGCTTTTTCTAGATTAAAAACCTTAAGCACTTTAAGGTTTAACTATTATCCAAACCAAAATAGACCTGTGGAAATTTCTAGGCAAGATGGTGTCGCATTAGGATGCGAAACTCACGTTGATAGTGGAATATTTACAATTCTTTATCAAGATAAAAAAGGTGGTTTACAGGTTCAAAATAGAAAGAATAAAAAATGGTATGATGTTCCTTTTAATAAAAAAGCTTTAGTTGTTAACACCGGAAGAGCTCTTGAATTTTTAAGTAAAGGAAAATTTAAAGCAACAAATCATAGAGTGCTGTGGAATAAAAAAAAAAGGATGTCGATACCTTTCTTTTTTGAACCATCTTATGATTTTAAAATGAGTAAATCATTTTTAAATGGAAACGCAGCAACAAATAATGCTTTAATCTATGAAAAATTCCTCAACCAGTCTCTAAAAAAATTCATTGAATATCAAAGATAACAATAATAATATTAATAGATAAAGCGATACATAACTCGTCGTTATTTCCAATACGAAAGTGGGATAGGTCCTTTTAAAATTTTGTTATTAAGGAGAGTACATGAGGTTTGGATACTTTTGTAATACAACGAACTGGAATAAAAAACCATATTCAAAAATATTAGAAGAAGCTAGAGAAATAACTACTTATTGCGATCAAAATAATTGGAATTCTATTTGGTATACAGAGCATCATTTCAATCACGAAGGAATGGAATCTTGTCCAAACCCACTATTAATGTGTACCGATGCTGCTGCTAGAACAAAACAAATAAGAATTGGTCAAGCTTGCAATGTAATTACATTTCACAATCCAATAAGACTCGCGGAAGACATAGCTATGTTAGATCAGATGTCTCAAGGTCGTGTTGAAGTTGGAATTGGAAGAGGAGTTTATGGTAGAGAAGCAATAAACATGAATGTTGAAGCAGATCTTAAAGATCAAGCAAAAAATTTTAGGTTATTTGAGGAAACTTTAACAATAATAAAAAAAGCTTGGACAGAAGATTTTTTTAGCCACAACGGAGAATTTTATACATACCCAACTCCAAATTTCGTTTGGCAACATGATATGAGTGCCCCAAGTGAAAAATTTTTAGATCTTAAAACAAATGAAATAAAAAAAATTAGTGTAGTTCCAAAACCTTTTCAAAAACCTCACCCGCCTATTTGGCAAGTTGTAGATGGAGAAAGATCTATTCAATGGGCTGCCAGCAATGGATTAAACACAATTATGTGGATTCCTACAGTTAAAGCTTTGAAAAAACGTTTTGAAATCTATAGAGATGCAAAATCAAAAGCAGAAAATAGAGATGTTCCATTAGGAGAAGGAATTTCTTTAGTCAGAGATATGTTCGTAGCTGAAACAATGGAAGAAGCTGAAAAACTTGCAGGCGAACATATTATAAATTACATGAGGTGGGTATGCCACTGGAGAGGATTGGGAAATCATATGGATCCAGATGAAAAATTACCTGAAACAAAAAATAAATTAGACCTTCTAAACTATGAATTTTTACATAAAAGAAACTTATTATTTGGCACTCCTGATTACGTAATAAAAAAAATAAAAGAACTTCAGTCAGAACTAAATTTACAAAATCTTCAAATTTGGTCAAATTTTCCAGGAATTGATCATCAGGCTTGTATGAGAAGCATTAAATTATTTAATGACGAAGTAATTCCAAAAATTAACGTTGGTAAATCAAATATTCAAAGAGCGAGCTGATGGAATTAAAATTAAGAAAATTTGTTAAATTTGTAGATAAGACATTTATAGAAGGTGGAAAAAAAGCTAAAGAACCTGTTTTATTAGTTTCTGTTGCCGCAGTGATTCAAAATCCTTGGGCAGGAAAAGGTTTTATTGAGAATTTAAAACCAGAAATATTAGATTTGGCTCCAAAACTTGGAGATATTTTGGTTCCAGAACTTATAAAAGAAATTGGATCAGGTGACAAAATTTTAGCATATGGCAAAGCTGCGATGGTTGGTTTAAATGGGGAAATAGAACATGCTTCAGCGTTTATACACACTTTAAGGTTTGGAAATAAATTTAGAAGTGCGGTTGGTGGGACTTCTTATTTAAGCTTTACAAACACAAGAGGTTCAGCAGGTTCTAAAGTTTCATTACCTATGATGCATAAAACCGATGCAGGACTTAGACCTTATTATCTCACACATGAATTTACAATTCATGATGCTCCGAATGAAGATGAAATAGTCGTTGCTATAGGTGGCGCTCCCACAGGCAGAGCTCATGCAAGAACTGGTGACAGATATCAAGATATGAAAGAGATGGGTATTGAGCCTAAATAATCAAAACTATTACATTTATACTAACAATAAAACTATACCAATAGTTTTTATTCATGGCGTAGGTTTAGATCACAAAATGTGGACACCTCAGATAAATTATTTTAAAAAATATTCTACGATAACATACGACCTTCTTGGACATGGCAAAACACCTTTTAGAAAAGAAAAAATTAAAATGGAAGATTACGTAGAACAATTGTTGTCTATTATTGAATTTTTAAATGTTGAAAAAATTAACTTAGTAGGATTTTCCATTGGATCTTTAATAGCTTTAGATTTTGCTTCAGATTTTCAAAAAAAACTTAATTCATTAATTTTAATTGCGACAACTTACAAAAGAACTGAAAAACAAAAACAAGAGGTCGTTGATAGAGTAAATTTAGCAAAATTGAATAAACCAATTTCTCAACTTGCTTTGAAGAGATGGTTTACAGATAAATATCTTGAAAAAAATCCAAATATTTATGAAGATTTCATTAAAATTTTAACAAAAGATGGTGATGATCAAAAAAATTTCATTAAAGCATATGAATTATTTGCTTACTATAAAGATGATATTGAAAAAATTAAAAAAATAAATACTAAAACTCTTGTTATGACTGGATCTCTTGACCCAGGATCTACTCCCGAAATGTCAAAAAAGCTATCAAATGATTTAAATAATTCATCATACATTGAAATAAACAATGGAAAACATCTCTGTAGTATTGAATGTGCAGATGATGTTAATATTAATATCAAAAAATTTATAGAAAATGTCTAAATTAAAAAAATACAAAATGTTTATAAACGGAGAATGGGTAGACTCTGAAAGTAAAAAAACATTTAAAACACTAAATCCAGAAAATAACGAACCTTGGGCAGAAGTGCCTGAGGCTAGTGAAAAGGATGTTGATAAAGCAGTAAAAGCAGCACAAAAAGCTTTTGAAGGAATTTGGCCAAAATTATTTCCAAGAGAAAGAGCAAAATATTTAAAAGCAATTGCAGAACAACTTAGAGAAAATGCTGAACTTCTTGGAAAAATAGAAACAATAGATACTGGAAAACTATTTAAAGAAACAAAAACTCAAGCAAATTATATTGCCGAATACTATGATTACTACGCAGGTCTTGCTGATAAAGTTGAAGGAACAGTTTTACCAATCGATAAAATTAATATGCAAGTAATAACTACTAGAGTTCCAATTGGAGTAGTTGCGGCAATTATCCCTTGGAATTCTCAAATGTTGCTAACGGCTGTTAAATTAGCTCCTGCTCTAGCAATGGGAAATACAGTGGTGATTAAATCATCTGAATTGGCTCCCGCAACATTATTTGAGTTTGCAAAATTAATAGAAAAAACTGGAATTCCAAAAGGTACAATAAATATTATTTCTGGATTTGGAGATCCATGTGGAAAAGCTTTAACTTCACATAACCTAGTAGAGAGAGTTGCTTTCACTGGAGGACCTGAAACTGCAAGACATATAATTAGAAACTCTGCAGAAAATTTATCTCAGGTAAGTTTAGAACTTGGAGGCAAGAGTCCTGTTGCTGTTTTTGAAGATGCTGATCAACAAAATGCATTAAATGGAATTACGGCTGGAATTTTTGGCGCAAGTGGACAAAGCTGTATAGCGGGATCAAGACTTTACATACAAAATAGCATCTATGATAATTTTTTAGAAAAAATAGTAAATCGAGCTAATAAAATTAAGTTAGGTCCTCCAATGGAAGCTGATACTCAAATGGGTCCTTTAAGTAGTTTGAAACAATTAGAAATCATCGAAAAAAATATCAAACTTACGTTAGGTCAAGGAGGAAAAATTAAATGTGGCGGTAAAAGACATAGCATGTCTAATAAAGGATATTATTTTCCACCGACAGTAATTGAATGTGATAATCATAATTTACCGGCTGCAGAAAATGAATTATTTGGACCAGTTTTATCTGTAATGAAATTTAACAGTGAAGAAGAAGTAATAAACAAAATGAATGACAATCAATATGGATTGTCTTCGGGGGTTTACACAAAAGATATAAATAGAGGATTAAGAGTTTCAAATGCAATACGTGCTGGAATTACATTTGTTAATACTTATAGATTAATTTCACCTTCTGCCCCTTTTGGAGGCATGAAGGACAGTGGATATGGAAAAGAAGCAGGAATAGAGTCTATTAAAGATTATACTAGGATTAAAACAACTTGGTTCAATACATCAGACAAACCTATGGATGACCCCTTTACAATGGGTTGAAAAGTTTAAAATTCACTTATTTTAATCAAAAAAAAGTTAAATTATTTATTGAAAAATAACTCTAATAAGATTTAATTTATTCTTTATAAATTGTTAACAATTAAGGAATAATATGAAAAAAATAATTTTAACTGCTTTTTTATTTGTATCGATAATCTCTACAAATGTATTAGCAGATATTAAAATGGGAATTATTTTAGGATTTACAGGTCCTATTGAGTCCCTTACTCCTGCAATGGCTGGATCTGCTGAGCTTGCATTTAAAGAAGCATCAGATTCAGGTTCATTACTTGGAGGAAAAAGAATATCAGTAGAAAGAGCTGATTCAACTTGTGTGGACTCTGCTGCTGCTACTACTGCAGCTGAAGGTTTAGTATCAAATGGTGTAGTTGCTATCATGGGTGCTGACTGTTCAGGTGTTACAGGTGCAATTGCAACAAATGTTGCAGTGCCTAATGGTGTAGTAATGATTTCACCATCAGCAACTTCTCCAGGTTTAACTACTCTAGATGATAAAGGATTCTTTTTTAGAACAGCTCCTTCAGATGCTAGAGGTGGACAAATTTTAGCTGACATTACTAAAGACAGAAAAGTTAAAAGCGTAGCAATTACTTATACAAATAACGACTATGGAAAAGGTTTGGCAGATGTTTATGCTGCTGCAGTGAAAGCACATGGTATTAAAGTAACAACTACCGCTGCTCATGAAGATGGTAAAGCTGACTATTCTGCTGAAGTTGCCACATTAGCTTCTGCCGGTGGAGATGCTGTTGCGGTAATCGGTTACTTAGACCAAGGTGGTAAAGGAATTATTCAAGGTTCTTTGGACTCGGGTGCTTTTGATACTTTTATATTATCTGATGGTATGATTGGTCAATCACTTGTAGATGCTTTTGGAAAAAGTTTAAGTAAATCTTTTGGTTCTCTTCCTGGATCAACAGGAAAAGGTGCTGGTATATTTACTAAAGTTGCAAAAGCAGGCGGTATAGACTCTTCTGGTCCTTACACTGGAGAATCATATGATGCAGCTGCTTTAATCACTCTTGCAATGCAAGCTGGTGGAAAAGCTGATAGAGCTACTATTCAACAAAATGTTATGTCTGTTGCAAATGCTCCTGGTAAGAAAATTTACCCAGGTGAATTAAAAAAAGCTTTAGATTTATTAGCTAAAGGTAAAGCTATTAACTATGAAGGTGCAACTGGTGTTGAATTCACAGATGTTGGAGAAGCTTTTGGTTCTTTCTTAGAAAAAGAAGTAAGAGGCGGAAAATTTAAAACTAAAAAACAAAGATAATATCTAAATTTTAAAAACCTCAGCGGTAAAACTGCTGAGGTTTTTTTTATTTTCTACTTAAAATTTCAGCTCTTAAAGTTGTGATGACAATTAAAATTAATAAAGGAATACATATTAAATTCATTGTTTTCCAGTTAGTTAATACCAATAAAACTCCGGCAGATAAACTACCAATGGCATGAACGGAATACACAGTAAAGTCATTTAATCCTTGTGCTCTAAACTTTTCCTCTTCTTTGTAAGTTAAAACAAGTAAACTCGTGCCAGATATAAATAAAAAATTCCACCCAAAACCTAAAAAAATTAATGCAAACAAATAATTAAGAAAAGTTTGATCAAAGAAACTTGCAGTTATAGTTATGCTATATAAAAATACGCCCGCATACATTATGTTGCTATGCCCAAATTTTTTAATTAAATAACCAGTTACTAAAGATGGTAAAAACATTGCAGCAACATGTATTTGGATAACAATCCCAGTTTTACTTAGACTCATTTTTTCCATTACATGCATACTTATTGGAGTTGCTGTCATTAAAAGTGTCATAACTGCATATCCAAATGCTGATGCTACAACTGCTTGCAAAAATCTAGGTTGCGCAATTAACTCTAAATAACTTCGACCTGAATATTGAATATTAACTTCTGGTTTTGAAGTGTTTTTATAAAATAAAAAGAAAATTGTTGGTATAAAAGTTAAAACTGCAAGCGACAAATAAGATCCGACATACAAATGATCAGTAACAATATCTTTTGCGTAGTTTGCCAAACTTGGTCCTATAAACGCTGAGATAATTCCACCTAATAAAATTATTGAAATTGCTTTTGGCACTTTATTTTTTTCAACACTCTCAGCTGCAGCAAAACGATATTGATGTGTAAATGCCATTCCAACACCAATAAAAAAGTTTGCAAAACAAAATAAAATAAAGTTCTGATCCATTATCGAATAAGCTGCTAATATAGAAACTAAAGAATTTCCTATTGACGCAACAATAAAACCAACTTTTCTTCCTATTAAACTCATCAACTTAGTAGCAAAGATTGCACCTATCGCTATACCAACTACAGATATTGACATTGGTAAGGTGGAAAGTGATTTTAAAGGGCTAATTTGAGAACCAATAATTCCACTTAAAAATACAGTTACTGGAGCTGCTGTAAAACTAAAAATTTGACTTAATGTAAGAAGTGTAAGATTTTTATTCACTATATTCCTTTTTTTATTAAAGAATATATGTCCTCTTTTTTTGTAATTCCTATTGCTCTAGCAATTTCTTTATTATTTTTATAAATAACAATCGTTGATCTATAATTAATGTCCAAATAATTAGCTATTTCTTTATTTTTTTGAGCATAAGTTAAAAATAGTATGTCTTCAAAATCCTCTTTTGCTTTTTTAATTATTTTTTCCTGTTTAATGCATGTAAAACACCATTTATTCCATGAGTTTATAACTACAATTTTTCCTGATTTTTGAGCAGCTAAAAATAAATCTTTCTTAAAATTCATTTCAACTTCTTCTGCAAATGCACTAGAGCTTAAAATAAATAATAATAATAATAATTTTTTCATATTTTGTTTACTGTTTAATAATTTTTTCAGGCAAAATACCTTGTGGCCTGTATCTCATTATAACCAATAAACCTATGCCAATCATTAAAAATCTAAAATATGGGGCACTTTCTATTAAGTGAATTCTTAAAGCATTCGTTTCTGGCAAATGAGATGTAAAAAGATTAATTAAAAATAAAGCTATTGGAGCTGCTTGAACCCATAAAAACCAAACAAAAAATCCACCCAGTATTGCTCCAAAATTATTTCCTGTTCCACCAACAATTACCATTACCCAAATCACAAATGTATATCTCATTGGTCTATAACTTCCTGGTGTAAATAGACCATCATTAGTTACCATCATGGCTCCTGCTATACCAACAACCGCTGAACCTAGTATAAAAATTAAAAGATGTTCTTTAACAATATTTTTACCCATTGCACTCGCTGCTTCTTCATTGTCTCTTATAGCTCTCATTTTTCTTCCCCAAGGGGAATATAAAGCTTTTTGAGTTATAATTAACAAAGCAACTACAACCGATAAAAATAAACCAGCCATACAAAGTTTTACATAAATTGAAGAAGCATCAATAACTAATTGTTTTAAAACTTCTTGTTTTTCAGCGACTGATTTAATTAAATTTAATTTTCCTGAATTAAATTTTTCAACTAAATTTATAAACCACGGCGTACTTTGAAGATCTACTTCGTAAGGTACTGGTCTTTTTAAACCAATTACATTTTTTACTCCTCTTGCCAACCAATCTTCATGTTTGATTACTGAAACTACAATTTCTGCTATTAGTAAAGTTGCTATTGCAAGGTAGTCCGCTCTTAATCCAAGAGCAATTTTACCAACAACATAAGCAAGTCCCCCCGCTAGAAAACCTCCAACAATCCAAGAAAATAAAACTGGCATTCCAAGACCACCTAAAAAACCTGTTTTAGCAGGATTCACTGCTTCAATATTTTCAATTGCAGGACCAGATATCATTCTAAGAAGTATCAAGCCAACTATTATTATTCCTGCTACAAAATAATTTCTTTTTTTTGATTTTTGAATTTTTTTCAAAACATATCGAATTGAAAAAACCATTGCGGCTATAACCAAAATACAAACCATCATATTTAAACCACCTGCTTCCCAAGCTTCTGGAACTGGAGCAACTGAAACAAGAACAACAGCAAGTCCACCTAAGGCGGCATAACCCATAATTCCAAAATTAATTAAACCTGCATAACCCCATTGAATATTTGCACCCATAGTCATAACTGCTGAAATCATACAGTAATTAAAAATAGAAAGTGCAATAGACCAGGACTGAAATATTCCTACTAAAATAATTAGTGCTAACATTATTGAATATGCTACGATTACGTTTAAATATTTTTTCATAGAATTTTTCCTTTAAAAATACCCGAAGGTCTAAACAGTAATACAATTACTAAAATAGAAAATGATACTGCAAATTTATAATCTGTTGATAACAATTGCATAAGAGAATCCGGTGCTAAACTTTCTGGAAGTATATATGTAAAAAATTTTTTATATGCGTAAGTTATAAATATTTCACCAAACGCTACAACATAACCGCCTAAAAATGCACCGAATGGATTTCCAATACCTCCAACAATAGCTGCAGCAAATATTGGGAGCATATTGTTAAAATAAACAAAAGGCTTGTAACTTTTGTCTAAACCATACAACACGCCTCCAATTGTTGCTAAAACACCTGCAATTATCCATGTTAGCATTACAACTCTCTTAGGATCTATACCCGACAATAAAGCTAAATCTTCATTATCAGAATAAGCGCGCATACTTGTTCCGGTCTTGGTTTTATTTAGAAACCAAAACATTATAGAAACTACAATTAATGTAACAATTATTGTAATTAATTGAGTAGATTTAATTGTTAATCCTTCATTTAATCCTGTCATTTCCTTAAACTCCATGGCTTTTAAAATAAATTTTTCACCATCAAGGAACCTTCTATCAAATGGTCCTATAATTATTCTTATAATTGCTTGTGTTACAAACATTACTCCTACACTAACCATTGCAAGTTGAACTGGCGGACTTTTCTTAATTCTGTAATAACTAAAAACAAATTTATCTATTGTTAGCATGTATAAAATCATCATAACAATCGCAAAAGGAATTGTGAGTAATGCTGTTGGTAGCACTCCTAAACCTATGCCTAGTGATTGAAAATAATAAGTAAGCAAAACTGCAAACATTGTTCCAAAAGACATCATGTCTCCCGTTGCAAAATTTGCAAATCTTAAAACTCCATAAATTAGTGTAACAAAAATTGCTCCAAGAGCTAATTGTGAACCATAAGTTAACGCAGGTATAATTGTATAGTTTAACAACAAAATTAAAGCATTTAAAAAATCCATTCTACGCTCCTAAAAACGATCTTCTGACTTCAGGATCTTTAAGTAATTCATTTCCCGATCCTTCAAATTTATTTTGTCCAGTCACTAACACATAGCCTCTATCGGATATGCTTAATGCTTGTTTTGCATTTTGTTCTACCATTATAATTGCAACATTAGTTTCTTTTACTTTTATAATATGTTGAAACAGTTCATCCATTACTATTGGGGAAACACCCGCAGTAGGTTCGTCTAACATTAAAACAGATGGTTTAATCATTAGAGCTCTTCCTAGCGCTACCTGTTGCCTTTGTCCTCCTGATAATTCACCAACAATTTGAGATCTTTTTTCTTTTAAAACAGGAAACAATTCATAAATTTCTTCGATAACTTTAATTAATTCATCGTTTCTTAAAAACGCGCCCACTTCTAAATTTTCTCTTACAGTCAATCCTGCAAAAACGTTTCTAGTCTGTGGTACAAATGATATGCCCTTTTTAACTCTATCTTGTGGAGACAAATTAGAAATATCTTTTCCGTCTATTATTATTGATCCAGATTTTAAATTTAACAAACCAAGCATAGCTTTCATTGCAGTAGATTTGCCAGCGCCATTAGGACCTAAAATTGCAACAATCTCTCCTCTATCAACATTTATTGAACAAGAGCTTATAATATCCGGACCATTACCATATCCTGCCGTCATTTTATTTCCTTCAAAAAATGGCATTAATTATTTTCTCCACCGTTCCTGTTTGCGCGACCTAAATAGCTTTCTATAACCTTTTCATTTTTTTTAACTTCTTCAGGAGTTCCTTCAAATAAAACCGATCCTTCTGACATCACAATTACTGGATTACACATTCTGCTTATAAAATCCATATCATGTTCAATCATACAAAAAGTATAACCTTTTTCTTTGTTTAATCTTAAAATTGCAGTTCCTAAATCTTTTAACAACGTTCTGTTTACGCCGGCACCCACTTCATCTAACAAAACTAATTTTGCATCAACCATCATGGTTCTTCCAAGTTCAAGAAGTTTTTTTTGACCACCAGATAAATTTCCAGCAAGTTCATTTGCAAGATGCTTGAGATTTAAAAAATCAATTACTTCATAAGCTTTGCTTCTAATTTCGTCTTCTTCTTTCTTTATTAGTTTTGGTTTTAGTAAAGCGTTCATAAGACTTTCGCCTGATTGATTTCCGGGGACCATCATTAAATTTTCTAAAACTGTTAAGTTTGTGAACTCATGAGCAATTTGGAATGTTCTTAATATGCCTTTTGAAAACAGTTCATATGAAGGAATAGAAGTTATATCTTCATCATAAAATAAAACTTTTCCATCGTTTGGTTTTAAATTTCCAGCAATTAAATTAAATAATGTGGTTTTTCCTGATCCGTTTGGCCCTATAATGCCAGTAATAGATCCTTTTTTTATTTTTAGCGAACAATCTGCTACCGCAGCAAGACCTCCAAAATATTTTGAAAGATTATCTATTTGCAGAATATTAGAATCTGACTGCATAGAAAATTATACTTTGTTTAATCTTTTAAGAATACTATTTAATGTTTTTTCAATTGAACGATAGAATCCTAATTTTTTAAGTTCTTTAACGCCTTGTTCATTTAAACCTCTAGGCGTTTGTGATTCTTTTACTAAATATTTCAAATCTTTTTTCGATTTAATAACTGCATCCTCTGATAGTGCTACAAAAAGAGATGTTATATATTTTTGAGCATCATCTTTTTTAATTCCTCGTTTTACAAGCCATCTAGACATAGAGTGTAACAACTCATAAAATGGTGCCATCATCCCAGAAGTTGACCAAAAATTTAATGAAGAGTTTTCTTTGTTAATTTCAACTGTTGCACCAAGATGGTTGAAAAAATTTTTAACTTTTTTATTAGGAGGAAATATAGGAACTGGACCCTTTTTTAATGAAATAGGTGGCAACGGGATAGCTCTTACTATTTTAGCTTTAACTTTAATAATTTTTTTAAGCTGTTTCATTTTTATTGTTGAAATAAAACTGACTATTGTTTGATTAGATTTAAAATAATATTTATGTAGAATTTTGTTTCCAACTGTAGGTGTAACTGCTAAAAAAACCCAATTCGATTTGTTTATTATCTCCTGGTTATTTTTAATTATTACAATTTTTTTACTTTTAGATTTTAAATTTTTTGATATTTTTTTATTTCTTTCAGATAAATAAATTTTACTTATTTTTAACCTTGAACCAAGTATTCCTGTTACAACAGCTTTAGTAATTTGTCCGGTTCCAATAAATCCAATTTTCATAATAAATTTTAGATACTATTATCACTAAATTTGATCAATTGGTGAAAAAAGATCCTCTTATTCTAAGCAGTTCCCTGCTTAAATTTTTATTTTCTTTAAAAGGTTTTCTTCCATGTAGCCAAAAATAATTATTTGATAATACAGCTGACCCTGGAGGTAGATTCGTTATTATCTTGTTTTTGCTTTCTTCAAGCGAGTCTGAAAGTTTTTGAAGAAAGTTTCCTTGCTCCATGTTTTTTGGTTCAGGAAATTGATCTATATAAGAAATTTGTGATCTTCCTTCTTCATCGTTAAAAAAAATTGGATGTTCAACTTTATAATTAATATTTTTGCTCTTAGGAGATCCCCAAATAAAATTTTGTCTTCCAACTGGATCTTTCGATAATTCATCGCAATGTTCCCAATCATCAAGATGCAAGAGTGAAGTTTCACCTCCCTGTACATTTTTTTCCTCAATTTTTGTCATTAAAATCCAATCTGTTTTTTCTTTTACATATGTTCCATCAGTATGCAGATCCATATTTATATATGCTTTCCTTAAATATGAATCGCTAGCATCATCATGTTTAACATA
>CACFTX010000005.1 GCA_902569405.1 uncultured Pelagibacteraceae bacterium | reverse complement strand
ATCCTAAAAAATTTTTCATCAAACATATCTATTATCTTGGATTTATTTTTTATACATCTTTCTTTCCAATTTCTTAATGTGTGAGCGTAATGCATTCTTAACACTTCTAAATCAGATATAATTAAACCTGAATTTTCAATTGGACCTGCTACTTCGCTCATGCTTGGAGTATATCCACCTGGAAAAATATATTTTGTAATCCATGGCTGAGGGTCTCTTGGTTGATTTACAGATCCTATTGTATGAATTAACGCCAATCCATTATCATTTAATAAATTAGCTACCTGTTTAAAAAAAGTTTTATAAAATTTTCTTCCAACGTGTTCAAACATTCCAACACTCACAACTCTATCAAACTTTTCTTTTAAATTTCTATAATCGGCAAGTTTAAACCGAACCTGGTTTTCTAAATTATACTCTTTTGCTTTTGCGTTTGCATATCTATATTGATTCTCTGATAATGTAATGCCTGTTACTTCACACTTAGATTGTTTCGCAATTTCAATTGCTAGATAACCCCAGCCAGATCCAATATCTAAAACTTTTTGATTAGGTTTAAGATTTAATTTTTTAATTATGTGATTAATTTTATTGTTTTGTGCAGTCTCCAAAGTGTCATTGTCATTTTTAAAATAACCACATGAATATTGTCTTTTTGAGTCAAGAAATAACTCATAAAGATCATCTGATATATCATAATGATGTGAAACATTTTTCTTTGATTTTTTTGCAAAATTAAAATTAGTTAAGTATCTGATGGTTCCTTTTATTTTTTTTAAAAGATAACCAGATGTATTTATTTCATTTCTTCCTATATTTTTAAAAGCTAATTCTAAAAAATCACCTATAGATCCATTTTCTATTACTAGGGAACCGTCTGTGTAGGCTTCACCGAAATATAAATCTGGATTGATTAAAAGTTTATAATGAAGATTTTTTTTAAGCAATTTTACAGTTAATGGTTTTGTTTTATCGGGCGTTCCAATTATATATTTTTTCGAATTTGCATCTATCAATACAAATCCACCTTTTTTAAATAAATTATTTAAAAAACTAACTAATTGCATTTTTACCGCTTATAATTTCTTTAATTAAAATCTAGTTTCTTTAAATCTTCAAGTAATTTTTTTTCGTCTTTTTCATCTAAAAGACTTAGTGGAGGCAAAATATTTTTATATACATCATGTTCTTTGGACAAAAAAGTATGTAAGCCTGAGATTAAATTGAATTGATCAAAAACTTTTCTTACATTGCATAATTTTTCATTTTCTGATTGTTTTTTTTTATCGATAAAATCATCATATACTTTTCTAGACAATTCTGCAGTTACATTGCAAGTTGCTGTTATGATTCCTGAACATCCTTTTTCTAATCCACTCAATAATTTTAATTCTGAACCAGGCAAAATCGAAAAGTTGTCTATTTTTAAATTTTGATATAAATTATATGTGCTATCTTTTAAACCGACTATTTGTTCTGGAAACTTTTTAACCAAACTCTCAACACATTCTACGCTAAATTTATACCCACACAATTTTTCAAAATTATAAAGAATAATTTTACAATTGAAAATTTTATCAATTATTCTTGTATAAAAATTAATAACCTCTTTATCTCCATATTGATAATAAGCAGGTGGCATAATTAAAAATTTATTAAATCCCAATGAACAGGAAATTTCCATAAAGTTAATTGTTTCACTTAATGAATTTAATCCTGTGCCTATCAAAAAATTTTTTTTATACTTGCTAGCTGAAAGTTTATTTAACAAATCAATTTTTTCACTTATTGAAATTAATTGTGCCTGACCTGTGCTACCAAAAACAGCAACACCGTGGCAGCCCCGGTCGATCAAGCTTTCAGAATGTTTAATTGTCTTATCAACATTTAAGCTCAAATTTTCGTCAAAAATTGACATTCCAGCGGCGTAAATTCCCCTTATTTGTGTCATGATGATATTATTATTTCTTAAATAATACTTATAATAAATAAATTTAATATAAAAATTTTTATAAATTATGAAAACTGCAGTTTTATTAAGCTACAAAGGATTGGGATCTAATTTACTTCATCTGTCCTATTGCCATCAAATTGCAAAAAAATATGGCCCAGTAACAATCATAACACTTTGCGAAAATTTAAATCAAGTATTAACAAAAGACCCTCAAATTAAAGAAGTTGTTTATTTAAATAAATATTTTAAAAAATTTACTGATATTTTTAATTTAAGTAATTTTTTAGCAGAGTTAAATATTGATAATATATTTATTTTTTATCCTAGTATTAGATTTTTTGTGGCAAGCAAGCTTGCAAAAATAAAATATATAAAGTGCTACCCGTTTTTTTAACAAAAAAAAATTGCATTTAGTAAATGCTGCAAGAAGATTTACAGAAAAAGTTTTAGATATTGAAAATTGTCCAACTGAAACACGAATTTTTATAGATAAAACTGAGAAAGATATTGCTTCAAAAAAAATAATAAATAGTAAGAAAAATGTAATACTTGGAATAGGATCATCCGGACCAACAACAAGATGGGGATCAAAAAATTATATTAATTTAATTAAAAAATTGATTGAAAAAAAAGATTTTTTCTTTTTTTTACTCTGCGGTCCAAATGAGAAAGATATTGCAGATAAAATATTAAAAGAAGTTGATAAAAATTATTGCATGTCTTTAGATAACAAAAAAATTTCAGAAATTATTCCTTTAATTTCATTAGCTGACATATATGTTGGCAACGATTCTTTTGGTCATCATGTGGCGTCACAATGCAATATTCCAAGCATAATAATTATGCTCGATACTCCAAGAGCATACAGTGATTATAGTGTTAATCAATTTAGAATTTTACCCGAAGGTGTAAATGAAAATGATGTTTTTCATGATTCCAATTTTTCACCAGATACAATAAAAGTAGAAAAAGTTTTTAAAAAAATATTTTCTCTTCTCAAATTATAAAGCATCTTTTAAAACTAATTCTTTTGCTTCGTTTACAATTGATGCCAACCTAGTTAATTCTGGACTAACATCTGGGTGAATTTTTTTCATTATTTTTTTATAAGATTTTAATATTTCTTCTTTTGTATATTTTTTTTTCGAATCTAAATTAAGAATTTTATAAGCCTCTTCTAAAGAAATACTTTGAGTATTTTGATTTCTATTGACTTCATTAAAGTTAAATCTTCCTGAATTTTTTAGAAATCTTAGTAACCCCCAAATTCTAATAATTTGCATCAAAGATAGACCTGCTTTAGTTTTAATTAAAGGCAAAATCATCAGAACAAAAGGCAATGAAAATATAAACCTACCCGCATAAACCATCACAACAGCAAGAATTACTGATAAAATTATAGTAAAAAATCTGATGCCTTGTGAGATTTTTTTGCTTGACGTTTTGGCAAACCAATTAAGAATAAAATAAACTAGGACAAAAATAATAAGTGTTAAGAAAAAAATATTCATGTATTAAGTTATTTTTAAATGAAAATACCACAATTAAGTAAAAAACCTGAAAAAAAAACTTGTCACAATGTAGATTGGGAAGACAATTATAGCTGGATACATCAAAAAAACATATTAGAAGTTTTAAAGGATAGCCAAAAACTTGATCCTGAGGTTAAAAAATACCTAGAAGAAGAAAACTCATTCACAGAATTTCATATGTCAAATACAAAAAAAATTCAAAAAGATTTATTTGAAGAAATAAAAGGCAGAATAAAATTAGATGATGAAAGCTTGCCATATAAAGATCATACTTATGAATATTGGACAAAAACAACTGTCGAAGGAAATTATTCTATAAAACTGAGAAAAAAAATTGGTACTAATGTTGTTGAAGAAATATGGAATGGAGATAAAGAGAAAGAACAAATTAAAACTGAATATTTTGGAGTTGGTGACTTGGAGGTGAGTTTTAATGATAAAATGTTAGGATATTCTTTAGACTTAAAAGGTTCGGAATATTACACAATATACATAAGAGAAATTTCATCAAACAAACAAGTAACAGAAAAAATTGAAGATACCACTGGAGGGATTACTTTTAGTCTAGACGATAAATTTATTTTTTATTCAAAACTTGATCAAAATCATAGACCGAGGAAAATATTTAGACACAAAATAGGGGACTCTGTAAAAAATGATGAATTAATTTTTGAAGAAAAAAGCGAAGCTTTTTCTGTTGGATTATCTTTAAGTTCTGATGAAAAATATTTTTTTATAAATACATCCGATCACAACACTAATGAACAATATTATTTTGCAACAAATGAAGAAAGGCCAAAGCCAAAAATAATAAAAAAAAGAAAAAAAGGAATAATTTATTCAGTAAATTCTTGGGATGGATATTTTTATAATCACACAAATGAAAATGCTGAAGATTTTAAAATAGATATATGTGATAATTTATCAAAGCAAGATTGGAAAAGCTACCTTCCTGCCAAGGAAGAAGTTTTAATAGGGGGTCTAACTTTTTTAAAAAATTGGATTTTAAGAGGAGAAACTTCAAACGCACTTGAAAAAATATTTGTCAAAAATATTGAAACTAACATTGAAGAAGAAATTAAATTTACAGATGAAAAAGTAATTAATCCGGGCATTTCATTAAAGCAGAGGGATAGAAATACGGACTATATTCATTTAAATTATTCATCTCCAAAAACTCAGGGAAGAGTTTATTTGTACAATTTAAAAACCAAGGAAAAAAAATTAGTTAAAGAACAAGAAATCCCTTCAGGTCATAATCCAGATGATTATATAGTTGAAAGATTTGAATGCCCATCACATGATGGAAGAATGGTACCAATGACTATCACTAGACACAAAAAAACTAAAATTGATGGTTCGGCAAATCTTTTACTTTATGGCTATGGATCTTATGGAAACTCAATTTCTCCTGGATTTTCTTCAACAAAGCTCAGCTTAATTAATAGAGATATTATCTGGGTTACATCTCACATAAGAGGTGGAATGGAACGTGGAATGAAATGGTGGAAAGAGGGAAAACTTTTAAATAAAAAAAATACATTTGAAGACTACATAGCAGTAGCTAAATATTTAATAAAAAAAAAATACACATCTAAAAATAAAATAATAGGAATGGGAGGTTCTGCTGGTGGTCTTCTCATGGGTGCGGTACTTAACCAAGAACCCAATTTGTTTTTGGGAATTATAATGGCCGTTCCATTTGTAGATTCTTTAACTACCAATCTTGACCATTCTCTTCCACTTACAGTTGGAGAATTTGATGAATTTGGTAATGCTAAAGATATAAAAGAACATTTTGATTATATTTTTTCTTACGCACCTTATAACAATATTAAAAAAATGGACTATCCTAATATTTTAATTACAACAAGTTTGAGTGATAATAGAGTGTTGTTTGATGAGCCCACTAAATTTACCGCAAAACTTAGAGATTATAAAACAGACAATAATCTTCTTCTTTTAAAAACCGAAATGAATGCAGGACATGGTGGTAAATCAGGCAGAGATGGAGCCATAGAAGAAATAGCTTTTGATTATGCGTTTGCATTAAAAATTGCAAAAAAAATTTGAACTATCCCATCTTGAAAAAATAAAAATAATACACATATCATAATGGTAAGTCGCCTAATGGGGCTTACATAAAGTAACCTTGCTAACAAAGGAGGATATTATGACAAGTAAGGATCTATCTATATTCAACTCACTAAGACCTTTTTCAATTGGTTTCGATGATATGTTTGACCAATTTGAAAATATGTTAGGTAATGGAGGTTTGAGCACACAATCAAACTATCCACCATATAACATAAGAAAAACTGGAAAGGACAAATATTCAATTGAAGTTGCTCTTGCTGGTTTTAGTAAAAAGGATGTTGAAGTTGAGTTTGAAGACAATTTGTTAACTGTAAAAACAAAACAAATTAATAAGTCTGAAAACAAAAATGAAGATGGTGAAATTATTCATAAAGGTATTTCACAAAGGCAGTTTGCTAGATCATTCACAATTGCAGATGACGTAAAAGTGGGTGGCGCAGAATTAAAAGATGGTCTTTTGACAATAGCTTGTGAGAGGATTGTACCAGAATACAAAAAGAAAAAACTTATAAATATTAAATAAGTTAACCTTGCTTGTGGGGAGCATATTCCCCACAAGTGTTAAAAACAGCCTTTAGATTGAAATCCAATCACCATATTGTTATTGTTAATTTCAAATTTTCTTTCACAAGGAATTCCATATTTTTTTGTCTTATAAATTAATAACTTTGAACCTGTTTCACTCTTAGAATCACTTGTTGGTTTTCCCATAACAATCTTTAGTTCTGAAACTGGTTGTCCTATAAACTGACTTAACTTTTTATTCTCTTTTTTGGCTATTTCATCAGTTTTGTTTTTTATAGTTTGACAATTAGAAAGAGAAATCAGGAATGCAATTCCAAAAAGAAAAGTCATTAACTTTTTCATATTTTAATAATAACAGGTTTAAATTTTCTAAAATATAAACTTATAAGTTGTAAAATGTTAATAAAGTTTGAATTTAGGGAGTAATTTTTAATAGAATCTAATAAATTTCAAATATTAATTTTTGGAGGGAAAATGTTGGAAAAATATTTTGATTATAAAAAACATAAAACTGATTTTAGAACTGAAGTTATAGCCGGAATAACTACTTTTTTAACAATGGCTTATATAATGTTTTTAAATCCATTTATACTATCCGGTGAATTTGCAGGACCTGAAAAAGGTTTTTTTGACTTTGGTGCAGTATTTACAGCAACAATCCTTGCGACCGCCATTGCTTGTTTTATTATGGCATTTTATGGAAAAACTTGGCCAATTGGCTTAGCACCAGGCATGGGTATAAATGCATTTGTTGCATTTGGAGTTGTTGCAGGAATGGGCTATACACCACAAGCAGCTTTGGGCGCAGTATTAGTTGCTGGTGTACTTTTTTTAATAATCTCTTTAACACCAATCAGAGCATGGCTAATTAATTCGATACCTAGAAGTCTTAAGTTAGGTATAGGAGCTGGGATTGGATTATTTTTAGCAATTATTGGCTTGGAGATAATGGGTGTAGTTGGAGATCACCCAGTTACACTAGTTACTTTAGGAGATATTAAAAATCCATTAGTACTTTTAGGATGTCTTGCTTTTGTTGCGATGGTTGTTCTAGAAAAGCTTAAAGTTAAAGGAAATATAATTATCGGCATAATATCTTTTAGTATAATTGCATGGGTAACAGGGTTAGCAAAATTTAATGGCGTGGTCGGCGAAATACCACCAATGACTTATCTATTTGATTTTGACCTTGAAGCAGCATTAACAGCAAGCATGTCTACAGTTATTTTTACTTTACTGTTTATAGATTTTTTTGATACCGCAGGTACATTAACGTCTGTAGCTAATGTTGCAGGAAAAGTTGATAGCAAAGGAAGAGTTCAGGATATAAACAAAGCAATGCTGTCCGATAGTGTAGGTACTGTTGCTGGAGCATTAATGGGAACTACGACGGTAACTAGTTACGTAGAATCAGGTGCTGGAGTAAAAGCTGGAGGCAGAACTGGAATGACATCTCTTGTAATTGGTGTTCTATTTTTATCATGTTTATTCTTTTCTCCCCTTGCAACGAGTTTGCCTAAAGAAATTGATGGCGCTGCATTGCTGTATGTAGCAGTACTATTTGTGAGAAATATAACAGATATAGAATGGGATGACATTGCAGAATCTGCACCGTCTATAGTTGCAATGATAACTATGCCATTAACATATAGTATTAGCAATGGTATAGCACTTGCATTTATTGCATATGCTTTAATAAAAATATTTTCTGGCAAAGCTTCTGAAACTTCACCAGCAATATGGGTAATTGCTGTGTTGAGTGTTATAAGTTTTACAGTTGCTTAGAGTTTTGAGTTTTAAAAAAGGGCCAGATCTATTCTAGCCCTTTTTTATGTTTAGATATAATTTTATCAATATTAATTTCTTCGTAATGCTCAGTTGGTTGTACGATCCAAGGATCAGAATCTAATAATACAGAACAAAAGTCAGGTGTAAAACTCGAAGATTTTTTCTTCCATAAACATGCTGTCTTAATTTCATTAATATTTTCTTTAATTGGATTATAATTTTTCAACCATTCAATACTTTTATTTAATGTTAGTCCTGTATCTGACAAATCGTCAACCAAAAGTACTTTGCTAAAATCTTTAGAAACTGCTAACGAGCTAATTTCTCTAGCAAACATTAATTTACCTTGCTTGTCCTCAAGGCCCTTCCCGGAATAACTTTGAATTACAATATATGCTATTGGAAGTTTCAAAATTCTAGAGAGAATATCTATTATTGGCGCTGCACCCCTCATAATCCCAACTAAAACAGTAGGTTTATAATTTTGATGAATTTTTACAGCTAATTTTTCAACCGTATCCAGATATTCCTCAAAGTTAATTATTAATTTATTGCTCATATTAATTTTGGTATCATATTTAAAATTATTTAAAATAATATAAATTTATGAAAATATTTGATTGCTTCATGTATTTTGATGAAGATTTGTTGTTAGATCTAAGGTTGAATTATCTAGATAAATTTATTGATAAATTCATAATAATTGAATGTAGCTATAATCATAAAGGTGAAGAAAAGAAACCTCACTTCAATATAGAAAAATATAAAAAATTTAAAAAAAAAATTGAGTATATTTTTCTTAAAGAACAACCAGAAGACGTAGAACAAATTAAAATTGATGATAAAGAATCTGAAATAAATGTTAAGTATATTTTAAATGCTGTTAAAAGAGAAAATTTTCAAAGAAATTATATTAAAAAATGCCTTTCAGAAGCTAGTGAAAATGATTGGATAATAATTTCCGATTTAGATGAAATACCAAATTTAAAAGATATTGATTTTAATAATATAAATGAACAGTTTATTTTTTTTAAACAAGATATGATGTATTATAAATTTAATCTAAAACTAGAAAATTTTACCTGGGTTGGAACGAGAGCATGCAGAATGAAAAATTTAAAGTCACCACAATGGCTCAGAAATATTAAAGATAGATCTTATCCATGGTGGCGTTTAGACACATTATTCTCCAAAAATAAATATAAAAATATAAAATTTATAAATAATGGCGGTTGGCATTTTTCTTATTTAAAAAGTCCAGAAGAAATTGAGAAAAAACTAAAGTCTTATCTTCATCATAGAGAGTATGAATTAAACCCATTGAGCGTAGATAAAATAAAAAATTTGATCAAACAAAAAAAAACTGTTTATGATTTAAAGACAGATCAACGTTTAAATCAATTTCATAGTGGAAATACACTAAATAAAATTGATATCAATCAACTACCAAAATATATATTAGAAAATAAAGATAAATTAAAAAAATGGATTGAAAACTAAAAATTCCTTAATACTGTATTGGATCATCATCTATAGATCTCCACAAATACCAAGTAGCAACGGAACAATAAGGCGAAAATTTTTTCTTTAATTTTTCTACAAAATTTTTTGGAGGTAAATATTTTTTTTTATAATTATTTGATATTGCTCTTAATAAACCTATATCTTGAACGGGCCATATATTTTCTCTATTAAAAGTAAAAATTAGTATCATTTCTGCTGACCATCTGCCAATCTGTCTTAAACTGGAAAGATATATGACTGCCTCTTCGTCATTCATATTTTTAATTAAATTTGGATTAAATGATTTGCTTAAAAATTTTAATGAAAGTTCTTTTATTCCTCTTGCTTTTTGTCTACTTAAGCCACATTTTTTAAGCTTTTGAGTACTAATTTTTTTAATCATTTTAGGATTAATTTTTCCCTTGCATGCTTTATTAAACTTCGCAAAAACTGAATTAGCAGCTGCAACACTAATTTGTTGGCCTATTATGCTCTTACATAAAGAAAAAAAAACATCTTTTCTTGTAGTTAAAGTTTTATCTCTAAATCTTTTTATAAGAATTTTCATTACTTTATCTTTTTTTGATAAATAACTTTTTGCTTTATTCCAGTATTTGGGAGCTTTAGTCATGTCGTGGTGTAGAAACTTGTTTTTTTAAAATAATTTCTCTTTTAAAAATAATCACAGAAGAAATAATAACCAGCAATGAACCTGATAAAGTTTTAAATGTTGGCACTTCACCCCATATAAAAAATCCAAAAATTATTGCAAATACTAAAGCTAAATATTTTAAAGGTGTTACTAAAGATACCTCTGAAAATTTATACGATTGACTTAACCACAAATTTGCAACACCACCAAAAATTCCTATGAAAGATAATAAAATTAGATCTTTTATATCTGGCATAATCCAGCCAAAAGGTATTGTAAATATACTAGCAAGTGTTATTGCTGCAGAAAAATTAAGAGATATTAGCCATACTGGCTCGGTTGTTGATAATTGTCTAATTGCTATAGCTACATAAGATAAACCTAAACAAAAAATAATAGGACAAACATAATAAATATTTAAAGAGCTAAAGCCCGGTTCAGTTATAATAACAATTCCAATGAAGCCCACAAACACCGCTAACCATCTAAAAAAACCAACTTTCTCACTTAAAAAAAAGATTGAAAAAATTGTAGTAAAAATTGGCGCAGCAAATGAAATACTTACAACGGTAGCTAATGGCAAGTTTCTTAATGCGATAAAAATTGCTAAAAGAGCTATCAATCCAAACATACATCTTAAAAAATGTAAACCAGCTCTTTTTGTAAAATAAAAATCTTTAAGCCTTTCTTTGGGAATTATAAAAAAATAAAATAATAACCCAAAAAAACCTCTAAAAAACAACACTTCTCCTAGTGGATAATGTTCTGACCACTTAACAATTAGATCCATAATTGAAAATGCACAAATGGACAGAAACATATACAAAAAGCCCAATTGATTTTTAGACAACATAAGAATAACTTTTAGATAATTTAAAATAATAATCAATGGAAATAGCAATATTAGCGTTGGGATGTTTTTGGGGTCCAGAAGAAAAGTTTTCTAAATTAAATGGAGTTACCAATACAGAAGTTGGTTACTGCGGCGGTAAAATGAAACAAACGAGCTATAGAGAAGTCTGTGATGGATCGACAGATCATGCAGAAGTTGTAAAAATAAAATTCGATGAAAAAATATTAACATATGAAAATCTATTAAAAAAGTTTTTTGAAATGCATGACCCTACTACACTTAATAGACAAGGTCCGGATGTTGGAACGCAATATAGAAGTGAAATTTTTTTTTTAAATAATAAACAAAAAAAAATTGCAGAAGAAGTTAAATTAATCTTTGATAAAAAATATAATGGAAAAATTACAACAAATATTTCTGAACAAAAAAATTACTGCAAAGCAGAAGAATATCATCAAAAATATATTGAAAAAAAAAATTCATAATGAGCATTGTTTCAACTCAATGGCTAAATGAAAATCATTCAAATGTTAAAATTATTGACTCTTCGTGGCATATGCCAAACACCTATAGAAATGGTTTTGAAGAATATAAAAAAGAACATATTGAAAATGCTATTTTTTTTGACATAGATAAATTTTCAAATAAAAATACTGAAATTCCTCACATGCTACCAAGTAAAAAAGAGTGGGAGAAAATTGTATCTAGTTTAGGAATCTCAAATTCCGATAAAATAATTATTTATGACAACTCAGATGTGGTGAGCGCCTGTAGATGTTGGTATACATTTATTTTTTTTGGCCACCAGCCAAATTTAGTATCAATTTTAGACGGAGGTTTTTTAAAATGGAAAAAGGAAAATAAAAAAATTACTAATAAAATTAACAATCACAACAAAACGAATTATAAAGCAAAAAAAAATGAACATTTGGTAAAAACGAAAGAAGAAATAGATACAAATATATTAGAAAAAAAATTCAAAGTTATAGATGCAAGAAGTAAAAATAGGTTTTTAGGATTGGAAAAAGAACCTAGACCAGGATTAAGAAGTGGTTCAATTGAAAACTCAATCTGCTTACCTTTTGACGAAGTAATTAATAAAGAAGATAAAACATTTCTTGATAAAAATTCCTTAAGAAAAAAATTTGCTGAAATTGGAATTGTTAATGACAATAACGTAGTATTTTCTTGTGGTTCTGGAATTACTGCTACAGTTTTAAGTCTGGCTTATTCTATTATTAATGATAAATATTTGCCTGCCATTTATGATGGCTCTTGGGCTGAATATGGTATTATAAATAAATAAAAATGAAAAGATCAACAAAAACAATATCAGTAATTTTGATAATTTTTATAATTATTGCCGGCGTGATTATCGCAAGGACTATGATCGGTTCTCACTTTGCAAAAAAGTTTGGCAAAAGACCTCCTCCTGGGATCATAGTCACTCAAGTAGCAAATCAAAATTTTTCTGAAAAAATTGAAAGTTTTGGAACAGCGATTTCAAAAAAAACAGAGTCTTTTAGGATAAAAAAAAATGAATTAAATTCTGAGTTGAAACTTAAAAATTACATAAAAAAAGGTGAAACCATAGTCGAACTAAAAGATAGAAATATAGTTGCGCCCTTTAGTGGTATACTTGGTTATAGAGGTCTTACTGAAGATACACTAGGATCTGAAAATTCAATAATCATAACATTGGACGATAGTTCAATCATTTATTCTGATCTTAAAATACCAGAAACCTTTGCCCCTATTTTAAAAAAAGGACTTCCAATTGAAGCAAAATTTTCAGGGAATAAGTACAAAATTTTTACTGGAAAAGTTGAAGGTGTATCTAGCAGAATTAATGCCGAAACGAGAAGCGTTTTAACAAGAATAAAAATTAAGAATGAAAAATTTGAACTAATTCCTGGATCTTTGTTAGAGGTAACTGTAAAATTTAAACAAAGAAAATCTTTGGGAGTTCCTGATACAAGCATAATGCTAGAAGGTAATAAAGCATATGTTTACAAGGTCTTGGAAGATAATTCAGTAAAAAAAATTGAAATAAAAATTGGAAGCAGAGACCAAGGATTTGTTGAAATCTTAGATGGTTTAGTTGAAGGAAATATTATCGTAGCAGAAGGATTAAAAAAAATTAATCCAAAAGGAAAAATTAAACCAATTAATAATTAAATGTATATAACTGAAGTAAGTATAAGAAGGCCAGTGGTATCGTGGGTAATGTCCCTTATACTCGTAGTATTTGGTCTTTTTGTTTTTTGGAAATTACCAGTAAGAGAGCTACCTTCGGGTATACAACCTCCTGTTGTTCAAATTAAAGTCGAGTATAAATCTGCATCAGCACCCATAATTGATGAAGAAGTAACACAAGTAATTGAAGATGTAATTGGCGGTGCTGAAGGAATTAAAAATATTGATTCTAAATCTGAGAACGGAAAAAGTACTATTAATATTGAATTTGACACAGATATTGATTTAGATGATGCTGCAAATGACATTAGAGAAAGAGTTGCAAGAGTGGTTGATAATTTGCCTTCGGAAGCTAACCCTCCCCAAATACTTAAACAAGCAGCAGGATTTACCACAACCATGTGGATTGCTTTGTCTTCTGCCTCTTGGAGCGATTTAGAGCTTGGAGATTATGCTGAAAGATATTTGGTAGATCAGTTTTCAAGTGTAAAAAATGTTGGAAGAATTAGAATTGGAGGACTAAGAGAATTAAGTGTAAGAGTTTGGATAAACCCAATTAAACTAGCTGCTAACAATTTAACGATACAGGAGGTTGAAAATGCATTAAGAAATGAGAATGTTAGTTTGCCTGCTGGAACATTAGAATCAAATAATATTGATTTAACAATTAATTTAGACAAATCATACAATGATCTAGAACAACTAAAACAATTACCAATTAAAAAAGATAAAAATAATGTAGTTAGACTTGGTGATATTTCAAATATTGAGTTTGGGCCGGTATCTGAAAAAGCTCTATTTAGATCACAAAGTAAAGATGCATTAAATCTCAAAACTGTAGGAATTGGTATTTATGCAAGAAGTGGTGCATCAACTGTAGAACTTTCAAATGAAATTAAAAAAAGAGTTAAAGAAATTAAAAAAAGTTTACCTAAAGATCTTAATTTAGAAATTGCTTTTAATAGAGCAAATTATATTAGCGCAGCAATTAATGAAGTTTATAAAACTTTGATTATTGCTTTCATTTTAGTTGTTCTAATAATCTATTTATTTCTAGGAAATCTTAAGGCGGTAATTGTTCCGGCAATCGCATTACCAGTCAGTTTAATTGCAACATTTTTGGGACTTTATTTATTTGATTTATCAATAAATATATTCGTTTTATTAAGCTTCATACTTGCAATAGGTATAATAACTGACGACTCGGTCATAATGACTGACGCCATATACAGAAGAATAGAAAAAGGAGAATCTCCCCTGGTTGCTTCTTATAAAGGTTCAAAACAAATAACATTTGCAATTATTGCTACTACATTAATTTTAATAGCAGTTTTTCTTCCTTTAATTTTTATAGAAGGAATATCTGGAACTTTGTTCAGAGAAACAGCAATTGCCCTATCTTTTGCAATAGTAGTTTCATCTTTTGTTGCACTGACTTTATCGCCTATGCTGGGTAGTAAATTTTTAAATAAAAAAACAAAGACAAATTTTTTTGTTATTAAATTTGATAAATTTTTTAATAATTTTTTAATCTTTTACAGAGAAACTTTAAAATTTTGGTTAAATAAAAAAAAAATTATCGCTTTATTTGTTATTTTTATGATTATCGGTTCTGGGTTATTATATAATTTTACAAAAAAAGAGCTACTTCCAATGGAAGATAGAGGAGCTTATTTGGTTATAGGATTTACAGATGAAGGAAGTTCTTTTCAATATACTCAAGCGAGAGCTGAAGATGTGGAGCAGAGACTGATCCCATTATTACAGTCTAACAAAAGTCCATACCATAAATTTCTAATGATAGTTCCTGGCTTTGGATCTGAAAATAGTTTCTTAATCATTGCTCTTTTAGATAGATGGAAAAATAGAAGTCAAAATTCTCAAACAATCATGCGACAAGCAATAGGAAAAATAGTTACAGTTCCTCAAACTGTCGCATTCCCTATATCGCCACAGTCAATAAGGGTTTCAAATTACAATAAACCTCTGCAAATGGTTGTTCTAGGAAGTTCTTATGAAGATTTAGAAAAAACTCAAGAAGATTTAATTAAAATATTAAGAAAAAATAAAAATTTATCTCGAATTGAATCTGATTATTCAAGAAATAAACCTGAAATAAAATTAATCATAAACAAAAACAAAGCGAAGGATTTAGGCATTTCTACTCAAGCTATAGGAGAAACACTTGAAACTCTTTATGGAGGAAAAATAGTCACTAAATTCAATAAGTTAGGAAAAGAATATCCAATAATTTTACAACAAAATCTGGATGATAGAAAAAATAAAGAAGGTTTAAGTAAAATCTTTGTTAGATCGGAAAATAATAACAAATTAATTTCTTTAGCAAATTTAGTTGATTTTAAAGAAGAAGGATCGGCAAATAAATTATCAAGATACAACAGGCAAAGAGCAGTAACTATATCTGCAAATATAAGTGAAAATTATACTTTAAACGAAGCAATAAAATATTTAGAAAAAAATATTTCTAAAATTGCTCCAGAAAAACAAATTGCATGGAAAGGAAAGTCTGAAGAATTAAAAGAAACAAGTAATGAACTATACATTATTTTTGCCCTAGCTTTACTTACAGCTTACTTGGTGATGGCAGCAACATTTAACTCCTTTATACATCCATTTATAATTGTTTTGACTGTCCCTTTGGCGGTGTTTGGTGGGTTGGTGTTTATATTATTTTTAAACACTTCTATAAATATTTTTTCACAAATTGCTTTAGTAATACTAATTGGAATTTCGACTAAAAACAGTATTTTAATTGTTGATTATGCTAACCAGCTCAGGGCTGCTGGAAAAAATATTGAAAATTCAATTAGAGAGGCATGTGATCTACGATTTAGACCTATTGTTATGACATCTTTAAGCACTATGATTGCAATGATGCCATTGGTCATTGGAAATATTGGGCCTGGAGCTGGAGAAGGATCTAGACTTGCAATTGGTGCAACAATATTAGGTGGAATGGCAATTTCTACATTCTTTACGTTATATGTAACTCCAACTATGTATCTAGCGTTAGCAAAAAATACCAAAAGAATAGACTCTGTTGATATAGAATTAAAAAAAGAGCTTGGTTAAAAAATAAGGTATTTTTTTCTATTTAAAGATTTGCCACATTTTTTAAGTTGATCTTTGTATCTTTCAGAATTTTTTTTTACCTTTTTGGCTAAAATTATAACTTTTTGATTTCTTTTATAATTTTTATAATTACCCCAACCTTCGTGATAAGCAATGTACTGTTTAAAAGCGTCATTTTTTGAAATTTTTAATAATTTTTCTGTCTTGTTAGTATACCAACCTATAAAATCAACGCTGTCCTTAAATCTAGTTCTTACAGCAAGTTTTTTTCCAGTTTCATTTTTGTATTGTTTCCAAGTACCTTTTACAGCTTGAGAGTAACCTAAAGAACTTGAAGGTCTTTTATAAGGTATGATTTTAAATATTTTTTTCCTTTTTGGTTTAGCTAGCCAATTAAAATCAGACTCCATTTTAATAATTGCCAATTGAATATGAATTGGAGTTCCCCATTTCTTTTCAGTTTTTTTTGCATGTTTATACCATAAATACCGATCTGAAAATATTGAACAACCATCGGCAGTATTTTTTGGTATTGAAGAACAAGAAGATAAAATTAATAAAAAGAAAAATATTAGAAAATTACTTAAATTCAGATTTTGCTTTTTCATTAAGCTCTTTCATTTTTTCCCTTATTTGATCATCAGAAATATTGTGTAGATTTAAGTCTTCCTTAATTTTTTTAAAAACGTCTTCATCACCTTGTTCTTTAAAATCAGCTTTTATTACAGCTTGTATATATTCTTTTTCTTGATCAGAATTATAATTCAAAATTTTTGAAGCCCATTCCCCAAGATATTTATTTCTTCTAGCACTAATCTTAAATTGTTTTTCTTCGTCATGGGCAAATTTTTTTTCAAAACTTTTTTCTCTTTCATCAAATGAGCTCATTTTTTTTCCAAATATTAATTAATATTAATGAAAACAAAACACCTGCTATATTACCAAATAAATCTGAAAATTGAAAACTTCTGTTAGGAATAATCATATGAAAAAGCTCAAAAAATATTGAAATTAAAAAAAAATAAGAAATTATTAAATTTTTATGACTTTTATAATAATTAATAAAGCCCAGAAAAGACAATACACTAAATGCGTATAGATGATTAGATGATACAATTAAATCTGGTGTTATCTGTGGTTGTTTACTGAAACTTCTATAAAAAATAAACCCAAGAATACTACCTGGATATAGATAAAAAATTGTAAATATTATATTTAAAATATGAAATATTAATTTTGTCATATATAAAATAGTCTTATAAATAAAATTTGATAATGAGTCATTTAATTTTAATTAGACATGGTCAAAGTGAATGGAACTTGCAGAAAAGATTTACCGGATGGGTAGATGTTGACCTAGCTCCTAAAGGAAAATTGGAAGCATGTAAATCAGGTGAACTTATTAAAGAAAAAAATATAAAAATTGATTATTTTTTTTCCTCAATACAATTAAGAGCAATTAATACCCTAAAACTAATTCTTAATACCATGAGAATTAAAGATAATTTTGAAAAAGCGTGGGAGCTAAACGAAAGACACTATGGAGCTCTTACTGGACTTAACAAAGATGAAATGAAAAAAAAGCTTGGAGAAAAAAAAATACATGAATTTAGAAGATCTTGGAACATTAAACCTGACCCTTTAGACAAAAATAACCCCTATCATCCAATTAATATTGAAGCATATAAAAGTATTTCTAAAGAAAATATTCCTGATTCAGAATCATTAGAAGATACATACAATAGAGTAATACCTTATTACAAAAGTAATATTGAAAATAAATTAATTAAAAATAAAAATGTCCTTGTGGTAGCACACGGAAATTCCATAAGATCACTATGCAAATATTTATTTAAATTAAATGAAAAAAAAATTTCCTCACTTGAAATCCCAACTGGCAACCCATTAATTATTAATTTTGACAAGAATAATCAAATTATTAAATGTAAATATTTAGATGAATCTAGAGCAAAAGATCTAATTGTTTTTTAACAAATTATTATAAACTTCTATATTTGTAACATGTAAAAATTTGTTTTTACTTTCAAAGCCAAATAATTTTTTTTCAGAAATTAAATTATTCCATATTTCCACAATTGAAAAACTTTTATTCTTAACATGCTCAAAGATTTTCTTATTTATTATTTGACAACCAGTGTAAATATAATTGTTAATACTTTCTTTTTGTAAAAAATTTTTTTTTAAACTAAAATCACCATTAAAATTTTTATCAAAACTTAAGTTTTTTTCTACAACCAATAAAATATTTTCCATTCCTTTAGTTAAATAAAAATCTTTCATTTCATTAATTTCTTTTAGATAATTTAAACTCCAAATAGTGTCAGGATTAAAAATTATAAAATTCTCATCGTTTGAACTTTGGATCATATTAAAAATACCACCACCCGTATCTAAAATTTTTTCGCCATCACTGATTATTTCTATTTCAATTTTAAATTTTTTTTTATCTACGTAGTCTTTTATTTGCTCTTGTAAATAATAAGTATTTAATTTAATTTTTTTAATACCTAGTTTTATTACTAGATTAATTGTATTTTCTAATAAGGTAACATCATTAACTTTTAAAAGTGGCTTAGGTATTTTTAAAGTTAAAGGATTAAGCCTCTTACCAAAACCTGCACATAAAATTATAGCAGTATTAATATTCATTTTTTCATTCTAGTCTTCATTGAAAAATTATCATCTAAATAATTTTTTAAATCTGCAAAAATTATATTATTATTAATTCTATTTTCTATCAATTTCCAAGCATAGGGAATTAATTTTAAATATTTTTTTTTTTTATCTCTGGTAGCTAATCTTGTAAAAATACCAATTATTTTTAAATTTCTTAATACTGACAATATTTCAAAATCATTTCTAAAATAATTTTCATTTATTTGTTTTTTATTTGTTTGAACGTAGTAATTATAAATTGAATTTTTTAAACTAAATGAAGTTTTTAATCTAACATCATCAATTAGTGATGCTAAATCATAAGCTTTATTGCCAAATAGCGCATCTTGACTATCTAAAATTCCAATTTGTTTTTTTACTTTCATCAAATTAGAAACATGAAAATCTCTATGTACAAATATATTATTTTTTAATTTTATTTTTGATAATAATAAATTAAACTCATTTGTAAGTTTTTTATTTAATACTAAAGATTTTTTCTTTATCAATATTTTTGGGACATACCATTTTAAAAAAAGTTTAGTTTCATTAAATAACAATTTTTTTGAGTAAATAGGCAGTCTATAATTTTTATTTTTAAAATTTTTTATTTTTTTAGTATTTATCTTTTGGAGCTTATTAAGTAATAAAATTATTTTTTTAAATATTTGTAATTTTTTTTTTTTGTTTCTTAATATTGAATAAATTGAAATTTCTCCAAAATCTTGGATCTCGATATAATTTTGATTATAGTTATGACTTAAAAGTTTAGGTGCTCTTATCCCGTTTTTAGATAGTAATTTATTAATCGCATCATAGATTAAAAGATTTTTCTCTTTCTCTCTTTTAGCAATAACAAAAATAGATGTTTTTTTTTTATTTTTTTTCCTATAAAAAATTCTAAAAGATGCATCTCCTCTTATTTTTTTTAGAAATTTTTTACCTAAAATCATTTATTTTCAAAATTCTTTGATCTAACTTTGATTTATATTCGAATATTAACTCGATTCTACTTTTTGGTTTTTTTTTAATTTTTTCAGGCCATTCAACCAATGTCAAAACATTATTACAATTTTCCAACAAACCTATATTTTTTGTTTCATTTATATTTTTTAATCTAAATAAATCATAATGCTGAATTAATAACTCTTTAATCTCATATTCATTCAATAAATTGAATGTTGGACTGGGCACTTCTGTTAATTTTAATCGATTCTTTTTTTTGGAGGTTGTTAATCAGATATCTTATAAAAGTCGTTTTTCCCACTCCAATCTCACCATAAAAAAATAATACATCACCTTTTTTAACTATTGTAGAGAGTTTTTTTGATATTTTAGCTGTAGCGCTTTCCTTTGAAATATCGTATTTGCTACTTTTAGTAGCGATAGGCATCTGGTTTGTAAGGTCCTTCTGTGGTTACACTAATATAATCTGCTTGTTCTTTGGAAAGTTTAGTAAGTTTTGCTCCAACTTTTTCTAAATGTAATCTTGCTACTTTTTCATCTAAATGTTTTGGCAAAACATAAACTTTTTTTTCATATTTATCAGAATTATTCCAAAGTTCTATTTGAGCAGTTACTTGATTAGTAAACGAGGCACTCATCACAAAACTAGGGTGGCCAGTGGCACAGCCTAAATTTACTAATCTTCCCTCTGCTAATAAAATAATTCTTTTATTATCCGAAAGAGTTATTTCATGAACTTGGGGTTTAATTTCATCCCATTTGTAGTTTTTTAAAGCTTCAACTTGAATTTCATTATCAAAATGTCCAATGTTACAAAGTATGGCCCTGTCTTTCATCATTCTCATATGGTCAGCTGTAACAATATCTTTATTTCCTGTAGCAGTAACAACTATATCAGCTTCTTTAATCATTTCGTCCATTAAAACTACTTCATATCCTTCCATAGCAGCTTGAAGTGCACATATTGGATCTGTTTCGGTAACCATAACTCTTGCACCGCTTTGTCTTAGTGAGGCAGCACTTCCTTTACCAACATCTCCAAATCCAGCAACAATAGCTACTTTTCCGGACATCATTACGTCTGTAGCTCTTTTAATCCCATCGACTAAACTTTCTCTACATCCATATAAATTATCAAACTTAGATTTTGTAACTGAGTCGTTTACGTTTATAGCTGGAACTAACAATGTTCCTTGTGCTTCCATTTTTTTAAGAGCTAATACTCCAGTGGTAGTTTCTTCTGAAAGTCCTTTAATATTTTTTAACAAATCTTTATATTCTTTATGCATTAGAGCAGTTAAATCTCCACCATCATCAAGAATCATGTTTGGTTTCCAGTCTTTTTTTCCTTCAATTGTTTGTTTTACACACCACCAATATTCTTCTTCGGTTTCACCTTTCCAAGCAAATACAGGTATTCCTACTTTTGCTATTGCTGCTGCTGCATGATCTTGAGTTGAAAAAATATTGCATGAAGACCATCTCACTTCAGCGCCTAAATTTACGAGAGTTTCAATAAGAACTGCCGTTTGTATAGTCATATGAAGACAACCTAAAATTTTCGCACCTTTAAGAGGACTTTTTCCTTTATATTCTTTTCTTAACGCCATTAATCCAGGCATCTCGGTTTCAGCTAATGAAATTTCTTTTCTTCCAAATTCTGCTTGTGATATATCTTTAACTTTATAGTCACTCATAGCTGGGGTTTCTAACAATTTAAATAAAAATAATCAACTTTTAGATTAAGATTTGGGAAAAAAAATCTCAACATTTGCACCTTTTTGATTGGGATTATTTGACGCTTTTACTGTCCCACCATGAAGATCAACTAAATTTTTAACAATATTAAGACCTAAGCCAGAATGCTCACCAAATTTTTCTGGCCTGTTACTATAAAATCTTTTAAATATTTTGTCTGTATCCTTTTCTTTAAATCCCTGACCCTCATCGATAACTTTTAAAATAATATTCTCGTTATTATCTTTACTTAGTTGAACTAATATTTTTTTTTTATCTGCACTAAAAGAAATAGAATTATCAAGTAAATTTGCAATAATTTGCTCTATTCTATTTTCAATTCCGTAAATTTTATAGTCTTTTAAATTATCCTTATTAACAAATGCGATTTTAATTCCTCTTTTTGTTTCATAAATACTATTAAAATCATCAACTACAGATTTAACAATTAATCTAAGATCAATTATATTCATTTGTTCTTTACTTAACGCAACCTCATCTTTTAATATTTGAGAATAATCTGTGATTAGTCTTTCAATTCTTTGAATATCATGATCAAGAATATTTAATAATTTAAGTCTTTCAGATTTATCATTTGTTTCATTTAAAATTTCTGTCGCACTTTTTAAAGATGCTAGAGGATTTCTAATTTCATGAACTAAATCTGTAGAAAAATTTTCAGCATTTTGAATTCTTTTTTGTAAATTATTGGTCATATCATCCAACGAACTTGACAAGGTACCGAGTTCATCATTTCTACTTTTTAATATATTAATGTTTGTTTTCTTTTTACTTTTTTCTTTAACAATTTTTGTATAATCAACTAAATTTTTTATAGGTTTTAAGAAATATCTATTTAATATTATAGAAAAAATTAAAACCACAACTCCAACTATAATTGCAGTTCTTATTACAAAAGTTTTTCTTTCGTTTATTGCATTTTTAATATCATTGGCATTTTCTGTTATCATAACAAATCCAATATTTGCTCCATTAATATTAATATTTTTGATTGTTGTTAAAAAAAATTGATTATAACTTTCTTGAACAAAAGTATAAGATCTTCCAAATTCTTTAGATTTAGAATAATTTAAAAGAATATCTTTTACTGAAAGCTTATTTTTTTTTTTCAACTTTTTTATACTTTTCTTTTTTTTTATAGGTTTTTCATCAATTTTTTGAAGCTCAATAGAATCTAGTCTTTGTGAAAATGATCTTGGATCAAGATCAAGTGTATCTGTGTCTCCAATTAAATTATATTTATTATCAAAAAAAATAACTCTATCTAAATTTTGAAATAAGAATCTTGTAGAGAATAAAAATTTTCTAATATCTTGACTATTAAATTTTATTTTTAATCTATCTATATGGCTTATAGTATTATCAACAATCTGAATGTGATTAATGGCTTTTTTTTTTATTAAACTAGGTTGAACATTACTCAAGTAAAGCATTGTAAATGTTCCGATAATTATAAAAAAAATAAAATTAACAAATAAAAATTTTTTTAATATTGATAAATTTTTAAGTAAAGCATTGAACATTAACTAACATTCCATCTATATCCACTACCATATCTAGTTTCTATTGCGGAAAAATTTTCATCAATTTTTTTAAATTTTTTTCTTATTCTCTTAACATGGCTATCGATAGTTCTATCTTCAATATCGGTATCTTCTCTATATGCTATATCCATTAATTGAGATCTTTCTTTAATAATGCCCGGTCTTTTTGCGAGCTCTTGGACTATAAGAAATTCTGTAGTTGTTAATTTATCTGGTAATTGTTTTCCTCCCCATTCGCATTCTAATTGAGATGGGTCTAGTTTTAATTTTCCATGAGAAATAATATTTTTATTATCCTCTAAAATGTTAATATTTTTTTTTCTTAGCTGAACTCTTATTCTTTCAATTAAAACTTTAATTGAAAATCCTCCAGATTTTTTAACAAAATCATCTGCTCCTAATTTAAGTCCTAACAATTCATCCACCTCATCATCTTTTGAAGTTAAAAAAATAACTGGTAAAGATGTTTTTTTTCTTAATTTTTTTAAAAGTTCTTCTCCATCCATTTTTGGCATTTTAATATCAACTACTGCCAAGTCCGGTGGTGTTCTGGTAAGACCGATCAGTGCGCTCTCGCCATCAAGGTAAGTTTGTACATTATATCCTTCCTTTTCAAGGGCTATACTTATACTTGTAAGAATATTTCTATCATCATCTATAAGAGCTATTGTTTGTTTCATACGAACTAATATAAAAATACTAAATTGTTTTAATTTGGGCAATACCTCTTTATTAATGAAGTATACCCCAGTTATTCCCTGTATTTATGTCTACCGTTAAAGGAGTTGTGAATGAATGCAAATCACTATCTTTTACACTAGACATTTCCTGTTTAATTATTTCACTTAGATTTTTTACTTCACTATTTGGAACTTCAAAAATTAATTCATCATGTATTTGCAATAGCATTTTAATTTTGAGATTTTTAATTTTTTTATTTAGCCTTATCATTGCTAATCTCATAATTTCAGCGGCGGAGCCTTGGATTGGAGCATTGATAGCTGCTCGTTCTTGAAAGTTTCTAACATTATAATTTTTATCATTAATTCCAGAAATATATGATCTTCTTCCAAATATGTTATTTACATAACCAGTTTTTCTACAAAATTTAATTGTATTATTCATATATTCTTTAATTTCTGGAAATTTTAAAAAATAAGAATTTAAAAAACTTTCAGCTTCACTATTTGAAACCATAATTTGTTTTGCTAGACCATATTGTGAGATACCATATATAATTCCAAAATTAATCGCTTTTGCTTTTCTTCTAACGTCTTGGTCAACTTTATTAATATCAACATCAAAAACTTGACTGGCAGTTAAAGAGTGAATGTCTTCATTGTTCTTAAAAGCATTTTTTAATTCTTTCACATCTGCAAGATCGGCCAAAATTCTCATTTCTATTTGGTTATAATCTGCAGAAATAAGTGTAGATCCTTTTTCAGCAACAAAAGCTTTTCTAATTTCTTTACCATCTTCAGATTTAATAGGAATATTTTGTAAATTTGGATCACTGGATGCTAATCTTCCAGTGGTGGTTGCTGCCAATAAAAAGGAAGTGTGTACTCTTTTGGTTTTTGGATTAATGTGCTCTCTTAAAGAATCTGAATAAGTGTTTTTTAATTTTGAGACTTGTCTCCAATCTAAAATTAACTTTGGGAATTTGTGACCTTTAAAGGATAAATCTTCAAGAACACTAGCACTAGTAGCAAAACTTCCTTTTTTAGTTCTTTTTAAAACAGCAATTTTTAAATCATTATATATAATTTCTCCAAGTTGTTTTGGTGAAGCGATATTAAATTCTTTATTTGCTAATTTATAAATTGCGCTCTCTAAATTTTTAATTTTTTTATCAAATTTTATTGATAAATTTTCTAAAAAATTACTATCAACTTTTATTCCACTAATTTCCATATTTGCCAATATTTCAATTAAAGGTTTTTCGAATAATTCATAAATGTTTATTAATTTTTCTAATTTTAAATTTTTTTGAAAAATTTTATAAAGTCTATATGTAATGTCAGCATCCTCAGCTGCATAATGCATTGCCTTGTTTATTTCGACTTCACTAAAATTAATTTCTTTTTTTCCAGACCCAACTAGATCTTTAAAAGCAATTGTTTTATGATTTAAATGAATTTTAGAAAGAGTATCCATATTATGTCTATTTTTACCAGCATCAAGAACATATGACATCAACATAGTATCTTCCATTGAATTCATTATAATTCCACGATGCTTTAAAATAATAAAATCAAATTTTATATTTTGGCCAATTTTTTTTACACTTTTATCCTCCAAGATTGGTTTTAATTTTTTAATAATTTTTTCTTGATTTAAGCATTTGCCTTCTTTGTGACCAATGGGTATGTAGCATGCGTTACCAATTTTTGTACTTAGGGAAATTCCTACTAAATCTGCCAAATGTGGATCTAAAGAAGTTGTTTCCGTATCAATTGCAATTTCCCCATATTCTTCGGCTTCTTTTAACCATTTATCAATTTCATTTTCACTATTAATTAAATAATAGTTTTTATTACTGATCGATTTTTGTTTTTCCGATACATTTAATGTTTTATTTTTTTCCGCTAAATTAGGTTCACCGTAAGTAGATATTACAGAGCTAAGAAGGCGGTTGAATTCCATTTCTCTTAAAAACTTATAAAGTTTCTCTTTATCTACTGCTCTAAATATAAATTCTTCTATTTTATTTTTTACTGGAACTTTTTTTTCAAGTGTAACAAGTTTTTTACTTATTAAAGCTTTTTCTTTATTTGCAATAATTGTTTCTCTTCTTTTATTTTGTTTAATTTCTTTAGCGCTATCCAATAATTTTTCCAAATTTCCATAATGATTAATTAACTCAGCAGCTGTTTTTACTCCTATCCCTGGTACACCTGGTACATTATCACTACTATCGCCCGCTAAAGATTGAACGTCAATTACTTTACTTGCATTAACACCAAATTTATCCAAAATATCTTTGTCGCTGATAAACTTATTTTTCATAGGATCATAAATTCGAACATTTTTTTTATAAAGTTGCATTAAATCTTTATCAGACGAAACGATAGTAACTTTTGCGCCCCTGCTTAAAATTTGCTCAGTATATGTTGCTATCAAATCATCAGCCTCATAGTTTACAAGCTCAATGCATGGCAAATTAAAAGCTGTTACTGATTTTCTTATATATTCAAACTGAGGCACCAAATCTTCTGGTGCTTCATCTCTATTTCCTTTGTAATCTGAATAGATTTCATTTCTAAAATTTTTTCTTGCAGAATCAAAAATCACCGCAAAATGTGTGGGTTTTTGTAAATTGTCTTTAGAATTAGAGTCTTCTATTAATTTAAATAACATATTGCAAAAACCACTTACTGCGCCCACTGGAAGTCCATCACTCTTCCGTGTTAGTGGAGGAAGAGCATAATATGCTCTAAAAATATAGCCTGAACCATCAATTAAATAAAAATGATCACTTTTTTTTATTTTGTCCATTTATATAATATTATCTTAAATGTAATGAATGTTGTATGTGTATAAGGCTCAATGAATAAAACAAGTGTACTTTCTATTAAAAAATTAAACAAAACTTATTTAAAAAGTTCTAGCAAGGGCCCAGATAACGTTGAAGCTTTAAAAAATTTAAACTTGGACGTGAATGAGGGCGAAATTTTTGGTTTATTGGGCCCAAACGGAGCTGGAAAAACTACCTTTATAAGTATTCTGTCAGGCACAGTTAATAAAACTTCGGGCACAGTAAATGTGTGGGGATTTGATCTGGATGCTAATCCAAAACAAGTTCGAGCTTCTATCGGAATAGTACCTCAAGAAGTTAACTTAGATCCTTTTTTTAGTCCTAGGAAACTTCTAGAACTTCAGGCTGGTATGTATGGAGTGAAAAAAAAAGATAGAATTACAGATACTGTTCTTAAACTTGTTTCTTTAGAGAAAGAAGCTAATAGCTACGCAAGAAGTTTATCTGGGGGAATGAAAAGAAGGTTATTAATGGCAAAAGCATTAGTTCATCAACCTCCAATACTTTTTTTAGACGAGCCTACCGCAGGTGTAGATGTTAATCTTAGAAAAAATCTTTGGGATAATGTAAAGTTGCTTAATAAATTGGGTGTTACAATTATCTTAACAACTCATTATCTTCAAGAAGCCGAACAAATGTGCGATCGAATAGGAATTTTAAATAAAGGAAGTTTAGTAGCTTTAGATAGTACTAAAAACCTATTAAGCAAAATTCAAACTAAAAAAGTAATATTTAAAACTAACTCACCCATAAATTTAAAAAATAATGCTCATAAATCACTTAATATAATATACAATGAAAAAAATGAAATTTGCATATCATATGAAAAAAATGCAATCAGTATGGATGAAATAATCCAAATATTTAATAAAGCAAACGTTAAAATTTTAGACATTTCTAGTGATGATGGAGATTTAGAAGATGTATTTACTAATTTAACAAAAAACTAGATTAATTATTATTAAAATAGTAAAATAAAATAATGGAAAATATTAAAGTAACACCAAATCAAAAAATAATTAGATATTTTCTAGCAATATTTTTAGGATCTATACTATTAACAATTTCTGCAAAAATTAAAATTCCTTTTTATCCCGTTCCTATGACCATGCAAACTTTTGTTGTGCTTTTAATGGGTATAGCTTTTGGATGGAAAATTGGTTTGGCCACAATTTCTTTATATTTGTTTGAAGGCATAATTGGTTTACCAGTGTTTGCAGGAACGCCAGAAAAAGGGATAGGATTTATTTATTTTACAGGCCCAACAATGGGATATTTAATTGGATTTTTACTTGCAACTTTTTTTGCTGGTTATTTAAACTTAAAAACTAACATTTTTTCTATTTTCCTAAAATTAATTTTATCAGTTTCAACAATTTATGCTCTTGGAATTTTGTGGCTTGGAAATTTGATAGGATGGGATAAACCTTTGCTTCAACTTGGCTTACTACCATTTTTATTGGCAGAGTTATTTAAAATCTCTTTATTAACAGTTCTAACAAAAAAAATTATTAAATTTAGAAAATTTATCTAGGAGATCGTTTAGATAATATTCTCTGAAGAGTTCTTCTATGCATTTTAAGGCGTCTAGCAGTTTCCGATACATTTCTATTGCATAACTCAAAAACTCTATGAATATGTTCCCATTTAACTCTGTCAGCTGACATTGGGTTTTCCGGTGGCTGTGGTTTCTTGTCTGGTTCTGCTAAAAGTGCTTTTTCAACATCTTCTGCATCAGCTGGTTTAGCTAAATAATCTATAGCACCCTCTTTAATTGCAGCCACTGCTGTTGGGATATTTCCATAACCTGTAAGCATTACAATTTTGCTGTTTAATTTTAAATTTTTAATTTCTTTTACAACCTCCAATCCATTTCCATCGCCCAATCTAAGATCAACGACTACAAAAGCTGGTTTTTTTGCTCTAACCTGATCAATTGCACCCTTTACACTCTCAGCTTGAGAAACAATAAATCCTTTTTTTTGCATTGCTCTAGACAACCTTTCTCTAAAAGGATTATCATCATCTATAATTAGTAAAGATTTATGGTTAAATGCCCTTGTTTTATCTACATTATCTAATGCTTCAATCATACCTATTATATGGTTGTTAATTACTAAGATTCAATACTTATTATTTACTTTACATTAAGGAAGTATTGGATTAATTCACGCAAATATAAAGTTTTTTAGAGATTCTAAAATACTTTTTTTATTAAATTTTTTTTGGGGGCATATGAGATGCAAAAATTTAGAAGCGTTGACGAAATTGTAAGTCAACTAAAACCTGTTGAGCCTGTATATTGTATCAGAAAAAACTCGATACAAGTAGCGTCAAAAACTTTTCAAAATAAATTTCCTGGAAAAATTTTATACGCTGTTAAAACAAATCCGCACCCAGAAGTATTAAAAACAATTTTACAAAGCGGCATTGATAATTTCGATGTCGCTTCAATTAAAGAAATTGAAGATATAAATAAAATCAACCCCAAAGTAAAATGCTCTTTTATGCACACAGTAAAAAGTAGAGAGAGCATAAAGGAAGCATATTTTAAATATGGAGTTAAAGGATTTTCATTAGACACAAAAGATGAATTAATAAAAATAATTGAGTCAACTAATTATGCTAAAGACCTAGAATTGTTTGTGAGAATTTCCGTATCAAATGAACATGCTGAAATAGATTTATCAAAAAAATTTGGTGCTTTAAATACTGAGGCACTTGGCTTATTTAGATTAACAAAACAATATGCAAAAAAAATTGGCTTAAGCTTTCATGTAGGATCACAATGTATGCATCCAATCTCTTACGCAAAAGGAATTGAAGAAATTGGAAATATAATTAAAAAAACAAAAATTCTTCCTGATTATATAAATATTGGTGGAGGCTTCCCTACTGTTTATCCAGACCTTGTACCGCAATCTTTAGATAACTACTTTGAAGAAATTAAAAAAAGTTTAGAAAATTTAAAATTAAAAAAACTTCCTGAAATTATTTGCGAACCAGGCAGAGCGATTGTTGCAGAAAGTGGCTCAACAATTGTAAGAGTTAATTTAAGAAAAAAACAAAAACTTTATATAAACGATGGTACTTACGGAACTCTTTTTGATGCAGGTGTTCCTAATATAGTTTATCCTTCACGCTTAATTACTAATGGAAGAATTGTTTCAAAAAAATTAACATCATTTGACTTTTATGGACCAACATGTGATAGCATGGATTATATGAAAGGGCCTTTTATCCTTCCTAACAATGTTAAAGAAAATGATTATATTGAATTAGGTCAGCTTGGAGCTTATGGTTTAACCTTTAGAACTCAATTCAATGGTTTTTATTCAGATAAAATTTTTGAAATTGAAGACAAACCAATAATGAGCATGTATGGCAAAGAAGCTGATAAAGCATTTCTTGTTGCTTAATGTCTCAAAAAAAAAATATCGGTCATAACAGTAAAAAAGATTTCCTTAAGAAACCTGTTGAGCATATAGACATAACTTCTTTTGACTCTAGAAAAATTATTTCTTCAATGGAAAAGATGTCTTTCGTTTCAAGAGAAACAGCAAATGCTGCAACCATCTATAATGAGATGATAAAAGATAAAAATTGTACAATTTTTTTAACACTTGCTGGATCTACGTCCGCAGCAGGCTGTATGAACATTTATAAAGATTTAGTTAAATATAATATGGTTGATGCAATTATAGCTACTGGTGCATCGATAATAGACATGGATTTTTTTGAAGCTCTAGGATTTAAACATTATCAAGGTTCTCAATTCCAAGACGATACAGAATTACGAAAAAACTATATAGATAGAATTTACGACACTTATATTGATGAAGATGAATTGCAAATGTGTGATAAAAAAATCTGTGAAATCGCAAATAATTTAGAACCTCGAAGTTATACATCAAGAGAATTTATTGAAGAAATAGGAAAATTCCTAAAAAAAAACTCAAAAAAAAAAGAGTCATTAATTGAAGTGGCTTATGACAATAACGTTCCTATATTTTGTCCCGCTTTTACAGACTCTAGTGCTGGATTTGGTCTTGTTATGCATCAAGAAAAGAACCCAAAAAAACATGTAACCATTGATTCAATTAGAGAATTCAGAGAATTAACTGAAATAAAAATCAAATCAAAAGGATCTGGTCTATTCATGATTGGTGGTGGAGTACCGAAAAATTTTATTCAAGATACAGTAATATGCGCTGAACTTTTAGGTAAAGAAGTTGACATGCATAAATATGCAGTCCAAATTACAGTAGCAGACTCCAGAGATGGCGCTTGCAGCAGTTCTACACTAAAAGAAGCTAGTTCTTGGGGAAAAGTAGATGTAACTAAAGAACAGATGGTTTTTGCAGAAGCAACTACAGTTTTGCCTTTAATCGCTAGTGATGCATATCATAAAGGTTATTGGAAAAACAGAACTAGAAAAAATTTTTCAAAAATATTTGGGTAAAATTGAAATATCTATCTAATAAAAATGGATTTTTAGGAATTGATAATAAATTCAATTTTAAAGAAAAAGTAGTAATTGTTCCTTTTGGTTTAGAAAAAACTGTTAGCTATGGCGGAGGCACGAAGAATGGACCAAAAGAAATAATTAAAGCATCTCACCAAGTTGAATTGTATGACGAGGAGTTAAATTGCGAACCATACAAAAAAATAGGAATTAAAACTTTAAAACCTTTTAAAATTAACAAAGATATGAAAAAGGCATTAAAAAAAATATCAAACATAAATAAAGATATTCTTAACAAAAAACTTTTTTCTTTAACTCTTGGAGGAGAACACTCTATTACACCTGGGTGCATTGTCCCCTTTGTTAAAAAATACAAAAAACTATATATACTGCATTTTGATGCCCATGCTGATCTAAGAGAGAGTTATAATGGCGAAAAATTTTCACATGCTTCTGCAATGAAAAGATGCTTGGACTACAAAAATGTATCGCTAATTTCATTTGGAATAAGAAATATTTCTAAAAGTGAAATTCCTTTTTTGAAAAAAAATCGATCAAGAATAAATATATTTTGGGCAAAAGACAAAATAAAATGGAATTTAAATAAATTTAAAAAAATTATAAAAAATAAAAATGTTTATTTAACATTTGATGTAGATGGTTTTGATTCAAGCATAATGCCTGCTACTGGTACACCGGAGCCAGGGGGGTTATTCTGGGAAGAAACATTAAATATTATAAAAATTGCAGCCAAAAACTCAAATATTGTTGGAGCAGATATAAATGAGCTTGCGCCTATAAAAGGATTCAATTCATATAATTTCTTAGTTGCTAAGCTAGCCTATAAAATTTTAGCTTATAAATTTTTAAGTAAATAAATTTTAAGCGACTCTAAATCTTCCCAATAATAGCCTGAATGGTATAAGCATAACTATAGCTACCAATAATTTTACTACTAAATCTCCTAAAGATAAAGTGATCCATGATATTCCCGTTCCATAAAATGATATGGAAAAGAATAAAAAAGTATCAACTATTGAAGCTGCTATAGATGAGGTTAGTGGAGCTATATACCATTGTTTTCTTCTTAACATGTCAAAAATTTGCACATCAAGCAATTGGGATGATATAAATGCGATACTTGATCCAATTGCAATTCGAATTGAAATTAAATCTGAAAAATTTGTTGAAAAAAATAATGTAAAAAATATTCCTATAGCAAAACCAAAATAGACAATTTTTCTTGCAATAATTTTTCCGTAAGATCTATTTGCAAGATCGGTAATTAAAAAGGCTATTGGATAACTCAATGCTCCGTAAGTTAAAACATCCTGTAAATCATAAAATTTTACCGGAAATTGAACTAAATAGTTTGATACCAAAACTATCACCCCCATCAAAAATGAGAGCAAAATAAACACTCTATTCATTACGCAGATTTAGCTAATAAAGTTTTTTTAATTTTTTTTAATCGTGGTGAGAGATTTTTATTTTTTGCAGTTTTTAGAAATAAATCAAAAGTTCCTTTTTTATCTACAGATCTAACGCCTGCATTAGAAACTGTAAGTTTCAATTTTCTATTTAAAATCTCACTTTTAAAATTTACTTTTTTTAAATTTGGCAAAAATCTTCTTTTGGTCTTATTATTTGCATGACTTACCTTATGGCCTTTAAGTGGATTTTTCCCAGTCAGTTCGCATTTTTTTGTCATATTAATAAATGACTATATAAGATGGGTCGCTAACAAGGTCAAGTTTATTAAATCAATAATCATTCTTGCCAATGATTTCTTTGAAATTTTTCACCTTCTTACCAATTAATATTTGCTTAAGTTCTTTTTTAATTTTGCTTACAATGTTAGGTCCCTGATAAACCATTCCTGTATAAAGCTGTAAAAAACTAGCGCCTGCCAAAAACTTAGCATATGCACTTTTCCCTGAGTCAATGCCTCCAACACCTATAATGTCAATTTTTCCATTTAAAAAACTATAAAATTTTTTAATTAGCAAATTTGATTTCAGTTCTAGTGGTTTACCTGACAATCCTCCCTTTTGATGTTTGGATATATTTTTTAAATTTTCTCTGTTAGCCTCTGTGGTATTTGAAATGATAACAGCATTAACTTTATGTTTTATTAATATTGAAGTTATTTTTTCTATTTTATCTTCCTTAATATCTGGAGAAATTTTAACTAATATTGGTATATCTGAATTTAATTTTTCTTTTTCATTAAATACTGCTGTAATTAATTCATCAAATTTTTTTTCTTCATGAAACTCTCTTAAATTTTCTGTGTTTGGTGACGATATATTAATTGTAATATAATCTACTATTTCATAAAATTTTCTAAACCCAATTAAATAATCGCTCAATCTATTTTGCGTATCCTTATTTGGTCCTAAATTTACGCCAATTAAACCATGGGGTTTATTTAAACGTATCCTAGTACTAACATTTTCCGCTCCTAGATTATTAAACCCTAATCTGTTAATAAGAGCTTGATCTTCAATCAATCTAAAAATTCTTGGCTTTGGATTTCCATACTGTTTTAAGGGTGTTACAGTTCCAACTTCAACAAAACCAAATCCCAACTTAAATATCGAATTATATACTTCAGCATTTTTATCGAATCCTGCTGCTAGTCCTATTGGATTATCTAATTTTTTTCCAAATAATTTTGTTTCAAACATTGGATCATTTTTATTTTCATCAAAAATGTTTAAAGCAAAATTAAATTTTAAAGATTTAATTGCTAAATTATGGGCTATTTCAGGATCAATCTTAAAGATCAAATTTCTGAATTTTGAAAACATTATTTTATTTTATCATTTATAAGTTGTTTAGTTTCATTTACTCCAAAAAAACTAATGAAAAAACCCATTCTCGGTCCATTTTCGTCGCCAAAAACTACCTCATAAATCAACTTGAACCACTCTCTTAAATTTTCTGCATATCCATTTTCTTTCCCAGTTGAATAAATTAAAGTTTGTATATCTTCTGGAGACATTTCATCATTACATTTTTCCAATGTTGCAATTAAGGCTCTAAGTGCTTTTTTTTCAATATCATTAGGTTTTTTATATTTTTTTTCCAATTTAATAACCTCATTAAAATATTTAATCGCATAACCAATTAAATTATCAAAAATAGGATATTTTTTCTCATCTATCTTTTTTTTGTATTTTTTAACAAATTTCCAAAGAAGTTCTTTGGTGTCAGCATTGCTAGCCTCAACTAAATTTAAGAGCATTGAAAATGTCATTAACAAATCTTCTTTTGGTAGTTGGCCATTATGTACATGCCAAGCAGGATTTAACAAAAGCTGTAATTCACTTTGTGATCTACTTTTTTCTACAAAATCTAAATATTCATCTACTGCTTTTGGAACAATTTCTTTATATAGTTTTTTTGCTCTTTTTGGATTTTGATACATGTATAAAGAAAGACTTTCTGGAGACGCGTATTCAAGCCATTGCTCAATTGTAATTCCATTTCCTTTTGATTTGGAGATTTTTTCTCCTTTTTCATCTAAAAAAAGTTCGTACGCAAATCCTGTTGGATTGTTTTTTCCAAGTAATTTTATTATTTTTGATGATAAAATTGCACTTTCAATTAAATCTTTTCCATACATTTCAAAATCAACATCTAATGCATACCATCTCATTGCCCAATCTACTTTCCATTGCAATTTACAATTCCCATCTAAAATACTTACTTCTAACTTTTTTCCATTATTATCAAATATTATTTTGGACTTTTCTTTTAAAATTTCTAAAACAGGGATTTCCAAAACAACTCCGGTTTGGGGACATATGGGTAAAAAGGGACTATAAGTTTTTTGACGTTCTTTCCCTAAAGTTGGCAAAATAATATCCATAATACTTTGATAATTTTCAAGAATTATTTGTAAAGTAGAGTTAAAAAAACCTGACTTATAAAGGTATGTTGAACTTTTAAAATTATATTTAAATTTAAATTTATCCAAAAAACTTTTCAAGATTTCGTTATTATGCTCTCCAAAACTTTTATACTTGTTAAAAGGATCTTGAATTGATGTAAGAGGTTTATGTAAATTTTGACTTAATATCTCTTGATTAGGAATATTGTCAGGAACTTTTCTTAAACCGTCCATGTCATCAGAAAATGTAATTATTTCTTTTGGTAAATCTATAAGATGATTTAATGCATTCACAACCATTGTGGTTCTTGCAACTTCACCAAAAGTACCTATGTGCGGCAATCCACTGGGACCATATCCTGTTTGTAAAATAATTTTGCCCTTTTTTTCTATTGATTTTTTTCTTTCGCGTAATATTTTTTTAGCCTCTACGAAAGGCCAAGCATTTGTTTTATCTAAATTAATTTTTTCAATCACTATTTATAACAATATATCTTATTTTTGGCGTTTTTATTAATTCTTATAGAGTTGAAATTTATTTACCATAAAATAATGTTCTTTAAAAATGCCTAATTATAAAACTGTTTTTTTCACATTAGGAGTACTTCAAATTATACTTGGAATTTCTATGGTTATTCCAATTATATTTCAAATAATTTTTAATGAATTAGACTCATCTTTTATTGGTGCGGGCATTATAACTATTGTTTTTGGTGTGCTATTTTTTTTATCTAATTTAAATCATCAAAAAAAATTAAACTTACAGCAGGCATTTTTATTAACAGCTTTGTCTTGGTTAAGCATAGCAGTTTTTGGATCACTGCCTTTTATCTTTTCTAAATTACAGCTAAGTGTTACTGATGCCTTTTTTGAAAGTATGTCAGGCATAACAACTACTGGTTCAACTATCATTACAAATCTAGATAATAGCCCTAAAGGTATACTTATCTGGAGAGCAATTCTTCAGTGGTTAGGAGGCATTGGTATTATAGTTATGGCAATAACATTAATGCCAATAATGAACGTTGGAGGCATGCAGCTATTTAAAATTTCTAGCAATGATGCATCAGAAAAAATATTACCTAAATCTAAAGAAATATCTTTAAGACTTATTATAATATATTTAATTTTAACTTTTTCTTGCGCCGTTTTTTACAAAACATTTGGCATGGGTTATTTTGATAGTTTAACACATTCTATGACCACGATAGCTACAGGAGGGTTTTCAAATTATAATAATTCTATAGGCTATTTTAATAGTGCTAGTATCGAAATTACTGCCATGATATTTATTATTTTGGGTAGTATACCTTTTATAACATATATTAAATTTTTAAATGGAGATAAAAGAATTTTTACATCAGATTCTCAAATAAAATCTTTTTTAAAAATAATTTTATTTTCAATTATTATTCTATCTATTTATGTAATTTTTAAAAATGAATCTATTTCTGTAAAAATTATCAGGCAAGTGTCATTTAATGTTGTTTCAATTCTAACTGGAACGGGATATGTAACTCATGAATTTGATAGCTGGGGAAGTTTTCCATTATTTTTTTTCCTTATTTTAATGTTTATTGGTGGTTGCGCTGGCTCAACTGCGTGTGGAATTAAAATATTTAGAATTCAAATATTATATTTATTTTTAATAAATCAATTAAAAAAAATAATTTATCCTAGGGGTATTTTTTTAATTAAGTATGACAATAATAATGTTGATGATAAATTTATGTCTTCTATAATTTCTTTTATTTATCTTTATATAACAATATTTTTTATTTTAACTGCATTTTTATCCCTAAGTGGTTTAGATTTTATTACTTCAGTTTCTGCTGCCGCTACTTCTATTTCAAATGTAGGACCTGGCTTAGGAAACGTTATAGGGCCAAATGGAAACTTTTCATTATTGCCTGATATTTCTAAGTGGATATTGAGTTTGGCCATGATTTTAGGTAGATTAGAATTATTTGCAATACTAGTTTTATTCTTGCCTTCTTTTTGGAGAAATTAATTGTGCTTGAATTAAAAAAACAATCATTATCTAAAACTTTTTCTATCTATATGGATAAGAGAATGATTAAAATTTTACTTCTCGGTGCAATTTCAGGTTTCCCGTGGGTATTAATAGGTAGTAGTTTAAGCTTATGGCTTAAAGAAGAAGGTCTTAGTCGTTCAACAATTGGATGGGCTGGTTTAATATTTGGAGTATATGCTTTCAATTATTTATGGGCACCTTTGATAGATAGACTTCAAATACCAATTCTAACAAAAAAATTAGGACATAGAAAAGGTTGGATAGTTTTAATGCAAATTGTAATTTTAATTTGTTTAGTTGCTTGGAGTATTATTAATCCAACTGAAAATTTATTTTTATTAATTACAGTTGGTTTAATTATTGCAATTGCATCAGCTACTCAAGATATCACGGTTGATGCCTTAAGAATTGAGCAAATAGGAGAAAAAGAGGGAAAATCAATGGCAGCTGGTGCTGCAATGGCTGTTGTTGGCTGGTGGTCAGGTTATAAATTAGGAGGAGTAGTAGCATTGTCTGCTGCTGAATATTTTGAAAATATTGGAATTGATAACTACTGGCAAATAACTTTTTTAATTTTAGGCACTGTTATAATTTTAATGAATATTGGATTAATGTTTGTACACGAACCAATTTTAATTGACAGACAATTAAAACAAAAACAAACAGATGAATTAATAGAAAACAAGCTTGGATCAAAAAATATTTTTACCAGTTTAATCGTTTGGCTAGCTGGTACAATAGGCGGACCTGTAATAAGCTTCTTTAAAAAAAATAGTTTTTCTATTGCTATAGGAATTTTAACTTTTGTATTTTTATTTAAAATAGGAGAAGCATTTCTTGGACGTATGTCTATAATTTTTTATAAGGAAATAGGTTTTTCAAAAGGAGATATAGCTATTTACTCAAAAACTTTAGGTTGGCTAACAACTGTTATTTTTACATTGTTGGGAGGACTTTTTGTAATAAGATCAGGAGTTTTAAAGGCAATTTTTTTAGCTGGAATTTTAATGGCAGCAACTAATTTATTATTTACTGCTCTAGCATGGAGCGGAAAATCTGAATTACTATTTGCTATTGCTGTTATATTTGACGATATGGCAGCTGCTTTCGCAACTGTTGCATTTGTTGCATTTATATCTTTACTTGTTGACAGAGCATACACTGCAACTCAATATGCTTTACTCGCTTCTATCGGGACCGCAGGAAGAACCACCCTTGCATCTTCATCAGGTGCTTTGGTTGATTGGCTTAATGGTGATTGGGGTATATTTTTTATTTTAACCGCCGTAATGGTCATTCCGTCTTTGATTTGTTTATGGTTTATTAAAGATAAATTAAAAATTCATGAAAAATAATTTTTTTTGCAAAAATACTGCTGTTTATCTTTATGAAAAACCTTCTCAGAAATCTAAAATTAGTTCACAAATTTTATATGGTGAAAAATTTAAAATTTTATCAAAAAATAAAAAATGGTTAAAAATTAAAACATCATTTGATAATTATATTGGTTATGTAAAAAAAATAGATTATGTAAATAAATTTAAACCCACTCATAAAATAAACAAAATATTTGCAACAATATATAAAAAACCAAATATAAATTATAATACTAAAAAAAAGTTAAGTTTCTGTTCATTTATTGGTGTAAAAAAAGAAAAAGGGAAATTTTACAAATTTGACAATTATTGGATTAAAAAAAAAGATGTAACACCAATAAATAAAACTGAAAATATTTTTTCAAAAATAAAAATTTTTAAAAATGTAAAATACAAATGGGGAGGAACTAGTTATAAAGGAATAGATTGTTCAGCTTTAGTACAAATATTTTACAAATTTAATAATAAATTTTGTCCAAGAGATTCAAAAGATCAAATGAAATATTTCAAAAAAAACGTTAAATTAAATAAAATTAAAAAGAATAATCTTATATTCTGGAAAGGACATGTTGCAATTTGTCTATCAAATAAGTATTTAATTCATGCTTATGGACCAAAAAAAAGAGTTGTTGTTATGGATATAAAAAAAACAATTAGTGAAATTGAAAAAAATTCAAATTTAAAAATAAAATTTATTAAAAATGAATCAAATTGAAAATAAAAAAAAAGAGCTAACAAAAATAACGAATTTACTTACTGTTAAAAAATATGATGAAGTAATTTCTATTTCAAAAAAACTTATTAATAAATACCCAAATGAATATGTATTTTATAATGCTTTAGGCATGTCTCTAATGAACATCGGTGAAAATGTTGAGGCACTTGAAATTTTCAAAAGAGCATTCAAACTTGGTGAAAATAATATTCATGTACTAAATAATCTTGGACTTGTTCACGCTAAATTATCAAATTATAAAAAAGCCAACGAGTACTACAACAGAGCCTTAAAAATAAAACCTAATTTTTTAAATGCAATGATCAACTTGTCTCAATTAAAAGAAAAATTAAACTTGAATGATGAGGCGATTAAAATTTTAAAAACTGCTTTAGAATATTATCCTGAAGATTATTTTTTAAACTATACAGCTGCAACGATATATCAATTTTTAGGCGATTTCAAAACCAGCGATCTGCATTATCAAAAATCATTAAACATCAAACCAGATGCTACGGAAATTTATAGATTAATGGGTATGAATAAAAAATATAAAGAAAATGATAAAGATTTTGAAATATTTAAAAATATGCTTAACGATAAAAATCTCAATGAAGCAAAAAAAATGCATTTGCACTTCGCATTGGGAAAAGCTTTTGATGATATAAAAGATTTTAGCAATTCTTTTGCAAACTATAAAAAAGGAAATGATATAAAAGATAAATTAATTAAATATACTTCTAGACTTGAAAATCAAACTTTTTCTAATTTAAAAGAAAATTTTAAAGAAAAAATTAATATTTTACCATTTAAAAATACTTCAGATAAAAAAATAATTTTTATTGTTGGAATGACTAGATCAGGAACTTCTCTAATTGAACAGGTTCTCTCCGCACACGATAAAGTTACGGGTGCAGGTGAATTACCTTTTTTTGCTGACGCTATCTATTATGAATTTTCTAAAACTAAACAAAAAAAAATTAAATCTATAGAAAATAATTTTAATTTTAGCTTAATTTCTGAAAAAACTTTAAATAATGTAAAAAATTTTTATTTAGATAAAATTAATGAATTAAATTTTTCTGAGGAATATATTGTTGATAAAGCACCATTAAATTTTAAATGGATTGGATTTATAAAAAAAATATTTCCAAATTCCTACATTGTTAATTGTAATAGAGACCCAATGGATATTTGTTGGTCGAATTATAAACAAAATTATGCTTCCTCAAACTTAGGATTTTCTTATAATTTAAAAAACCTAGCTGAATTCTATAACAGGTACATTGAATACATGAAGTTTTGGAATGAAAATTTAAATGAAAAAAGTTTAATTAATATTCAGTATGAAACCTTCACAGAAAATTTTGAAGATGGAGTAAAAAAATTATTAAATTTTTGTAATTTAAATTGGAATACAAAATGTGTTGAATTTTATAAAAATAAAAATTCTGTCGCAACAGCTAGTTTGGCACAGGTAAGACAACCAATATACAAAACATCCGTCGCTTCTTGGAAAAATTATTCTCCCTATCTTGAAGATTTAAAAAAGAATTTAAAAAAATAATTACCTACCAAAATCTGGTTTATTTACATCCTGTTTCAATAGTATTATTTGCTTCCTAACTTTTTTAGTTTTAATTAATTTTTTAATTATTTGTTTATTTTTTTTAAGGTTTATATCCTGCTTAAACGAATTAAGATTCTTAATAAATAAATCTATAGCCAAAATCATATTTTTTTTATTATTAAAAAAAATATCTCTCCACATAATTTCATTGCTTGCAGCTATACGTGAAAAATCTCTTAATCCTCCGGCGCTAAATTTAATTAAATTATGTTTTTTATTTTTTTCAAAATCGGTTGCGGTTTTAACTAAATTATATGCGATTAAGTGAGGCAAATGGCTGGTTATTGAAAAAATCACATCATGCTGTTTTGAGTTCATTAAAATAACTTTTGATCCTAATTTTTTCCAAAAGGACTTTAACTTTAGCAAATGCAATTTATTAAAATTTTTTTCTTTGATTAAAACACACCATTTATTTTTAAAAAGATTTTTATTACCATATTTTGGACCGCTAACCTCTGATCCTGTTATAGGATGAGAAGGTATCCATGTAGTGTTTTTTTTTAATTTTTTTTTAACATTAATAAAGCTTAATTCCTTTGTTGAACCAACATCGGTTACAATTGTTTTTTTAGTAATTAATTTATTTATTTTTAAAATAACATTAGAATATTGACTCATTGGAGTGCAAAAAATTATCAAATCAAAATTAACAGAAATATTTTTTATATTCTTTATTATTTTACATTTAATATTTAATTTTTTTATTATAGAAATATTCTTTTTAGATTTTTCTAAAATAAAAATATTTCTAAACATTTTTTTTTGATTAACAGCTCTTAATATTGATGAACCTATCAAACCACAACCAATTATAAGAATATTTTTCATTTTAATTAAATATTTTTTTAAGAATTTTTATTACTCTATTATTAGCAGCACTATTGCCAATTGTTAACCTTAAAGCATTTTTAATTTTGTAAGACTTCATTCCTCTTAAAATAATTCCACTATTTTCTAATTTTTTTTGAATATAATTGGCGGAATATTTACATTTATTAAAATTCAACAATAAAAAATTAGTATTAACTTCATTTGTTTTAATTCCATAATTATTAAATGCCTTTTTAAGTTTTTCGCCCCAAAAAAAATTATGTTTAACAGATTTTTTAATAAAATTATTATCCTTTAATGCTGCAACAGCTGCCAACTGTGCTGCGGAATTCACATTAAATGGTGGTTTCATTGCATACATAGCATCTATTATATTTTTTGGACCATAGCCCCAACCGATTCTTAATGATGCCAGACCATATATTTTAGAAAAAGTTCTAAGAATTAAAACATTTTTTTTATTTTTAAATAATTTTAAACCTGACTCATAATTTTTATTTTTCATATATTCAACATACGCATCATCAACTACAAGCAGTATGTTGCTTCTAAGTTTTTTTCTTAATTTAAGTAACTCTTTTTTTTTTAGGTAGGTTCCTGTTGGATTATTTGGGTTTGCTAAAAAAACTATTTTAGTTTTTTTTGAAACTTTTTTTAAAATCTCAGATACTGAAATTTTAAAGTTTTTTTCCTTTGAGTATATAATATTAGCACCTGCTATTTTTGCATAAATTCTATACATTAAAAAACTAAACTTAGGAACTATCACTTGATCTTTTGGTTTCAAAAATAATGTACAAATAATTTGTATAATTTCATCTGATCCGGCTCCACAAATTATATTTTCAAACCTGCATTTAAATTTATTTGAAATATATCTTCTCAAATTTTTTGACTTACTATCTGGGTACTTTGAAATATTAATTTTTTTATTAATCTCTTTTTTTACCTTTGGACTAACTCCTAAAGCGGACTCGTTTGCAGATAATTTTATTATATTTTTTAACCTTGATAATTTTGATTTACCTGGTTTGTAAGTTTCTATTCCTAATTTCTTAAATTTTAGTAAAGCCATTGTTATTTTTAATATAACTAACCTTATAAATAAATTAATCAAGGATTATAGATAATTACACTTTTTTATAAAAAAAATTGACATATTGAAACTGATCTTGTAAAAAAAATGTGCGCTGATTTAACTGAATTGCGAGCGCTTAAAAAAAACCGCTAAATAAGTTTTTTTCTCACAATTCAACAAACAGTAACTATTTATGAATGTTAAAGAAAATATAAAAACAATAATTGTAAAAAAACCTCTCAAATTAGATTGTGGTGAAACTATAAGTGACTATCCTTTAGCCTACGAAACTTATGGAAAATTAAACGATAAAAAAGATAACGCAATTTTAACATTTCATGCTTTAACCGGAGATCAATTTGTTTCTGGCATAAACCCTATAACAAAAAAACCTGGATGGTGGTCACATGCTGTTGGGCCATCAAAAGCAATTGACACAAATAAATTTTTTGTAATTTGTGCAAACGTAATTGGTGGATGCATGGGGTCTTTCGGTCCTGGCAGTATTAATCCAAAAACCAATAAAGAATTTGGAATAGATTTTCCAGTCATAACTATAAATGACATGGTTAATGCTCAATATAATTTATTAGAATTTTTTAAAATCGATAAACTTTATAGTGTGACTGGAGGATCAATGGGTGGAATGCAGGCACTTCAATTTGTAGCAAATTTTCCTGAAAAAACAAAAACAGCAATTCCTATAGCGTGCACTGCTAGCCATTCTGCACAAAATATTGCTTTCAATGAACTTGGAAGACAATCAATAATGGCTGATGCAAACTGGAAAAATGGAAATTATTCATACTTAAATTCTTCACCAGATAAAGGTTTAGCTGTTGCTAGAATGGCAGCACATATCACATATCTTTCTAAGAAAGGATTGCAAGAAAAATTTGGAAGAAAACTTCAAGAAAAAGATGATTTAAATTTTAGTTTTGACGCAGACTTTCAAATTGAAAGTTACCTAAGATATCAAGGTTCTATATTTGTAGATAGATTTGATGCAAACAGCTACTTATATATAACAAGAGCCATGGACTACTTTGATCTTGTAAAGCAGTACAAAGGAAACTTAACAAAGGCATTTGAAAAATCTAAGACTAAATTTTTTATAATTTCTTTTACTTCTGATTGGTTATATCCAACAACTGAAAATAAAGAAATTGTAATTGCTTTGAATGCCTCTGGTGCTGAAGTTGGCTTCATAGAAATTACGAGTGACAAAGGTCACGACTCTTTTCTTCTAGATGTGCCAGATTTTTTAAAAGCAGTAAAAAACTTTTTAGAAGCAAATTATTAAATAATTATGAAAAAAGAATTTCAAATAATTTCTGATTTAATTGAAAATAATACAAGAGTCCTTGATGTTGGTTGTGGTGATGGAACTTTAATGAAATATTTAAAAGATAAAAAAAATGTAGATACTCGAGGTTTAGAAATTTCAAAAGATAAAGTTCAAATGTGTGTATCAAAAGGCTTGGCTGTAATTGAAGGTAATGCTGAAAAAGATTTAAAACAATTTCCTAATTCATCTTTTAATTATGCAGTTTTAAGTCAAACATTACAAGCATTCTATGATCCAGAAAAAGTTATAGATGACCTTCTAAAGGTTGCTGATAAAGCAATAGTTACAATTCCAAATTTTGGTTTTTGGAAAGTAAGATTAGATCTATTAATAAAAGGAACGATGCCTGTCACTAAAAATCTTCCAGACGAATGGTACAATACTCCAAATTTACATATGTGTACTCTTAAAGATTTTTTTAATTTTTGTTCTAAAAAAAAAATAAAATTATTTAAATCTTTAGCATTACATAATGAAAAAACTATGGAAATTAATAGTTTTAATTTAAATTTAAAAAATCTATCTTCTGAGTTAGGAATTTTTCTTTTAGAAAAGTAAAATGAAAGTCAAAATAATACCCTGTCTTAAAGATAATTATTCCTATTTAATAATTGATGATAAAAATAATAAGTCTTGTGTAATTGACCCAAGTGAAGCAACACCAATAATTGAATGTTTAGAAAAAAATAATATTAAATTAGATTTTATATTAAATACACACCATCACTACGATCATGTTGGAGGGAATAAAGAATTAAAAGAAAGATATGGTGCAAAAGTAGTTGGATATATTGATGATAAAAAAAGAATCCCAGAAATAGACATTACCGTAAAAAATAATCAAATTTGGAAAGAAAAAAAATTTGAAGCAAAAGTTGTTCATATACCTGGACATACAAGTGGCCATATTTGTTTTTATTTTTTTAATGAAAAAAATATTTTTACTGGAGACACACTTTTTTCCTTAGGATGTGGAAGAATTTTTGAAGGCACTTACTCACAAATGTTTAAATCATTAAATTTTTTTAAAAAACTTCCACCAGATACAAATATATACTGTGGACATGAGTATACTTTAAAAAATTCTGATTTTTGCTTAAAACACGACCCAGAAAATAAAAATCTTAAAAATAAAATTAATATAATTAAAGAAAAATTAAAGAAAAATTTACCAACTATGCCCACGACAATAAAAGATGAAATTGAATGTAATATTTTTTTAAGATCAAAAAATTTAGAAAACTTTTCAAAATTAAGAGATTTAAAGGACAATTTTTAGCTTATTAACCTTGACTAAAAAAAGTCTCAGACTATATTGCTGATTATAAAATTTTGATTAACAATGTCTTACGCGATAATACAAACAGGTGGAAAACAGTACAAAGTAAAGGCTGGAGAGATTATTAAAGTTGAAAAACTAAATGATTCAAAACCTGAATCTATGGTAGATTTTAAAGAAGTTTTAGCTTATGGAGATGATGCTAATATTGAAATTGGAACGCCCATAATTAAAGGTGCTAAAGTTGAAGCAAATCTAATAAAAAATTCAAAAAATAGAACTGTCTTAATTTTTAAAAAAAGGCGAAGAAAAAATTCAAGAAGAAAGAATGGTCATAGACAACAATATTCTTTAATAAGAATTAACAAAATATTTTCAAAAGATGGTAAATTATTATCAGAAGCAGAAAAATTAATTAAACCTGTTAAAAAAAAAGAAGTAAAAAAAGAAATTCAGGAAAAAAAATAATAAGGTAAAATATGGCAACAAAAAAAGCAGGTGGATCATCGAGGAATGGACGTGATAGTGCGGGACGTAGACTCGGTGTTAAAAAATATGGGGGTCAATATGTTGTACCTGGGAATATTATTGTTAGACAAAGAGGTACCAAAATTTTTCCTGGAGAACATGTAAAAATGGGTAAAGATCATTCAATTTTTTCAGTGGCTAAAGGTAAGGTTGAATTTAAAAAAACAAAATCAGACAGAACCTTTGTTTCAGTAAAACCCAATTAATTAGTACAACCAAATAAATAAGAGTTGTATTATGAAATTTCTAGATCAAGTAAAAATTTATATCAAAGCAGGTGATGGTGGTAGCGGTTCGCCTAGTTTTAGAAGAGAAAAATTTATAGAATTTGGTGGTCCAGATGGTGGAGATGGAGGTAAAGGAGGATCGGTTATCTTAAGATCAGAAAGAAATCTTAATACGCTCATTGATTATCGATATCAACAACATCATAAAGCTGAAAGAGGAACAGATGGGGCTGGAAAAAAACGTACAGGACGGAGTGGAAAAGATTTATTCTTAAAAGTTCCTGTAGGAACTCAAGTTTTTGAAGAAGATAATAAAACTTTAATTTTTGATTTTAAAAACCAAGGAGAGGAATTTATTGCAGCTAATGGTGGAAAGGGAGGACTTGGAAATGTAAGATTTAAAAGTTCTACAAATAGAGCACCTAGAAAATTTACTAAAGGTAAAAGTGGAGAAGAATTTATAGTTTGGTTACAATTAAAAACGATTGCAGATATTGGAATTATTGGCTTACCAAACGCTGGAAAATCGAGTCTGTTATCAGCTATTACAAGCGCAACTCCTAAAATTGCAAATTATAAATTTACAACTTTAAATCCAAATCTTGGCGTTGCTGTGTATGATAATAAAGAAATAACTATTGCTGATATACCTGGACTAGTAGAAGGCGCCCACAAAGGTGTTGGCTTAGGTATTAAATTTTTAAAACATATTGAAAGATGCAAAATTTTGCTACATCTAATCGACATAACTGAAAAAGACTTGGAAAGCACTTATATACAAGTTAAAAATGAACTTAAAAATTATAGCATGGATCTTTTGAAAAAAAAAGAAATTATAGTTTTAAATAAAATTGATCTAATAGACAAAGATGAAGCTAAAAAAATAGTTAGCAACTTTTCAAAAAATAAAAAGTCAGAAATAGCTACTCTTTCGACATTAAATAAAAAATCAATATCAAAAATTAAAGCAAAATTACTATCCTATGCATCTTAATAATTCAAAAATAATTGTTATAAAAATTGGATCATCTTTACTGATCGATAATAAGAAAAAAATTAGAAACAAATGGTTATTTGAATTCTCTAAAGACATAAAAAATTTACTAAACAAAAATAAAAAAATTATAATTGTCAGCTCCGGGGCTATTGCAATGGGTTGCAAAAAATTAAATTTAAGCAAAAAAAATCTTAAATTAGAAAAAAGCCAAGCAGTTGCATCAGTTGGTCAAATTGAATTAATGAATTTGTTTAATAAAAATTTTTTTAAAAATAAAATTAATATATCTCAAATTCTATTAACACTAGAAGATACTGAACAACGAAGGAGAGCATTAAACGCAAAAAGAACTTTTGAAAATTTATTTGGACTCGGATTTGTTCCTGTTGTAAATGAAAATGATAGTACGGCCACAACTGAAATTAAGTATGGAGACAATGACCGACTTGCCTCAAGAGTTGCTCAAATATCAGGTGCGGATGTATTAGTTTTATTATCTGATGTTGATGGCCTGTATACAAAAAATCCAAAACTAAACAATAATGCAAAGCTAATAAAAGAAATTAAAAATATTGACAAAAATATTCAAAATATAGCCACTAAAAGTATTGGAGAGCATGGAACTGGTGGCATGAAAACAAAAATTGACGCTGCAAAAGTTTGTCAACTATCTGGATGCAAAATGGTTATAGCAAATGGATTACCATTAAGACCTGTTAGAAAAATTATTAATGAAAATAATTGTACTTGGTTTTTACCAAAAATATCTAAATTAGACGCAAGAAAGAAATGGATAATAAGCTCTATTTCACCACGGGGAGAGCTAATTATAGACGAAGGGGCAAAACAAGCTTTAAAAAAAGGTAAAAGTTTATTAGCTGCCGGAATTAAAAAAGTTATTGGAAAATTTAATAAAGGTGACCATATAAAAATTATTGATAAAAATTATAAGGAATGTGCAAGAGGTCTTAGTTCATTTTCGTCGTTTGAAATCGCAAAAATAATGGGTCACCATTCTAATGAAATTGAAAAATTGCTTGGATATATTTCAAAATCTGAAGTAGTCCATAAGGATGATATGGTAGAATTATAAAATGAGCAAATATATTAAGATAATCGGTAAAAAGGCAAGAAAAGCAATAGAAATCAAGATTGATAGCAAAACAAAAAACAAAGTTCTTAAAAGTTTTTTATCTTTTTTAAAAAAAAATAAAAAAAAAATATTACAACAAAATAAAAAAGATATTAAATTTGCTCAAAAGAAGAAACTCAAATCAAATTTAATTGATAGATTAATTTTAAATTCAAAAAAATTAGAATCTATAAAAAAATCAGTTAGTGACATTATTAAATTAGGAGATCCTGTAGATAAAATTTTAGAAAAATGGAAAAGACCCAACGGATTAAATATTAAAAAAGTTTCAACACCTATTGGTGTAATTGGTGTTATTTATGAAAGTAGGCCAAATGTTACTTCTGATATATCAAGCTTATGCTTTAAGTCAGGAAACGCTGTGATTTTAAGAGGCGGTTCTGAAGCATTAAATACTAATAAAATTTTGACTTCATTGTTTAGAAAAGCTCTAATAGCCAACAAAGTAAATCCGGACTTTGTTCAATTTATAAACAATAGAAATAGAAAAATAGTTGACTTCATATTGGCCAAAATGACTAATGAAATTGATGTCATTATACCAAGAGGCGGAAAAAGTTTAGTTAAAAGAGTTCAGGCTATATCTAAATTACCAATAATTGGTCATTTAGAAGGAATTTGCCATACTTATATTGATAAAGATGCAGATTTAAAAATGGCCACCAAAGTTCTTCATAATGCTAAACTAAGAAACACTAGCATATGCGGTGCAACAGAAACAGTTTTATTTCACAAAAAAATTGTTAAAAAATTTTGCAATATAGTTTTAAAAAATTTGCAGAATAATGGTTGCAAAATTAAAGGAGACAATTTATTAAGAAAATTTTTTAAAGGAAAAATATACCCAGCAAAAGATAAAGATTGGTCTACAGAATATTTATCTGCTACAATTTCTGCTAAATCTGTTAACAACTGTGAAGAGGCAATAAAACACATCAACAAATATGGAACAATGCACACAGAATCTATAATTACAAAAAACAAAAAAACTGCAAAAAAATTTATTAAAAATATTAATAGTTCGATAGTTATGCATAATACATCAACACAATTTGCTGATGGTGGAGAATTTGGATTTGGAGGTGAAGTTGGAATTTCAACAAATAGCTTACCACCAAGAGGTCCTGTTGGGTTAAAACAATTAATTTCATATAAATATGAAGTTCATGGAAGTGGCCACGTTAGGAAATAAAATTGAAAATAAGGAATAAAAAGAAAATAAAAAATATTGGTTTATTGGGTGGCAGCTTTGATCCTCCACATAAAGGGCATCTAGCAATATCTATAAAGGCAAAAAAAAAATTTAAATTAGAACATATAATCTGGGCTATTACTAAAAAGAATCCTTTTAAAAAAAAGAGCAGTTTAAATTTGAAAGAAAGAATTAAATTTTCAAAAAAAATTACAAAATTTATAAAATTTATTAAAATTAGATATTATGAAGATAAAATTAAATCTAACAGAACAATAAATTTAATAAATTACTTAAAAAAAAAAAATAATTTCAATATATTTTTAATTATTGGAGCAGATAATCTTGTTAAATTTCACAAATGGCATAAATGGAAATTAATTTCACAAAAATGTAACATTTTAGTTTTTGATAGGCTGGGATATAAATCAAAATCTTTAAAATCGATCGCTTTTAAACACTTAAGGCAAAAAAATTTAAGATTTGTGAAGTTTAAAAAAGTTAATATTTCATCTTCTAAATTAAGAAAAATTTGATAAGATTTTAATAATTAATGGATAAAATCAAAGATCTAAAAGAAATAATTTTAAAAACCTTAGATAGCAATAAAGCATTAGATGTAATTAGCATAGATCTTGCAAACAAAAGCTCAATAGCGGACCACATGATTATAGCAAGCGGTACATCATCAAGACATATTCAGGCTCTTTCTGAGCAAGTTTTAGAAAAATTTAAAAATAGTGGAATTAAAAATTGTAAAATAGAGGGTTCTGATAGTAGTGAATGGAAGCTTATCGATGGTATAGATTTAATAGTTCATATTTTTAACCCAGAAAAAAGAAAATTTTACGAACTGGAAAAAATGTGGTCTCAATTAATACCAAAAGAAAAAGTTACAATATGAAAAAATACATTAAAATTATACCAATTTTATTTTTATTTTATTTTAGTAAAAGTTTTGCTGCTAACAATACCAAGCTCTATGAAAAGATTGATTTGTTTAGCGAAGTATTAAAGAAGATCAACGATGAATATGTAGAAGAAATTGACCAAAGTGAAGTGATGGATGCAGCTATTGATGGTGTCTTGCAGTCGCTTGACCCATATTCATCCTACATGTCACCAGAAATGTTATTAGATATGCAAACTGAAACTAGCGGAGAATTTGGCGGTTTAGGAATTGAAGTTAGTATGGAAGCTGGAGTGGTAAAAGTGATTTCGCCAATTGATGGTACCCCGGCTTCTAAAGTTGGTATAAAAGCAGGTGATTACATCGTTAAAATTAATAATGTTCAAGTTCAAGGAAAATCATTATCAGAAGCAGTAGAATTAATGAGAGGAAAGGTTGGAAGTGATATAGAAATTACAGTCAGAAGAAAAGGAGTTAGAAAAGCATTAATTTTTAAAATAACAAGAGAAATTATTAAAATCCAGTCTGTAAAATCTGAAATCTTAAAAGATGAGGTGGGTTATTTAAGGTTAAATGCTTTTAATGAAAATAGCAGTGATCAAATTAAAAATAAACTTAAAGAAATAAAAAAAAACAAAAGTGTAAAAAGTTATATTTTAGATCTAAGAAACAACCCTGGCGGCTTACTTTCTCAAGCAATAAAAATATCAGATTTTTTTTTAAATGAAGGTGAGATAGTGTCCACTAAAAGTAGAAATAAATCAGAAAATAAAAAATTTTTTGCACGAGAAGGTGACATAATTGATGGAAAAACTTTAATTGTTTTAATTAATTATGGATCAGCTTCAGCATCGGAAATTGTAGCTGGTGCTCTAAAAGATCATAAAAGAGCTATAATCATTGGCGAACAAAGCTATGGCAAAGGATCTGTTCAATCAATTATTCCTTTAAAAAATAAAGGAGCTATAAGACTAACTATATCAAAGTACTATTTGCCTTCAGGAAAATCTATTTCAGAAGTAGGAGTGGTACCTGATATTGAAATAGCTGAAGAAACAGACGACTTTAAAATAAATACCGAAAACGATAATCAGCTTAAATTTGCATTAAAGCTTCTCAATGGATAAAAAAGTGAAAAACTTTGAAAAACTCCCTTACAGGAACGGAGTTGGAATTGTTGTGTTAAATAATGAAAATAAAATATTCGTAGCCAAAAGAATAGATAACCCAAAAAACTTTTGGCAGATGCCCCAGGGAGGTGTTGACGAGGGTGAAAACTATTATGATGCTGCTTTGAGAGAATTAAAAGAGGAAACTAGTATAGTAAGTGTAGAACTAGTTCAAGAAATTGAAAAAAAACTAACCTACATTTTGCCCGATAAGTTAATAGGAATTATCTGGAAAGGTAGATTTAAAGGCCAAACACAAAAATGGTTTATTATGAGATTTATTGGAAATGAATCAGAGATTAATATAAATACAAAAAAACCTGAATTTCTAGACTGGAAATGGATTGATTTAGAAGATTTAACAAAAATAGCTGTAAATTTTAAACTAAACGTTTACAAAAATATTAAACAAGAAATATCAAAAATATTAAACTAATTTAAAGTTAAATTTTTTAAAACTTCAATTTTTTGATCAAGCAAATATTTGCTTTGATCGGAAATGTCTTTTTTTTGAGCATCTTGCTCAGCTTTAGCCAAAGCATCTTTTGCAAAATTTTTATCAATTTTTTTAATATCAAAAATATTACTTGTTAATATTGATAAACAATTATTTTTAAATTCTATTATTCCATCATCAACATAATAAATTTCTTCATTTGATCCTTCAAAAATCCTCATTAGTCCAGGTTTTAAAAAAGATATTATTGATATATGATCTTTTAATATTCCCATATCACCTTCAAACGCTGGCACTACTACCTCTGAAACTCCTTCTTTTGATAAAAATGAACTTTCTGGGTTTACTATTTCAAGTTTAAAACCTTCTCTCATTATGCTGCTGCCTCTTTTGCCATTTTTTCAGCTTTTTCAACTGCTTCTTCTATTGTTCCTACCATATAAAATGCCGCTTCAGGCAAGTGATCGTATTCGCCTTTGCAAATTGCATCAAAACCTTTGATTGTAGATTCTAGGTCAACAAGTTTTCCTGGGGACCCAGTAAATACTTCTGCAACAAAGAAAGGCTGTGATAAAAATCTTTGAATTTTTCTAGCTCTAGCTACAGTTAGTTTGTCTTCCTCGGATAATTCATCCATACCTAAAATGGCAATAATATCCTGTAGAGACTTATAAGTTTGCAATACCTTTTGAACTTCTCTAGCTACCCTATAATGCTCATCTCCAACTATTCTTGGATCTAAAATTCTAGAAGTTGAATCTAATGGGTCTACAGCTGGATAAATTCCGATTTCTGCTATTTGTCTAGATAATACTGTTGTTGCATCTAGGTGTGAAAAAGATGTTGCGGGTGCTGGGTCGGTTAAATCGTCTGCTGGCACATATATGGCTTGAACAGATGTAATAGAACCTTTATTTGTGGTGGTAATTCTTTCTTGAAGATTTCCCATATCCGTAGCTAATGTCGGTTGGTATCCTACAGCTGACGGAATTCTTCCCAATAATGCAGAAACTTCGGAGCCTGCTTGAGTAAATCTAAATATATTATCTACGAAAAAAAGTACATCTTGACCTTCTTGATCTCTAAAATATTCAGCAACCGTTAATCCTGATAGTGCTACTCTAGCTCTTGCTCCTGGTGGTTCATTCATCTGACCATAAACTAATGCAGCTTTTGACCCCGTACCTTCTGGTTTAATAACTCCCGACTCTATCATTTCATGATAAAGATCATTTCCTTCTCTAGTTCTTTCTCCAACTCCAGCAAAAACTGAAAAACCTCCATGCGCTTTTGCGACATTATTAATTAATTCCATGATAAGAACTGTTTTTCCTACTCCTGCACCACCAAATAAACCAATTTTACCACCTTTTGCGTATGGTGCTAATAGGTCTACAACTTTAATTCCCGTTACTAAAATTTCTGTTTCTGTAGATTGGTCGTTAAATTCTGGTGCTGATCTATGAATAGCCCAACTTTCTTTAGTTTTAACCTCACCTTTTTCATCAATAGGTTCACCAATTACATTTATAATTCTTCCTAGAGTTTCTGGTCCAACAGGAACTTTAATTGGGGCTCCAGTATCAGTTACTTCATCACCCCTTTTCAAACCTTCTGTTGCATCCATAGCAATCGTTCTAACACTTGATTCTCCTAAATGCTGTGCAACTTCTAAAACTAGTCTATTGCCACTATTATCACACTCTAATGCAGTTAATATTTCTGGTAGATCTCCTTCAAATTTAACGTCTACTACCGCTCCAATAATCTGTGTAATTTTTCCTTTTCTCATAATTATAAACTTTCTGCTCCTGATATAATTTCAATTAATTCTTTAGTAATTGCCGCTTGACGACTTCTATTATACTGAATAGTGAGCTTGTCAACCATTTCACCTGCATTTCTAGTTGCGTTATCCATTGCACTCATTCTTGAACCTTGTTCGCTAGCTGAATTCTCTAACATTGCTTTAAAAATCTGAGTAGAAATATTTTTTGGCAGTAAGTTACTTAAAATTTCATCTTCCTCAGGTTCAAATTCATAGTTATCTTCAGATGAAGATGTCTCAGACTCAGAAGCTTTTAAAGGAATAATTTGCTGTTCTTGTGGTATTTGAGTTATTACATTTTTAAATTGATTATAAAAAATTGTACATACATCAAATTCTTTTTTTTCAAACTTATCAATAATTATTTTTCCTACTTTGTCAGCATCAAAATAATTTACGTTCTTAGATTCTTTGAAAGAAATTTTTTCAATTATATTCTCTTTATAAGTTCTTTTTAGTTGGTCATAACCTTTTGATCCTACTGTAATAATTTTTAAGATTTTCCCCGAATCTAATATTTTTTGAAAATATGATTTGGCTTTTTTAATTATATTCGTATTAAATCCTCCACATAAACCCCTATCAGAAGTCATAACAATGCATAAATGAACTTTATCTTCGCCTGAACCTGCAAGTAATTTAGGAGAATTTTCCTTGTCTGAAATACTATTCGAAAGATTAAGAATAATATTATTCATTTTATCTGAATATGGCCTTCCTTTTTCTGCACTTTCTTGAGCTCTTCTTAATTTAGATGCGGCAACCATTTTCATTGCCTTTGTAATCTTTTGAGTAGATTTAACACTCGATATTCTTTTTTTTAAATCGTCTAAACTTGCCATTTTCTAAGAATTAAAATTTTTTTTAAGTTCGGTAATAATTTCATTTAAAGATTTTTCCACAACATCTTCAAGTTTACCTGAATTTGATATTGAATCTAAAATTTCTGGTTTTTCAGATTTACATTTTTCTATAATTTTATTTTCAAAATTAGCAATATTTTTTTGTTCAATATCATCTAAATGACCTTTAACACCACAAAATACTGAAATTACTTGTTCAGCCACAGTCATAGGGGAGTATTGTTTTTGTTTTAATAGTTCAGTTAATTTAGAACCTCTGTTTAAAAGTTTCTGAGTAGAAGCATCTAAATCTGATCCAAACTGAGCAAATGCTGCCATTTCTCTATATTGAGCTAATTCAAGTTTCATTGATCCAGAAACTTTTTTCATTGCCTTCGTTTGAGCAGAAGATCCAACTCTTGAAACAGATAGTCCTACGTTAATTGCTGGTCTTATACCTTGGTTGAATAATTCTGTTTCCAAAAAAATTTGACCATCTGTAATTGAAATCACATTGGTAGGTATAAATGCAGAAACATCACCACCTTGTGTTTCAATTATTGGAAGTGCTGTCAAAGATCCTCCTCCATGCTCATCGCTCAATTTAGCAGCTCTTTCAAGTAGTCTGCTATGTAAATAAAATACATCTCCCGGGTAAGCTTCTCTTCCAGGAGGTCTTCTTAGTAAAAGTGACATTTGCCTATAAGCAACCGCTTGTTTTGAAAGATCATCGTATATAATTAATGCATGCATTCCATTATCTCTAAAATATTCTCCCATAGCACAACCAGTATAAGGAGCTAAAAATTGAAGTGGAGCCGCATCTGAAGCTGTCGCTGCAACAATCGTTGTATATTCCATTGCACCAGCTTCTTCTAAAGTTTTTTCAATTTGTCTAACTGTAGATCTTTTTTGACCTATTGCTACGTAAACACAGTATAATTTTTGTTTCTCATCATTAGATTCATTTATTTTTTTTTGGTTTATAATTGCATCAATAGCAACTGCAGTTTTACCTGTTTGTCTATCACCAATAATTAATTCTCTCTGACCTCTTCCAATTGGAACCAAACTATCAATTGATTTAAGTCCAGTTTGCATTGGTTCGCTAACCGATTTACGTGGAATTATTCCTGGAGCCTTTACTTCAACTCTGCTTCTTTTAACACTTTTATCTAATGCTCCTTTTCCATCTATTGGATTTCCTAACCCATCAACAACTCTTCCTAATAATTCTTTTCCAACTGGAGTATCAACAATTGCCCCTGTTCTTTTAACAGTGTCTCCTTCTTTAATAGCCTTATCATCTCCAAAAATTACAACACCAACATTTTCACTTTCTAAGTTTAACGCCATACCTTTTGAACCATCGACAAATTCTACCATTTCTCCTGCTTGAACATTATCGAGCCCATAAATTCTAGCTATACCATCACCTACTGATAAAACTTGTCCCACCTCAGTTATCTCCGCCTTATCTCCAAAATTTTTTATTTGTTCTTTTAATATTTTTGTTACTTCTGAAGGATTTATTTCCATTTAAGCCTCTATCATTCTACTTTCTATTTTTTGTAATTTATTTTTAATTGAAGTATCAACCATTGTACTACCTATTTGAACCACTAATCCACCAATTAAACTTGCATCATATTTATAATTTAATTTTATTTTTGAACTAAAATTTTTTGTTAATTCTTCTTTAATGCTATTTATCTCGCCTTCCGAAAGTTTTTTTGCTGAAGTTAATTGAGCTTTCACTTCCCCCCTTTTTTTTGAACAAGTTTCAATAAAATCCTTTAATATTTTTTCAACATAAAAAAATCTTCTTTTTGATATTAAAAAGCTCAAAAATTTAATTAGTAAACCATTCAATTTATATTGCTCTGATATTTTTAAAACAGTAGAAAGTAGTTCTTCCTTTTTTATAGTGGGATTTTTTATTAACGATTTAAATTCATCACTATTAAATATTAGTTTAATCAATGAAGAACAATTTTTTTCTATTTCATTTAGTTCATTAGACTCGTTTGCCAGTTCGTAAAGCGCTAGTGAATACCTATTCGCTGATGTGCCAGAAAAACTCTTATTTTTACTCAATTTATGCCTCTAATTAATATTCGAAGTTTCCTTAAAATTTTGAATTTAAGTAGCACATGACAATATTCTCTTCAAGCTGCAGATTGTCAAAATTGCTTTTTTTTTAACAATTAATTAAAGCTTATTGGGTCAACATCAACCGTTAGTTTCATTCCTGATGAAAATTCAAATTTTTTCAAGACCAAGCCAAGAGGCTCTTGAATTTTATGTGTCTTTTTGCTTCGTATCAATAACCTATTTCTAAAATTTTTTCTAATCTTATAAATAGGTGCATTTATAGGCCCTAAAATTTTACCATTTAAATTTTTCACTAAGTGTCGTTTAAGCCTATAAGATTCATTTTCCAATTTTTTTTCATTTTTAGAAGTTAATATCAAAGAAACAAACCTTTCGAATGGTGGTAGATTATTTTTTTTTCTTAATTGAAGTTCATTTTCTAAAAATATAAATGGATCAGAATTTGTAAGTTTAGAAATTGTATCAGATTTTAAATTATAGGTTTGAAAATATACAGTTGCCGGCTTCCCAGCTCTACCTGCTCTTCCTGAAAGTTGGTGATATAATTGTAGATTCTTCTCTGCACCTCTTAAATCATGACCTAGAGATGATAAGTCTATATCTAAAACAACAATACAGTTTAAATTTGGGAAGTGGTAGCCTTTAGATATTAATTGTGTGCCAATTAAAATTTTAACTTCATTATTAATAATTTTTTGTAGATCATTTGAAGATGATTTTTTATTCATTGTGTCACTAGAAAAAATTAATGATTTGTGATTGGGAAAAAATTTTTTTACCTCTTCAAAAATTTTTTCTACTCCAGGTCCACTAAAAGTAAATTTACAACTACCACTTATATTCCTATCACATTTTCTTTTCAAATTTGATGCGAAACCACAATAATGACACAACAGTTTTTTTTTATTTTTATGATAAACTAAATTAATTGAACAGTGTGGGCATGAATAAACTTTTAAACAATTTTTGCAAAAAACATAAGGTGAAAATCCTCTTCTATTTATAAAAAAAAGAACCTGATCATCATTTTCTAAATGATATTTTACTTTTTCTATTGTTTTTGATGAAATCCAAGATTGATTGTTTAGTTTATATTTATTTAAATCAATAATTTGATGTTCAGGAAGCTGAGCATTTTTATATCTGTTGATTATTCTAGAGTAGGAATATTTTTTTTTTTTTATATTTTCATAAGTTTCTATTGATGGTACTGCAGAGACAAGATCTATTGGTATATTTTCAAAAGAAGCTCTTGAGATTGCCATGTCACGAGCATTGTAAATTACACCTTCATCTTGCTTGTATGATTGATCGTGTTCTTCATCTACAATAATTATTCCTAATTTATTAAATGGTAAAAATAATGCAGATCTTGCACCAATAACTACTTTAATTTTTCCGTTATTTAATCCAGCCCAAATAATTTTTTTCTTCTTTTTTGTTATTCCAGAATGCCAAATTGCAGGAGCAAATCCGAAAAAATCTATAAATTTTTTCTCAAATTCAGATGTTAGTCCTATCTCTGGTAGCAAAATTAACCCTTGATAACCCTTGTCAATTTTATTTTTTATTGAATTAAAATATACTATTGTTTTCCCAGATCCGGTTGTTCCTTGAAGCACATGAACTCTAAATTCTTTATTTTTAATTTTTAATTCATCAAGACTTTTCTCTTGTTCTTCAGAAAGTTTAAAATCATTTGTTTTTTTTATTAATTTATAACTTTCATATTCTTTATCAGGCATCTCTTCCACTGCTTCATTGCTTAATAAATGCAGCTTTAAAGACATTCCTTTTGGAATTAAATTGTATTGCGAAAACCAGTTTAAAAACTTAATTGTGTTCTTATTTAATGGTTTGACTTTTAGTTTTTTTATAATTTTTTTTATATGAAAATTTTTTTGATTATCTGTTTCAAAATGATTCCAAACTACACCTACCATTTTAGTTTTACCAAAAGGAACTATTACATATTCGCCAACTTTTAGATTCAAATCTGACTGATACGTAAATGGGTAGTTAAAGATATTTGGCAAAAGAATCGGCACTTTCATATTTATATATTATGAAAATTTTTTAAGAGTGTATTGCTCTTTTATCTACAGATAAAGCGGCCTCTTTTATGGCTTCAGAAAAAGTTGGATGGGCATGGCAAGTTCGAGCAATATCTTCTGCACTTGCTCCAAATTCCATAGCAATTCCTATTTCTGCAATCATTTCACCTGCATGAGGGCCTATCATATGAACGCCCAAAATTTTATCTGTTTTACCGTCTACTAGTATTTTTACAAAGCCTTCGGGTTCATCGATAGCTTTGGCTCTTGAATTAGCTAAAAAAGGAAATTTTCCTACTTTATATTTTTTATTTAATTCTTTTAATTGTTCTTCTGTTTTTCCAACCGATGCAACTTCGGGTGATGTATAAATTACGCCTGGTATAACATCATAATTAACATGCCCCGATTGACCTGCAATCAGTTCTGCTACAGCAATACCTTCTTCTTCAGCTTTGTGCGCCAACATGGGTCCCGATATAACATCTCCTATTGCGTAAATATTCTTTACATTTGTTTCAAAATTACTGTTAGTTTTTATTCGTTTTTTATCATCTAAAACAATGTTTATTTTTTCTAAACCTAAGTTTTTTGTATTTGGTTTTCTACCAACTGAAATTAATACAACATCACAATCAAAATCAATTTTTTTTCCATCTTTATCTTTTGTTGTAATTTTAACTCCACTATTATTTTTTTTGATACTTTCTAGTTTGGTTTGCAAGTGAAATTTCATTCCTTGCTTTTTTAATATTTTCATAAGCTCTTTTGAAATTTCTCTGTCCATCCCAGGTGTAATATGATCTAAAAATTCTACAACATGTACTTCGGTACCAAATCTTAACCAAACTGAACCCATTTCTAACCCAATATAACCTCCACCAACCACTACCATTTTTTTTGGTACTTTTTTTAAAGATAATGCCCCAGTCGAAGATAAAACTATCTTTTCATCAAACTCCATACCGGGTAATGATGTTGGTTCTGAACCTGTGCTTATAATTATTTTTTCTGCTTCAATTATAGTTTCTTTTTTTTTTTCATCTTTTATTGAAATTTTTTTTTCAGATTTAAAGCTAGCAATTCCCTTGTAATAAGAAACTTTATTTTTTTTAAATAAGAACTCTACTCCTTTAGTCAAAGTATCTACTGCTTTATTTTTATTTTGCATTATTTTATCTAAATTTAATTTAACCTGACCAACTTCTATTCCAAGATTAGAAAAGTTTTTTGTTTTTTCAAAATTTTCAGACAAGTTCAGTAAACTTTTTGATGGTATGCAACCTATATTTAAACATGTTCCACCTAATGTTACTCTAGAATCTATACAGGCTGTTTTTATCCCTAGTTGTGATAATCTTATTGCACATACATAACCTCCTGGACCTCCGCCGATAACAACTGCTTGAAATTTTTCTGACATTTAAATATTTAAAAATAATCTTCTAGGATCTTCTAAATTCTCTTTTATAGTTTTTAAAAATGATACCGAGTCTTTTCCATCTATTATTCGATGGTCATATGATAAAGCCAAATACATAACCGGCCTAATTTTAATTTCCCCGTCAACTACTATAGGCCTATCAACAATATTATGCATGCCTAATACGCCTGACTGTGGTAAATTTAAAATAGGCGTGGAAAGCATAGATCCGTAAACACCACCGTTACTAATTGTAAAAGTTCCTCCTTGCAGATCTTCAATAGTTAGTTTTCCATCCTTAGCTTTATCTGAAAGATTTTTTATATTTTTTTCTATATCAGCAAATGATAGTTCGTCTGCATTTCTTAAAACTGGAACAACAAGACCTTTTTCAGTACCTACTGCAAAACTTATATTATAATAATTTTTATAAACTATTTCATTACCTTCTATTTCAGCATTAACAGCTGGAAAATTTTTTAAAGCAACTACAGAAGCTTTTACAAAAAAAGACATAAATCCTAATTTAATTCCATATCTTTTTTGAAAATCACCCTGATTTTCTTTTCTCATTTCAATAATATTTGTCATATCTACTTCATTAAAAGTTGTAAGCAAGGCTGCATTTTCTTGGGCTTGTTTTAATCTTTTTGCTATCGTTTGTCTTAATCTAGTCATTTTAATTCTTTCCTCATGACCGTATTTAATTTTTCTCTCAGATGGACCCGGGTTAACCCCCATCAAATTAATCAAATCTTCTTTTAATACTCTTCCATCCTTTCCAGATCCTTTGATTTTTTTTACATCAATTTTATTTTCAGCAACTATTTTTCTTACCGCTGGAGATAAATTTTGATTAGTTTCTATTTTTTCTTCAACCACATTTGTTAAAACTAAAGGTTTTTCCTCTATAGGACTCTCTTCTTCGTCAATTTCTTTATTTGATAAAACTAAAGGTTTTTCCTCTATAGGACTCTCTTCTTCATCAATTTCTTTTTCTTCTTTTTTAAAAATTCTAATTTCTTTTTGTTCTTTCTTTTTTTCAATATCAATATTTACTACATTATTTTCTTCTTTGTCTTCTAACTTCTCTTTTAAATTGTTGCCAGTATGACCTTTTGAATTTGAGTTGATTAGACCTAATATTGAACCAACTTTAACTACATCACCTTCACTTGCGCTAATTTTTCCTAAAACTCCATTAACTGGAGATGGAACTTCAAGGTTAACTTTATCTGTTTCAAGTTCAACAATTGGTTCGTCGGCCTCTATACTGTCTCCAGTATTTTTTAACCATTTAGCTACTGTTGCTTCAGTTATACTTTCTCCTAATGCCGGTACTACAATCTTTTCACTCATTTTTATTCAAAAACCTGATCTATTATTGCCTTCTGTTGTGCTAGGTGCCTTTTAGCATATCCAGTAGCTGGAGATGCTGCGGGATTTCTACCTATATACATGATTTCTTTATTTTTAGCTCCAATATACTTTAATGTCCATTGAATATAATCTCGCACTAAAAGCCATGCACCCATATTCTTTGGTTCTTCTTGGCACCAGTAAAATTTTGCATTTTTAGCATATCTTTTAATCTCTTTAACCAGAGGTTTGACAGGAAATGGGTATAGCTGTTCTATTCTAAATATTACTACTTCGTCATTTTTTAATTTTTCTCTTTCTTCCAAAAGATCAAAGTAAACCTTCCCAGAGCACAAAATGACTTTTCTTATTTTTTCACTTTTTTTAAGTTTTACAAAACCGCTTTCCTTAGGATCAATAGCGTGATCCCATAAAACTCTATGAAAAGAATTTTTTTTACCAAAATCTTCTAAATTTGATACGCAAAGCTTATTTCTTAATAATGATTTTGGTGTCATAATAACTAAGGGTTTTCTAAAATCTCTGTGTATTTGGCGTCTCAAAGCATGAAAATAATTTGCAGGAGTTGTGCAATTCATTACTTGCAAGTTGTCCTGAGCACATAGTTGTAAAAATCTTTCTAGTCTTCCAGATGAATGTTCTGGGCCTTGTCCCTCATATCCATGAGGCAAAAGCATTACAAGTCCACTTGCTCTGGACCATTTTCTTTCCCCCGATGCAATAAATTGATCTATAATTATTTGAGCACCATTAGCAAAATCTCCAAATTGTGCTTCCCAAATAGTTAGCGTACTTGGTTCAACTAAACTGTAACCATATTCAAATCCAAGAACAGCAAGTTCAGATAGAAAACTATCAACAACTTCAAAATTTTTTTGATTTTTTGAAATATGATTTAACGGTATATATCGAGAGTTATCTTTTTGATTTCTCAAAACAGAATGTCTTTGACTGAATGTTCCTCTTCCAGAATCTTGCCCGACAAGCCTCACAGGAAAACCTTCTTCAAGTAAAGTGCCAAATGCCAATGATTCAGCTGACGCCCAGTCTATTCCTTTTTTTTTAATAACTGATTGTTTTCTCAAATCTAAAACTTTAGAAATTGTTTTATGAACATTTACTGTTGAAGGAATAGTATTAATTTTTTCAGAAATTTTCTGAATTTTAGCTAATTCAACTCCACTTTTTCCTCTCTTATCTTTTCCTTTTTCTGGTCTGTATCTTGACCAAGTTCCTTCATACCATTCAATTTTAGGCTTATAGTCTTTAGCAGTTTTGTACTGTTCTTCTAGAAGATTTTTAAAATCATTTTTCATTTTTTCAAATTGTTCTGCGCTGATGCTTCCTTCTTTGACAAGTCTATTTCCATAAACATTTAATGTTGTGGGGTGTTGTCTAATTTTTTTATACATTAAAGGTTGAGTAAAAGAAGGTTCATCTCCTTCATTGTGACCAAATCTTCGATAACAAATCATATCAATAACAACATCTTTATTAAATTTATGTCTAAACTCGATTGCAATCTTCGCACAATAAATAACTGCCTCAGGATCATCACCATTGCAATGTAATATGGGAGCATCAACAACTTTTCCTAGATCAGAAGGGTAAGGGCTTGATCTTGCAAATCTAGGACTTGTCGTAAAACCAATCTGATTATTTACAATTATATGTATTGTTCCTCCTGTATTGTGACCAGGTAAGCCCGACATTGCAAAACATTCTGCTACTACACCTTGTCCTGCAAAGGCAGCATCACCATGAATCAATATTGGTATTACTTTATTTCGTTTTGAATCTTTGTGAAAAAATTGCTTTGCTCTTGTTTGTCCTAAAACAACTGGATCTACAGCTTCCAGATGTGAAGGATTATCGGTTAAACTAACATGCACTGAATTACCATCAAATTCTCTATTTGATGATGCTCCTAAATGATATTTAACATCACCAGCCGATTCTTCTACAGTGGTTGAAAATTCTCCTGCAAACTCATTAAAAATTCTTTTATAAGACTTTTGCAAAACATTAGCTAAAACATTCAATCTGCCTCTATGTGGCATGCCAATTTTAATTTCTTTAACTCCTAGTTGTCCTCCTCTTTTAATAATTTGTTCCATTGCAGGAATTAAAGACTCTGCTCCATCTAATCCAAATCTTTTTGTCCCAACGTATTTTTTTGCTAAAAATTTTTCAAAGCCCTCTGCTTGAATAATTTTATTTAATATTGCTTTTTTTCCAATATCGGTAAATTTAAGTTGGTTTTCTTCTTTCTCCATTCTATTCCTAAACCAAACTTTTTCTATTGGATCTGAAATATGCATATATTCAACGCCAATTGTTGAACAATAAATCTTCTTTAAACTGGAAATTATTTCATTAACTGTCGAGTAACCTTTATCCAAATAAGAATATAAGAAAATTTTTTTATCATAATCTTCTTTAATAAATCCATGGTCGGATGGATGCAGTTCGTGAAGATATTTTCTTTCCATCATTCCAAGTGGGTCCAAATTAGCAATTAAATGACCTCTAATTCTGTAGGCTCTAATTAAAGCTATGGCTCTAATTGTGTTCGCTTTTTCTTTTTCAGCATCCTGATTATTGTATAAGTTTTTCTCTTTACTAAAATTTTTACCAAAATTTATTTTTTTTCTGTTTTTTTGCCAGCTAGGTCCTTCAATTTCTTTTGCAATTAAATTTAAATCCTCGCCCAAAGTTTCAAAATATTTTTTCCAACTTTCTGGAAGAGTTGGATCTTTTTCAACATATTTTGAGTACATTTCTTCAATGAAAGCACTATTTGATTTGCTTAAAAATGAAGTTTGTTCAAATTCTATGTTTTTAGACGAAGACATTAATTTAATATAATTATTATATTATGTGAAATTAGTTTTTCAATTAGACAATTTATTTAATAATGTTTTGCCTATTTCTGATGGTGATTTTGCGATTGTAATTCCACATTCTTCCATTTTATTTATTTTGTCTTGAGCTGTTCCTTTGCCACCTGAAATAATAGCTCCGGCGTGACCCATTCTTCTTCCCGGTGGAGCTGTAATTCCAGCAATAAAACCAACTATGGGTTTTTTAATTTTGTGATTTTTAAAAAATTCTGAAGCTTCTTCTTCTGCTGTTCCGCCTATTTCTCCAATCATCAAAATAGACTGGGTTTCTTTATCATTTAAAAATAAATCTAAACAATCAATAAAGTTTGTTCCATTTATTGGATCGCCACCAATGCCAATACAAGTTGATTGTCCCAATCCATTTTCTGTAGTTTGAGCAACAGCTTCATAAGTTAAAGTGCCTGATCTTGATATAATTCCAACAGTTCCTTTTTTGTGAATAATCCCAGGCATAATCCCAATTTTACATTCGTCTGGTGTAATTATTCCAGGGCAATTAGGTCCTATGAGTCTGCTTTTTGAAGAATTTAATTTCTCTTTAACTTTTAACATATCTTGTACAGGTATACCTTCAGTAATACACACTATAATTTCAATTGAAGATTCAATTGCTTCAATTATAGCTGAGGCGGCAAATTTTGCTGGAACATAAATCATACTAGCGTTCGCTCCAGTTTCTTTTTTTGCTTCTTGAACAGTATTAAAAACAGGTCGATCGAGATGTTTTTGTCCCCCTTTTTTGGGAGTAACTCCTCCAACTAAATTTGTTCCGTATTTTATTGCTTGTTCTGAATGAAATGTTCCATGAGACCCAGTAAAACCCTGACAAATAACTTTTGTATTTTTATTAACCAAAATAGACATTTTTATTTTATGGCTTTCACGATCTTTTTTGCTGCATCGTCTAAATTTTCAGCAGAAATTAATTTTAGTCCAGAATTATCTAATATTTTCTTTCCCTCTTTAAAATTAGTTCCAGCAAGCCTTACCACTAAAGGAACATTTATATCCATTTCTTTTGCTGCATCAATTACGCCTTGAGCAAGGACGTCACATCTCATTATTCCACCAAAAATATTTATTAAAATACCTTTAACATTTTTATCTGAAAGAATTAATTTTAATGCAGCAGATACTTTTTCTTTAGAAGCTCCTCCACCAACATCTAGAAAGTTGGCAGGCTCTTCTCCATATAATTTTATAATATCCATTGTTGCCATAGCTAGACCTGCTCCATTAACCATACAACCTATGCTGCCATCTAATTTTATATAGGACAAATCATTTTTGCTCGCTTCTATCTCAATTGAATCTTCTTCGCTAAAATCTCTTAACTCAGCAATTTCTGGATGTTTAAATAAAGCATTATCATCAAAATTAACTTTTGCATCTAAACAAAGCATGTTTTCTTCTTTAGTTACAATTAAGGGATTTATTTCAACCATGCTTGCATCGGTACTTATAAACATTTTGTAAATTGCTTTTATTAAATTCTTTCCTTGTTCTTTTGTTTTTCCTTTTAGAGAGAAGATTTTTATTATACTTTCACAATCTTCATTTGAAATTTCTTTGGAATAATTAATTTTTGTTGTTATAATTTTTTCTGGATTTTTCTTTGCTACCTCTTCAATATCCATTCCTCCCTGATCACTTGAAATAAATGCAATTTTTGAACTAGCTCTATCAACCAAACACGATAAATAAAATTCTTTTTCTATATTAGAAGACTCTTCAACATATAGTCTTTTGACCACTTTACCTTCTGGGCCTGTCTGATGAGTAATAAGTTTTTTGCCCAACATTTCTTTTGATGCCTCTGTTAATTCTTTAATATTATCAAGTATTTTTACACCACCAGCTTTACCTCTGCCTCCCGCATGAATTTGTGCTTTTAAAATATACTTTTCTGTCTTTAATAATTTTGATTTTTCAATTAAATCTTTAACCGTATGGCCAAAAACACCATTTGGCACAGCTACTCCATATTTTTTTAAGATTTGTTTTGCTTGGTGTTCGTGAATATTCATTATTTAGAGAGATCTGGATCTATTTTAGATGCAGCTTCCCATAATTTTTTGACAGCCTCAATTGAATTAATAAATTCTTTTTTTTCTTTATCATCCAATTTTATTTCTTCAATTTTTTCAACACCTGATTTTCCAATTATAACCGGCACACCTGCATAAATATTTTTTATACCATATTCTCCATTAAGGTAAGCAGCACAAGGTAATAATTTTTTTTCATCTTTTAAATATGCTTCAGCCATCTGAATACCTGATGCTGCTGGCGCATAAAATGCTGAACCTTTTTCTAAATATTTAACAATTTCAGCACCTCCATCTCTAGTTCTTTGGTTGATTTCTTCTAATCTTTCTGGTGATAATTTTCCCTCTTTTACTAAATCCAACAATGGTTTTCCTGAAACTTTTGTAAATCTTGGCAATGGAACCATGGTATCTCCATGGCCTCCCATCACCATTGCTTCAATTTCTTTTACTGGAACTTTAAGTTCTAGTGATAAAAATAATTTAAATCTTGAACTGTCTAAAATTCCGGCCATTCCAACTACTTTATTTGTAGGTAAATTTGAATATTTTTGAAAAGCCATCACCATTACATCCAAAGGATTTGTAATACATATTACAAAAGCATTAGGAGCATGTTCTTTAATCCCTTGCGCAACTTGTTTAATAATTTTTAAATTTATGCCTAACAAATCATCTCTGCTCATACCTGGTTTTCTAGGGACTCCAGCCGTAATAATTATTGCGTCAGAATTTTTTATATCTTCATATTTGTCAGTACCTAAGAATCCTACATTAAATCCATCTACAGATGAAGATTGTGCAATATCTAAAGCTTTGCCCTTAGCAATTCCGCTAGCTACATCAAAAAGAACAACTTCTAAAGCCAATTCTTTTAAACCAATTAAATGAGCTAATGTTCCACCTATTTGGCCTGCACCAATTAAAGAAATTTTTTTACTCATTTATGAAACTATCTTTTAATTATAATTAACCATTATTCAAGATAATTATAAATTATTGATTAGCTATCTTCAACAAGTTTAGAACAAATAGACATATCATCAGAAATATATGATCCTTTAAAGTGAGATTTATTTTTTTCCCAATTTTTTTTTCCATCTGCGATATAAATATCAAATAATTTTTTTCTTTTTTTTTCTGCTTTTTTTTGCGCTTCTTCTAATTTTTCTTTTTCATCAATCACCATTAATTCTACAGATTTAAATAATAAATTATTTGCAATCTCTATAAAATTTTTTGAATTAACCGGATCAGTGTTTAAAAGAATTGCGGATGCATATGCATAAATTGCACTACATCTATTTAGCAAAAATATTTGTGTGGAACCTTCTTCTATATCTTTATTTTTCAAATATTCTTTTAATGGGGTGTTTGAGTCAGCTTTTAAAATGCTTGAAACAAATATAGAAAATATAATTACAATTAAAAAATTAAGTCTTTTCATTTTTTAAAAGATTTACGGACCGTAAGCAACTTTTGGAAGCCAAGTTACAATTTCAGGATAATTAAATACAATCGTAACTGCTATAAGTTGCAAAACAACAAATGGTATTATTCCTTTATAAATATTTGTTATGGTTATTCCTTGTGGAGCAACACCTTTCATATAAAATAACGCAAAACCTACTGGAGGTGTAATAAATGAAGTTTGTAAAACAACTGCAAACATAACAATAAACCAGACTAGGTCTACTCCAAGATCTAACATCACAGGAGCTAAAAATGGTAAAATAATTAATGTAATTTCTATCCAATCTAAAAAGAAACCTAAAATAAATGCAATGCATAAAACAACTATCACAACTCCGTTTGTTCCAAATGGTAAAGCTTTTAATGCACCCTCAATCAATTCATCACCTCCTAAACCTCTCAGTATTAAAGCAAACATAGTAGCTCCTACAAACAATGCAAAAATGTAAGCTGTTGTATGTGTCGTCTTACGAATTACATGTTTTAAGTCTGAAAATGAAAGTCTTCCTCTTAAAATTGCTAGCAGAGATGCACCAAGTGCTCCAACACCAGATGCTTCGGTTGGGGTTGCTATTCCCATAAATATACTTCCTAAAACAGCAACAATTAGCAGAGCTGGCGGTATTATTGATTTGAAAACTCTAAAGACGATTTTTATCGTAACGGGCTCAGCATCTTTTGGAAGAGGAGCTACTTTTGGTTTCATATAAGCATAAGTCACAATAAAAATTGTATATAGCAATCCCAACAATAAACCGGGAAATACCGCTCCCATGAACAAATCACCAACGGATATTCTTACTTGGTCTCCCATTATTACAAGCATAATGCTGGGAGGAATTAAAATTCCTAATGTACCTGTTGCGCAGACAACCCCGCAAGCTAAATCCCGATTATAATTATTTTTTAACATCAGTGGCACACCTAAGATTGTTAACAATACTACTGCTGCACCAATTATTCCCGTTGATGCTGCTAACAAGACTCCTATGAATACAATTGATATAGCAAGTCCTCCTCTAGTCTTACCAAACAATTTAGATAGATCTGTCATAAGATCTTCTGCAATACCAGATTTGTCCATCATTATTCCCATAAAAATAAACATTGGCAAAGCAACTAGGACCCAGTTTGCCATCACTCCGTAGAGTCTATAAACCACCATAGAGGCAAATCCCCAATCTACTCCATAAAATGTGTCAAACAGACTGTCGGACAACATTGAAATTATTATAAATAAAACTCCAAGACCTCCCATGGTCCAAGCAACTGGGAAACCATAAAAAATAAGCACTATAAAACTAAAAAAAAGTGCTATCGCCATGAAATATTCTGTAACTAGTTCCATTATTTTCTCTTATCCAGTCCAAATCGAATAGTGGCAAGTACCCTAGTCATTCTTGATATGCCAGCCATTAACAATAAAAAGAAACTAATTACTAAAAATCCTTTTACAAGCCATCTTGCAGGCAAACCATTTGCAGAAGTTGATCTTTCGTTGGTTGTCCATGAAAGCTCAAAAAAAGGTACTGAATAATATAATACAAGAATTATAAATGGCAAAAATAATAAAATAATTCCAAAAAACTCAAACCAAAGTTTTTTTTTAAATGATAATCTATCGCTTAAAACATCAACTCTTACATGAGAGTCAACTATATAGGTAGAAGATAAACCTACTAACCAACCAATACAATAAAGGTGCCACTGTAGTTCTTCTAGTTCTATCATGCCACTTTTAAATACATATCTAAGAACCACATTTAGAATTATAACAGCAACCAAAATCACCCATAACCAATTAAAAACTTCTCCTACTTTTAGAACAAAATTATCTATAGTTTTTGTAAAGGGCAGGTGTCTTAGTTGAAGTTTCTTATCTAAACTAGCATCTACAGTAGAAAAATCTTTGGCCATAAAATCCTTCTTAAATTAGTTCTAAAACAAAAGCAGCCGGAGAAACCGGCTGCTTTTATAACTTTTAACTATAAACCTCTAAAGTATCAACTTAAATACTTAAAAGATTCTTGGTAAATATCCCCATTTTTGCCAAACATCGTACTCTTTCATAAAAGCTTTCTGAGACTCCCAAACTCTTTTAAAGTCAGCATCTTTAGCAGATTCTTCTTTCATAACTCTTGCACTAACTTTTTGAAGTTCTCTCAATACACTTTCTGGCAATCTAGCAGCAGTTACACCTTTACCTGGAAAACTTTGAATTTGTTTTCCTTGTAAAAACTCACCAGTTGTAATTGCTCTCATAGTTGCTGCAGTACAAGCCATTTCAAATAACGCTTGGTCGGCAGGTCCCATTTTTTTCCATAAATCTAGATTAATCATGAAATGAGTTGATGTTGACACTTGGTGCCATCCTGGAAACAAGTTGTACTTAGTAATCTTATGAAAACCAAGCACTTCATCAATTGCAGGCATAGAATATTCTGTTGCATCCAGAGTTCCTTTTTCTAGTGCAGCAAAAATTTCACCACCAGCCATTAAAGTTGCAGATGCTCCTATTTCATTTAACACCATTCCTCCTAAACCAGAGAAACGAATTTTTAAACCTTTAAGATCTGCTAAACTTGTAATTGGTTTTCTGTACCAACCAGCAGTTTCAGGTCCAATTGTACTACATAGCAACACTTGAATATTGCTCTTGTTGTAGATTTCGTTAGCTAATTTAGAACCTTCTCCTTCAAACCACCAAGCTGCGTACTCCCATGGCTCCATTCCAAATGGAACTGCTGCAAATAAAACTGCTGCAGGAATTCTTCCTTGGTCATACGCCATATAGTTATAAGCGGCTGGTAAGTCACCTTTTGTAATTGAAGGTGAAATTTCCAATGGCGGAAGAATTTTTCCAGGTTCATAAACCTTTAATTGAATCCTTCCATCAGTAGCTCTTTTTAAAGTGTCTGCTAAACGAGCAACTGGATCTCCTAATGCAGGCCAACCAGTATTAAAAGTTGATTGTACCTTCCATCTTATTTTCTCTGCTGCACTAACTTGCTGAAGTGAAAAAGTAATCATCAAAGCAAACACAGCAAAAATACTAATAGATGTTTTTATTAGTTTTTTCATAGTACCCCTCTCTTTTTTTTAAGAGTTGTTTGTTTATAAATAGAAGAACATTTCCAACTCTAAATTAAAATGCTCTCCATGCTTCTCCGTAAAGATTAACCATTTCCTTTACAGAGGGCACTCTTGGATTGAGGCTAGGAGCACCAGATATTTCTGCATCTGTTGCCATATTTTCTAGCTGATCCTCAAAATTCTTTTGATCTATTCCGAAATCTTTCATTGATGGTACTTCAAAATCTTTATTTATTTTATAAAGACCACTTAACAATTTTTTACATGCAACATCATCATCGTCATCAGCTAAAGCAAATTTTCCCGCTCGGCTACAATCCGCATAACGGCTTTTAGCATGCTCAACTGAAAATTCAGTAATTGTTGGTAATAACATTGCGTTACTTAATCCATGAGGAACCTTAAAATTACTTCCAAGCGGTCTACTCATACCATGTACTAAACATATTGATGCATTTGAAAAAGCTAAACCTCCTAAAGTTGCTGCGAGCATTAAACCTTCTCTAGCTTTTATATCTTTAGGATTTTTTTCAACAGCATATATATTTTCAGTAACAAGTCTTATTGTATCAAGTGCCATTCTATCTGAAAATAAAGTTGCCTTCTTGCTAACATAAGCCTCAATACCATGGGTTAAAGTATCAATTGCACTATCAATTGTTAGTCTTCTTGGCTTGGATAAAGTTAATTCATAATCTATTATAGAAACTATTGGAACAAACCCTTCTCCTCTACATGATATTTTTTCTAGATTATTAGTTCTTGTGTCAATAATAACTGCATGGTGAGTAACTTCTGATCCTGTTCCTGCAGTTGTTGGTATAGCAATAATTGGTAAACCCTTTTTATCAAAAGTTCCTGGTGGTTTATAATCTTGTATATCATTACTATATTGCGAAAGAACAGCTATAGCTTTAGCTGTATCTATTGGACTTCCTCCTCCAAAACCTATCACAGCGTCATTTTTATTTTTTTTTAAAAAATCTATTCCATTTAAAACAACTTTATCTGTAGGATCTGGAATTGTCTCTTCAAAAACATTGGACTTCAAACCTGCTTTATTTAAAACATCTTGCAATTTTTTAACATATCCAAATTGCACCATTTGTTTGTCGGTAACAATTAATGGCGATTTTACAGATCCTATAATTTTGATAATCTCTGGGAGCTGATTTAAACTTCCTTTTCCTATTTGAAGATATCTAGGTACGCAAATTCTTACATTGTCTCTCAAAATTTTCCTCCCGCGCAAAAAAAAATTTCATAATTTAAGCCTATATAAAATTAAGAGTCAACAGTATAAAAGGAGTTGAAACGGTAAAATTCTTACTATAAGTTTAATTATAAATAAAAAAAACTTCATGGAAAAAATAAGTCATTTCATTGACGGAAAAATTTACACTAATAATAAATCAAGAAAAGGAAAAGTATTCAATCCAGCGACAGGAGAACAAATTGCTGAAGTTGAGTTAGCAAGCAAGGAAGTTGTTAACATGGCTGTTGAAAGTTCTTCTAAAGCTTTTTTGAAATGGTCAAAAACTACTCCAATAACAAGAGCAAGAATTTTTTCAAAGTATAAAGATTTATTAGTTGAAAATATGAATGAGTTAGCTGAGCTAGTTTCAAAACAACATGGTAAAACTATCCCTGATGCAAAAGGTTCTATACAGAGAGGAATTGAAGTTGTTGAATATGTAACTGGAATTACATCTTCTTTAAAAGGTGAACATTCGTCTAATGTTGGAACAAATGTTGACTCTCATACATTGCGTCAACCCCTCGGGGTTTGTGCCGGAATAACGCCGTTTAACTTTCCTGCTATGGTTCCAATGTGGATGTTTCCTGTAGCTATAGCATGTGGTAACACTTTTGTTCTAAAACCTTCTGAAAAAGACCCAAGTTGTCCATTAAAACTTGCTGAACTTGCAATAAAAGCTGGTTTTCCTGCTGGAGTATTAAATTTAGTTAACGGAGATAAAGAAGCGGTTGATTCATTGCTAGAAAATAAAACTATACAAGCAATTAGCTTTGTTGGTTCAACTCCAATTGCTGAATATGTTTATCACACAGGAACAAAAAATAACAAAAGAATTCAAGCACTTGGTGGTGCCAAAAATCATATGGTCATTATGCCAGATGCAGATGTAGACAAAACAACAGATGCCATTATTGGTTCAGCTTTTGGATCAGCTGGAGAAAGATGTATGGCGATTTCAGTTGCTGTATGCGTTGGAAAACAAACAAATGAAAAAATAAAAAATAATTTATTAGAAAAAGCTGCAAAATTAAACGTAGGTCCATATACAGATGAAAAAACTGATTTTGGTCCACTCAGTAGTGAAGCACACTACAAAAAAGTTTTAGGATATATTGATAGTGGAGAAAAAGAAGGAGCAAAATTACTTACAGATGGAAGAGGTTTTAAAAAACAAGGGTATGAAAATGGATATTTTGTTGGGCCTACAATTTTTGATGATGTAAAACCAAATATGAAAATCTATAAAGAAGAAATATTTGGCCCAGTATTGAGCATGATGACAACTGAAAAATATGAAGATGCTTTACAACTGGTTAATGACCATGAACTGGGTAATGGTGCTGCTGTTTTTACAAGAAGTGGAAACATAGCCAAACATTTCACTGAAAATGCAAAAATCGGTATGATAGGAGTAAACGTGCCAATACCTGTTCCGGTTGCTTATCATAGCTTTGGTGGATGGAAAAGATCGTTATTTGGGGATCATTCAATTCACGGTCCAGATGGCGTTAGATTTTATACAAAATTAAAAACAGCAACAATTACCTGGAACGAAGATAATGCTGGTCCTGAGTTTACTATACCTGTTTTATCTTAAATTAAATAATTAGCCTGTAACTAACATTTTTTTTATTTCAGCAATTGCTTTTGCTGGATTAAGTCCTTTTGGACAAGCGTTAGTACAATTCATTATTGTGTGACATCTATAAAGTTTAAGTTCATCAGCTACTTTTTTTAATCTTTGCTCTCTATCTTCATCTCTACTATCTATAATCCATCTATAGGCTTGGAGTAAAACAGCAGGACCTAAATATTTATCTCCATTCCACCAATAACTGGGGCAAGATGTAGAGCAGCATGCACACATTATACATTCGTAAAGCCCATCCAATTTTGATCTATCTTTTGTTGATTGTAAATTTTCCTTATTATCATCTTTTTTAGAATTTTTTAACCATGGCTCAACAGAATGGTACTGTTTATACAAAGTGTTTAAATCTCCTATTAAATCTTTTTGAACTTTTAAATGGGGCAAAGGATAAATGTTAATATCTCCTTTTATTTCTTTATGAGGTTTTGTGCACGCTAAACCATTTTTCCCATCCATGTTCATTGCACATGAGCCACAGACACCGTGAGCGCATGATCTTCTATAGGCTATAGATGGATCAATTTCATTTTTAATTTTATTTAAAAGGTCTAATATTTTTGATGGGCAATTATCCATATCAACTTCATAAGTATCGATACGTGGATTTTCACCAGTAGAAGGGTCCCATCTATAAATATTAACTTTTCTGATATTTTTGGATCCAGTTTTATCTTTGTAATATTTTCCTTTTTGAACTTTTGAATTTTGAGGTAAATTTATTTGTACCATTAATATACCCTTTCTTGTGGAGGAAAGTACTGTACTTCGTTTGACAACGTTGATTTGTGCACTGGTCTATAAGAAATTTTCGTTTCACTTCCTTTACAAAAAGATAATGTGTGATTCATAAAATTATTATCGTCTCTTTTAGGATAATCTTCTCTTGCGTGAGCTCCTCTACTTTCTTTTCGTTCATATGCCGAATCTATTGTGACTATAGCCTGTCTAATTAAATTATCAAATTCCAGAGTTTCAACCAAATCAGTATTAAAAATTAAAGACTTATCTTTTACCGATATTGAATCCATCCCTTCATATGGTTTTCTGATTTCTTGAACACCTTCTTTCAAAGTTTTTTCTGTTCTAAACACTGCGCATTTTGATTGCATTGTTTTTTGCATAGCCAATCTTAAATCAGCTGTTCTATTTGCTCCATTACCATTTCTTAATTTCTCAAATCTATCTAGGCATTTGTCAGTCTCTGTTTTAGAAATCTCTTCATGTGGAGTTCCGGCTTTTACTAATTCTGCTGCTCTTTTTGCTGCTGCTCTACCAAAAACTACAAGATCAATTAATGAATTTGATCCCAGTCTATTGGCACCATGAACGGAAACACATGCTGCTTCTCCTATTGCCATAAGTCCAGGAACAGTTTTTTCAGATCCATCTACAGTTATAACTTCAGCTTTATAATTTGTAGGAATTCCTCCCATATTGTAGTGTACTGTTGGAACTACGGGTATTGGTTCTTTAGTTACATCAACATCTGCAAATAATCTTGAAGACTCTGAAATTCCCGGAAGTCTTTGTTCAATTACTTTTGGATCCAAGTGATTTAAATGAAGATGAACATGATCTTTTTCCTTTCCCACTCCTCTTCCTTCATTAATTTCAACAGCTATAGATCTACTTACTACATCTCTAGATGCAAGATCTTTTGCTTTTGGAGCATAACGTTCCATGAATCTTTCTCCTTTAGAATTTAATAGATAACCCCCTTCACCTCTAACACCTTCAGAGATTAAAGTTCCATGTCCATAAATTCCTGTTGGATGAAATTGAACAAATTCCATATCTTGTAAAGGTAATCCTGCTCTTAAAACCATAGCATTTCCATCGCCTGTACAAGTGTGAGCAGATGTTGATGAATAATATGTTTTTCCATATCCACCTGTTGCTATAATTGTTATGTGAGCTCTAAATCTATGAATGGTTCCATCGTTTAAATTCCAAGCTATTAAGCCTTTGCACTCTCCATTTTTCATTAATAGATCCAGTGCAAAATACTCGATGAAAAACTCTGTATTATGTTTCAATGCTTGACCATACATAGTGTGTAGTATTGCATGACCAGTTCTGTCTGCTGCTGCACAAGTTCTTTGTACAGTTTCATTACCATAATTTTTAGTCATTCCACCAAAAGGTCTCTGATAGATTTTTCCATCTTTTGTTCGGCTAAATGGAACTCCATATCTTTCTAATTCCAAAACTGCTCTCGGGGCTTCCTTGCATAAATATTCAATACAATCTTGATCACCTAACCAATCTGATCCTTTGACTGTATCATACATGTGCCATCTCCAATCATCTTCCCCCATATTTCCCAAAGCTGCTGAAATACCGCCTTGGGCTGCCGAAGTATGACTTCGAGTTGGAAAAACTTTTGATATACATGCAGTTTTTAATCCAGCCTCACTAAGACCAACTGCAGCTCTTAACCCTGCGCCTCCAGCTCCAAGAACAACAACGTCATATTCGTGTTCTATAATTTGATATGAGTTCATAAGCTTAATTTATACAATAAAAGTATTGTTAATATTGGAATTATTATAGCAAACAAATAAAGCAACCTATTTGAGACATTTTTTAATTTTTCATTCTCAATATAGTCTTCAAAAACCTCGCTAATACTTAGTGCAGAATAAAAATAAGCAAAAATAACGAGCAATGAAAATAAAAATTTTGCTGGTTGGCTAATAAAAAATAATAACACTTCTTCATAAGTTTTATCGTAGAACGATACTAAATTAAATAAAAACCATAACATCAATGGAGCTAGTATGACCGAACTTATTTTTAAAAATATCCATTTCTTAGTTGCATTAATCATAAAACTAAACCTTTTTCTAAAATAAAAATAAAAATTGTTAAAATAAACGAACCAAAAATAACTAAAAGACCAGTTATATTTGAAGTTTTTAACTCAAATCCTAATCCTAAATCCCAGAATAGATGTCTAATTTCACTTAAAATTTGAAAAGAAAAAGACCAAACCGTACCAATAATTATAAATTTACCAAAAAAAGTTCCAAAAAAATTCTGTATTAATTCATAATTCGAACTTCCTAAAAGTAAAAGTGATAACCAAAAAAAAATTAAAGTTATAATAACTATATTTATAATTCCAGTTATTCTGTGACAAATTGAAACCAAAGATGATATGTGCCAATTATAAATTTGAATATGGGGTGATAAAGGATTGTTGTCTTTCATTATTTATTTTTTATATACGCTTCAGCTATTTCTACAGCATTTAAAGCTGCTCCTCTTAACAAATTATCAGAAACACACCAAAGATTAATTGTATTTTTATTGCTATGATCTTTTCTAATTCTAGAAATAAAAGTTTCATTTTTTCCTTCAGCTTCTACTGGGGTAATGTATCCACCGTCTTTTCTATCATCAATGACTTTACATCCATCAGCATTATCTAAAGCCTCAACAATTTTTTCTAAAGTAAATGATTTTTCAAATTCTATATTTAAAGACTCAGCATGTGAAACTAATACGGGAATTCTTACACATGTTGCTGTCAATTCTATTTTATCATCTAAAATCTTTTTTGTTTCATTAACCATCTTTACTTCTTCTTTAGTATATCCTTCCTCAACAAATATATCGATATGAGGAATCGCATTAAATGCGATTTGTTTAGTAAAATTTTTTGAACTAATTTTTTTATTTTCTAGTGAAAGTTTAGTTTGTTCTACCAACTCATCCATTGGTGCTTTTCCAGCTCCTGAAGTGGATTGGTAAGTGGAAATAATCACTCTTTTAATATTAAATAAATCATGCAATGGTTTTAAAATTATCACAAGTTGAGCCGTTGAACAATTTGGATTTGCAATTATATTTTTCTTTATATTTTTTAGATCATTTGAATTAACCTGAGGAACAATTAAAGGAACATCGGGGTCCATTCTAAAATGACTTGAATTATCTATAACAACTGAATGTTTTGCTGCAATTGGAACATATTTTGCAGAAATTTTTCCTCCTGCTGAAAAAAAAGTAATTTTAGCCTTTGAAAAATCAAAATTTTCTAAATCTTCAACTTCAATTTCTTTGCCTTTAAATTTTAATTTTGAACCTGCGCTTTTAGATGATGCAACAAGATATAAATTATTTACAGAAAAATTTTTTTTTTCCAAAACTTCAATAATTTTTCTTCCAACATTTCCTGTCGCTCCTACTATCGCTATATTCATGATGATTTAGTTATACTAAATGAAAGGTAAATCGCAAACTTTTCCCTCAAAAACATCACCATTTATTGATATTTTAAATGTTTGGGAAATTTCATAATATGGCTTATCCAACATTGCAATTCCTATTACTTTTTTAAAATGTGGTGAATAAACCCCTGATCTTAACTCACCAATTTTTAAATTTTTGTCGTTAGTAAGATTAATCGATTTTGCTACATTTATCTCTTTTGATTCAATTATTACTCCCATCAACTTTCTTGCAATACCTTTGTTTCTAACCTCTTTTAATTTTTCCTTTCCAAGAAAATTTACTTCTGTATCTAAATTTACATATTTATCTAAACCACATTCAAGTGGATTGTCATTATTATCCATATCATTACCGTATGATAGCAAGGCACTTTCAATTCTCTCAATTAAATTTGGACATCCGGGTTTTACATTAAATTCTTTCCCAACTTCAAATAATTTGTCATATAAGGCTAATCCAGATTCTATATTTTCAACATAAATTTCATAACCACCCTGTTTTGACCATCCAGATCTTGCAATCAAATGTTTTGCTCCAGCAAATTCAAAATAATCAAAACCAAAAAATTTCATTTCAACAATTTTTTTACCAAATATGATTTCCATAAGCTTAAAAGATTTTGGACCTTGAACTGCTAATATATTTACGTTGGGTTCAAATATTTTAACATCAAAACTATTTCCAATGGCCAAACCTTTTGCAAATAATATTACATCTGAATCTGCTATTGATACCCACCAACGATCTTCTCTTAACTTCAAAATTACAGGATCATTAATCAGTCCTGCTCTATCATCAATAATTGGGCAGTAATAACATCTTCCTACTTTAGATTTTGAAAGATCCCTACAAGTCATTAATTGAACTAATTTTGCAGAGTCTTTTCCAGATATTTCAACTTGTCTTTCTCCAGCAACATCCCAAACCTGTACATGTTTCTTTAAATGATGATATGAATCTTCTAACGAACCAAATGCAGCAGGTAAAAGCATATGATTATAAACTGAGTATGCAGTTACACCCTGATTCTCAATTCTTGAAGTATAAGGTGTGCTTCTAAGTCTTCTTGATTTTGCAACAAAATAATTTTTCATTTATTTTTTTTCTATAAATTCTTTTACTAATTTTCTCATTTCAAATGCTTTTTCAAAAAGTATCATATGACCACAATTTGAAATAATTTTAGTTTCACAATTTTTTATCTGCTCTGACATTTTAACTCCAACCTTAACAGGCACCATTTTATCTAGATCTCCAAAAATACATAATGTTGAACAATTAATTTTTTTAATTGCATTTTCGCCATCCTTATAATTATTGCAGGCATTTAAGTCTACTGCTAATACTTCTCTGATGGCTCTTGCAGAATTAACAATTTTTTTAACTGGATTCCCTCCTATAAAAGCTTTCGAACCTTCGTAGCCCCATTTCATCATTAGCAAAACTGCTTTTTCATCTCCAGATTCAGCCAAATCTATAAGATCCTTGTTGACTGGCATCTTGTTTGACCCAGCAACCAAAATCAGCTTATCAATTAATTCTGGATATCTAGAGGCAAAATCAATTCCTACAAGACTTCCTTGCGAGTGTCCCATAAAACTAATTTTGGAAATATCTAAAACATTAATTAAAGATTTTACCCAATCAGAAATTCCTTCAATAGATTTTAAAGAGGGTCCCTCAGATTCTCCGTGACCTGGTAGGTCTACAGATAAAACATTAAATCCATTCGCCGAGTAAAATTGCTCATGAAGAGACCAAACTATATGTGTAAGTCCACTACCATGCATCAATAGAATTGATGGTTTTTTTTTATCAATATTCATGCCACTAGTAGACACAAATACGTCTTTATTATCGACGTTTAAATTCAGTTTAACTCCTTAGCCTTCTTTCTTAATTCAAATTTTTGGATTTTTCCTGTAGATGTTTTTGGAAGCTCACAAAATTCAACTTTTTTCGGAACTTTAAAACTTGCAAGAGTTTCTTTACAAAAAGAAATTAATTCTTTTTCTGTAACTGGTTTATCTTTAACCATTTCTATAAATGCACAAGGCACTTCCCCCCATTTTTCATCAGGTTTTGCAACTACTGCAGCAATAGATACAGAGGGATGTTTCGCTAATGTATTTTCTATCTCAATTGATGATATATTCTCTCCGCCAGAGATAATTATATCTTTAGATCTATCTTGTATTTTTACATAACCATCTGGATGCATTACTGCCAAATCTCCGGTGTGAAACCATCCACCTTTCATTGCTTTATCTGTAGCATCTTTATCTTTAAAATAGCCTTTCATTACTACATTTCCTCTTATCATTATCTCGCCAATTGTTTTACCATCCTTTGGTACTTCCTTCATAGTTTCTGGATCCATAATCGTTACACCTTCTGTATTAGGATATCTTACTCCTTGTCTAGCTTTAATCTCATTTTGTTTTTCCTCTTCTAATTCTTCCCATGCTTCATTCCATGCACATTGTGTTACATGTCCATAGGTTTCGGTTAGGCCATAAACATGCATTACTTCAAAACCAAGACTTTTCATTTTTTTAAAAATAATACTTGGTGGTGGGGCCCCAGCAGTTAATACATAAACCTTGTGCTTTAATTTTTTACGATCACTTTCTGGTGCTCCAGTAATCATATTTAATACTATTGGTGCACCTCCAAAATGAGTTACATTATATTTTTCGATTAGTTCAAATATTTTTTTAATATCAATATTTCGAAGACAAATTGTTCTTCCATTTAACATCGGAACAGTCCAAGGATAGCACCATCCATTGCAATGAAACATTGGTACGATAGTTAAAAAATTTAATCTATTAGGCATATTCCAAGCCACCGCACTACCAGTAGACATTAAATATGATCCTCTGTGATGATAAACAACTCCTTTTGGATTTCCTGTTGTACCAGAAGTATAACTTAATGAAATAGCTTGCCATTCATCTTCGGGCATTTTCCAAATATAATTTTCATCACCTGTATTTAAAAACTCTTCATATTCTAAATCGCCGATTTTTTCTAATTTTGATTGATCTGCATATTTGTCATTTATATCAATTACAGTAATTTCTCTTTTAATAGTGCTTAATGCTTTTTTAACTTCAACATGAAGCTGCCTATCCACAACTAGCACCTTGGCGTCACTATGATCTAAAATATAGGCAATAGTCTTAGCATCTAATCTAATATTAATAGTGTTTAATACACCACCCGTCATAGGAACAGAATAATGAGCTTCAAAAATTTCTGGGGTATTAAAAGCTAAAAATGAAACTGTGTCTCCTTTTCCAATACCAATTTTTTCTAATGCACTTGCAAATTTAATACATCGTTTATACACCTCACTCCAAGTATATTTTCTATCTTCATATACGATTGCTTCATAATTAGGGTAAATATCCTTTGCCCTTTGTAAAAAAGACAGAGGTGTTAATGGAACAAAATTAGCATTATTCTTATTTAAATTTGTTTCATAGTGACTCATAACTAATTAAATTTAAAATCCATTATATATTGACTTCCGGTAGTTGCTGATAAGTAATGACTTTCTACTCTAGGTAAAACTCTATTGAAATAAAAATTTGCTGTTTGAATTTTATCTTCATAAAAATCTTTGTTATTTGAATAATCCTTATAACTAACATCCAACACTTTAAGCCATGAATGCCCAATTGCTACATAACCAAGCACTCTTAAATAGTCGTTTGCAGCTGCATTTGCATCATCTTTTGAATTTTTTATCTTTTCTTTCATCCATTTTGAAAAAGTATTTAATTTCTCAATATATATTTTTAATTTTTCTATAAATGGTTTTAAATTATCGTTGTTTTCATTTAAATCCTCTTTGATCATTTTAATATAATTGTCAATTACATCTTCATTCTTATTTACTAATTTTCTAAACACTAAATCAATTGCTTGCACAGAGTTAGTTCCTTCATAAATCGGAGTAATTCTGTTGTCTCTATATAATTGCTCAATTCCTTGGTCTTTAGTATAGCCATATCCACCATATATCTGCATTGCATCACTTGTTATTTCCATTCCCATGTCTGAAAATAAAGATTTTACAACTGGTGTCATCAAAGAAACTAAATCAGATGCCTCTTGTTTAATTTTTTGATCATTATGATTCAAGCTTACTTCGGTTTGTTGTGATAACCAAAAACACAAAGCTCTTTCTCCTTCTATAATTGATTTCATATTTAACAAAGATTTTCTGATGTCTGCATGCTCAATAATAAAATCAGCACCTCCATTTTGTGATTTACTATTATTACTTTTTCCTTGTTTTCTTTCTTTTGCATAATTTAATGAATTTTGGTAAGCAATTTCTGACAGTCCCAAACCTTGTATTCCCACAACAATCCTTTCTAAATTCATCATGGTAAACATTTGACTTAGTCCTTTATTTTTTGGTCCAATCATATAACCAATTGCTTCATCAAAATTTAACACACATGTCGCCGAACCTTTTATTCCCATTTTTGTTTCTATAGAACCTGTAGATATTCCATTTCTTTGTCCAATAGTTCCATCATCTTTAACAATAAATTTTGGTACCAAAAATAAACTTATTCCTTTTGTGCCTTGTGGAGAGTCTGAGGCTCTTGCAATTACTAAATGTACAATATTTTCTGTAAGATCATGATCACCTGAAGTAATAAACATTTTTTGTCCAGTTATCTTAAAAGATCCATCAGTTTGCTCTGTTGCTTTTGTTTTAAGCAGCCCAAGATCAGTGCCACATACTGGTTCAGTTAAACACATTGTGCCACTCCATTTTCCTTCAACCATTTTTGGAAGATATCTATCTTTTATTTCATCTGTTGCATGATGATGAATACAATTATAGGCGCCAAGTGTTAATTCACTATAAAGTTTAAATGCAAGACTAGATGATGACATCATTTCATCAAAAAATGCACTCACAGTTCTAGGCATTCCTTGCCCTCCATATTTTGGATCACAAGACAAAGATGTCCAACCATCCTCAATAAATTTTTTATACACCTCTTTATAACCAGGCGGAGTTCTAACAATTCCATTCTCTAAAACAGTAGGATTTTCATCTCCGACTTTTGCAAGTGGAAGAATTAAATTTTGATTAATTTTTGCTGCTTCTTCTAAAATATTCTTAACCAATTCAGAGTTAACTTCTTTATATTTTTCAATCTCATTATAATGTTTATTGTTTCTTAACTTGTCGAAAAGAAACATCATATCTTCTAATGGAGCAGTATAATTTGGCATTTTGGAAGTTTAGAATAAATGATTAATTATTGCAATTTTGAAATTATAGCATCTCCCATTTGTGATGTAGATACTTCTTTCTTCCCTTTTGATATTATATCTTTTGTTCTTAACCCTTCATTTAGTATATCTTGTACTGCTTTTTCTAAATTGTCTGCTTCTTTATCTAGGTCTAGCGAATACCTTAGCGCCATAGCAAAACTTAAAATTGTTGCTATTGGATTTGCTACTCCTTTACCAGCAATATCTGGAGCTGAACCATGTATAGGTTCATACATTGCTCTCATTTCACCATCTTTATTTTTTGCACCGAGTGAAGCTGAAGGTAAAAGACCTAATGAACCAGTTAACATTGATGCTTGATCTGACAACATGTCACCAAATAAGTTATCTGTTACAATAACGTCAAATTGCTTAGGATTCCTTAATAATTGCATTGCACAATTATCAGCAAGCATGTGGTTTAATTCAACTTCTTTATATTCTTCATCGTGTAATATCTGAACTTCCTCTTTCCAAAGCTGTCCTGCCTCCATTACATTTGACTTTTCACAAGATGTAACTTTGTTTGATCTTTTTTTAGCTAAATCAAAAGCAACTCTCGCTACTCTTATAATTTCACTGCTGGTATAAGTGTGAGTATTAATACCTTTTCTTTCACCATTATCTATAGGCTTAATTCCTCTTGGTTCACCAAAGTATATTCCCCCTGTAAGCTCTCTTACGATCATAATATCTAGGCCTGAAACAATTTCAGGTTTAAGCGTAGATGCATCAACTAATTGTTTAAAACATATTGCTGGTCTTAAATTTGCAAATAATTTTAGTTCTTTTCTTAACTTTAATAATGCTCTTTCTGGTTTTTTTGAAAATTCAAGATTATCCCACTTGGGTCCACCAACTGCTCCCAGCATTACAACTTCGCTCTCCAAAGCTTTATAAAAAACTTCATCTGTAATTGGCGTTCCATGTTTATCATAAGATGAACCTCCCGCTAAATCTTCATCTATTTCAAAATCTAAAGATTTTTTTGAGTTAAGCCATGTAATAATTTTTTTAACCTCATTAATTACCTCTGGCCCAACACCATCTCCAGGTAAAAGTAAAATTTTTCTTTTTTTAACTTTAATCATTAAATATCCATGGTTTTTTATTTTTTAAATCTTTTTCAAAAGAAGTAATTTTATCTGATTTTTCCAAAGAAAGTGCAATATCGTCCAAACCTTCTAATAAACATTTTTTTTTAAATGGATCAATATCAAATTCAACTTCATTATTGCCATAAATAATCTTTTGTTCTTTTAAATCAACTGATATTTCTTCTCTTCTATTAGAATACTCTGATAGTTCCTTTATTTTTTCTTCTTTTAAAATTATCGGCAATATTCCATTTTTAAAACAATTGTTATAAAAAATATCTGCGTAGCTTGAACTTACAATACAAGTGATTCCAAAATCTAGTAAAGCCCATGGAGCATGTTCTCTTGAAGATCCACAGCCAAAATTTTTTCCAACAATTAATATTTTTGAATTATTGTGTGGTTTTTGGTTAAGAATGAAATCTTTAATTTCATTGCCTTTTTCGTCATATCTTAATTCAAAAAATAAATTTTTTCCTAATCCTGTTCTTTTTATAGTTTTTAAAAACTGTTTTGGAATAATCATATCCGTATCAATATTTACAATAGGTAAATATGTAGGAACACCTTTTATAGAAATAAATTTTTGCATTTAATTTTGATACTTTCTAACATCATCAAGATTTCCTGATATAGCTGCTGCTGCTGCCATTCCAGGACTAACTAAATGAGTTCTTCCTCCTCGACCTTGTCTTCCTTCAAAATTTCTATTTGAAGTAGACGCACATCTTTCTTCAGGTTTTAATTTATCAGCATTCATTGCAAGACACATTGAGCATCCTGGTTCTCTCCATTCAAAACCTGAATTAATAAAAATCTTATCTAATCCTTCTTGTTCGGCTTGTTGTTTAACTAATCCTGAACCAGGAACTACCATTGCCTGAATATGTGAGGCCTTCTTTCTATCTTTTAATATTTTTGCTGCTTCTCTTAAATCTTCAATTCTCCCATTTGTACAACTACCAATAAAAACTTTGTCAATCTTTATATCTTTTGCAGCAGTATCAGGTTTTAAACCCATATACTTTAATGATCTTTCAATTGAATTTTTTTTATCTAAATCTTTTTCATTATTTGGATTAGGAACTTTTCCTTCAATAGTGATTACATCTTGAGGGGAAGTGCCCCATGTCACCATTGGTATAATTTCTTCAGCATTTAAATTAACTTCTTTATCAAACTTGGCGTCTTTATCTGATTTTAAATTTTTCCAATTATCTACTGCTTTTTCCCAATTTTCTTTTTTTGGAGACATTGGTTTATCTTTTAAATAATCAAAAATTTTTTGGTCAGGTTCTATAAGTCCTGCTCTAGCACCACCTTCAATAGTCATATTACAAATTGTCATTCTTTGTTCAACACTTAACGAAGATATTAAACTTCCAGAATATTCAATAACACTACCAGTTCCACCGGCAGTTCCAATTTTTCCAATAATTTGCAAAATTACATCTTTTGATGTTACCCCAATAGGAAGTTTTCCATTTACATTAATTCTAAAATTTTTCGCTTTTTTTTGAACTAATGTTTGTGTTGCCAAAACATGTTCAACTTCAGATGTTCCAATACCAAATGCTAAAGCTCCAAAAGCTCCATGTGTAGCGGTATGACTATCACCGCATACAATTATAGTTCCAGGTTGAGTAAAGCCTTGTTCTGGACCAATTATATGAACAATTCCTTGTCGTTTATCGTTCATTCCAAAAAGATTAATACCAAATTCTTTACAATTAGATTCTAAAGTATCGACCTGTATTTTAGATTCTTTGTCATCTATTCCCTTGCTTCTATCGGTTGTCGGAACATTATGATCAGCAACAGCTAAAGTTAAACTTGGTTGTCTTACTTTTCTATTAGAATTTCTTAAACCTTCAAAAGCTTGCGGGCTTGTAACTTCATGTATTAGGTGTCTATCAACAAATAGCAAAGCAGTACCATCATCTTGCTGATGAACTAAATGCTCATTCCAAATTTTATCGTAAAGTGTTAGTGGCATTGAAAAAAAAATTATTTTTTTTCTTCTGAGCTTTCTTTCTTTGGCTCTTTGGAAACTTCTTTTTCCTTGGGCTCAGACTTGGTTTCTATTTTTTTAGTTTCTTCTTTTTTAACTGTTTCGGAATTAATTGGAGCCAAATTTTCATCGCTTACAGTTTCTGATTTAACATCAACTTCTATTCCTATATTTTTTCTAATCTTCTCTGCAATTCTTGCGGATTTTCCAGTTCTGTCTCTTAAATAATATAATTTAGCTCTTCTTACTTCTCCCGATCTTATAACTTTTATAGAATCAACTATTGGGCTATATAAAGCAAAAGTTCTTTCGACGCCTTCACCAAAAGAAATTTTTCTTACTGTAAAAGAAGAATTAATATCACGACTTTTCTTTGCAATACATACACCTTCAAAATATTGAATTCTGTCTCTCTTACCTTCAGTAATTCTAACTCCAACTTTAACAATATCTCCTGGAAAAAATTGAGGTAATTTCTTCTCAGCCTGAATTTTTTTAACATTCAAATTGTTAATTTCTTCAATGGTTTTCATTTTAATATTTATCAAGTTAATTCTTTTTATATTTTAGCCATAAATCTGGTCTTCGGTCGCGTGTTATAGCCTCAGATTGAGACAAACGCCAGTCTTTAATTTTAGCATGATCGCCTGATAATAAGACTTCTGGAACACCTTTTTTCTCCCAAATTTGAGGCTTTGTATATTGAGGATATTCTAATAACCCATTTTCAAAGCTTTCATTTTTTTTTGATGAATCGTTTCCTAATACTCCAGGCAATAATCTAAGAACGCTATCAATTATTACAAAAGCTGCCGACTCTCCTCCAGACAAAATAAAATCTCCAATACTTATTTCTTCTATATTTCTTGTGGACAATAGTCGTTCATCAACTCCTTCAAAATGACCACAAATTAAATTTATTGATTTCTCCTTTGAAAGTTCTCTTGCAAACTTTTGATCAAATTTTTTACCCTTTGGAGATAAATAAAAAATTCTACTTCCGTCTTCTAAATTACTATCAATAGATTTTGCTAAAATATCAGCCTTCAAAAGCATTCCAGCTCCACCTCCAAATGGAGTATCATCAACAGTTTTATGTTTGTCCTTCGCAGCATCTCTTATATTTACAACTTTCAAATTCCATATTTTTTTTTCTAACGCTTTTCCATAAAGTCCTTTTGATAAAGGACCAGGAAAAAACTC
>CACFTX010000004.1:7500-119568 GCA_902569405.1 uncultured Pelagibacteraceae bacterium | reverse complement strand
TAAGTTGTTAAAAAAAATAAAAATAACTAATAACGAATCATTTTGATTCGTAAAACTAAAAAGGGAGCTAAAGATGGCTAAAAGAAGAAAAAAAGCTAAGAAAAAAGCTAAGAAAAAAGCTAAGAAAAGAAGAAGAAGAAGATAATAAATTTCTTTTTTAAAAAACGCTTCTCACAACAATAGTTTTGGGAAGCGTTTTTTTTATTCAGTTATTTCCGTTGATTGTTCAGTTTTTTGTGTAATTTTTGGGACTTGTTGAGTTTCAAGGTTTCTTTTTAGTGCTTTATCCAATTTTTTTTGAGTGTCTTCTAATGAGACTCCCAAGACTATTTGAAATTCAGATAAAATTCTTTCGTATGCTTTTTCGAATAATTGTCTTTCACTGTAGGATTGATCAACCATCAAGTCATCTCCTTTATTTAAATCTCTAACTACTTCGGCTAATTCATAAATTTTTCCAGATGTAATCTTTTGTTCATATTCTTGAGCTCTTCTGCTCCACATTGATCTTTTTATTTTTGGCTTACTTTTTAAAATTGAAATTGATTTATTTACCTGATTTATTGTTGCAAGAGGTCTTAAGTTATTTTGTTTATTTATAGGAAGTAGACCAATTGCTTTATCTTTTTCGAATTTTATGTCGTAGCACTGAACCTCAATACCACCAATTGTTTTTGAACTTATAGATAGTATCTGTCCAACGCCATGCTTTGGATATACTATATAATCTTTAGGTTTATATTCTTTTTTTGCTGTTTCTTGTTTTTTGATTTTTTTTATCTCCGGTTTAACTTCATTGGATTTTTGTATTCTTAAATTTTCATTTTTAGCTATACTTTTATGATTTTTTTTAGAAGGTACAATTTTTTTACTTTTTATTTTTAGTGTTTTAGCTTTTGTTTTTGAAATTTTTGGTTTTTTTACTTTTTTCTTAACTATTTTTTTTTTAAAGGTTTTCTTTAAAATACTTTTCAAATTTATTTTTTTCATCTTTATGTTTTTCATGATCTTCTAGCGGATCTTTTTTGACATTTATGTTTGGCCAAATTTCCGAGTACTTTTTGTTTAATTCTAACCATTTATCAATATTACCTTCGGTATCTGGAACTATAGCATCCAATGGACACTCAGGTTCACAAACGCCACAATCTATACACTCATCAGGTTTAATTACAAGCATATTTTTTCCTTCATAAAAACAGTCTACAGGACAAACATCAACACAATCAGTTAATTTGCACTTAATACATTTGTCATTTACAACGTATGTCATTTTAATTGATTTTTTTTTATTCTTTCTTTTATTTCTCCTGCCAATTTATTGTCTATGTATAATAAACCAGATAATCTTCTCATGAGATTTGATTCATACATATCCACTTCTTTATTTGAGTATATAATTGTCCACAAGGTTTCAATAATCTTAATTTTAAAAGATTTATCAGCGTTTTTAATTTCTTTTGTAAAATCGAGTATTTGATTTGAATTTTTTTCTATATTTTCTGCATCAATCATTATTTTTTTAATATTAGAATTAGCAGAGTTTAAGCTTAAAAGTGTTTCTTCGATTATTGACTTTTCTATATCTGTATAGTTTTCATCGATTTTAGCCGCATGAATCAATAATGATGCTGTTTTTAATAATAATTCGTTATTTTTATTATTATTTTTTTTGAAAAATTTAAACATTAGTTGAAATTAATATTTTTTAAGATTTTAAATGGATTATCATTTAACTTATTATTTTTAATAAATTTTTTTGACTTATTATTGTTTGGAGAATATTTAAAATATATTTCTTTGCCTTTTTCATATATTTTATAATTCATATTTTTAATAAGTTTTTTAAAATTTTCCTTGCTACATCCAAGCAAGTTTAACATTTCGGGTATTAATCTTATCTCTTTATTTTTATCTTTATCTTCTTTATTTGTGTTAATAATTTGTACAAATAATCTCTCCAATATATCAATTCTAACAAAATATTTATCAAAGTTTTCAAAACCGCATAAAAGCATAAAGTTTTTATTTTTGGTGTAAGTGTCTTCTATAAAATTTAAACCAAATTTTGGAGGATTTAAGTTAAAGTATTTTTGATTATAATTCTTCCAAAGCAAGATTCTTAAAAGCACCGATTCTGGTTTTAGTAATTTAAAAAGAAACACATGGTATCTTCCAAATTTTACTCCTAAATTTCTTAAAATTTTTCTTTCTTCTTGACCCAATTTATTTAAATAACTTGAGACCATTTCTCTTTTGATTACTCCATTATTTTCGTACAATTGGTATGCTAATGCTCTAATAGATGAATTTTTTTCTTTTAGACTTTTAAGATCAATTAAACTTTTTAAAACAAATTTAATTTTTTCTTTAAGCCATTTTTCAAGATAATCTTTAAGTTTTCTTTTTTCATCAGTTTCGATTATGTCGTCTACTATTAAAGAAATTTCGGGTTCTAAATAATCTCTTCCTGGCTGCAATCTTGCTATTGGAAAATTATTCCAATAAATTTTAAAATCGTTTTTAATTTTTAATATTCCGTTTTCTATTATTTGTTGAATTCTCTTATTAAATTCTGGACCTATACTTTGTCTTGCTGCTTTTTTTAGCGATTTAATGTCTGTATCAAGAGTTCCAATTTTTAAATCAAGCTCTAATTTTAATCCTTTTAATTTTCCAATAAATTGATCATCAATAATTACTTTTTCGTTCTCAATAATTTTTGTATTAAAAGTCATATCTTGTTTTAATCCTCTTGCCAAAACGCTAGCTCTTTTGTCTATAAAACTTTTAGTTAATTCTTCATGCAGGCGATCCGATAATTTATCTTCTAATAGCTTTGTCCTTTCAATCCAATAATCTTGATTTTCAACCCAATTTTTTTTGTTAGAAACATAAGACCAAGTTCTTACGTTTGCAATTCTATTTGATAATGAATCTACATTTCCTTCAAGTTTATTTAGTATAGATAGTTGTTTTTTCATAAAACTATTGGTTACTTTTTTGCTTTTGCTATTTAAAAAACTAAATACTTTACTTATAACTTCTATGTGGTTGCCATATGTTTTTTTAACAAAATCTGGGATCTGACAACATTCCCACAATAAATTTAATACATTGCTGTCATTAGATATATTGTATTTATTTGGGTCTTTTAAAAAATATTTTAATACTTTTTCGTCTTCGCATTCATTTATTCTCCTTAGCCAATCTTCTTTTGGTTTTTGATCTAAAGATTTAATTAGGCTGGATGAATTATTAAAATTAAGATTAGAATTTCTCCAGAATAAAGTTCTAATTTCTTCGAATCTATGTTTTTCTAGAAATTCTATTTCTTCTGCGGAAATTTCACTACACTCTCCAGTAATTCCAAAATTTCCATCATTTAAATATCTTCCTGCTCTTCCAGCAATTTGACCTATTTCTGATAGATTTAATCTTCTAAGTTTTTTTCCATCAAATTTTTTTAAATTGGAAAAATATACATTACTTAAATCCATATTTATGCCCATGCCAATAGCATCGGTGGCGACTAAAAAATCTACATCTCCTGATTGATATAAATTCACTTGAGCATTTCTGGTTTTTGGACTAAGTGATCCCATAACAATTGCTGCTCCACCTTTTTGTCTTCTAATAAGTTCTGCAATTGCATAAACTTCTTCTGCAGAAAAAGCTATAACTGCACTTTTTCTATCTATTCTGGAAATTTTTTTGTGCCCTAAATAAGAAAGTTTAGAAAGTCTTTCTTTGTTAATAAACTCCGTATCTTCATCTAGTTTTAAAATTATATTTTTTATAGTATTTGATCCCATTAACATTGTTAATTTTTCTCCCCGCAAGTTAAGAAGTCTATCTGTAAAAATATGACCTCTTTCATGATCTGCACACATTTGGATTTCATCAACACCGACAAATTCTAATTTTTTGCCAATTGGCATAGATTCAACTGTACACAGGTAATATCTAGCATTGGCAGGAATTATTTTTTCTTCTCCAGTAATTAAAGCAACTTTATTTGGATTAATTTTTTTAATAATTTTATCATAAACTTCTCTAGCCAGCAGTCTTAGAGGAAAACCTATCATTCCCGACTCAAAAGAAAGCATTGTTTCAATAGCCAGAAAAGTTTTTCCTGTATTTGTCGGTCCAAGCACTGCTGTTAATTTATTTTTTGTCATTTCTATGTTTGGTATGTTAAATTATTTTCCTACCATATCTTGTTGGTCTTAAAGAACAAAAATAGTCTAAAACATGACCGAATCGTAAGAGAAAAAGTTCTCATTTTAAAGTTTTTATTAAGATGTAACAGTAACATAAATGAAATTAATACTACAACATTTATTTGCAAAAAAATATGAATAAAAAGCTTTGGGAAGCAAAATCAAAAAATAAATTAAATTCTCATCTTTATAATTTTGAGAAATATATATCTAAAAAATTTAAACAAAATTTTGATAAAAAATACAATAAAATTTTAAATTGGAGTATAAGAAATTCAGGTGAGTTTTGGTTAAGTGTATGGGATTTTTGCAAGGTTAAAGGCACAAAAAGTAGCAATAAAATAAAAAAATCAAAAATTTTTTATAAAAATTTATTTATGCCAAATTCAAAATTAAATTTTGCAGAAAATTTACTTTCTAAAAACAGTAATAGCAAAGCGGTTACTTTTGTAAGTGAAAATGGATTTAGAGAAGAAAGAAGCTGGAAAAATTTAAATAATAATGTTGGAAAATTGCAATATTTTTTTAAAAAAATTGGAATAATCAAAAGAGATAGGGTTGCAGCTTATATGGTAAATTCAATAGAAACGGTAGAAGCTTTTATAGCAACTTCTTCAATTGGCGCGATATGGTCTTCTTGTTCACCAGATTTTGGAGTTAATGGAGTAATAGAACGTTTTGCACAAATTAAACCAAAAGTTTTATTTGTTACAGATAAATATTATTATAATGGTAAGGAAATTAATATTATAGAAAGAGTACCTGAAATATTAAAAAAAATAAACTCGATAAAGTATTTAGTTGTAGTTAATTATCCTGGTAAAAATCTTTTAAAAAAAAATTATAATTTTAAAAAAATAAAAGTTTTTTATTGGAGTGATATTGAAAAAAATTATTCAAAAAAAATATTTTTTAAAAAATTTAGTTTTGAGCACGAATTAGTAATTTTATATTCTAGTGGAACGACAGGTAAACCAAAATGTATATGTCATAGAAATGGAGGTGTTTTGTTGCAACATCTAAAAGAACATAAATTACATTGTGATATTAAAGAAGGTGATAATATTTTTTATTTCACAACGTGTGGTTGGATGATGTGGAATTGGCTTATTAGTTCTCTTGCTTCAAAAGCTTCTATTGTTTTGTTTGATGGATTTCCAATGTTTAAAAAAGAAGATTTATTACTGCAAATTGTGGATAAAGAAAATATTACATTAATGGGTGTAAGTGCAAAGTTTATTGATGCATTAAATAAAGCTAAAATTAAAAATAAATATAAACTAAAAAAATTAAGAACTATTTGTTCAACTGGCTCACCATTATCCAAAGAGGGCTTTGAATATATTTATAAAAATATTAAAAAAGATCTTCATTTGTCATCAATATCTGGAGGAACAGATATTATTTCATGTTTTGTATTAGGAAATTTATATGAACCTGTAATTTCAGGCGAAATACAGAATAAAGGACTTGGAATGGACGTAAAAATTTTTGATGAAAACGGAAATTTTATAAAAAATAAAAAAGGTGAATTGGTTTGTGTTAATCCTTTTCCTTCTATGCCTTTAAAATTTTGGAATGATAAAAAAGACGAAAAATTTAAAAAAGCTTACTTTGATAAATATAAAAATGTTTGGCACCATGGAGATTATGCTGAAGTTAAGAATAGTGGAGGATTTATAATTTATGGAAGATCAGATGCAACTCTAAATCCAGGGGGTGTCAGACTGGGAACTTCGGAAATTTATTCAGTGGTTGAAAATTTTAAAGAAATTAAAGAGTCTATTGTAGTTGGTCAAAAATGGGATAATGATATTAGGATTATATTATTTTTAGTGCTTAATGAAAATTTTGAACTTAATGAAGAATTAAAAACTAATATAAAGAAAAGAATAAGAATCGAAGCATCACCACGACATGTTCCAAGTAAAATTTTGAAGGTTAGTGACATACCTAGAACCAAAAATGGAAAAATAGTCGAGTTAGCTGTTAAAAATATAATTGATGGTAATGAAATAAAAAATAAAGAAGCTCTGGCAAATCCTGAGGTTTTAGAACAATATAAAAATATAAAAGAATTAAATGTTTAAAAATATAGTAAAAAATTTAGAACCCTCGTCCACTTTAAAAATAAATGAAATTTCTAAAGAGTTAGAAAGAAGTGGAAAAAAAATATATAAATTTGGTTTTGGACAATCTCCTTTTGCTATACCAACAAATGTTGTTGAGGCATTAAAAAAAAATGCTAGTCATAATAAATATTTACCAATGGAAGGTCTGTATGAATTAAGAGAAGCTATTGCAAAATTTGTTTCAGTTAAAAAAAATTATGAATACCAAAGTGAAAATGTAATTATTGGACCGGGAACAAAAGAATTAATGTTTTTATTACAAATTCTTTTTGATGGCGATATATTATTGCCCGCTCCGAGCTGGGTATCTTACTATCCTCAGGCAATTTTAAGCAGAAACCAAACTCATTGGATACAGACTAAAAGTGAAAATAATTGGTTCCCATCAGCTAAAGAAATTGAAAAAATAATATTAAAAAATAAAGATAAGAACTATCTTTTATTTTTGAATTCTCCAAATAATCCATCTGGTCAAGTTTGTGATAATTTAGAAGAAATAAGTTTAGTTGTTAAAAAATATAATGTTTTAATTTTATCAGATGAAATATATTCTGAATTAATTTTTGAAAATAACTTCAAATCAATTTCAAATTTTTGTCCAGAAAAAACAATAATTAGTGATGGTCTGAGTAAATGGTGTTCAGCCGGAGGATGGAGATTGGGTCATTTTGTAATTCCAAATAGTCTTAATAATTTGAGAGATAAACTTAAGGTTCTTGCAAGTGAAACATTTTCTTCAGTAAGCGCACCAATTCAATATGCTGCAATTACAGCATACAATTCTGATCAAAGCGAATATTTAAAAAAAGCTAAAAATATTCTTAAAGCTGTAGGTGAGTATGTTTATGAAAATCTGAAATCTAATAATGTAATTATTAATAAACCCAAAGGCGGATTTTATCTCATGCCAGAATTTGTGAACAAAAAATTTTCTAATTCAAGAGAGATGTGTGACGAGATTTTAAAAAGTACAGGTGTTGCTTTATTGCCAGGATCTGACTTTGGATTAATGCAGCATAAAATGATAGCAAGATTAAGTTTTACAGACTTTGATGGGGTTAAATTTATGAATAATTTAGAGAAAGATAGAAAAATAGATCTTAAAATAATAGAAAATTTTGCTCCTAAAATAGTTGAGGGAACTAAAAAACTTAAAGATTGGTCAGAATCTGTATAATTTCACACTTAAACTACTAAATTACTTGCTAGACTCTGTTATTAATATCTTGTTAAAATCCATTATTAATAAAAACATTATGGAGGGTTAATAATGAAAAAAATAATATCTTTACTATCTAGTATTCTATTGATGACTGTCGCTTCTTTTTCGATAACGACAGCAGCTAAATCAGCAGAATTCTTTACGATAGGAACAGGTGGACCAACAGGAGTTTACTTTCAAACTGGAAACGCAATTTGTAAAATGATGCATAAATTTGCAATAAGTGCTGACCATGGAAGAAAAAAAGGTACAGCTAAAGCTTACAGATGTACTGCACCATCAACTGGTGGGTCTAATTATAATATTGGTCAAATTAAAGAAGGTGAGTTTCAATTTGGAGTGGCTCAGTCTGACTGGCAATTTCATGCATTTAATGGTTCAAGCAAGTGGGAAGGAAAACAGTTTAGTAATTTAAGAGCTGTTTTTTCAGTACACAATGAACCTTTTCAAATTTGGGCTAGAAAAAAAGCAAGAGTAAAAGACTTTAAAGGTCTTAAAGGTAAAACTGTTAACATAGGTAACCCAGGTTCAGGTCAAAGAGGAACCATGGAAGTTCTTATGAAAGCAATGGGAGTTGACAATAGTTACTTTAAAGGAGTTACAGAGCTAACTTCTTCTGAACAAGTTAAAGCACTTTGTGACGGTAAAATAGATGCATATGGATATTCTGTAGGATTTCCTAATGGTGCTATGGAGCAAGCAGCAACTTGTGCAGCAAAAGCATTACCAATTAATCTTACTGGCGGACCTGTTCAAGGTTTGATAGATGGTGCACCTTATTATGCAGCAGCTACAATACCTGCGGGAACTTACACAGGACAGAAAAAAGATGTAACTACTTTTGGTGTAAAAGCTACTGTTGTAACTAGTGCCGATGTTTCTGAAGAATTAGTATATTTAGTAACAAAAGCTGTATTCGAAAATTTTGATGATTTTAGAAAACAACATCCAGCTTTTGGACCTCTGGAGAAGAAAAATATGATAGCTGATGGTTTATCGGCTCCATTACATCCGGGTGCTATTAAATACTATAAAGAAGCTGGATTAATGTAATTAAGACAAAAATTAATTAAATTTAAAAGGCCCAATATATTTATTGGGCCTTTTTTTTATAGTAATATATCTTTCATAAATGAATCATGAAACTAATTCAAAAGTAGAAAATAAAATTAGTGAAGATTTATCTCCAACTAAAAAACTTACCGGATTACATTTAAAAATTGTTTTAACTATAGCTATTATTTGGTCTTTGTTTCAACTTTGGTATGCATCTCCATTTCCATTTTGGTTTAATATTGGAATGTTTAAGGGTTTGCCAGCAAGAGCCATTCATTTAGGTTTTGCTTTATCTTTAGCGTTTTTAATATTTCCTATTTCTAGATCGAAAAAAATTTCAATTATTGATGTTTTTATAAGTTTAGTTGCAGCTTTTTGCTGTTTATATATCTATTTTTTTTATGATCAACTTGTTGATAGAGGTGGTGTTCTTTTAAATATATCTTTGGGAGAAAATATTAATATACCCATAGAATTAATTATCGGTATTTGTGGTATTTTAATTTTACTTGAGGCAACTAGAAGAGTTATTGGGATACCTTTAGTTATTATTGCAGTTTGTTTTTTATTATTTTCTTTTTTTGGCAAATATGCACCAGAGATTATTTCTCATGGGGGACTTTCACTAAAAAGATTAGTTGGATTTCAGTGGTTTGACCAAGAAGCAATATTTGGGATTCCAATAGGCGTCTCTGTAGATTTTATTTTTTTATTTGTTTTATTTGGGGCGCTTTTAGAAACAGCTGGTGGTGGTCAATATTTTTTGGATTTAGCTTTTGCAATGGTTGGAAAAATGAGAGGAGGACCTGCTAAAGCTGCTATTTTAGGATCAGGAATGACTGGTTTGATATCAGGTTCATCAGTTGCAAACACTGTCACTACAGGAACTTTCACAATTCCAATTATGAAAAAAACTGGATTTTCAAAAGAAAAAGCAGGAGCAATAGAAGTTTCTTCATCGGTTAATGGTCAAATTATGCCACCAGTAATGGGAGCTGCAGCGTTTGTTATGGCGAGTTTTATAGGAGTTACATATTTTGAAGTTGTAAAACATGCATTTTTACCTGCTATTATATCTTACATAGCTTTATTTTATATTTCGCATCTTGAAGCTTTAAAATTAAATTTAAAAGGTATGGATGAAAAGGATGTACCGATTCTTAAAAAAACGTTTTTAAGTGGTTTACATTTTTTAATACCAATTTTTGTTTTAATTTATTTATTAGTTTATTTAAGGTTAACAGCTTCATATTCTATATTTTATGCGACACTTGCGTTAATTTTTGTAAATTTAATAAATAAAATAATTAAATCTTCTAAAAATGGTAATTACAAAGATGCTTTAAAGATATGGTTTAATCAAACTGTAGTAGGCTTTCAAAAGGGAGCAATTAACATGGTTGCTGTGGGTATAGCAATAGCAACTGCGGGTGTAATAGTTGGAGCTGTTGGATCTACAGGATTAAGTACAAATTTAATAATTGTAATTGAATCGGTTGCCAAAGATAATGTAATTATTTTAATATTTTTGACCATAATTCTGTGTTTGCTCCTTGGAATGGGTCTTCCAACTACTGCCAATTATGTTGTTGTTGCATCTCTAATGTCTATGGTTTTAGTAGATGTTGGTAATGCATCTGGGTATATATTTCCGCTTATAGCCGTACACTTATTTGTATTTTATTTTGGTTTAATGGCAGATGTTACACCTCCGGTAGGCTTAGCATCTTATGCCGCTGCTGGCATTTCAGGTGGAGATCCACTTAAAACTGGAGTTCAGGCATTTTGGTACAGTTTAAGAACAGGTATTTTGCCGATTGTTTTTTTATTTAATCATGAATTATTATTAATTGGGATTGAAAATATTTGGCATGCATTGTTAGTGATTTCAACATCATTACTTGGAATTTTGGTATTTACTGCTGCTACTCAAAGATGGATGTTTAATAAATTAAAGTGGTTTGAAATTATAATATTTTTAATAGTTTCTATATCACTTTTGTCACCAGAGTTTGTTTTAAATAAATTTTATCCGAAATATAATTATAAGGATTTAACAAAAATTCACACATTAAAATTTGATCCAAAAAAAGAAGCTCATATTAAAGTTACAAGGTTAAGTGAATATGGAGAAAGATATAAATTGTTTGTGATTAAAAAGAATAGTTTTGAAAAAAAATTCGATTTAGAAGAATATGGAGTTAATTTAATAAAACAAGATAACAAAATAGTCGTAGACACATTAAAATGGAATGGAAAAGCTAAAAAGGCTGGCTTGGAAACCGGGGATTATATAACTGAGTTTAAAATTGAAAATTTAGATAGACCAAGAAAAGCTCTAGTTTATCCTGTAGCTATTTTATTTTTAATTATTTTTGGATATTTCAATTATAGAAGAAAAAATTAAATTAACCTCCAGGACCTAAGTCAGAAGGTTTAACATTTAAAATTTTCCATACTCCCGAAGCAGAAGCAATAATTTTATCTTTGCATTGAAGATGACATATTAAAAAAACAAGAGTTTTTGTTTTTTTTTGAATTTTGGTAAAACCAATTATTTCATCTCCAGTTCTAGTTGCGCCAATAAATTTTATATCTAACGATATTGTTACGCATGGAGAATTACCAGACGCTTTATGAGCAGCAGTTCCAGCGCCAGCATCTATGAGGGCAGCTATGTACCCTCCATGTGTTATCTCGGCTGCATTTAGATGATTTTTAGTAATAGAAGATTTAAATTCATATTCAGTATCAGAAATTTTTCTAAACAAAACACCACCATTGTGTTTCATAAAACCGGGTTTTATACTTATTTGTTCAAATTCCTTAGTCATAATTTTTTATAATATAAAGGCTAAAATTAACAAAATTATAAAAACAATTATAAAAAAATATATAACCGATTTTTGTAACGATGATTTTAAAAACCAATTTAACATTTTACTTACCTTTTTGGCGCGCCTGCTAGGAGTCGAACCCAGAACCTCCTGGTCCGTAGCCAAGCGCTCTATCCAATTGAGCTACAGGCGCAATTATTAATTATTATTTATATATATAATTTTTAATGAAATTTTACTATTTAAGAATTATTGTATTTATATGGCAAAAAATTTAAAAGACGTAGTAATTGTATCCGCTGTAAGAACGCCTATAGGTAAACTTAAAGGCATGTGGGCAAAACACCAAGCTCATGAACTAGGTGCAAAAGTAATATTAAATATTTTAGAAACAACTAAAGTTTCACCCACTGATATAGATGAGGTAATAATAGGCCAAGTTTTGACAGGAGGCACAGGGCAAAATCCTGCAAGACAAGCTGCAATCAAAGCGGGCTTGCCAATAGACAAGACTGCATACATTATTAATCAAGTTTGTGGATCTGGTTTAAGAACAGTTGTTGCTGGGTACCAGTCAATTTTAACCAACGATTCAAATATAGTTATATCTGGAGGACAAGAAAGCATGACAAATTCTAAAGAAGAAATGATGCTTAAAGATGGCCTAGTAGACGCATACAATAATTATCATATGGGAATTACAGCTGAGAATGTTGCAGAGAAATTTGGCATTTCAAGAAAAGATCAAGATAATTTTGCTGTCTCTTCACAATCGAAAGCTCAAGAAGCTATCAAAAAAGGAAAATTTAAAGAAGAAATAATTGAAGGAGAGATGAAAATTGACGAACATCCTCGTGCTAATGTTACTGAAGAAAGTTTATCAAAATTAAAAACTGTTTTTAAAGAAAATGGGACTGTAACTCCTGGTAATTCATCGGGGGTGAATGATGGAGCGGCAGCAATGCTTTTAATGAAAAGAGAAGAAGCCGAAAAAAGAAATTTAAAACCTTTAGCTAAAATTATATCTTGGGCCACTTGCGGTGTAGAACCAGCTCTTATGGGAATTGGACCTATACTAGCAACAAAAAAAGCGTTAAAAAAAGCAGGATGGTCTGTAAGTGATTTAGATCTAGTAGAGTCTAACGAAGCATTTGCAGCACAAAGTATAGCTGTAATAAAAGAACTAAAAATTCCAGAAGAAAAAGTTAATGTTAATGGAGGAGCTATAGCTTTAGGACATCCTATAGGTGCGTCGGGAACAAGAATATTGGTTACATTAATTCACGAAATGATTAGAAGTGATTTAAAAAAAGGATTAGCAACTTTATGTATTGGTGGTGGCATGGGAATATCGATGTGTATTGAAAGAGACTAATATTTTAAAGAATTTAAACTTTTTTTTAATAGTATTTTTTGAATCCATAATTTAGCATCAAGATCTTGGTTGTATTGATCTTTAATAATTTTTTTAAGTAAATTTATTAACATTATCTCAATATGACACTAAAGCTTGTCCAAAAATGGCTTCAAATGTGTTAAAATTATATCTATTAAAATGAATAAAAAGCTGCTTGTTCCAGATATTGGAGACTTTGAAAGTGTAGAGGTTATTGAAATATTAGTAAAAAAAGGTGACAAAATTTCTCGAAATTATCCAGTTATCACAATTGAAAGTGACAAATCAAGTGTTGAAGTTCCATCAATATTAAATGGAACTGTAGATTCTATAAATGTTAAAATTGGAGACAAAGTTTCAAAAGGCGATTTAATTTTATCGGTTAATGTTGAAGGAAAAAACGATTCTACACAAACCATACCTCACAAAGAACAAAAGGTACCTAATAATACAGAAAATTTAATAAAAGAAGCTGAAAAAACATTAAACGAAAAGAAAAAAGAAAAAGAAACAGATGCACAAATAAAAATTGCTAATGAAAAAAATAATTTTTTAAAAAATGGTGATGATATTGATCCAGTTGAAACTAAAGAATGGATTGATTCACTTTCATCAGTATTAGAAACAGATGGAGGCAGAAGAGCACAGTTTTTAATAAAGCAGCTAATAGAACATTCTTACAAAATAGGATCAGATTTAGTTTTATCGAGAAATACACCTTACATAAACACAATACCACCAGATAAAGAAGTTAAATCACCTGGTGATCAAAATATTGAGAGAAAAATTAGATCTTTAATTAGATGGAATGCTGCGGCAATGGTTGTTAGAGCAAATAAAAAATTTCCTGAACTTGGAGGCCATATTGGAACATTTGCATCAGCAGCAACACTTTACGATGTTGGAATGAATCATTTTTGGAGAGCAAAAAATAATAAATTTGGCGGGGACTTAATTTATTTTCAAGGCCATAGCGCACCAGGAATGTATGCGAGAGCTTTTTTAGAGGGCAGATTAAATGAGAAGCAACTTGATAGTTTTAGACAAGAAGTGAAAAAAGGAGGTTTATCTTCATATCCTCATCCTTGGTTGATGCCAAACTTTTGGCAGTTTCCCACTGTATCTATGGGTTTAGGACCAATGCTAGCAATATATCAAGCAAGATTTATGAAATATTTAATCAATCGTGGTTTGATTAAAGATGAAAATAGAAAAGTTTGGGCCTTCCTTGGAGATGGCGAAATGGATGAACCAGAGTCTTTAGGCGCCATTGGTTTGGCAGCAAGAGAAAAACTCGACAATTTAATTTTTGTTGTTAATTGTAATTTACAAAGATTAGATGGACCCGTTAGAGGAAATGGAAAAATTATTCAAGAGTTAGAAGGAATTTTTAGAGGAGCTGGATGGAATGTTATAAAAGTTATTTGGGGCTCGTACTGGGATCCATTGTTAGCAAAAGATAAAACTGGTCATTTAGTTAAAATTATGAGTGAAACAGTTGATGGGGAATATCAAGCTTATAAAGCGAGAAATGGTTTGTACGTTAGGGAAAATTTTTTTGGTAAATATCCTGAAACTAAGAAATTAGTTTCATCTTTATCAGACAAGGATATTTGGAAACTTAATAGAGGCGGTCATGACCCTCATAAAGTGTATTCGGCATATCACGAAGCATCTAAAAACATTGGAAGTCCAACAGTTATTATAGCCAAAACAATAAAAGGTTATGGAATGGGAAAAACTGGAGAAAGTGTAAACACCACCCATCAACAAAAAAAAATGGGTATTGATGATTTAATGTATTATAGAGATAGATTTGATGTTCCTTTAACGAACAAACAAGTTGAAGAAGTTCAATATTTTAAACCAGATGAAAATTCTGCCGAAATTAAATATTTGAAAGAGAAAAGAATTAAATTGGGAGGATTTATTCCCGAAAGGACAAGTTATGCTAAACCAATTAAAACTCCTCCAAAAGATATTTTTGATTTTTTAAAAGAATCTACAGGAAAAAAAGAAATGTCCACAACAATGGCTCTGGTCAGATTGCTAACAAATTTATTAAGAGACAAAAATGTTTCTCCTAGACTTGTTCCAATTATTCCTGACGAGGCAAGAACCTTTGGAATGGAAGGTTTTTTTCAAAAGATTGGAATTTATGCTCACGAAGGGCAAAAATATGAACCCGAGGATTCAGAACAGTTATCTTCTTATAGAGAAGATAAAAAAGGCCAAGTTTTAGAGGAAGGTATAAACGAAGCAGGTTCAATGTCTTCTTGGATTGCTGCCGGAACATCTTATTCTAATCATGACATTGAAATGATACCAATTTATCTTTTTTATTCGATGTTTGGATTTCAAAGAACTGGTGATTTCAATTGGGCTGCTGGAGATAGTCAAACAAGAGGTTTTTTAATAGGCGCAACTTCTGGCAAAACAACCCTTGCAGGTGAAGGATTACAACATCAAGACGGACATAGCCACATGTTAGCATCCACAATACCAAATTGCATATCTTACGATCCAACTTTTGCATATGAATTGGCAGTAATTTTTAGAGAAGGATTAAAAAGGATGCATGAAAAAAAAGAAAATGTTTTTTATTATATAACAACAATGAATGAAAATTATTCTCATCCTGCGATGCCAAAAGATAAAAATTGCGAAGAAGGAATTTTAAAAGGCATGTATAAAATAAAAGAATTTGATAATTATAAAAAAACAAAGATTCAATTAATTGGTTCTGGAGCAATTCTTAGAGAAATTATAGCGGGCGCTGAAATATTGCAAAAAGAGTATCAAATTGATAGCGAAATATGGAGCGTAACAAGTTTTAACGAGCTAGGAAGAGATGGAATGGAAACCGAAAGGCATAACCTTCTAAATCCAGATAAACCGAAAAAAATTTCATATGTTGAACAATGTTTGGGAAAAAAAGAAGGTCCTATTTTAGCTGCATCGGACTATATGAGAAGTCATTCATATCAAATTAGACCATATATTAAAAAAAGTTTTTATTCTTTAGGCACTGATGGCTTTGGTAGGAGCGATACAAGAAAAAGCTTAAGAAAATTTTTTGAAGTAGACAAAGAATATATTGTTACTTATGCCCTTAGTGTGCTTTCAAAAGAGCAATTAATAGCATCAAAATATGCTAAAGAAGCAATCAAGAAGTATAAAATTGAACCTGAAAAACCTTTCCCAACTAAACTATAAAATGTCAGAGAAAAAGAACAGAGTTCCAGCAAGCCCAAAAGCAAGAAAATTTGCAAGAGAATTAGGACTAGATATAAATTTAGTTTCAGGAAGCGAAAGAGAAGGTAGAGTTATAGAAACCGATATTAAAAAACATGTTAAAGAAAAATTTTCCCAAAAAATAATTTCTCAAAAGAATAATTTTAGAAATGAATTTCCACATTCTAATTTTGGAAAAATAGAAATAAAAGATATTCCAAGAATAAAACAAATAGCCGCAAAGCATCTTGTAAATTCATGGACAACAATACCTCATGTTACAAATCATGATGAAGCGGATGTAACTGAAATGGAAAATTTTAGAGTTTCTCTAAAGGACATCTATACAGGTGAAAGAAAAAAAATCACTCCACTAGCATTTATAACAAAAGCATTAGTCGCCACACTTAAAAAATTTCCATTATTTAACTCATCGATTGATGATATAGACCAGGGAAAGATGACGTTAAAAAAATATTATCATATCGGTATAGCTGTAGACACAGAGCATGGCTTAATGGTGCCTAAAATAAGAGATGTAAATAAAAAAAATATAAATCAATTAAGTGAAGAACTAAAAATTATAAGTGACAAATGTAGGAAGTTAAAAATTGATAAAAAAGAATTTTTTGGCGGATCAATGACTATAACAAGCCTAGGTGGTATAGGAGGTTCTTATTTTACTCCAATAATAAATTATCCTGAGGTAGCAATATTAGGCATTGGAAGATTAAGAAAAAAACAAGTTTTTATAGACGGACAGTTTCGAGCTAGGAAAATGCTACCATTATCATTATCTTATGATCATAGGATTATCGATGGCGCTGAAGCTGCCAGGTTTAACAATGAGCTTAAAGAAAATCTTGGTAAAAATTTTGCTTATAGGTTAGCTATATAACATAAATGTCTAAATCCGCTTCAATTGCCAGTGCTTTTCTCTGTACATTAATATGGGGCACCACTTTTATAGCTCAAGACACAGGAATGGAATTTATTGGTCCATATGTATTTAATGCAGTGAGATTTTTTGTAGGTTTTCTGGCATTAATTCCTTTTTATTTAATTTTAGAAAAAAAAAATACCGCAACAATCATTTCAAAAAATAGATCTAAATTTATTTATCTTGCAATTTTAATAGGTATATTTTTATTTTTAGCGTCTGCTTTACAGCAAGTAGCACTTTTATATACTGATGTTGCTAACGCAGCTTTTTTTACGATTTTTTATGTTCCCATGGTGCCAATAATAGTTTTTTTTTTATTTAAAAAAACAATACATTGGAGTGTATGGCCTGCAGTTATTTTGTGCGTAATTGGCGGTTATTTTTTAACAAATTTTCAGGATGCTACAGTAAGACTTGGTGATTCTTTGGTATTGATTGGAGCTTTATTTTGGAGTTTACATATAATTTTTATTGGAATAATAGTTGAAGAGTTTAATGCCCCAATCTTAATTGGCCTGGTTCAAACATTGGTAGTTTCAATATGCTCAATTATTTTAGCATTATTTTATGAGGAATTTATTCTTGTGAATATTTTAAATCAAAAAATACAAATTCTTTATGCTGGTGTTTTATCGGGAGGTATTGCTTTTGTTCTTCAAATCTATGCTCAAAAAAATATTCAGCCAGCACCCTCTGCAATAATTTTTTCACTTGAAGGAGTATTTGCAACAGTAGCAGCATGGATTATTTTAAGTCAAGTTTTAAACTTTAATAATATTTTAGGTTGTTGCTTTATTTTAATTGGTGTCTTAATTTCTCAAATTATTCCAGAGATAAAAAAAACTTAGAAATAAACTATATAAAATAGTATTAACGATAAAAATATCCTGTAAAAAATAAATAAATTCATTGTAAATTTTTTTACAAAAATCAAAAAATATTTAATTGTTAAAAGTGAAAATATAAAAGAGAGTATTATAGAAATTAAAATTCCAATATTAAAATCTATATTTTCATTTACAAGATCTTTTAAACCTAAAAAACTTGCTCCAGTTATAGCAGGTATTGATAAATAAAAAGATATTTTAGTTGAGTCATATCTATCAAAATTTAGAAGTCTTCCAACAGTAATTACAATTCCTGATCTACTTACTCCAGGCACCAGTGCAAGTATTTGAAAAATTCCAATTATTAAAATAGATTTGATGTTTAAATCAGTTTCGAACTTTTTTTTAACTTCAAATTTATCTGCGAAGTATAAAATTAAAGCAAAAACCAAAGTTGTCCAAGATATAACTTGAACGTTTCTGAAATAATTTATTAATCCAGTTTTATAAACTATGAGTCCAAAAATTATTAAAGGTATTGAACCTAGAATTATTAACAAAAGTAAACTTTTATTATTTAAAATATCTAAAAGATCATTTCGAAAATAAAATATTATTGCCAACAGGGATCCTAGATGCAGACCTATATCTATTAATAAAGCTTGAGATTTAAATTCATAAATTTCAGAAATTATAAATAGATGAGCAGAAGAACTAACTGGTAAAAATTCCGAGATTCCTTGAACAATGGATAAAATTACTATTTCAAAGAAGTTTACAAACATAATTTACTTGGTAGCTTAAATATCGGTCAAATAAAACAATTCCGTGGCGGAATATGAGGTATGTGAAATTAGAAAAAGCTAAATATTTAGCCATTTTTCGATAAATAAAGGTCATATTTACTGACCTTGTTTTCCTTTTTATTAGTAAAATCAATGATATATCATGATTTTTTAAAGGGTTAATGATGTCTGATAAAATGCTAAAATTTGTCAAAATTGATCAACAAAGTCCTCCAAAAAGAGATGTTGATCATCGAAAAGAAGACTTTAATGAAATTTATAAAGATTTTATTAATGAAAAAGCAAAAGAACAATCTAGCAGATGCTCACAATGCGGTGTTCCCTTTTGTCAAGTTCATTGTCCTTTAAGCAATAACATTCCTGATTGGTTGAAACTGACCGCAGAAGGAAGGTTAAAAGAAGCATACGAATTATCTCAAAGCACAAACAATATGCCTGAAGTTTGTGGAAGAATTTGTCCACAAGATCGTTTGTGTGAAGGAAATTGTGTTATTGAAAAATCAGGACATGGAACTGTAACTATAGGTTCTGTCGAAAAATATATTACAGAAAATGCATGGGACAACGGATGGATTACTCCGATCAAAGTAAAAAAAGAAAAAAATTTTAGTGTCGGTATTATTGGCGCAGGACCCGCTGGCTTAGCTGCAGCTGAACAACTAAGAAGTTTTGGATATCAAATTTCAGTTTATGATAGATACGATAGAGCCGGTGGTTTATTAATTTATGGTATTCCAAATTTTAAATTAGAAAAATTCGTTGTAGAAAGAAGAATAAATCTACTTAAAGAAGGTAGAATTAAATTTTTTCATAATTTTGAAGTAGGAAAAAAAACATCGCTTGAAAAATTAAGAGATGAGCACGATGCAATTTTAATTGCTACTGGTGTTTATAAAGCTAGAGAAATTGAATTACCGGGTAATGATTTAGAAAATATATTTCCCGCTATGGAATTCTTAACAGCATCAAATAAAAAAGGTTTGGGTGATAAAGTTGAGCTTTTTGATAATGGTACATTGAATGCTGAAGGAAAAGATGTTGTTGTGATAGGTGGTGGAGATACAGCAATGGATTGTGTAAGAACATCTATTAGACAGAATGCCAAATCGGTAAAATGTATTTATAGAAGAGACAAAGAAAACATGCCGGGTTCCGCAAGAGAAGTCTTCAATGCCGAAGAAGAAGGAGTAGAATTTGTGTGGCTATCTAACCCCAAAGAGTTTTTAGGTAAAAATAAAGTTGAAAGTTTACTTGCAAATAAAATTAAATTAGGTCAACCAGATGAAAGTGGGAGACGAAAACCAGAAATTCAAAAAGACTCTCAGTTTTCAATTAAAACAAACATGATTATTAAAGCTTTAGGATTTGATCCAGAAGATCTTCCAAATCTATTTGGTGCTGAAAATTTAAAAGTTACTAAGTGGGGAACTTTAAAAACAAATTTTGATACTATGGAAACAAATTTAAGTGGAGTTTTTGCAGCAGGAGATATCATTAGGGGGGCTTCATTGGTTGTTTGGGCAATCAAAGATGGAAGAGATGCAGCTATTTCAATTAGAAAATATTTAGAAAAAAAAGAAAATGAAAGTAAAAAAGTTGCTTAATGAAAAAATATAAAGAAAATCTTAAAATTCTTGAAGAAGGACATGTTTATTCAAAGCAAATGGAACACGACGCATGCGGAGTGGGATTAGTTGCATCAACCGAAGGTAAAAAATCAAGAAAAATCGTTAAATATGGAATTCAAGCTTTGAAATCAGTATGGCATAGAGGAGCCGTTGATGCCGATGGCAAAACAGGAGATGGAGCAGGATTACATGTTGAAATTCCCTATGACTTTTTCGTTGAAAAGATAGAAACTAAAGGACATAAGCACGACAACTCCGAAATATGTGTAGGTATGATTTTTTTGCCAAGAGATAATTTTAATGTCCAAGAAGGCTGTAAGACTATAGTTGAAAAAGAGTTGACTCAATCAAACTTTAAAATTTATGGGTGGAGACAAGTTCCAATAAATACAAAAGTTTTAGGTGAAAAAGCAAAAAGTAATAGACCTGAAATTACCCAAATATTATTTAAACATAATGATAAAAATCTGATTGATAAAAAATTGGAAAGAAATCTTTATGAAATTAGAAGAAGAATAGAAAAAAAAGTTATAAAACAAAACTTTGATGGTTTCTATATCTGTTCCTTAAGTTCAAAGTCGATAATTTATAAAGGAATGTTTTTAGCAGAAACTTTATCTGATTTTTATCCAGATTTAGATGATGAAAGATTTGTATCAAGGTTTGCAATTTTTCATCAAAGATTTTCTACAAATACATTTCCAAGCTGGGATTTGGCACAGCCTTTTAGAGCTATTGCTCATAATGGAGAAATAAATACTTTTAGAGGAAACTGTAATTGGATGAAAGTTCATGAAGATGAAATGAAAAGTCCATTGTTTGAAAACATAGAAAATTTAAAACCAGTAATACAACCAGGAGCCTCAGATTCTGCTGCTTTAGATAATGTTTTTGAATTATTGAATATTTCAGGACAATCTGCACCTCTAGCAAAATTAATGTTAATTCCAGACGCATGGTCTAAAAAAAGTAAAGTTTTACCAAAAGATCACCAAAGATTATTTAATTTTTTAAATAGCACAATGGAACCATGGGATGGTCCTGCGGCAATTGCAGCAACTGATAACGAATGGGCAATTGTTGCGAATGATAGAAATGGGCTACGTCCTTTAAGATATACCATAACGAAAGATAAATTGCTTTTTGCAGGTTCTGAAACAGGGATGATTGAATTAGATCAAAAGAGAATCGTCTCCAAAGGAAGACTGGGTCCAGGAGAAATTATTGGAATAAGAATAAACAAAGGAAAAGTTTTTAATAATAATGAAATTAAAAATTATTTAGCAAAAGAATTTAAGCATTTTAATAGTCAAATAGTTGATCTTGATAAAAAAATAACAATTCATAAGGAAAAATTTATTTTTACTGGATCTGAATTAAGAAAAAGGCAACATGCTTTTGGAATGAGCATTGAAGATCTTGAGCTTGTTCTTCATCCAATGATAGAAGATGCTAAGGAGGCGGTGGGATCAATGGGAGATGATACCCCTCTTGCTGTTTTGTCTGACCATTATAGACCACTGTATCATTTTTTTAGGCAAAACTTTAGCCAAGTTACCAATCCACCTATTGATTCACTTAGAGAAAATAAAGTTATGAGTTTGAAGACAAGATTTGGAAATTTAGGAAATATTTTAGATTTTGACAAGTTAACAAAAGATAATATTTATGTTTTGGAAAGTCCTATATTGTCAAATTCACAATTTGAAAAATTTACAAAGTTTTTTGGCAATAACTCGAAAATTATTGATTGTACTTTTGCACACGATCAAATTCTTGAAGAATCTTTGCAAAATATTCTACAAGAATCAGAAATTGCTGTGAGGCAAGGAGCAACACAATTGATACTTACAGATCAAAAAATATCTGAAGAAAAAATACCAATTCCAATGCTTTTATGTGTCGGAGCGGTTAATAAACATTTAATAAAAAATAAATTGAGAGGTTATGTTTCTATAAATGCTCAGACCGGAGAAGCTCTAGATACACATTCATTTGCAACACTTTTAGGAGTTGGAGCTACTACTGTTAACCCATATTTAGCACTAGACAGTTTATATCAAAGGTTTGAAAAAAAACTTTTTGGAAAATTTAGACATGAGGAGTGTATTGAAAGATACATTAAGTCAGTAAATTCTGGACTTTTAAAAATAATGTCTAAAATGGGAATTTCTGTTTTAAGCTCTTATAGAGGCGGATGTAATTTTGAAGCAGTTGGATTAAGTAGAACAATAGTTTCTGAATATTTTCAGGGAGTAACTTCAAAAATTTCCGGTATTGGTTTAATTGGTATAGAAAAAAAGGTAAAACATATTCATAAACAAGCTTTCCAGAACAATGAGAGCATATTACCTATTGGTGGAATTTATAAGTATAGAAAAAATGGCGAAACACATCAATATCAAGGTAAGCTAATTCATTTACTTCAAAGCGCTGTTACAAACAATTCATTTAATGCTTATAAAAAATATGCAAAAGGAATTTATGATCTTCCACCTATAAATATAAGAGATTTGATTGATTTTAGAAAAAGATATTTAAAATCTTCAATAGGTGTTTCAGAGGTTGAGCCAGCATCAGAAATTTTAAAAAGATTTGGAAGTGGTAGTATGTCTCATGGTGCTTTATCAAAAGAAGCTCATGAAACTTTAGCTATAGCAATGAATAGAATTAAAGGAGCATCATGCAGCGGTGAAGGAGGAGAAGACGAAAAAAGATTTATTTTAATGGAAAATAAAGACAATGCAAACTCAAGAGTAAAACAAATTGCTTCCGCAAGATTTGGTGTAACAATTAATTATTTAAATAATTGTAATGAAATAGAAATTAAAATTGCTCAAGGAGCCAAGCCTGGAGAAGGGGGACAATTACCAGGTTTTAAAGTAACTAGTGAAATTGCTAAATTGAGACATTCAACTCCTGGAGTTACATTAATATCTCCTCCACCACACCATGATATTTATTCTATAGAAGATTTAGCTCAATTAATTTACGATTTAAAACAAGTTAATCCAAAAGCTAGAGTAGGTGTAAAGTTAGTTGCATCGTCAGGAATAGGAACAATCGCTGCAGGCGTTGCTAAAGCTAAAGCTGATATAATATTAATCTCTGGACATAATGGCGGAACAGGAGCAACTCCACAAACTAGTGTTAAGTATGTTGGAATTCCATGGGAGATGGGATTAACAGAAGCAAATCAGGTGTTAACTTTAAACAATTTAAGAGATAGTGTTACTTTAAAAACTGACGGCGGAATAAAAACAGGAAGAGACGTAGTTATTGCGGCAATGATGGGTGCTGAAGAATATGGAATAGCAACAACAGCACTTGTTGCCATGGGATGCATTATGGTTAGACAGTGTCATTCAAATACATGTCCAGTTGGTATTTGTACGCAAGATAAAAATTTAAGAGAAAAATTTAGTGGGACGCCTGAAAAAGTTGTAAATTTATTTACATTTATTGCTGAAGAGGTAAGAGAAATATTAGCTGAACTGGGCTTCAAAACATTAAAAGAGATTATTGGAAGAACAGATTTATTAAAACAAGTTAGTACTGGATCTTCAAATTTAGATGACTTAGATTTACATCCACTTTTTATTTTGCCTGATCCTGGTGATCATAAAAGATATTGTGAGACAAAAAATATTAATAAAGTTCCAGATACTTTAGACCAAGAAATATTTCCTGAAATTGAAGATAAAATTGGAAAAATAAATTTAATTGAAAAAGAATTTAATATTAAAAATACTCATAGAGCAGTTGGAACAAGAATATCTCACTATTTACTAAAAAAATATGGCTTCAATAAATTAGATGAAAATTTTTTAACTTTAAAATTTAGAGGTTCAGCGGGACAATCATTTGGTGCTTTTGGAATAAAAGGTTTAAAACTTTTACTTGAAGGTGATGCAAATGATTATGTCGCCAAGGGTTTATCAGGAGCTTCAATTTCAGTTAAGTTACCAAAAGATAGTAATTTAGTTTCTTATGAAAATACAATTATCGGAAATACAGTATTGTATGGTGCTACCGGAGGAAAATTATTTGCTGCAGGTCAGGCCGGAGAAAGATTTGCCGTGAGAAATTCAGGAGCAATTTCAGTTATAGAAGGATGCGATTCTAACGGTTGTGAATATATGACAGGAGGAACCGTGGTCATTCTTGGAGAAGTGGGAGATAATTTTGCAGCAGGAATGACAGGAGGTATGGCATTTGTATATGATCCTAAAAATCAATTTGAAAAAAGAGTAAATTCTGAAACTGTTATTTGGCAGTCTGTAGAGACAAAGTATTGGATAAACTATTTAAAAAAATTAGTTAAAGAACATTTTAATGAAACTAATTCATTTTTAGCAAAAAAAATATTTGAAAATTTTAATGCTGAAATATTAAACTTTTTACAAATTTGTCCAAAAGAAATGATTAATAAGTTAGAAAATCCAATAAGTTTAAAATCACAAATTAAAGAAGTAATTTAAAATGAAAAACATAAATCTTTTTTGTTTTGGGTTTGGTCAAGTTGCTGAAAGCTTTGTTAATAAACTTACTGCAGAAAATATTAAAATAAACTTATCTATTACAAGTAGAGAAAAAACATCTCAAAAAAAAATAAATGAAATTTCATATAACAATTTTAATTTAGAAGATGATCGTTTTGATATTAAATTGATTGAAGAGTTAAAAAAATCTGATCATATATTAATATCAATTCCACCGGTAAATGGAAAAGACATAGTGATAAAAAATTTTTCTAAAATTATAAAAAAGTCTAATCCAAAATGGATAACTTACTTATCTGCAACAAGTGTATATGGCGATCATAATGGAGATTGGGTAAATGAAAAAAGTAAAGCTAAACCAACATCAAAGAATGGCAAAGATAGATTAATTGCAGAAAAAAATTGGATTTCACTATTTCATGATAAGAAAATACCTATTCAAATATTTAGGCTCTCAGGTATTTATTCTAATAAAAACAATCCTTTAACAAGATTGAAATCTGGCAATGCAAATATAATTAAAAAAGTAAATCACTTTTTTTCAAGAATACATGTGGAAGATATTGCAAATGTTTTATTTAAATCAATATATAATTTTAAACCAAATGAAATTTATAATATTTCTGACGACAAGCCAGCTACATCAGAGGAAGTTATGCTTTACGCAGTTAAAATCTTAAATGTCAAAGAACCAAAAAAAATTAATGTAGAAGATATTCAAAGTGAAATGCTAAGGAATTTTTATAAAGATTCAAAAAAAGTAAGTAATAAAAAAATGAAAAAATTTTTTAATTATAATTTAAAATTTCCAACGTATGTCGAGGGTTTAAATAACATTAGAAACAATTTTAGTTAATTCAATATTTATTTTCTTCAAATTTTTTTTACTAGACAAGCTATGATCTCCATTTTTTATTATAATCATTTTTTTCTTAGCATTTTTAAATATTTTAAGAATTTTTTTTGAATAAATTACTGGAACCACTTCATCACTGCTTCCATGCAACATGGTTAAATAAATTTTAGATTTAATTTTTTTGTTAAAAACTTTATTTTTTCTTCCATCTTTTATTAATTGGTATGTTATTGGATATTCATAGTTTCCATGTTTAAGATTATATATCCCTTTTTTTTTAGTTTCATATTTCATTTTTTTTGTAAATTTTTTCCACATCAGTCTTTCTAAAAATTCTGGAGCAGATCCAATTCCTAAAAAACCTTTAATTTGATTTTTGAAGAATTGAAATTGATTAATTGACAGCCAACCACCCATACTTGAGCCTACTAAAATAAAGTTATTCTTTTTGACAATTTTTTTGATTGTTAGCTTAACTTCGTTAGTCCATTGACTAATATTTCCATTAGTAAATTTTCCTGAAGATTTTCCGTGACCAGAATATTCAATTCCTAGAAATCCTAATTTTTTGCTTCTACAGAATTTTTCAAAATTTAAAGGTTTTTCGCCTTCTAAATCTGACATAAAACCGTGGAGAAATACTATATACAGATTTTTCTTATAATAATTAGTTAAATATCTAATTTTTTTACTTTTTGATATTTTTATGTATTTAAACCTTCTCATAAAAGTTTATTAGAATAATTTCTTAATATATAATTCTATCAATGTCTTCAAAATTAAAAGTTTTACAAGTGATTCCTAAATTGGGCTATGGAGGAGCTGAAACTGGATGTTATGATTTAGCTCATTATTTACACGAGCAGAACTGCTCTTCTTATATTGTAACAAGTGGAGGAGAACTGCTTAAATATGTTAATAAAAAAAAAGTCAAAGTGATAAGACTTCCAGTACATAGCAAAAATCCAATATTAATATTTATTAATGCTTTAATTTTAACTCTTATAATTTTATTTTTGAATATTTCAATTGTGCATGCGAGAAGTAGAGCTCCAGCATGGTCATGCTTTCTCGCAACAAAAATCACTGGAAGAAAATTTGTTACAACTTTTCATGGAACTTATAGTTTTAAAAGTTCGATAAAAAAATTTTATAATTCAATAATGTTAAGATCTGACTTAATTATTGCTGGTTCAAATTTTATTTTTTCTCACATTAATGATAACTATTTAAAATACCTAAATCCTAAAAAAAAATTTTTAGTAATTTTTAGAGGAATTAATACTGATTATTTTGATTCTTCAACAACACTAGATTCAGATGAAGATAAATTATTAAAGAAATGGGAGATTAATAGAGGCAAAAAATTAATATTGATGCCCGGAAGATTAACCAGCTGGAAAGGGCAAGAATTATTTATTGAAGCTATTAATTTAGTCAATAAAGAATTAGGACATGAAGCATTCTATGCTGTAATATTAGGAAGTGATCAAGGTAGAAAAATTTATAAAAAAAAACTTATGCGACTTGTAGAACGGTATAGATTAAGCAACCAATTGAGATTTGTAGATGAATGTAAAAAAATGCCAGCTGCCTATAAAATCGCATATATGGTAATTTCTGCTTCGGTTGAACCAGAAGCATTTGGGAGAGTATCTGTTGAAGCTCAATCGATGGAGAAACCTATTATAGCAAGCAATATTGGTGGATCAAATGAAACGATTATAGACAATAAGACTGGAATCTTATTTGAGTCTGGAAAAGCAGAGTCTTTAAGCAAAAAAATCATTGAAGTTTTACAATTAGATGAATCAACATTGAAATCCATGGGCAATGAAGGTAGAAAAAATGTAATAAAAAAATTTAATATTGAAAAAATGTGTTTTTCTACTTATTCAGAATACAAAAAATTAATTAATTAATGCCAAATATAAAATTGCCAGATGGAAGCTCATTAAAGTTTGACAAAAAAGTTACAGGTTTTCAATTAGCTGAAAAAATTAGCAAATCCCTTTCAAAGCAAGCTTTGTTAATAAGTGTTGACGGGAATTTGAAAGATTTAAATTACGAAATAGATAATGATTGTTCAGTAAAAATCTTTACAGCTAAAGATAAAGAGGGACTAGAAACAATCAGACATGATACAGCGCATGTTTTAGCTATGGCAGTACAAGAACTTTTTCCAAAAACTCAAGTAACCATTGGACCAGTAATTGATAATGGCTTTTATTATGACTTTGCAAGGAAAGATCCTTTTACTGAAGAGGATTTACGTAAAATAGAAAAAAAGATGTTGGAAATTGTTGATAGAGATGAGCCGACACATAGAGAAGTGTGGGCACGTGATAAAGCAATTGAACATTTTAAGAAAGCAGGAGAAATTTACAAGGCAGAAATAATCAATGATATTCCAAAGAGTGAAGAAGTTTCAATTTACTTTCATGGTAAGTGGCATGACTTATGTAGAGGACCACATTTAAGTTCTACTGGAAAAATCGGAAAATATTTTAAATTGACTAAAGTATCAGGAGCTTACTGGAGAGGAGACTCAAAAAATGAGATGCTTCAAAGAATATATGGAACTTCCTGGACTTCACAAAAAGAGCTAGATGATTATTTAAACAGAATAGAAGAAGCCGAAAAAAGAGATCATAGAAAACTTGGAAAAGAAATGGACTTATTTCATTTTAGAGAAGAAAGTCCAGGTTCAGTTTTTTGGCATGAGAAAGGATGGGCTCTTTTTCAGAAACTAGTAGACTATATGAGAGCAAAGCAAGATGAAGCGGGCTACAAAGAAATAAATACTCCTGAAATTTTGGATAGGTCTCTTTGGGAAAAATCCGGTCATTGGGAAAAATTTGGTGCTAACATGTATACATCAACCACTCCAGATGAAAAAATATTTGCAATAAAACCAATGAACTGCCCAGGGTGCGTTCAAGTATTTAATCAAGGTTTAAAGAGCTATAGAGATCTTCCTTTAAAGATGTCTGAGTTTGGAAAGGTTCATAGGTATGAGCCATCAGGTGCTTTACATGGCTTGTTGAGAGTTAGAGCGTTTACTCAAGATGATGCACATATTTTTTGTACCGAAGATCAAATAACTGAAGAATGTCTTTCAGTAACGAATTTAATATTAAACATTTATAAAGATTTAGGTTTTGAAAATGTTATTTTAAAATATTCAGATAGACCAGATATAAGAGTTGGAGATGACAATGTTTGGGATAAAGCAGAAGCTGCATTACTTAAGGCAGTTACTGCTTCAAAACTTGAATATTCGATTAATAAAGGGGAAGGGGCTTTTTATGGGCCAAAGATTGAATTTGTTTTAAGAGATGCAATTGGAAGAGACTGGCAGTGTGGAACTTTGCAGGTTGATTTAAATTTACCAGGTAGGTTAGGTGCATCTTATGTGCAAAAAGATGGAAGTAAAAAAATACCTGTTATGCTGCATAGAGCTCTTTTTGGTTCATTAGAAAGATTTATTGGAATTTTGATTGAGCACTATGCTGGCAAGCTACCATTTTGGATTTCCCCACTTCAAGTTATGATTATTCCTGTGTCAGATGAATTTGATGATTATGCCAAAGAGATAAATAAAAAAATTAAAAGCTCAGGTATAAATTGTGAAATAGATCTAAAAAATCACAATTTAAATTACAAAATAAGAGAGCATTCACTGTCAAAAATACCACTTTTGTTAATTTGTGGAAAAAAAGAAGTTGACAGTAACAGTGTAACTATTAGAAAATTAGATTCTAAAAAACAAGAAAATATGGAATTAAAAATATTTTTAAAAACATTTTCTGCTTTAAATAAAGCACCCTCAAACTAAGTGGCAGAATTTAAACCAAATTATTTTCAGAAAAGAACCAAGGATAGAGGTCCTAGATCTAACAATAGAATAAATTCACCAGAAGTCCAAGTTATTGCAAGCGATGGAAAAAATCTTGGAATTTTGAACACAAACAAAGCTATATCAATGGCTAAAGAAGAAGGACTAGATTTAATTGAAATTGCACCAAATGCAAATCCGCCAGTTTGTAAAATTATTGATATGGGCAAATTTAAATATGATGCTCAAAAAAAAGCCAATAAAGCAAAAAAGAAACAAAAAATTGTTTCTTTGAAAGAAATTAAATTAAGACCCGTAACAGGAATACACGATTATGATTTTAAAGTTAAAAATGCAAAAAAATTTATAACAAAGGGAGATAAGGTAAAATTTACCATTAGATTTAAAGGAAGAGAACTGCAACACTCACATTTGGGTAATGATTTAATGAATAAAATTAAAGAAGATATGAAAGATATTGGGAAAGTTGAGTTAGATACAAAGTTTGACGGCAAACAAATGATAATGGTTATTCAGCCTTTATAAGGCATAATATTAGTTGTAAATTTATTACAATATTTGTATAAACCCTTCAATTATGCCTAAGTTAAAAACAAAAAGTTCAGCAAAAAAAAGATTTAAAATTTCAGCAAGAGGTAAAGTTATTTCTGCTCAGGCCGGTAAGAGACACGGCATGATTAAAAGATCAAATTCACAAATAAGAAAGCAAAGAGGCACAACAACTTTGACAAAACAGGACGGTCGAATTGTTAAATCATATATGCCCTATAGTTTAAGAGGATAAAATGGCTAGAGTTAAAAGAGGCGTAACAAGTCACGCAAAACATAAAAAAGTATTAAAAGCTGTAAAGGGACAATGGGGCAGAAGGAAAAATACTATAAGAGTTGCAAGACAAGCAATGGAAAAAGCTATGCAGTATGCATACCGTGATCGAAGGAATAAAAAGAGAGATTTCAAATCGTTATGGATACAGAGAATAAATGCAGGAGTTAGATCAGAAGGGCTAACATATTCAAGATTTATAAATGGATTAAGTAAGTCTGGAATTAAATTAGATAGAAAAATACTTGCTGAAATTGCATATGACAATCCAGAAGCCTTTAAAACTATAGTTAAAAAAGCTCAAGCAGCACTTAGTTAATCTTCGCTATTGTTTTTCTTAAGTTAAGAAATAATCTACTAATATGTCCGATATTAAAAAAATAAAAGATGAATTTATTTCAAAAATAAAAGGCAATTTAAATTTAGATCAAGTTAATAAAATTAAAACAGATCTATTTGGAAAAAATGGACTTATATCTTCACAATTTAAAAGATTAGGATCGATTGAATCAAGCGAAAGAAAAAAATTTGCTTCTGATTTAAATTTTGTAAAAGACGAACTTCAGGATTTAATTAATAAAAAAATTCAAGAAATTGAAACAAAAAAAATTAATAAAAAATTAGAAAATGAAAAAGTAGATATTACTCTGCCAGAAAGACCTTTCGTATGTGGAAAAATTCATCCAGTTTCACAGGTCATTGACGAAATCTCATCGATATTTTCTGAAATTGGATTTAGTGTTGAAGAAGGTCCGGATATTGAAAATGAATATAATAATTTTACAGCACTAAATACACCAGATAATCATCCCGCTAGAGATATGCACGATACTTTTTATTTGGATCAGAAAAAAGAATTATTATTGAGAACCCATACATCGCCTGTACAAATAAGAACTATGATTAATGGAAAGCCGCCTTTTAAAATTATTGCACCTGGCAGAACATATAGATCTGATAGCGACCAAACTCATGCTCCCATGTTTCATCAAGTTGAAGGACTTCATATTGATCAAAATATAAATATGAGCCATTTAAAAGGTTGTTTAAATCATTTTATAAAAGAATTTTTTGAAGTTGATAAAATAAAGATGAGATTTAGACCAAGCCATTTTCCATTTACTGAGCCATCGGCTGAAGTTGACATTGGTTATCAAATTCAAAATGGTAAAATTAAAATTGGAGAAGGTAATAAGTGGTTAGAAATCCTTGGATGTGGAATGGTTCATCCAAATGTTTTAAAAAATGTAAAAGTTGACACTAAAAAATTTCAAGGATATGCATTTGGAATAGGCATAGATAGATTGGCAATGCTTAAGTATGGTATTAATGATTTAAGAGCTTTTTTTGAATGTGATTATAGATGGCTAAATAATTTTGGTTTTGATCCTTTGGATGTTCCAACTAATTACAGAGGTCGTAGTAGATGAAATTAACTTTCAATTGGCTTAAAGAGCACTTTGATACAAAATTAAGTGAAAAGCAGATTATAGATAAACTCACAAATATTGGTTTAGAGGTAGAAAGTTTAGAAAATCAATCTAGTGAGCTTAATAGTTTTATAGTAGCTAAAATATTAAATGCCGAAAAACATCCAAATGCAGATAGATTAAAAGTATGCGATGTTGATATTGGAAAAAATGAAATAGTAAAAGTTGTTTGTGGAGCTCCAAATGCAAAAAAAGGCCTTTTAACTATTTATGCCCCGCCAGGAGCTATTATTCCAAAAAATAAAATGAAATTAGCAGTGAGCAAAATAAGAGGAGTAACTTCCCATGGTATGCTGTGTTCTGAGTATGAATTAAATTTGTCAGATGAAAGTGAAGGCATTACTGAACTTTCTAGTGATAAATATTCAGGTAAAATTGGCAAAAGTTATTTTGTTAAGAGTAATTCAAAAGTAATAGATATTTCAATAACCCCTAATAGAGCTGATTGTCTAGGTCTAAGAGGGATTGCAAGAGATCTTGCTGCCTCAGGCTCTGGTAAATTAAAGAAAATTAGAAAAGAAAAATTAATTCAAAAAAAAAAACAAACAATTAGTGTAAAAATTAAAAAAGAAAATAATCAAGGATGTACAACTTTTGGTAGTTGTTTGATTACAGGTGTAAAAAATACTGAAAGTCCAAGTTGGCTAAAAGAAAAAATAATTTCACTTGGTCAAAAACCTATTTCAGCAATAGTTGATATTACTAACTACGTTATGTTTGATTTGAATAGACCTTTGCATGCTTACGATGCAGATAAGATTGATAAAGGAATAATAGTTAGAAATTCAAAAAAAGGCGAAACATTTAAAGCTTTAGACAACAAAGATTATAAGCTTGAAAATGATATGTGTGTTATTGCAGATAACTCAGGTGTTTTGGGCCTAGGAGGCATAATTGGAGGAATAAGATCAGGAACTGAAATGCAAACTAAGAACATATTAATTGAAGCTGCACATTTTAATCCAAGATCAATTAGAAAAACTTCAAAAATTCTAAATATAGATACCGATGCCAAGTATAGATTTGAAAGAGGGGTTGATCCTTTTTCAATTGAATTAGGACTTTTTAAAGCATCAGAATTAATTCAAAAAATATGTGGTGGAGAAATAAGCAAGTTTGATATTCAAAAAAATGAAAATATAAAATTTAATTATATTAAATTTGACCCTTTATTATTTGAAAAAATTACAGGCTTCAATATAGGAAAGCAGGAAATAGTTAGAATTTTGTCTGATTTAGGATTCGAAATAAAAAAAAAAAAAAATTTTTTGGTTTTGAAAATTCCGTCATGGAGACCCGATATTGAACAAGAAGTAGATATTGTAGAAGAATTGGTAAGAATAAAGGGATATGATAAAATTAAAATTGTTGAACCTGAAAAATTAAGAAAAAAACCAACTTTAAATCGTAAACAACGGTTATTCCATTTTCTTAAAAGATCAATGGCATCCAAGGGTTACTTCGAGACAGTCACGTGGTCATTTACAGACTCAAAAATTAACAATTTATTTATTGATCAAAAACAAGAAGTTCAAATAGTAAATCCAATAAGTTCAGATTTAAATGTTTTAAGAAGCAATATTTTTTCTAATTTAGTTTTTTATGTTAATAAAAATTTAGATAGAGGATTTAAAGATATATCTTTTTTTGAAATAGGTCCTGTATTTTCAGGACCCAACCCAGGTCAACAAGAAATAGTAATCGGAGCTATAAAATCTGGGAAAATTTCGAGATCTAATTGGTTAGAAAAAGAGAGAATAGTTGACTTGTTTGATGTCAAAAAAGATCTAATTCAAACTTTAGTTGAGGCAGGATTTGACAAGGAAAAGCTATATGTAGATGACAATACACCAAATTATTACCATCCCGGTAAATCAGGAAGAGTTTTTTTGAACAAAGAAAATAAAAAAGTGGTTGGTTATTTTGGAGAAATACATCCTGGTATTTTAAAAAAAATAGATATTAAAACAGAGTCTATTGTTGGCTTAGAAATATTTTTAGATAATATTAAAATTCCAGATAAGCTATTAAGAGATCAAAAGACACAGTATATTTATTCTGATTACCAAAAATCAGAAAGAGATTTTGCTTTTGTAATGGAAAGAAATTTTAAAGCACAAGATTTAATTGAGGTTATTTCTAATATTGACAGAGACTTGATTAAAACCGTTAAGATATTTGATGTTTATGAAGGTGAAAATATTCCAGAAGATAAAAAATCAATTGCATTAAATGTTACAATTCAATCTTCTAAAAAAACATTAAATGATGAGGATCTTGATAGGATTAATAAATTAATAATATCAACAGTAGAATCAAAAACTGGCATTAAAATTAGATCGTAATGGATAAAATCGATCATATTAGAAATTTTTCTATTATTGCTCATATAGACCATGGCAAATCAACTATAGCAGACAGAATCATTCACAAGTGTGGAGGGCTTTCAGAAAGAGAAATGAAAGCTCAAGTGTTAGACTCGATGGATATAGAGAGAGAGAGAGGAATAACAATAAAAGCACAAACAGTTAAACTTAATTATAAATCTAAGAATGGAAAAGACTATATTTTAAATATTATTGACACCCCTGGTCATGTAGATTTTAGCTATGAAGTTAGTAGATCCTTATATGCTTGCGAAGGTTCAATTTTAATTGTTGACAGCACACAAGGAGTAGAAGCCCAAACACTTGCAAATGTATATCAAGCCTTAGATACCAACCATGAAATTGTGCCAGTATTAAATAAAATTGATTTGCCTGCATCTGATAAAGAAAGAACAAAAAAACAAATAGAGGATGTTATTGGTATCGATACCAGTAATGCCGTACCTTGTTCTGGAAAAACTGGTGAGGGTATTGATGAAATCTTAGAGCAGATAATTGAAAAACTACCACCTCCCAAAGGTTTAAAAGACGAAATATTAAAATGTTTATTGGTTGATAGCTGGTACGATTCATATTTGGGTGTAGTAATTTTAGTTAGAGTAATAGATGGGAAAATTAAAAAAAATATGAAAATTAAAATGATGTCTAACAATCAAGAACACATCATTGAAAAAGTAGGAGTTTTTACTCCCAAAGCAAAAGATGTAGAGCAACTTAATTCAGGTGAGATAGGTTTTATAATAACTGGAATTAAAAATTTATCTGACACAAAAGTAGGTGACACCATATGTGATGCAAACAAACCATTGAAAGAGGCTTTGCCGGGTTTTAAACCGAGCAAACCTGTGGTATTTTGTGGATTATTTCCAGTAGATAGTTCGGAATATCAAAAATTAAAAGATGGGCTAGCAAAACTTCAATTAAATGATGCTAGCTTTTCCTATGAAGCAGAGTCATCATCTGCGCTTGGTCTAGGATTTAGATGTGGTTTTTTAGGCTTGTTGCATCTTGAGATAGTCACAGAGAGATTAGAAAGAGAATTTGATATTAATTTATTAACAACAACACCAGGAGTTGTTTACAAAGTTCATTTAAATAAAGGAAATATATTAGAATTACAAAACCCTTCAAACTTACCAGACCCTACAAATATTAAATTTATTGAAGAACCCTGGATAAAAGCAACAATCATAACTCCAGATGAGTATCTAGGTTCTATAATAAAGATTTGTCAGGATAAAAGAGGAATACAAAAAAATTTAAGCTATTCAGGAAATAGAGCAATTCTAAATTATGAAATACCTTTAAATGAAGTGGTTTTTGATTTTAATGATAGATTAAAATCAATGACTAGCGGTTATGCAAGTTTTGATTATGAAATAATTGAACATAGAGAAGGTGATTTAGTAAAATTAGGAATTTTAGTAAATTCTGAGCCAGTTGATGCTTTATCAATGATGGTTCACAAAAATTTTGCTCAATCTATTGGAAGAGAGGTTTGTGAAAAATTAAAAGATTTAATACCAAGACATAATTTTATGATACCGGTGCAAGCTGCTATAGGTGGAAAGATTATAGCAAGAGAAACAATAAAAGGTTTTAAAAAAGATGTTTTAACAAAGATACATGGTGGTGGTGCTAGAGACAGGAAAAGAAAATTATTAGATAAACAAAAAAAAGGAAAATCTAGAGCAAAGCAATTTGGAAGAGTAGAGATACCTCAAGAAGCTTTTATAGGAGTTTTAAAAATTAATAAGGATAAATAGTAAATGAGTAAAATTATTGATTGCATAACATTCTTTGATGAAAATTTTATATATGATTTAAGATATAATGTAATAAAAGATTTTGTTGATTATTTTGTTGTTTGCGAATCAAAATATGACCACAGAGGAAAGCCCAAAAAAATTAATTTTGATCCAGATAAAAAGTATTTAAATACAAATGTTAAACACATTGTTCTCGACAAACCTTTCCCAAAAAATACAAACTTGTGGCAAAATCAAGCAATACAAAGAGAATTTATATTAGAAAATATAGATTTTGTTGATGAAGAGGACTATATATTTTTTTCAGATCCCGATGAAATACCAAATCCAGAAATATTAAGTAATTTTAAATTAAAAAAAAAATACGGAGTTTTATTACAAAATAATTTTAATTATAAATTTAATTTATTTAATAAAGATGAAAGTCCATGGGATGGCCCAAGAGTTTGCAAAAAAAAGAATCTTCAATCAATAGATTATATGCGACATAAAGTTTTGTCTAAAAATCTTAAATATAATTTTTATCGGATTGATAAAGAAAGAAATTTGGAGATTTTTGAAAATGGAGGATGGCACTTTAATAATATTATGTCACCAGAAAAAATATCGACCAAATTAAAAACTTTTGCCCATACTGAATTTAGTAATGATAAATATTCTTCACCAAAAATTATAAAAAAAAAAATTGACCAGAAAATAGATTTATTTGATCGTGGAAACCAATTAATCAAAATAGATTTGAATCATTCTTTCCCAAAATATTTAATCAATAATATTGATAAATATAAAGATTGGATTATATAAATTTATAATTTTTTTAAATTTGCAAATTTTTTAAAAGTGCTGCAAATATATTTCAAGTCTTTTTGCTTTAATCCTTGATGGCAACCTATAAGAATACCATTTTTCATCACGTCATTTGAAATTCTTTCAGAATCTTTTTGTTTTTTGAATATTTTTTTCTTCATTACTGGCTGTTTAAGTATATTGCCTGTAAAAACTGTTCTAGTCTGTATATTATTATTTTCAAAAAAAATTTGTAATTGTTTACGATTAAATTTTTTATTTTCTTTTATTACTAGAGGTAACGCAAGCCATGGGGTATGAACATGATCGTATTTTTCTGGTAATTTAAAATAGTTATTATAATTACCAAAGAAATTTTTTAAAAATTTAAAATTTTTATCTCTGATTTTTATATTATTTTTTAATTTTTTTATCTGTTCAAGTGCAAATGCAGCTGAAACTTCAGAAGGCAAAAAATTATATCCAAATTCGCTAAAAATGTATTTTCTATCATAATCGATTCCAGAAATTTTTATATTAAATCTTTTTTTTACACTTTCAGATTCATTAAATGTTGCCGAAGATCTTCCCCATCCTCGTAATAATTTTGCATGTTGGTATTGCTGGTAATTATTAAAACAGACAATGCCACCAAAACCTGCTCCACAAATTATGTGTGAAGCATAAAAACTGTTTGTGACTATATCGGATAGTTTTCCCGTATTTTTTTTATTAATTGTATATCCAATAGTATCGGCTGAGTCTTCTATGATTGGAATTTTATATTTTTTTCCTATTTTATTGATGCTTATCCAATCAGGAATATTTCCTAATAAATTTGGCACTATAATTGCAGCTGTATTTTTATTAATGGCCTTTTCTATTTGCTCAGGGTCGACAACAAATTTGTTTTCTAGTACCCCAACAAAATTTGGGGTCAAACCCAATTGATATATTGGTGCAACAGTTGTTGAAAAAGTTAAAGTAGGAGTAATTACTTCTTTACCTTTTTTTAATTTAAGGGAACTTAATGCAAGCAAATTAGCAGAAGAGCCTGAATTTACCATTAAACCATATTTTTTACCAAAAATATTTGCGACAATTTTTTCTAATTTTTTAACGTATTTTCCATCTATTAAAGTAAGGCTTTCATTTTTTAAAACTTTGTTTACAGCTCGAGTTTCATGTTTGTCATATACAGCTCGTCCATAATAAACTTTTGGCATAGAGAAACTTTTATTTTATAAGTAACATGCAATCAAGAAGTAAAAGTTTTTTTTTGTTAAAAAATATGATGGAGAGATGGTCGAGTGGTTTAAGGCGCACGCTTGGAAAGTGTGTGTACCCTCACAGGTACCGTGGGTTCGAATCCCACTCTCTCCGCCATCTTTTTAAAATTTTTTACTTTAAGTGATAATATGATAATTAAACATGTATTATGAAAAAATTCTTAAATTTAGGACTTCAGCCACTTGCCAATTCTTATATAAAAAAAAAAAATTTAAAGAATAAGGAAAAAAAATTTAAGTTGGAAGTTGGATTTAATAACAAAAATTATTTAGTATCGATTGCAAACATAATTCCAAAGGAAAAAATGTTTAATAACGAATATCCATACAAATCATCAGAATCTAAAACAATGAATAAATCTTTTAAAGATTTAACAAAAAAAATTAAAAAAAAATATAAACCTAAATTTGTTATTGAAATTGGAAGTAACGATGGAGTTTTTTTAAAAAATTTTAAAAAAAATTCTATTGTTGGTGTTGAACCATGTGAAAATTTAGCCAAAATCACTAGAAAAAAAAAATATAAAACTTTTTCTGAATATTGGAATTTAAAATTAGCAAAAAAAATTACTAGTGTAAAAAAGGCAAACCTTATTTATTCAGCCAATACATTAAGTCATATAAAAAATTTAGATGAAATATTTAAGGCTATTAATTATGCAATGTCAAAAAATGGTGTATTAATACTAGAAGACCCTTCATTATTAGAATGTATAAAAAATGTTGCATACGATCAGTTTTATTGTGAGCATATATATGTATTTTCAACAATAGCACTAAAAGAGGTTTTAAAAAAATTTGACTTGCAAATTTTTGATATTGAAAACATCAAAACTCATGGTGGTTCTAATAGATATTATATTAAAAAAAAAATTAACAATATTTATAAAATTAAAAATAATGTAAAAAAAGAGATTCAAAAAGAGTTAAAATTTGGTTTACATAAATTTTCTACTTATAAAAAATTTGAATCTAAAGTAAAAAAATCTAAGAAAAAACTATTAAACACTTTTTTAAAATTAAAAAACAAAGAAATTAAAATTATAGGATATGGTGCGACAGCAAAATCATGCACTGTTTTGAATTATTGCAAAATTGGTACTAATTTTATTGACTATTTTTATGATACCACATCTTATAAAATAGGTAGATATTTACCCGGAAGCAAAATATTGATTAAAAAATATAAAAAATTAAGTAAAAAAAATGTTGATGTTGCTTTTTTAGGAGCTTGGAATTTTAAAAAAGAAATTTTTAATAAAGAGAAAAATTTTATTAAAGAAGGCGGAAAATTTATTACTCATGTTCCCGTTCCCAAAATTATTTAAAATTTAGAAAATTTCATTCCTTTCCTATCTTTTTTTGAGAGTATAGGTTTAGAAACGGGCCATTTAATTTTTAAATTTTTGTCGTTCCAATCTATGGTGACTTCACTTTCTTTATTTCTATAATTGCTACAGCCATATAGTACTATATTCTCTTTTTCTAACCCTAAAAATCCATGAGCAAAACCTTTAGGGATGAAAAGACTTTTACCATTTTTATCACTTAAAATAATTTTATAATGCTTTCCATATGTTTTGGATTTTTTTCGCATGTCGACTGCTACATCAATAATTTTACCTTTCAAAACTAAAATACATTTATCTTGTTGGTTTTTTTTTTGTAAATGTAACCCTCTTAAAACATTTTTTTTTGATTTAGATACAATTGCAAATATTAAGTTTTTTTTTATTATTTTTTTTTTAAAAGCTTCTCTTAAAAACCCTCTATTATCATAAAATATTTTACTTTTTATAATGAATAAACCCTCTAAATTTGTTTTAATTTTTTTCATTTTTAAAGTTTAATTTAATTTTTTTGATTAGGTTATTATCTACTTTCCATTTAGGTAGTTTTTTTAATTTTGTTTTCATAATTTTTCTAGCAGGATTTTTTAAGTATTTCACCTTAATTTTTTTTTTAAGATTTTTATTTAAAACATCAATCAATTCTTTAATTTTGATATTTTTTTTATTTTTTAAACAATAAGTTTCAGGTTTTACATTATTGTTTAAAATTATTATAATTGCATTAATAATATCATTTATATGGATAACATTAAGTTCTAAATTTTTTGATATAATCTTAGTTGTTTTATTTTTTTTGTAATTTTTAATAATTGTGGGTATAAGCTTTTTTCTATGATCGCGTTCTCCAAAACTTTCATATAATTTTAAATTGTAAAATTTTGTTTTTTTTTCTTTATAAGAATAAAAATTATTTATCATTTCAAAAGAATTTTTAGTTGCTGCATATAAATTTTCTGCCTCTAATTTTTTGCTTGATTGATGTTGCATCATAGTTCCAAAATTAATTACTTTTTCAACTTTTTTGGTAATCAAATCATAAATAAGAGTTGGAAATAAAATATTTGATTCAACAAAACCAAAAATATCTTTGTGGGAATGACTATTTTTATATAAAGTAGCAAAATTAATAAAATAATTTACTTTTATTTTTTTAATTTTTTTTTCAAGACTTGAATGTTTAGAGTAAAATATATTTTTATATTTTTGAGAATATTTTTTTTTTAATTTTTTAATTTTAGGATTTCCTCTATTTTTTATTCTAAGTACATCTATTACATGGTAATTTTTTGTAAGAATATATTTTAGAAAGTTATATCCTATAAATCCAGAAGTTCCCGTAAGTAGTAAAGTTTTTTTACTCAAGTTTTATATTTTTTTTAAATAATTGCTATATTCACAATTACCATAAAATTTTATATTTTTTGAAATTGTTTTTTTATTTATCCATCTCTTAAATAAAGCAATTTCTTCTAAGCATGCAATTTTTATACCTTGTACTTTTTCAATAGATTGAACAAAAGAAGATACATTGGTCATGTCATCGATTTTACCAGCATCAGACCAAACTGCACCTCTTCCAATATGCTCATAGCTTAATTTTTTATTTTTTTTATATATATTCAGCAAATCAGTAATTTCTAACTCTCCTCTTTTTGAGGGTGTAAGTGTTTTTGCGTATTTAACAACATCATTATCAAAAAAATATAAACCAGTGATTGCATAATTAGAAATAAATTTTTTTGGCTTTTCAATTATTTTTTCTATTTGATTTTTTCTGATTTTAGCAACTCCATAATTTTCAGGTTTGTTAACTTTTTTTAAGAAAACTCTAGCACCATTTCTATGTGTTAAAGATTTTTCAAATTTATTTGTTAAACTTTGCCCGTAGAAAAAATTATCGCCTAGCATTAACGCCACATTATCTTTTTTTATAAAAGATTTACCTAATATAAATGCTTCAGGTAATCCTTTCGGTTTGTTTTGAATCTTATATTGAATTTTAACCCCATATCTTTTTCCGTTACCAAGAAGATTTTTGAAGTTTTCTACTTGACCTGGATTGACAATTATTAAAATATTTTTAATGTTAGCTAACATTAAAATTGATAAAGGGTAAAATATTAGTGGTTTATCATATACAGGCAAAAGCTGTTTATTAACTCCTTTGGTAAGAGGGCTTAATCTTGTGCCTGATCCACCCGCTAAAATTATACCTTTTTTTACCATAATATTTTTAAATTACTCTAAATTAACCTGTCTACCAAGATCTAATTTAAACTTATATATTTAATTAATTAAAAATGTGGTATGTTATTTTTTTCCAAAAAAATGAAAAATAACAATACTTATCAAGCAGATTCTATAAAAGTTTTAAAAGGTCTTGAGGCTGTAAGAAAAAGACCTGGAATGTATATTGGTGACACAGATGATGGTACCGGTTTACATCATATGGTTTATGAGGTTGTTGATAATTCTATAGATGAAGCATTAGCAGGGCATTGCGATAATATCGAAATTTATATTAATTCAGATAGTTCTATTACTGTTAGGGATGATGGGAGAGGAATTCCAGTTGATCTTCACAAAGGTGAAAAAAAATCTGCAGCAGAAGTTATAATGACTCAGTTACATGCGGGTGGAAAATTTGATCATGATTCGTATAAAGTGTCCGGTGGACTTCATGGTGTTGGAGTGTCTGTAGTTAATGCTTTATCGGAAAAATTAAAGCTAGAAATTAATAGAGATGGAAAAAAGTATTTTATTCAATTTAGAAATGGCGAAGCCATATCTCCACTTAAAGTTATTGGTAAATCTAAAAACACAGGTACTGAAATAAATTTTTTGCCATCAAAAGATATTTTTTCTTCGACAAAATTTAGCGCTAATATAATTCAAAAAAGGATGCGTGAACTTGCATTTTTGAATAAGGGTGTAAAAATTTCAGTAAATGATTTAACTCAAAAAAAACCTAAAAATGTTGATTTTAAATTTAACGGTGGAATCATAGAATTTGTAGATTTTTTAGATATAAAAAGAGAAAAATTACAAAATAAAAATGGAAACGAACTATTTAAAAAACCAATTTATATAGAGGGAAAAAAAGGAAACATTGAAATTGAAGCTTCTTTAAAGTGGAATGCTGGATATTCTGAAGATGTGTATCCATATACAAATAACATTTTTCAAAAAGATGGTGGAACCCATATTTTAGGTTTCAGAAGTGCTTTAACCAGAGTAGTGAATAAGTATGCGACAGAAAATAATTTATTAAAAAAAAATAAAGTAACTGTATCTGGCGATGATATTAAAGAAGGTCTCACGGTAGTATTGTCTTTAAAGATCCCAGATCCAAAATTTTCATCTCAAACTAAAGATAAATTAGTTTCTTCTGAAGTTAGATTAATAGTAGAAAATATTATTAATGAGAAATTATCTATATGGTTTGACCAAAATCCTTCTATCGCTAAAATAATTTTAGCAAAAATTATTCAAGCAGCTTTAGCAAGAGATGTAGCAAGAAAGGCAAGAGAGAATGTTAGAAGAAAAGGAGCTTTAGAGCTCACAGGCCTCCCAGGTAAATTAGCAGACTGCCAAATTTCAAAACAAGAAGGTACAGAATTATTTATAGTTGAGGGAGATTCGGCAGGTGGCTCTGCTAAACAAGGCAGAAATAGAGAGAATCAAGCAGTTTTACCTTTAAGAGGAAAAATTTTGAATACTTATGTTGATGAAAATGGAGCTAAAAAAAATGGAAATAAAAATGAACATAGAACAAAGACATTGTCTAAAATGATATCCTCTAATGAAATATTAACTTTAATTAATGCTTTGGGCTTGGACCCAAAAGTTGAAGAATTAGAATTAAAAGACTTAAGATATGGAAAAATTATTATAATGACAGATGCAGACGTAGATGGTTCTCATATAAGAGCATTACTTCTTACTTTTTTTAACAATAAACCTTTTAACAAACTTATAGAAAATGGACATGTTTATTTGGCACAACCTCCATTATTTAAGATAAATAAAGGATCAAAAGGAATTTATATTAAAGATGAAAAGGAACTCGAAGAATATATTTTGAAAAATTCAAAACAGTTAAAAAATATAAAAAAAGGAAGTAAAGAATTTATTAAAGTTTTTAATAGTGAAAAATCAAAAATAAGCATACAAAGATTTAAAGGTCTAGGCGAAATGAATCCCGAAGAATTATGGAATACTACACTTAACCCTGAAACTAGGAATTTACTTCAGGTTCAATATTCAAAAGATCAAAAAAAGGATCAAAATATAATCCATACTCTTATGGGTAACGACGTAAGTCTAAGAAAAGAATTTATTGTTTCAAATGCGATCAATGTTTCTAATTTAGATATATAAATAATGAAGTTTAGAGAAACTTCAAAAATATACCTACTAAATAAAATAACATATATTAATTTAAGATGGATTGCTTATTCAGGTCAATTAGCAACTATACTTTTAGTTGAATTTTTTTTTAAATTTAAATTTGAATATAAAACATGTATTTTTATTATATTAATTAGTATCTTAACAAATTTATATTTAAAGTTTCAAATTAAAGAGAACCAACTCAATAATTTTACTTCAGCTACATTTCTGTCTTTTGATATTTTGCAACTCACAATTTTGTTTTTCTTTACAGGGGGAATTACAAATCCATTTATATTCTTAATTATAATTCCATCAGTTTTTTCATCTCAATATTTAAATATTAAAACTTCAATAGTTTTATTTTTTTTAACTACATTTGCACTAGCATTTTTGACTTTTTTTTACCATAATTTACCACATCCAGAAATTCTTCATTTTCATGCGCCAAATTATTATTTATACAGCATTCCAGTTGCAATATTTATAGGTTTAACTTTTTTAGTATATTTTGGCCTTAAGTTTGGTACCGAGAGCAGAATTAGAATGGAAGCTTACGATAAAATGCAGGAGATTATGGCAAAGGAAAATGAACTTATTTCTTTAGGTGGTCAAGCAGCTGCCGCTGCTCATTCTTTAGGTACTCCACTATCTACTATTTTACTAACCGCTAAAGAATTGCATAAAGAATATAGTAATGACGCAAAAATAAAAAATGACCTCGAATTATTAATCAGTCAAAGCAATAGATGTAGCGAAATACTTAAAAAGTTAACCCTAAATCCGAACATTGAAGATGAATTTTTTGATAATGAAATATTTTTAGATGATTATATACAAGAAATAGTTAGATCATATAAAGAAATTAGTGATAAAAATTTTTCAATTAATTTTGAAGAATTTAAGTATAAAGTTAAGTCAAATAAATCACCTGAAATTGTATATGGATTAAGAAATTTTATTGGTAATGCTAATAAATTTAGTAATTATAAAGTAGAAATATTTTTAAGAAGTGATAATAAAAAGACAGAAATTATCATAAGAGATGACGGACCCGGTTTTCCAAAAGATTTAATAGATAAAGAAAGATTGGGAGAACCATATATAAGAACAAAAGATCACAAACATATTTCAAAGTATGGACTAGGTCTTGGAACATTTATTGGAAAGACTCTTCTAGAGAAAAATTTTGCAAAAATATTTTTTAAAAATTCGGAAAATAAAGGTGCAGAAATTTTAATTAGATGGAATAATCAAGACTTAAAAAAAATTTAGTTAAGTTTTTTTTTATTTTCAAATAAACCACTTAATTGGCTGATCATAACATCCCCCAATTCCTGAACATCAGTAATTTTGATTGCTTTGCTATAATATCTAGAAACATCGTGACCAATACCAATTGCAAGTATTTCTATATCTGATTTATTTTCTATAAATTTTACTGTTTTTTTTAAATGTTTTTCTAAAAAATCGCCAGAGTTTACAGACAAAGTTGAGTCGTCTACAGGAGCTCCATCTGAGATTACCATTAAAATTTTTCTTTCTTCTTTTCTTTTTTTTAATCTATTGTATGCCCAGGATATTGCTTCGCCATCTATATTTTCTTTAAGCAGTCCTTCTTTAAGCATTAAACCCAGATTTTTTTTAGATTGCCTCCAATGGTTATCTGCGCTTTTGTAAACTATATGTCTCAGATCATTTAAACGGCCAGGACTTTTTGGTTTATTGCTTTTATTCCATTCTTCTCTACTTTTGCCACCTTTCCAGTTTTTTGTAGTAAAGCCTAAAATTTCAACTTTAACATCACATCTTTCTAAAGTTCTTGATAATATGTCAGCGCATAGTGCGGCAATAGTTATTGGTCTTCCTCTCATTGAACCCGAATTATCTATTAACAAAGTAACAACTGTATCTTTAAAATCTAAGTCTTTTTCTTTTTTAAAAGAAAGAGAGTTATAAGGATCCATAATTATTCTTGTTAATTTAGAACTATCTAAAAGTCCTTCCTCTAAATCAAATTCCCATGATCTATTTTGTTTTGCAAGAAGCTGCCTTTGTAGTTTGTTAGCAAGTTTTGTAATTAAATCCTGAAATGTGATTAGTTGTTGGTCTAAATTTTTTCTAAGTTTTGTTATTTCTTCGCTTGTTTCTAAAAGTTCTGCTTTTTCTATTTCGTCAAACTGCCTTGTAAAAACTTTATAATCTTTATCATTAATATTTGTATTTTGTTTTTGGAAAACTTTTTCTGAGCTTTGCTTACTAGAATCAGTATTGAATAGTTGTTCATCCATTTGGAATTGGTCAAAATCGTAATCACCATCAACACCATTCTGGTTTTCATCTTGCTTTATTTTTTCTTGTTCTTTTGAAGATTCATTTGAATCGTCTTGATTTTTCATATCATTTTTTTCATTATTATTTTCCGGATCTTCATTTTTTTCATTATTATCGTTCGAATCAAAAATATCCATTTTTGAAAGAATTTCAGAAAACTTCGAGTTATATATTTCTTGGTTTTCAAAATTTTTACTTAAAAAATTTAAATGTTTTCCAATAGATGAATTAAAATCATTTTCCCAAAAACTGAGCATTTTGTTTGCTAATTGATTAAGCTCTATATTCAAAAATTTTTTTAGCATATATAGCTCAAAAGCCTCTGAAACAGTGACGTCTTCCTTGCTTTTTAACTGATCTTTTCTTTTAAGATTTAGTTTTTGACTATAGTTTTCTTTAAAATTTTTTGAAATACCTTTAAGGATTTTTGTTCCTAAAACTTCATATCTAATTTTTTCAGATATATCATATAGCATTTTGCAAGATTTATTTGTAGGGATATTTTTTTTATATATTTTACTGTCTGAAAATTTTTTTTTAAGTGCCTCCGAGTCTGTTTCAGCTCTTAATCTTATAAAATCATGTTTGTTAGTTAAGTTGTCTAGTTCAAAAAAGTCAATATTTTTAGAACTTAAATTTTTATTTTTATTTTTGACATTTATTAGATAATCATCCGATATTACTTTTGCTGTGGAAATTAAAGCTTGCTTAAATTTTTCTTTAAAGTTTTCTTCTTTTTTATTCATTTAAATTTGAATATTAACCATAGACTCCGGAAGATCTTCACCAAAACATCTTTGATAATATTCAGCAATTATGCTTTTTTCAACTTCATCACATTTATTTAAAAATGTAACTCTAAATGCATATCCTGTATCTTTAAATATTTCTGCATTTTCTGCCCAGTGCAATACTGTTCTAGGGCTCATTACGGTTGATATATCCCCTGCTATAAAACCTTTCCTGGTTAAAGATGCTACTTTTATCATATTGGAAACTTTTTCTTTACCTTTTGAGTTATTCAAATTTTTATTTTTTGCCAATATAATTTCCATTTCTTTTTCTAAACTTAAATAATTTAAAGTTGTAACTATATTCCATCTATCCATCTGCGCTTGATTTATTTGTTGAGTTCCAGTGTAGAGTCCTGTTGTATCGCCAAGACCAATAGTGTTAGCTGTAGCAAATAATCTAAAATAATTATTTTGTTTTATTACTTTATTTTTATCTAGAAGGGTAAAGCTTCCTTCAGATTCTAAAACTCTTTGAATAACAAACATAACATCTGGTCTACCAGCATCGTATTCATCAAATACAAGTGCTATAGGATTTTGAATTGACCAGGGTAAAACACCTTCTTTAAATTCTGTAACTTGTTTTCCATCTTTGATTACAATGGCATCCTTTCCGATTAGATCAATTCTACTAATGTGCGAGTCTAAATTAACTCTTACGCAGGGCCAATTTAATCTTGCTGCAACTTGAGTTATGTGAGTACTTTTTCCAGTACCATGGTAGCCATGTACTATTACTCTTTTATTGTAATTAAAACCACTCAATATCGCTAATGTTGTATCTCTATCAAATTTATAATCTTTATCTATTTCAGGAACAAATTCATTTTTTTTTGAAAAAGCATCTATTTCCATTTCGCTTTCGATTCCAAAAGTTTGCTTTACTGATAATTTTATATCAGGTTGTATATTTAAATTACTTGTCAATTTTCTCTCTATATGTATTTTTTAGTTGTGTATAAGCCAATGTTATTAGCTTTAGTTTTTCTTCGTATTTTTTATTTCCTGAATTCATATCAGGGTGAAATTTTTTGACAAGACTTTTAAATTTATTTTGTATTTTTTCCCATTTTAAGCCCACAGAAACACCAAGGATTCCAAAAGCTTTTATATCTTTATGATCGAATTGAAATTGACTCATATGATCAAATTGACTTTTAAGTTTAGATTTATCAAGCTCATCTTTTAAAGCATTATTCCATAAAACTTTAAAAAAATTATCAGATGAACTGAAGCTTTGTGTGGGTTTGTGCCAAGTTAAATCTGATTTTAAAAATTCATAAATTTGTTTATCATTCATTCCTGCAAAATAATTCCAATTTTTATTAAATTCTTTAATATGAGTTAGGCATAACAATCTAAAATTTTTGCTGTTATCTTTTTCAATTGGAGCTTTAAATTCTCCAATTTTCATACAATTATTCCAATCACAAATATTTTTCATAGTGTATTATAATATTAATATTTATGAATATAAAAGATCTAATTTTAATCGTAAAAAAAAAAATTAATGAAAAAATATCAATAGAAAACATTGATATTGAAGATAAAACTTTTCTTCACAAAAATCATAAACATCACGATGAAAAAAAATTTCATCTTAAATTAATTATTAAATCTCCTGAATTAAAAAGAATGAAAAAAATTGAATCTACAAGGAGAATTTATTCAATTCTTAAAGAAGAACTTGATCAATATATTCATTCAATACAAATATTAATTAATTAATTCTTTTTTAAAAAAATCATATATTTTTCCATCTTTAAAATTTAAATTTAATTTTAATTTTCCAACTTTTTTAATTAAAATTAAATTTATAAGATTACTGGTATTTTTCTTATCTTTCTTCATAAATAAAATTAATTTATGTAAATCTTTTTTAGTGAAGTAATTACTGACTTTCCTAGGCAAGTTATATTTAATAAAATGATCTTTTATTTTTATATAATCTATTTTTGATAATAATTTAATTTTCAAACTAAAAGTTATAGCGCTTATTATTCCAAGGAGTACCGCCTCACCATGGTTTAGTTTTTTGTTATAATTTAAAGTTGCCTCGTATGAATGTGCAAATGTATGACCAAAATTTAACATTTTTCTAATATTTTTTTCATTTTCATCTAGTTCGACAATTTTTTTTTTAATTTTACAACTTTCGATTATTGATTTTTCTATGAAAGGACTTTCTACTTTTAATATTTTTGAAGCGTTTTTATTTAAAAATGTAAAAAATTTTTTATTTAATATTAATGAATGTTTAAAAATCTCAGCGTATCCACAAATTAACTCTCTTTTTGGAAGTGTTTTTAAAAAATTAGTATCAGATATAACTAAATTTGGTTGATAAAAAGATCCTATTAAATTTTTTCCATAAGGAGTATTTACGCCAGTTTTTCCTCCTATTGACGAGTCGACTTGAGCTAACAATGTGGTAGGAACATTAATAAATTTGATTCCTCTTTTATAAATACTAGAAGCAAAACCAGACACATCTCCTGTAATGCCACCACCAACAGATATTAAACAATCGTTTCTTTGAAAGTTATTTTTTAATAAAACATTTAATATTTTGTCTACGTTTTTTTGATTTTTGTTTTTTTCACTTGCTTTAAAAAAGTAAACGATTTTATTTTTTTTTTTAAATTTAATTAAAATAGATGATATTATTTTTTTTTTAATTTTGCTATCAACTACGATTAAACACTTATTGAATGATATAGAATTTTTAGCTAATAGTTTTGGCAAATTATTATATAATCCTTTACCAATAATTATTTTATATTTTTGGCTTTTGGTATTTACATTTAATTTAAATTGTTTCATATAATTTTAAAATATTTGCAACAATATGATTTTTAGATACTTTATCACAGTTTATTTTAAAGTTTGCCTTCGTATAAATTTTTTTTCTTTTTTTAATTAGCTGTAAAAGTTCATAATTAGTTAACTTATTAGCCAGTGGCCTTTTATTATTGTTTCTTATTCTGTACAACAATGTTTTATTATTACAATTTAGCCAGAAAGAAGAATGATTTGCGATTATTTCTTTTCTAATTCTTTCGTTAAGAAAGGCCCCACCACCCAGTGATATTATACAATTTTTATTTTTAAGAGTTTTTAGAACTATTTTTTCTTCTAAAGATCTAAAAAAAATTTCACTTTTGAGTTCAAATATCTCAGCGATAGTCATATGCATTTCATTTTCAATTATTTTATCAATATCAAAAAATTTTAATTGTAATTTTTTTGATAGCAATTTTCCAATTGTTGATTTTCCAGAGGCCATCATGCCCAGTAATACTAGGTTTTTATTTAAATTCATAAGTTTCTTTATTGAAAAAACACAAATATGTCTTAATTTGAAATTAATAAACGATATATGCAATTTCATAAAAAAACAAGTGTTGGAAAATATAGTTTTTTAATTAAACTACTAATTAAAATAGCTTTTGTTTTTTTGTTATTTTTTGTGGGCATAGCATTAGTTGATAAAATAGATTTTCCAAAACCAAATAAAAAAATTGAAAAAATTATCCCAAATGAAAATCTTAAAATTGTTAAATAAAAAATATTTACCATTTTTTTTTTATTTTTTATTTTTTCAAAGTACAGAGTTATTTTCTAATGAACCTGTAGATATTTGGAATTTAGAAAATAAAGAAAATTTTGAAGAAAAATCTCTAGAAATAAATAATCAAGAGTTAGATTCATCCACAAATTCAATTTATGAAATACAACCTGAGCAGAGTTCAGTTTTTAGTGTAGAACAAGATGAAATATTATTTTCAAATAAAATACAAATAACAGGGCTGTATGACCCTTCAGACAATGACCTCACGATTGACATGTGGGTAAATTCAGATGGTAAAAAAATTATAGAATTATTTGAAAAAATTAAAAAAATGGATTTATCAACAGATTCAAAAGAAATTTTAAAAATATTACTTTTAACAAATTCATACTCTCCATCAAAAAATATTTCTTATGATGATTTTTTAAAATTAAAGCATGATTGGCTATTACAAAATGGCGATTTAAATTTGATTGAGCAATATTTAATTAAAAATAAGAAAATTAATAACAATAATAAATTAATAAAATTTTTACTTGATGAGCATCTTTCGAGATCAGAGCTGGAAAAATCTTGTAAAATACTTTCCAAGATTAATTATCCTACTACTGATCAATATTTATCAAAATTTAATATTTACTGTTTGATCAACAATGACAAAAGGGAAGAAGCGCAACTACAATTTGATTTAAAAAAAGAACTGGGTTTTAAAGATGTTTTTTTTGAAAAAAAATTTAATTATTTAATGGGATATAATTTAAAAATTGATCAAACTGTTTCAGAAAAAAATATTTTAGACTTTCATCTTTCTCATAGAACAAATCCAAAATTTACTTTTGAACCAAATGACACAACAAGCAAAAGTATTTGGCGTTATTTATCTACATCAAATTTATTAACAAATATAAAAAGTGTTGATTTGGAAGATAAGCAAAAAATTTTATCTATTGAAAAGGCTACACATGAAGGCAATTATACAGAAGAAGAATTATTTGAACTTTATAAAAGATTTCAATTTAACATTAACCAACTTTTAACTGTAAAACAATCTCATAGACTTTTACAAGGTGCAGACAGTAGAGCTCTTTTGTATCAGGGAATTTTACTCAGTTCTGAGATTGAAAAAAAATTAGAACTAACTAAAATTTTAAAAGATTCATTTATTAAAGAAGGTATTGTCAATGCTTTTACAAGTGAATTAGTTTTTATTTTAGAAAAGATTGACGAAAAAGATGTTCCCTCAAATTATACTAGCTTTTATAATAAATATATAAAAAGTGAAAAATCAGTTTTAAGAAAAATTAAAATCAATAACAAAGTGATTCATCAATCAAAATTGATCAATTATTTCAAAGAAAATACGAGCAAAGAAAATGTGGAAAAAGATTTAAATGATGTTTTAAAAAAAATTAAAAAGAATAAAAAATATTTTGTCTCAACAAAAGATATAATTTTATTGGAAGCTCTTAAATCTGATGAAGTAGAATTTGCTAAAAAATATGATTCTCTTTATGAGATTGATGAATCAAATATGCCTTCTGATATAAAAAATTTAATTGAAAATGAAGAGACAGGATTTGTTTTGTTGAGACTTGCCCAAATTCTTGGACAGGATAATTTTGAAGATCTTGGCTCAGAAACACTATTTTTTATTGTTAGTGCATTAAACCAACTAAATATTGACAAATTAAGAAACAAAATTTTACTAAAAGTTCTGCCTTTAAAAGTTTAAAAATTGTAATAAAGTAAAGATTGTCATGGCAGTAAAGAGAATTATAACCGAACCAAATAAAATATTAAGACAGATATCAAAACCAGTTGAAGAAGTTGGTATGTACGAGCAAAGTTTAATGAATGATATGCTAGATACCATGTATGATGCTAACGGCATAGGTCTTGCTGCTATACAAATTGGTATACCTAAAAGAATTATTGTAATGGATATAAGTTGGAACAAAGGAGAAAAAAAACCAATGTTCTTTGTAAATCCGGTTATTAAAAAAAATAATAAACAAAAATCAATTTATGAAGAGGGCTGTTTGTCAGTTCCAAATCAGTTTGCTGAAATAGAAAGACCAAGTAAATGTGAAGTAGATTATTTAAATTATAAAGGTAAAAAAAAAACATTGAAAGCAGAAGGTTTATTGGCAACATGTATTCAACATGAAATGGATCATCTGGAAGGGATATTATTTATTGACTATTTATCAAAATTAAAAAAAAGCATGATCATTAAAAAACTTCTTAAAAATAGACCGGACAGAATAGTAGTTTAATTAATGTTAAAAAAAATTATTTTTATGGGTACACCATATTTTGCTGTACCAATTTTAAAATCTTTATACCAAAATGGCTATAATATTTCCGCAATTTATACTCAGCCACCAAAAAGATCGAATAGAGGTCAAAAAATAAATAAATCCCCTATACAAGGTTTTTCAGAAACGTTGAATATAGAATTTAGAGTACCAACAACTCTTAAAGATAACAAAGAAGAATATGATTTTTTAAAAAAATTAAATCCTGATATAGTTATTGTTGTTGCTTATGGACAAATTATTCCTAAAGAAATATTAGGTTTAGCAAAAAAAGGTTTCATTAATATTCATGCTTCTTTATTGCCAAAGTGGAGAGGAGCCGCACCTATACAAAGATCCATCATGAATTTGGATAAAGAAACTGGCATAAGTATAATGAAAATTAATGAGAAATTAGATTCCGGCCCTGTATGTAGTTCATACAAAATAGAAATTAAAAATAATGATAATGCTACAACTTTATCAGAAAAATTATCTTTATTAGCCGCAGATAAAATCTTAGATGTAGTTGATGATATTATGGATGATAAAATAAAGTTTGAGGAGCAAGTTCATTCAGAAGCAACATATGCAAATAAAATTGATAAAATAGAGGGAAAAATAAATTGGAATAATTCAGCAAGAAAAATAGTTGGTGTTATTAATGCTTTACATCCTAACCCAGGCGCATGGTTTAATTTTAAAGGTGAAAGATACAAAATTTTAAGTGCAAAAATTTCTGAAAAAAAAGGCCAAGTTGGAGAAGTTTTAAGCGAAACCTTAGAAGTTGGATGTGCCGATAAGTCTATAGAGATCTTAGAGATACAAAGACAAGGAAAACAGCCACAAAAAGTAAGTGAATTTATGCTTGGATCAAAACTAAAAAAAGGATCCAATCTACAAAATGAATAGATATCAAATTTTGATTGAGTATGTTGGAACAAATTTTATTGGTTGGCAAATTCAACCTAAAGGTAAATCGATTCAGAAATTGATTCAAGTAAAAATATCAAGACTTTTAAAAGAAAAAATAAAAATAGTTGGTTCCGGAAGAACAGATTCAGGAGTTCATGCAATAGAACAGTCGGCACATTTTGATACAAAGCATAGAATTGAAAATTTAAATAAATTTTTGAAGTCAATTAATTTTTTTTTGAATCTAAAATTGGTTTCAATAAAAAAAATAAAAAAGAAAAACCTAACTTTTCATGCAAGATTTTCAGCAAAAGAAAGAATTTATACATATGTTATATTTAATAGAATTAGTAGCCCTTCTATTGAAAAGAACAGAGGTTGGCACATAAGAAAACAATTAGACTTAAAATTAATGAAAAAAGGTACTAAAAAACTTTTAGGCAAGCATGACTTTTCAACATTTAGATCTTCTAATTGCAATGCAAAATCTCCAATAAGAACCATTAAATTTATAAAGATCAAAAAAATTAAGGAAAAAATAGAAATAAAATTTAAATCCAAATCTTTTTTACAACAACAAGTAAGATCAATGGTTGGTTGTTTAAAATATTTAGCTGAAAAAAAATGGAATTTAAAAAAATTTGAAAATGTATTGAAATCTAAAAAAAGAAATTTATGTGCTCCGCCTGCACCTGCACATGGATTATTTTTAGAAAAAATTATTTATTAATTCTATTATTTTTTTTAAATTTTTTGTTTATTCTCCATCTGGATCCTTCTCTAACAATATATCCTACGCAATTTATTGACTTGCATTTACATGGAAATTGTTTGTAATCACAATCGTAACTGAATCCATAATCACAAGTTAGCTCATCATCTTTTTTAATATCTTTTATAGCAGTTATCCAAATTTTTAATCCTTTACCCTCATAATCACAGTTATTAGCACAAGAGTGATTAATTAAACGGGCTGTATTCCAAGAAACATCACCGTCTAAATCATATCTTTGATTTAAATTAAAAAGATAGATTGGTTTTTTATTATCAAATTTAGGATTTTCATCACTTTGTTTTCTTGTAATTATATTCCCTATATAATTTATAATTTTAGTTCCTTTTTTAATATTTTTGGCTGCATATAAACCTTTTCCATTTTTATCAATATTGGATTTTTTTATACGATAAAGTTTCATAAATTTTTCTATAGTAGTTATTTAAAAATAATCAATTAAATTCAAGAAGTGCGTTAACATGCATTTCGCTGCTTTTTTGAAGAGCTATAAGATCATATCCACCTTCTAAGATGGATACTACTTTTCCATTGCAAAAATTTTTAGATAATTCTAGTGTTCTTTTGGTTAATTCATAAAAGTCTTTTGATGAGAGCTGAAGCTGAGCTAAAGGGTCATCTTTATGAGCATCAAAGCCAGCAGAAAATAATATAAATTCTGGTTTAAATTGTTTTAATTTTTTTAGCACAAATTCATAAGCATTAAGGTATTCTTCTGAATTAGTGCCTGCGGGCAAAGGAATATTGAAAATATTATTGAATTTACCTTTTTCCTTTTCTGAACCTGAGCCAGGGTAATAAGGGTATTGATGAGTCGAAATATATAGAACTTTTTCATTATCATAAAATATATCTTGTGTTCCATTTCCATGATGAACATCAAAATCAATAATGGCTACCTTATTAAATTTATAATTATTTAATAAATAATGTGCGCCAACACTCACATTGTTGTATATACAAAATCCCATAGCTTTATTTTTTTCCGCATGATGTCCTGGTGGTCTTACTGCACAAAATGCATTTTTGAATTCATTATTTTGAACTCCATCTATAGCTGCAATAATTGATCCAACTGCATCTATCGTAGCATCTTTACTACCAGGAGAAATGATTGTATCGCCATCTAAAAAAGATAAACCTTTATTAGGAAATGAGTTTTGAACAAACTTTATATAATCAGGGCTATGAGTAATTTCTAATATTTTTTGTTCAACTTTTGCAGGTTTTTTCCAAATAATATTTTTGTTATTTATTTTTTTAAAATTTTCAATAATTACAGAAACCCTATCAATTTTTTCAGGATGACCTTCCCCTGTGTTATGATTTTGATAGGTATTTGATGTTATTAAGCCAGTTTTCACTTAAAATAATTTTCTAGTATTTTTAGATATATTTTTGTTAGTTTTTTCAAATCTGATATAGAAACTGTTTCATCAACTTTATGCATAGTTTTTCCGACTAAACCAAATTCAAGGCAAGGAGATATTTTTTTTATAAATCTTGCATCAGAAGTTCCTCCGCTAGTGGAAAATATAGTTTTTACCTTAGTAATATTGGAAATTATATTTTTTATCATAAAAGCTGTTTTGTTTGGTTTCATCAAAAATGCTTCTCCTGACACCATATAGTTAATTGAAAATCTACACTTATTTTTCTTAGTCTGTGCTTTAAATATTGAGTTTAGTTTTTTTTTGAGGGTAAAAGATGAGTGTTTGTTATTAAATCTGATATTAAAACTTGCTTGGGCTGATCCTGGAATAACATTGTCAGCATCATTTTCAATATTGATTTTTGTAATTTCTAAGTTTGTTTTTTGAAAATTTTTTGTTCCTTTATCAAACCTTATTTCTTTAAGTTTATTTAAAATTTTAATTATGCAATTTGAAGGGTTGTTTGCTTTATGTGGATAAGCAACGTGACCTTGGGTACCAAAGATTTTAAGGTGAGCTGTAATTGAGCCTCTTCGACCAATTTTAATCATTTCACCTAACTTATTAGGGTTAGTTGGTTCTCCGATTAAACAAAAATCAATTTTTTCCTTTTTCCTTTTTAAATATTCTACGACTTTTCTGGTTCCATTAATTGCTATTCCTTCTTCATCTCCAGTGATTAAAAGGCTGATTGAACCATTAATTTTTTTTTTTTTAATTATAAAGATGCTTATAGCCGAGATAAATGAAGCAATTGAACTTTTCATATCATTTGCTCCTCTACCAATCAAATGGCCTTTTTTAATTGAAGGTTTAAATGGATTTGTAGTCCAATCTTTTAAATTGCCTGGTGGTACAACATCTAAGTGTCCAGCATAACAAAAGTTAGGACTTTTTTTACCAAGTCTTGCGTAGAGATTTTTTACAGGTTTGATATTTTTATCTTTAAATTCAAGAATTTTAGTTTTAAAGCCTAAATATCTAAGTTTTTTTTCTAAATATTTCATAATCCCGGCATCCGTAGGAGTAATAGTGGGAAACCGTATCAGCTCTTTGGCTAATAATAATTCATCAAATTTTTTCATTAATCTATTCTCTTAATAAATCATTAATAGATGTTTTGGATCTTGTTTTTTCATCTACTTGTTTAATGATTACCGCACAATACAATGAAGGTGCGGATGTATTTTTTTTATCTGGAAGAGATCCAGGAACAACAACTGAGTAGGGAGGAATTTTTCCATAAGTTATTTCTCTAGTTTCTCTATTTACAATTTTTGTTGACTGTCCAATATACATCCCCATACTTAAAACTGATCCTTCGCCAACAATCACACCTTCAACCACTTCTGACATTGCTCCTAAAAAAACATTGTCTTCTATGATAGTAGGTAATGCTTGTGCTGGTTCAAGAACTCCACCAACACCAGAACCTGCAGAAATATGACAATTTTTTCCAATTTGACAGCAGCTACCTGCTCTTGCAAAAGTATCTATCATTGTTCCGTCATCAATATAAGCTCCAATATTGACATAACACGGCATTAAAACTGCGTTCTTTCCAACATAAGAACCTTTTCTAACAGGAGAATTTGGCACCATTCTAAATCCTGCTTTTTCATGATCTTGTTTTGTCCAACCAGCAGTTTTACCTTTTAACAAATGTGATTTATCATACCAGCTGCTGTACGGTCCGTTTAAATTTTCCATCGGATAAATTCTAAAGCTAAGCATAATAGCTTTTTTAATATATTGATGAGTTATCCATTCACCTTTAATTTTTTCTGCAACTCTCACTTTTCCATTATCTAAATCAGTGATTATTTGATTGATAGCGTCTTTTAAGCTTTTATCTGAATTAGGGTTTACTTTATCTTTTTCATCCCAAGCTGAATTTATAATTTTTTCTATACTCATAAGCTTTATGAGTTTTGTAATAGCCTAATTTCTTTAAGAAATAAAGAGAGGTTTTCAACTTTAAAATCTATGAAATCTTTGTCTGATTCTTTTTTTCCCCAATATTCGTCATTTATTAGCCAAGCAGTAATTGTGCCTCTTTCTTTTCCTATAGATAAATTTTTTGCAATATCTTCTATATAAAGAGTTTCTTTAGGATTGATTTTAAATTTTTTTATCATTAAATCAAAAGCTTTAGCGGTTGGTTTTGGGCTAAACTCCGAATCTACAATGTCAAACAAACCATCAAACAAGTCGTTAATACCTAAATGTGTTGTAATGTTATTTGCATGATCTTTACTACCATTGGTAAAAATAAATTTTTTTAAATTTAAATTTTTAAGTTCATTTCTTAAAACAGTATCCGTTGACATAAAAGATAAATCAATGTCATGTACATATTTTAAAAAATCTTCAGGTTCAATATTATGATGTATCATTAAACCATTTAAGCTGGTGTTATATTTGTGAAAATAATTAGTTTGTAATTCTTTTGCTTTTTTTAGATCTAAATTTAATTTATTTGAAATATATTCAGTCATACGTTTACTTACTTGTCCAAATACAGCTTCTAAATCACTGTATAATACTCCATCTAAATCAAATAGAATATTTTTTATATTTTTAAGTTCTTTCATTTTCTGATTAATGTTCCAGCACCTTTATCAGAAAATAATTCAAATAAAATTGAATGAGGTTTTCTGCCATCAACGATTACTACGCCAGTAACACCATTGTTTACTGCATCTAGGCAAGTATTTATTTTTGGAATCATGCCTCCAGAAATATCACCTTCATTTAACATTTTTTCTGCAACTGAAGAATTTATTTCAGAAATTAAATTTTTATTTTTATCTAATACTCCCTCAACATCAGTCATAAGCAATAATCTTCTTGATTTAAGATTTTTAGCCAGAGATCCACTACATACATCGGCATTAATGTTATAAACTTTTTTATTCATTAATCCCACAGGAGCTATTACTGGTATAATTTTGTTTTTAATGATTTCATTTAAAACATTTATTTTAATTTCAGTAGGTATTCCAACAAATTCTAATTCTTTTTTTTCAGGTTTAACAAAAATTATACTATTTTCTTTTGTTGTAATTGACTTAGCATCACATGCATTTTTTTTTAAAGCATTTACAATTTCTTTATTAAAATTAACCAAAACATCTTCAACGACTTTTATGGTATCTTTGTTTGTAACTCTTAAACCTTTGATAAAAGTACTTTCTATATTTAATTTTTTTAATTTTTCATTAATTCTTTTTCCTCCTCCATGCACAATTGTAGGAGTTATTCCAAGTTTTTTGATAATTGCTATATCAGAAATAAAAAGATTAAAAAGATTAGGATCAATTAAAACGCTTCCTCCACATTTTATTAAAATTTTTTCTTCGTGATATTTATCTATGTATTTTTTAACTTCTTCAATAGAAGGACCATTACTAGGTAATATATTTTTTAACTCTTCTTCTTTAACTGGTGACATCTACTTTGTTTTAACAGTCGTTTTTCTTTGTATGTAATATTGTTGAATAAGTGTAAAAATATTATTAAAAGTCCAATAGATCACTAATCCAGCTGGAAAAGGTGCAAGTATGACTGTTAAGAAAAGAGGAAAGAACATAAAGATTTTTGCTTGCACAGGATCTGGTGGTGCTGGATTGAGTTTTTGCTGAATATACATGCTGATACCCATTGCAACTGGCCAAGCACCGATAATTAAGAATGATGGTGGGTCCCAAGGGATTAAACCAAAAAGATTAAAAATAGAAGTAGGGTCTTTGTCGGACAAATCTTTAATCCAACCATAAAAAGGCATGTGCCTCATCTCGATTGTTACAAATAAAACTTTATACAATGCAAAGAAAACTGGTATTTGTACAAGTATTGGCAAGCAACCACTCATAGGATTTACACCTTCTCTTTTGTATAGTGCCATCATTTCTTGTTGTAATTTCATTTTGTCATCTTTATGAAGTTCTTTTAATCTTGCCATTTCTGGCTGAAGAAGTTTCATCTTTCCCATTGACTTAAACGAGAAGTTAGCAAGTGGAAAAAATATTAGCCTAATACAAATAGTTACAGCTATAATTGCTAAACCATAATTACCAAGTAATTTAAAGAAATAATCAATTGCAAAGAATAATGGTTTGGTTAAAAAATACATAACTCCCCAATCAATCGCTAAGTCAAATTTATCAATGTTAAGATTTTTTGCATAACCATCAATTGTTTTAACTCTTTTAGCCGCAACAATAATTTGAATTTCTTCTTCAATAGTATCATTAGGTCCTGCTTCAATTCCTTCAGAAGATATATAATTTATTCTGAATTTATTTTTATAATCAAAAGTTGTTTTAAAATCCTTGTTTCTTGGAGGAACTATACTTGTGATCCAATATTTATCTCCAATTCCAAGCCATCCTTTGGAGGCAGTTTTCGAAAATTTTTCTTCTTTAATATCATCATAATCTTCTTCGATTAATTCATCATCGAGAGTTGCAATTGGACCTTCGTGAAGAATATAAAAACCAGAAATTTGTGGTTTTTGGTTACGAATTATTTGACCATAAGAATAAAAATTGTAAGTTTTGTCTGATGAATTAATAACTTTTTCTCTAACAGTAAACAAAAATTGATCATCAAGACTAATATTTTTTTCAAATGTAATTCCCTGGTCATTTTTCCAGAATAATTTGACAGAGTTTTTATTTGTTAATTTATTATTTCCCGAAACTTTCCATTCCGTTGAAGAATTAGGCACCTGAATATTTTTTGAATTTGTAACGAAGCCACTTTCAATTGAATATCCATTTTTTATACTTTTAGGATTTAAAAGAACCACATTTTCTTTTTTGTTTAAACTTATTTTATAGTTTTTAAAAATTAAATCATCAATCGAAGCTCCTTTTAGTGAAATTGAACCAAAGATGTTTTTATTTTCAAAAAAAATTCTTTTGTTTTCGTTTAGTGCATCTTTTCTAGATATTTTAGAAAAATTTTCTGTTCCTTCTAAGCTTGGTGTTTCAGAATTTTCAATTAATTCTTTCTTTTCTTTTTCTGCTCTTACTTTTTTCATTTCTTCAGGAGAAGGTTGAAAAAATAAAGAATACAGCACTATTATTGCTAAAGACAATGTAACTGCAGCTATTATATTTTTAAGTTCCATCTTATTTTAGTTCCCCTTGTTTTTTAACAGGATCGTATCCTCCATGACCAAACCAAGGATTACATTTTACTATTCTTACAATTGATTTATAAATTCCTTTAATAAGTCCATAAGCTTTTAAACTATCAATACAGTAAGAACTACAAGTAGGTTCAAACTTACATGAGCCAGGAAAAAGTGGACTAATAAATAGTTTATATAATTTTATTATTCCAATTAATAAGTGGGTTACAATTTTCATTATCTAATTTTATTAAATTCTTCAAACATTGCTTTTTTTAAATCTTCAAAACAATTTTTTTTTAAAACATTATCTTTAGCTAGCACTAAATATGAATAATTAGAGTTTAATGCAATTTTTTTTATTGTTTGGTTTATAACATTTTTAATGCGTCTTTTGCAAAAATTTCGATCAATAGCTTTGGGAAATGTTTTTTTCTTAGCAACAATGCTTAGATTTAAATTATTGGAATTTTTTTTTAATTTTTTAAAAAACATAATAAAGTATTTATTTGATATTTTTTGTCCTTTTAACAATGTCTTAAAATCTTCATCTTTTTTTAAAGCAACAATTTTAATTTTCATTGGCTTTGGCTTTATTAAGGAATGAGTTTTTTACGACCTTTTCTTCTTCTTCTTGAAAGGGTTTTGCGACCTTTCAAAGTTAACATTTTTTTTCTAAAACCTAATTTTCTTCGTCTTTTCTTTTTTTTTGGAGCCCAAGTTCTTTTCATATATCTTTAATTTTTGTATTGTTAAAATTTTCGGTATTTATAGTGTATAAAATAGAATTATGCAAAGAATGAAAAATATTAAAATTTTGATAGGTATGACTTATTTAATAGTTGTTTGCATTTTCTTGTTTTGGTTTTTTTCAAATTTTAGTATTGATGAAATTACAAATTATAAATTTATTCAATCAAATACAGACTATTTTATTAATTTAAAAAATAAAAATTTAATATTTATTTCCTTAATTTTTACTTTGTTAACATTATTGTGGGTTTTCATGTTAGGTTTTGGAAGTCCAGTTGCTTTATTGGGAGGATTTATTTTTGGAAAATGGTGGGGTACATTTTTGGTTGCATTAGGGTGTACTATTGGAGCCACTTTTTTATATTTATTTGGAAGCTATTTTTTAAAAGATTTTATAAAAAAAAATTTTGCTAAAAAATATGAAAATTTAGAAGAGAAATTTAAAAAAAATGAGTTTAATTTTTTTTTAATTTACAGGCTTATTGGCGGAATCCCATTTGCTATAGCAAATTTGTTGCCAATTATATTTAATGTAAGTTTGAAAAATTATTTTTTTGGAACTTTTTTAGGAATTTTACCATCTTTATTTATTATTACTTCTTTAGGGCACGGTTTGGAAAAAGTTGTTCAACAAAACAATCAATCTATAAGTTTTATAGAATTAATTTTATTACCAGAAATTTATATTCCAATTTTATGTTTTCTTTTGTTTTTATTAATATCAATCGTAGCTAGAAAAATATTTTATAAAAATTAATTGGTGCCCTCATCAAGAATCGAACTTGAAATTGATCCTTACCATGGATCCGTTATGCCATTTAACTATGAGGGCAAATTACTTGCTTATATAAAGCGATGTATAAAATGTTATTTTTCAAATAATTGCCTTAATTTTTTATCATTTTATAATATATTGAATAAATTTTAAATTCATCATGAAAGTATATAGAAAAATTATTTTAGATAAAAATAACAAAGTTATTTATGAAGACTTTTATAACTATGAAGGGATTTGGTCTTATCTTGGAATTCATTATGATTTTAAAAGTACGCGCGGTGCAAAAGCGATGGAGAAAAAAGCCAAGAGAGAGAAAAAGTTAGCTGAAAGAAGAGCAAAAAGACAAGCAAAATTTGGTGATAAAAAAGAAGAAGAGAGTTCAAACAAAATTAAAGTTGATGAACCACTTTCTTTAGATTTTATAACTAATCCAGATAAAGGTAAATGAATATTGATAAAAAAAAGCATAAGCTTTCAAGACTTGAGCTAGCTTTGAGAAAAAATCTAAAGAAAAGAAAAAATTTTCAAAAAAAACTTAAAGATAAAAAAAATAAATAAAATGATTTTAAATGACAAACAGATAAAAAAAATAGTTAAAGAAGAAGAAATGATCGATCCATTTGTAGATAAGCTAGTGCACAACGGCATAAGTCATGGGCTTGGAACTTTTGGTTACGATATACGTTGTGGTGATGAGTTTAAAATTTTTAGCAATGCAAGAGGCGCCGTTTGTGATCCAAAAAACTTTACTGAAGATAGTTTTATAACTGTAAAAGGTGAAGAATCTGTTTTAATACCACCCAACTCTTTTGCTTTGGCTGCTAGCATGGAATATTTTAAAATGCCAAGACGTATAACTGGTTTAGTTACTGCAAAAAGCACTTATGCTAGAACAGGGCTTGGAACACCCTCTAGTGTTCTAGAAGGAGGATGGAGAGGAAATTTAGTTATGGAATTTGCAAATCATACAAATCTTCCAATAAGATTATATGCAAATTCTGGTGCTGCTCAAATATTATTTTTTGAAGGTGAAGAGCCTGCAATTTCTTACGCGGAAGGTTCACGAAAATATCAAGACCAGCGCGGCATAACACTTGCTAAATCAAAGTAATTTTATGGAAAAATTTTTGATTAAAGGTTCTTCTTCCAAAGGAGTTAAAGGTTTAATCAACTGTAGTGGCGCAAAAAATGCTGTTTTGCCTTTAATGGCTTCTTCAATTTTGTTTGAAAATACAATTACATTAAAAAATGTTCCTTTAGGAGCAAACGATATTCAGACCATGATTATTTTATTAAAATCTTTAGGATCAAATGTGCAGATATTTAAAAAAAAAAAAATTATAAAAATAACCAATAATAAAAAACACAAACTATTAGTAAAATATAAATATATTTCTACCATGAGAGCCGGAGTTCTTGTAATGGGAGCTTTGCTTGGTAAATATGGTAAATGTTCTACTGCTTTATCAGGCGGCTGCAGTTTGGGTCCAAGACCCATTGGATATCATTTGGCAGGTTTTAAAAGACTGAATTGCAAGTACAGTTTAAAGAAGGGTTACATAAATATTTTGGCAAAAAATGGAACTAAAGGTGGATATTATCGTTTTCCTAAAGTTAGCGTAACCGGAACATCAAATTTAATTTTAGCATCAGTTTTAGCAAATGGAATAACTACATTAAAAAATATTTCAATAGAACCTGAAGTATTAGACTTAATAAAATTTTTAAAAAATGGAGGAGCAAAAATTTATTCCACGGGCAAAAGAACGATAAAAATATATGGTGTAAAAAAACTAAATGGACATAAGCACGAAGTTATTGGAGACAGGATAGAAGCATTTTCTTATTTATGTACTGCAGCAATAACAAATGGAAAAATAAAAGTTGACAAAATAAATCCAAAACATTTAGGAGCAGAATTGAAAGTTTTAAAAAATATAGGATGTAATATCAAAGTTAGTAAATCTTCAATAGAGCTAAATAAAAAAAATAAATTAAAACCTACAAAAATAAAAACTGCTCCCTTCCCAGGTTTTGCAACAGATTGTATGCCGATGTTAATGGCTGTTTTAACAAAATCAGATGGAAAAAGTAAAATTGAAGAAACAATATTTAGCAATCGTTACATGGCAGCTCCAGAATTGGTAAGAATGGGTGCAAAAATAAATATAAAAGGATCAGTAGCCGTGATAGTTGGAGAGAATATGTTGAATGGAGCTGATTGCATTTCATCAGATTTAAGAAGCACCTTCGCTATTATTTTGGGGGCCATGGCATCAAATGGTGAAAGTTGTGTAAGCCGTGTGTATCATGGGTTAAGAGGCTACAGTAATTTGTACAATAATTTAAAAAAAATTGGGGTTAATATTAAAAAAAAATCTTGATGGATAAGCAGTTTTTAAAAAAAATCACTTGTCAATCACCCGAGGATTTACCTTATATATCGGCACTTGTTTCTGAGGGGAAAATAAAATCTAGTGAATTAAAATATTTGCCAAAAAATAAGATTTTTTTATTTTTAGTCGAAAGACTAAACAGAGAAAAAAAAGAAAGTAAAAAAAAAATCAATTCTATAATTAAATTTGCGCATATAACTTCTGCAAAGCTGAAAAACTTTAAATTTTCAAATAAAGATGAAATATTTGAACTTTTAGCAGTAGACCTTTTAAAAAAAGATTATAATTATGAGATAGTACTTTTATTTTCTAATAATAGATTTATAACTCTCAACGCAGAGGTTGTAGATATCGAATTAACTGATCAAGTGATAGTACATGATAAAGATAATTAACTGTAGTAATAAAAATAATATAAATAAACTTAGAAGTCTTCTAGAAACAAGAAGAGTTGAAAAAAATAATAATACAAAAATTGTTGATAAAATTCTTACAGATATTAAAAAAAACAAATTTAAAGCTCTATTAAATTATGAAAAAAAATTTAGTAAAAATAAAGAAATTAAGTTATCTAATTATAAAATTAATAAATCGATAAAAAAACTCGATCTTAAAGTAAAAAAAGCAATTGATTATGCTTACTCAAGAATTCTTAAATTTCATTCAAAACAAATTAAAGAATTAAGAAGTAAAATTGTATACGTTGATAAATTTAAAAATAGATTAGAGTATAGATGTGTACCAATAGAATCGATTGGTATCTATGTACCTGGAAATCTTCCATCAACTCTTCTTATGAACTCAATACCTGCTAAATTAGCCAAGGTTAAAAAAATTATTTTAGCAACTCCAAAAATTTTTGGAAAATTAAATTCCGCAGTTCTATATGCTGCGAAAAAAGTTGGAATTAAAGAAATCTATTCAATGGGTGGTGCACAAGCAATTGCAAGTATGGCATACATTCAAAAAGTAAACAAAATTGTTGGTCCTGGGAATAAATTTGTTGCAGAAGCTAAAAGACAACTATCTGGAAAAGTCGTAGGTACGGAAACAATGTATGCTGGTCCTTCTGAAATATGTATTTTGGCTGATAAAAATACAGACATCAATCAAGTAATTACTTCAATGGTTTCTCAAGCAGAACATGATCCAGATAGTCAATGTATATTAATTACTAAAGATAAAAAAATAATTAATAAAGTTAATATTGGTATAATTAAATTTTTAAAAAATTTGCCAAGAAAGAAAATAGCAACTTCTTCATTAAAAAAAAATGGTTTAATAATATTCGTAAAAAGTGACAAGCAAATATTGAATATAATTAATGAAATTGCACCGGAACATTTAGAAATTAATGTTAAAAATTATAAAAAATATGATAAAAAAATATTTAATGCAGGAAGTATATGCAATGGCAAATATACACCAATGAGCGTATCTGATTATACTGTAGGCATAAACCATGTTTTGCCTACACACGGATCATCAAAGTTTAGTTCTGGATTAAATATTAATGAATTTATTAAAAAAATATCTGTTGTTACTCTTAGTAAATTAGGGGTAGAAAAAATTGGAAATCCGGCTATAACTCTTTCCGAGTTTGAACAATTATATGGACATGCTCAAAGTATAAAATCTAGAATGAGGAGAAATTAGTTTTGTCAAAACAAGACTTATTAGAGTTTAAAGGTAAGGTTATTGATTTACTTCCTAATGCTATGTTCAGAGTGCAATTAGAAAATAATCATATTGTTACTGCACATACAGCTGGAAAGTTAAGAAAAAATAGAATTCGAGTTCTGCAGGGAGACAATGTTACAGTCGAAGTAACACCTTATGATCTTACAAAAGGCAGAATTATATTTAGATTTTAATATATGCCTCGGTAGCTCAGGAGTAGAGCAGAGCCCTGAAAAGGCTTGTGTCGGAGGTGCGAATCCTTCCCGAGGCACCACTACCTAGTAACAATTAATTTTAATAAATCTTGCAATCAATTGTAAAATCTAATACTTACTGGCAAGCTAAAATTTAGCTTAAGTTAAATAACAAAAAGAAAGAGTAAAATGAGTCTAAAAGGTAAAGTAAAGTGGTTCAATGGCAAAAAAGGTTATGGCTTTATTGAACGAGAAGACAAAGAAAAAGATGTATTCGTGCATGCTTCAGCTGTTAGAGATGCTGGGTTAAGATTTCTTAACGAAGGCGACGAATTAACATTTGAAGTTGAAGACGGAGAAAAAGGTCCATCAGCAGTTAAACTGCAAAAAACCTCTTAATTCTAATTCACATAAACTTGTATAGGGTATTCTAACTAAATATATTTTTAGTTGGTTCCCTATACAATTATATGTTGCATAAGTTTTTTAATTCGTTAAAAGCATAGCAATGATTAAGAATAACAAATTAATTGTAATTAATTACAGACATCATTTTCATGCTGGCTGCACGCTAGCTATTTAATCATATTATAAATTTAAAAATAACCACAATTAGTATAAAATTACAAAAGGAGCACGGGTAGCTCAGTTGGTTAGAGCAGCGGTTTGTGGAACCGAAGGTCGACAGTTCGAATCTGTCCCCGTGTACCAAAAAATGATAAAAGAAAAAAAATTAAAACCTTCAAAGGAACTGCCTTCAGGTTTTGAGGATAGACAAGAAAAAGAATTATTAATACGAGATTTTATAATTTCAAATATTAAAGAAGTTATGATCAAGTATGGTTTTCAGTATCTCGAAACTCCAAGTTTTGAGTACACGGATAGTATTGGAAAATTTTTGCCTGATAAAGATAGACCAGGTGAAGGAGTTTTTTCTTTTAAAGATGAAAATAAATGGTTATCTCTTCGATACGATCTAACAGCTCCTTTAGCAAGATATGTTGCAAAAAATTTTAATATAATTCCAAAACCTTTCAAACGTTATCAATTAGGAACTGTTTGGAGAAATGAAAAGCCAGGACCTGGAAGATATAGAGAATTTCTTCAATTTGATGCAGATTATGTGGGAACAAAAAACTTACAAGCTGATGCTGAACTTTGTATATTAATTTCTGAAATATTAGAAAGGTGTGGACTTAGTAAGGCTGACTATACTGTAAAAATTTCTTCTAGAAAATTTACAGATAAATTGTTTGAAAAATTAAAAATTGAATCTAAAGATCAAATATTAACTATACTTCGCGCTCTTGATAAAATTGATAGACTTGGATGGAATGAAGCAAAAAAACTTCTTGAAGAAGGTAGAAAAGATAAATCAGGAGATTATACAAAGGGTGCAAATCTTAACAATGATCAAATCAAAATAATTGAAAAAGCTTTAGATAGTAAAACATCGGATAGTGAAGATGTTTTGGAGATCATAAAAATATTTGAGGCTTATAAATTTAAAAATTACAAATTTGATCCATCAGTTATAAGAGGCCTAGAATATTACACGGGACCTATTTTTGAAGTTAATTTAAATTTCGAAGTAAAAAATTTCAAAGGCCAAACAATTCAATTTGGATCAATAGGTGGAGGAGGCAGATATGATAATCTTGTAAGTAACTTCGGAAACATTGACTGTCCTGCAACCGGAATATCAGTTGGTCTTGATAGGCTTGTTTTTGCTTTAATGCAAAAAAAAGATTTTAATATAAAATCGGTTAGACCTGGGGTCATATGTGTTTTTGATAAAAGTAAAACCAAAGAATATGTTAAAATTTTAAACAAGCTTCGAAAGGCCGATATTAGTTCAGAGATCTATCCGGGTGAGGCTAATTTAAAAAAACAAATGGAATATGCAAATAAAATAGAATCTCCGTTTGTAATTTTCTACGGTGAAGATGAAATAAAAAAAGGTGAAGTAAAATTAAGAAATCTTAAAACTGGCAATGAGTCTTCTATAAAAATTGAAAATTTAGCTGATGAAATCAAAAAAATTATCTGAAAAAATTCTTAGATCAATCAAATCTAAGGGTTTTAATAATATTATACTAGATCCAGTTCTTGAGACAAAATATATTCTTCAAAGATCAGGTGAAAATTTTAAAAAATTTTTATTTTCATTTTATGATTTAAATGGCAAGGAGCTTTGCTTGCGACCTGATCTAACAATTTCTTCAGTAATAAGGTTTATACAAAATAAAAAAGACTATAGAGAAAAAGTTTTTTATAGTGGTGAAGCTTTTAGAAAAACTTATAAAAAGAAAGACAGTATAATAAAAAATCAAATTGGTTACGAAATTTTAGGGTCAAAAAATAAACAAAAAGACGATAAGGAAATTATAGATACTTCTTTAAAAATTTTAAAAAATATTGCTACAAAGAAATCAGTTTTGAAAATTGGAAATGTTGAATTATTCAATTTAATAATTGACAAATTAGATATTCCAAGAAGATGGAAAAATAGACTTAAAAGATACTATTGGAATGAAAATTATTTTAATGAATTATTAAAAAGATTAGAAACAAATTTGGATATAGATCCAATATTTGTTGAAGCAGATAAATCAAGATATAAAAAAATGAGAAAAGAAAATCAAAATAAAGCTATTGCTGGTAGAACCTACAAGGAAGTATTGGATAGGTTTAACATGAAGATTAGCGATCCAAGAAAATCTTCAACGGGAAAAAAGAATACAAATATTATAAGACAATTTTTAAAAATAAAATGTCCATTAGAAAAAGCTCCAAAAATTTTAAATGCATTTTTTAAAAAGAATAGAATTAATATAATCGTTGGAAAAGATTTTTTTCCTTTAAGTAAAAATAATAATAAAAATTTAAAAATAGAATTTTCAGCCTCCAATGGTAGAGAAGTTGAGTTTTATAGTTCAATGATTTTTTCTATAGATATAAAAATTAAATCAAAGTTTAAAACTTTCATATCAGGTGGAAGATATGATCAGTTAACTACTAATTTAGGATTTAAAAAAGTTTCTGCAGTAGGTGCCGCAGTAAATATGAATTTATATGAATAAAAATATTATTAATATCGGACTTCCATCTAAAGGAAGATTAAAGCATGACACAGTTAATATATTTAAAAAAAATAAATTGAAACTTTATTCTGAAAGAGGAGAGAGAGATTTGTTTGGATACATTAAAAAACTCCCCAATGTTAAAATTATTTATTTACATGCGAGAGAGTGTATTGAACAATTATCATTTGGTAATATTGATATTGGTTTTTCAGGATACGATTTATTTAAAGAGAGTGAAATTAATATGCAAAATAAAATTTTAATAAATAAAAGATATAATTTTGGTAATGCAAATTTAGTTTTAGCTATTCCAGATTTATGGATAGATGTTCAAACTTTATTGGATTTAGATGAAGTGGCTGATGAATTTAAAAAGAAAAAGAAAAAACTTTTAAGAATTGCAACAAAATATCCAAATTTAACTAGGCAATTTTTATATTCAAAAGGAGTAACACAATTTCAACTAGTTAAAAGTTTAGGAAGTACAGAAGTTGCTCCATTTACAGGCACAGCAGAAGCAATTTCAGATATAACAAGCACAGGTGCAACATTAAAAGCAAATAATTTAAGAGTATTAAAAGATGGTGAAATTCTGAAATCGCAAGCTTGTTTGATGTTATCAAAGCTTAGTTTAAAAAAAACAGGAATAAAAAAAATTATAAACTTGCTAAGCAATTAATTTATTTTACTATCTTATCAGTTATGCAAGATTCGTTATCATACATAATTTTAATACTAATAGGTGTTGTTATTTACTTATTACTTGTTCAGCGTAAAAACAAAGAAGAACCTAAAAATAACACTGAAGACCTGAACAATTTAAAAGAAAGTATAAATAATTCTTTTAATACCATGACTGCTTCATTTAATAGTTTATCTAAGGATGTGACGAGGGATATGACTCAAACTTTAACATCCGTTAATGAAAAAGTTTCTGTTTTTAATACTCAAGTTGAAAATTTGAATAAAAGCCAAGAGGGAATTAATAAAATTTTAGCAGGTGTTAAAAAATATGGAACTTTAGCAGAGTTTAGTTTGGCATCTTTATTAAAAGATCTATTGCCATCTTCTCAATTTATTTCAAATGTTAAGATGAAAGAAGATACGTCAGAAAATGTAGAGTTTGCAATCAAACTTCAAGGAGATGTCTTAGTTCCGGTAGATAGTCATTTTCCAGTAGAAAGATTTAAAGCAATAGATGACGCTCATCAGGCAGATGACAAAAAAGCAATAGCAGACGCTAGAACAAAATTAGCCAAAGCCTTTAAAGACAAAGCTAAAAACGTGAATGAAAAATATATCGTTCCACCAAAAACTACAGACTTTGCAATTGTATATGCTCCAACTGAGAGTTTATACAAAGAATTAACTGACTATCAAGATCCAAGTAGCAAAGAATTATTAACTCAAGAATTAATGAAAAAATACAAAATTGTAATTATGGGACCAAACACTCTTTCAGCTTACTTACAATCCTTACATATGGGATTTCAGTCATTAAAAGTCCAAAAGGGTGCAACAGAAATTTATAATCATTTAAAAACAATCAGTACAAGGTTTGCGAAACATTTTGATAATGTAATTGCACTTCGAAAAAAATTAGAAGAAGCAATGAAAGTTGTAGATACATTTGGCACAGACGCTAGATCGATTGCTAGAACTTTAGAAAGTATAAAAGATCCCGAGCAAGTTGAAATAGCTGCCAAAACAGAAAATGTAGAGAAATTTGCAGAACATTCAAAGCAGCTTAAGAATTAATTTTAATTTTAATCTAAATACTTTTATAAACAAGTGTATGGAATGGAATAATAAATTTACATATCCAAAATCAACACGTTCTATTCTTAATGGATCAAGACATTACAACTTAGAGGGTTCCAATTTACCCAGTGTTACGAGTATTCTTAAAGTAACTCAAAGTGAAGAAGATAAAGCTGCAATAGAAGCGTGGAAAGAGAGAGTGGGTCACAAAGAGGCCGATAGGATCAAGAATGAAGCATCAAGCAGAGGAAGTTCCATGCATTCTTACATAGAGCAATTTTTATTAGGTAAATTTAATTTAGATTTATTAGATGAAGAAAATAAATCAAAAAAAATGGCAGTTGAAATTATTGATAATGGATTAAAAAATAAACTCACAGAAATTTGGGGGGCTGAAGCGACTGTATATTACCCTGGAAAATATGCAGGTACCGCAGACTGTATTGGAGTTTATGAAGGAAAAGAAACTATTTTAGATTTTAAACAAAGCAACAAACCTAAAAAGGAAGAATATATTGAAGATTATTTTTTGCAAATCGGAGCTTATTCTTTAGCACATAACACAGTCTATAATTCCAAAATAACACAAGGGATAATATTGGTCTGCACCGTTGATAGGTTGTTTCAAGATTTTAAAATAGAAGGAAACGAACTAAAAAATTATCAAAATAAATTTCTTGAAAAAGTTGAGCAATTTTATCAAATAACCGGAAGATAGAATTTGACTTTGAGAAAAATTAATATATTAACAAAACAACTTTGCTACTTGTTTAGATGCGAGTTTCTTAAAAAAATTCCCCAAACAGATAGCATAAAATATAAGGAGTAATTTTGAACTTAGCTATTTGGGACGTTGAAAGCTCGTCATCGTCAACTTCATTTGGAAGTATAATTGAAATAGGTGGAATTCTAGTTGATGAAAATTTTTTAGAAAAAGATAGATTTAATTTTAGGTGTAGGTTGCCAGAAGGGGAAATTCCCCAAGCTATGGCTTTGATTGTTAATAGGACAGGGGTGGATTTATTAACAAAGACTAATTTAAGTCATTATCAAATGTTGGGTGAAGTTGAAAAGATATTTAAAAAATGGAGTCCTGCAATTTTTTTAGGATGGTCAAATATTGGTTTTGACGATGAAATGATTAGAAAAGAGTTTTTTAAAGGAATTAGATACCCTTATATCACCAATGCTTCTCCAAACAAAAGACATGATGGACTTAATATTGCAAGAGCAGCATATGCGGTAGATAAAAATATTCTAAAAACAGAGATTAATGAAAAAGGTAATGCAGTAATGAAGTTAGAGTCTTTATCTAGAATGAATGGATTTGAGGCTTCTGGAGCTCATTCAGCTTTATTTGATGCTGAATTAACAATGAAAATATTATCATTAATTAAGAAAAAACAACCTGAAACATGGAGCTCATTTCTTAAAACTTCAAACAGACTTGATACTGAGACGATATTTAAAAAAGAAAAGATGTTTACATTGAATGAATATTTTTATGGAAAATCAAGACTATATTTATGTGCTCCACTTCATCCTAAGCATTGCATTCATCCAATTTACCAATGGGGACAAGCAGTTGATCTTAGAGTAGACGTTGAGCCATTATTAAATTTATCAATTAACGATCTTAAATTAGAAATGAAAAAATCTCCAAAATTCTTAAGAACCATAAGATCAAATAAGGCTCCAATTATTTTAGATTCAACCTATGGAATGAAAGAAGAACCTTATAACATTATGGACGTTAATATAATTAAAAAAAGAGCAGAAATGGTGAGAGGTAATGAAAAATTTTCTCAAAATATCATGATTGCACTAAGAGATATTGCTGAAGAAAAAGAACAATCAAAATCACAAGAAGACATTTTAGCTGAAGAAAGTATATATAATCGATTTACTTCAAATAAAGATACAGCACTTTTCCCAAAATGGCATGCAGCACCATGGAAAGAAAAGTTAAGTTTATTAGATAAATTTGAAGATGAAAGACTTGTTGGTTTTGGAAAAAAAATTATATTTCAAGAATCACCAGAAGTTTTACCTGAGGGAATGTTAAAAAGCATAAAAAGAGAAATTGCAAAACGAATATTGAGTGAAAAGAAAGAAAAATGGTGGACATGTAAAGAGTTTTATCATGAGTGCGACAATTTGAGAGATAAATATTCAAATGAAAATAATGAAGAAAAATTAAAATTTTTAGATCAATTAAATAATTTTGTAATGTCAATCCAAAAGAAATATGAAAATATTTAAAAAAAAAAAATTATTTATTGAATTAATATTATTAATTTATATATAGATCTTATGACAACATTAAATGTTACGGATGAAAATTTTGATAATGAAGTATTAAAATCACAAAAGCCAATCGTTGTTGACTTTTGGGCTGAATGGTGTGGTCCCTGCAAACAGATTGGGCCAGCTCTTGAAGAAATTTCTGAAGAAATGGCCAAGGAAGTTACTATTGCAAAACACAATATTGATAATGAACCTAATACACCAACTAAATATGGAATAAGAGGCATACCCACAATGTTACTTTTTAAAGGTGGAGAGTTGAAAGCAACAAAAGTTGGAGCAACAACCAAATCAAATATAGTTTCCTGGATTAAAGAAAATATTTAATTTAAATTTAAAACTTCTCCCGCAAGATATAAAGAGCCGGTTATTAATACTATGTCATTTTTTTTGAGTGATATCGATTTAATTGCTTCTTCAATTGTTTTTTTATATTTGGTATTTGGAAACTCTTTAAGTTTATCTTTTAAAATACTTCCTTTGATCGCGTTTGCTTGATTAGGTATATCTATAGTAGTTAAAGATGATATTTTTTTAAAGTAACTTATATATTCATTATGATCTTTGTTGTTCATCATTCCCAAAACAATGTGAATATTATTGCTTAAGCTATTTAGAAATTCATTTAAAACCATAGCACCTAGTGGATTGTGAGATCCATCAACAAATAATTTATTATTTTTGCAAAGATCTTTTAACTTGCCTTTTTTAATTTCTTGAATCCTAGCAATGCTATTAATTTTAGTAATTCCTTTTTTAATATTATCATCTGAGATATTAAATTCTTCAATATTTCTAAGTGTCGCAATCGCCGCTGTAACATTTGATAATTGAAAATTTCCGTTAAGATTGGGCATTGGAAGTTTTAATCCACCATATTCATCTTCGTAATAAAAAAAGTTATTTTCTCCCATTGAATATGAATATAAATCATTAAAAAATACCTTTTTAGATTGATTGTGAGAAAGTGATTTTTTTATTTTTTCTAGGATTTCTTTATTTGTTTGTTTTGAAACAATTATTTTAGAATTTAATAAAGATGATGTTTTTTCAAAAATTATTTTTTCTATAGTTTTTTCATTTTTTGGCAACCAATCTAGATGATCCAATCCAATTGTTGTAATTATTGTAGCTAAATTTTTTTTTAAAATATTTACAGCATCTAATCTTGCGAAAAGACCAAATTCACAAATTGTGGGGTTTTTATAGTATTTTTTACAACCATAGAAGAACGCAGCAGTTAATATTTCAAAATAAGTAATTTCTTCTCCTGAATTAATTTCTTCAACTTCGTTTAACAATGCTGTTAAATCATTATCTTCAATTTCTTTATCATTATAAACAAATCTTTCATTTATTTTTTGTATGTGAGGACTTGTAAAAATATTACATTTAATACCCGATTCTTTTAATATTGCTCTTAACGACTGAATAGTGGAGTATTTTCCATTGGTTCCTGCAACCTGTATACAATTTAGATTGTCTTGAGGGTTTCCTAGTTTACTACAAAGTTTTTTAATTCTATCTAGGCTTAAATCTATTTCTTTAGGATGCAGCTTTTGTAAGCGTTCTAGAATTTTCTGAAGTTTCATTTAACTCTGAACTTATATCAGAATTTTTTTTTAACAATATTGACAAAATAGAACCTATTTTTTCTCTAAGGTCTTTTCTTTCTATTACTAAGTCAATAAATCCGCATTTTTTTTCTACATATTCGCTAGTTTGAAAGTCTGGTGGAAGTTCTTCCTTTACTGTGGCTTGAATTACTCTTTTTCCAGCAAATGCCACAATTGCACCTGGTTCTGCAAAAGTTATATCACCCAACATTCCAAAAGATGCAGTGGTGCCCCCAGCCGTTGGATCAGTTAGAACAACTATGTAAGGTAAATTATTTTTTTTAAGTTCATTTATTGCTAAAGTTACTCTTGCCATCTGTGATAGTGCTATAAGTGACTCAAACATGCGCATTCCACCAGATGCGGTGAATAAAACAAATGGTTGTTTATTATCTATTGCATTCTGAATTCCGTAAATTATAGCTTCACCTTCTGATGCTCCAACGGAGCCCCCTATAAATGCAAAATCAAATGCACCTGCAGTTATATTAATATTGTTAATTTTAGCTTTAACTATCATAACTGCACATTCTTGACCTGTTTTTTTTCGTGCAATTTTTAATCTCTCCTTATAGGGTTTTGAATCTTCCCAGTTTAATGGATCATCTTGTGGTATTGGAGTTTTTAAAATTTCATAATTATTTTTACCAAATACAACGTCAAATCTTTGTCTGCAGTTAATTCTATGATGTTTGTTACATGATTCACAAACCCATAAATTTTCTTCTAATTCTTTTTTTAAAATTGGACCTTTGCAGCAGTTTGTCCAATTACTATTTTCAATTTCTTCTTTACTCGGTCTTTTTCTGATTGCTGTTTTAATTTTTTCACCAAATTTTAAAACTTTTGTAATCCAATTCATAAAATTTTATTTTTAAGTTTTTTTACCATTTTGCTAACATTTGTGACAGGATTTTGTCTTTTTTTTAAACTTTTAGTTATTTCTTTACATATTTCGCTTCCGACAACTAATCCATCAGCACTTTTTAAAGACGAAATTGTCTCATTGGTAATTCCAAATCCTATAACACAATTTTTATTTTTATTGATTCTTTTTACTTTTTTATAATTTTTTAATATTTCTTTTGATGAAATTTTTAGTCTGCTTCCAGTAGTGCCAAGCATTGAGATATAGTAAATCATGTCGTGAGAGTCACTAATAATTTTTTTCATTCTTTTATTTGAAGTGGTTGGAGACAGAAGCTGTACAAAAATAATAGATTTTTTTTTACATTTTTTTGCAAAAGATTTATTGTCGGGCCATGGTAGATCAACTACTATTAAACCATTAACTCCTACTTCTTTGCATTTATTTATAAATTTATTTTCTCCATATTGAAAAATCATATTATAATATCCCATTAAAATAACTGGTTTATGATTTTTGTATTTTTTGAACTGTTTTACAATTTGAAAAACATCTCTTAATTTAGTTCCTTTTTTAATTGATCTATAGGCACTAGTTTGGATTTGTCCTCCATCAGCAATTGGAGTGTTATGAGGAAATCCAATTTCACAAATATCCACATGTTTTGAAATTGACTTTAATATTTCTAATGATTTTTTTTTATTATTATCTCCAGCAACCGTATAAGTTAATAAAGCGGGTCTTTTTTCTTTTTTACATTTTTTAAAAACCGAAGTGATAGTTGATATCATGATTTGTATTTTCCTAATCTTTTTTTTAAAATATGTTTATCCTTATATGCATCTCCACAACTGCAAACACAAACAATAGTATCCTTGCTTAATTTTGGAGCAATTTTTATAGCTTCTGCAAATGCATGACTTGGTTCCAAACTTGGGTTTAAATTTTCATATTTAGTAACTAACTGGTATGCGCTCAATGCTTCTTCATCAGTGGCCGCAGTATATCTAGCTCTTTTAGTATCTTTTAAAAAACAATGAAGCGGTGAAACGCCCGGATAGTCTAATCCAGCGCTAATAGATTCTGTTTCTTCTATTTGACCTTCCTTATTTTGATTTACATATTGAGCTGCACCGTGCAATATTCCAATTTTTGATCCATAGGTTAAAGGTGCGGCGTGTTTTTTACTTTTTTTTGGTCCTCCAGCTTCAACACCAACAAACTCAATTTGTTTTTTATTATAATGCATAAATTCATTCCAAAAACCAAAACTTGAAGATCCACCTCCAACACAGTTTAATAACTTTATTTTTTTTGGGATTTTTCCAAATTCTTTTTTTATCTGTATAATAAGTTCTCTGGATATTTGTGATGTGCTCCAGCCACAAATTTTGACAAAAATATTAGGTCCCACTGTTGATCCTACACACATATGAGTCGTGTCACAGTTTGAAACCCAGTATCTCATACATTCGCTGACAGCATCAACTAGTGTTTGGCTTCCTGTATAAACTGGAACTATTTCAGCACCATTTTTTTTCATTGCATCACAGTTGGGCTTTTGTCTTTTAATGTCCTTTACACCCATGAATATTTTACATTTTAAGCCAAATTTTTTTGCAGCCATACTAAGCATTTTTCCCGCATAACCTGCTCCTGTGTCACCCACAATAAATTTTTTTCCAGCTCTTTTTGCTATAAGACAGTGAACGGTTGCATTATAAATTTTATGTGCACCACCGTTAGCTTCAGATACTACTTTAGTCCATATTTGTGCGCCACCCAAATGCTTTGTTAAGTTTTTAAGTTTCACAAAAGAAGTTGGTGAACCAACCCAGTTTTCAAAGTAATAGTCTCTTTCTTTAATAAAATTTTTATCTTTTCTTAGTTTTTCAAATAAATTGGTTAGATCTTCGACTGGCTTTTTTAAAGTTTCTGGAATATAACTCCCACCAAATTTTCCTCCCCATAGGCCAGTCTTTTTGTCATGTTGATCAATTAAAGGTATATTTTTTTTAATCTTCATTTTTAACTCTTTTAATATTTTCTAAAAATAAATTTATTTTTGAAATATCTTTTTCACCCGATGTTTCTAAACTTCCTGAAATATCAACAATATCTGTTATTTTAGAATATTTTTCAAGCCTGTCATCATATTGAATATTTCCTGCAATCATTTTAGTTATAGAGCTAGGCACATCTTTTAGCAACTTATGATCAAATCCTAGGGATTTTTCGTAACCTTTGCTATCAAATAATATTATATCTGAAATTGACTCGAATTTTTTGTAGTTCTCCACATCTGATTTTTTTTCTATTGTGAGAGCAGTAATAATTTTTTTATTGTATTTTTCTTTAATTAATTTAGTTTTCTGAGGACTTACATCATAGAGTTGATAAAAATCAAAATTTAAATTTTTTATTTTATCTAAAATATTTTCATCTGGATTTACCAAAACAGCAACGAAATTAATTTTTTTTTCAACATTGATTAATTTTTTTAATTTTTCAAACTCAACGTATCTTCTGGATTTTTTGTAGTTGACAATGAAACCAATAAACTTGGGAGGATGATTGTGTTTTATAATATAGTTTAAAGTATTAGGGTTATTAATACCACAAATTTTTGCATCCATTATTTATTAATATTTTTTATTAATTTTTTAAGATTATTTTTGATGTTACCTTTGGTGATAGACCTTCCTATGACAAGCCAATCACTTCCATTTTTATAAGCTTCATTTGGAGTTGCCACTCTTTTTTGATCATTAATTTTTGAATCAAGTTTAATTCCAGGTGTTATTATTTCATTTTTAAAAACTTTTTTTACATTTTTAACTTCATGTGGACTACAAACTAATCCATCTAATTTTGCTTTTGCAGCGAGTTTTGCCTGGTGAATAACTAACTTATTTAAATTTTTATTATACCCAATTTGTTTTAGATTTTTGTTATCAAGAGATGTTAGAGTTGTAACACCAATTAATTTTATTTTACCAGAGATTTTTTTTGACACTTTCAGAGCGTCAAGACCGGAGCTTACGTGAATTGTTAAATAATTAATTTTTAAATCTTTAATAGCTTTTATTGCAGAAATACATGTATTTGGTATATCGCATAATTTTAAATCGACAAATATAACCTTACCTTTTATTTTTGAAATAAATGATCTTCCATTTTTTGAGTTAAAAAACTCTAATCCAAATTTATAACCAACTTTTAACTTATTTGTTTGAGTTTCTTTAATTATTTTTTTTACTTTTTTTATACTTTTAGTATCGCAAGCTATAAAGATTTTATTTTTTTTCATTGTTTAATTTATTAAATAATTCTTTAGCCATTTTAAAGTGAATAGTTCTTTTTTTGGGCGTGTGAACTTTTTCACCAGTTTTAGGGTTTCTTGATATTCTAGGTTTTTGGAGATTAGAAGAAAAAATACAAAAACCTCTTAATTCTACTCTCTCGCCTCTTTTTAAGGATTCCATGACTTGATTTAAAAAAATATTAAAAAATTTTTCTAAGTCTTTTTTTAAAAAATTTGGATAATTATCTGAAATTTGTTTGAGAAGCTTTGATTTAACAATCACTAATTATGTTTATTATTCCTTTGTTTTTTTTTTAAGCTTATCTGAAAGTGAAGAAAATGGAAGATTTTTTCCAGATGCTTCTGATCCAAATTTTGAAACAGCCTCTTTGTTCTGCAATTCTTCTAAAAGCTTAATACTTAAGCTAACTTTTCTTTTATTAATATCCAGTTCTGCTATGGCTGCATCAATTCTTTCTCCCCCAACGAATCTTGATGGTCTAGCATCTTGAGCAGAGACGGCGATTTGGGATTTTTTAATAGTAAAATTTATTTCGCAACCTTCAGGATTTACTACAAGGCCTTTATTGTCTGAAGATACGACTTTAACTGTTATTGTATCATTTTCTTTTTTGTCTTTAAACCAATCGAATGGATCTTTTTGAGTTTGTTTTAAACCTACTCTCACTTTTTGTTGATCTTTTTTTATTTCTAGAATCTTAACTTTTAATTTGTCACCCTTTTTATATTTTTTCAGCTCTTCTTCTGGATTTTCAGTAAAACTCAAATCATTACAATGGAGAAAACCATCAATATCAAAATCATTAAGTGTTATATAGATCGCATATTCATTTAAACTATTAACAACACCCTCAACTTGACTTCCCACGGGATATTTTTTTTCTAAAGATTCATAAGGATTTTCAATAGTTAACTTGTGAGAGATTGCCACTCTTCTTTTTTCTTTGTCTATTTCCGTTATAATACATTCAATTTCATCACCTATTTTAAACATTTTTTTTGCTGAAGGATTTTTTTTTGTCCAACTTAATTCGCTTGAATGTAACAAGGTGCTTAGTCCTGGTTCTAATTCACAAAATGCTCCAAAATCCATCAATTTAACCACTTTTACTTTATATTTTTTGTTTAGTTCATAGTTAGATATATGTTCAAATGGATCAGGCGAAAGTTGTTTTATTGAACATCCTACCTGAAGTTTTTCCATATCAACTGATATCACTAGCAAGTCGTGCTTTTCTCCAATGTTGAATATTTCATCAGGATGGTTAACTCTAGAGTAACTTATTTCTTGCAAGTGAACTAATACATCTAATTCTGAATTTACATCGAAAAAACACCCAAATGAGCTATAGCCTTTTACAGTAGCATTTTTAATTACATCACCCACTTTATACTTTTCTACTATTTTTGCTTTATCACCTTTTTTGTTATTAGTAATAATTTGTCTTCTAGAAACGCATGCGTTTCCTCTAATTTTATCAAGTTTTATTAAAGCAAATTTAAGTGGTTCATTTAGTAGATGAGAAATATCTTTTAAAGGTTTGTCTGAAATTTGTGAACCTGGGCAAAACATTAAAGAACCTGTGTCTAAATGTTCAACAATTACACCGCCTTTGCATTTAGAGGTAATTTTTCCAGTTATAGGTTCATTTTTTTCGAAAGATTCCACTAGCTTATCCCAGCCTTTGATTTTTTGTGCTTTAGACGCAGATACTAATACTTCGCCATTTCTATCTTCTATTCTTTCCAATAATACTGAAATTTTTTCACCAACTTTTGCTTTGTCATGCATACCTATACTTTTTAGTTCGTTTATATCAAGCATGGGCTCACTTTTTAGTCCTTCAATAAAAAGAAAAGCAAATTTTTCTGTAATCTTTGTAATTTTTCCTTCTATAATTTTACCTTCTATTAGATTTTTAGTTTTGGATAGTTGGCTGTTAAGTAATTTTTCAAATTCTTTTGATGCTGGAGTTTTAAGATCGTTATATATTTCCATTAATTTTTAATTTCCTATCCATAATTGCTTTTATTTTTTTAAAGCAACGTTTTCTACTAAGTTTAGTAGTATTAATCAATATTGAATCTTTTGTTTTTTTTAGTGGTCCGTATTTTCTATAACGGTCAGATTTATCCCTGTTTTTAAGGCTTTTTAGCACTTCTTTAAAGGTAATTTTTTTTTTTAGACTTTTATATTCTTTATATCTTCTTCTAGCACGAGTTTTAAGATTGGCTGTTATAAAAAACTTGAACATTGCATCTTTAACCTGCACTGTAATTATGTCTCTTCCATCAAGAACTGAACCAGCATATTTGATTGGTGGACAATAAGCGCATTTTTTTTGAAATTGATGAACCATATCTCTGATTTTTTTATTTTTAGCAATAATTGATGCAGATACTGCAACATTATCTGATAATAAATTTTTATTTTTAAGATCTTTTATTTTAATTTTTCTTATTTTTTTTTTTACTAATTTGTGTGAAAATTTTTTTATATTTTTTAATCTAAGCAGACCAATGTATCTATATATTTTGCCAGTGTCTAAATAATATAGATTATAATGTTTTGCTATTAGTTTTGCTTGTGTGCCTGCTCCGGATGCGGCAGGAGAGTCAATTGCAACTTTTATAATATTTTTTCTTTTTTTCAATTTATTTCTGCTCCAAGTTTTTTTATTAAAGTTATAAATGATGGGAATGATGATTTAATTGAGTCTTTATCATTAATTTTAAAAATTCCGTTTCCATCAAGTGTGAGAGCAGCCACACAAGCCATCATAAATATTCTATGATCCTTCATAAAATTCTTAACTGTTATATTTTTATTTATATTTAAATTTGGGTTGCCATAAATTTTTAGACTATCTTTTTTTTCAACAACTTTTACTCCAATTTGTCTAAGAAAATTAGCACATACTTTGAGTCGATTGCTTTCTTTGTGTACAAGTTCACCTATTCCTTTGAAAAAAGATTTTCCTGAGCTTTTACATGCCAAGAGAAAGACAAGAGGATATTCGTCTATTACTTTGCTGCTAATAGATGGATCTGGATTTATTGCTTTAAATTTTTTTGCACTTTTAACATATATGTCGGCAATCTCTTCTCCATTTTTTATTTTTTTATTTTTTATTTTTATTGATGAAGAGCAAATTTTCTTAACTAGATCTATTATCCCGGTTCTAGTTTTATTCATATTTACATTTTTTATAACGATCTTAGAATTTTTTGATAATAAGGTTAAACAAATAAAAAAAGATGCACTTGAAATATCCCCAGGTATTTTTTGAACAAATCCAGAATATTGGTAACCACCTTTAATTTTAATAAAATCATATTGTCCCTTTTTTTTAATTTTAATTGGGATTTTAAGATGTTTAAATAATTTTTCAGTGTGATTACGTGAAGATTTTGAAATTATAGTTGTGACAGAGTCTTTTGGCGTATTTAAAGCGCAAAGCAAACACAATGTTTTTATTTGCGCTGAGCCTTTTAGTTCTTTGTATTCAATTGGTCTCAAAAAATTTGTTCCAGTTATTTCAATAGGTAATTTATTATTTTTTGATTTAACATTAACTCCAAAATGATTTAGTGGTTCTATGACTCGCACAGGTCTTTGTGATAAACTTTGATCGCCTTTTAAAACAATTGTTTTTTTAGATTTACAAACTAGGCCACCAATGAGTCTCATTAGTGTACCTGAATTTTGACAATTTATTACAGTTTTGTTTTTAAATGGCAAACCATTTAAACCTTGTCCGTTTATTTCTATATAATTTTTTTTTTTATATACTTTAACTCCAAGTTTACTTATTGCTTTAAGTGATGCATTGCAGTCTTGGCTGTTTAGTAAACCATAAGCTCTTGATTTTCCAAGAGCCATTGCTGCCAATAAAATGAAGCGTATGCTAATCGACTTGTCCCCAGGGACTGTTATTATTTTATTAAATGGATTAATTTTTTTTTTAATTATTACATGTTTTGACATTTAATATTTTAATTAAATTTAAAAAATTCCCCAAAATATGCATTTCGAGCACTCTGATTATTTATAAGTTGAGAGGGAGTTCCTTTAGCTATAATTTTAGTGTTAGATAAAATCATTGCACGATCTACAACTGATAAAAGTTCTCTAGCTTGGTGTTCGCAAATTATTATGCACATTTGAGGTTTTTCATTTTGTAATTTTACTAAAATTTTTTTTAACATTTGAATAGTTAGAACATCTAGAGCTGCAAAAATTTCATCGCACAATAAAATTTTTGGATCACCAAGTAAAGCCATACAAATAACCAACTTTCGGCGTTGTCCACCAGATAAAAATTTTGCTTTCACTTCTCTAATATTGTCTAATTCAAATTTTGCTATTAATTCATTTACTTTACTGATTCTGTTATTTTTATTGTCAATTAATACTTCAGCAATAGCATTTAGGTTTTCATTTAGTGTCAAATCATTAAAAAATCCACCATATTGCGGAACATAGCCAATTTTAAATTTTCTAGTTCTTAAATAAATTGGATAATCAGTTGCATCTTTTGATTCAAAAAATATTTGACCATGATCAGGCTTTATTAATCCTGTTAGAATATTGAATATTGTACTTTTTCCAGCTCCATTTGGTCCGAGTAATCCTAAAATCTCACCAGGGTTAACTTTGAAACTTACGTCATCTAAAATTTGTCTTTTTCCAAAAGATATTGAAATTTTATTAAACGATATTAGAGGGGTGTTCTTTTTAAAACTTTTTATTCTAAATTTTTTAATAATTGCCATATTATTTTATGTAAAATATTTCAATTTTTTCTTTTTTATTTTTCATTGAAAGTTTAGAGTTTTTTGTAATTAAGTCAATTTCCAATCTATCAGCTAAGAGTTTTGTTTGAGAATTTCTATAAACTATGTCTTGTTGAAGTATTGCAATGCTTTGACTGAATAAAAAGTCCAAATATTCAGAATTTATTTTATGTTCTCCATAATGGACTCTTATATTTTCATAAAAATTTGTATTATATGTTTGACTGTTATATTTTGCAAAATTTGAGTAAATAAGGATATCTTCAGAATCAGCAATAGTTATTATTGCTTTAACATTTTTTAGCAAAATTAAGTTTGTGTTGTTTTGATTAATTTCTCCAAATTTTGCATTAATTTTGTAAGTATTCCCTATATTGTCTTTAGAAAGGTATTCTATATCTTTTATAATATTTGAACTTTCTTCTAAAGTTTTTGATATTTTTTTATTTTCTAGATTCTTTTTTTTTACCTCAGTTTTTTGATTGAAATATTTAAGAAAAATTACAAAAGAAATTGCAACAATTATTAACAATAAAAAAAATTGCGCTGCAGTTTTTTTGTTCATTTATTGGATATTTGCACCAAGTATATTGTGAATATGGAGTAAACCAATAGTTTTTCTTTTATTTTTTTTATGAATACACAGACTAGTTATTTTTTTCTCAGACATTATAGATAAACTTTTTGAGGCAAGTGTATCTTTATGAATGCTGATTGGATTTTTAGTCATAACATTTTTTACTAATAATTTTTTTAAATTATTATTTTTTTGTGTTGATCTTCTAATTTGACCGTCAGTAATAATACCGGTAGTCATTTTTTTTTTATTTATTGCAATTAATACTCCAAGTTTTTTTTTGGTGATTATATTGAGAGCATTTTTCATATTAGAATTTTCATTTATAAATGGTATTCCTTTTTTTTTAATCATCAAATCTTCAGCAGTTTTTAACTGGGCGCCAAGTGATCCTTTTGGGTGAAGACTTTTAAAATTTTTTTTATTAAATCCTTTTTTATTTAAAGCTGCTACAGCTAGACAATCTCCAATTGCTAAGGACTCCGTGGTACTGCTTGTTGGGACGATGCCAAGTCCAGCCTCTTTAACTTCAGGGATAAAAAGTTTTATATCTGAAGCTTTATATAATATAGAATTTTTTTTTGAAACTATTCCTATTAGTGTTATTCTATTTCTGTTCGCGAATTGTATTACAGGCTTAAGTTCTTGTGTTTCTCCAGAATTGCTAATTAAAATTAGAACATCTTTTTTTGATATACTGCCGAGGTCACCATGGGAACAGTCACTAGCAGCAAGAGAAAAAGATGGACAGCCAACCGAAGACAATGTTGCTGATATTTTTGATGCAATTAAATAACTTTTTCCAACGCCACAAAGAATAATTTTTGATTGGCATTTAACTATTGTATTTACAGCTTGGTTAAAAGAGTTGTTTATAGAATTTTTTAATTTTTTTAAAGCTTGTATCTCAAGATCAATGACATCTTTTGCTATTTTTTTATAATTATTTTTTTTCATTAATTTTTTTAATGTTCAAATATTGATGGTTTGAATCCTGATATTTCTAAATCAACCATAGTAGGTATAACTTTCATGCATTTTTTAAAAAGTTCAATTCTTTTTTCTCTTATAAGCATTTTTGTTAGTTTATCTTTTATTTCAAATAAATGTTCAGTATCTGCAGCCGCATAGCTGATTTGTTTAGTGGAAAGGTTTGGATTCCCCCAGTCACTTTGTTGTTCTTTTTTTGATATATCTTTTCCACATAATTCTTTAACCAAATCTTTGTAACCATGCATGTTTGACATTGTTCTAACTAACTTTGAGGCCACTTTTGTGTCGAAAATATTTATAGGTTCGACTTTCAAATGGTATTTTAGCCAGAGCAAGTCTTGTCTTGAATAATGCATAATGAATTCAATTGAAGAGTTTGATAAAAGTTTAATTAAATTTGGCGCCTTATAAGTTTCTCTATTTAATTTAATTAAATAAAATTTTTTAGATACCAAACCTAACTGCACCAAGGTTAGAGGGTCTCTGCCAAGTGTGAGACCAAGAGCCTCACAATCAATCCCTATAACTTTTTCATTAGATAAATCAATTTCCGATGGCAGGTCATTGTCAAAAATTTGTATGTTATTATTCATATTTAATTTATATATATAAAGACAAAAGAATAATGTCTATTTTTAGATTACAATGAAAAATGTTTTAATTTTTGGTGGTAGTGGTCAAATTGGCCTATTTTTATGCAGGCGCCTTTCAAGGGATTTTACTTTAACCGTTTTAACGCGAAACTCGCATCAAAAAGCTTATCGTTTAAAAACTTTAGCTAATGCTGGATATCTGTCTATAGTTCAAGGAAGTATATTTGATGAAGAAAAATTAAGAAATTTAATTAAAAAAGCAGAAATCGTAATTAATCTTGTGGGCGTGCTGAATGAGACTGGCAAAGGAAACTCTTTTGAAAACATTCATACTAATTTTCCTAATTTAGTTTCTAAACTATGCAATCAATACAAAACTGAACAATTTATCCATATTAGTGCTTTAGGAATTGAAAAGGCTAGCGACAGCAAATATGCACAAAGCAAAATAAATGGTGAAAAAAAAATTAGAGAAAATTTTCCTAGAGTTACAATTGTAAAACCATCATTGATATTTAGCGTCTCTGACTCATTAACAACTAAGTTTATGAAGTTATTAACTTTCTTACCAATTTTTCCTCTTTATTACGAGGGAAAAACAAAGTTTGCTCCAATACATGCTTCTGATGTAGCCGAATTGATATTTTATTTAATATCAAAAAAAATAACCTCAAAAAAAATTGAAGCAATAGGACCTGAAATTTTAAGTTTTAAAGAAATAATTCACATTTTATTAAGATGTATTAATAAAAAAAGAATTTTATTACCAATACCTTTATTTATTGCTAAACTTTCCGCTTCTTTTTTTCAGTTGTTTCCAAATCCATTATTAACACTTGACCAACTTCGTTTGTTGAAATATTCAAATATCAAATCTGAATCTGGAGTGACAAATTTTGATATTGGATGTCCAAGCAAGCTCTTTTTTGAAGAATCAGTTAAAAAATATAGCTTTAACTGGCGAGAGGGCGGTCAATTTTCCGTTAGTAAAAATAATAAAAAATAAGTTATTTATGATTATTTATTTTGTTTATTTTATTATTGCTTCAATACTTCTTTTTGTAATATATCTGACAAAAAAAGCTATAATTAGAGGACTTATTGCTAAAAATAAAAAAAAAAATTTAAAAAAAAATTTTAATAAATTAACTAAATAAAATAGATTGTAAAATTAGGCAGATTTGATTTTCTTTTCTATAAAGTGTGGCACGTCTTCATCTTTTTCATTTGTATCTTCTTTTTTACCTTTTGGCTGGAAAGCATAGAGCAAATGAAGCTTACAATAAGAAAAATCTTTTAAAGATTTTCTTCCACAAAAATAAAAAGAATTTTCATTTGGATGTCCAATTGGCCATTTACATACACTTTCATCTAATTCTTCTAACTGTTTTGGATTTTCAGGCTCAAAATCTTTTTCAATAATTAAAGACTTAAATCTATTTCTTCTACTTTTTCTTGAGGATTTATTTTCGTTTTCAACTGATTTTGCATTTTTTTGATTATTTGAGGAGCTTCTCGTCTTTATTTTTGCAGAGAGATTTAACCTATGGGCTTTTCCGATTACAGCATTTCTGCTAATGCCTCCAATTATTTCTGCAATTTGACTAGCAGTATTTCCTTTGCCCCATAATTCTTTTAATTTTGCAACTTTTTCTTCAGTCCAGCTCATAAATACTACATTTAGTGTTTTTAAATCAATATAACTCTATATAGAGTTGTTCATAATAAGGTATAAAAAACAAGTAAAATTTTTGTTTTATTAACAATATTTTAAAAAAGACTATATGAATTGTTACCGATGGTTGAATTACAAAATAAATATAAAATTGGGATAAAAAGATTTGGCACAGTAAATTGGGTTGGTGCAATTAATTTATACTTTAAAGAGGTAAGTAGATTTTTTGTAGTGTGGGCTCAAACTCTTTTATCACCATTAATTTCAAGTCTATTGTTTCTTTCCGTATTAACTTTAGCTCTTGGTAGTGACAAAGGTGATGTTTTAGGTCATCCTTTTATCAATTTCTTAGCTCCAGGATTAATCGTTATGAGTCTTATAGGCCAATCTTTTAGTCATTCAGTTAGTTCATTTATGATAAGTAAAATGCAGGGCAATATTGTCGATATGTTATATGCTCCATTATCAGCGTTAGAGGTTTCTTTTGCTATAATTTTAGCCGCTGTTACAAGAAGTTTGGTTATTGCAATTATATCTATAGCAGTTTTTTCAATTATAATTGATATTAGTTTTTATAGTATTTTTTACATATTTGTTTTTGGATTTTTAAGCTCTTTTATTCTGGGGTCTTTAGGTTTTATAACTGGTCTATGGGCAGAAAAATTTGATCATACTGCTACGATTACTAATTTTGTAATTACTCCCCTATCATTTCTTAGTGGGGTTTTTTATTCAATTGATAAGCTGCCAATTTTTTTTAAAAATATAAGCACCGTTAATCCATTTTTTTATATGATAGATGGTTTTAGATTTGGTTTTTTAGGAACTGCAGATGGATCTATTAAGTTTGGATTATTTTATTTAACCATTATTTCAGTTGTAATATGGTTTGTAGCCTTTTATCTTTTTAAAAAAGGTTATAAAATTAAATCATAAAATTAAAAATGAGTGCTTTAGCTAAGAATTATAATAGAAGAAAAATTGCTTTTAAAAAAGGCAAGGGCAGTTTTTTATATTCTACGAGTGGGAAAAAATATTTAGATTTTGTTCAAGGTATAGCTGTTAATTCTTTAGGGCATTCAAATCCACATCTAATTAGAGCAATAAATAAACAAGCCAAGAAAGTTTGGCAAATTTCAAATGCATTTATTATTCAAGAAGGAGAAAAACTTGCTAAAAGACTTACTAAAAAAACCTTTGCTGATTGTGTTATTTTTCAAAATTCTGGAACCGAAGCAACTGAAGCATCGATAAAAGTTGCAAGAAGATATTTTTATTCTATCGGTAAACCAAAAAAAAATAGAATTCTTTGTATAAAAAATTCATTTCACGGAAGAACAATCGCCGCAATTAATGCGAGCGGAAGTAAAAAAATGCAAGAGGGTTTTGGTCCCAAAGTCAGTGGTTTTGATCATTTTAAATTTGGTAATTTAAAATCTTTAAAAAAATCTATAAAAAAAAATACTGCTGCAATTATGGTTGAAACCATTATGGGAGAAGGTGGAATTAAAGTTCATAATAATATTTTTTTAAAGAAGTTAAGAAAAATATGTAATCAAAAAAAAATACTGTTAATTTTAGACGAAGTTCAATGTGGAATTGGAAGAACCGGAAAGTTTTTTGCATTTGAGTATGCAAAAGTTAAACCAGATATAGTACCAATTGCCAAAGGAATAGGAGGAGGATTTCCACTTGGTGCGGTTTTAATGACAAAAAAAGTTGCTTCTGGAATGGTTCCTGGTACCCATGGAACCACAAATGGTGGCAATCCTTTAGCAATGAGCGTAGGTAATTCAGTATTAGATCAAATTTTTAAAAAAGGATTTCTTAAAAAGATACAAAAAATATCTCAATATTTTCATAATGAACTAAATAAAATTAAAAATGATTACCCTAAATTAATTATAGAGGTAAGAGGCGTAGGTTTGTTAATTGGATTACAACTTTTTAACGATCCAACAAAATTTATTAAAAAACTTCAGGATAATAAATTACTCACAATAAGAGCAGGGGAAAATACTATAAGAATTTTACCTCCTCTAAATGTCAAGAAGTCCGAAATAGATATTGCAATAAAGATTATTAGAAAAGTTTGTGTAGAATTTTAATAATAAGATGAAGCATTTTATTAATATAAAAAACATTCCTAGTAGAGATTTAAAAAAAATAATTTTGGATGCAAAAAAAAGAAAGATTAGTAGAAAAAATTTTAATACTCTTGATGTAGATAATGACTCACCTTTAAAAGGTAAACTGTTAATTCAAATGTTTGAAAAATCAAGCCTAAGAACTAGATTAAGTTTTTACATTGCAATTAAACAACTTAGTGGAGGAGCGCTTACTTTACGTCCAGATGAACTACATTTAAAAAAGGGAGGAGAAAGTTTAGCAGATACAGCAAAAATTATATCTACTTTTGGAAGTGCATTTATGCTCAGAACTGATAGTGAACAAAAATTGAATATATTAAAAAAATATATGACCATTCCCTTGATTAATGGACTATCTCCTAAATCACATCCAACTCAAGTTTTATCTGATGTTTTTACTATTGAAGAGATTAAAAAAAAACCTATATCAAAATTACAAATTTGTTGGATTGGAGACTCAAATAATGTTCTTAACAGCTTAATTGAAGCTTCAGTTAAATTTTCATTTAAATTAAACATTGGTTGTCCAAAAAAATATGAACCAAATAGAGACTTATTAAATTGGGCAAAAAAAAATAAAAGTAATATTAAAATATTTAACAATAGTAAAAAAGCAGCAACGGGAAGCGATGTAGTTTTTACAGATAAAGTTGTATCAATGAACGATAAAGTAAATAAATTTAAGAAAATAAAAGATTTTAAAAATTTTAAAGTAACCTCAATGATTATGAGTTGTGCAAAAAAAGATGCAATTTTTCTTCACTGTTTGCCTAGAGGATCTGAAGTATCAAACGACGTTTTTTTTGGGAAAAAGAGCAAAGTTTTTCAACAGGCACTTAATAGAATTTATGTTCAAAAAAGTATTTTATTATATTGCTTTGAGAAATTACGGTAATGGTTTCGGATTGTCACTATTTTGATTTAAATATAAAATAACCGAAGCTCTATCTTTTTCTTTTTTTAGTCCAGCGAATCCCATTTTGTTTCCTTTGATCCATTTTGATGGCTTAATTAAAAAACCATTCATTTCTTCCCAGTTCCATTCTTTTTTGTAAATTAATAAAGCTTTCGAGTATTTATAGTCTGATATTGATCCAACTGGTCTGAACATTACATTCCAAAGTTTTGGCCCAATTTTATTTCCCCCTCCTTTGTTAACGCTATGACATGCGGCGCACTTTTTAAAAACTTTTTTTCCATGTTCCATATCTCCCATTGCTAATAAAGTGGCAATATCTATCTGACTTTCAGAGCTTGCTTGAGTTGCTGTCGCATCTCCAACTTTTACTTCAACTTTGTAGCCTTGAATATCTGGTTTATTAACTTTGAAAATTACATCAGATATTTTACCAACACCAAATACAAGCAAAACTACTAACAAAACCGCTGTAATTATTTTGTTGATCTCAAAACTATCCATAAATTTATTTAATTATAATTATTTTGGACGTATAACATAATTATCTGAAAATTACTTAATTTTTAGACTATTAATTTGCGTCTGTTAGACGCACAGATAAATAAAACATAAATTTAAATGCAAAAAACAATAATTTTAATTCCCTCAAGAATGTCAGCTTCAAGGTTGCCAGGCAAACCACTTTTGAAAATAAATGATTTGCCCATTATTTCTCATGTGTTTAATAAAGCAAAAAAAACAAACATCGGTAGAGTTGTGGTTTGTGCTGAAGATGGTGAAATTTTAAAAGAAGTTGAAAAAAATGGAGGGGAAGCAATTTTAACAGATAATAAACACAAATCTGGGAGCGATCGTATATTTGAAGGTTTTAAAAAATTGGGAATTGATAATGTTGATTATATCCTGAATTTACAAGGCGATGAACCAAATATAGATGTGAATGATATAATAAATTTAAATAATTGTATGATTAATAATAATGCAGATTTTGGAACTTTAGCTACAAAAATTAAAAATAGCACAATGTTATCAAACAAAAATATAGTTAAGGTATCATTAAAAGAAAAACTTTCTAATGAGAATTTTCCTTTTGCTTTAAATTTTTCAAGACAAGACCCTTCAAGCAAATATGAAAATATTTATCATCATATTGGAATTTATATTTATAAAGTAAATATTTTAGAAAAATTTGTAAATTTTGATCAAAGCAAAAATGAAGTAAAATATAGTTTAGAACAATTACGAGCACTAGATAATGGTATTAAAATTAATGTGGCTTTAGCAAAATCTTCTCCAATAGGCATCGATACAGAGGAAGATTATCTAGCCTTAAAAAAAATAATGGAATATAAGTCATAAAATGAAAATACTTTATCAAGGATCCCCAGGAGCCTATTCTCATTTGGCTGCTAATGAACTTTATCCTGATGCAGAAATTGTATCTTGTAAAACTTTTGATGAGTGTTTTAGAAAAGCAGAGGAAGATAAAAATATTAGAATAATTATACCTGAGTCAAATAGAATTACAGGAAATATAGGTATAGAATATTTAATTTTTAAACATCGTCTAAATATATATGCTGAACATTTTCACAGAGTGGAACATAATTTGTTGGCACTTCCAGGAGCAAATATACAAAATATTAAAAATGTTTATTCTCATGCACAAGCACTATCTCAATGCTCAGATTTTATTAAAAAAAATAATATAAATGAAAATGTTAGAGCCGATACAGCCGGCTCAGCTGCTTTAATAGCAAAAAATAAAAATAAAAGTGATGCTGCTATTGCTTCAAAATTGAGTGCAGATATTTATAATTTAGATATTATTGCATCTAACATAGAAAATGAAAAAGGCAATGTTACGCGTTTTTTAATAATGGGGAAAAATATTTTCCAACCAGAATTAGGAAAAGGTAAATACATTACCTCGTTTCTATTTAAACTTAAAAGCAAACCTGCTGCATTATATCAATCCTTAGGAGGTTTTGCGATTAATGGAGTTAATTTAACTAAATTACAGAGCTATCCAGAAAAAAATTCATTTTCTTCTTTCTTTTTTCTATGTGATCTAGATGGGCATATTGAAGATCCAAAAGTACAAAAATCTCTTGAAGAATTAGGTTTGCATTGTGAGGATTTTCACGTTCTAGGTGTTTTTCTAGCTGATAAGTTTCGAGATAATTAATTTTTTTAAAATACTTTAATATTGTAGAATAGAAATCATTGCTGCTATAATAGAATTGGAGGCTAGAGGTGAATGCTGCTTGAACCCGACCAGATCTTAACAGAAGCAATCGTAGAGACAGTTATTCAGGTTCTAGTCTCCTTAAATTAAAATGAATAAAAATTTAAAAGTTTTATCTTTAAAATATAGGCCACAAGTTTTTGCTGATTTAATAGGCCAAGATATTGTTGCTGAGACAATTAGCAATTCTATAAAATTTAATAAAATTCCTAACGCATACTTGTTTACAGGAATAAGAGGAGTTGGAAAAACAACAATAGCAAGAATAGTTGCAAAATCTCTTAATTGCACAAATGGTTTTGCTAAAATATGTATAGATAATGTTTGTGAAAATTGTAAAGCAATAGCAAACTCAAATCATATAGATGTTTTAGAAATGGATGCCGCAAGCAAGACCGGAGTTGATGATGTTAGAGATTTGATTGAATTTTCTAGGTATGGTCCAACGACAGCAAAATATAAAATATTTATAATTGACGAAGTCCATATGCTTAGCAAGCAAGCATTTAACGCTCTCCTAAAAACTTTGGAAGAACCACCAAATTATTTAAAATTTATTTTTGCTACAACAGAAATAAAAAAAATACCTGTTACTGTCATATCAAGATGCCAAAGATTTGATTTAACAAGAGTAAAATCTGGTGAATTATTTGAATATATAAAAAAAATAAAAGAAAAAGAAAAAGGAAAAGTATCTGATGAAGCTTTAAAACTTATTGTAAAAATTTCAGAAGGGTCTGTTAGAGACGCGCTTTCTTTATTAGATAGAGCGCTTTTAAGTTTAGATGAAGGGCAAGAGCTTAATTTGAATGAAGCTCAGAAAATTTTTGGTTACTTTGATAAATCACAATTGATTAGTTTATTTAAGTTAATATTTGAAGGAAAAGAAAAAGATGTATTAAAAATTTATAGGTCAATTTACGATGAAGGAATTGAGCCTAAAATCTTTTTAAATGATTTTTTAGAATTGTTGTATTACTTTAAAAATATTAACTCATTAGTATTTGATGGAAATATATTTTCTTTAAATGATGAAGAGCACAATTTGATCAAAAATATATCAAACAGAATTGATCAAAATACACTCCTATTGTTTTGGCAGTTTACAATAAAAACATTAGGAGAGCTAGACATTGTATCAAATCAAAATTTATCTATTGAAATGTTTTTGATAAGATTAATTCATCTAAAAGAAATTAATAGTATTCCAGAAAAAATGAGAGAAGAAAGTAAATTAAATTATCAAGGTGATGTTAAAAGTGAAAAAATTATAAATGAAGATAACGAATTATTTGATCTAAAAAGCAAAACTATTGGACAAATTAAAAATGTAGTTCAAGAAAAACAATTGGATCAAGAACCAAAAAGTGAAAAAAAAATAGAAATATCAATTAATTCATTTAGTCAGTTGTTAGAAATTTGTATTTTAAAAAAAGAAATGAAATTGAAATATGAATTAGAAAAAAATGTTAATTTAGTAAGCTTTGAAAGGCAAAGAATAGAAATTTCTTTTAATGAAGATTTGGATAAAGAGTTTATAAAAATATTATCATCTAAATTATTTGATTGGACAGGAAAAAGATGGATAATTACACTTTCAAAGAAAAAAGGCGGTCTATCCATAAAAGAAAATGAAATGAATATTAAGAAAAATATTTTAAAAAAAACCAAAGAAAGCAGTGATTACAAAAAAATATTAGAAAACTTTCCTGATGCAGAAATGATTGATGTTAAAATAAAAGATGAAAGAGAAAACAATGACTGATTTTTCAAAGATTTTAGCACACGCCAAAGAATTGGAGATTAAAATGAAGGAAAGCCAAGAGAAAATTAAAAATATTACTGCCGATGGAACATCTGGATCAAATTCAGTGAACGTTGTTTTAAATGGTGATGGTGAAATTATTAAAATTGATATTTCTCCAGAAACTTTAAAAGAAGAAAAAACAATAGTTGAAGACTTAATAATGGCCGCACACAATAATGCAAAAATAAAATTGAAATCCAAGACTTCTGAGGAGATATCAAAAGCAACAGGAGGTTTAAATATACCTGGATTAAAATTTCCTTCATAAAATATGAAAGATATTAACGAGATAGAACAATTGGTAAAATTAATATCTAAGTTGCCTGGTTTAGGACCAAAATCAGCAAAAAGAATAGTTTTAAAACTAATAAATAATAGAGACGAAATTTTAAAACCAACAGCTAATGCGCTAGTAACAGTTTTTAAAAATGTATCTAGATGTCAGTTTTGTGGAACATTAAAATCAAACATAGAAGGTTGTAATAATTGTGAAAATATTACACAAAAATATAATAAAATTTGCGTAGTGGAGTCCGTAGGCGATCAATGGTCAATCGAAAACTCAAATATTTACAAGGGTTACTTTCATATATTGGGTGGCACAGTTTCATCAGTTGGACAAAGAAAAGAAGACTTATTAATACATTCTTTAGTTGAAAGGTCAAAAAAAGATGAAATTGAAGAAGTGATTATTGCAACGAGTGCGACCGTCGAAGGAATGACAACAGCTTATTATATTGCAGATAGTTTAAAAGGCATTAATGTTAAAGTTTCAAAACTTGCTCAAGGCTTACCGGTTGGTGGTGAAATTGAAAATTTAGATGATGGAACTTTATTTTCTGCATTTAAAAATAGAAACAGCACTATAAATAGTGTGGATTAATTTTTTTTAATAAGCCTATTAAGATGAAGAATTGGTTCAGTATATCCCGATGGTTGTGTTTTCCCATGAAATACAAGTTCACAAGCTGCTTTAAATGCTGTTGATTTATCAAAATCTTCAGCCATTGCCTGGTAAGCTGAGTGTCCTTTCATGCTTGGATCTTTAAGATTTTGATTGTCTACAATTTTGGCCATTTTTTTCATAATTTCCAAAACATGTTTTTTGCTGCATATACCATGATGTAACCAATTGGCGATATGTTGACTGCTTATTCTACAAGTAGCTCTGTCTTCCATTAAGCCAACACCATTAATATCTGGCACTTTAGAACAACCAACAGACTGATCTACCCATCTCACAACATAACCTAAAATTCCTTGTGCATTATTTTTTAGTTCTTTTGTTATTTCTTCAAACTTCCAATTGGTATTTTTTGCAAAAGGAATAGTTAGAAGGTCGGAAAGTTTTGCAGGTTTTCTTTTTAATAATTCTTTTTGTTTATTAAAAACATCCACTTCATGATAGTGTAGACTATGTAATGCTGCTGCAGTGGGAGAAGGTACCCATGCGCAATTAGCTCCTGCTAAAGGGTGAGCAATTTTTTGTTTCATCATTTCTGACATTAAATCGGGCGCTGGATACATTCCTTTCCCAATCTGGCATTTGCCAGAGAAGCCGCAGGCCAATCCAATATCTACATTGTTATTTTCATACGCAACAATCCACTTTGATGATTTCATATCAGCCTTTTTGATCATAGGACCAACTTCCATTGATGTGTGAATTTCGTCTCCTGTTCTGTCTAAAAAACCAGTGTTAATAAAAAATACTCTATTTTTTAAAACCCTTATACACTCTTTTAGATTAACAGAAGTTCTTCTTTCTTCATCCATAATACCACAAAGAATTTGATATTTTTTTAAATTTAAAACTTTTTCAACTTTTTCAAAAATTAAATTGGTAAAGGCACATTCTTCTGGACCATGCATTTTTGGTTTAACTATATAAATAGAATTGACTTTTGAGTTTCTTTTTTTTTTAAAATCATGAATACAAGCGAGAGATGTAACAAAAGCATCGAGAATTCCTTCTGGGCATTCAGAGCCATCTTTTAAAAGAATTGCAGGATTGGTCATAAGATGACCTACATTTCTATTTAACAGTAAAGATCTACCATGCAATTTAATTTTCTTACCTTTATTTGAAATATAATTTCTATCGAGATTTAGTTTTCTAAAAATTTTTTTACCATTTTTAATAAATTCAATTTTTAAATTTCCTTTCATTAAACCAAGCCAATTTTTATAACCAAGCACTTTATCCTCAGCATCTACAGCAGCCACGCTATCCTCGTGATCACAAATGGTAGAAACAGCAGATTCTAAAAAAATATCATGTATTTTTATTTTGTCCTGATTACCATCGGGGTTATTGATTTCCATTTCTCCTTCTTGATCAAACAAAATGTCAATATGGAGATTGTTATTAACGAATAGAAGAGATTTTAGTTTATTTGATTTTTTAACATATCCTACAAATTGCTCAGGATTTTTTAATTTTAAATCTAATTTGTTATTTTTTACCTCTGGAATTTTTGTTAAATTTTTCCAATTTTTACCTTTTAAAGGTATATGTTGATCTAATAGATTACGAGCATATTCGATTACCTTTTTACCTCTTATTGGATTGTAAGTTTTTCCTTTAACGGCTCCATGTGTTTCAGGAATTATATCAGTTCCATACAAGCTATCATACAAGCTTACCCATCTTGCATTAGCAGCGTTTAATAAAAATCTTGCATTTGAAATCGGACAAACTAATTGTGGACCGCATATGCTTGATATTTCTTTGTCTAGATTTTTTGTTTTTATTTTAAAATTTGGTCCAGGTTTTTTTAAATAACCAATTTTTTTTAAGAATTTTGTGTATTTTTTTAAATTAAATTTACTACTCTTTTTATTTATATGGGATGCATCTATTGCTTTTTGTAACCTTTCTCTTTTTTGAAGTAGTTTTTTGTTTTTAGGTGAAAGTTCATGAGTATATTTATCAAAACCCTTCCAGAATTTTTCTTTACTTATCTTGGTTCCTGGTAGTAGTTCGTTATTAATGAAATTAGCCAATTTTTCAGAAACTGAAAGATTTTTAATTTTTATATATTTTTCTTTCATTCGAGCCACATGCAACTTAATATCTATTTTGTTGCTTAATATAACTTTTTGATACTAAAACAGTCAATTTATTATTAGTAACTTTGAAATTTTAACCATTTTCTTGCCCTCTTTTGTCTTATAAACTTATTAATATTTAAGACTATGAGAAATTATTTAAATTTTGAAGATGAAATAAAAACTTTAGAGAAAGAGATAGATCAGCTAAAAGACCCATACAATAATGAAGGTCTTTCTGAAGTCAAAACTGATAAAATTTCAAAAATCCAATCTGAAATTGATCATAAGATAAAGGAAGTTTATTCAAATTTAAATCCCTGGCAAACAACTTTGGTTGCAAGGCATGAAGATCGACCAAAATCAAAATTTTTTATAGATAATTTATTTAAAGAATTTATACCTTTATCGGGAGATAGGTTTTATGGTGAAGACAAATCAGTATTAGCAGGCTTCGCAAAATTTAATGACAACTCAGTGTTAGTCATCGGACAAGAAAAGGGTGACGATTTAAATTCGAGAATAGAAAGAAATTTTGGAATGATGAGACCAGAAGGTTATAGAAAAACTATTAGATTAATGAAGTTAGCTGATAAATTTAATATTCCAATTATATTTTTTATTGATACTCCGGGCGCTTATCCTGGAGTAGGAGCAGAAGAAAGAGGCCAAGCCGAAGCAATTGCGAAAAGTATTGAATGCAGCATGGGTTTAGGAGTACCAACTATTTCAGTAATAATTGGTGAAGGTGGTTCAGGTGGGGCCATAGCATTAGCCTCATCAAGTAAAATTCTTATGCTTTCAAATGCAATATATTCAGTAATTTCACCAGAAGGATGTGCAACTATACTTTGGAGGGACCCAACAAAAACTTTAGAGGCAGCTAAAGCAATGAAACTTTCAGCAAAAGATTTGTTAAATTTAAGAGTAATTGATGAAATTATTACAGAACCAGAGGGTGGTGCTCATAGGGACAAAGATTTAATTTTAGAAAATGTTAAAAAGTCAATTGAAAAAAATTTAAATGACCTGAACACATTAAGAAGAGATGAAGTTATAAACCATAGAAAAAAAAAATTTTTATCGATCGGTAGAAGGCAAGGATTTACAAGACAATCAACCAATGAATCTGGTTTAAGTATGAAGACAAATTTTTTGAACAGTGCAGAAAAAATTATTCTTACATTTAAGAAAGAATTAATAATTTTTGGATTATTGGTGTTTATATTTTTGGTTTTTTATTTTTTCTTATAAAGCACCGCAGCAATATTTATATTTTTTCTTTGAACCGCAAAAACAAGGTTCATTTCTGCTCATTTTTTTTCCAACATATTTAGGGTCTATTATATTTGACTCAATTACTTCTTTTTCCTTTTTTTCTTCGATTGTAAGATTAATTAAAATAGTAATTAAATCTAATTTAAGTTTATTTAATAGGTTTTCAAATAAATTAAATGCTTCTTTTTTATATTCTATTAAGGGATCTCTTTGACCATAAGATCTTAATCCTATTACTTGTCTTAACTGCTCAAGATATTGAATATGTGATTTCCAGTTAAGGTCTATAGTTTGTAAAAAAATTCTTTTTTCAAGCTCTATAGCCCGTTTTTCTGAAAGATGCTTTATTCTTTCATTTCTCTTTTGTTTAAATTTTTCTTTAATTTTTTTTTCTACCGTTTCATTTTTTTCTTGAATTAAGTTTTGTACTTCATTTTCTTCAAAACTTTTACCAAGTATAGATTTTAATTGTTTATTAAATTCAATATTTTTAGAGCCATTAATATCTTTATTTTTTAATTCTATTAAATGTTGAATAATTTCGGATAAAAAATTATCTGAATAATTAAATATTTCTTTGCTGTTTATAACCTCGTTTCTTTGAGTAAAAATTACATGCCTTTGATCATTTAAAACATTATCAAATTTTAGAAGTGTTTTTCTAACATCGAAGTTTCTTGCTTCAACTTTTTGTTGTGCTCTTTCTAGAGCTTTATTTATCCATGGGTGATCAATACTTTCTCCATCCTTTAATCCAAGTTTTTCTAACATATTATTCATGGATTCTGATCCAAATATTCTCATTAAATCGTCCTCTAAACTTACATAAAATATAGAATTTCCCTCATCTCCTTGTCTTCCTGATCTTCCTCTTGCTTGATTGTCTACCCTTCTAGATTCCATTCTTTCTGTTCCTATAACGAACAACCCCCCTAAAGATTTAATTTCATTTTTTTCATTTTTTTCATTTTTTTTTCCGCCAAGTTTAATATCTACCCCTCTCCCAGATATGCTTGTTGTAATTATTATAGATTTTTTTGTTCCAGCATTAGCTATTATTTCAGCTTCCTTTTCGTGATTTTTCGCATTCAATACAATATGTTCAATTCCATTTTTTCTTAGTAGATTTGAATAATGTTCTGATTTGTTAATACTTGCTGTGAAAACTAAAAGAGGTTGTTCTTTTTTATTACATTCTTTAATTTTTTTTATGATTGCGTTGTCTTTTTCTTTTAATGTTCTAAAAATTAAATCATTCCAGTCTTTTCTGATCATTTTTTTGTTCGTAGGAATGCTTACAACATGTAAATTATATATTTCAAAGAATTCTTCTGATTCAGTGGAAGCAGTTCCTGTACACCCTGATATTTTCGAGTAAAGTTTAAAATAATTTTGATAAGTAATTGAAGCTAAAGTTTGATTCTCCACCTGTATATCTATTTGTTCTTTAGCTTCAAGCGCCTGGTGCAAACCATCGCCATACCTTCTTCCTTCAAGTATTCTTCCAGTTAAATCATCGATTATTTTTAACAATCCATCTTTAACAATGTAGTCTCTTCCTTTTTCAAATAAATGATTTGCTCTTAACGCTTGATTTACATGGTGTACTAAGTTTAAATTTTGAGGATCATAAAAATTATTGTTTTTTAAAATCCCCGCATTAGAAAAAATCTTTTCTACATTGTCTATACCTTGATTTGTGAGTAGAATATTTTTATCTTTTTCATCAATTTCATAATCTTTAGGCTTTAATTTTTTAATCAATTTATCTACTGCTAAATATTTATCAGTTTTACTTTCTGCTGCCCCCGAGATTACAAGGGGAGTTCTGGCTTCGTCAATTAAACATGAATCTATTTCATCTACTATTGCAAAATAATGATCTCTCTGAACCATTTGATCTTTATTAATTGACATATTGTCTCTTAAATAATCAAATCCTAGTTCACTATTTGTTGCGTATGTTATATCGCAATTATAATTTTTTCTTCTTGCTACGTCGTCTTGATCATTATTAATGAAACCACAGGTTAGTCCTAGAAAGTTATAAATTTTACCCATATCTTCACAATCTCTTTTTGCCAGGTAGTCATTTACAGTAACTATATGAACTCCTTTACCCATTAAAGCATTTAAATAAGCCGCAAGAGTGATAGTTAGAGTTTTACCTTCTCCTGTCTTCATTTCTGCAATTTTTCCCTCATGAAGAACAACGCCACCTATAATTTGGACATCAAAATGTCTTTCTCCTTTTATTCTTTTTGAAGCTTCTCTTACTAGCGCAAAGGCTTCTGGCAAAATTGATTCTAGGCTAGATCCACTTTTTATTTTTTCTTTAAATTCTTCAGTTTTTTTTGGGAAATCTTCATCTTTTAGTTTAATTATTTTTCCTTCAAAATTGTTAACTTTTTCAACAATTTTATGAATTTTATCAAGTTCCTTCTGGTTATTTGATTTAAAAAGTTTCGATATTAGTTTTAATGGATTTAGCATCTCAATTTTAATTTTTTGATATATAGTTTTAATATATTAAATATATAGGTATTAAATAACTAATTTAAATAGTATGGCAATAAACTTTGGTAATTTTTTTAATTCAGGCAGCAAGAAATCAAAATTAGGCGACTTTCAGGACCTAGAGCATGTTGACGGAGTATCAATTTCGACTACTTCGGCAAACCTTTATAATAATGAAAGAGACGACCTTGTAATGTTTTATTTTAGAAAAGGAGCAGAGCATGCGTCAGTTTATACTCAATCAAAGATAATTTCTGAAAATATTAAATGGAATTTAAATTTAAAAAATAAAAAAATTAATGCATTATTAATAAACACAAGAAACGCAAATGTTTTTACTGGAAAAAAAGGTTATCAAGGTCTAAAAGATATTGCGGAAGAGCTTTCCGCTAGACTTTCTGAAAAACAAAAAAAGGATGAGGAAAAACCTGCAAAAATAAAACCAAATGAAATACTTTTTGGTTGCACGGGAACAATAGGGGAAAAATTTCCAACCGAAAAGATTAAAAAAAATATTTCAGAACTTGTAGATAAAATTAAGTATACACAAAATAAATATATATGGACAAAAGCAGCTTTGGGAATTATGACAACTGACTTAGTTCCCAAACTTGCAATGGAAGAGTGTAAAATTGGTAATGCCAACATAAAAATATATGGAATTGCAAAAGGATCTGGAATGATATTCCCAAATATGGCCACAACATTGGGATTTATTTTTACAGACGCAAATATTTCATCAAATGTTTTGCAAAAATTATTAAGAAAAAATATTGAAACAACATTTAATGCTATCACCTGCGATGGAGATACAAGTACTAATGATATGGTTTCAATTTTTTCTACCGGCATTGCAAAAAATCATAAAATTAAAAATATTAATGATTTAAAAATAAAAGATTTTAATATTGCTCTACACTCTGTTCTTTTAAATTTAGCAAAAAGAGTTGCTGCTGACGGAGAAGGAGCGTCTAAGTTTATAACAGTATGTGTTAAAAATGCTAAAACGCAAGAAGATGCAAAAAAAGTTGCTTTTTCAATTGCAAACTCTCCTTTAGTAAAAACTGCTATTGCAGGTGAAGACTGTAATTTTGGAAGAGTTTTAATGGCAATAGGAAAGTCAGACGTTAATATTAATTTAAACAAGTTATTAATAAAATTTGGAGATATTAAGATCGTTGAAAAAGGTCAATTGTCTAACTTATATAATGAAGATGAAGCCAAAGAATATATGAAAAATGAAAAGATTGAATTATATATAGATCTGGGAATTGGGCAAAAAAGTTTTGAAGTTTATTCTATGGATTTTACTAAAAAATATATTGAAATTAATGCTGATTATAGAACATAAATTTATTATAATGTCATTGAATTAGGTTTATTAATTACTAAATAGCTTTTATGATAAAATATAATTTAATTTGTAAGGATTGTGATAAATCTTTTGATAGTTGGTTTGCATCTTCAAGAGAGTATGAAAAATTAAAAAAATTAAAACATATTAATTGTTATAACTGCAACTCGTTACAAGTTGATAAAAGTTTAATGTCTCCTAACATTTTAAATTTTAAAAAAAAAAAACAAGAAAAAATAAATGAAAAAAAATTTTCAGATATAAAAAAAACTATAAAAAAATATCAAAAATTTATTCAAAATAATTTTGATTATGTTGGTGAAAATTTTGCCTATGAAGCTAGATCTATACATTACAAAAGTAAAAAAAAATCAAAAGGCATTTATGGCAATGCTTCATTAGAAGAGTTGAAAGAATTAAATGAAGAAGGAATTGAAACAGAAATTGTTCCCTGGGTAAGTGAGAAAGATAATTAATTTTTTTTGAATTTTGTAATATAATTTACTGAAGTATCATTACTAAGATCCCATTTATTATTTAATATATCAAATTTTAAACCATCCAATTTTTTAAGTTCTAATCTATTTTTTTTTGATATTTTTATTAAATCTTCAGGTTTAATAAATCTTTCCCAGTCATGAGTTCCTATAGGGAGCCACTGCAAAATGTACTCTGCCCCTACAATTGCAAATACATATGATTTAAAGGTTTTATTTAGAGTTGCAACAAACATTAATCCATTTTTTTTTAATAGTTCAGAACTTTTTTTTATAAAAAAATTTACATTTTCTACATGTTCTATAATTTCCATATTTAAAATTACATCAAATTTTTTTTTTGTTTTTAATACTTCGGGTGAGGAACACAGATAGTCAATTTTAAGACTATTTTTTTTTGCATGAAATTTTGCAGTTTCGATATTATTTTTAGATGCATCTATACCAACAACATTTGCTCCCAATCTGCACATGGGTTCAGAAAGTAAGCCACCTCCACAACCAATATCTAGAATATTAATTCTTTTTAAAGGTTGTGTTGAAGATTTTATTTTAAAATGCTTTATTATACCATCTTTAATATATTTTATTCTAACTGGATTAAATTTGTGTAATGGTTTAAATTTTCCGTTAGGATTCCACCATTGAGAGGCCATTTTGGAAAATTTTTCTATTTCTTTTTTATTTATTGTGTTACTTTTCATTGTTAGTTGACATTACAATTAAGATGTATTTTATCAATATATTTAATTTTTTATAAAAATTATTATCAATGAAAATCATAGTGTTAAAGTTTGGCGGAAGTTCAGTAGGAACTATAGAAAGAATTAAAAAAATAGCCGGTATAATTGTTGGCTATAAAAAAAAGGGTTATAAACCAATTGTGGTCTCATCTGCAATGAGTGGCAATACAAATGATTTAGTAAAAAAATCAAAAGCAATAAGTTACAACTTTATTTCTTCCGAATATGATGTGCTTGTTTCTGCCGGTGAACAGATTTCTTGTGCTTTAATATCTGGAAGGTTAAACCATTTAGGGCACAAATCTCAATCATGGATGAGTTGGCAAATTCCAATATTAACAAAAGGCATGTATAGTGCTTCAAGGATAATAAATATTAATAAAAAAAAAATTTTAGATTATATTAAACTGGGTGGAGTGCCGATTATTGCTGGTTTTCAAGGTATAAATACTAACAACAGAATAACAACATTAGGCAGAGGAGGATCTGATGCTTCTGCAATTATGTGTGCTAAATTTTTTAAAGCGCAAAAATGTATAATCTATACTGATGTTGATGGTGTTTATACTACAGACCCAAACACATTAAAAAAAGCAAAAAAAATAAAAATAATCTCCTATGAAGAAATGCTTGAAATGGCTTCTTTAGGTGCAAAGGTTATGCAACCGACATCTATACAGGATGCAAGATTAAATAGAATTGATATAGAGGTAAAATCCTCTTTTGTAAAAAAAGATGGAACAAAAATTACAAAAAGAAAAAATGTTATAAGCAATAAAATTATTAGAGGAATATCTTTTACTAAAAATGATGCAAAAGTTACACTTGTGGGAGTTAAAGACAAACCAGGCATAGCCGCTTCCATATTTGAACCATTATCAAAAAACGCAATCAATGTTGATATGGTTGTCCAAAATATATCTGCAGATGGCAAAGAAACCGATTTAACTTTTACAATAAAATCTGAAGATTTAACTAAGACACAACTTCTTATCAAAAAAAATAACAAAATTAGTTTTAGAAATTTGATTTTTGATAAAAATGTTTCAAAAGTTTCAATTGTTGGAGTTGGAATGATTGCAACCCCTGGTGTAACATATAGAATGTTTAAAGCATTAGCTAAAAAAAACATAAATATTTTAGTTATATCTACTTCAGAAATAAAAATATCTGTTCTAATAAACAAAAAAAATATATCGAGGGCAATTTCAGCATTACATAAAGAATTTAAACTAGATAAATAAAAATGAATTTAAGACCATTTAGAGATATAAAAAGAAAAAAAACTAAAGTAATTAATGTAGGTGCTGTTAAAGTAGGTGGAGATAATCCAATATCAGTTCAGTCTATGACAAATACTTTAACGACGAATGTAAAATCTACAATAAATCAAATTAATGATATATCAGCCGAAGGTGCTGACATAGTAAGAGTATCTTGCCCAGATGAAGATTCAACACTTGCGTTAAAGGAAATAACGAGACACGTATCAGTTCCTATTGTTGCAGATATTCATTTTCATTATAAGAGAGCTATTGAGGCGGCTGAAAATGGTGCAAAATGTTTAAGAATTAATCCAGGAAATATAGGGAGTAAAAAAAAAATAGCAGAAGTAGTTTCTTCTGCTAAAAATAATAATTGTTCAATCAGAATAGGTGTCAATGCAGGTTCTATCGAAAGAGATATATTAGAAAAATATAAAGAACCATGTCCAGAAGCTTTAGTTGAAAGCGCTTTAAGAAATATTAGAATTTTAGAGGATCAAGATTTTTTTAATTTTAAGATAAGCGTTAAATCTTCTGATGTTTTTTTATCTATAGCAGCATATAGACAACTTTCTAAAGTTTGTGATTATCCTTTACATTTAGGAATTACGGAAGCGGGTAGTTTCGTGTCAGGAAGCATTAAATCGTCAATAGGATTAGGTTCACTCTTGATGGATGGAATTGGAGATACAATAAGAATATCTTTGTCAGATGATCCAGTAAAAGAAGTAAAAATTGGCAATGAAATATTAAAGTCTTTAAATCTAAGAAATAGAGGAGTTAAAATCATCGCTTGCCCATCATGTGCTAGACAAGCGTTTCCAGTTATAAATACTGTAAAAATTTTAGAAGAAAAACTTTCTCATATAAAAACGCCTATAACATTATCTGTTATTGGATGTGTAGTTAATGGACCTGGTGAAGCTGCGATGACAGATATAGGAATTACAGGAGGTGGAAAAGGTAATAATATGCTTTATCTTTCTGGCATCCAATCTCAAAAAATTTTGACAAAAGATATAATATTGAAAGTGGTCAATCAGGTAGAAAAAAAAGCTAAAGAAATAGAAAATAATAATTAATGATTCCTAAAAATAAAGTTGAAGATTTGATCTTAAAGCATTCTTCATTAGAAAAAGAACTATCTTCAGGAAAAATTGATAAAAAAAATTTTGCAGAAAGATCAAAAGACTATTCAGACTTAAATGAGATTATTAAAGAAATAAAAGAGTATAATTCTTTTGAAAAAGACCAAAAAGATTTAAAAAAAATTATTAATGATCAAAATAGCGATAAAGACATGAAAGAACTGGCCGAAAAGGAGTTAGAAGAATTAATAAAAAAAAATGAAAAGAATGAAAAAAAAATTAAATTATTTCTTCTTCCAAAAGATGATGCAGATAAAAAAAATGCTATTATTGAAATAAGAGCAGGCACAGGAGGATTAGAAGCCAGCCTTTTTGCGTCAGATCTTTTTAAAATGTACGAAAAAGTAAGTCATAAAAAAAAATGGAATCTTGAACTCATAAGCATTTCTAAAAGTGATGCCGGAGGATTAAAAGAAGTAATTGCCTCGGTAAAAGGGAAAAACATATATTCCACACTTAAGTATGAAAGTGGAGTTCATAGAGTGCAAAGAGTTCCAGATACAGAAACTCAAGGAAGAGTTCATACTTCTGCTGCAACTGTAGCAGTTCTTCCAGAAGCTGAAGAAGTTGATGTTAAAATAGAAGAAAAAGACTTGCGGATAGACGTGTTTAGAAGTAGTGGACCAGGAGGACAAAGTGTCAACACAACTGATTCAGCGGTTAGAATAACTCATATTCCCACTGGAATAGTGGTCAGTCAACAAGATGAAAAATCACAAATAAGAAATAAAGAAAAAGGTTTAAAAATATTAAGATCAAGAATTTATGAATTAGAAAGACAAAAAAGAGAACAAGAAAGATCCAAAGATAGGAAAAATAAAATTGGCACAGGAGATCGATCTGAAAGGATCAGAACATATAACTTTCCTCAAGGCAGAGTTACAGACCATAGAATAAACCTAACATTACATAAACTAGATGAATTTTTAGAAGGCGAAATATTTGACGAGATGGTAGAAAGCTTAAATTTACAAGCACAAGAGGAAAAGTTAAGTTCTTTAAATTAAATGAATATTCACGAAACAATTGTTAAAGCAACTAAAATTTTAGAGGAAAACAATATAAAAACACCATATCTGGATAGTGAATTACTACTTTCAAAAATTATAAAAAAAGACCGAAAATATATAATTTTAAATTCAAAAAAAAAATTGGATGAATATTATTTGAGAAATTTTAATAAATTAATTGAGAGAAGAAAAAGAGGTGAGCCCATTGCTTATTTGATAAATTTTAAGGAATTTTGGAAACAAAAATATTTTATTGATAAAAATGCCTTAATTCCAAGGCCAGATACTGAAATTTTAGTAGAGGAAACTTTAAGGTTATATGAAAAAGAAAAAAAACTAAATATATTAGATATAGGTACGGGTTCAGGATGTTTACTTTTATCAATTTTAAAAGAAAGAAAGAATTTTATGGGTACCGGTGTGGATATTTCAAAAAAAGCTTTAAATGTTGCACGTTTTAATGCAAAATTGCAACATTTAGGCAATAGAGTTAAATTTTATAATTCAGATATTGACAAATTTTTTATTGGTAAATATGATCTTATTTTATCCAATCCACCATATATTAAAAATTTTAATATAAAATATTTGGAAAAAGATGTAGCTTGTTTTGAGCCAAAAGTTGCACTGGATGGTGGTAGTGATGGTTTTTCAAAAATTACAAAAGTAATTGTTAAAACCTCAAATTTGATAAAAAAGAATGGTAAATTTATTTTAGAGATAGGTTGCCATCAAAGAAATGAAGCTGTAAATAAATTAAAGAATAATAATTTTTATATTAATAAAATAATTAAGGATTACGGAAAAAAAGATCGTTGCATAATTAGCACAAAAATTTAATACAAAGTAATTTAATGGTAATATTTAGAAATAATAATAGAAGATCGAGGTTTAGAAATAACGATAGAAATTTTAAAAGAAATGGTGATACAAACAAATTTAAATCTGACCTTTCAACAAATACAAATTTTCAGAGAAAGGCCCCAGGAAGAAATAATCACAACGCATCAAAATTAATTGAAAAATACAATGATCTAGCCAGAGAGGCTCTAGCAAATGGTGATAAAATTTTGTCAGAAAATTACTTTCAACATGCCGACCATTTTACAAGAATAATCGAAGAGCAAGAAAAGAGAAAATCTATTAAAAATTTTCAAAATCTCGAAAATAATGAAATTAAAAAGGACAATTTACCAAGTGAAAAAGAAGCTGAAAAAAAAATTATTAGTAGTTAGTTTATTTTAGCCCTACAATAAGTTCTGATTTTAACACATCAATTTTAATTCTTTCAACTTCAAATATTTTTCTATTTTTATCTTTTAAAATTTTACCTGAAGGTAATTTAAGTGTTTGAGAATTTATTTTTTTTCCATTTTCAATTACTTCATAATGAAGATGAGGTCCCGTTGATTTTCCAGTAGAGCCGACATAACCAATTACCTGACCTTGTTTCACTCTGCGACCAACTTTCATTCCATTTGCAAATTTACTCATGTGAGCATAAACAGTTGAGTAAGTTGAATTATGTTTTATCTTTATACAATTACCTCCGCCACCACACCATTTAGCTCTAATTATTACGCCATCACCTGATGCCATTATTGGTGTTCCTTTTGGAGCTGCAAAATCTGTACCTCGATGCATTTTAGTAAAGCCATCAATAGGATGTTTTCTCATCCCAAAACTTGAAGAAAGTCTAGCTCCGTTAATTGGAGTTTTCATTAAAGCTTTTTTAATACTTTTTCCATTAACGTCATAATGTCCTCCATCTTTTTTATCTTTAAAATAATATAGGGCATTACTTTGATCTCTTAAAAACAAGTCTGCAAAAATTATATTTCCAGATTCAAATATTTTTCCATTTTCATCTTCAAAAACCTCATACATTATTTGGAAAGAGTCATTTTTTCTAATATCTCTTTGAAAGTCTACTTGGAAACCATAAATTCTAGCAAATTCAACAATTAGATTTATCGGTATTTTTAAATTTTCGGCTGATTTGTATAGACTGTTGGTAATTATACCTTCTGTAAAAACTATTCTTTTTTTTAAATTTGTGATTATTTCTTTATTTTCAAAATAATCTTCATTTAAATTTCTTGTAATTTCTATTTTTTTTGTTTTTGATATAGGGTAAAGTAAATAAATAATTTTTTTATCCTTAGATTGATCAACTGTAAATTTAATAACTTGATTAACCTTAAGTCTGTTTGAGTTCTGTACTTTTGATAAAGTAGTATTTATTTTTTTAATTTCTTTATCTGAAACATTATAGCGTCGTAAGATGTTATTAAAGTTTTCACCACTTGATACAAGATGGTTTATAGTTTGATATTTGGGTTTTAGATTATTAAAAATATGTTCTAAGCTTTTCTGAAAATAAATATTATTTGTTAAAGTAATGAAATTTCTAACGGTTTTTTCTTTATTAAGATTGTAGATTTGAGTACTTAAGACAGCAAAAGTTATTAGTGTAAAAAGTAAAAAAAACTCTATGTTTTTGCTTATTATTTTTTGGATTTTTCCTAAATAAATTTTCATACAATTTTATAATTATTAATTAAGTAATTTAAAAAAATCAAAAAAAACCCTTTATTTTAGGCTATTTTTACCTCTTTTTTTTAAGTGTTAACAGCTTGATTTACTTATATTTTAGACTATAAGCGTCACACTTTCTCAATAAAATTATTGTGAATTATTAGGATTTTTATCCTAATTAGCTATTTTAAAAGTGAAATTTAAGAAGAGAAGTGTGGGCGGTTAAGGTTACCAAAATTTGTCGTACACACTTCAACATTATATAAATTTTATTCTTAGAATTTATATAGAAGCTAGTGTGCGCCGTTTTTAAACTTGAGAGTTTGATCATGGCTCAGAACGTACGCTGGCGGCACGCCTAATACATGCAAGTCGAACGAAGTAGCAATACTTAGTGGCAGACGGGTGAGTAACATGTGGGTATCTTCCCTTTGGTGAGGAATAACACGAGGAAACTTGTGCTAATACCTCATAAGTCTTTACGGAGAAAGCTTTATGCGCCATTGGATGAGCCTGCACTTGATTAGTTTGTTGGTGGGGTAATGGCCTACCAAGACTTTGATCAATAGCTGATTTGAGAGGATGATCAGCCACATTGGGACTGAGACACGGCCCAAACTCCTACGGGAGGCAGCAGTAGGGAATCTTGCACAATGGAGGAAACTCTGATGCAGCGATGCCGCGTGAGTGAAGAAGGCCTTTGGGTTGTAAAGCTCTTTCGTCGGGGAAGAAAATGACTGTACCCGAATAAGAAGGTCCGGCTAACTTCGTGCCAGCAGCCGCGGTAATACGAAGGGACCTAGCGTAGTTCGGAATTACTGGGCTTAAAGAGTTCGTAGGTGGTTAAAAAAGTTGGTGGTGAAATCCCAGAGCTTAACTCTGGAACTGCCATCAAAACTTTTTAGCTAGAGTATGATAGAGGAAAGCAGAATTTCTAGTGTAGAGGTGAAATTCGTAGATATTAGAAAGAATACCGATTGCGAAGGCAGCTTTCTGGATCATTACTGACACTGAGGAACGAAAGCATGGGTAGCGAAGAGGATTAGATACCCTCGTAG
>CACFTX010000004.1:0-2500 GCA_902569405.1 uncultured Pelagibacteraceae bacterium | reverse complement strand
CAAGGTTTAATGGATTTAGCTCTGTCGGCCTCTGAAATTGGAGCAAACTCATATAGTGAAATTATTTTAGGGTTACCAGGAGATAGTAAAGAAGCTCATTTTAATACAATTAAAACTGTAATTGAAGCAGGTTTTAATAATTTATATTTATTTCAATTAATGATTTTACCCGGAAGTGAGATGGCAACCGTAGATAGTATAAAAAAATACCAGATGAATATTCAACATAGAGTTTTAGCAAGATGTTATGGAGATTTCAGTGTTTTAGGTGAAAAAATTGTATCGGCTGAAATTGAACCAATATGTGTTGCCTTAAATACTCTTTCATACGATGATTATTTAGCTTGTAGATCCTTACATTTAATTATTAATGTATTTTACAATGATGGTATTTTTTCATCTCTTTTAAAATTTTTAAAGTTAAATAATTTGTCTATTTGGAGATGGATAGAAAAAATAAAAGATTTAAAAGCCGGACCAGACTATAGTAAAATTTCAAATCTTTTTATTGAGGCAACGAAAAATGAATTATGGAAAAATTCAAATGATCTTTGGAATTTTGTAAAAAAAGACGGTACTGTTAAAAGATACATTGATGGCGAATTGGGAAATAATTTGCTAATTACACATAAGTCAATGGCAATAACAAAAGCAACTGATGACCTATCAGATTTAGCTTATCGAGCAACCTTAGAAATTCTTAAGGAAAATTCTTTAGATAGTCTTGAAAATGATAAATTTGTATCAGAGTGTATTAGATATCATAAAAATAGTATTTCTAATATTTTTTCAGATTTTGATGATATTTCTAAGAGTTCTTTTTCTTATGATATTAAAAAATTCCTTGATGACAAAAAAAGCAATGAAATATCTTTTTATAAATTTGATAAAAATCAAGAGATATCATTTATTTTAAGTGATGACCAAAAACAAGTCATAAAAAATTTTACAAGAATGTTTGGATCTTCAGATCAAGGAATTTCAAAAATTCTTTCAAGGGTTTTTATAAAGAAATTATATAGGCATGGGGTGAGTGCAAATCTTCCATTATCTAAAAATGAAAGCATAGTCACCGAAAAAAATGTGAGTATTACAGGTTTACAAAATTAATTTAACTCTTAGCTTTAAATTTTAAGAATTTCTTTTTATAAATTGTAAATAAAATCTCAATAGCAGAAGAGTAAATGAAAGTTGATATTATTGAGTATCCAAAAAATGGTAAAGCTAATAAATAACAATCTACAATGCCTTGTATACTATATCCATAAGAACCCAGAGACCATACACCAAAATTAGTAATTAAATAAAATAAACATGCACCTAATAATGTCCCAGATAATCTAGTAATAAGGTTTGATATGAAAAATCTTGATATTAAACCAATTAACAAAACACTCCCCCAAGTGAAAAGCGTAGTAGCATGAAATCCAATAATTAAATCAGTTAAAGCAAAACATAAAATTAAAGCTGGAATAAACCTTGCCCCCAGGAGCGCTGGAACATAAAAGCTTAAAGCAATCAAGCTTGTAAAATTTGGAGGATGTGGAATAAATCTTGAAGCAGAAAGCACAAGTAGAATTCCTACTGTTATTTTTATATAATTTGTATAGTTCATAATTTTATAAATTATAATTAATGATTTTTTTATATCAATTAATAAAATAAATCAAAAACTGGATTTTAAGACAATATTGAATAATCTTTCATTTTGAGAATACCCATGTGGTCTTTGATATTTTTCATCTAACAAGTTTGATACAAAAAATTGTAAATCGTAAATTCTATATTTTTTGTTTATAGATAAATCAATAATATCAGTGCTATCCATTTCTATAGTGGCAAATGTAGATGAGTGTGTATCAAAATGTTTTCCATAATGATTATATTTTAAATTCATATTAAAATTTCCAAATAAACTATTATTAAATTTTTTGTGCAAATTAAATCCATAGGTTTTTTCTGGTCTTCTTAACTGAGCAGATCCACCGACTTTATCAGATGATAAAAAAGATGAAAATAAATCCAATTTATAATCATTACCTTTAAATTTAATCTCTGGATTAATTCCAGACTGTTTTAAAGCTAAATCATCTGCGCTATTGATATATTTGTTTGATTTATATTCTATTTGATCGTTTATTTTGGTTTTAAAGCCCCTAATTGAAAATGAAATATTATTTGAAAAATTAGACTCTAAATAAACCTCATTTGATGTACTCTTTTCTTCTTTAAGATTTTTATTTCCAGCATAGCCATAACTATCTGTTCCATATAATTCATATATTGTTGGATTTCTAAACCCCTCACTTCTTCCTATGCCGAGATTAAATAAATTATACTTACACTCTAAATTAATTTTATTAGATTGATTTGATCCTGTTTGTTTATTATCGTCATTTCTCAAAAATAAAGATAATAATGTATTATTAAAAAAATTATAACCCAAGTTACCATAAACTGATAAATTATCATAATTACCTTTTGTAGATGCATTATAACT
>CACFTX010000003.1 GCA_902569405.1 uncultured Pelagibacteraceae bacterium | reverse complement strand
CTGGTTCAAAAATAGCAATTAGTATTTCAGAAAAAATATAATTAAGGTTCTAATTCAACATCCCAGTATAAATAATCCATCCAACTTTTGTGTAAAAAATTTGGTGGAAAATTTTTTCCATTTTTATGTAAATCTTCAGTTGTGGGCTGAAAAGGTTCGTGATGAAGTTTCATACCAGAATTAACTAATAAACGTCCTCCCTTTTTTACATTACAATCTGAACAAGCAGTAACAACATTGTTCCAATTTGTTGTTCCACCTTTTGACCTAGGCAATAAATGGTCAAAAGTTAATTCATTTTTGCTACCACAATATTGACATGAAAATTTATCTCTTAAAAAAACATTAAATCTAGTAAAATTCGGATTTGATAATGGTCTTATATAGCTTTTTAATGCAATAACACTCGGCAACTTCATGTAAAAAGAAGGGCTTCTAATTACACGGTCGTAATTACTTACAATAGTAACTCTATCTAGAAAAACTGATTTAATTGAATCTTGCCAACTCCATAAAGACAATGGATAATAACTTAAAGGCCTGTAATCAGCATTTAAAACTAATGCTGGACATTTTTCTAATGAAATATTTTGATCAATAAAAGTCATTTATAATTTAAGAGTAGCTTAATTTATTTTATTTTTCAATAGAACTAAATTTTTATTAATTAGTTATGTTTTCTTTAATAAAACTTAATGCTAAACTAGAAGCTTCAACTGGAACATGATGTCCGCATCCTTTAACCATTCTTGTTCGTATACTAACATTGTTGCGCATTAAAAAATCTTTTGCTTCTAACAAGCTTGTTGATGATACTACTTCGTCAAGATCACCATGAATTAAAAGAAATTTTGAATTTGATTTTTTTCTTTTTAATAAATCTTCTTTATTTATTATTTTTCCTGAAAAACCAACAACACAAGCATAATTTTCTTCACTAGTTAAACCTAAATTTATAGACAACATGCATCCTTGACTAAAGCCCGAAAGACAAATTTTTGAAGATTCCAAATTAAAAATTTTTTTTACTTCCTCTATAAATTTTGTCAATTTTTTTTCTGCTTTAATTGATTCCTGTAATATATATATTTCATCATCTCTAGTTAAATCAAACCATTGAAATCCAGAAGGATTTATTGAACATATTTCGTGACCATCCGGACACAAAAAAACTGTATTTGGCAAAAACCTTCTCCAATTTAAAGTCAACATACTTATATCTTTTCCATCTCCTCCATATCCATGAAGCAAAATAACTGCATTATTTATTGGAAGATTTTTTTCAGGTTTTATTACTATTGTGTTAAGAGAAAATTGCATAAACACAATTCTTTATTTTAAAAAATTTTAATACTAAAAATTTCATACTAAATGAGTATAATTAAATATCATGGCAAAAAATAAAAACAACCAAACAATATGGATAACTCGAATTCCCAAAAAAGGCTCAAATCTATTTCAAAAAATTGGTAGCTCAATAGAAATTGATAAAAATCTCTACAAACAAGACATTGTAGGATCAATAGCACATGTTGAAATGCTTTTTAGACAAAAAATAATATCTTTTAAAACTAAAAACAAAATAATTTATGGTTTAAATAAAATCGAAAATGAAATTAAAAAGAAAAAATTTACTTTTAACTATAAGCATGAAGATATTCATATGAATATTGAAAAAAGATTATTTGAAATTATTGGAGATGATGCTGGATATGTTCACACAGCAAGATCTAGAAATGACCAGGTGATAACAGATTTTAAAATTTGGATGAGAGTAGCAACTAATGATATTAATAAAAAATTAGACATCCTTATTAAAACAATACTAAAAATCGCACAAAAAAATGTTCAAACAATTATGCCGGGTTTTACTCATTTAAAAAATGCCCAGGCTGTTTCTTTTGCTCATTACGTGATGGCTTATGTTGAAATGTTTAATAGAGACAAATCTAGATTTAATAATAATCTAGAAAATCTATATGAAAACCCTCTGGGTGTTGCAGCATTAACTGGTACATCATTTAATATAGATAGAAATTTTACAACAAAAAAATTAGGATTTAAAAAACCTACAAATAATTCAATAGACACTGTTGCAGATAGAGACTTTGTTTTAGATTTTTTGTTTAGCGCTTCTGTATGTTCTTTACATATTTCAAGAATAGCAGAAGAACTTATAATATGGAATTCTGAAGGTTTTGGTTTGATTAACCTTTCTGATAAAATTGTTACTGGATCGTCAATAATGCCACAAAAAAAGAATCCTGATTTATTAGAATATTTAAGAGGCAAATCTGGAAATTCTTTTGGAAATTTATTTTCAATGTTAACAATTCTAAAAGGGCTACCGCTTTCTTATTTTAAAGATCTACAAGATGATAAAGAATTGGTTTTTAAAACTAACGAAACATTAAACAATTGTATTTCTATTCTAAATGAAGTTTTAAATAACTTCAGTCCAAATAAAAAAAAAATGTTAGAGCTTGCTGAAAAAGGTTATATTACCGCAACTGACTTGGCTGATTATCTCGTTAAAAATCACAATATGTCTTTTAGAAGAGCATATCAGGTTACAGCTTCAATAGTTAATTTTGCAGAAAAAAAGAAAAAAAAACTGAATCAATTAGATTTAAATGAGTTAAAAAAAATAGAACCAATGCTTACATCAGACGTACTAAAAGTTTTTGACCTAAAATACTCAGTAAATTCAAAAAAATCATTTGGGGGAACTTCTTTTGCTAATATTAAAAAAATGATAACTAAATATAAAAAAAAATAAAATGAGAAAAAAAATTATATTAACCTTATTATGTATACTTTGTTTATTTTCCTGTGGAAAAAAAGGTGACCCTGAATATAAATCAGAAATAAATAATTCCACTACATTAAAAATATAATGAAATATATTGGTAAAAATTTTTTCATCGAAGGTGTAAAAGTTAGAAATTTAGCAAAAAAATTTCAAACACCCATTTATTGTTATTCATACAGAAGATTAAAAGAAAATATAAAAAATTTTAAAAAAAATTTTAAAAGTTTAAATCCAACTATATGTTTTGCAGTTAAAGCAAATGCAAATTTAAAGCTATTAAAAGAAATAAAAAAATTCAATTTAGGTGCTGATGTAGTATCAATGGGAGAACTAACAAAGGCCCTGAAGGCAGGCATTCAATCAAAAAAAATAGTTTTCTCTGGTGTTGGCAAAACATCAGAAGAATTAAATTTCGCAATTAGTAAAAAAATACTACTAATTAATGTTGAATCAAAAAGCGAAATTTTAGAAATTGAGAAAATTGCAAAAAGAAAAAAAAAAACAGTTAATATTGGAATTAGATTAAATCCAAATACTGATCCAAAAACACTAAGTCAAATATCAACAGGCAAGAAACAAGACAAATTTGGTGTTACTGAAAATATTTTTTTAGAATTGGTTAAGTATGTAAAAAATTCTCAATTCATTAAACTTAAATGTATAAGTGTTCATATTGGTAGCCAAATTTTAAATTACCAGCCCTATGAAAGAATGTTGAAAGTTGTTGATAGAGTTATAAAAAAAGCAAATTATAAATTTGAATTTATTGACTTAGGTGGAGGAATGGGGATCACTTATGGTAAAAAAGTTAAAAATTTAAATTATAAAAAATATGCGGCAGCTATAAAAAAAGTTTTAAAAAAACATAAGGCAAAAATTATTTTTGAACCTGGTAGATCAATAATTGGCAACACAGGAATACTTGTTTCAAAAATAATTTATATTAAGGAAAGTGCTAAAAAGAATTTTATTATTTTAGATGCGGCAATGAACGATTTAATGAGACCAGCTTTATACGGTGCTGAACATCTTATCATTCCTGAAAGTAAAAATAATATTTTAACAAAAAAAACTTATGAGTTTGTTGGTCCAATTTGTGAAAGTACAGACAGATTCTTAACAACAAAAAAATTTCAAAAGTTACATGAAAAAGATTTAATTATAATTTCTGATGTTGGTGCTTATGGAATGTCTTTAAGCTCAAATTATAATGTGAGATTAAAACCTGCAGAAATCTTAATTAAAGGATTTAAAATTAATTTAATTAAAAAAAGACAAAAGCTTAAAGATTTAATGTAGCTTTTGGTTTAAATGATAAGAAATTTTTTATTTTCAATTTTTTTTTATATAGGAATTATTTTTATTTCTATAGTATTTTTACCTTCTCTTTTTTTACCACAAAAGATTGTTTTATTAGGAGGAAAACTAATGGGGCAATGGACAGGAATATGTTTAAAAATTTTTTTATCTACTAAAATAATAATCAAAGGCAAAGAAAATTTAATAAATAATGAAAAATTTTTTATTGCTTCTTCGCACCAATCAATGTTTGAAACTTTTTTTTTACAAACAATTTTTAATTCTCCAATCTTTATTTTAAAAAAAGAATTATTAAAGATCCCTATATTTGGTTGGTATTTAATAAAAATTGGTTCAATTTCTATTGATCGTGGAAAAACTACTAAAACAAATCTTAATTTTTTTGATAAAATTTCGCAATCAATAAATAAATCAAATAGACCTTTAATAATTTTTCCTCAAGGAACTCGATTACTTCCAGATGACAGATCACCTTTTAAAAAAGGAGCTAGCAGAATATATGATGAATTAAATATTAAATGCCAACCGATAGCAATTAATTCAGGATATGTCTGGCCAAAAAAAGGAAACTTAAAATCAAATTTATCATTAACAATTTCAATTTTAAAACCAATAGAGCCTGGAAAAAATAAAGTAGAATTTTTAGAAAAATTACAAAAAGAAATATACTCTGAATTAGATCTTTTAAATTAACCTTTCATTGGCATAATAACGTAAATACTGTCAAAATCTGATGGATCTTTAATCAAAGCTGGTGAACCTGTGTCATCTAAGAAAATTTCTATTTTTTCGCCATCTAGCTGTGAAGCAACATCTATTAAATATTTTGAGTTGAAACTTATATCTAAATCATGATCAAATTTAACACTTAAGCTATCTTTACCATCGCCACTACTAGTATTATTTACAGACAAATTTAATACATCTTTAGTTAAATTAAATTTCACACCATCTTTTTTATCTAAAGAAACCGAAGCAACTCTATCAACTGAGTCCAAAAATAATTTTAAATCAACTTCTAATTTTTTTTTATTATTTTTTGGTATAACTTGAATATAGTTTGGAAATTTTCCATCAATTAATTTTGAAATCAAAATACTATTATTTAATTCAAATTTAATCTTAGATTTAATGTTAGAAATTTTTACTTCGCCATCATAATCTTCTAATAAAGAACATAATTGAAAAATTGTCTTTTTTGGCAAAATCACAGGATCGAAATTAATTTTTTCAGAAAGTCTAAATTTTGATATAGACATTCTATGACTGTCTGTTGCAGCAGCTGTCAAAAAAACCTTATCATCTAACTCGGTTTGGTGTAAAAAAATTCCGCTTAGATAATGTCTGGTTTCATCATTTGAAATTGAAAATTTACATTTGTTTAAAAGTTTTAAAAATTGTTTTGACTTAACTGTAAATTGATTCTGATTAAAATTTTCATCAGTCACTGGAAACTCTGAAGAATTTATACAATTAAGGTTAAAAATAGATTTTTCAGATTCAACATGTAACCTATTTTCACCACTTAATGATAAATTGATTTTCTTCCCAGAGGAAAATTTTCTAACAATGTCATACATAATTGAAGAGGTTGTTGTTGTTTTTCCTTCTTCTATAATTTCAACATTGTTTATTTGATGTATAAAAATTAAATCTAAGTCAGTCGCAGTAATTGTAAGTTTTGCGTTTCCTGTTTCTAATAAAATATTAGATAAAATGGGTAAGGTACTCCTTTTTTCTATTACACCCTGACAATAATTTAAAGATTTTTGTAAGTCTTGTTGATTAACATTAAATTTCATTATTTTTATTATATAAAATTTTATTTTTTAAAGAATCAATGCTACTACTTAGTTCTAAATCATTTTTTTTTAATCTTTCGATGGTCTTAACGGAATGTATAATGGTTGTGTGATCTCTATTAGAAAATTCTCTACCAATTTCCGGTAGTGATTTTGAGGTAAGTATCTTAGTAAGGTAAATTGCTGTTTGTCTGGGTCTTACAAGATATCTGGATCTTCTTGCTGATAGCATTTCATTTTTACTGATCTTAAAATATTTACATACAAGTGATTGTATTTGATCAATCGTAACATTATTTTCTGACAAATTTAATAAATCTTTTAATATAATTTTTACTTCTGATAAATTTGGTTCCTTATTATAAATTCTTGAAAATGATAAAATTCTATTAATTGCACCAACTATTTCTCTTATACTAGTTTTAACTTCGGTGCTGACAAAATTTTTAACTTCCTCGGATATTTTCATCTGGTTCGAATTTAAAATATTTAACTCTTCTATTTTTTTTGTTATAATTTTGTATCTCAATTCAAAATTTGGTTTTTGAATATCAACAACTAGTCCTCCAGAAAATCTTGATTTAATTCTTTCCTGAATTCTAGATAATTTGTTTGGAGATCTGTCTGCAGAAATTATTACTTGAGAACCTTTTTCTATTAACGCATTAAATGTATGAAAAAATTCTTCTTGCATAGCTTCTTTACCATTCATAAATTGAATATCGTCTACAATAAAAACATCGGTGTTTCTAAAATAATCTTTAAATTTAACCATTTCATTTGATTTTATTGACTTAACAAATTGATACATAAATCTTTCTGCGGATATAAACATAATTTTTTTATTACTTTTTAAAGTCAAGCCTATTGCATTCAATAAATGAGTTTTTCCCATACCAACCCCACCATAAATATATAGGGGATTATAATAAGCAAAATTTGTAGATACTTTTTTTGATGCTTCAAACGCTAATTTGTTACTTTCTCCAATAATAAAATTGTCAAAATTTTTATTTTGATCTATCCTATTGTATTGTAAAAAACTATCTTTAATAAAAGACACATTTTCTTTTTTATTTATTAAATAATTATTATTTTCAGATTGTTCATCTATTGACTCAGAAATTTTTAACTCAATTCTGGTAATATTTTTATTAAATTCTTTTATAATTTTTAAAATTTCATCTAAATATCGTGACGTAATCCAATCTCTAATAAATCTTGTTGATACTGAAAGCAAAACATAACTTTTAAACTCTTCCACAAAATTTAATTTGCGCAGCCAGCTTTCAAAAATATCTTTGCCAAAATTATTTTTCATCCTTAATTGTACTTCATTCCAATTAATTTTAGCTTGACGAATATTTGAAGGGCTTTTTGATAAATTATTTTTATTCATTAATTTTTTTTGGATTATTCCGAATTAAGACCAAATATAAATTTATGCAATAAAATATTTTTAAAATTCAAAATAAAATAAAATCTGTAAGTGCATTAAATTTTATCTCAACCTAGCGATGTAATAAAAAATTTAATAAAATAAAATCTAGAGTGGAAAATTATTTTTTTTTAAAAAAAATTTTTTTTAAAACTTGACATCTATATGTGGTAAAAAAATTAAAGAATAAATTTATATTTAGTATAAGTACTTAAAGTTGAACAATATTAATTATAATTATCAACTTGGGGTAGTTGATTTTATAATGCAGATATTTTTTTAGTTATTCTTGATATATTTCTTGAGGCATTCTTTTTTTTTACAATTCCAGTTTTAGCAACCCTCATAAGTTCTGAATTCAACTTGGGTAAGAATTTCAATGCTTCTTTTTTTTTTTTGGATTCAATTAATAAGTTCATTTTCTTAATTGCATTTCTATATTTGCTTTTCCTAGATTTGTTTACTGCCGTTTGCCGAACAATTCTTCTTATTCTTTTAACAGCCGATTTTGTGTTTGCCATACGCGCTGTGGTATAACCTGAGAATTTATGATGGTCAATAGAATAATTTATTATTTTTGACAGTCGCTACAAAAAAAAGTTGATCTATTAGATATAAATATTTTTTTTATTATACCTTTGCATTCTTTTTTATAACAACTTAAATTTTCTCTTTGATAAACTCGAAATTCTTTCTGAAATTTTCCTACTGCACCTTGTGTATTTTTAAAATCTCTTATACTAGATCCGCCTTTTTTAATAGATTTTTTTAACACATATCTAGAAAAATAAATAATTTTCTTAAATTTAACATTAGATAAATTTTTTGTTTTTTTTTTTGGATTTATTTTGCATAAATATAATATTTCGCTAGCATATATGTTTCCAATTCCTGATACAAATTTTTGATCTAGCAAAAAATTTTTAATATTTTTTTTTTTATTCATTAAATAATTTTGCACATATTTTAAATTGAACTTTTTGCTAAAAGGCTCCGGTCCTACATTTGTAAAAAAATTTGATAAGTTTTTTTTATCTTTTATATACTTAAAAAAACCAAATCTTCTCGGATCGTTATAAATCATTCTTATGTTGTTAAAAAAAATTTCAATATGATTATGTTTTTTTAGATTTTTTACTGGTCCATAAAAACTTGCATTTGTATTATAATTTTTTTTACTCTTTTCTAATAAATGAATTGTTCCTGTCATGCCCAAATGAATTATACAAAAAGTATAGTCAGTAAAATTAATAATCAAATATTTTGAGAATCTTGTTATTTTTTTTATAATTTTATTAGTTAAATTTTTTTCAATATTTGGCGGTATTTTAAACCTTAAATTTCTATTTCTTATTATTACTTTTTGAATTTTTTTTAACCTAATCTTTTTATCTAGCGATTGTTTTACTATTTCTACTTCTGGTAATTCTGGCATTTCACACTATATTAATAATCATAAAAATTTATTTTATATGCAACAATATCTTCAAAATAAAAAAGGGCTAGTTGATAAAGTCTTCAATAAAGTATTTGATAAATATGATTTAATGAATGATTTCATGTCTTTTGGAGTTCACAGGATTTGGAAAAAAAATTTAATATTATCCATGAATCCTTCTAAAGGGAAAAAAATGATAGACGTGGCATGTGGAACTGGTGATATTGGAAAACTTTATTTAGATTTAACAAATAAAAATGAAAAAATTTTTTGTGTCGATCCTAACGAAAGCATGATTAAAAAAGGCAAGAAAAAATTAATTGATTATAAAAATATTAAATGGCTAGTAGGTACAGCTGAAAATTTACCAGTAAAAAATAATTCATTCGATTATTATTCAATAAGTTTTGGATTACGTAATACAAAAAATTTAAATAAAGCACTATCAGAAGCATATCGCGTTTTAAAACCTGGTGGACATTTTTTATGTCTTGAATTCTCAAAAATAGAAAATGAAAATCTACATATTCTTTACAAAAATTATTCAAAAATAATTCCTAAAATTGGTAAAGCTATTGTTGGAGACAAAAGACCTTATGAATATCTGGTAAAAAGTATTGAAAAATTTCTTAATCAAAAAGAATTAATAGAACTAATGAAAAAAAATAAATTTCACAACTGTACATATAGAAATTTATCTGGTGGTGTCGTTGCTATACATTCTGGTTGGAAAATTAAATGATAAAAAGACTAATTATATTATTTAAAATTGGAAGAAAATTAGCACAATCTGAAATTTTAGATATTTTTTCAAAATTTCATCAAGTGCCTACTTTTATAAAAATTTTATTTTATTTTTTATCTTTTTCTTTAAAAAAAAAAGATGAGATTAATTACAATGTTGAAGAAAAAAAAAGATTATCAAATTCATTACAATCAATGGGGACAACTTTTATAAAGCTTGGTCAGTTTTTAGCTACTCGTCCTGATATTATTGGTGATGATTTATCTAAACAGTTAGAAACACTTCAAGATAAACTTCCTCCATTTTCTTTGTCTGAAGCAAAAAATATAATTAAAAAAGATTTGGGTGAACAAATGTTTAACTCAATAATTAATATAAGTGAGCCAGTTGCAGCTGCTTCTATAGCTCAAGTTCATAAAGCTCAAATAGATGACAATGGAACGATAAAAGATGTTGCGATAAAAATTTTAAGACCTCAAATTAAAAGAATCTTTAATGATGAGATAGATGCACTAATGTTTTTTGCTTTTGTTATAGAGTCGTCAATTAAAAAAACAAAAAGACTAAAATTAGTTGAGGTTACTTTTCTTTTAAAACAAATAACAAATCATGAAATGGATTTACGATTTGAAGCCGCAGCTGCTAATGAATATGCTGAAAACACAAAAAACGATTTAGGTTTTAAAGTGCCTAATATCTACTGGAACTTTACCAGTGAAAATGTAATGACGTTAGATTGGATTGAAGGCAACTCAATACGTGAAACTGAAATTTTGCAAAACCAAAACATTGATACAAGTAAAATTGCAACGGACATAATACAACACTTTTTAAGACATGCTGTAAGAGATGGTTTTTTTCATGCCGACATGCATCAAGGAAATATTTTTGTAGATAAGAATGGCCAAATAATACCAATAGATTTTGGAATAATGGGAAGGTTAGATAAATTAAACAAAAGATTTTTAGCTGAAATTTTATATGGATTTATTCAAAGAGACTATAAAAAAGTTGCTGAAGTTCATCTTGCAGCTGGACTAGTTCCAAAAAATGTACCTGTAGATGAATTGGCACAAGCTTTAAGATCTATTGGCGAGCCAATTTTTGGACAGACAGTAAAAGATATTTCTGGGGGAAAACTATTAAAACAACTTTTTGATGTAACGGAAAAATTTAACATGCAAACACAGCCACAACTTTTATTGCTTCAAAAAACCATGGTGGTAGTTGAGGGTGTTGCTAGAAAATTAAATCCTAACACAAACATTTGGAAAACATCAAAGCCAGTTTTAGAAAATTGGCTTAAAGAAACTAAAGACCCAATCAATTCTCTAAATGATACACTAAAAAGTACATCAGAAGTTTTAAAAAGATTGCCTGAATTTCCTGATATAATGGACAGGGCAAATCAAGCTTTGAGTTTTCTAGCTAGTGGACAAATACCCCAAAATTCAAATTCTTATAATGCTTTAAATGAAGCAAAATCAGAAATGATTACTTTTAGAAATCAATCAGCTATTAGTTTATTATTACTTGTAATTTTTGTACTATTAGTATTTTAATTCGATCGATGAATAATTTATTAAATAAAAAAATACTTTTAATTATATGTGGAGGAATTTCTGCATACAAAAGTTTAGAACTAATAAGGTCATTCAAAAAAAAAGGCGCACAAATTAAAACTATTTTAACAAATAGTGCTAAACAGTTTGTTACCCCTTTATCTGTTATGTCTCTTTCACAAGAAAAAGTTTATGATGATTTGTTTAGTTTGGAAAATGAAACTGAAATGGATCATATTACGTTATCAAGATGGTCTGACGTAATACTTGTAGCTCCAGCAACAGCAAATACTATAGCTAAATTAAGTTCTGGCTCTTCAGATGATTTAGCTTCAACAGTAATGCTAGCGTCCGACAAGGATATCTTTTTAGTGCCAGCAATGAATGTAAGAATGTGGGAACATCGTTCTACAAAAGAAAATATTACTAAATTAAAAAATTATGGATTTAATTTAATTGGTCCGGAATCAGGTGATATGGCATGTGGTGAATTTGGTGAAGGCAAAATGTCAGAACCTGAAAAAATTATCAAAAAAATAGAAGGCTATTTTGTTAGTTTATCTAAAAATAAAAAATTTAAAGCACTTGTAACTGCAGGACCTACTCGCGAATACATTGATCCAGTCAGGTTTATAACTAACAAATCAAGCGGCAAACAAGGTTATGAATTAGCGAAATCATTATCAAAAAAAGGTTTTGAAACAACTTTAATATCAGGTCCAACAAACTTAGAGATAGAAAAAAATATAAATTTTATCAAAGTAGAAACTGCCGACCAAATGTTAAAAGAAGCTCAAAAAAATTTACCTGCTGATGTTGCTATATTTTCTGCTGCGGTTGCTGATTTTAAAGTACAAAAACAACATACTGAAAAAATTAAAAAAAAAGATTATTTAAATCTTGGTTTAGAAAAAAATATAGACATTCTTAATTACATATCAAATCATAATTCATTAAGGCCAAAACTCGTTATAGGTTTTGCGGCAGAAACTATTAATTTGGAAAATAATTCTAAAAAAAAATTAATAGATAAAAACTGCGATTGGATAATTGCGAACGATGTATCAAACAATTCTATAGGCTTTAATTCAGATTTTAATGAAGTTACAATTTTTTATAAAAATAAAAACATGAAAGAAGAAAAACTATCTTTAAAGAAAAAATCTGAAATTTCTGATGAGATAGTTGATAGGGTTTTGGACCAATTAAATTAATTTTAATGGTAAAAGTATTAATAAAAAAACTTAATCCTGATGTTCAAATACCAAAGTATAAAACCGATGGGGCCTCAGGTGTGGATTTAATGGCTTTTATTAACGAACCAATTAAACTTGCTCCTAATAAATCATGCTTGGTTCCAACTGGTTTATCAGTTGCTTTTTCAGATGAATGTGAAATACAAATAAGACCTAGATCAGGACTTGCAGCTAAAAATCAAATATCTGTTTTAAATACTCCTGGAACAATTGATAGCGACTATAGAGGTGAAATAAAAATAATACTTTTTAATCATGGAAACCAAGATTTTATAATTAATAATAAAGATCGTGTAGCACAGATGATCTTAACGCCAGTTCACAAAATGGATTTAGAAGAAGTTGATAGTTTGCCAACATCAATTAGAGGAAAAGGAGGATTTGGTTCTACAGGCAAATGAAAAAACAACTAAGCAAAAGTTATATAGAAAGGTTTTCAAGACAAATAATTTTAAAAAATGTAGGTGTTTTAGGGCAAAAAAAAATTTTATCCTCAAAAGTTTTAATTGTTGGGGTTGGAGGTCTTGGTTGTCCTGCAGCTGAATTTTTAACTAGAGCAGGTGTTGGCAACATAGGAATTATAGATAATGATAAAATTGCTTTATCAAACATACATAGACAAAGTTTGTACTCATCATCAGAAGTTGGAAAATCAAAAGTTACTGTAGTGAAAAAAAAATTAAATTTAATTAATCAAAATACAATAATAAAATCATACAAATTGAGATTAAATAAAATTAATATTAAAAAAATTGCCAAAAATTACAGTTATATAGTTGATGGATCAGATAACTTTAAAACAAAATTTTTATTAAATGATTATTGTTTAAAAAATAAAAAAATCCTTATAAGTGGAGCTATTAGTAAATTTGATGGACATATCTTTACATTTAATTTTAAGAATAAGAAAATTCCATGCTTAAGATGCTTCTATCAGGAAAATAAAATTTCAGATGATTTATTAAACTGTGAAGCTGAAGGAATTTTGGGAACTGTAGCCAGTACAATTGGAAGTTTACAAGCAAATGAAGTTCTGAAAAAAATTTTAAATCTTAATGGTAATATTGATGGATTTATTTTAATTGTTGATATGCTCAACATGAATTTTAGAAAAGCTAAAATTAAAAAAAGAAAGGAATGCATTTGCAAATAATTAAAAAATTATTCTTTTTTTCATTATTTTGTTTAATGTTTTTTTGCATAAATGCAAACTCACAAGAAAAATTTTTATCTTTAAAAAAAAACAAAGTTAATGTCAGATACGGTCCCGGATTTGATTATGAAGTAAAATATATTTATAGAAAAATAAATTTACCAGTTAAACTTATTGATAAAAAAGAAAATTTTAGAAAAATAATTGATTTAAAAAAAAATAGTGGCTGGATTCATTGGACACTGTTAAAATCATCAAATTCTATTATTATTCTTGAAGATAAAATTTTATTTAAAAAACCCTCAAATTTTTCTAAACCCATCGCAAGATTAGAAAAGGGCAGATTGCTAGTGGTAAAAAAATGTAAAAAAAAATGGTGTAAAGTCAAAACTGAAAATTATACCGGTTGGCTTGAAACAAAAAACATTTGGGGCAAAGTACACTAAAAATACTAAGCTAAAATGAATTATCGACTAATACAAATATCTTTAATTACTGGTACATTTGCACAGTCAGAACATTTTGTTGTTTGGACTATACAACCATCATCAAGAACTTTTATATCAACTACTCTATCACATTTTGAGCAAGTCGATGAAATTGATAAGCCGCATTTTTTACAATTATAAATTTGTGTATCCATAAATTTATATTTAAGAAATTAAAAACTTATTTCAAGAAGTTTAATCTTTAATAGTAATCATTATCATTTTTAATAATAATCATTCTCACAAGAAAACTTTGCTTTGTTTAAAATTTATTTTAAGTTTTGTATTTTTTTATCTTAGGTCAAAGCGATCCAGATTCATCACTTTTGTCCATGCTAAAACAAAATCATTGATGAACTTACTTTGAGAATCTTCTAAAGCATAAACCTCGGCTAAAGCTCTTAGTTGAGAATTTGAACCAAATATAAGATCAATTCTAGTACCAGTCCATTTAACTTTGTTTGTTTTGCGATCGATACCTTTAAATAATTCTTCACTTTTATCTGTTTCTTTCCAAGTTGTACTCATATCTAATAAATTAATGAAAAAATCATTTGTTAATGTTTCTGGTTTTTTTGTAAAAACTCCATGATTAGAATTGTCAAAATTTGTATTTAATACTCTCATGCCACCAACTAAAACTGTCATCTCAGGTGCTGTAAGTTTCATAAGCTGAGCTCGATCAACTAACATTTCTTCCGCTGAGACTGTAGGTTTTGTGGAAGATCCGTTATTTCTATTTACTATATAGTTTCTAAATCCATCTGCTTTTGGCTCAAGTAAACCAAAAGAATAAGTATCTGTTTGTTCTTGGGAAGCATCTTCTCGTCCTGGCGTGAATGGAACTTTTATTTTATAGCCGGCTTTCTTGGCGGCCTTTTCGATTGCAACATTTCCCCCTAAAACTATTAAATCAGCTATTGAAATATTTTTCTTTTTTGTATCAAAGTTTTTTTTAATTTTTTCTAAAATTTTAATAACTTTAGATAATTGTGATGGATTGTTAACTTCCCAGTCTTTTTGTGGGGACAATCTTATTCTTGCTCCGTTAGCTCCTCCTCTTTTATCTGATCCACGGAAAGTAGAGGCTGATGACCATGCTGTATATGCTAATTGAGATATAGAAAGACCTGAATTTAATATTTTTTTTGTTAGGGCTTTTATGTCTTTATTTTTAAGCCTATATTTTGTTTTAGGAATTGGATCTTGCCAAATTAGCTCTTCTTTTGGAACTTCTGGACCCAAATAACAGGAACGTGGCCCCATATCACGATGTGTAAGCTTAAACCAAGCTCTAGCAAATGCGTCTGCAAATTCTTTTGGGTTATTGTAAAAATGTTTAGAAATTGGACCATATTTTGAATCCATTCTCATTGAAAGATCTGTAGTCAGCATCATAGGAGGATGTTTTTTAGATTTATCATGTGCATCAGGAACCATTTTTATATCATGACCATTTTTTTTAGGTGTCCATTGGTGCGCGCCTGCCGGACTCTTTGTTAGCTCCCAATCATATTCAAACAAATTATAAAAATAACCCATATCCCATTTTCTAGGATTTTGTGTCCAAGCACCTTCTAACCCGCTGCTGATTGTGTCAACTCCTTTACCGCTTTTATAGTTACTGTTCCAACCTGTGGCTTGTTCTTGAATTTTAGAACCTTCTGGCTCAGGGCCTTTATGTGATTCTGGCGCAGCTCCATGAGATTTTCCAAATGTATGACCTCCAGCAACAAGTGCAACCGTTTCATAATCATTCATTGCCATACGTCCAAAAGTTTCTCTAATGTCGTGTGCTGCTAAAAGGGGATCTGGATTTGCATCGGGACCTTGTGGGTTTACATAAATTAAACCCATATGAGCAGCACCTAAAGGATTTTCAAGATCTCTCTTACCACTGTAACGATTAACTCCTAGCCATTCTTTTTCTGAACCCCAGTAAATATCTTCTTCGGGCTCCCAAATATCCTCTCTACCACCACCAAATCCGAAAGTTTTGAATCCCATCGACTCTAATGCTACATTTCCAACTAGAATAAAGAGATCAGCCCATGAAATTTTTTTGCCATACTTTTTTTTAATAGGCCAAAGTAATAATCTAGCTTTATCTAAATTAACGTTGTCTGGCCAACTGTTTAAAGGTGCAAAACGCTGATTACCTGTTCCAGCTCCACCACGTCCATCTCCAGTTCTATAAGTTCCTGCCGCATGCCATGCCAATCTAATAAAAAGTCCTCCATAGTGACCATAGTCTGCAGGCCACCAATCTTGAGAATCTGTCATTAATTTTCTCAGATCTTTTTTTAATGCTTTGAAATTTAGTTTTTTAAATTCTTTTGCATAATTAAATTTTTTGTCCATTGGATTTACCAACGATGAATGCTGACTTAAAATTTTTAAATTTAAACTATTTGGCCACCAGTCTCTATTTGATGTGCCTTTTCCGGTTGGATGTTTAGAAGGTGTGCCCGCACCTGTAAATGGACATTTTGATTGCTCGTTACCTAAATCTCTTCCCATAAACCTACTTTATAATGATTCTAAAGTAGTGTCAATTATGAAAAAATATCCTTTATTAATTTAATTATTGTCTTGAATTTTAACTAAAACTTCGACTGATTTAATTTTTTTTCCTGGTATTTTTTTTTTTAACTTTATATTTCCTACATCTTCATTTTTTAAATCTATAAGTTCATCAGTACTTTCGTTAAAAAAATGATGATGATTTGAAACATTGGTGTCAAAATAACTTTTACTTGAGTTAATTGAAATTTCTTTCAAATAATTTCTATTTTTAAAAGCACAAACAGTATTATAGATTGTTGCTAATGAAATCTTTTCATTCGATTTCTTTTTAAGGATTTTAGACAAATCGTTTATTGTAAAATGAAAGGTTTTCTTTCTATCGTACAATACTTTACAAATTTCAATTCTTTGTCTTGTGGGTCTAAGTCCTGAGGATCTTAATTTTTTTATAAAAATGTCTTTATTTTCCATTTTTTGCCTAATTTATAACAATTATAAAGAATTTATATATTATAATTATTACAAATAAAGTATTAAGGTTTAAAAAAAATATGGAGAAAAAAACATCATATACTTACGAAGAGTTAATTAGCTGTGGAAATGGTGAACTTTTTGGTCCTGGTAACGCAAAATTGCCTCTTCCTCCAATGCTGATGTTTGATAGAATAACTGAAATTAAAGATAATTTAGGTGCTTTTAAAAAGGGTATAATTAAAGCTGAACTGGATGTTAAAGATAATCTTTGGTTTTTTGATTGTCACTTTAAAGAAGATCCAGTAATGCCAGGATGTTTGGGTTTAGATGCAATGTGGCAACTAGTAGGATTTTATCTTGGTTGGCTTGGCAACCCAGGAAAAGGAAGGGCTTTAGGTGTTGGAACGGTAAAGTTTACTGGTGAAGTATTAAAAAATGTTAGTATAGCTGAATATATAATTGATATGAAAAGAATTTTAATAAAAGAAGGTACTACAGTAGGTTTGGCTAATGGAGTTTTATTAGCTGATGGAAAAAAAATTTACACTACCGAAAATTTGAAAGTAGGTTTATTTAAATAATGAAACGAGTAGTTGTTACAGGTATAGGTATTGTTTCTTGTCTGGGAAATAATCAAAAAGAAGTATTTGAATCATTAATAAATTCAAAATCTGGAATTTCATTTAGTGAGGAATATAAAGAATATAATTTAAAAAGTCATGTCCATGGTAAACCTAATATCAAACTTGAAGATTATGTAGATAGAAAGTTTATTAGATTTATGGGGCCAGGATCTGCATATAATTACATCTCTATGGCAGAAGCTGTTAAAGACTCAGGCTTAGAAGAAAAAGATGTAAGCAATATTTCAACTGGCATGATTATGGGATCAGGAGGTCCCTCTATTCAAAATGTAATTTTGGCAGCAGATAAAACAAGAGAAAAGAATCCAAAAAAAATGGGACCATTCATTGTGCCAAGAACAATGTCGAGCACTGCGTCAGCAACGTTGGCAGTACCGTTTAAAATTAAAGGTGTAAATTATACTATTAGTTCAGCGTGTGCTACTAGTGGTCATTGTATTGGAAACGCAATGGAATTAATCCAGCTTGGAAAACAAAATATAGTGTTTGCTGGAGGCAGTGATGAAGTGCATTTTGCTATGACGGCTATGTTTGATGCAATGACAGCATTATCATCAAAATATAATGACACACCAGAAAAAGCCTCTCGACCATACGACAAAACTAGAGATGGTTTTGTAATATCAGGTGGTGGAGGTGTTTTGGTATTAGAAGAATATGAACACGCAAAGGCAAGAGGTGCAAAAATTTATGCTGAATTAACTGGCTATGGAGCAACTTCTGATGGTTACGATATGGTGGCCCCATCAGGCGAAGGAGCTGTAAGATGTATGAAAATGGCTTTAAGTACTATCAGAAACAAAATTGATTATATAAATACTCATGGAACATCAACTCCAGTTGGAGATATTACAGAACTAAAAGCTGTAGGAGAAATATTTAAAGATAATGCACCAAAAATAAGTTCTACAAAATCTTTATCGGGTCACTCTTTAGGAGCAACTTCAGTACATGAAGCAGTTTATAGTTTAATTATGATGAAAAATAATTTTATATCAGCGTCTATAAACATAACTAACATGGACGATGAAGCAAAAAAATATCCTATAGTTACAAAAGTTGAAAAAAATACATCTTTAAATTCTATTATGTCCAATAGTTTTGGATTTGGAGGAACTAACGCAACTTTAGTTTTTGAAAAGGTTTAATTTATGAGCTTAATGAAAGGTAAAAAAGGATTGATCATGGGTGTTGCTAATGAAAGATCTATTGCCTGGGGTATTTCTCAAAAATTAGCTGAAGCTGGAGCAGATTTAGCATTTACTTATCTTGGGGATGCACTTAAAAAAAGAGTTATTCCTTTAGCAGAAAAACTAAATTCAAATATAACATTTAGCTGTGATGTTGAAAAAAAAGAAGATGTAACAAAACTTTTTAAAGATGTAAAATTAAAATGGAGTCAAATTGATTTTGTTGTTCATGCAGTAGCTTTTTCTGATAAATCAGAATTATCAGGAGAATATTTAAATACTACCAGAGAAAATTTTTTAAGAAGTATGCTAATTTCATGTTTTTCATTTACAGAAGTTGCAAAAGAAGCATCAAAAATAATGAATAAAAATGGAAGTATGCTTACTTTAACTTATGAGTCTAACAAAGCTATTCCAAATTATAATGTAATGGGGGTTTGTAAGTCTGCACTTGAATCAAGTGTTAAATACCTAGCAAGAGATCTTGGCACAAAAGGAATTAGAGTTAATGCAATAAGTGCGGGACCAATTAAAACTCTAGCTGCTTCAGCTATTGGAGATGCAAAATTCCTTTACAAATGGAATGAGGATCATTCTTTTTTAAAGAGAAACGTAGATATTTACGATGTTGGAAATTCAGCTTTATACCTATTAAGCGATCTAGGTGGTGGCGTTACTGGAGAAATTCACTATGTAGATGCCGGTTATAACAAAGTAGGAATGCCAGACCCTAAAAATATTACCTAAAATTCAATATCTTAATATTATATATGTCGAAAAGATATAGTGGTAAATCATTCAAAGACTCAAGTGTTATGAAAAAACCCAAACTTTCTTTAAAAGAAAAAAGAAAACTAAAAAAAGAAAAAAAGAAGAATAAATAATGAAAAAAATTTTAGGGATTGTTATTCTAGTCTTTTTGTTTAGCTGTGGCGAAAATAATTCTAACAGTAGTAAAATATCATCTGGAAAGAAAATTTATTCTAATAATTGTGTTAGTTGTCATCAGTCAGGAATGGCTCCAGACTTAACTTATAATGAATTAAAATTATCTGAAATTACTCATCAAGTTAAAAATGGAGGAAATGGTATGCCTTCATTTAAAGATACACTTTCTGAAAAAGAAATAGAAGATGTATCTTATTATATATATAAGCTAAATTAAACAGCTGCTTTGATAGATAGTTTTACTTTTCCTCTATCAAAACCAATAACTTTAACCTTAACTGCATCACCTTCTTTTAGAACATCAGTTACTTTAGCAACTCTTTTGTTAGCAAGTTCTGATATATGAACTAGGCCATCTTGTTTCCCAAGAAAATTAACAAATGCTCCAAATTCCATAATCTTTATAACTTTTCCATTATAAATTTTATTCATTTCAGCTTTAGCTGTTAAATCCTTAATAATTTGTAAAGCTATATTTCTAGACTCTTCGTCTGGTGCGGCAACCGTTACAACTCCTTCATCGTTAACATCAACTTTGGCACCTGATTTTTCAACTATCTCTCTGATAGTTGCTCCACCTTTTCCAATAACAGTAGCAATATCTTTCTTGTCTACAGTTATTTTTTCCATTTTTGGAGTATGTTTGCCAACGTCTGCTCTTGATTTACCTAGCGCCTTATTCATTTCACCTAAAATGTGAATTCTTCCATCTTTAGCCTGTTTTAAAGCTTGCTCCATTATTTCAAATGTAATTCCAGTAATTTTAATATCCATTTGAAGCGATGTAATTCCATCTTTAGTACCAGCAACTTTAAAGTCCATATCACCTAAATGATCTTCATCTCCAAGAATGTCGGACAATACACTAAAATCATCACCTTCTTTAATTAATCCCATAGCAATTCCAGCAACTGGTTCCTTTATTGGAACACCAGCATCCATTAATGCCAATGAAGTTCCACAAACTGTTGCCATTGAAGAAGAACCATTTGATTCTGTGATATCTGATACTATTCTAAATGTGTAAGGAAAACTTTCTTTAGATGGTAAAGATGATTTAATTGCTCTCCATGCAAGTTTTCCATGTCCAATCTCCCTTCTTCCCGTTCCAATTCTTCCTGTCTCTCCGACAGAAAATGGAGGAAAATTATAATGAAGCATAAACCTTTCTCTTTGCAAACCCTCTAAACTTTCAATTCTCTGTTCATCATCAGAAGTTCCAAGTGTAGTTGTTACAATTGCTTGAGTCTCACCTCTTGTAAACAATGCCGAACCATGAGTCCTTGGTAATATTCCAACTTCACACATGATTTCTCTTACATCCGCAAGCCCTCTTCCATCAATACGTTTTTTATTTTTTAAAATGTCAGTTCTAACAATTCCTTTTTCTAAATTTTTAAGCTCATAATTAACATCTAAATCTGTATAATTTTCGTTTTCTTCAAATAATTTTTTTGCTTTATCAGTTATTTCAGAAATAAGATTTGATCTTTCCTGTTTATCTCTAATTGAAAAAGCCTTGTTTAAATCAACCTTAAATTCTTTTTCAAGTTTTTTCTTAACTTCTGAAAGATCTTTTTTTTCTACAACCCAGTCAGGTTTTTTACATTCTTTTGCAAGTTCTTCAATCATGGTAATTATTGGAACAAAATTTTCATGACCAAATTTAACTGCTTTAAGCATTTCTTCCTCGGTTAAACCATTTGCTTCTGACTCAACCATTAAGACCGCATCTTTTGTTCCTGCAACTACAAGATCTAATTTTGAACTTTCTAATTCTTTTTTTGTAGGATTTAGTACATATTTTCCATCAACAAAGCCCACTCTAGATGCGCCTACGGGTCCCATAAATGGCATGCCTGATATAGCTAAAGCTGCTGATGAAGCAATGATTGAAAGTACGTCTGGTTCATTTTCTTTATCATAGGAAATTACAGTTGGTAATAACTGAACTTCATTTCTAAATTCTTCAGGAAATAAAGGTCTAATTGGTCTATCTATTAATCTTGAAATTAAAGTTTCACTTTCAGTTGGCCTTGCTTCTCTTTTAAAATATCCACCCGGAATTTTACCAGCAGCGTAATACTTTTCTTGATAATTTACTGATAGAGGAAAATAATCAATATCTGGATTAACTTTTTTTGCACCTACAACAGTTGCCATTACAACTGTTTCGCCGCATTGAAGAATTATTGCTCCATCGGCTTGTCTTGCTATTTTTCCTGTTTCTAGTGAAATTTTTTTTCCACCTATTTCTACTTCTTTTTTAAATACTTTAAACATTTACTTCCTTATATTTAATTTAGTTAAAACATTTTTATATGAGTCAATTTTATATTTTTTTAAATAATCTAATAATTTCTTTCTTCTATTTACTGCTTTTAATAGTCCGACAGATGAATGCTTATCTTTTTTAAATTGTTTTACATGTTTTGAGAGAGTTTCTATTTTTTCAGTTAAAAGCGCAATTTGCACTTCTGAAGAACCTGTGTCTTTCTCATGTGTAGATAAGTCTTTTGCTTTTTTTATCATTTTTTTCCTATTTATTTGTTTGTTTAATTAAATTTTCAATTTTTTCCGCATAATCAAATGATTCATCCTTTGCGAAGAGAATCTTTGGTAAAAATTTCATTATAATTTTTTTTGATAAAGTTTTTCTAATTAAAAAAGAGTTCTTTTTTAACTTTTCAATTGTTTCTTCTGCATTTTTTCCACCTAAAGGTAGAACAAAAGCTTTGGCAATTTTTAGGTCTTGACTCATTTTAACTTCTGTCACAGTAATATTATTTGTTTCTAGATCTGGAACTTTTGCCTCATTTCTCACAAATATCATTCCTAATGACTGTTTTATCATTTCTCCTACTCGTAATTGTCTTTGAGTAATTGGTTTTCCTAGTTTGTTAGTCATTTTATATCATTCTTTCTTTTGATGTAGAATTAAACACTTCAATTATATCTTTTTTTTGATAATCGTTAAAATCTTTTAGAGTTATACCACACTCTTGTCCTGTGCTTACTTGTTTAGCTTGATTTTTTTCTCTAAAAATTGAGTTAATTTTACCAGTATATACTATAGTACCATCTCTAATTAATCTTGCATTTGATGTACTTAAAATCTCTCCCTCAACGACCTTGGATCCAGCAACCTTTCCAACACTAGATACTTTGAATATCTCTAGAACTTCTGCTGACCCAATAACTTTTTCTTGAACATCTGGAGCTAATAAACCTGACATTCTCATCTTAATGTAGTCTAAAACTTCATAAATTATATTATAAGATGAAATAGTAATTTTTTCCTTTTCAGCTAGTTTTTTTGCTTCTTTGCTTGGTTTAACGTTAAAAGCAATAAGTGCTGCATTTGATGCTTTTGCTAGTGTAACATCTGTCTCGGTAACCATTCCTATATCAGATAAAATAATTTTTGGTTTTACTTCATCATGAGTTATTTGATTAATTGCTCCTTTAATAGCTTCCGATGACCCATGAACATCTGCTTTAACTATAATATTTAATTCTTCTAAAATTTTATCTTTAAATGCTGACTCTTGAGTTGCAAAAGTTAGTGGGTTTTTTCCTTGTTTTGACTCATCAACTCTTGTTTCCCACAATTTTTTAGCTTCCTTTTCATTATTCAATACTAAAAAATCATCTCCAGATTTTCCTGCACCATTTATTCCCAAAATTTCAACTGGAGTAGAAGGAAATGCTTCTTCCAAGTTTTTGCCTTTGTCATTTATTAAGGCTCTAGCTTTTCCCCATCTTAAACCACTTACAAAATAATCACCTTTTTTCAAAGTTCCAGATGTAACTATAACAGTTGCTACTGGTCCTCTTCCTATATCAATTTTTGATTCTAGAACTACGCCAGAAGCGTTTGATTCAAAGTTAGTTTTTAAATCTAAAATTTCTGACTGTAAAACAATTGATTCAATAAGTTTATCTAAGTTTTTTTTAGTTTTAGTTGAAATTTCAACCATTAAAGTGTCTCCAGAAAGCTCTTCAGCTATAAGTTCATGCTCCAATAATTGATTTTTAACTTTTTGTGGATCAGCTTCAGGTAAATCACATTTATTTATAGCTACAACTATAGGAACTTTTGCTGCTTTTGCATGTTTAATTGACTCTATAGTTTGAGGCTTAACACCATCATCTGCTGCTACAACTAAAACTACTATATCTGTTAATTTTGATCCTCTTGCCCTCATCTCGGTAAATGCTGCATGGCCTGGAGTGTCTATAAAAGTAAGTTTATTTTTTTTATTTTCAATTTGATAAGCACCTATATGCTGAGTAATTCCACCAAATTCTCCTGAAACTACATTTGCACTTCTCAAAACATCTAATACAGATGTTTTACCATGATCTACATGACCCATTACAGTAACTATAGGTGGTCTATCTATTAAATTATCAGATCTATTGTCTTTAATCTTTTTAACAATTTCTTCAGCTTTAGTTTCTCTTATTGGGTTGTGTCCAAATTCTTTAACTAAATATTCTGCTGTATCTGCGGCAAGAGTTTGATTTATTGTGACAGTAACTCCCATGCCCAAAAGATGCTTTATTACACTGCCTGATTGTTCTGCCATTCTATTTGCTAATTCTCTTACCGTAATTGCTTCAGGAATATTAACATCTCTTTTAACTGCTTTATAATTTTCTTGTTTTTCATCTTTTTTAAGATCTCTGTTTTCTTTTTGTTTTGCTCTTTTTAAAGAAGCTAAACTTCTTGCTCTTGTTTCAAGTTTATCACTTAATGCTGCGGATATTGTAAGTTTTTGCTCTCTTTTTTTTGTAATATTTTTTTCTTTAGTATCCTTATAATCTTTTTCACCCTTTATTCTTCTTGTTGCTCTTTGCTCAGCAAGTTTTCGTTTTTCAAAATCATTAGATATTGAAGGAAAGCTCTTTTTAACATGAGAAGTTTTTGATGGAAAAGATGAACTACCTTTAAACCTTTGAGTATTAGAACCTCTACTAAATGAACTTTTGTTAGAAAATTTATTAGTTTTTTTTTCTATAACTACCGAATTTTTACTTTGAGTTTTTGCAAATTCAATATTTTTTATTGATTTTTTGGCAGTACTTGAAATTGTTAATTTTGTTTTTTTTATCATTTTTCATCACTCAATCGGTGTAAATTTTATTTCTTGCGGACATAATAAGTTCATCTGCTTCATTTTTAGATAAAGCAAAATCTTCTAAATAGCCTTTTATTCTAACTCTTTCACCTTTTATTATATCATAACCTCCTGTTAATTCATCAGAAGCTAAATCGGCAAAATCTGACAATTTTAAAATTTTTTGCTCTCCTAAAGTAACCAACATCCCTGGTGTTAATCCTTTATGGTTTATAAGTTCATTTTCTAATCCTAAATCTTTAATTTTGTTAGAAATTTCTTCTAAATCTTTTTGATGAAATTCTTTTGCTCTATCTATTAAAGCTTTAGCTGTTTCTTCTTCAATACCTTCGATTTTAGTTAATGACTCCACAGAACTATCCTTAATATCATCTATGGTTGAATAACCTTCTGCCACAAGCAATTGTCCTAAAGTTTCATCTAATTCTAAATTTTTTACAAAATTTTCTGTTTTTTCTTTAAATTCAATTTGTCTTCTTTCTGAGTCTTCTTGATCTGTCATGATATTGATCTCATAATTAAGCAACTTAGTAGCCAATCTTACATTCTGGCCTCTTCTACCAATTGCTTTACTCAGATTTTCTTCAGTTAAAATTACGTCTAATTTTTTCAAATCATTATCAACATTAACTCTTTGAACTTCTGCAGGTGATAAAGCATTTGAAACTACTAGCGCTGGGTCTTCTGACCAGTTTACAATATCAATTTTTTCTCCTTGTAATTCGTTAACTACTGCCTGAACTCTTGAGCCTCTCATGCCAACACAAGCTCCAACTGGATCTAGCGATGTATCAATTGCTTTTACACAGATCTTTGCTCTACTTCCCGGATCTCTTGCTGATGATTTTATTTCAATTAAACCATCGTAAATTTCTGGAACTTCTTGAATAAATAATTTTTCCATAAACTTTGGATGAGCCCTTGATAAAAAAATTTGCTGTCCTCTAGTTTCTCTCCTAACATCATGACAGTATGCTTTTATACGATCGCCAGCTTTAATATTTTCCCTTGGAATCATTTCATTTTTTTGAATTATTCCTTCTGCTTTACCTAAATCCACAATTACATTTCCAAACTCTAGACGTTTTACTATTCCACTTAAAATTGTATCTTTTTTATCAATAAAGTCATTAAACTGTCTTTGTCTTTCTGCTTCTCTTACATTAAAATTAATAACTTGCTTAGCAGTTTGGGCTGCTATTCTTCCAAAATCAAAAGAAGGTAAAACTTGAAGAACTTCGTCTCCTATTTTTTTATCCTCATTTTCTTTACTAAGTTTTACTGCATCTTTTAGAGTTATTTCAATATTGGTGTTTTCGGGTTTTTCAACAATCATTAACTTTCTAAAAATTCCTATATCCCCATTATCCCTATCAATTATAACTTTTATTTCATTATCCTGTCCAAATTTAGACTTTGCTGCCTTTGCTATTCCATTTTCCATAGAAACTATAATGAGCTCTTTATCTATAGATTTTTCTAAAGCTACAGCTTCAGCAATTCTTAATAATTCCAATTTATCTGCTCTTTTATTCAGCATAATTTTATCGCTTCCAAAAAAAAATGGGCCTAGGCCCATTTTTGAAATTTCAACAATGTTAAGTGAATATATGTATTTTTTTTATATTTTCAACTTTAATTACTTATTAAAAATATCTGCTTTATCTGTTTTTTCCCAAGAAAATGCACCATTTGACTCTGCGTCTCTTCCAAAATGACCATATGCTGCTGTTTTTTCATATATCGCTTTATTTAAGCCTAACATTTCCCTAATTCCTCTAGGACTTAAATCAAAATTTTCATTAATTAATTTTTCTACATGTTTATTTTTTTCTTCATCATTGTCATAAAGATCAACATAAATTGATAAAGGTTTTGATACACCTATTGCATAAGCAAGTTGAATTAAACACTTATCTGCAATTTTTGATGCAACAACATTTTTTGCAAGATATCTTGATGCATATGCTGCTGATCTGTCAACCTTTGTAGGATCTTTTCCAGAGAAAGCCCCCCCGCCATGCGGTGCTGCCCCTCCATATGTATCTACAATAATTTTTCTTCCTGTTAATCCACTATCTCCATCTGGACCACCAATTACAAAATTACCTGTTGGGTTTACATAAATTTCATTTTCATCTAATCCATTTAAAAGGTTTTTTGGAATAGATCTTTCAATATATGGCTTAACTAGCTCTCTTACTTGAGATTGATTAACATCAGCTGAGTGTTGAGTTGAAATTACAACTGATTTTACATTTGCTGGTTTTCCATCTTTATATTCTATAGTTATTTGGCTTTTTGAATCAGGTTCAATATTTTTTAGCTTTCCTGATTTTCTGTCTTCAGCCATTAATCTTAAAATTTTATGAGAATAATGTATAGGTGCTGGCATTAGCACGTCTGTCTCATTACATGCATAACCAAACATTATTCCTTGATCTCCAGCTCCTTCATCTTTATTTCCTGATGAATCTACTCCCATAGCTATATCGGAAGATTGTGAATGAAGATGACTTTCTATCTTTGTTGCATCTTTCCAAGTAAAACCTTCTTGGTCATAACCAATGTCCTTTATGCATTCTCTAACTTTTTGAATTAAATCATCTTTTTTAATCTCTGGTCCTCTTACTTCTCCGGCTAAAACAACTTTGTTTGTTGTTGTTAAAGTTTCACAAGCCACTCTTGATTGAGGTTCTGCACTCAAATACGAATCTACTACCATATCTGATATTCTATCACATACTTTGTCCGGATGTCCCTCTGAAACCGATTCACTTGTAAATAAAAAATTTTTTTTCATATTATCTCCCTTTTTTTTTTATAAAAAAAATTAAAATAATATAAAAAAATAAAAAGTAAAAGAAAATCTTATTTCCTTTGGTGCTAAAAAAAGTTTTTGAATTTTCTTTGTATGATTTAACTTCAATAACTCCCTTTTCAGTTGATTTAATTTTATTTATCACCTTACCAGTAGCATCTATATGGGCTGAAATACCACCATTTGTAGAGCGAATTAAATCTTTACCTTCTTCAATAGATCTAAATATTGAGTGTGAAAAATGTTGCTGAGGGCCTATTGTATTACCAAACCACCCATCCTCAGAAATATTAATAATAAAATTAAACTCTTCAATACTTTTATTAAGTTCGCCAGAATAGATTATTTCATAACAAATAAGTGGAAGAAATTTAATATTATCTATTTTCAAAATTTCTCTATCATTTGAAGAACTAAATGAAACATAGCCTTTTGTAATTTTTTTTAAACCAATTTTTGATAACATTTTTTCAAATGGTAAAAACTCACCAAATGGAACAAGTTTATTTTTATTATATTTTGATAAAACATTTAAATTATTATCTAAAACTACCAAAGAATTATAAATTTTTGAATTTTCATTACTATTTATGCCTAATAAAATTTTATGATTCTCTAAAAAATTATATTTAAAAAAATTTTTATAAATATGAATATCTTCTAAAAAAATACTTGCAAGAATACCTTCAGGAAGAACAAAAATAGTACTTTCTAAACCAGGTTTACTCAAATTGATTAATTCATTAATAATTATAGAAGGATCTTCATTTTGAAAAAATCTATCAATTTTAATTTTAGGTGAAACAATTTTAATAGTAGAATCTAAATAAATAGTTTGAGCTTTATCATAATTATCTCTTACATTTTTACCGTAGTAAAAATTTACTCCTATTAAAAATAACAAAAAAGTAATTAATATTATTCTTGATTTTGAAGTTTTATAAAAAAAGATTGCAGCGGGAGCTAAAAAAAGTGTAATTGAAAGCAAGTTAAATGAATAAGTCCCTATAAGTGTTAAAATTTGCAAAAAATCTAAGTATTTCGTCCAAGTATAAGCAATTAAATTCCAAGGAAACCCACCTAAAATATTACCCCTAATAAACTCTACAACTGACAAGATTAATGCAAAAATTATAATTGAACTATAATTCTTATCTAATTTTAAAAAAGAACATATATAAGTTACTAAACCATAAAATAGTCCAAGAAATAAAGGAATTAATAAAAATGCTATTGGAATTAATGGTTTAAAAATTTCTTCAAAAGTTAAAGAATTAGTAATCCAATATATATTAGAAATAAAATAACCAAATCCAAATAACCAGCCAATCAAAAACGATATCCATTTATTTTTTTTAAAATTAGAAATAAAAAAAATAAAAAAAAATGGAAATGTTAAAAAATTTAATATGAATAAATTATATGGAGGTAAACTGAATGAAGATATTATACCTAAAAAAAAAGGTATTAAATAAAATAATAATTTATTATTTAATTTTATTTTCAATTTAATTATCTAAATAATTTAATATTAATTTTTCTTTTTTATTCATCCTCTTATACTCTTTATTCTTTTTATGATCATATCCCATCAAATGTAAAAAACCATGTATCCAAATTTTATCAAATTCATAATTAAAATCTGAAACTATGGATCTTTTATTAATAATTTCAAAACTTATTGCAATATCTCCAATATAGATATTTTTTTTAGGTGAGCTATTTATAGGAAATGAAAGCACATCTGTAACTTTATTTTTTTTTCTAAATTTATAATTTAGTTTTTTCATTTTTTCACTATTAGTAAGTAAAATAGAAAATTCTTTATTTTTAAAACTTAAAACTTTTTGTAATTTTTTAAGCTTATACCTTAAATATTTTTCAGGATTTTTAATCTTTTTTTTCCACTTGGGGAAATCAACTACTACGTTAGCCCTTATCATTCATTTCTATTATTGTCAGCATAAGCTTTAACAATTTTTGAAACAAGAGGGTGTCTAACAACATCTCTATGATCAAAATCAACAATTGAAATTTCATTTAAATGCCCTAATAATTTTTTTGATCTATTCAAACCTGACAAAGATTTATTTGGTAAATCAATTTGAGAAGGGTCACCATTAATAACAATTTTTGAATTTTCACCAATTCTAGTTAAGAACATTTTTATTTGTGTATCAGTTGCATTTTGCGCCTCATCTAAAATAGCAAAAGAATTTTTTAATGTTCTACCTCTCATAAAAGCTAATGGTGCAATTTCTATATCTCCAACTTCAATTTTTTTTTGAATTTTTTCAAAATCTAACAAATCATAAAGAGAATCGTAAAGTGGTCTCAAGTATGGATCTACTTTTTCTCTCATGTCTCCTGGTAAAAAACCCAATCTTTCACCTGCTTCAACGGCTGGTCTAGAAAGAATTATTCTTTCAATTTTTTTTTCAAGTAACATAGTTAAAGCTACTGCGACTGCTAAATATGTTTTTCCAGTTCCAGCTGGTCCTGCTGAAATGATAACTTCACTTTCTCTCAAAGCTCTAACATAATTTTTCTGTTTTTCAGATCTTGGAATTACAGATTTTTTAGGAGTTTTAATTATATACTCAATATTTTTTTCACTATTATTTATTTTCTCATCAATCATAAATTTATTTACTGATGAAATTATATCTTTTTTTTCTATAGTTCCATTTATTTTCAATTGCTCTGACAAAAATTTAACAGCATTTTTTACCAATTCATTTTTTTCAAGAGTGCTCTTTACTAATATAGAGTTACCTCTTGAATAAATTTTAGTTTCTGTGATTCTTTCCAACTCTTTTATATTATTATTAAATTCTCCAACAACTTCTAACAATACTTCATTATTTTGAAATATTATACTAAGAGTGTTATTGTCAGAATATACAAACTTAAGATCTGAATTTAGTTTTTTATAAGCTGTATTAGTCAAATTACGCTGCTTTCATGTTGCTATTTGCAATTTTGCCAAATAAACTATTTTGGTTACAACTTTCTATTTTAACTTTAATAACTTTTCCAATGTTTTCATCATTAGCTGCAAAAATTACTGAATTTGAATACATATTTCTTCCAAATAATTTGTTTTGTCCATGCATTTTATTTTCAACCAAAACATCAATTGATTTATTTTCGAATGATTTGTTCATTTCTAATTGATGTGAAAATAGAATTTTTTGTATTTTAATTAATCTTTCTCTTGATATTTCATCATCAATCAACTGTAGTTCTGCTGCCTTTGTTCCTGGTCTAGGGCTAAAAATAAAAGAATATGAATTTATAAATTTAATTTTTTTTATTAAATTAATTGTATCATTAAAATCTTCTTCTTTTTCTCCAGGATATGAAATAATAAAATCGCTTGAAAATTCTACTTTAGGGTTAATTTTCTTAAGCCTATCATAGATATTTAAATATTCTTCCACAGTATGCTTTCTATTCATTAACTTTAAGATTTTATTAGAACCACTTTGAATTGGTAAATGAATAAATGGCATTAATTTTTTATTTATAGAATAACATTCAATCAAATCATCTGTCATATCTCTAGGGTGTGAAGTTGTATATCTTATCCTTTCTAACTCAGAAAATTTTTCCAACTCGCTAATTAAATTAGAAATTTTATAAACTTTTGAATTTTTTTCATAAGAATAGGCATTCACATTTTGACCTATCAAAGTAATCTCTTTTGTACCATTTTTTATTAGTTCTTCTGCCTCATTAATAATTTTATCAAAAGGTCTTGAATATTCTGGTCCTCTTGTAAAAGGAACAACACAAAAATGACAAAACTTATCACATCCTTCTTGTATAGTTAAAAAAGATGAAACTTTATTATTTGTATTTTTAATTTTATCAAAATATTCAAATTTTTTAATTGTATCAAAATCAGTTTCTTCTTTTTTTTCTTTTTCTGTAAAACTTTTTAATATCTGATTAATTTTATGATAAGATTGAGGTCCTATCACAACATCAATGTAAGGCTCTCTTTTAAGCATTTCACTATTTTCAGCTTGAGCAACACATCCTGCAACTATCATAATTGGTTTTTTTTTTTTTCTATATAATTTCTTTACCCTTCCAACTTCATGATAAACTTTTTCTTTAGATTTATCTCTTATGTGGCAAGTGTTTAGTATGTAACAACTAGCATCATCATGTTTTTTAGCTTTTTCAAAACCAATTTTTTTTATAGAATCATAAATACGATTTGAATCATATTCATTCATCTGACAGCCTAATGTTTTAATAAATACTTTTTTTTCCATTCAATTTAGAGTTTTTTTTTGATTCCGTATAATTCCAATTTATGATCAACTAATTCGTATCCATATTTTTCTGCAACTTTTTTTTGTAATTCTTCTATTTCATTATCTACAAATTCTATAATTTCTCCTGATTTTACATCTATCAAGTGATCATGATGGCCTTCATTTAATTCTTCGTATCTTGCTTTTCCACCTTTAAAATCATGTTTTGCCAAAATTCCACTTTCTTCAAAAAGTTTTACTGTTCTATAAACTGTTGCAATACTAATTTTTGAATCAATCTTGGAAACTCTATTATAAAGTTCATCAACATTTGGATGATCGTTAGACTCTGACATAACTTTTGCAATAATCTTTCTTTGATCGGTAAGTTTAACTCCTTTAGCTTTACATTTTTTTTCAATAGTTAATGACATAATTTTATTCTAACTCAAATAAAGTGGTTTAATCAAATTTTTTTTAATTTTATATTTCCTACACAATTCAGGAATTTTTCCATATTTCATATTATAATATTTTGGAAACAGCGATAAATTTTTAATAATTTGATTTTTAACAGATTTTTTTATAGTCAAAAAATCCAAAAAACTAAAACAATAATAATCAATTTTTTCAGAAATATGAAAACCTTTAGTTATTGAAATTGAGTTTCTAATTCCAGCAAAGCTACCCGGTCCTCTATTTACATAAATTCTATTTAAGTCTTTTATTGATAATTTATTTTTTTCCAACAAATCATTAATTAAAATTACTAATTTATCAAAATTATTTTTACTATTTTCATACTTACTAGTATAAATATTTTTATTACTTTTTATGAGAGTTAAAAATATTCTGTTTGTTGTCGCATCTATAATTAAATCATTCATAATTTTAATTTTAATTTTAACCAATTCTAAGGCAGAAGAAAATAATATCAAATATTATTCTAAAGATTTAGGAACCTTATCCTTAATGTACCACAGATTTAATGAAAATAAATATCCATCAACGAATATTCAAATGGATATTTTTAAAAAACAAATTGAAATAATTAAAAGTAAAAAATATAAATTTGAGAATCCTAAAAATTTTGACTTAAAATTTGATCAACCAAAAAATGAGAAAAAAATTTTAATTACTATTGATGATGCTTTCAGTTCTTTTTATGAAAATGCATGGCCTTTTTTAAAAGAAAATAAAATTCCATTCTTATTATTTGTCTCAACAGAACCTGTTGGACGAAAAGGATATATGACATGGGAACAAATAAAAGAAGTTGAAAAGGAAAGTTTTGCTTTTATTGGAAACCATTCACATTCACACGAATATTTATTAGATTTTGAATTCAATAAATTTAAAAATGACATTGATCTTTCAATAAAGATATTTAATGAAAAATTAGGCTACAATCCAATTTTTTTTTCATATCCATTTGGTGAATATAGTTTGACGCAAATAAATTATATAAAAAAAAAATTTAAATATGCTTTTGGCCAGCATTCAGGAGTTATCGATTTTAATAAAGATATTTACGAATTACCAAGATTTCCTATCAATGAAAAATATGGAGATTTGGAAAGATTCAACTTTCTAATTAATCTCCTTCCTCTTCAATATAAAAATATTAATCCTAAAGATAAGTATGTTAAAAAAAATAATCCACCTAATCTAATTATAGAATTTTTTGATGATCAAAAAAATTTAAAAAATATTAATTGTTTTTCTGATGAAGGAAATAAATGGAACAAATCAAATATAAAATTTGAAAAAAATAAATTAACTGTTTTTTTTAGAGAAAAATTTTTATTTAGAAGAGGAAGAATTAATTGTTCTTTAAATGACACCGACGGATGGAGATGGCTAGGTCTACAATTCTCTGTAAAATTAAATTAAATTTTTTAACTTTTTACTAGTAGGAAGTAATTTTACATCATCAAAATCTGTCAAATTATTTTGTTTTATTATTTGTTTTAATATTTTAACATACTGTTTTCCAGTTTCTGCATAACTGTCCAAATAATTTGATAAAATTAAACTATCTAGTTTCATTTTATTATCCCTTAATTCTGCTCTTGCCATTCTAAATTCTTTATAACTTGAATGTGTATTTAAATTTCTTTGGTAAGCTCTAACTGACGATTTTAATATCTTAAATTTCATAACTTTGTGAGATGTATCATTATCTGCGCCCGCTGGTTTTATGCCTTCACCCGACCAAGTCCATTGGCCAAATAAAGCATTTCCTTCAATCGCAAATCTTGAAGTGCCCCATCCAGTCTCTTTAGCTGCTTGCGCAATTGCTAAAGAAACGGGTATTTGATCCATTCTGATTTTTAAAGTTGATAAATCTTTGTTCATTACACCGTACTGTTTAAATTTTAAGTTTAACCATTTTTTTTCTGAATTTGTATTTTTATTTTTATTTAAAATACTAAATAATTTTTTTCTATCTAATTTAATCCTATTGTTTTCTTCCAAAATCAAAGGTAATATTATTTTTATAAACAGGTTTTTTTTCTTAGTAGAGCTTTCTATCATTTTCATTTCTTTTGGTAATAATGAGAGTGCAATAGGCTTAACCAATTTTTTTTTTCTCACATCTTTAAGATTATAATCTGTATCTTTAAATAGTTGCTCTATTGTTGATGCATTTAATCTTACCGTATCTGTTGGTAATTGATCAAATTTAAAAACATCTTCAAATAAGTTTCTTATGTCTAATCCTTCATCAACCTTGGAAGTATTATTTGAAGATAAAGGTTCACCTTTTAAAATTTTTTCTAAATTACTTTTAGATTTATTTTCAACTTCTTTGGAAGCTAAAATTGTATTTTTCTGAAAATCAACAATAGTGGGAAGAAAGAAAAAAAATAAAATAATTATAAAACTCGCTAATGTAGTAAAATATAAACTTTTTAGATCTTTGTCTAAGAAAAAAATACTAGACTTTTTTTTAACAATAAAGCCTTTCTTCTTCATAAATTTTTTTATTTCATCTAAATTAAAATTTTTTTTAATCATTTTTAAATTGCTTCAACCTCCTTAACTTCGGGTATATAGTGTTTTAATAAGTTTTGCACTCCCTGTTTTAGTGTCATAGTAGAACTAGGACACCCTGAACAACTACCTTGCAGCTGTACTTTTACCGTACCATTTTTATATTCTTTAAATTTTATATCTCCACCATCTTTAGCAACTGCTGGCCTTACTTTAGTATCCAATATTTTTATAATTTTTTCTTCTATTTCTATAAATTCTTTTTTTTTCTCTTTTTTTACATTTTCATCATAAATAAAATCTTTGCCTTCTGAATAAAACTCACTAATTAAAGACTTTGCTATATGCTTAATATCTTCCCAATCAACATTATTCTGTTTATTTATTGATAAAAAATCTTTGCCTAAAAAAACTCCAATTACACCATTAATTGAAAGAAGATTTTTAATCAAATCATTATTAGTTTCGTCTTTCTGTGTAATTTCAATTTGACCACTATTACAAACATTCTTTCCTGGTATAAACTTTAAAGAGTTTGGATTGGGAGTTGTTTCGGTTTGAATAAGCATATTTTAAATATAATAATTTTTTTTTAAAATCCTATAATTTTTTTTATTTCTAAAATTTTTTTTGAAGCAATTTCATTAGCTTTTTCAGAGCCTTTTAATAAAATTTCATCTAAATATTTTTCATTATCTAATAATTTTTTAATTTCTCTAGAAATTGGTTCGATTTTTTCAACCAACAAGTTAAAAAGTTTTTCTTTAAAATCAGAAAAATTTTTTCCACTAAATTCGATTTTAGATTTTTCGACACTTTGATTTAATAGACTCGAATAAATTTCTAACAAATTTTTTACTTCAGGTCTATTTTCTAAATTTTCCTCCGAACTTGGCATTGGCAATGTATCAGTTTTTGCTTTTTTAATTTTATTAATTATTTTATCTTTATCATCTGTAAGATTAATTCTACTTAGATCAGAAGGGTCCGATTTGCTCATTTTTTTTGTACCATCTTTTAGACTCATAATTCTTGAAAAACTTTTTTGAATTAATGGTTCTGGAACTTTTAAAAAATTTGGTGCTTCAAAATCATTGTTAAACCTTTGAGCAATATCTCTACATAATTCCAGGTGTTGCTTTTGATCATTGCCAACAGGTACATGGGTTGAATCATAAAGCAATATGTCTGATGCCATTAAAACAGGATATGCATAAAGACCAACGCTTGCTTTTTCTTTATCCTTTCCAGCTTTTTCTTTAAACTGCGTCATTCTATTTAGCCAGCCCATTCTTGCCACACAACTTAAAATCCACGCTCCTTCAGAATGAGCAGGTACAGACGATTGGTTAAAAATTATACTTTTTTTTTCATTTAATCCACTTGCAATGAAAGCAGCTAAAGTTTCTTTAATATTTTTTCTTAATTCTTTTGGATCCTGCTTTACCGTAATTGCATGCAAGTCAACAATACAATATACGCATTCTGTATTTTTTTCATTTTGAAGCTCAACAAAATTTTTAATAGCACCCAAATAATTACCAAGGTGCAAATTGCCGGAAGGCTGAACACCAGAAAAAATTTTTTTAGACATTAATTTAATACTTTAAATTAATATCACTAATTTTGAAAGCCTTGATCAAAAATGCAATTAATAAATAAGAAATAAGTCCAACTATTACAATTCCTATAAGAAAAACTGATTTAAAACTTTGATCATAAGCAAGATTCGTTTTAAAAAAAGTTACTAAATAATAAATTAAAATTGCCATAATAACAGAAGAAAATAATATTTTAAAAAATCTTGAAACAAAAATTAAATTAAAACTAAAAAAATTATCTTTTCTTAAAAAAATAAATAATAAAATAGAATTAAACCATGAAGAAATAGTTGTTGCTATAGGAATAATTACAAATCCAACTTTTTTAAAAAAAATAATACTTATTAAAATGTTTAACAAAACAGATCCTAAAGAAATATAAAATGGTAACTTAGTATTATGTCTTGCAAAATAAAAACTAGAAAAAACTTTTATTAAAGAAAAAGCCGGAAGTCCAAGTGCAAAATAAAATAATGCTTTAGAAGAGTTTTCAACTGACATTTCATCAAATGATCCATAACCAAATAAAGCAGATATAATTTGTTTAGATGCAAGCAATAAAGCTATAGCGGCTGGTATACTTAAAAATAAACTAAGTTCTAAAGCTTTATTTTGTATTAATGATATTTTTTCAGTTTCATTCTCATTAACATATTTGGAAAGTTGAGGTAAAATAACTGTTCCTATAGCAATTCCAGCAATTGCAAGGTTTATTTGATAAACTCTATCCGCATAATACAGATAAGAAACTGCACTAGCTTGAAACGAAGCAATTATTGTCCCTACTAAAATATTTATCTGAGTGACCCCTGATGAAAAAATGCTTGGTAGTAATTTAGAAAAAAAACTTTTAATTTTATCATCAATTGAAAAATTAAAAGTTAATTTTGGAGAATAAAATTTTTTTACATAAAAAAATAAATAAATAAATTGCGCTATGCCAGCTATAGTTACTGCATATGATAAATAATAAACAAGTTTGTCTCCTAATAAACTTCCATAAAATAAAACAGATATTAAAAAAAAATTTAAAAGAATTGGTGCTGCTGCAGCTACCGCAAATCTATTATGAGAATTTAATATGGCAGAAAAGAAAGATGATAAACTTATAAAAAATAAAAAAGGGAAAGTAATTCTAGTTAAATTTATTGCCATACTCATTTTTTCTTCACTTCCACTAAAACCAGGAGCAATAAGAAAAACAAAATAAGGCATAAAAATTTCAATAATTAAAACTAAAAAAAATAAAATTAATACTAGTAAGCTAAATACATTTGTTGCAAACTTTTCTGACTGTTCTTTTCCATTTGATAATTCCGATGCGTAGCTTGGAACAAATGCAGCATTGAATGTACCTTCTGAAAATAATCTTCTAAAAGTATTTGGAATTCTAAAAGCAACAAAGAATGCATCTGCTAAAGGTCCTGCCCCTAGAAATATTGCAATCAATATATCTCTTATATAACCTAGTATTCTACTAATTATAGTAAAAAAGCTGAATGTCCCTGTTGACTTAATAAGGTTCATAAATCATATTAGTCTTAAAATTGCTCCATTTGTATATCTAATTATCATAAATGAAAAAAACAAAAATTGATCATTACACAGATAAAGAAGCCTTAGATTTTCATATTACCAATAAATCAGGCAAGATTGAGATTATATCTTCTAAGCCAATGACAACAAAAAGAGATTTGGCTTTGGCTTATTCTCCAGGTGTTGCAGCTCCAGTTAGAGAAATATCCAAAAACCCCAATGCTGCTTATGATTATACAACTAAAGGAAACTTGGTAGCTGTAATAAGTAATGGCTCTGCAGTTTTAGGAATGGGAAATTTAGGTTCATTGGCATCAAAACCAGTCATGGAAGGAAAGGCTATTTTGTTTAAAAGATTTGCCGATATCAATTCTATTGACATTGAGATTGATTCATCAGATCCAAATGAAATAATTAAAAGTATAAAAAGTATTGCAGGAAGTTTTGGTGGAATAAATTTAGAAGATATAGCTGCTCCAGATTGTTTTGTTATAGAAGAAAAACTAAAAGAAATATTAGATATACCCATCTTCCATGATGACCAGCATGGAACGGCAATAATAACTACCGCAGCATTAATCAACGCACTGGATATATCAAAAAAATCACTTAAAAAAATCAAAGTGGTTGTAAACGGAGCTGGAGCATCTGCAATTGCGTGCACTAATTTACTAAAAAAAACAGGTGTACCTCAAAAAAATATAATAATGATTGATAGTAAAGGAGTCTTGTATCGTGGTAGAGATAATTTAAATCAATGGAAGTTACCCCATACAATTGAAACAAAAAATAGAACTTTAGATGATGCCATAAAAAACGCTGATGTTTTTTTAGGATTATCTTCAAAAAGTATTTTATCAAAAAAAATGGTTAAAAAAATGTCAAAAAATCCAATTATTTTTGCATGTGCTAATCCTGATCCGGAAATTACACCTGAAGAAGTTGAAGAAGTACGTAATGATGCAATTGTAGCAACTGGAAGATCTGATTATCCAAATCAAGTTAATAATCTTATTGGTTTTCCATACATCTTTAGAGGAGCTTTGGATGTAAGAGCTAAAACAATAAATGAAGAAATGAAAATAGCGGCAGCAAATGCAATAGCAGCACTTGCAAGAGAAGATGTTCCTGATGAGGTGGTCGCGGCCATGGGTGGTGAAAGACCAAAATATGGAAAAGAGTATATTATTCCATCAACTTTTGATCCAAGATTAATTGTTGAAATACCTGTAGCAGTAGCAAAAGCTGCTATGAAAACTGGTGTTGCAAGAAAAGAAATAAAAGATTTTGAAGTTTACAAAGAACAGCTCAAACAAAGACTTGATCCATCAGTGACGATCATGCAAGGTATAAATAGCCAAATTAAAAAAAATCCAAAAAAAATTGTTTTTGCAGATGGTGAAGATGAAAATACTTTAAAAGCAGCAATTGCATTTAAAAACAGCAAATTAGGAATTCCTATACTAGTAGGTAAAAAAGAAAAAATAAAAGAACAGCTTAAACATATTGGATATAGTGAGAACCTTGATATTGAAATAGTAAACTCAACTAACAAACAAAAAAGAGAGAAGTACGCAAATTATCTATTTAAAAGATTGCAAAGAAAAGAAGGCTTGTTGGAAAGAGACTGTGATAGAATGATAAGAAACGACAGAGTTATTTGGGCTTCATGTATGATTTCATGTGGAGATGCCGATGGTGCAGTAACTGGAAATACAAGAAAATACGCCGCTTCATTAGAAAAAGTAAATAAAGTTGTTGACCCTAGAGCTGGTGAAATAATGTTTGGCTTAAACATGATAGTGAATAAAGGAAAAACTGTATTCATAGGCGACACTAGTGTTCATGAGTATCCTAGTGCACAACAACTTGCAGAAATAGCAATATCATCTGCAAGAGTCGTGAGATTATTTGGATTTGATCCAAAAGTTGCTTTTGTTTCTCACTCAACATTTGGACAGCCTGCTACAAACCGGACAAAACATATAAGAGATGCTGTAGAAATTTTACAAGATAAAAAAGTCGATTTTCAATTTGATGGTGATATGCAACCTGATGTGGCTCTAAATGAAGAATATAGAGAACTATATTCTTTTTCGGGAATTGTAGGAAATGCAAATATATTAATTATGCCCGGACAACATAGTGCAGCAATATCTTACAAAATGATGAAAGAGTTAGGAGGAGCAAAAGTAATAGGACCACTATTAATTGGATTAGGTCAACCGATAGAAATTGCTCCATTAAGATCTTCTACATCTGATATATTAAACTTGGCTTCTGTAGCAGCCTACTCGGCAAGCGTTATTAGTTATGGAAAAAAAAATTAGTTTTTTTGAATTCTCAAATCATCAACTAAAAAAATACTCGCAATAACTTTTTCTACATCTAGTATATTTTTTGCTTCATCTATGACTTCTTTTCTTTCTTCTTTAGTTGTTGCAATACCATAAATGAAAATTTTCTTTTTATATGTATCAATATTGTAATTTGATGCTTTTATATTTTTGTTCAAAATCATTGCTGTTCTTAACTGTGAGGTAATTAGCAAATCTTTTGCAGACTGATTAAAATTAAAATCTTCTTTAACCTTAATATCGTTTCTGACCGACCTAACGCCTTCTGTTTCCCATGCAGCTTTAGTAATTTGAAGTTTTTCTTCAGGATCATTAACTTTTCCGGTTAAAAATATTCTACCATCTAAAACTTTTGTTTTAACTGACAAAATATAACTGCTATCCAACATGATTAATCTAGCTCCTAGATTTTTTTGCATTATTGAATCATCAATCTGAGTACCTAGAGATCTTGGGTCTAAAGCTATGCTTACGCCAGTTCCAAAAACACCCTTTGAACCTGTTCCTGCGCATGAATTTAAAATAAAAAATAAAAAAAATATTAAAATTAAACTATTTTTCATTTTTAATTTTTAAACAATAATTATAAATTTCTTTTTTTGAAATATTTCTATTGGAGCTTATTAAATCTGTAATATCTTTAATACTTAAATTTTTTATCATTTTTCTAATGTATTTTTTATCTGATTCGTCTAATTTTTTCGAAATATTTTTATTGCTATCTTTTTCAGAAATAACAATTGTTAATTCTCCTTTTAAATTTTTTTCAAATAGTTTTAACTGTTCAACTCTAACTCTTATAAATTCTTCATAAAACTTTGAAATTTCTCTACAAATTACTATCTTTCTATTTAAAAAAAAAAATTTTAACGGTTTAATTATTTTGTTAATTTTTTTTGCAGATATAAAAAATACAATAGAACAATTTAAACCAGACAATATATCAAGTTGTTCATTTATCTCTTTTTCTTTTTCGGGGAAAAAACCAAAAAAATAATATTTATCGGAAAAGCCACTAATTGACACAGCTGATGTAATTGCTGAGGCACCAGGAATTGGATATATTTCAATTTTATTTTTTATACACTCTTTAATCAAAATTCTTCCAGGATCTGAAATAGCAGGAGTTCCAGCGTCAGAAATTAGTGAAACTATTTTTTGTGATTTCAAAATATTAATTATTTTTTCTAAATTTTTTGTTTCATTAAACTTATGATAAGAAATTAACCTAGATCTAATTTTATAATTATCCAATAATTTTTTTGATACCCTTGTATCTTCACAAAGAATATATTCAGAGTTTTTTAGTACATTTATTGCCCTAAAAGTAATATCTGATAAATTTCCAATAGGTGTAGAAACTACATATAAACCATGCTTTAATTCTTCAAATTTTATGTCGTTTTGTGGAATCATTAAAATATAAATAATATAATAATAACATTAAAATGAAAATATTAGTCAAAATTATAATTCTGATAATTTTATTTAGTTCTTCAAGTTTAACTAAAGTGTTTGCTCAAGATAAAATTAAATTGGGCTTGCTAGTGCCAATTACTGGAGAATTTAGTGAAATAGGAAAATCAATAATAAAATCAACTTTGCTTGCTATAAACAAAATTAATAATCCTTTAATAGAAATAATTCCTAAAGATACCGCATCAAATCCAGATGTTACATATGAAAAAGCAAAAGAGCTAGAAGAAGCTGGTGTTAAGATAGTTCTAGGACCAGTGTTTAATAATAATTTAGTTAAATTACGAGAATTGAGTGATATGACTTTTTTATCTTTAACAAATAAAATTATTGATAATCCAAAAAATATTATAAGTGTTGGTATAAACGCCAGCTCTCAACTTAATACTATCGCAAAATTTCAAAAAGATAATGAACTTAAAAAAACAATTTTTTTAATTCCAAATAAAAATTATAAAAATGAAATAATAAAAGCAATTAAAAAATCAAAAATTAAAACTTTTAAGATACACTATTATGACTCTGATCCAACTAAGCTTACAAAACAAATAGAAAAAATTACCAAATATTCACAGAGAAAACAAAATGTAAAAGATGAAATTAAAAGACTTGAAGAATCCGAAGAACCCAATAAAGATAAAAAAATAAAAATATTAGAAAAAAAAGACACCATAGGAAAAATAGGTTTTGACTCATTAATAATTGCAGATTTTGATGAAAGTTTAAAAAGTATTACAACTTCATTAATTTATACCGATGTGTCACCTAAAAAAACTTATTTTATAACTCTAAACCAATGGTTTGATGAATCATTGATGCAAGAAACTAGTTATCAACCAATTTATTACCCTTCAATTAATAAAGAAAATTATGATGAGTTTAAAAATATATATTTTAAAAAATTTAAACAATATCCAAATCAATTATCATTTCTTAGTTATGATTTAGTTGGATTAGTTTACTATTTAATTTTTCAAAATAATTTGGTTGTAGATGAAAAAATATTTTCAAAAAAAAATAAATTTAAAGGCAAAGTAGGAATTTTTGAAATAAAAGATAAAAAAATTAATCATATTCTTAATTTTTACAAAATAGAAAATAATAATATCAAAAAAATCTTTTAATTTTTTTGAATGCTTTAAATCTATGGTCAATTTTATATTTCTTGCTAGGCTTCATTTGACCAAAAGTAATCCTACTTTTTGTAGGTATAAAAATTGGATCATATCCAAATCCATTTTTTCCTTTCTTTTTATCTGATATTACACCTTCAATTTTGCCTAGGGAATTAATTTTCTTACCATGGGGCCAATAAATTGTTAAAGCGCATATAAATCTGGCTTTAATTTTTTTTAACTTCCAATTTTTATCTTTTCTGTAAAGTTCTTTAAAAACTTTAGAAATAGCTTTATTGAAATTATTATTCGCACCAGCCCATCTAGCTGAGAATATTCCTGGCTTCCTATTTAAAATATCAATCTCAAAACCTGAATCGTCAGCTAAGCATATCATTTTTGTTTTCTTAGAAAAAAATTTAGCCTTAATAAGAGAATTTTTTAAATATGTACTTCCATTTTCTTTAGGACTATTTAATTTAAAATCTTTAGTTGAAAAAATTCTAGTTGATTTTGGTAATAAATCCTTAATTTCTTTGAGTTTTCCAACATTATTAGTACCAATCAATATTTCTTTAATTTTTTTATTTAACATCTAGCAATTATTAAATTTCTTACCATATAAGCTATAATGGAAAAAGATCAAAACATAGAATCAGAAAAAAAGAATATAAATCAGGAAAATGCTGAAAATAATAAATTAAAAGATAATAAAGAAATAAAAGAACAAAAAACTTTAACTCCTGATGAAAAAATTAAAGAATTAGAAGATAAATTAACCAGAACCTTCGCGGAAATGGAAAATCAAAGAAGGAGATATGAAAAAGAAAAAGATGAAGCTTTTGAGTATGGGGGCTTTTCATTTGCAAGAGAAACATTGAACCTTACAGACAATCTTGAAAGGGCTAAAGAATCTTTAAAAAATGATGAGAGTTTAAAAAATTCTGAAAGTTTAAAAAAAACCCTAGAACACTTAGAAATCATTCATAAAGATGTTTTATCTATCTTTAAAAAAAATAATATTGAACCTATAACTTCAATAAATAAAAAACTAGATCCAAACTATCATCAAGCAATGATGGAGATAGAAGATGATAAAAATGAACCAGGAACAATAGTGCAAGAAATTCAAAAAGGTTTTACTATGAAGGACAGGTTGTTAAGACCTGCATTAGTTGCAGTTTCAAAAAAAACTGAAAAAAAAGAAACTAATAAAGAAGAAGACAAAAAAGATAAGGAAAATAAGGAAAAAAAGAGTGAAATAAATGCTAAATAAACTTGTACATTAAAAATTAGCACTTATATGAGACCAAGATATTAAAAAATTATGAGCAAAGTAATTGGTATAGATTTAGGAACAACTAACTCATGTGTTGCTATAATGGAAGGAACGCAGCCTAAGGTATTAGAAAATGCCGAAGGCGCAAGAACTACTCCTTCAGTTGTTGCTTTTACAGAAGAAAATGAAAAATTAATTGGTCAACCAGCAAAAAGACAAGCAGTAACTAATCCTGAAAATACAATTTTTGCTGTTAAAAGGTTAATTGGAAGAAATTTTGAAGACCCAACAGTAAAAAAAGATATTCAGTCAGCACCATTCAAGATAGTCAATTCAGAAAAAGGTGATGCATGGATTGAAGCAAAAGAACAGAAATATTCACCTTCACAAATATCTGCATTTATACTTCAAAAAATGAAAGAAACTGCTGAAAAATATTTAGGACAAGAAGTAACTAAAGCAGTTATTACAGTTCCTGCTTATTTTAACGATGCACAAAGGCAAGCTACAAAGGATGCAGGTAAAATTGCAGGTCTTGAAGTATTAAGAATTATAAATGAACCAACTGCAGCTTCACTAGCTTATGGTTTAGATAAAAAAACAAATAAAAAAATAGCTGTTTACGATTTAGGTGGGGGAACTTTTGATGTTTCAATTCTTGAATTAGGAGATGGTGTATTCGAAGTTAAATCTACAAATGGTGATACTTTTTTAGGTGGAGAAGATTTTGATAATACTATTGTTGATTATCTAGTTGCAGAATTCAAAAAAGATAACGGTATTGATTTAAAATCAGATAAACTTGCTCTTCAAAGACTAAAAGAAGCAGCAGAAAAAGCTAAAATAGAATTGTCCTCAGCAGAACAAACTGATGTTAACCTACCTTTTATCACTGCAGATAAAACTGGACCAAAACATATTAATTTAAAAATGACTAGAGCAAAATTAGAAGCTCTTGTGGAAGAACTAATTACTAAAACTTTACCACCTTGTAAAACAGCCTTAAAAGATGCTGGACTTACTGCAAACGATATTAATGAAGTTGTGATGGTTGGTGGCATGACTCGAATGCCCAAAGTTATTGAAGCAGTAAAAAATTTCTTTGGGAAAGATCCAAATAAAAGTGTTAATCCTGACGAAGTTGTTGCAATGGGAGCAGCTATTCAGGCAGGAGTTCTACAAGGAGACGTTAAAGATGTTCTTCTGCTTGATGTTACACCACTTTCTTTAGGAATCGAAACTTTAGGTGGAGTATCAACAAAATTAATAGATAAAAATACAACAATACCTACAAAAAAAAGTCAGGTTTTTTCAACCGCTGAAGATAATCAGCCAGCTGTATCTATCAGAGTTTTGCAAGGTGAAAGAGAAATGGCATCAGATAATAAAATTTTAGGAAATTTTGAATTAGTAGGAATAGCACCAGCACCAAGAGGAGTGCCACAAATTGAAGTAACATTTGATATTGATGCTAACGGAATTGTCAATGTTTCCGCAAAAGATAAAGGAACCGGCAAAGAACAAAAAATTCAAATTCAAGCTTCTGGTGGTTTGAGTGAAGAAGAAATTAATAAAATGGTTAAAGAAGCAGAATCTAATAAAGAAGCTGATAAGAAGAAAAGAGAAGCAGTAGATTCACGAAACCAGGCTGATACTTTGTTACATTCTACTGAAAAAAATTTAAAAGAACATGGAGCTAAAGTTTCAGACGCTGATAAAAAAGCCATAGAAACAGCCTCTGCTAACTTAAGAAACTCCTTAAAAGGAACTGATGTTGAAGATATAAAAAAGAAAACACAAGAATTAGTTCAAGCATCAATGAAATTAGGTGAGGCAATTTATAAATCTCAACAAAGTGCTAAACCTAGCGATGCACCAAAAGACGCAAAAAAAGAAGAAGGAAAAAAAGACGATAATGTTGTTGATGCAGACTTTGAAGAAGTAAAAGACGAAAATAAAGAAAAAAGCGCCTAAGCTAACAACTGCTTGTCTATAATTAGTTATGGCAAAAAGAGATTATTATGACGTCTTAGGTGTAAACAAAAGTTCTACAGCAGATCAAATTAAATCAGCATATAGAAAATTAGCGGTTAAATATCATCCAGATAAAAATGAAGGTGATAAAGCTGCTGAAGAAAAATTTAAAGAAGCTTCTGAGGCTTATCATGTTCTATCAAACTCAGAGCGTAAACAAAACTATGACAATTTTGGCCACGCAGCATTTGAAAATGGTGGAGGTGGAAGAGGGGGTTTTGGCAACTTTGATTTCTCTAGTCATTTCTCAGATATTTTTGAGGATTTTTTTGGAGAGGGATTTGGAGGAGGTGGTAGAAGAAATAGAAGAACAAATAATAGAGGATCAGATCTAAGGTATGATTTATCAATAACTTTAGAAGAAGCTTATACTGGAAAAAAACAAGATATTAAATTTTCAACATCTGAAAAATGTGACACTTGTAAAGGAAGCGGTTCAAAACCCGGACATGATGCAGGATCATGCTCAATGTGTGGTGGTCATGGACAGGTTAGATCAAGTCAAGGTTTTTTCACTGTGCAACAAACATGCCCTCAATGTTCAGGGTCAGGTGAAGAAATTACAAACCCATGCTCTGGTTGTAATGGGCAAGGGAAAAAGCAAGCATCAAAAAGATTATCTGTAACAATACCAAAAGGAGTTGATGATGGAACAAGAATAAGACTTGCTGGAAAAGGTGAAGCTGGTTCCAGAGGTGGTGGAAATGGTGATCTTTATTTATTTATAAATGTCTATTCACATGACTTGTTTAAAAGATCAGATGAAAATTTATTTTTTGAATGCCCTATTTCAATTGCTGATGCTGCCTTAGGAACTTCTATAGAAATACCCACAATAGACGGAGGAAAAGCAAAAATTAAAATACCATCGGGAACGCAAAGTGGAAAACAATTTAGATTGAAAAGTAAAGGAATGCCTTATATGAGAGGAAGTGGAAATGGTGATCTCTATGTACAAGTTAATACTGAAGTGCCAGTTTCTTTAAATAAAGAACAAAAAGAATTGCTTGAAAAATTTAGAGAAATTGAAAATGAAAAATCAAATCCGAGTATTAAAAAATTCTTTCAAAAAGCAAAGAGTTTCTGGAAAAATTAAATGAACTGGGATCAAATTATTCCAGCAATTTTCATGATTGCAGTTTTAATATTAGTTCTACCATCTTTTTTACAAACTAATTCAAAATTAAAACTATTTTTAACTAATCTATCTATTTGGGCTATAATTGTTTCAGTTGTTATGATAGTTTTATATTTTATCTTTTAAATGAAAAAAATTAATTTAGCTATAACTGGATGCATGGGAAGAATGGGTCAACAGATTATTAAATCTGCCAAATCTGATAAAAATTTCAAAATAGTAGCTCTTACAGAAAATAGAATAATTAATAAAAAAATTGTTGGTATTAAGCCTAGTTTAAATAATGAAGAAGCCTTTAAAAAAGCAAATTTAATAATAGATTTTACAGTTCCTAAATGCACGTTTGAAATTTTAAAGATCGCTTCAAAATTAAAAAAAAAAGTAGTTATTGGAACAACTGGATTTTCAAAAAAAGAAGAAAATTTGATTAAAAAGTATTCTAGAAAAATACCTATACTTAGAGCTGGAAATATGAGTTTAGGAATAAATTTATTAATGTATTTAACTGAAATTGCATCAAAATCTCTTGGAAATAATTTTTTAAGCAAGGTCTTTGAAATTCATCATAAACATAAAAAAGATCACCCATCAGGAACTGCTTTAATGCTCGGTAGAGGTATAGCCATTGGAAAAAATAGAGATTTTTACAAGTTGATAGGAAAAAAATACCTAAACAAAAAATCTTTTCCTTATGGGAAAAAAATTAATTTTAATTCATTAAGAAAAGGTGAAGTTGTTGGCGAACATGAAGTAACATTCTCAAATGGTAAAGAAATAATTACATTAAATCATGAAGCTTTTGATAGAGCCTTATATTCAGAAGGAGCATTCACGGCAGCTAAATGGTTAATGAATAAAAAACCTGGCCTTTATTCAATGAGAGATGTTTTAAACTTTAAATGAATGAAGTTCAAAGATCTAAAATAATACTAAAAATTCTAAATAGAATTTATCCCAGAACACCAATTCCCTTAAAGCACAGAAATAAATTTACTTTATTAGTTTCTGTTTTATTATCTGCTCAAACTACAGACGTTAACGTAAATAATGTTACTAAAAATATTTATCCAAAATATAATAAACCAGAACACTTTGTAAAATTAGGAAGAAAGAAAATTGAAAAATTAATTAAAAGTATAGGCATTTTTAGAGTAAAGGCTAAAAGTGTTTACTTTCTCTCAAAACAATTAATTGAAAAACATAAAGGAAAGGTTCCAAAAACTTTTGAAGAGCTTGAAAAACTTCCAGGTGTTGGTCACAAAACTGCTAGTGTAGTTATATCACAGGGATTCGGACATCCAGCTTTTCCTGTTGATACTCATATTCACCGATTGGCTCAAAGATGGGGATTAACTAATGGAAAAAATGTAATTCAAACGGAGAATGATCTAAAAAGATTATTTCCTAAAAAACATTGGAATAAAATTCATCTTCAAATAATTTACTATGGAAGAGAACATTGTAAGGCCAGAGAGTGCTACGGTTTAACTTGTAAAATTTGTACTACTTGTTATCCTAACAGAAAATCACCAATAAAAACAAAGAAAGCTTAATTATGAAAATTTTAGGGATAGGAAATGCAATTGTAGATGTTATCTGTAAAGTTGATGATAATTTTATTACTCAAAACGGTTTAACCAAAAGTACTATGAAATTAATTTTTGATGAAAATGAATTTAAAAAATTATTAACTAATCTTAAAATAGAAAAAACTGTTTCTGGTGGATCAGTAGCAAATTCAATAGTAGGTATATCTCAACTAGGTAACAAAGTAGGATTCATAGGCAAAGTATCTGACGATGATCTTGGAAGTAAATATGAAGAAGGATTAAAAAAAGAAAATGTGGAATATTTTTACTCTAAAAAAAAAGAACAATTGCCAACTGGAACATGTTTAATTTTAGTGACACCAGACTCTGAAAGAACAATGTGTACATTCTTAGGTACCGCAGGAAAAATTAGTGAAAGTGACGTTAGTTCTGATGCAATTAAGAAAAGTGAAATAATATTCCTTGAAGGCTATCTTTGGGATGAGGGTGAACCTAAGAAAGCATTTGATAAAGCAATAAATAATGCAAATAAAGTTGCAATGTCTTTATCTGATCAATTTTGCGTTGATAGACATAAACCTCATTTTTTAGACCTGGTTAAAAACAAACTTGATATTACTTTTTCAAATGAGCAAGAAATAATATCATTAATTGATGCAAAAAATTTTAATGATGTAATTAACTTTTCAAAAAAACTTAGAAAGCTTTTAGTAATTACTAGAGGACAAAAAGGAGCAATTGCAATAAATGGTGACGAAGTTGCTGAATGTGGTATCAAAAAAGATCTTAAAATTGTTGATCTTACAGGAGCGGGCGATCTCTTTGCGGCAGGTTTTTTACACGGCCACGTAAATAATCTTCCATTAAATCAATGCCTAGAAAAAGGTACTGAAATGTCATCAAAAATCATTCAGCAGATTGGAGCAAGATTAAACATAAGTGATTGATAAATTTATACATAAACTTTTTGCTACACCTGTTTTTCAATTTAAAGTTAAAGATCATGAAAAATTAAATATTGAATTATCAAAATATATTTATGATCTGCATAAAAACGATAAAGAAGGAACACAAAGATCTAATGTTGGTGGATGGCATTCAAAAAATTTTAAACTTGAAAAAGGTAGTATTCCTCATAATTTTGTTAATACAATTCATGAACATGTTAAAGAAGTTATAATTGATGGTTTTGGATGGAAATTTAATCCAGAAAAAGTAGGAGTTACTGAAATATGGGCAATAATTAATAAAAAAAATAGTTTTAACCAAATCCATAATCATCCCAACACTTATTTAAGCGCCGCATATTACGTTAAAGCTCCAGAAAATTGTGGAGATATTCAATTTTATGAACCAAATGAGGTTAAAAAATTTCGTCATCCTGTAATTGAAAAAAATAATGAATTTAATTCATCAGGTTTCAGCATAAAAGCAGAAGAGGGAAATTTATTAATTTTTCCATCTTATTTATATCATTCTGTTGGTAAAAATTTATCTTCAGAAGATAGAGTTATTATTAGTTTTAATATTGACATAATAACTTATAAAGATGCAAAATATTAAACATTTAACTTTTTTTTCTTTTAAAGCTGCCTTTGCCTTTTTTTGGTTTAACTATTCTAGGTTTGTACTTTTGGGTTCTAAGTTCTTTTGCGATTAAATTTTTTTTTTTCATTCAATTGAATAACCATCTTTATAGCTTAAAATAAATTTCTCATCATTAAACTGTTCTTTTATTTTTTTTCTTAAGCGGTAAATATGAGTCTCAACTGTATGCGTTTCAAGATCAGATGAATAATGCCAAATTTCTTTCTGCAGAACTTCAATTTTTTTTGGTTTATTTTGTTTTTGTAAAAAAAGTATTATATCAATTTCTCTTTCAGTTAGTTTTAAATCTATTTGATTTTTTGTAATTACTCTTGAATTTAAGTTTAAATTATAATTTTTTATATTTATTTTAGACTGAAAATTATATTTTTGCTTAATTAGTTGCACATTTATTTGGTCAATTATTTTGCTTAATTGAATAGGAAAATTATTAAAGACCAATATATTTCTCATATCAATATTTTCTTCATTTAATTTAAAATTATTTTTTGAATTTATTATAATTGTTGAATATTTTAAGCTATTATTCTTATGTAAATCATTTAAAAATTCACCTGCATTCTTATAACCTTTTAAATCAAAAGATAAAATATTCTTAATTTCATTTAAAATTTTATATAATTCGTTAAACTGAACTAAATTAACTATTTGTTTATTCATTTATTAAAATCATATGCTAATAAATTTGAAAAATAAAGACACATTAATAATTGATGATTTTAAATTTAAGTGCTCTATAGGAAAAAATGGTATTAAAAAAAATAAAGTTGAAGGTGATAAATCTACTCCAAAAGGTTTTTTTTCTATAGACAAACTTTACTATAGAGACGATAGAGTTCCAAAACCACAAGTAGATTTAAATGTAAAAAAAATTTACCCTAATTTAGGATGGTGTAATGACTCCAAAAGCAAGTTTTATAACTCTGAAATAAAAATAAAGAAAAGTATTAAGCATGAAAAATTATTTAGAAAAGATTATAAATATAATTATATTTTAGTCATAAATTACAATCCAAAAAAAATACCTCAAAAAGGAAGTGCAATTTTTATACATTTAACAAAAAACTATAAACCAACTATTGGATGTATAGCTTTAAAGGAAAAGGATTTTTTAATAATGTTAAAATTAATAAAAAGAAAAACTAAAATTAAAATAAATTAATCCCTTGATCCAAATATTTTAGATCCGATCCTTAAAAAAGTAGATTTATACTGTAATGCTTTAATATAATCATTTGTCATACCCATACTCAGTTCTTTTAGATTGATTTTGTCAACCAAGCTTTTCATTTTAGAAAAATATATTTCTGGAGTTTTATCATTCGGTGGTAAGCACATTAATCCAATAATATTTAAATTAAAATTTTTTATACAATCGGAATAAAACTTTTCTAAATTTTCAATATCAATTCCATTTTTTTGGTCTTCTTTTCCAATATTTACTTGTATAAAAATTTTAGGTGTAGATTTTTTTTTAATTTGTTCATTGGCAATTTTTTCAGCCAGTTTAATGCTATCAAGTGAATGAATATAATCAAACAAAGGAAGTGCAAACTTAACTTTGTTGGTCTGAAGTTTCCCAATAAAATGGAGCTTGATATTTACAAAATCTTTTTTAATTTCAGTCCACTTTTCAACAGCTTCCTGAATTTTATTCTCTCCATAATGAATATGACCATAATTAATTAAAGGTAATATTTTGCTTATTGAAAAGGTTTTTGAAACAGCAACAACTTCTGCATTGCTATTATTTGACTGTATTTCATTTTTAATTGATAGTAGATTTTTAACAATATCATGCATAGTTTTTTAAAAATTTACTACTTTATAGATGAATTTAATAGGCAAGAAATTCAAAAATTAAATAAAAATATTGCTCTAATATATAGAAATTACAAAGGAAAATATAATTTAAAATTAATTAAGAAAATAAGAGATCTTTGTTTAAAACAGCATAGAAAATTTTATATATCTAACAATTTGAAGATTGCTATTAATTTAAATTTAGATGGTGTTTATATTCCTGCATTTAAAAAAATTTGCAATTATAAAAACCTAAATATTAAAAAAAATTTCAAGATTATAGGATCTGCTCACAATATAAGTGAGCTTAAAATTAAAGAAAAACAAAAGTGTGATACTATTTTTATCTCTCCTTTATTTAAAACAAATAAATCAAATTATTTTTTAAATATAAATAGATTTAATTTAATAGCTAAAAATACAGAAAAAAAAATTATCGCACTTGGAGGCATTAATTGCTCAAATTATAAAAAAATAAAACTTACTAAAAGTGTTGGCTTGGCGTCTATTTCCTGGATAAAAAAAAACCGGCCTAAAAATATAGGCCGGTTTTTTTAATAATTTAAAACTATTAACTAGAATGCAAAAGAAAGAGAAAGTTCTGTTTCTTCGTATTTACCAGTTGCAGCTTCTGGGTTATCAGTTTCATACATAGATGCACCTATAGTCATAGCACCCATTGTGTAAGTAGCCTGTAACGCAGATAGCTCAGTTTCAGTTGCTGTTACAACATCAGATATATTTTCATTTGACTCTGTAACTTCAGCGTATGACACTGAAAAAGCATCTTGTGCAAATGAAATACCCATACCATCACCAGAAATATCAGGTGTTTGAGTTCCACTAGCAGAGCTGTTCGCCGGGTTAGTATAGAACTCTTGGTAAGCAACAGTTATTGGACCATTTGAATATTTCAAATAGCCAGTGTTTCTTGATAGGTCAGTTGCGCCTGTAGTTTGTGACTCGTTTTCTACTTCTTCAAAACCAGCACCGAACGTAAAGCCATATCCTGAAACTTTAATAGTTCCCGCTTCACCACTTGCAGAAGTACCAGTATCGATACCACCAGCACTTACTCTTGTAGTGCTTCCTGCGTTAGGATCATAAGCATAAGTTGCTGATATAGAAATATCTCCAATTGAGAAAGCTGGAGTTCTATAGTCAATCGCACCAGATGTAGTTGATCCACCAAATTGATGAAACTCAGATGTATGAGTTGTTCCATCCCATGTTTCTTCATAAGCAAATGGAAGTACGTCGTCAATTCCATTAGCACCTGTTCCACCAACGTCAGCAAAAACAATAGTACCTAATGATCCCATTCCTAATGTAGCTTGCATAGATGATGTATTTGCATCACCATCAGTATCAAGAGCATTGAAAAAACTCATAGTCCAACCATTGTCAAGCTCACCACTTGCGTTGAAATATAAGTCAGTGTCAACACCGATACCTTTACCGTTTGATCCCGGTGCGCCAGCTTCGTTACCCTCTTGAGATGTCCATACTACTTGGGTATCACCCGTTACAGCCATTTCTGAAGCGTTAGCAGAAAAAATAGCAAGTGAACCAGCTAAAGCTGATAAACCTACTTTTTTTAAGTTATTCATAATTGTCTCCTTTTTATTAAAATTATTCATATGAATGAGCGTTTTTTAACATTATTTGTATATATTAAACTTCATATTTAATGAAATATGGTATTTTTTCTAGATTTGTTGCATAAATATCACACTAATTTAATCTTTTGAATTAGCCATTTATTGCGCTAAACCATCAATTGTAATGAATTTTATAAAATTTCTTAAATATCTATTAATTATATCCTTTGTTTTTTTGCCCCTAAGCGGATGTAAAAAAATTGATTGGGATGGAGATTTTGAGGTCGATGGAAAAAAAAGAGCAAGAAAAAATGTTCAGGAAGGTAAGGGAATAACTGATCCAGCCGGTATTTTAAGTAAAGGCAAACAAAGACGTTCCAGTGGAGGTTCTTTTGAATTTGCATCCTCAAACGAGTTATGGCGAGCAAGTTTAGATACCTTGGATTTCATGTCGTTCTCAAATGTAGATTATTCGGGCGGTTTAATAATTACTGATTGGTATTCTGAAAATCAAAACAATCAATCAATTAAAATTACAGTCAGATTTTTAAGCAATGAAATTAGAGCTGATGGACTTAAAGTGTCACTACACCAAAAAATTTGTGGAGCAAACAACTCCTGCGCAATAACTCAAGTTAAGAGTTCTTTAAATGAAGAGATAAAAAATACAATTTTAAGAAAAGCTGCATTGATAAAAAAAGCAAGAGATGAAAATGATCCAACAAAAAGTTATAAAAATAAAAAAACAGGCGAAATAACTTGGTGCGGAGACGGTAGGGTAATTTGTTAAAATAAATTCACCATTAATGAAAAATATTAAAATTTTTTAAAGTAAATTGCGAAGTGGATAGATATAATTTTAAAGTTATTGAAAATAAATGGCAAGATTACTGGTTTAAAAATAAAACCTTTAAATCTAATATTGATAAAAATAAGAAAAAATTTTACTGCCTTGAAATGTTTCCCTATCCGTCAGGAAAAATTCACATGGGACATGTTCGAAACTATACAATTGGAGATGTTTTAGCCAGATATAAAGTAATGCAGAATTATAATGTATTACATCCTATGGGTTGGGATTCTTTTGGTATGCCTGCTGAAAATGCTGCAAAACAAAACAATCTTGATCCCAAAGATTGGACAAATCAAAATATTTCTGCAATGAAATCTCAACTTAAAAAATTGGGATTATCAATTGATTGGGATAGAGAAATTTCAACTTGTTCCTCGGACTACTATAAACACCAACAACTTTTCTTTTTAGAACTTTATGAAAAAGGACTTGTATATAGGAAAGAAAATTACGTTAATTGGGATCCGGTTGATGAAACTGTTTTGGCTAATGAACAGGTAATTGATGGTAAAGGCTGGAGATCAGGGGCAACCGTTGAAAGAAAGAAGTTAAACCAGTGGTTTTTTAATATTTCAAAATTTTCAGAAGAGCTGTTAAATGGTCTTAATGAGCTAGATGAATGGCCAAAAAAAGTTAAAACTATGCAAAAAAATTGGATTGGTAAATCTTTTGGCTGTGAAATTGATTTTAAAATTGAAGGAAATAAATCAATAAATAAAATAAAATGTTTTACAACTAGACCTGACACTTTATTTGGATTTTCTTTTTTAGCAGTATCAATAGATCACCCTTTATCTAAACTTTATGAAAAAAATGATGATTTTTTAAAATTTAAAGAAAAATGTTCTAAATCTGGAACCACAGAAGAGTCTATTGCTCAAGCAGAAAAAATTGGCTTCAAAACAGAACTCTTAGCAATTAACCCATTAGATAAAAAAATAAAAGTTCCTGTTTATTTTGCAAATTTTGTACTTATGGATTATGGTTTTGGTGCTGTATTTGGTTGTCCTGCTCATGATCAAAGAGATTTAGATTTTGCAATAAAATATAAACTTGAAGTAAATCCAGTAGTTAAACCATTAGATTTTAAAGGTAAATTTAAAATAAAAGATAAAGCTTATACAGATCAAGGTATTATTTTTAATTCAGATTTTTTAAATGGTCTTAAAGTACCTGAAGAATCTATTGTCAAAACAATTGAAATACTTGAAAAGAAAAAACTAGGTAAAAAAAAAATCAATTTTAGATTAAAAGATTGGGGTGTTTCTAGGCAAAGGTATTGGGGATGCCCTATTCCAATAGCGTATGATGAAAAAAATAATATCGTAAAAGTTCCAAAAGAAAATTTACCTATCAACTTACCTGAAAAAATTAAATTAAATACTAAAGGTAACCCGCTTGAACATCAATCTGAATGGAAAAACATAACTATAAATGGAAAAAAGTGTGTCAGAGAAACAGACACTTTAGACACTTTTGTAGATTCTTCTTGGTATTTTTTAAGATTTTGTTCTCCTCAAAGCAAAAATTATGGATATAACACTGATGAAATTGATTACTGGATGCCTGTGGATCAGTATATAGGCGGAGTTGAACACGCAATACTGCATTTGTTGTATTCAAGATTTTTTATGCATGCAATAAATTATAAAAATAAAAATTTTACTCACAAAGAACCATTCAAAGGTCTTTTTACACAAGGAATGGTTTGTCACGAGACTTATAAAGATGAAAAAAATAACTGGATTAGTCCAGATGATATTTTTACAAAAGACGGAAAAAATTATTTTAAAAAATCTGATCAAAAAGAAAAAATTAAAGTAGGACCAAGTGAATCAATGTCCAAATCAAAAAAAAATACTATAGATCCAGAAAACATAATTAATAACTATGGTGCTGATGCTGTAAGACTTTTTATTCTATCAGATAGCCCACCTGAAAAAGATGTTCAATGGTCTGAGCAAGGAATGGTCGCATCTTATAAATTCTTACAAAAATTTTGGACACTTCATCAAAATATAAAAAATATATCTTCATCAGATAATAAAGCAAATGAAGTTAACTCAATAGAAATAAACAGATTTACAAACGAAATAATAAAAAAAATTACTCAAAACTTAGAAAAATTTCACTACAATGTGATTATAGCTAATTTATATGAAACTTATAATTTTTTAATTAAATTAATAAATAAGTCATTAGATAAAGATAATCTTTTAAAAAATTATATTAAAATTCTAAAGATAATGACACCAGTTGTTCCTCATTTTGCAAATGAATGTTTGGAAGATTTGGGAAATAAAGATGAAATATTTTGGCCAAAAGTTAATGAGCAGTATCTTGTAAAAGAAAATATAAATATCGTTTTACAAATTAATGGTAAAAAAAGAGCGGTTATTATTAGCAAAAAAGATGTAAATAAAGAAATATTAATTAATGAGATTAAGAATAATAACACATATAGTAAGTATTTAGAAAGTAAAAAAATCAAAAGAAGTATTTATATTAAAGATAAATTAATTAATCTTATTTTGGAATGAAAAAAATAATTGTATTTTTTGGGATTTTATTGTTAACAAATTGTGGTTATCAGCCCATATTTTCTGGAAAAGATTCAAACTTTTTGCTCAAAGAAATAATTTTTGATGAAGATGATAAAATAAGTTTAAAAATTAAAAATAAATTAAATTATTTAACCTCAGTAGAAAATTATAATAAAATAATTAAATTAAAATTAAAATCAAAAAAAAAAATAGATATATCAAGTAAAGATGCTAAGGGTAATGCTTTGATATATAAAATGACAATTAATACGGATTTTGAAATTAATTCTAATTACGAAAAAAACAAAAAGAAAAGTATATCTAAAAACTTCAGTTATAAAAATATTTCTAATAAATTTGATTTAAAGCAATATGAAAAAACAATTGAAGAAAATTTAATTGATGCAATAAATAAAGATATAATATTAATCTTATATAATTAATAAATGATAATAAAATCATACGAATTAACAAAAATTAGCAGCTATAATTGCGGTTTATTTTTATTGTATGGTCAAAATGAAGGTTTGAAGAATGATATTATAAGAAAATATTTTGTAGATAAATTCAAAGAAGGTGTTCATAGATATGATGAAAAAGAAATATTAGACAATAAAGGAGATTTTTTTAATGGAATATATTCAAAGTCCTTTTTTGAGGAAAAAAAATTATTTATTATTTCTAGGGTAACTGAAAAATTATTCGATATTGTTGAAGAAATTTTAGAAAAAAAAATAGAAGATATTAAAATTGTTTTAAATTCACCAACTTTAGAAAAAAAATCAAAATTAAGAAAATTATTTGAAAAAAGTAAAGATAGTATTTGTATCCCTATTTATGAAGATAATATGCAAACATTAAGTGTGATAGCTAGAGATTTTTTTAGACTAAATAAAATACCTGTTTCGCAGGAAATAATAAATTTACTTATAGAAAGAAGCAGGGGTGACAGAGGAAATTTAAATAATGAAATAAGCAAAATTGAATCTTATATAAAAACTCACAAAAGCATTAGCCCACAAGAAATTCTTAAATTGACTAATCTTGCTGAAAACTACAGCGTCTCAGAATTATTAGATAACTGTTTAAGCAAAAATTCAAAAAAAACAATCAATATACTTAATGAAAATAGTTTTGGATTAGAAGATTGCATTTTAATTATTAGATCTTTTTCAATAAAATTAAAAAGACTTTATAAAATACACCGGGAGTATAAAAAAAATAAAAACTTAGACTCAATAATTGCATCTTATAAACCACCAATATTTTGGAAAGATAAAGATTTAGTCAAAAAACAAGTAAATTTAAGTAATTTAGAAAATATTCAAAATATGATTTTTAAAACTAATGACATAGAATTGCTAATAAAAAAAAATTCAGATAATGCTATAAATATTTTATCAGATTTTATAATTAATACTTCAAAACAATCTAATAATGTGACTTAATCACGTCTATAATTTTATTCAATTGATCTAAATCTTTATAATTCAAAGTTATGCTTCCAGAATTATTTTTTTTATTTTTAATTAAAACATTTAAACCTATTTTCTCAGAAATTGATAATTCAAGTTGAGATAAGTTAGGATCTTTTTGTAAGTTTTTTCTTGGTTTTTTACTTTTAAAAATTTTAACTAAACTTTCCGCTTGTCTTACGGATAATTTTTTTTCAATAATTTTTTTAGCCAAAAATAAAGCATTTTCGAGACCAACTAAAACTTTTGCGTGACCTTGGGATAATTTATAATTTTCAATTAATTTAATTACCTCTTCAGGTAAACTTAACAATCGCAGACAATTAGAAACATGACTACGACTTTTACCGATAAATTTAGAAACTTTGTCCTGATCATATGAAAATTTACTTATCAGTTTTTGATATCCTTGAGCTTCTTCAATCGCGTTTAAATCATGTCTTTGAACGTTTTCTACAATAGCGAATTCCAGAGATTTAAGATCGTCAGCTTCTGTTACAACTACAGGAACTTCATGTAAGCCTGCATTTTGGGCCGCTATCCATCTTCTTTCTCCAGCTATAATTTCATATTTATTTTTTTGTGATTCTGATTTTCTTACTATTATAGGCTGAATTATTCCACGCTCTTTAATTGAGCTAGTTAATTCTTCAAGACTCTCTGAATCAAATGTTTTACGTGGTTGATATTTATTTCTTATTAATTCACTAATTAAAACTTTGCTAGTATCTTTCTCGGTTCTTGTTTCCCCTATTAACGAAGATAACCCTCTACCTAGTCCTTTTTTTATTTTAGACGTATCCATTATGCGGCACTTTCAAATTCTTTATCTTGATTAATAAATTCATCTGTAAAATTAAAATAAGATATGCTGCCAGGGCAATTTTTATCATATATTAAAACAGGAACGCCATGAGATGGTGCTTCTGATAATCTAACATTTCTTGGTATAACCGTTTTGTAAACTTGGCTTGGAAAATAGTCTCTAGCTTCTTTTTCAACTTGAGATGAAAGTTTATTTCTTTTATCATACATCGTTAAAAGTATTCCACGAATTTTAAGCTCTTTATTTAAATTTGTCTTTATTCGTTCTATTGTTTTCATTAATTGAGTTAAGCCCTCTAAAGCAAAAAATTCTGTTTGAAGTGGAACAATTAAAGAAAAAGAGGCAACTAAAGCCATTACTGTTAAAAGACTTAAAGATGGCGGACAATCAATAAAAATATAGTCATAATTGCTCCTAGAATCGTTTAAATAAGCCATTAATTGATCTTTTAAAATAAAAGCTCTTTTGCTGTCTCCTGCTGTTTCAACCTCTAGACCTGATAAATCTACGTTAGATGTAATTATATCTAAATTTTGAAAATCAGTCTTCTTAATAGCTTCATTAATTGTCTTTGTGCCATTTAAAACTCCATAAATTGTATCACTCGAATTTTGAATATTTGATAGTCCCAAACCTGTTGTTGCGTTTCCTTGTGGATCTAAATCAATTACTAAAATTTTTTTTCCTTTCTTAGACAAACCGGCAGCAAGATTAATAACCGTTGTAGTTTTTCCAACTCCACCCTTTTGATTTATTATAGAAATAATTTGCATATATTTTATTTTTTTTTAATATTTTTAATACTTATTAAAAATGAATCTTTATTTGTAAGACTTCTTTTTTCCTTATACTCAAAATCCCAATCCTTTAAAGTTTCTGTTAATGTTTTTTTTCCACTTTTACCCATAAACAAAACTAAATTTTTGTATTTTTTAAAATTTTTACAAACAAGTTCTAAAACTATTGGCATTGGTTTAAAAGCTCTTGCCATTATTGTTCCTGAGTTTAATTCTTTAGTTTTAAATACATCTTTTTGAATTACTTCTGTTTCTAAATTTAATTCTTTTGATACTTCTTTTAAAAATGCACTTTTATGATAACTTTTTTCAAATAAATTCATTTTCATTTTTTTTTTTAAATTTTTTGCCATTATTGCTATAACAATTCCAGGAAAACCTCCTCCTGTGCCTAAATCATAGGTTGTATTAGTATTTAAGTCAACAAAATCAATAGCTTGCGCTGAATCTATTATATGTCTTTTACGTATTTCCCCATTTATTGAGGTTTTTTCACTTATAATGTTTAATTCTTCATTTTTTGATTTAATCATCGATATGAACTTCTCAAAGTCCAAACACGTTTCACGTGAAACATTTAATCCATCTAATATTGAATAATTTTTTAAAAAATCTTCTTCCATTAAGCTATTTGCTTAATAGACCTTCTTTTGACATGTGACAACAAAATATATACAGCAGCTGGAGTTATTCCATCAATTCTAAGAGCTTGGCCCAATGTTTTAGGCTTAATTTGCTTGAATTTTGCCTTAACCTCATTAGATAATCCACTAAATATATCGTAATCAATATTTTTAGGTATTTTTAAATTTTCATCCTTCTTAAAAGCTAAAATATCAGCATTTTGTTTTTTTAGATATCCTCTATAGTGAGAGTTAATTTCTATTTGATTGTCTATTTCCTGAGAAAAATACTGAATTTCAGGCCATATTTCCCTAATTTTTTTCATACTCACGTCTTTTTGACTTAAAATTTGATCAGCAGAACGAAATATACCATCTTTTGCAATATTAATACCAAATTTAGCTGCATGTGAAGGACTAATTTTTAGTTTGCTCATTTTACAAGATATCTTTTTTAAATTGAGTGCCTTATTTTTAAATATTCTTGCTCTTTCATCACCAACAACTCCAATTCTAATGCCTTTTTCAGTTAATCGTAAATCAGCATTATCCGATCTAAGAGTAAGTCTATACTCAGCTCTAGAAGTAAACATTCGATAAGGTTCAGCAACTCCCTTTGTAACAAGATCATCTATCATAACACCAATATATGCTTCTGATCTATCCAATATAAAAGGTTCCTGATCTTTAATTGATCTTGCCGCATTAATTCCTGCTATAAGGCCCTGCGCTGCTGCTTCTTCATAACCTGTGGTACCATTAATTTGACCTGCTAGATACAAATTGTCAATCTTCTTAGTTTCTAGGGTTAATGACAATTCAGTTGGATCTATATAGTCATATTCTATAGCATATCCTGGTCTTATAAATTTTACATTTTCTAAACCATTGATTTTGCTACATATTTCTTGTTGCACGTCGTACGGGAGTGAAGTAGATATACCATTTGGGTAAATTGTATAATCATTCAAGCCTTCAGGCTCCAAAAAAATCTGGTGTCTACTTTTTTTAGAAAATTTAACTACCTTATCTTCTATTGATGGACAGTACCTAGGGCCAACACCTTTAATGCTTCCAGAATACATTGCACTTCGATTTATATTTTTAGCAATTATTTTATGAACCTCGTCATTGGTATATGTCATCCTACATGAAACTTGCTTGTTGTAATTTCTACTAGAAAGAAAAGAAAAAAAATATGGATCTTCATCTGCAAACTGTTCTTCCAAATTTTCAAAGTTAATCGTTCGCGCATCTAATCTAGGTGGCGTACCTGTCTTCAATCTGCCAATTCGAAAATTATACTTTTTTAATTGCTCGCTTAATCCAGTTGTTGGCTTTTCATTATACCTACCAGCTGGTGTTTGCTTTTCACCAATATGTATCAAACCATTCAAAAAAGTTCCTGTTGTTAGTATTAGCTTGCTCGTTTGAATTTTTTTACCAGACTTAGTAATAAACCCATTTACAGAGTTTTTATTAAATATAAACTCAATTATAGGATCAGAAAAAATGCTTAAATTACAATAGTTTAGAAGTTTTTCTTGCATAAATTTCTTATATAATGATCTATCACTTTGAGTTCTAGGCCCTCTAACAGCTGGGCCTCTACTTCTATTTAAAAGCCTAAATTGAATACCTGACTTATCAGCTACATCAGCCATTACACCGTCTAGTGCATCTATTTCTCTTACTAAATGTCCTTTACCTAATCCACCAATTGCTGGATTGCATGACATCTCACCTATTGTTTCAATTTTGTGCGTAAATAATGCTGTGTTGACTCCCAATCTTGCTGAAGCTGCTGCTGCTTCACATCCGGCATGTCCTCCACCTATTACTACAACATCAAAAGATAAATCATTCTTCATAACTAATACTTATATTTGATATATTATTTTACAGGGAATCTATATGAAATGTCAAAAAAGATTAATATTAAATTTATTTACCTATACAAAAATCATTAAAAATTGAACCTAATATTTCTTCGACATCAACCTTACCTACTATCATTCCAAGATCTCTAGTAGCTAATCTTAAGTCTTCTGCTGCTTTATCAAAATCATCATTTTGATTTTTAAAATTAATTAAATTTTGCAAACACTGCTCAAGATTTTGTCTATGCCTTTCTCTTGTAATTAAAATTTCTTCAGTCCTAATAAATTTTCCTTTTAGTTTAGATTTTATTTTAAAAATTAAATTTTCTATATTCGTATTATTTTTTACTGATATTATTACATGGTCTAATTTTTTCATTTGCTCTGTTAATCTAACTTCTTGTAAATCACACTTATTTATTACTAAAATTGAGTTTGGTTTTATTAAATCCTTTAAAAAGCCTGTAAAATCAAGGTTTTTTGGCTCTATTACAATAAGATTTAAATCAGCTTCTCCAGCTTTTTTTAATGCTAATTTAATACCTTTTTTTTCAATTTCGTTTTTAGATTTTCTTATCCCAGCCGTATCAGATACAACTACGGGATATCCATCGATATTTAAATGTACCTCTATAACATCTCTTGTAGTCCCAGCAATTTCAGAAACTATTGCCACATCCCTATTAGAAAGATGATTTAACAAACTTGATTTACCTGCATTTGTTGGTCCAACTATTGCAATTTTAAATCCTTCTCTAATTCTTTCACCTACTTTTTGATCATTTAAAATTTTTTGTATTTTTTCGATTACATGATCAACATTCTTCTTTATTTCTTTAATTATTTTTTCAGGCAAATCTTCATCTGGAAAATCTATTTTTGCCTCAATATTTGATAGAGCTTTTAACAGTTTTTCTCTCATATTGTTGTAAACTTCGGATGATCTTCCGGTCATAATATTTATTGCTTGTTTTCTTTGAATTTCCGTCTCAGATGAAATCAGATCAGAGATACTTTCTGCTTTTAATAAATTTATTTTTCCATTTTGGAAAGCTCTTTTGGTAAATTCACCAGGCTCAGCAATCCTGCATTTTTTTGTATCTCCTAGTGCTTTGTGTATTGCGTATATAACAGCTTTGCTTCCATGAACGTGTAACTCGGCCATATCTTCACCTGTGTAGCTCTTTGGGCCAGGAAACCATAGAATTATACCTTCGTCTATTAACTCCAAATTATTAGGATCAATTATTTTTTTAATAGTTGCTACTCTAGGTTTGGGTAGATCTTTTTTTGTTAAAAGTTTTAATATTCTAGAAGTTTCTTTTCCAGATATTCTAATAACAGCAACACCAGATATTCCTGGTCCAGATGAAAGAGCATATATAGTCATTAGCTCAGTATACCCACATTAAAAATAAAAAGAAAAAGAAAGTTATAATAATAAATTTTATTTACTATGCAGGTTTATTCATAGAATTAAAAAATTCTGCATTATTTTTAGTATTTTTTAATTTTGAATTAATAAACTCTATAGCATCCATAGTTCCCATGGGAGCTATTATTCTCCTTAACACATTCATTTTCTGTAAGTCATTTTTATCAAAAAGTAATTCTTCTCTTCTAGTTCCAGATTTTGTTATATCAATTGCTGGATAAATTCTTTTTTCTGATATTTTTCTATCTAATATAGTTTCGCTATTTCCCGTTCCTTTAAATTCTTCAAAAATTACTTCATCCATTCTACTGCCAGTATCAATTAAAGCTGTTGAAATAATAGTTAAAGATCCACCTTCTTCTATATTTCTGGCAGCTCCAAAAAATCTTTTTGGCCTTTGTAAAGCATTAGCATCTACACCACCAGTTAACACTTTTCCAGAACTTGGTATAACTGCATTATATGCTCTTCCAAGTCTTGTTATAGAATCGAGAAGAATTACAACATCTTTTTTATGTTCGGTTAATCTTTTCGCTTTTTCAATAACCATTTCTGCGACAGCAACATGTCTTTGGGCAGGTTCATCAAATGTTGAACTAATTACCTCTCCCTTTACAGTTCTTTGCATATCTGTTACTTCCTCTGGCCTCTCATCAATTAATAAAACCATCAAATAACACTCTGGATAATTTGCAGCTATAGAATTTGCAATACTTTGTAAAATCATAGTTTTGCCGGCCTTAGGAGGAGATATAATCAATGATCTTTGTCCTTTTCCTATTGGACTAACTAAATCTATTAACCTTGGAGTTAAATCAGGTTTTTTTTCAGTTTTATTGCTTTCAACCTCCATCACTAATTGCTTATTAGGATATAACGGAGTTAAATTATCAAAGGCAATTTTATGTCTAGATTTTTCTGGATCTTCAAAATTAATCTTACTAACTTGTAATAAAGCAAAATATCTTTCTCCATCTTTGGGTGCTCTTACTGGTCCTTCGACTGTATCTCCTGTTCTTAAGCCAAATCTTCTAATTTGACTTGGACTAACATAAATATCATCTGCTCCAGGTAAATAGTTTGATTCCATCGCTCTTAAAAATCCAAAACCATCTTGTAATAATTGTAAAACTCCACCCCCTGTAATTTCTTCCTTTTCTGCAAGTTTTTTTAAAATTGCAAAAACTATTTCTTGTTTTCTTAGTGTGCTTGCATTTTCTATGCCTAGTTCTTCGGCCTGTGTAATAAGATGCTCTGATGATTTTGTTTTGAGTTCTTGTATATTCATGTTTGGAAATTAAATTGTGATTAGTAAGATGTGTTTAATATATATACTCTTTAAAAAAATTCAATACTAGATAGGCTTAAAAACCACTATAAAAACTATTAAAATAAGCAAAATAGTGGGAACTTCATTAAAAATTCTATAAAATTTAGAAGAATAAGTATTAAGATCAAGGCTAAATTTTCTTAAGCATGAACCTAAAAAAAAGTGATAAGATGTTAAGATTAGTACTATTATAAGTTTAATTTGTAACCATTTGAATGCCAGCTGATCAAGCCCAATACTAAAAATTAACAATAATCCAAATAACCATGAAAGAAGCATTGCTGGCATCATTATGTAATAATAAAGTTTTTTCTCCATAATTTTAAAAGTATTAGAAATATTTTGATCTTGTTTATTTTCAACATGATAAACAAAAATTCTAGGCAAATATAACAGTCCAGCCAACCATGATATAACTGCTATTAGGTGTAATGCCTTTAAAGTTAAATAAATATTCATTTTTCTACAATATATTTTTTGACTAGATGTTGAAGTAAATTAATATGATCATCATTATAATTTAAGCAGGGGACTAAATCAAAATTTTTACCTCCACTATCTACAAAACTTTTTTTACCTTGAATTAATATTTCCTCTAAAGTTTCTACACAATCAGATGAAAATCCTGGACAAATTACTAAAATATTTTTTTTACCTTCTTTTGGAAGATTTTCTAAAGTTTTATCAGTATAAGGTTGGAGCCACTCCTGGGGTCCAAATCTAGATTGAAATGTTGTTTTAATTGGAATTTTTTTAAATTTTTCAGACAAAAGACGCGATGTTTTTTGACAATAACAATGGTACGGATCTCCATTTTCAAAATATTTTTTTGGTATTCCATGGTATGAAGCTAAAATTAAATCTGGTGTCCAATTAATTTCAGAAATTTTTTTATTCAAACTGTTTAGAAGTGCGTCTATGTATAGTGGCTCAGATTCGTAATGAGGGATAATTTGTAAACTAGGTTGCCATCTCATATTCATTAAAGTTCTATAAACTTCATCACAAACTGTAGCCGTAGTTGCTGCAGCATACTGAGGATATAAGGGTAAAACTATAATATTCTCGCAGCCCTCATTATTAAGTTTTTTCATTTTACTTTTAATACTTGGATTTCCATATCTCATTGCAAAATCAATAATTATTCTCCCATCTTTTATTTTTTCTGATAATTTTTTTGACTGCATTAAAGTATAATATCTTAGTGGGGACATATCTTCTTTTTCCATCCATATTTCTCTGTATGCTTTTGCTGTTTTTGACGGCCTAAAATTTAAAATAAAAATATTTAAAATTAATTTCCATAAAATAGGATTAACTTCTATTACTCTTCTATCTGATAAAAATTCCTTTAAATATTTTCTTATATCAAACCAACTTGTTGAATCAGGGGTTCCGAGGTTAACGAGTAAAACTCCAATTTTTCCAAATTTTATATTAGGATGATCTTTTTTCATTAAAATAAAAAATAACTCTAATAATAGCTTTTTACAAACTTTATTAAATAATCTACCATTTGTGGATCTGTTTCGGGCAAAACTCCATGTCCTAAATTAAATATATATGGATGATCTTTAAAAATTTCTAAATATTTTTTTGCTTCAATTTTTAATTTTTCTTTGTCAGTTAATAAAATTTTTGGATCAAGCCCACCTTGAACAACTATATCAATTTCTTTTCTTATTTGTTGTGGGTTTATTTTATAATCAATACTAATCACATCAGGTTTTACTATTTTACAATACTCTTTATAATTCTTAATTCCTCTTGGAAAACATATTACAGGAATATTTAATGATTTAACAAAATTAACTAAATTTAATGTGGGACCATAAATATAATCTGGTAAATTTTTATCTTCTAACAAACCTGCCCAACTATCAAATATTTGAATAATTGTTGCGCCATGTTTGACTTGATTTTCTATATGAATTTTAAGAAATTTTTCTAATATTAAAAGTGTTTTTTTAATTAAATTTTTATCTTTAAAAAAATTTTCTTTCAATTTTTTTTTGGGTGAACATTGATTAATCATATAAACTAATAATGTCCAAGGAGCACCAACAAATCCAATCGTATCTTTTTTTGAAATTAATTTATTTTTATTTACTTTTTCAATTAATTTATAAATTGGTAATAATTTTTTTAAAAAATGTATTTCTTCAATTTTTGATATTTCTTCTAAATTTAAATTATTTAATTTAGGTCCAAAATCTTTTTTAAATTCAACTTTTTGACCTAATCCATACGGAACCATTAATATATCAGAAAAAACTATAGCAGCATCTAAATCAAATCTTTTAATTGGCTGTAATGTAATTTTTGATGATAAATTAGAGTTTAAACATAATTTAATAAAATTAGTATTAGATTTTCTTATTTTTCTAAATTCAGGTAAATATCTACCGGCTTGTCTCATTAACCATATAGGTTTTAAATTTATTTTTTTTTTTATTATACATTGTTGAATTGGAGTCATTTAAATATTTTAATATTATATTTTAGTTTAGTTTTAGTAGTATAATATGTTAATAAAGATAATTATTAATCATCAACAACTTATACATTTTTTATCAACAAATAAATCTTATTAAAAATACTGTATATTGGCTATTTTGTAGTTCTATTTAATTTTATTATATTAAATGTATATTGTTTATTAACGTTGATAATAATGTTTATAAAATTAATGTTTTACAATAATAAAAAAAAACTATTCCTTAAATAAAAAATGATCATAATAATACTTAATTATTAACATTTTATACATGAATAATACGTACCAAATTTTCTTAATATCAGATTCTACTGGAGAAACGTTAGATAGAATTTTTTTAGCTCTTAAAGCACAATTTAAAAATTTTAATTATAAAATTCATTCTTATTCTTTTACAAGAACCCAAAATCAAATATCTAAAATAATTGATATTTCAAACAATAAAACAAATTCTATAATACTTTATACAATAGTTGATGTTGATCTAGCTAATTTTTTATTAAAAAAAAGTGAAAGATATAAAATACCTTGTTTTAGTGTTTTGGGAGATTTAATAATAAATTTTTCAAAAATACTTAATCAAAAAGCAACTCACGTACCTAGTGGCCAACATACTTTAAATGAAGAATATTATGATAGAATTGATGCAATTCAATTTACAATGAATCATGACGATGGTAATTCAATAAATGATTTAGAGAAATCAGACATTATATTGTTAGGAGTTAGCAGAACCAGCAAAACACCAACTTCTATTTATCTTGCTAATAGAGGTTTAAAAACTTCAAATATTCCACTTGTAAATGAAAATTCAGTTCCCGAGATTTTAAAAAAAAAACCTAAAATTTCCTGTGTTGTTGGTTTAACTACCGAACCTAATAGATTATTAGATTTAAGAAAAAACAGAATGAATTCTTTAAAAGAAGATGATCCAATAAATTATACAAATCTAGAAAAAATTTCCGAAGAGATTGAGAAAGCAAAAAAAACTTTTAAAAAATATAATTGGCCAGTAATTGATGTAACTAGAAAATCAGTTGAAGAAACAGCGGCATCAATTATTAAAATACATGAAATATATAAAAATAATGATAGATAAAATAATTTTAGCATCAAAAAGCAAAGTAAGAAGAAATATATTAGAAAAAAATGGCTTCCATTGTGTTGCCAAACCAGCAAATATTGATGAAGAAACAGTTAAAAAAAGCTTATTAGCAGAAGGAGCAACTCCTCTTTCAATTTCAAAAAATTTAGCAGAGCTTAAAGCTAATAAAATTAGCCAAGTTTTAATTGGAGAAATTGTTTTGGGCGCAGATAGTGTTATAGATTTGGAAGGTTTAATAATTTCAAAACCATCAAATAGAGATGAAGCGATGCATATACTTAAAAAATTAAATGGCAAAGTGCATAATTTAATTAGTTCAGTTTGTATTTCAAAAAATGGATCAATGATTTGGAATTATAGTGATAAAGCTAAACTAACAATGAAAAAAATGAATGACGACGAATTAAAATTATATTTATCTAAAATAACGGATAAAGCTTTATATGATTACAATGTTTATCAAATAGAAGGGGAAGGTAGAAATTTATTTTCTAAAATAGAAGGGGATGAGAATACTATAATGGGATTACCTATAAAAAAAATAAAAGAATATTTAGAATTAAAATGAAAAAATATTTAGTAATTGGAAATCCAATTGAACACTCTCTTTCACCAAAATTACACAATTATTGGATTAAAAAAAATCAATTAAATGCTATTTATGATAAAAAATTAGTTAATGAAAATGAAATAAAAAATATAATTGAAGAAATTAAGAATGAAAAAATTAATGGAATTAATGTAACGGTTCCATTTAAAAAGATAGTTATTCCCTATCTTGATAAATTAAGTTTTGAAGCAGATAAATCTCAATCAGTAAATACTATTTATATGGAAAATAATAAAATAATTGGGCACAATACAGATATAGCAGGATTTGAACTTGGACTTAAACACATCAATTATGACGTTAAAGATAAAAAAATTTGTATTTTAGGAGCAGGCGGAGTTGTGTCTTCAATTATTATTGCTTTAAATAAAATGAAAGCATCAAATATTATTTTATGTAATAGAACAAAAAAAAAAGCAGATGATTTAAAATTTTTTTTTAAAGAATTAGAAATAGTTGAGTGGGCAAATGTACCGAAAGATACAGACATGATTATAAATGCGACGAGTCTTGGATTAAAAAATGATGATAATATAAATTTAGATTATAAAAAGATAGGGAGCAATAAATTTTTTTATGATGTTATATATAATCCTAAACAAACAAATTTTTTAAAAAAAGCCAATTCATTAGGAAATAAAACTGAAAATGGTAAAATGATGTTTATTTATCAAGCACACCAATCATTTACTTTATGGAACAAAATAATACCCAAAATAGATAAAGAAACAATTAAGCTATTAGATTAATGATAAGAATTGGAATAGTAGGAGATATTGGTAGTGGTAAAAGTTATGTAGCTAAGAAATTTGGTTATCCAGTGTTTAATGCAGACCTTGTAGTAAGCAATTTATACAAAACTAACATTACTTGTTTTAAAAAATTAAATAAAATTTATCCTAATACTATTATTTCTTTTCCTATCACTAAAAAAGAAATTACTAACTGCATTTTAAAAAGCAAATCTAGTTTAAAAAAAATAATTAATATTATTCATCCAATGGTTAGAAAAAAAATGAATAAATTTATTAATAAGAATAAAAATAAGAAAATTATTGTTTTAGATATTCCACTTTTATTAGAAAATAAAATAAATAAAAAGAATGATATAATAGTTTTTGTAGATTCTAAAAAGAATAAAATTTTAAAAAAATTAAAAAAAAGAAAAAATTTTAATTTAAAATTAAATAAAAAATTTAAAAAAATTCAACTTCCTGTAGAATATAAAAAGAAAAAATCACATTTTACTGTAAGAAATAATTTCAATAATAAATTTTTAAAAAAAGATATAAATAGAATATTAAAGGAAATTTTATAAATGCTTGAAGTAGTGTTGGACACAGAGACAACGGGACTATCCATTAAAGAGGGACATAGAATTGTTGAAATTGGTTGTATTGAGTTAAAAAATCAAATTCCCACATCAAATATATTTCATTGTTATTTAAATCCAGAAAGAAAAGTTTCTGAAAAAGCATTAGAGGTGCATGGCTATACAGACGTTTTTTTATCAGATAAAAAAAAATTTATAGAGATTGCAAATGAGTTTTTAAATTTTATTAAAAATAAAAAATTAATTATTCATAATGCAGAATTTGATTTAGGTCATATAAATAATGAACTAGAATTATTAAAGAAAGAAAAAATTAGCAAAGATCAAGTTATCGATACGCTAGAAATTGCAAGAGATAAATTTCCTGGTTCAAGCATAAGTCTTGATGCACTCTGCAAGAGATTTAATATAGATAATTCAAAAAGAAGTAAGCATTCAGCTTTGGTGGACTGTGAATTACTTTCTAAAGTTTATATAAACTTAATAGATCAAAAAGAACCTACATTAAATTTTTATGAAAATGATGAAAAAAAAAACAATATAGATCTAATTAGAAAAAATATATATTATAAAAAAATAATTAAGCCTTCACTGGAAGAGATAAAATTACATAAAGAATTTTTAAAAAAAAAACTTAAAAAAAATTATTTTAGTTAAATTTTTCTTTATAAATTTTTTCAAAATCAATTTTTTTCGCAAATTCCACATTTGGAAAGCCACTATTATGAATTAAATTTAACAATGCTTTTTCTAATCTAGGATAAATTGCATTCTGAACATCGCATAATAATATTTTTTCAAGAGTTTTTTTATCGTTTATATTTTCATTTATTTTTATCACAGTTATATAAATAATTTCAAAATAAGATTTTTTTATACTATCTTCTTTATCTTCATACTTTAAAGTGGTGCTAACTTCTATCATTTTATTTTTTAATCCTTTGGAATTAATGTTAATATTAAGATGATATTTGGATACTCTTTCTTTTACAAATAAGTAACTTTCTATGTCAGGTGTTTCGCTAGACATGTCTTTAATGAATTCTGCTAATATTTTAAAATTTTCTGTCATTATCTTCTTCTATATCTTCAAAATCACCGTCAATAAAATTTTGTTTTTCTTTTACTTTTTTTGAATAGTTTTTACTAACATTTTTAAACAAAATTTTTCTTGTTGGGGGAAAAATAATGAGTAAACCTAATAGATCAGTTGCAAATCCAGGTAGAATTAATAATAGTGCAGCAAAGGCAAGAGCCGCACCAGAAATAATCTCATATACAGGTAATTCATTTTTTATTATTTGAGACATTCCAGATTTTAGTGTGTTAAAACCTTCATATCTCGCATAAAGAATACCAACGAACGCAGTAAGAAAAATAAGAGAAATTGTTGTTAGAGCACCTATTTGAGATCCAATTTTTATAAATAAGTAAATTTCAACGATTGGTATTGATATTATTAATAATAATAGCATGTTCATTTGTCTTTAATGTAAATTGTCAGTTGAAATTAAGCAATATACTAAATATTATTTCTATATGAATTATAGTTTTGAATATATTGATATCATTCTTTTAGCAATGATTGCTGGTTTTATTTTTCTTCGATTAAGAGGAATATTAGGAAAAAGAACTGGTTTTGAAGGAAAATTAACAGAAGAGTTTAAAAAAGAATTCACCAAAACAATTATTAAAAATAATATTAAAGATAATCAAATTTTTGATGATGCTGCAAAAAATGATTTTTTAAAAGGTGCAAAAATTGCATATGAAACAATAATTACAGATTTTAGCGATAATGATAACAAACTTACAGAAAGCAAACCACTTTTAAGTAAAAAAATGTATGATCAATTTAATGAAGCTTTGCGGGATAGAGATAAAAGAGGTCAATATGCAGAAATAACTTTTATTGGTATAAATTCAGCTACAATAAAAGAACATAAAGAAGTTGATAAAATTTTAAAAGTTACTGTTGAATTTTTTAGCGAAGTCATCACATGTATTAAAGATAAGGATAAGAAAATTATTTCAGGTGATCCAAAAAAAATAAAGAAAATTCATGATATATGGATTTTTTCTAGAGATATTAGATCAACCAATCCTAACTGGGAATTAATAGATACATTAACTTAATTGAATAAAAAAATTTCAGATAAAGATAAAAAAGATTGGGAAAAATTTATTAAAAGTGAAGAAAAAATTTTTAATAAGGATAAATCTGAGGAAAATAATTTTAGCAAAAAAACATTAATAAAAAAAATAGATTTACATGGCTTTACTTTAGAAAATGCTAACAAAGAAATTGCTGCCTTTATAAAAAAATCTTTTTTAGAAAAGGTTAAAAAGCTAACTGTTATTACCGGTAAAGGCTTAAGATCCAAAACATTAAATGATCCTTATATTTCAAAAGATCTAAGTATTTTAAAGTATTCAGTGCCAAATTTTATTAAATCTAATCCAGATTTAATGAAACTTATTAAAGAAATTAAAATAGCCGACAAAGAAGATGGTGGGAGTGGAGCTTTTAATATTTATTTAAAAAATTTTAAAGAATAAACTTAGATAGATCTGTATCTTTAACTAGTTCGCCTAGATTTTTTTTGACATAATCAGAATTAATTGTAATTGTTTTACCCGAGTTATCTGTAGCTGTAAAACTTATATCATCTAAAACTCTTTCAATAATTGTATGAAGTCTTCTTGCTCCAATATTTTCAACTGTAGAATTTACTTCAGTTGCTAAATTTGCAATCGTGTCTATACCATCATCTGAGAAATCCAATTCAACATTTTCAGTTTTTAAAAGAGCTTTATATTGTTTTATTAAAGAATTATCAGGTTCTTTAAGAATTCTTTTGAAATCTTCACTAGTTAATGCATCAAGTTCAACTCTTATAGGTAGACGCCCTTGAAGTTCTGGTAATAGATCTGATGGTTTTGCAAGTTGAAAGGCACCTGATGCTATAAATAAAATATGATCAGTTTTAATTGGACCATATTTTGTGCTAACAGTAGTACCTTCAATTAAAGGTAAAAGATCTCTTTGTACACCTTCTCTAGAAACATCTCCACCAACACGGTCAGTACGAGCAGAAATTTTATCAATTTCATCTAAGAAAACAATTCCATTATTTTCTGTAGAGTTTTTTGCTGCTTTAATAATTTTATCTTGTTCAATTAATTTATCAGATTCTTCATTAATTAAAATTTCATGTGACTCTTTTACAGTCATTTTTTTCTTTTTTGGTTTGTTGCCCATAGATTTTCCGAGCATTTCTCCTAAATTTATCATTCCAACATTTGCACCAGGCATACCTGGTATTTCAAAAGATGGTACTGAGCTATTTTCATTAACTGCAATTTCAATTTCATTATCATCTAGATCACCATTTCTAAGTCTTTTTCTAAAGCTTTCTCTTGTTGCAATACTTGCTTTATTACCTACCAAAGCATCAAGAACTTTCTCTTCAGCATTTTTTTGAGCTTGTGCAGACACTTCTTTTCTTTTTTTCACTTTTTCCATAGCAATTGCAATTTCTAATAAATCTCTTACAATTTGTTCAACATCTCTTCCAACATAACCAACTTCAGTAAAACGAGTTGCTTCTACTTTTACAAAAGGAGCCTCTGCAAGTTTAGATAATCTTCTAGAAATTTCTGTTTTTCCAACTCCAGTAGGTCCTATCATTAAGATATTTTTTGGCAAAACTTCATCTTTCATTTCACCTTCAAGAGCCTGTCTTCTCCATCTATTTCTTAACGCTATAGCAACTGCTCTTTTAGCTTTGTTTTGTCCTACTACAAATCTATCTAGTTCAGAAACTATTTCTCTTGGAGACAGAGAGCTTATATAAGATTTATTTTGATCTTTATTTTTGTCTTTTGGAACTAGTGGTGTAACGTTTGAATTTTCCATTAAATTTTTTCTATACTTATATTGTTATTTGTAAAAACACATATTTCAGAAGCGATCTTAATTGCTTTCTTAGCAATTTCTTCAGCAGATAAGTCGGTATCCATTAAAACTTTAGCTGACGCTAGTGCATAATTTCCTCCAGAACCAATCCCTATAACATCTCCTTCTGGTTCTAAAACGTCTCCAGTTCCTGAAATAATAAAACTTTTTTCCTTATCTCCTATTGCCATCAGAGCTTCAAGCCTTCTTAAATATTTATCCGTTCTCCAATCTTTCGCTAACTCAACAGCCGCTCTTGTTAAATTGCCAGCATGTTTTTCTAATTTTGACTCTAATCTTTCGAATAAAGTTAATGCATCTGCAGTTGAACCAGCAAATCCAGCGATCACATTTCTTTTCTCAATTTTTCTAACTTTATTTGCGGTACTTTTAATTACGGTATTACCCATACTAACTTGTCCATCGCTAGCAACCACAACGTCTTTATTCTTTCTTACTAATACTATTGTTGTCATAGTGGTTAGATGGATATTAATTTTTATAGTTCAAGGGCTTTATTAGTGTTATTGATATAAGGAAATAATGCATATATACCTACCTATAAATCATGAAGCGGAAAGCAAAAGTCTCAAGAAAAACCAAAGAAACATCAATTGATGTAGAGCTAAATATTGATGGAAAAGGAAAATACAAAATTGATACAGGTATTGGTTTTTTAAATCATATGTTGGAACAGTTATCTAAACATTCATCAATGGATATTTCAGTAAAAGCAAAGGGAGACACACACATAGATCTTCATCACACAACAGAGGATACTGGAATAGCTATAGGAGAATGTTTGAGAAAAGCATCAAAGAAATTTGTTGGAATAAAAAGATATGCTCATGCAATGATACCAATGGATGAAACTTTGACTAGAGTGGCAATTGATATGTCAAACAGGCCTTATTTAATTTGGAAAGTAAACCTAAAAGTAGAAAAACTTGGCGAAATGGATACAGAGCTATTTAAAGAGTGGTTCCAAGCTTTTTCACAATCTGCTGGGATTACTCTTCATGTTGAAAATATTTATGGAGATAATAGTCATCACATCATAGAATCATGTTACAAAGGTTTGGCTAGGTCTTTAAGAGCAGCGTTAGAGATTGATCTTAGAAACAAAAAAACAGTACCATCTACAAAAGGTTCTTTGTAAAAAAAAGAATTAATGAAACTAACAATTGTCGATTACAATTCAGGCAACATAAGCTCTGTAGTAAATTCTTTTAAAGAAGTTGCACAAAATAAAGTTAATGTCGAAGTTGCTTCTGATTTAAATAAAATTAAATCAAGCGACAAGATTGTTTTGCCAGGTCAGGGCTCATTTAAAAGCTGTGTTGATGCTATAAATAGTATTAATGGTTTAGTAGATAGTTTAAATGAATTTGCTATAAATCAAAAAAAACCTCTTTTAGGTATATGTGTAGGTCTTCAAATGTTTGCTGATAAAGGATATGAGGAATTAGAAACAAAAGGATTAGGTTGGATTTCTGGCAAAGTTTCTAAAATTGATAATCAAAATGGAAAATATAAATTGCCTCATATTGGTTGGAACCAAATAAATATTATTAAAAAAAGTAAAATTTTTAAGAATATTGAAAATAATTCTCATATGTATTTTGTGCACAGCTACGAATTTATCCCAGAGGATAAAAATGTAATTTCCGCAACAACAGATTATTCATCAAATATTGTTTGTTCTGTTGAAAAAGAAAATATATTTGGAACTCAATTTCATCCAGAAAAGAGTGATAAAATTGGTCTACAAATTATTGAAAACTTTATAAAGTTATAAATGAAAAGCATAATAATATATTTAATTCTTTTTTTTATGTTTTCTTCTCTAGGACATTCAAATGAATGGAAACAAAAAAATAAATGGAAAATTTCATGTGGAATAGTTGACAAGCAGTCTCTAGTAGTAAATGGAAAACCAAAAACCAGATATAATAAAAACGAATTTAAATTAGAAAGTGTTATTTTTAAACTAGATAAGGGAGATGTTGGAAGTTGCCCTGCCGATAAAAAGTCAGGCACCCATGGAGGTTATCCTTATGCTGGTCGTCAGGAAATTACCCACAGATTACCAATAGGACATACTATATTTGAAGCAGACATTTTTATTCAAGGCGCTCCACAGCATAGATCTACCGTTTTTCAAATCCATGATGGTAGAAATAAAGGAGCACCACCTTCTTGGATCGGCGTTGGTATGGACTGGAAAATTAAGTATAAGTTTCCAAAAGGGGAATGTTCAGCAGAAAATTGCAAAAAATTTGTAACATCTTATTTAAAACCTAATGTAAAATATAGATTTAAAGCTGATATTAATTATCAAAAAAAAGCGAAAAATTTATCGGTTAAATATTATTTAAATAACGAACTAATTGCTCATCATTTAAATGTTCCTTTATCAAAAAAGAAAACAGACGGACCATATGGACCAAGTAAGCCTTATATTAAGATTGGAATTTATAGAATAGGCGAAACAGGCACAACTAGCTTTTTTTATAATAATTTAACTATTAAAAATAAAAAAAAATGAAAATTTTTCCTGCAATAGATATTAAAGATAAAAAATGCGTAAGATTAATTAAAGGAAACTTTGATGATAAAACTGAATATCAAATCTCACCGATCGATCAAGCTGGTAAATACAAAGATCATGGTTTTAAAAATCTACATATTGTTGATTTAGATGGAGCTTTAAAAGGAGAAACAGTTAATTTAGATATTATTCAAGAAATAGTAGTAAAATATGATTTTAAAATCGAAATTGGCGGCGGTGTTAGAAATTTTGAAAGTATTCAAAAATATATTGATATTGGTGTTGAAAAAATTATTTTAGGTAGTGCAGCTATAAAAGATAAAAATTTTTTAAAAGATGCATGTCAAAGTTTTCCAAATAAAATTGCCCTAGGTTTGGATTCTAAAGATGGGTATTTATCCGTATCTGGTTGGAAGGAAAGTTCAAACAAATCTACTTTAGATTATTTAAAAGAGGTAAATAATTATGGTGTCAGCAGACTAATTTATACAGATATTAATAGAGACGGCACAAAACAAGGCCCAAATTTTGAGGAGACAAATAAGGTTGCAGAAATATCAAATTGTCCTGTAATTATATCTGGTGGAGTTTCTTCTATTGATGATATTAAAAAAACGAAAGGTTTGAAAAATATTGAAGGTATAATAGTTGGTAAAGCTATATATGATGGAGATATAAAATTAGACGAACTGGTGAAAGAAAATGCTTAAAAATAGAATAATACCCTGTCTAGATGTTAAAAATGGAAGAGTAGTTAAAGGTATTAATTTTGTAGATTTAAAAGATGCTGGTGATCCAGTTGAACAAGCAAAAATTTATAGTGATAGTGGAGCAGATGAAATTTGTTTTTTAGATATTACAGCTTCAAATGAAAATAGAGACACAATATATGATGTTGTTAAGAAAACTTCAAAAAAATGCTTTGTACCTTTAACAGTAGGTGGAGGTGTTAGAAGTGTTGAAGATATTAATAAATTATTAAATTGTGGTGCAGACAAAGTGTCAATTAATACAGCGGCTGTTCAAAATGCTGAAGTAATTTTAGAGAGTTCTAAAAAATTTGGTTCTCAATGCATTGTTGCTGCAATTGATGCAAAAAAAAATGAAAACAAGTGGGAAGTTTTTACTCACGGCGGAAGAAATAATAGTGGAATAGATGCACTGGAATTTGCAAAAAAAATGGAAGATAGTGGAGCAGGTGAATTACTAGTTACTTCTATGGATCGTGATGGAACTCAAGTAGGTTACGATATTGATTTAATGTCAAAAATATCTTCCATAGTAAATATACCTGTAATTGCTTCTGGTGGCGTTGGAAATTTAGATCATCTGGTTGATGGTATTAAATTAGGAAAAGCCAGTGCTGTTTTGGCAGCATCAATATTTCATTATGGAAAGCATTCTGTTAAAGAAGCCAAGGAGTATTTGGATTCTAAAGGAATTCCAGTTAGAATTTAATATGCTAAAAACATTAGAAGATTTAATTTTAACTATTAGACAGAGAAAATCATCATTAGTTGAAGATTCTTATACAGCAAAACTACTAAACGATAAATTGCTTAGTGTTGAAAAAGTAAAAGAGGAAATAGGTGAGTTAATTGAAGCTGTTGAAAATAATTCAAATAAAATCCATGAGGCTGCAGATGTTGTTTACCATTTACTAGTTTATCTAGAAGGTAATGGTGTAAAAATTGAAGATATCATGAAAGAATTAGATAAAAGAAAAAAAAAATAGAAACTGAAAAATGAATTTTAAGGATTTTTTTTTTTCATATAAGCTAATTTTAAGCTCAATTTATAAAAAAAAATTTTTTTTTAAGGCTTTTAGAAAAATATTTAATTATCCTTATAAATATCTTTTATACAAAATTAAAATTTTTTTTTTAATAGATAAAATCAATCTAGATAATAATTTTATAAAAACAAAAGATTTAAACTTGGATGATTTGTTTATACATTTTAACACAGATAAAGGTTCAAAAGTAAATTGGGCTGGAAAAATTGTAAAAGGCCATAATTATTCTGATTTGTATGAAAAATATTTTTCACGATTTAAAAATAAAAAAGATTTAAAAATTTTAGAAATAGGATCTGCTTTTGGTTCTAGCGCAGCAAGTTTTTTAAATTATTTTGATTCTGCTACAGTTTGTTGTCTAGATAAAAATCCATTTCAAATTAAATATTTTTCAAAAAAGATAAGAAAAATTTACGTAGATACTCAATCAGAAAAAGTTTTGAACGATGTATCAAAATATATAAAATACAATTTTGATATTATTATTGATGACGCTAGCCATAATAAAAGGGATCAAATTATTACTTTAAATAAGTTTTTGCCAAAACTTAAAATAAACGGAATTTATGTCGTTGAAGATACATGTGAATATCTTAGAGTTCCGGAATTAAATGATGATAATTTAAATTATGGAATTAATGAATTTTTAAAAGAAATTAATGAAACTGGTGATCATTCATCTTTTTATTTAGATAGTTCAGAAAAAAAATATATACAATCTTGTATAAAAAATATTAATTTTGAAAAAGGTAATTTTATTTATAACAATGAGAGTTTACCTGAAATAATTTTTATAGAAAAAAAGTAGTAAATATGAAATTATCTATTGATGAGTAAGATAAAAATTATTTTTTTTATCATCATAGTATTTGTTATTTACAAAGGAGTAGTAGCATTTAAGAATTTTGAGATAGGAGTTAGTGATAGGGTCGCAGAAATTGAAGAATTAGCAGATTTTGAAAAAGAGGAGGAAGTTGTAGGTCTTATGATGTATTTAGGCGATCCACCAGAATTGAAAGAGCATCTTTTTACTGAATCAAGATCAAAATGCTTGGAGCTTAAAGAAGTTGCAGAAGAAAATTCTAATGCTTATTATGAGTGTGCAAAAGTTAATGCAGTTCTTAAGGGTAAAAAAATTGTAAGTGTAATAGAGGAATTAGAAGTTTTAGAATGAAATATGATGACAATAACATATTTGCAAAAATTTTGAGAGGTGAAATACCTTGTGAAAAAATTTATGAGGATGATTTTATTTTATCATTTTATGACATTAATCCTCAAAAAAAAATTCATGCTTTAGTCATACCAAAAGGGAAATATATTGATCTGGATGATTTTTCTTCTAGAGCAACTCCAGAAGAAATGGTGGGACTACTGAAAGGCATTAACGTCGTTGTTAAAAAATTAGAAATTTCAACGGATACTGGAAAAGGATATCGTGTATTATCAAATATTAGCGAACATGGAGGTCAAGAAGTTCCACACTTACATTTTCACTTATTTGGAGGTGAAAAAGTTGGCAAAATGGTTCAGTGATGCAAAAAATTTACAGAAATTATTTAGAAATAAAATCTATTAATGATTTAAATGAGGTTGAAAAACCAATTGGAGTTTATTCAATTAATTTAGTTGATCCAGCAGATTTTCAATTAAATAAATTTTTTTATAAACAAATCGGTCAAAAATATTTTTGGATAGATAGATTGCAATGGTCAAATCAAAAATGGATTGAATATGTTTCCGATGAAAAACTTTCAACATATGTTTTAAAAAATAATGAAGAAATTGCGGGATACTTTGAGTTAATTTTTCATAAAAATAAAGCAGAGGCTGAAATTGTGTATTTTGGAATTTTGGAAGATTTTTTTGGTAAAAAGTTAGGTGGTTATCTTTTAAGTCAAGCAATTAAAAAAGCTTTTGAGCTTAATATAAAACGCGTGTGGCTTCACACATGTTCTTTGGATCATAAAAATGCTTTAAAAAACTATTTGTCAAGAGGAATGGCTATTTTTAAATCTGAAATTTTAAATACAAAAATTGCTTAATAAACTCTTTTAGGAATTTTGAAAATTTTTTTATCAATTTTTTGATTAATTTTAACTTTTGAAATAAAAGTTATAGCTAAATTTTGATAGATATCTTCAGTTTGCCATCCAATTAAATTATAATTTTTATTATTAAAAAAAATATTTATTTTGTTATTGTCATTAAGTATTGTAAAATTATAGTATTTATCATCTACATTTCTTCCTTCAAGATTTTCAATTTCTTTAATTAAAAAATCTTTATCCAATATTAGTTCTAGTGGTGTTTTTTTAAGCGGATAGAGATAATAACTACTTTTTTGTTTGTTTGTTATTACTAGAGTTCTACCGTTTGATACCATGATTTTTTTTTTATTATTATTATAAAGGCAAAAAATTTTTTTTGGATATTCAATAGTACACTGTCCTTTTTCTAAAATATCATTGATATTTTGTTCAAAATTAAATGTAATATTTTTAGTATTTTTTAGATTTAAAATAATTTTTTCTTTAATTGAAGCTTGACTTGGTTTTATAAGAAAAAAAAATATATATAAAAAAAAAAATATTTTTTTCATTAGAGAACATCTCTTTTACCAACATGATTTGCTTTACTTACTATACCTTCGGATTCCATCATATCGATTATTCTGGCAGCACGATTATATCCAATTTGCAATTTTCTTTGTAAAAATGATGTAGAAGCTTTTCCTTCTGATTTTATTATTTCTACTGCTGTATTATAAAGTTCATCTTTTTCAGAATTATCGGAAGAACTTCCACTAGTTTCTTTTTCATCAGCAAAATTTAATATTTCATCTATGTAGTCAGGTTCTTCTTGAGATCTTAAATGATTGTTAACTTTTTCTATCTCATTTTCAGATACATATGGAGCATGAATTCTAATCATTCTATTTGCCGAAGTCATAAAAAGCATATCGCCTTTACCAAGCAATTGTTCAGCCCCCTGTTCTCCTAAAATTGTTCTAGAATCAATTTTTGATGTTACTTGAAATGATATTCTTGTTGGAAAATTTGCTTTTATAGTTCCAGTTATAACATCTACGCTTGGACGTTGAGTTGCCATAATAATATGAATTCCCGCAGCTCTAGCCATTTGAGATAATTTTTGTATGTAATTTTCTATTTCTTTTCCAGCTACCAACATCAGATCTGACATTTCATCAACGATTACCACTATAAATGGCATTGGAAGTTTATGTTTTGAGTTATACCCATCAATATTTCGAACACCTTCTCTAGTCATTAATCGATATCTACTTTCCATTTCTTTAACAACCCAACCCAAAACAGAGGCAGCTTTCTTCGCTTCTGTGATTACAGGACATAATAAATGAGGAATGCCTTCATATGTGGACAATTCTAACATTTTAGGATCAATTAAAATAAATTTACATTTTTCAGGAGTGTGGCGATAAAGCAAAGAGAGAATAATTGTGTTTATACAGACAGACTTTCCAGATCCTGTGGTCCCAGCTATTAATAAATGAGGCATTGATGCTAAGTCACCTATTATGGGAGCACCAGAAATATTTTTACCTAAAGCAATAGGTAATTTTATATCTTTTTTTAAAAAATCATTGTTGGATAATATTTCACTTAGATAAACATTTTCTCTAGTTGGATTTGGTAGTTCAATTCCAACTGTATTTCTTCCGGGTATTGTAGAGATTCTTGCTGATTCAGAGCTAGTGTTTCTTGCTATATCTTCAGATAAATTTATTATTTTTGAAACTTTAACACCAGCAGCCGGCTCAAATTCATTTAAAGTTACTACTGGACCACTACTAATTTTTTTAATTTTTCCCTCAACACCAAAATCTAATAAAATTTTTTCTAAAAAATCGGAATCCAGACCAGTAGGGTTTGAATCTTTATTTTTATCTTTACTAGATGGTGATTTTAATAAATTTATCGATGGTAAAAGAAATTTTTTTTTTTTCGTATTTTCTTTTTTAGATTTTGAAAATAAAAAATTTTCCTGTGTTAAGTTTTTACTTTCTTCTGGAAATATTGTGCTTGTTTCGCTGATTTCTTCATTTAAATTTTCTACTTGTTTTTTTCTTGTAAGTATTATTTTGATAAAATTTTTAATAAAGAATAAGGATTTTTTAGGATGAAAATTTATGCTAAATAAAAAAAGAATGAAAATTATTACTATTAAAAAATAAAAATAAAATTTTTGATTAAAATCAATTATCGAAAATATAAAACTTTCTTTTAAAAATTTTCCTACAAATCCACCATTTCCATTAATTGATAGCCAAAAAGATTCCGAATAAAAAATTGTAAAAAATACGGAACCACATAAGGAATATAAAACTATAAAAAATAAATTTTCTATCAAAATTATAGTATTTTTACTTCTTAAAACATTAATGCCAGTCACAAAAATTGTAATTGCCACAAGAATTGAAATTAGTCCAATTGATTGAAAAAAAATGTCAGATATAATACTTCCTTTAAAGCCAAGAATATTCTTAATTTCATTTTTTTCAGTAATTATGAAATTTGGATCTTCCGGAGAATAGCTGAGCAGGGATAATAGCAACATCAAGCCGATAATAGTTATACAAAAACCTAATAGTTCGATGAATCTATTAATTGTAAAATCAAAGCTACTTTTAACGATTTTTTTAAATTCCATAAAATGAATCAAATTAATCACTTTGTATCATTTAATATTTATGGTTAAAATTAAATTTTAAATATGAAAGTATGTTTAATAGGCAACGGTTTAACAACCTTATCTCTAGGGAAAAACTTAATAAATAAGAAAATTAAAGTTTTTAACTTCGTAACAGATAATAAAAGTAAAGAAAAAACTAGAACAATTGGGATTTCTAAAGATAGTTTAGATTTTTTTAATAAGGAAATTATACAATTAAAAAAAAATATGACTTGGGATATTAAAAAAATAGATATTTATACTGAGAAATATAAAGGTCAAAAAATTTTGAATTTTGAAGAGACCAAAAAAAACTTATTTCATATGTTCAAAAATACTGAAATTGAAGAATATTTAGAAAAAAATTTAAAAAAAAATAAACTTTTTAAAAAAATTTTAATTAAGAACGATCAATCTTTAAAAAAAATTATAAATATGAATTTTGATTTAATTATAAATTGTGATGCTAACAATATTATTGCGGAAGAATTTTTTTTTAGAAAAATTAATAAAAATTATAACAGTAAAGCATTCACTTGTATTATTGAACATAAAAAAATAGTGAATAATACAGCTGTTCAAATTTTTACAAAAATAGGACCAATTGCTTTTTTACCTTTATCAAATTTTAAAACTTCCATAGTTTTTTCAGCAAATCTTAAAAATAAAAAATTTAACGATAAAGAAATTTTAAAATTAATAAAATTTTATAATTATAAATATAAAATACTAAATTTTAGTAAATTAGAAAAATTTAATTTATCTTTTTCCGTATCAAGAAATTATTTTTATAGAAATATACTTGCATTTGGTGATGCTATTCATAGAGTGCACCCACTAGCGGGTCAGGGTTTTAATATAACTTTAAGAGATATTAAAGTTATTTCTGGGCTAATACAAGAAAGGATAGAGCTAGGACTCCCATTAGATAATTCAATCTTTGAGGAATTTGAAAATAGAACAAAACATCTTAACTATATATTTACATCAGCCGTAGATTTGTTTTATGAGTTTTTTAAATTTGATAATAAAATTAATAACAATGTTTCAAAAGCACTTTTTAAATTTATGAATAAAAATAAAAATATTAATAATTTTTTTATGAGACAAGCAAACAAAGGTTTAGTTTTATAGTTTTACTGAAGAGTATTATTATAAAAATTGTCAAAAGTATAAGTTTTAAGAATCTCTTCTAACTTTTCTTTTCTTAAATTTAAATTTTTCGTTTCTAATAATATTTGCTTTTCTTCAAGAGAAAAAGGTGAAGCCATTGCAAGTGCATTGATAGTTTGTTCCAAACTTTGTTTTTTAAGTTCACTCCAATTAATTGAATAACCTTTTTTTTGAAATAAGGTTTTCAAATCACTAAATATAAATTTTAAATCAGAAAATTTTATTTCTTCTTTGTTTATTTTAATATCATCCTCAAAACCGTGAAAGCTAACTTCACATTCACGATAAGGTTTTTCATTATTAATTTCTTTAACTATTTTAAATCTAGACAATCCACTTAGTATAATTAAATATCTTCCATCTTCAGTTTCACTAAAACTTGTTATTTTACCCAAGCAACCAATTTCATACAGTTCGTCTAGAGATTTTTGTAATTTTTTTTTTGGCTGAATCATTCCAATTAATCTTGATCCTTTCATGCAATCATTAACCATTTGTATATATCTTGGTTCAAATATATTTAATGGAACATTGGTATTTGGAAAAAAAATAAAGTTTGATAAAGGAAAAACTTTAATTTTATTTGGAAATTTTTCTTTCATAAAGCATAATTTTTAAAATTATACTAATTTTTCTTTCATTTGTATGTTACAAAATATAATTAATTTTAAAATGATTATATGGTTAAGTTCTTACCCTAAAAGCGGAAATACTTGGCTAAGATCATTTCTCATTTCTTTATTATTTTTAAAAAATTCAAATTTTGAACTAAAAAATATTAGATTGATTGAACAATATCCTCAAAAAAAACATTTTAAAGATTTAATAAAAAATTTTTATAATTTTGGGGAAATCAAAGCAAATTGGATATCATCTCAGGAAAAAATTAATTTAGATAACAATATAAGATTTTTTAAAACTCATAATATGTTCTGTAAAATTGATGAATATTCATTTTCAAATTTTGAAAATACTTTAGGATGTATATATATAGTAAGAGATCCAAGAAATTTAATTACATCTTTAATGCATCATAATAATCTTAAAAATTATGAAGAAGCAAAAAAATTTATTTTTAATGAAAAGCAATTTACTATAGATTTAAAAAGTACTACAGAAAACTTTCCATTATGTACATTAATTGGTTCGTGGCAAACACACTTTAATTCATGGAAAAGAATGAAAAAAAATTATTTGTTAATAAAATACGAAAATTTAATTGCAAATCCAATTGAGGAGTTTAAAAAAGTTTCAAGTTACATTGAAAAATTATTTAGGATAAAAATAAAATATGAAGATCTTCAAAAATCCATTAAAGATGTTTCTTTTGATAAATTAAAAAAAATGGAAGAAAAATATGGATTTGAAGAGAGTGCAACTGACGAAATAACAGGAAAAAAAAAAAATTTTTTTAACCTAGGTTCAAATAATAATTGGAAAAATTTATTAGAAGATAAGATTGCAAAGGAAATTGAGGAAAAATTCAATAACGAAATGAAAGAACTTGGGTATATTTGAATTTAATTATTATTACTTGCATTAAAAATAACGTCTATTTATAATAATATTAATTAAGCGGGCATAGCTCAGTGGTAGAGCGTCTCGTTGCCAACGAGAAGGTCGAGGGTTCGACCCCCTTTGCCCGCTCCATGAATAAAATTTATGAGTGATTTATCTGAAAAAAAATGTATTCCATGTGAAGGCGGTATGCCCCCGTTTGACACAACTGAAATACATAAATATTTAAAAAAGGTTGATGGTTGGGATGTAAAAGAAGATGATTCTAAAAATTTTTATCTAATAAAAGAATTTAAATTTGAAAATTTTTTAAAGAGTCAAAATTTTATAAATAAAGTTGGAGAAATTGCAGAAAAAGAAGGCCATCATCCAGATATATGGTTTGGATGGGGTTATGCAAAAATAAAAATTTTTACACATGCAATTAAAGGTTTAGCAGAAAGTGATTTTATACTTGCTGCGAAAATTGATAAAATATCTTAATGACGAAAGTGTCTAGTCTTAGAAAAAATTAAAATCGTATTAGTTTGATTAGCAAATTTAATAATTTCTTTATCTCTAATTGAACCAGAAGGTTGTATTACTGCTGATACACCAGAATTAACTAAAGATTCAATTCCATCTATAAATGGGAAGAATGCATCGGAGGCCGCAATTATTTTACTATTATCTTCAAAGTTTTGAAATTTTTTCATTTTGTTAATGGCAATTTTACAACTATCTAATCTACTTGGCTGTCCTGATCCTATACCAACTGTTGAGTTATTATTAACTAAAACTATGGCGTTTGATTTTACAAATCTGCAAATATTAAATGCAAATAACAAGTTATTAAAAGTTTTTTTGTCTGGTTTTGTTTTAGATACAATTTTAAAATCTTTTTTTGAAAAAATTTTATTATCAGTTGATTGAACTAAAAAACTATTAAAATTTGTAATTATACTTTGAGTGTCTTTTAATTTTAAATCTTTAGCGTCAATTATTCTTAAGTTTTTCTTCCTTTTTAAGATTTTAAGAGCATCTTTATCTATTTTATTTCCAATAACTACCTCTAGAAATATTTTATTTAATTCAAGCGCTAATTTTTTGTTGATTTTGAAATTACAAGAAACTATTCCACCAAAAGCACTAATAGGGTCGCACTTTAAAGCTAATTTATAACTTTTTATCTTATCTTTATTTATTGAAACTCCACATGGATTTGCGTGTTTTACAATTACAGTTCCTATATTTTTTGGTAATGATTTCGAAATATTTAGTGCAGAAAAAATATCATTATAATTATTATAGCTTAATTGTTTGCCATTTAATTGTTTAATTTTTAAACTTTTTTCTTTTGCATAAATAGCTCCTTCTTGATGAGTATTTTCACCATATCTTAATTTTTCTACTAAATTTCCGTGTATCACTTTTTTAATAGGAAATTTATTTCCAGATAAGTTATTAAAATAGTTTGCTATTATTGAGTCATAATATGCTGTTTCTACAAAAGCATTTTCGGACATTTTTTGTCTGAATTTTAAAGATGTTCCACCATTATTGTTATTTAATTCATTAATTAGATTTGAATATTGGCTAGGTTTTGTAATTACAGTTACAAAATTATAATTTTTTGCAGCTGCTCTAACCATTGTTGGTCCGCCCACATCAATATTTTCAATTATTTTAAGGTGATTTTTTGTTTTTTTCAAAATATTTTCAAATGGGTAAAAATTAACAATAACTAAATCGATTTCTTTAAATTTATTTTTTAAAAGTTGTTTTTTGTGTAATTTGTTTTTTCTCTTGCTTAAAATTCCCGCGTGTATTTTTGGATGCAATGTTTTAACTCTTCCGTCTAAGATTTCGGAAAATTTAGTATAATTAGAAATTTCAGTACATTTATATTTAAGTTTTTTTATTTCTTTGTAGGTACCTCCAGAACTAATTATTTCTATTTTGTATTTACTTAGAGTTTTTAAAATAGAAAGTAAATTTTCTTTATTTGATAAAGAAATTATTGCTCTTTTAATCTTTTTCATGAAATTTTATTTATTTCCCATTTTATATTCTGATTTTCATTTTGAGTCATGCTAGAAATAAATATATTTTTATTTTCTATATAAGAACTTTTTTTTCCAAAATATAGACCAGTTTCTAAATTAATTTCATGATTGTTACATATAAATTTCCAACCTTCATTATCTACTTCTATAAATATTGATTTATTATCTTGAGTTTTCATAATTTTTGAAGATGGATGTAAATGAAATCGTATTTCAAAATTTGTACTTTTATAATTTTTTTTCTTTATCAAAGTATCAGTTCCAATAAATTTGTTATGTTCGGGAAAAAATTCAATTTTTCTCTCATGTATAATACCGTATTTTTTAAGATAACCGTTATGCGAAGCTATAATATTCCAGTAGTTTTTTTCAAATACACTAGATTTACTTAAAATTTTTAACCCTTTTTCAATTACTGAACTCTTATTTCCAACTTTTCTTAATTTACAAGATGAATTGTTATCAACTATTAGTGTGCTATGAGTTGCGGTAGACTTTGATAATTCGTTTAACTTATGTTTATAGTTTTGAAAGTAACCAGAGTTGCATATTATTTTTTTCCCACTTGATATAATTTCAAAAGATAAAGCTCCTGACTGATAATCATTAGAAAATTTTTTTTCTGGACTTGACCCAACATCCATTACTAATGCAATTTTTTTATTTTTTTGTATTGAATAACCGCCTATTTCTTGATTGTCATTTTTAAATTTATAACCAAATCTCGAAAGATAGTTGTCAAATTCATCATTGTTTATTTCATGATTGCCATTAAAAAGTATGTTCTGTTTTAGGTTTTGCCAAATTAACGCATAAGCATTACCCAAGTTATATATTGCCTCATCTATATATTCTGGAATATTATTATGAGAATCTTTTATCCATTCTCTTATTAAAATAAAATATTTATAATAGAAATTTAGCTGTCTTATATTTCTTGTTTTAGGAAAACCTTCTGCATCTAAAGAATATTTAATTATTTTTTTTAAGAGACTTAAACCAAATTCTAAATATTTTGAATTATCTTGATAAGATAAGCCGACAAGAATAATAGATGCACAACCGATAATTTTGTCATCAAAATTTTCTGATCTTTCTATTTCATTTATTAAATGATTTGTTTGTTTTTGCACAATATCATTAAATTTTTTTTTATAATCTTCATTACTATCTTCATAAGTTAGTTTTGAATTTGATATCCAGGCGATAATTCTCTTAGAGAGAATATCAATTTCCCAATTTTTTGAATTATATTTATTATTAGAATTAATCCAGTTCAGAATTATTGACTGTGTTGTTTTTTTAGATGATTTTAAATCTAGAGTAAATAACCAAAAAAAATTATGTAATTTTTCATAATCTTTTTTTTTAATATTTTCATTTTCCCAAATTGAGTTTAAATTAAAATCTTCAATTTTATTTTTCTTTTTTTTATATTTTATTATGCAGTCTATTAAACCAGGACTTGGTTTGTATTCTAAATTTCTATTTTTAATTTTAGAAATTTTTTTATTATAAATAATTGAATTTAAATAAAAATCACGTGTCTTCTTTGTAAAGAAAAAAAAAAATTGATTTATATAATTAAATGAATTTTTTAAAATCATTTTACTTTAAATTAATCTCAAAGCATCAATATTTTTTTTAATATTACCATTATTGCTTTTGAATATTGTTGTTCCTGAAACAAGTATATTTGCTCCAGCATTTATTACAGCTTTACTATTTTCAAAATTTATTCCTCCATCAACTTCAATGTCGAAGTTTAATTTTTTTTCTTCTTTAATTGATTTTAAATTTTCAATTTTATTTATCACATCAGGAATAAATTTTTGCCCACCAAATCCTGGATGAACACTCATGATTAAAATCAAGTCTATATCAGTTAAAAAATTTTTTATTACATCAATTTTCGTATCTGGATTTAAAGAAATGCCTATTTTTTTATTAAAATCTTTTACAAGATTTATTGAATCTTTTAAATTTTCAGTTGCTTCCGGATGTATAGTTATAATATCAGCGCCAGCATCTGCATAGTCTTTAATATATTTATGAACTGGAGATATCATCAAGTGAACATCAAAAATTAAATCTGTATACTTTCTTAAACTTTTAATAACAGGTGGACCTATTGTTAAATTTGGTACGAAGTGACCATCCATAACATCAACATGTATCATGTCTGCTCCTCCTTCTTCTAGTCTTTTGATTTCTTTGCCTAATTGACTAAAATCACCTGATAATATTGATGGGGAAATTTTTATTTTTTTCATTGATTGCTAGCTTAACTAGTATCAATTTTAGTTTTTAATTTGAATTAATTTTTGCCAAAAATTTGGTAAATTTGTGCCGCTATTTCACTTTCTAGAGGAAAAGATAGCATGCCCATGACAGAATACCCCAATAAATATGGCATTAGGTAAAATCTAAACATGAAAAAAAACCAAGCCACATAAAGCGGAACAATAGGTCTTATTATGAATGAAGGGGTTATTGGTTTAAATAAATTTATTAAAGGGTCTGTTAATTTTACAAATATTCTCATGAAAAAAAATTCAGAGTCTTCTCTTTGGAAGATATTCATGGCTACTCTTCCAATTAACGTCCACATAATCATACCCATTACATAATCAATTAAATAGACTAGTGGATGAAAGTTTGCAGACATTGAAGATTTTCTTGAATTAAAAGGGGCGAAATTTATCGCCCCTTAAAATTATAATTATTTAGTGTTGTTTACCAAGTACTGTTTTACCGCTAGGTACTCGCACTTCGTCAACCATTCTTTGAGTAGCAGCATCTGGTGCTTTAGTCGCTAAACTAACAACAACCATAGCTACTAAACTAGCCAATGCTCCATGTATACCAAATGTAAGTTGAGTAACACCCCAAATTGGAGTTCCTCCAGTTCGTACATGAATTAAGTACCAAGTACCAACTGCTAAACCAACTAACATACCTGCAACAGCTCCAGGTGCATTTGCTCTCTTCCACCATACTCCTAATACAAGTGGGAAGAACAATCCTGACATCGCAAAGTCAAAAGCCCAGATAACCGAACCTAAGATACCTTGGATCTCTAGTGCAGCAATAGTTGCTCCAGCAAAACCAATTAATACAAGTAATACCCTTGCAACAATTAGTCTTTTTGCAGTTTCTGCTTTAGGATCAATGATCTTGTAGTACAAGTCATGAGATAAAGCATTTGCAATTGCTAAAACTAAACCATCAGCAGTAGACATGGCAGCAGCCATACCTCCAGCAGCAACTAGTCCTGATATTACATAAGGTAATCCAGCAATCTCTGGAGTAGCTAATACTACGGCTTTACCACCCATGAAAAACTCGTTCAATTCAAGTGTTCCATTTCCGTTAAAGTCGCTTACAAACATTAAGTTTGCTTGGTTCCAGTTTTGATACCAATCTATATTTTGAACATCACTAATTGATTTACCAATAATTCCTGTTGAAAGGTTTGGATCCATCAATGACAGTTTTGATAATGTAGCTAACATTGGTGCAGAAGAGTAAAGTAGGAATATAAAGAATAATGACCAACCTACTGATCTTCTAGCAGTTTTTACACTTGGAGTAGTAAAATATCTCATCATAACGTGTGGTAATGAAGCTGTTCCAGCCATCATACAAACCGCTAATGAAATAAATTTCCAAGGTGTTGTGTTAACTTCAGAGTGTGCTTTAGTTATACCAGCTAAGCCTTTTGGCACTGTAGCTAAATCAGCTGCAGAGTTTTTAACTGATCCTAAACCAAATTGACTTTCTAGTTCAGCAATTCTAGCTACTTCGTCAGCTAGCATAAAGTGAGGAAAGAATCCCGCACCCATTTTATTACTAATCCAGAATACAGGTAACAAGTACGCTATAATTAACACAATATACTGTGCAACTTGCGTCCATGTAACTGCTCTCATTCCACCAAGCATAGAACAAATTAATATACTTGCTAATCCAACGTATACAGCTATTCCAAATGGAATATCTAATGCTACAGAAGCAATTGTTCCTGTTGCATTAATTTGTGCTGTCACGTAAGTGAATGAAGCTACTGTTAAAACTAGAACTGCAGATACCCTAGCTAAGTTACCACCGTATCTTGTACCAATGAAATCTGGAACTGTATAACATCCAAATTTTCTTAAGTAAGGTGCTAACAAAGAAGCAACTAGTACATATCCACCAGTCCATCCAACTAAAAGCGCCATATATCCATAGCCTTTGAAATAAATTCCACCTGCCATTGCAACGAAGGAAGCACCAGACATCCAGTCTGCTGCAGTTGCCATTCCGTTGAATACCGTTGGAACTTGTCTTCCAGCTACGTAATACGCATCCAATTGAAGTGTTCTTGATAGATAACCAATAATTGCATAGATACCAACTGTAAATGTAACGAAAAAGATACCTATCAATTTCGCAGACATTCCAGCTTGTTCCGCTATTGCCATTAAAATTATGAATACAAGGAAACCCCCTGTATATATTCCATAAACTTTTGGCAAATTATCTATAAATTTTCCTTTAATCATAATTAGTCATCTCCTCTTTCAGTATAGCCAAATTCTTCATCAATTTTTTCTTGTCTGTTTGCAAACCAAAAAATTAGTATTACGAAAATTGCAAGTGACCCTTGACATGTCATGTAATATGACAATGGATATCCAAACGGTCTAAAATTTGATGCTTCCATTTCGGCTCCGAAGAAAAAGATGCCAATCGAGAATACAAACCAGATCGCCAATGTTACGAATAGGTGATTTCTAGTTTTTTCCCAATGTTGTGCTTGTTTTGACATTTTTTATCCTCCCTATAGGTTAAAAAAAAGGATTCATACATATAATCGAATAGATTTAAACCTTAAAAAACCAAGATGGTTACTAGAATTAAAGGATTTTGTATATTATAAACAACCTGGAGTAGAAATGACTTTAAAATATAGATTTAATTTAAAAGATATAAAGCTTGAGGATTTTAAGATTTATTTATTTTCGTTATTCAAAGCGTTCGTACCTAAAAAAAAAATTAAAGACATCAAAGATCTTAAAGAATTTATTCAAAAAAAATCAGCATGGGTATCACAAGTAACTTTGTATAGTTATTTAAAAACAAGGATGGGCACAAAGTATGTGCTGCACTTTGATAATGAGGAATTATTAGGATCGATTAATGAAGCTAAATGGAATATTTATTCAGTCTCTTTACAAGATCTTACTTTTTTTACTTTCTCATACCTTAATGTTTTTTTTAATTATCAAGAAACAGAAAATGCAAAAAAGATTTATGAAAATATCCTAGATGATGAAATTTCAAATGGCATGCCGCTGGATATAATAGAAAAAGGAAAAAACTCTTTTGAAGAACGTTTAAAAAAAATAGATTGGAAAACTCATTGTAGTAATTTACCATTTAATGATAGTGCTTTATCTTTATATGAGTGGGCACCTATAGCTGAAGAATTAAAAACTTTAGATAGAAAAATAGTTTTAAATTCTATGATTTTAAAGTGGGATAATATTCAAAAAGAATTTATAAAATTAATTAAATTTTAAGTATTTTTTCTATTTTCAACTAAACTCTCAACTACCGTTGGATCTGCCAGTGTTGTTGTATCACCTAACTGATCATGTTCGTTTGATGCAATCTTTCTTAAAATTCTTCTCATAATTTTTCCTGATCTTGTTTTGGGGAGTCCTGGAGAAAAATGTATAAGATCAGGTGTTGCAATTGGACCAATTTGTTTTCTTACCCAAAGTTTTAGTTCTCTTTCAAGATCATAATCTTCTTTTTCTCCAGCATTTAAGGTTACATAACAATATAAGCCGTTACCTTTAATATCATGAGGATAACCAACAACTGCGGCTTCAGCGACTTTTGGATGAGCAACAAAAGCGCTTTCAATTTCTGCTGTTCCCAAATTATGCCCAGAGACAATAATTACGTCATCTACTCTTCCTGTAATCCAGTAATAACCATCTTTATCTCTCCTGCACCCATCTCCTGTAAAATATTTTCCATCGAATTGAGAAAAATATGTGTCAATAAATCTTTTATGATCTCCATAAACTGTTCTCATTTGTCCTGGCCATGATTGTGCTATGCAGAGTCTTCCTTGGCATTCTCCTTTTAATGTTTCACCTTTTTCATTAACAATAACTGGTTTAATTCCATAAAAAGGTTTGGTTGCCGATCCTGGTTTTAGATTTATTGCGCCAGTTTGAGGACTAATCAATATTCCTCCTGTTTCCGTTTGCCACCAAGTATCAACAATAGGACATTTTGAATTTCCAATTGTTTTAAAGTACCACATCCAAGCCTCCGGATTTATTGGTTCTCCAACTGTTCCTAATAGTTTTAATGATTTTCTTGAAGTTTTTTTGACTGGATCTTCACCTTCTCTCATAAGAGCTCTAATCGCTGTAGGAGCAGTATAAAAAATATTTACTTTATGTTTATCAATTATTTGCCACCACCTTGAATTATCTGGATATGTTGGTACTCCCTCAAACATTATTGTTGTAGCTCCATTAGAAAGAGGTCCATAAATTATATAACTATGGCCTGTGATCCAACCAATATCCGCAGTACACCAGTAAACATCTCTTGGTTTATAATTAAAAATGTATTGATGAGTCATAGAGGCATAAACCATGTACCCACCTGTTGTATGCAAAACTCCTTTCGGTTTTCCTGTTGAACCCGAGGTATAAAGTATGAATAATGGATCTTCTGCATTCATTTCTTCTGGTTCACAGTTAGTAGAAACATTTTTAATTATATCTTCATACCAAACGTCTCTTTTGTTATTCCAGTTAACATAATTTCCCGTTCTTTTAACAACTATGCATTTTTTAATATCTCGACATTTAGAAAGAGCCTGGTCCGTAATATCTTTAAGCGGAATAAGTTTTCCACCTCTAATTCCTTCGTCTGCAGTTATTACATAATCTGACTTACAATCATCAATTCTTCCCGCTATTGAATCTGGAGAAAAACCACCAAATATTATTGAATGTATCGCTCCTATTCTTGCACATGCAAGCATAGTAAAAGCCAACTCAGGAATCATTGTTAGGTAAATAGTAACTCGATCTCCTTTTTTAACACCCAATTGTTTAAGACCATTTGCAACTCTTGAAACTTCTTTATGCAGCTGTTTGTAGGAAATTTTTTTTGTATCTTTTGGATCGTCGCCTACCCATATTATTGCAGTTTTATCTTTTTTATCTTTTAAATGTCTATCAATGCAGTTTTCTGATGCATTTAAAGTTCCATCCTCATACCATTTTATGTAAACTTCATTTTGACTATATTTTACATTTTTTATTTTTTTGTATGGTTTAATCCAGGTTATTCTTTTACCTTCCTTTTTCCAAAATTCTTCATTATTTTTAATTGATCTTTTGTATTTTGCTTCATATCCAGATTTATTAATTAAGGCTTTTTTAATCCACTCATTTTTAGTTTTGATAATTAAATCCTCAGTATTAGTTTTTGCTTTTTTGCTCTTTTGAGATTTTTTTTTTTTTAATTTTTTATAAATTCTCTTTTTTGTTTTTTTTTTAGGTCTTTTAGCCATTTAATTTTTTTGTTTAATACTACTCATCTTATTTATAATTTTCCAGCTTTTAGAATCTATGGTCATAACCGATAATCTGCTTTGTTTTATTAAAGATAAATGGCTAAGATCTTTATTTTTTTTAATATTTTCTAGTGTAACTGGTTTTTTTAATTTATTTTTGAATTTTACTTTTACTGCAAAAAATCTCTCTTTTTTATCATATGGATCAATAAAAGCTTCTTTGATTACTTCAACTACTCCAACAATTTCCTTTCCTATGTTTGAATGATAAAAAAAACAGAGATCTCCTTTTTTCATTTTTTTTAAATTATTTGCTGCTTGGTAGTTTCTTACACCATCCCATACGGATCCTTTCAAACCTTCTTTTTTTTGTTGGTTTATAGACCAAACATTTGGTTCAGATTTAAGTAGCCAATAAGATATTTTTTTCACTAATAATGTTTTATCATTAAAAATAAAAATATATATTATAAATTAAATGAAATCTAAATTTGATGAAGCTTTAATTTTGTTAAAAAAAGGTCAATTAGATAAAGCAAAAAATATATTTTCTGAAATTTTAAATACTGAGCCAAATAATTTTGCTGCTTATAATAATATGGGTAACATATCTTTTTTATTAGGAAATTTAGATGAAGCATTACAAAATTATGATAAGGCAATTAAACTTAAGCCAGATTTTGCAGACGCTCATAACAATAGAGGCAATGTATTTCATAAAATTAAAAAGATAGATGCTGCACTAGAAAGTTATGAAAGGGCTATTGAGATTAATGCAAATCATGTTCAAGCTATTAGTAACCGAGGCAATATATTTCTTAATGAATTAAAAAAAATTGAAGATGCTGTTCAAAGTTATAATACTGCATTAAAACTTAACCCAAACAATTCACAAAATTATAATAATCTTGGAGTTGCACTTAAAAAATTAAACAAAAGGAATGCTGCGTTAGAAAGTTATGAGAAAGCTATAAAAATTAAACCAGATTATGCAGAGGCTTACCACAACAAAGGCAATATCCTTTATGAATTACAAAAAACAGATGAAGCGTTACAAAGCTACGAGAAAGCTATAAAAATTAAACCAGATTATGCAGAGGCTCATTACAACAAAGGTAATATCCTTCTCGGAGCAAATATAAATAGCGCAGCGCTCGATAGTTTTAAAAAAGCCCTGGAGATTAAACCAGATTTAGAAACTTTATCAGGGATAATAATGTACACTAAACTCAAAATGTCTGATTGGGAAAATTTAGATAAAGATTTAGAAAATCTCAAAGATGAAGCTGCTGACTCTAAAAATATACCAAACCCATTTTTTTTAATGTCCGTTTATGATTTGCCAAAAATACTAAGATCTGCAGCAAAAAAATGGTCAGATAGAGAGACTTCTTTTCTTCCATTAAATCAACAGTCATATCAATCTCGAAATCCCTTGAATTCTAATGAAGCTTTAGATTTAATTCCAAAAAAAGAAATGAATAAAAAAATTAAAATTGGATATTATTCTGCTGATTTTCGAGAACATGCAGTAGGTCAATTGGTAGTAAATTTATTTGAGCTGCACGATAAATCAAAGTTTGAAATTTTTGCTTTCTATTTTGGACCAGATGTAAATGATGATATTCATAAAAGAATTACAAATGCTTCTCATAAATTTATTAATGTTAGATCTAAAAACGATACAGAAATAGCTCAACTTTCCAGAGACCTTCAGATTGACATAGCCGTTGATTTAATGGGATTTACTGTGAAAAATAGATTTAGAATTTTTGTTGAAAGATGTGCACCATTACAAGTAGGTTATCTTGGTTATCCTGGAACTACAGGCTCAAACTGTATTGACTATTTAATTGCTGATAAAATTTTAATTCCAAAAGAAAATCAGCAACATTTTTCCGAAAAGATAATTTATTTGCCAAATAGTTATTTGGCAGGTGCATTGGAAAAAAAAAAATCTGAAAAAATTTTTACAAGGGAAGAACTTGGTTTACCAAAAAATGGTTTTGTTTTTTGTTGTTTTAATCAAAGTTATAAAATATTACCAAAAATCTTTGATACTTGGATGAGAATATTAAAAAGAGTTAATAATAGTGTACTTTGGTTGTACGAAACTAATGAAATAGCCTATAAAAATTTAAAACAAGAGGCTGCTAATAGAGATGTGGATTCCAACAGAATTGTATTTGCAAAACGTTTACCACTGCTTGAAGAACACCTAGAAAGATATAAATCTGCAGATTTATTTCTTGATACTTTTCCTTATACAGCACACTCTACATGTAGCGATTCATTAAGAGCTGGATTGCCAGTTCTTACACTTCAAGGAGAAACATTTGCAAGCAGAGTTTCTTCAAGTTTACTAGAAGTAGCTGGCTTAAAAGAATTAATTACACATTCCACAAAGGAATATGAAGATAAGGCAGTAGAATTTGCCAATGATTTGTCTAAATTAAAAAATATAAAAAAAAAACTAGATACCAACAAAGATAAGACAGCTATATTTGATACAAAGCTTCTTACAAATCATATTGAACAAGCTTATTTAGAAATTTATAGAAAATATAACGAAAGTAAAAAACCAGAAAATATAGAGATAAAATAAACTGAAATTTATTAATTAAACCAAGGATATTTATTTCCGTAGTCAGATAAAAATTGTTTATAAGGTAAATACTTGTTTATGGAGTCTTTATAAATAGTTTTTCTAATTTGAACATTGCTTTGTGTTTTAGAGATTAAATCTTTTCTTTTGTAAAATTCCAAACATTTTATATTCCAAGGCAAATCACAAAATTTTATCAATTTTTTTGCCTCATTTTCTGGATTGCTAACAAAATTTTCATATTGTAAATCATAAATAAAGTTGGGAAAGGTTTTTTTAAAATTTTTAATCATTTGGTAATAAATGTCATAGTATTTAAAAATATGTTCTAAACTATGTGCCCAAGATAAAAAAATTAAGTTATTTTTTAAAGTAGACATAATAGAAGATAAGGCATTTCTTCTACAATTAATTATTTTTGCTTGCGGAAAAATACTTTTTATTATGTCTATATAAAAGAAATTTTCTAAGCTTTTATCGGTAAACACATGATTATTCTTTTTTTGAATTAGTTCTTTTTGTTTATATTTTTCAATTATTTTTGTTTGAAAGTCTTGTATGTTTAGGTCTAATGATTTTTTTTGATTTATTACATTTGTGATTACATCATTTATAATACCTGTTTCTTCACCAATAGGAATGTGTTGACTGCCAGATGCAATTATTTTTTCTACCAATGTTGATCCAGATCTTGGCACTCCAATTATAAAAATTGGTTTTATCATATAATTATCTATTTTGATATTTTCATTTTGTAAATTTGAATTAATTATGTTTTTTCTTTTAGGTAGCAAATTTAAAAAATATTCAATTTTTTTTTTAAATTTTTTTTCTTCCCATTCAAAATAATATTGATGACCTTTTAATAGATGATTAAATTCATTTTTATATTTCTTATTTTTGTGTTCGTATTTTGACAATAAAAAATTTCCATAGGCAATATCTTTTTTTGTAGAATTATTTTTTTCTATAATTTCATGTATTTTTTTTTTTAAATTTGGATGTAAAAATTTTTCATCTAACTCGATCAAATTATAAATATAAGTCAAATTTTTAGGTTCATATTTTATGGCCATTTGAAAAAAATTTATTGCCTTGTCGTTTTCACCCAATTCTTGAAATATTATTCCAAGATTATTATGTGCCATTGCATAATTGGGTTGAATTTTAATTGCTTTCTGATAACTACGGATTGCTTCTTGATATTTTTCTAAGTTTTTTAATACATTTCCAAGGTTATTATGCGCCATTGCATGGTTAGACTGAACTTCAATTGTTTTTTTAAAACTATCTACTGCTTTTTTATGTTCTCCCAATTTTTCCAATATGTTTCCAAGGTTATAGTAAATATTTGCATAATTAGGTTGAATTTTAATTGCTTTCTCATAACTACGGATTGCTTCTTGATATTCTTCTAAGTTTTTTAATACATTTCCAAGGTTATTATGCGCCATTGCATTATCAGGTTTGATTTGGGTAGCTTTGTGAAGCATTGATTTTGCTAAGTTAAATTGATTAGTTTGTGCTAATAAAGTTCCTAGGTAATATACTGATTCAAAATGATCGGGATTTTTCTTTAATACTTCTTTATAAAGCTTTTCTGCAACTTTAAAATTATTTTCTTTATGATTTTTAACGGCTATAGCAAATGTTTCTTCTATAGGTAAATTTTTTTTTGTATTCACAATAATGTTTTATCATCATAAAATAAAAATATATATTATAAATTAAATGAGCTCTAAATTTGCAGAAGTTTTAAGCTTTTTTCAAAAAGGCCAGCTGAACGAAGCAAAAAAACTTTGTTTAGAAATTTTGAAACAAGAACCAAACAATTTTGATATTAATTTTATTCTTGGAATGATTGCGTTCAAGCAAAAAGAATATTTTAAATCTGAAGAGATAATAAAAAAAGCTATAAAAATTAGACCATCGCATGTAGAAATTTATAATCTTTATGCAATAGTATTATTACATCTTAAGAAATTTGATTTAGCAATTCAAAATTGGAACATGGCTATAAAACTTAAACCAGATTATTTAGAAGCCTATAATAATCTTGGAAATTTACTTTTTGAGCTCGGAAAAAATATTGATGCATTAAAAAGTTATGAAAAAGCAATAGAACTTAAACCAGATTTTGCAGAAGCATACAACAATCGAGGTAATGCTCTGTTTAAATTAAAAAAAATTGATGATGCATTAAAAAGCTACGAGAAAGCAATAAGTTTAAAACCAAACTATGTACAAGCTCATCATAATTGCGGTCGCGCACTTTATGAAAAAAATAAATTAAATGATGCATTAAAAAGTTATGAAAAAGCAATAGAACTTAAACCAGATTTTGCAGAAGCACATTTTGATAGAGGTAGTATTTTGGCAGAGCTAAAAAAAAATGATCTTGCTATAGAATGTTACAAAAATGCTATTAAATTTAATAGGGAATTTGAAGGTAAATTAGGCACATTAATCCATACTAAGCTTAAAATTTGTGATTGGAAAACTTTTGATAAAGATTTAAAAGAAATAGAAGATAAAATTTTAAAACTTGAAAAATTATCAAGCCCATTTTTTATAATGTCTATAAACGATTCACTAAAATTACAAAAAATAACTGCTGAAAAATGGTTTAAAAACCAGTTTAGTTAATTAAATTATAATTTAACACCTGCGCCTTTTAAAAAAACGGCATTTTCATCTAATGCCCACCTTGGTTTTACAGGGTAGTCTAATTTATTAAATTGTTTTTTCTTAAATTTTTCTAAACCAACCATTGCTATCATGGCAGCGTTGTCACCACATAAATTAGTTGGAGGAAAAATTGATTCAAAATTTTCCTCGTTACACAAATTTTCTAAAACTTTTCTAATTTTTTTATTTGCCGCAACTCCTCCAGCTACTACAAATTTATTTCCATTATTATTTATTTTTTTAAATTCTTTAAAGGCTAATTTACTTTTTTTGTATAATATTTCTTCTATAGTTTTTTGAAAAGAAGCTGCAAGATCAAATTTCTCTTTTTCAGTTTTAATTTTTTTTGAAATTTTTAAAACTGCAGTTTTAAGACCAGCAAAAGATAAATTGCATCCACCCCTATTAATTATTGGTTTAGGTAAATTAAATTTGTTTGGATCTCCTTGTTTTGCATATTCTTCAACTTGTGGACCACCAGGAAATTCAATACCAATTAATTTTGCCGTTTTGTCAAACGCTTCACCGACAGCATCATCAATTGTTGTTCCTAATCTTTTATATTCTCCCAAACCTTTAACACTAAGAAATTGACTATGTCCTCCAGATATTAAAAGTAAGAGATACGGATAACTAAGTTTTGAATTTAGTTTTGGACTTAACGCGTGTCCCTCAAGATGATTAACAGCAATGAAAGGTTTTTTTAATGAAGCGGCAATAGCTTTTCCAAAATTAAGTCCAACTGATAGACAAACAATAAGTCCTGGTCCAGCAGTAGCAGCTATAGCATCAATATCTTTAATTTTTATTTTACTTTCGTCTATTGCTTTTTTTGTTATTAAGTCAATTTTTTCTGCATGAGATCTTGCTGCAAGTTCTGGAACTATTCCGCCAAATTCTTTGTGAATATCAAATTGACTTGAAACAATGTTGGATAAAATTTTAACATTCTCATCTTCATTTTCTTGTATTATCGAGGCAGCTGTTTCGTCGCAACTTGTTTCAATTCCTAATATTATGGGTTTTTTTTTCATTAAATTAGTTTTTATAAATAATACAGTCTCAATGTAAGATATGGATTATAAACAAAATAAATGAAAAACAAAAAAATTATTATTGGTTCTCGGGGTAGTAAATTAGCATTGATTTATGCCGAAAGAGCAAAAACTGAGCTAAAAAAATTTTCAAAAGAACTTGATATTGAAATAAAAAAAATAACAACGAAAGGAGACATAATTCAAGATGTAAGACTTTCAGACACAGGAGGTAAAGGATTATTTTGTAAATTAATTGAAGAAGAATTAATAAATAAAAAAATAGATATTGCTGTTCATGCTCTTAAAGATCTTCCATCAAATGAAACAGAAGGTTTAGTTACTAATTGTTTTTTGGAAAGAAATGATCCAAGGGAAATTTTAATTAGTAAAAATAATTTGGATTTTAAAAAACTCAAAAAAGATTCTGTTATAGGAACTTCATCATTCAGAAGAGAATTTCAATTAAAAAGAATTAGAGATGATTTAAAATATAAACTTATAAGAGGAAATGTTGATACAAGAATTAAAAAATTAAATGAAAATATTTTTGATGCAATAATTTTATCTTATGCAGGAATTAAATCTTTGAATTTAACAAATAATATTTCACAAATTTTTTCAATTTCTGAAATTATCCCCAGTGCAGGGCAAGGAATAATTGCACTACAGTGCAGAAAAAATGATGATAATATTATAAAATTACTAAATGAAATAAATCATAAAGAAACACATTATTGTGCTCAGGCTGAAAGGAATGTTTTAAAAATTTTGGAAGGTGATTGTGAAACAGCAGTGGGGGTTTTAGCAAAAATCGAAATTAATACAGTTGTTTTAGAAGCAGAGTTATTTTCTTTAGATGGAAAACAAAGATTTTATTTTAAATCTTCAAAAGATCTTAATTTGGCTTCTGAACTTGGAAAAGAAGTTGGTGAAATGTTAAAAAAAAAATCTAAAGATTCTTATAAAAAATAATTATGCACATTTTATTTACTAGACCTCTAGAAGATTGTCAGGAAATAATGATAAAATTTCAATTATTAGGCCATGAAGTTTCGCATATGCCTTTAATTTATGTAGAAAAAAAAAACTATGATGAACTTAGTTTTGAAGATTTTAAAGGAATAATTTTTACAAGCACTAATGCAATTAAATTTTTAAATTTAAAAAAAATTAATAAAAAAATTAATTGTTTTTGTGTAGGGAATGCCACAGAAAAAAAAGCAAGAAACTCTGGTTTTCAAAATACTTTCTCAGCTGAAGGGAATGTTGATAATTTAAAAGAACTTATCCTGCAAAATTTTAATTTATCTGACGGAAAATTACTTTATGTGAGTGGAGAAATTATTTCTAACGAATTAGATAAAAAACTTATTTCTGAAGGATATGATGTTGAAAGAATAGTGAATTATACTGTTAAACATGTTGAAAATTTAAATGAAGATTTTGTAAAAAAAATTAAAATGAAAATGCCAAACATAGTTTATGTATATTCTCAAAATAGCGCAGCAAGTTTTTTAAATTTAATTAAAAATTACAATTTAAGTAATCTTTGGATGGATACTAATTTGATGTGCATAAGCGAAAAAACCTCATCTGTATTGAATGAAATTAAATGGAAAAAAATTTTTATTTTTAGTCCTGGCGAAGAGGAATTTTTGCTATATAAAATTTAGTTATGGAAATATTTAATAATTTTAAAGAGCTTTTTTTGTCGGTATGGAACAAAGGAATTCTTGGTGTAGATATATTTCAAATTTTAATTGGAATTGTAATCTTTCTTATTTTTTTAATATTTAGAGGTATTATAGGTAGAATAATTATAAAAAGATTAGAGAGCATAGCTAAAAAAACTAATAATAAATTAGATGATACTTTTGTTAAGTCAATGGAAGGACCAGCAAGATTTCTTCCAATTGTTATTGGTTTTTTTATTGCAAGTTATTACATGTCTTTTTCTGAGGATAGTAGAGTTATTGTAGATACAATAAATAGAACATTAATTACAATTTTTATTTTTTGGATAATGCACCAAATAATTGAACCTGTATCATATATTTTAAGTGGATTAGGTAAAGTTTTAACTCGAGAATTAATAGGCTGGATTATTAAATCGTTAAAAATTTTAATTTTTATTCTTGGTTTAGCTGCAGTGCTTGAACTTTGGGGAATAAAAATAGGACCAATTATTGCAGGATTAGGTTTGTTTGGTGTTGCTGTTGCACTAGGAGCACAAGACTTATTTAAAAATTTAATTTCTGGAATTTTAGTTTTAGTTGAAAAAAGATTTAAAATTGGAGACTGGATTCTTGTAGAAGACATAATAGAAGGGATTGTTGAAAAAATAGGTTTTAGATCAACTGTAATAAGAAAGTTTGATAAATCGATTGCAATCATTCCAAATTTTCAATTTGCTGAAAATGCAGTAATTAATATTAGTCAAACAACCAATTGGATTATTAGTTGGACAATAAATTTACAATACGACACTACTGTTGAACAACTTAAAACAATAAGAAACGAAATAGAAGATTTCATAAAAAAACATGAAGACTATAAGCCAGATCTTGGTTATGCAGTTAGAGTAGATAAATTTGCTGATAGTTCTATTGATATGTACATACGTTGTTTTACAAAAACAGATGATTGGGATGAATGGCTAGCCGTTAAAGAAAGACTTGCTATTTCAATTAAACAAATAGTGGAAAAAAATAAAGCTTCATTTGCTTTCCCAAGCCAGTCTATTTATGTAGAGAAAAAATGATTGCAATTTTTCATTTAGCTCTTCAAATCTTAAAGCTTTATTCTTACGTTGTAATTGCCAATGTAATTATTAGTTGGTTAATTGCGTTTAATGTTTTGAACACACAAAATAGATTTGTTTATTCTATTTTAGAATTAACCTATCGATTAACTGATCCAATTTTAAATAAAATAAGACGTTTTTTACCCAATCTTGGTAGTCTAGATATATCACCAATTATATTACTTTTGTTGATTTGGTTTATAGAAATGTGTATGAAGCTCTACGTAGCACCAATGATATTTAACTAATTCATGATATTAATAGACGGAAAAAAAGTGGCAGCGGAACTTAGAGAAGAATTAAAAAAAGAAGTTTCAGAACTTAAAAGTAAATATAATAAAATTCCAGGATTAACTGTAATTTTGATTGGAGAAGATCCTCCAAGTCAAATTTATGTTAGAAATAAAGAAAAGTCAGCAAATGAAGTTGGTTTAAAATCAGAAGTAATTAGATATCCAGACTCAGTTGAAGAGAAAACAGTTTTAGCTAAAATTGATGAACTTAATAAAGACGAAAGTGTATCTGGTATTTTAGTTCAATTACCTCTACCAAAGCATATTGATAAGCAAAAAGTTATTGAAAAAATTTTACCAAGCAAAGATGTTGATGGATTTCATCCTATGAATGTTGGAAATTTATCTTCAGGTTATGAAAGTTCAATTCCATGTACTCCACTTGGATGTTATTTATTAATAAAAAAAATTGAACCAAACCTAAGTGGTAAAAAAGCAGTTGTGGTTGGTAGATCAAATTTAAATGGAAAGCCAATGACACAACTTCTTCTAAAAGAAAATTGCACAGTTACAATTACACATTCTAAAACAAAAGATCTAAAAGGTGAGTGTCTAAAGGGCGATATTGTAGTTGCAGCAGTTGGAATGCCCGAACTTGTAAAAGGTGATTGGATTAAAAAAGATGCAATAGTTGTTGATGTTGGAATTAATAAAACTGACAAAGGTATTGTTGGTGATGTTGCGTTTGATGAAGTTTCAAAAGTTGCAAAAGCTTTAACACCTGTGCCAGGTGGTGTTGGTCCTATGACAATTGCTTGTTTGTTAAAAAATACTATTGATTGTTTTAAAAGATCTCAGAAATAGATTATTTTCTTTTTGGTTTGATGCCAAGTTTATCACTATGGCGTAATCTTAGAATTACAATTGCAGAAGCAATTAATACTATAGCCACAGCTTCATAAACTAATCCAGCAGGATCCATTTCTTTTCCTTGTAGTATAATAAATCGAGATAAAGCAGTTATTGCAATTAATAATGGCAATGTAATACTTATAGATTGTTGATCCCAAAAAACTCTTACCATTGCTAAAACTTCTAAATAAAGAAACATTAAAAGAAGATCCGCTAGAGTAACAGATTGGTTGATGAACATTGTTTTTATTTCAATTCCAACCGCAATTATTGTGCTTATTAAAATTATTGTAAGCAGAATTAGTTGTAAATTTTTTGTAATTTTTTCCATAATTTGATTATTTGTTTATATACATTAAATTTTATTAAACCCTAGCACTTGTTGACGCAACTATTTTGAACAAACTTTTATAGTTTTTTTTTATGAAAATTAATAAATCGCTCTATATTTGACTTGTTAAATGTTTTATTTTCTTCAAAAGAAACTTTTTTCATTGAATAAGCAGTACTTTTGGTTCTTCTAGAAAGAATTGTTACATTTCCTTTGTATAATTTTAGTTTTATTGATCCGTTGACTTTGTTTTTTTGTAAATCAACTATTTTTTGAATTTTAAGTCTTTCTTTTGAATACCAGTAGCCGTTATAAATTAGTTCGGCATAACGAGGCATAACTTCATCTTTTTTATGCATTGTTAGTTTATCTAAAGTGACTGACTCAATTGCTCTATGGGCTATCATTAATATAGTTCCTCCTGGTGTTTCATATACACCTCTAGATTTTATTCCGATAAATCTATTTTCAACTAAATCAACTCTACCAATTCCATTTTTACCTGCGAGAATATTTAATTTTTCTAAAAGATTTTCGGGTGATAATTTTTTACCATTAATGGTTATTGGATCCCCATTTTTAAACTCAATATTTACTATAGTGTTTTTGCTAGGTGCTCTTTCAGGAGAAATGGTTCTTTGAAAAATAAATTCTGGTGCGGTATTTTTTGGGTTTTCTAAAATTTTTCCTTCTGTAGATGTATGATATAAATTATCATCTACTGAAAAAGGTGGAGCGCCTTTTTTATCTTTGGGTATAAGAATATTATTTTTTTTAGCATATTTAATTAAATCTGTTCTAGAATTTAGTTTCCATTCTCTCCAAGGTGCAATAATTTTTATTTTTGGACCAAAATAATGGTATCCTAATTCAAATCTGACTTGATCATTTCCCTTGCCTGTAGATCCATGCGAAACTGCATACGCTTTATATTTTTTGGCAATTGCTATTTGTCTTTTTGCAATCAAAGGTCTTGCGATTGAAGTTCCAAGTAAATAAACCCCTTCATACAATGCATGACCTCTTAGCATTGGATAAACGTAATCTTTAACAAAAGTATTCTTAAGATTTTCAATAATGATTTTTTTAACACCTAATTTTTTTGCATTTTTATAAATTTTTTTTTTATCAATTTTTTGACCAATATCTGCAGTATATGTAATAATTTCAGCATTATAATTTTCTTGAAGCCATTTTAATATTATAGATGTATCTAAGCCTCCCGAATATGCGAGAACAATTCTTTTATTAAATTTCATTTATTAATTAGCTGCAGCTTTTTTTGGCAGAATTGTATGCTTTGGTAAATCCTAGGAGAGAATAGTGATCAATTGTTTGTGAGCCTTTTTGATTATATCCAGTTATCATTATTCTTGATCCTTTTTTCATGGTTTTGATCATTTTTTTTTCTTTTTTATTATCAGCTATCCAAGCAAAATTTTCCTGAGCTATATCAAATTTGTATTTGTATTTTCCTGATCTTGCCATAATTGAGTTTTTTTTATTATATTCATATCCAGAGGTAATACTTATTTCATCTGAAATTTTTTCATTAGGTCTAAAAGTTACAAAAAGTCTTGCTTCTCTTGTATCTTTTTTGGGAGCTTGTAAAATTGGCATTGATTGAGCAAAACAAATTTTACTACTATCATTTTTAATAACATAAGTTTCCCAGTCTTTATTTTTTAAAATCTTTTTTACCTCTTCAGCGTTTACATGATTAATAATAATGAGTGAAAATAATATTAATATTAAATTTTTAATTATGGACATGGATTTGGATATGTTTTTTGAACTTCATTAATTTCTTTAATAATTTCATCTGTTAATTTTAAATTTACACTTTCTATATCAGTTTTCAACTGCTCCATTGTAGTTGCGCCAATAATTACACTAGTCATAAATGGTTGAATTTCGCAAAACTTTAAAGACATTTGTGTTAAATTAATATTATATTTTTTTGCTATTTCAAAATAAGCATCTACAGCCACACTAGTGTTTGGTTTATCATATCTTGACCAAAACTTAGGATCTAAGGCAATTCTAGAATTTTTTGGCATTTGTTTATTTCTATATTTTCCAGATAGATATCCACTTGCCAATGGAGAATATGCCAGTAAACCAATTTGTTCTCTAATAGAAACTTCTGCAAGACCAACTTCATAAGTTCTGTTTAATAAATTGTAAGGATTTTGAATAGCCATCATTCTTGGTAAGTTATGATCTTTTGAAATTTCTAGATACTTTTTAGCACCCCATGCCGTTTCATTAGACAAACCAACATGTCTTACTTTTCCTTCGTCAATAAACTTTTTAAGGTTTCCCAAAACATCTTCAAATTTATTCCAATCTCCATTATCATTATGTTCATAACCTAGTCTACCAAACATATTTGTATTTCTTTCTGGCCAATGAAGTTGATATAGATCAATATAATCTGTTTGTAGTCTCTTTAAACTTCCATCTAATGCTTCGGTAATATTTTTTTTATCATATTGATTTCCACCACCTCTTAAATATGGTCGCATTGGTCCTGCCACTTTTGTTGCCAGTATAACTTTCTCTCTTTTCTTTGTTTTTTTAAACCAATTTCCAATAATTATTTCTGTATGCCCAAAAGTTTCTTCTTTTGGAGGAACTGAATAAAGTTCTGCTGTATCCCAAAAATTTATCCCTTGATCTAAGGCATAATCCATTTGCTCAAAACCTTCTTCTTGTGAGTTTTGTTCACCCCAAGTCATAGTTCCTAAGCAAATAGTGCTAACTTCAAGGTCTGTAGTTCCTAATTTTTTATAATTCATGAAATATTAAATATTTTTTAAAGCTTTTTATGATATCTTGAAATAATAGTAAAAGACTATTATATTAACAATTATGGAATTCAATAAAGAGAATATTTTCAACAAAGTAAAAGCGGCACAACAGTCTACTGTTGTAATGGATGAGGGCTTAAGAGCCTATATGCTTAAAGTATATAACTATATGGCAACTGGTGTATTGCTAACAGGAATAATTGCGCTTATCTCTTTTAAGATGTCAGTTATAACGGACTCTAGTGGCGCAATAACAGGTTTTACTAGTATGGGTAATGCTTTATTTTTTTCAGGACTAAAATGGATAGTAATGTTGGCTCCACTTGGGGTAGTTTTTTATATGAGTTTTGGAATACATAAAATGAGTACAGCGAAAGCACAAACTGTATTTTGGATCTTTGCAGCACTAATGGGATTATCATTGTCTTGGATATTATTAGTTTATACTGGAGCAAGTGTTGCTAGAGTTTTTTTCATAACTTCAGCAACTTTTGGTGCAATGAGTATTTATGGATATACAACTAAAAGGGACCTGACAAAATTTGGTTCATTTTTAATTATGGGTTTAATAGGAATTATAATTGCCTCATTAGTAAATATTTTTCTTAAATCATCAATGATGTATTTTGTGATTTCAATTTTAGGTGTACTTATTTTTGTTGGTTTAACAGCTTATGATACTCAAAAAATTAAGAATATGTACGCGGTGTCTGACAGTGGAGAGATAATTGGAAAAAAAGCTGTTATGGGTGCTTTAACTCTTTATTTAGACTTTATTAATTTATTTATAATGCTTTTAAGACTTTTTGGTCAAAGAAGATAATTATCCAGTTAGTTTTTTCCAGTTAGTACTTTTTAACATATTATCCAAATCATTTGAATTTTTTAGAATTTTACCTTTAGAGTCGGTAACTAGATATTTTAAATTTTTACTACTTGGTCTAAAATTTTTACAAATTTTGTACATAGCATTTTCAGCTGCATTTTTAAAAACACTAAAACCAACTTGGCGATTTGATATTGTTAAACCATAATCTTTCCAAGATCCCCTGGATACCATTTGGGCATATAAATTTAATATAATTTTTAACTCTTCCTTTTCAAAAAAATACTTTTCTTCAACATTTTTTGATGAATTGTTAATTACTAATCTTAAATTTCTATTCATTAATTTTATGTTTGCTAATTAAAGGGATTTGAAATGCTGTAAAAATAAAAGTAATTGGCAATAAACCCCAAACTTTAAAGTTAACCCAAAATTCTTCTGATTGAGTTCTCCATACGCATTCATTTAATATTGCTACACCAAAGAAAAAGTATATCCATCTTTTATTTAACAGATCCCAACCTTCCGAAGTTAAAGATAAAGATTTGCCCATAATTTTTTTTAAAATAGGTTCATTTGTAAAAAATTTTCCAAGAAGGAGAGCCAAACCAAATAGAATATTAATGATGGTTGGTTTAATGTATAAAAAAATAGCATTATCAAAATAAATTGTTAAACCACCAAATAAAGTTATTAAAATTCCGCTAATCAAAGGAACCATTGGGATTTTTTTTTCAATTATCCACACAACAAATAAAGAAATTAAAGTTGTTATTATAAATGGAGGTATTGCTATTTTAAGATTTTTATCACTATTATAATAAAAGAAGAAAAAGACCACCAAAGGCCCAAAGTCTGTGACAAATTTAACAAACGATTTATTCACTATTAGATATTAACAGATTAGAAAAACTTTTATATTTTTTTATTGATTTTTTTTCTTAAATATTCATATTTAAAATAATGGCAATTCAGAAAGCAAAGTTTTCAATAGGAGACATAGTTAAGCACAAACACTTCGATTTTAGAGGTGTTATATATGATGTGGATTTTGAGTTTAACAATTCAGAAGAATGGTATCAGTCTATTCCTAAAAATGTTAGACCAAGAAAAGATCAGCCGTTTTATCACCTGCTAGCTGAAAATGATGAAATAACATACGAAGCCTATGTTTCTGAACAAAATTTGCTTAACGATGATTCTGATGAACCAATTAAACATCCTTTAATTAATGAAATATTTTCAGGACGAAAAGGATCAACTTATTTTAAGCCGTCTAATTAAAGTTTAAGTCACTTTTTCAACACATTTACCGCAAATCTTAGACATAACATACTTTTAATATTAATTATATTCTGATCAGGAATGCATTTGTATCCCTTATTTTATCTCCCTCGGCATTCTTGATCGGAATTTTTTTTTAAATAATAATTAAAAAATCTCTCTTGTTAAGATATATAATCTTTTGATGCTAAATTTTTTTAGTCTAAGTAAAGTATTTGAAATTTCTACAAAATCCTCAAAGTATGTATTTGTTTTATTTATAATTGTTTTAACAATTGGATTAACTGAAGCTTTATTTTTATCTCCCGAAGATTATAAGCAAAGTCATTCAGTAAGGATTATGTACGTTCATGTTCCAGCCGCCTGGATGGCTCTTGGTATATTTTCTATTATAGCTTTTTTATCAATAAGTACTTTTGTTTTTAAAAATAAGAATTTTTTTTTAATATCAAAAAGTTTAGCACCATCGGGATTCATTTTTAATATAATTGCCTTAGTAACAGGTTCAATATGGGGAAAACCCACATGGGGAACTTGGTGGGCCTGGGATGCAAGAATAACATCTATGTTAATTTTAGCTTTATTTTATTTTATGTATTTATTGTCATGGAGAATTATAAATAATCAAAATAATGCTATTAAAATAAGTTCTTTGATTGCTATAGTAGGAGCAATTAATATTCCAATAATAAAATTTTCTGTTAATTGGTGGAACACTTTGCATCAGGGTCCGTCACTAAAAATTATGAGTGATTCAACCATTCATTCTTCAATGTTAATACCATTAGGTATTATGACTGCGGCATTTGCTCTATTCTCTTTGTTGATTTTTTTGATGAAATTTAATACGGAAATGATAAGGATTAAAAATAAAGGATTAGATAGATTATGATCAAAGAGATAATTTTAATGAATGGGTACGGACCATATGTTTGGTCAGCTTTTTTCTTTACCCTTACGAGTTTCGCATCATTATATTTATTAACGAAACTTCAGTTATTGAAAGAACAAAAAAAATATATTGATAAATTTGGCTCATTAAACAAAGCTAAGGTAGCTATTGTTAGAGAACAAAAAATAAATAAAGAGATACTGCTAAATACTGTAATTACTAAAATTTAACTTTAAATTCCAAAAATGGTTAAAAAAGTTAAATTAAGAATAGTATTTTTATTGGCACTTGTTTTATCCATAGTGTTGTCTGTTTTATTAATTCTTAAATCTTTAGAAAAAGATGTAGTTTTTTTTCTTTCTCCTACAGATATTAAAAATTTAGAAGAAATTGAAACTAAAAAAATTAGAGTTGGAGGAATGGTAAAAAAAAAGTCTATAAGTATTAATTCTGACAAAATTAATTTTATAGTAACTGACTTTAAAAATGAGATTAATGTTAGTTATTCAGGCTCAGTACCAAATTTATTTTCAGAAAATAAAGGAGTTGTAGCTGAAGGTTTTTTGCAAGATAGAAATTATTTAAAGGCAGTTAAAATTTTGGCAAAGCATGATGAAAATTATATGCCACCAGAAGTAAAAGAAGCTTTGGGAGATAAATAAATTGTTAGCTAATCATATAGGCCACTATTCTCTTGTTATAGGGTTACTAACTTCAATTTTAATTTTTTTACTATCATTAAAAAGTTATAAATCACAAATTATTGATAAGCGTATTTTTTCGATATCATTTTTACAACTTTTTTTTGTATTAATTAGTTTTCTTAGTTTAGTTATTTGTTTTGTTATATCTGATTTTAGTAACGAAACAGTTTTTAATAACTCTCATACTAACAAACCTATTTTTTATAAAATTTCAGGTACATGGGGTAATCATGAAGGAAGTTTATTACTTTGGTTATTGGTTTTAACTTTATTTTTGTTTTTATTTTTAATTAATTCTAAAAATGAATTAAAAAGGTACAGAATTCTAACTGTAGTTTTTCAACAAGTAATTATTATAGGTTTTTTTTTATTTGTTTTAATAACCTCTAATCCTTTTAACTATTTATTTCCTATACCAATGGAAGGATTAGGTCTTAATCCTATTTTACAAGATCCGGCATTAGCAATTCATCCTCCAATTTTATATGTAGGTTATGTAGGCTCATCATTAATTTTTTCAGCAACACTTGCCGCAGTAATTGAAAATTATATCTCAAAAAATTGGGCAAAAAATATTAAGATTTGGATCTTAATTTCATGGATTTTTTTAACCATTGGAATTATGGTGGGTTCGATTTGGGCTTATTATGAACTAGGTTGGGGCGGCTTTTGGTTTTGGGATCCAGTTGAAAATGTATCATTAATGCCCTGGATTTGTTTAACTGCTCTACTTCATTGTATTTTAGTTCTTGAAAAAAGAGAACTTCTAAAATCTTGGACAATTATTTTATCAATAGCAACTTTTACTTTAAGTATGTGTGGAACATTTCTAGTAAGATCAGGAATATTAAACTCAGTACATACATTTGCAAATGATCCATCAAGAGGTATTTTTATTCTGTGTTTTTTATTTTTTTTAATAATAATTGCTTTAATTATTTTTTTTATTTTTAATAAGGATAAACAAAAAGATTATAAAAAAATTTATTTTTTTAGTAAGGAAGTTTCAATTTTAGTAAATAACTGGTTTTTAATGTATTTTTTATCTGTTGTATTAATTGGTACTTTATATCCAATTTTTTTAGAAGTTTTAATTGATCATAAAATTTCTGTTGGTCCACCATTTTATAATAAGTTAATAGTACCATTTTTAATATTTTTTCTTATTTTTATGTCTTTAGGACCCAATTTAAAATGGATTAAGGAAACTAATATTAAAAATAAATTTCAACTTTTCATATTCTTTTTTATTTCCTTAATAATATCTTTTATAATTTACAAAAAAATTGGCAAAACAAACTTAATTAATACTGTTTTAATAGCGGCATCTTTTTATTTATTCATAGTCACAATCAAAGATTTTTTCTCTAAAGAATTATATAATATTTCAAAAAAATTATCTCATTTTGGCTTTAGTATGTTAATTTTAAGTATTTTACTTAATGGTATCTTATCTACTGAAGCTATAATTAATTTAAAAGTGGGTGAAAAATTTACTTTTAAAAATGAACAAATATTCTTTAAGTCTTTAGAAAACAATCAAAAAGAAAATTATCAGTCAGTTGTTGGTTATTTTAAAGTTGAAGATGATAAAAAAAATATATCACTATTTAAACCTGAATTAAGGATCTACGATCAGCCAGTGGTAATTACTAGTGAAGCAGATATTAAAACAACTTTTTTTAGAGATAGATTTTTGGTCATGAACACAATTAAAGGTAATGAATATTTTAATGTAAGATATCAAGTTAAACCATTTATGATTTGGATTTGGATATCGACTTTGTTATTGGCTATTGGAGGATTTTTAAGTTTATATAACAGATTATATGAGAAATAAAATTTTAATTATTTTATTAGTATTTTTTTTAAGTTTTTGTTTTTTTGTATTATTTAAAAGCTTAGAAAGTTCAAACATTTACGTTCCAGAAAAAAAAGAAGACAGACAATTAGCTGAATTTGTATCTGAAGATCTTTTTACTAAAAAAAAAATTACATCGAATGAAATATTTTATGGTAGTGATTATTATATTTTAAATATTTGGGCTAGTTGGTGCGCTCCTTGTCGAAAGGAACATCCTCAACTAATGGAACTAAGCAAAAATTCTTCAATTAAACTTATAGGGTTAAACTATAAAGATGATCCAAAAAAAGCAAAAAAATTTTTAAAAAATCTAGGTAATCCTTTTTCTATTATTTTAGTCGATAAAAGTGGGGTGCTATCAATTGAGTTTGGTGGCTATGGAATACCCGAAACTTTTTTGATTAATAAAGATAAAAAAATAATTAGAACTTTTATTGGAAATTTAAGTGACGATTCAGTAAGACAAATTAATTCGATAGTGAAATGAAATTATCTAAAATATTTTTTTTGTTATTTATTATATTAAATTTTTTTTCTATTTGTCATGCAGAAAAAAATGATCAACTTACAATTAAAATTTCAAAGAATTTAAGATGTTTAACATGTCAAGGACAGTCAATTTATGATTCCCAGTCTGATTTTGCAGTTAGTATGAAGATTTTAATAAATAAGAAAATAGAGCAAGGATTAAGCGAGAAAGAAATTTATGAGCTTCTTAAAGATAAATATGGAGAATGGATTGTTTATGATACAAACTTTAACAGAAATACGTTTATTTTATGGGGATTGCCAGTATTGTTATTTTTTTTAGGAGGTGCAATAATACTTAGAAAACTAGTGTTTCGAAAGGTTTAACTATATATAAAAAAGATATAAAAATAACATATGAAACTAAAATTTATAAAAAAATATTTTTTTCTAGTTAACGTTTTTTTATTAATATCTTTACCTTTAAAAAGTGAAGAGGTTAAAAAAATTTCAGGTAATGAACATGAATTTAATATTTATACTGGCATGTTTGATTTTAGTGACGATGGTAAAAGATCTACAATACTTGGTTTTCAACATCAAAACGAAAATCTTATAAGAGAAAGTTTTTTAGGAACTCTTTCACCTGTTACAGGAGCTTTAATTACTCAGGATAGTTCTAGTTATTTTTATACAGGCGTTCAAGCAATGTATAAAGTTGGTAATATTAATATAACGCCAAGCTTTACTCCGGGAATATACAACCAGGGAGATGGCAAAGATCTAGGACATATGGTAGAATTTAAAAGCGAAGTTCAGTTATCATTAGACCTACCAAAAGAAAGTCAATTTGGTTTTTCATATAATCATTTATCTAATGCAAGTTTAGGAGATAAAAATCCAGGCGCAAATAGTTATATGTTTAATTTTCTGAAAAAATTTTAATAATAAATTATGAAGTTAAAGGATTGTCATAATTTTTATGACTTTAGAAAGTTGGCTGAAAAGAAATTACCATCTCCGATTTTTCATTATATTGATGGAGCTGCAGATGATGAGATTACATACAAGAGAAACACCAGTGCTTTTAATGATGTAGATTTAATTCCAAATGTATTAAGAGGAGTTGAGAACGTAGATCTTTCAACAACTATATTTGGAAAAAAAATTGATCTTCCTTTTTATTGTGCTCCAACAGCTTTACAAAGGCTTTTTCATTACGATGGAGAAAGAGCAGTTGGGAAAGCCGCCCAAAAATTTAATACAATGTTTGGTGTTTCTGCTTTGGCAACTGTTAGTGTTGAAGAGATAGCTTCACTTATAGATACCCCAAAAATGTTTCAATTTTATTTTCATAAAGATAGAGGTTTAAATGACTCTTGTTTGGAGAGAGCAAAGGCAGCAAAGTTTGACGTTTTGGCTTTGACAGTAGATACAATTACGGGAGGAAATCGTGAAAGAGACCTTAGGACTGGATTTACATCTCCTCCTAAACTCACATTATCGAGCTTGTATAGTTTTGCTACAAAACCAATGTGGGGAATAAACTATTTAACAAAAGGTAAGTTTGAATTACCTCATCTTCAAGATTATGTCAAAGAAGGTACTAGCACCAACACTTCAATTGGTAATTATTTTTCTACTATGCTGGATCAATCTATGAATTGGAACGATGCTGAAAAACTATGTTCTCAATGGGGAGGTCATTTTGCACTTAAAGGAGTGATGAGTGTTGAAGATGCAAAACGTGCAGTAGATATTGGCTGTACAGGAATAATGGTTTCAAATCATGGAGGAAGACAACTTGATGGATCGAGATCACCATTTGATCAATTAGCAGAAATTGTTGATTCTGTTGGTGATAAAATAGATGTTATTTGTGAGGGAGGATTTCAAAGAGGAACTCATATGCTTAAAGCTTTATCTATTGGAGCGAAAGCATGCTCTGGCGGAAGACTCTATCTTTATGCATTAGCTGCAGCTGGACAAGCTGGTGTTGAAAGAGCTTTAGGTCAGTATAAAGCCGAACTTGTGAGAGATATGAAGCTTATGGGCTGTACCAAAATAAGTGACTTAAATAGAAGTAACCTGAGATTCAGAAAAAATGAATCTTGAAGATTGTCATAACTTTGATGATTTTCGAAAATTAGCAAAGAAAAAACTACCATCACCAATTTTTCATTACATCGATGGAGGTTCAGATGATGAAACAACACTTAAAAGAAATACTGAAGCTTTTAATTCATGTGACTTAATCCCAAATATTTTAAGGGGAACAGGAAAACCAGATTTATCAACAACGATTTTTGGTAGAAAAATAAATATTCCTTTGTTTTTTTCACCAACTGCTATGCAAAGATTATATCATCCAGATGGCGACAAGGCCTCTGCAAAGGCCGCAGAAAAATTTGGAACCATGTATAGTATGTCTACAATGGCAAATACCTCTATTGAAGAAATATCTAATATCTCAAGTGGACCTAAGCTTTTTCAATTGTATATACATAAAGATAAATCTATTACTGATGATTTAGTTGAAAGATGTAAAAGAGCAAACTTTGATGGATTGTGTTTAACTGTAGATACAATTGTAGCTGGGAATAGAGAGAGAGATCATAGAACAGGATTTACAACACCGCCAAAACTAACTTTAAACAGTTTAATGAGTTTTGCTATGAGACCAAGGTGGGTGTTTGATTATTTTACTAATAAAAAATTCGAGTTATCAAATGTAAAAAATAAGACAAATAAAGGGACCAATATCACTAAATCAGTCATAGAGTATATCAATGAACAATATGATCCTGGTATGAATTGGAAAGATGCAGAGTACGTTGTAAGAAAATGGAATGGACCATTTGCATTAAAGGGAATAATGAGTGTTGAAGACGCAAAACGCGCAATAGATATTGGTTGTACAGCAATAATAATTTCGAATCATGGAGGAAGACAACTTGACGGATCAACTTCACCATTTGATCAGATAAAAGAAATTTCTGATGCTGTTGGAGATAAAATAGAAATTATATTGGATGGGGGAATAAGAAGAGGCACACATGTCTTAAAAGCAATTGCAGCTGGTGCAAAAGCATGTAGTCTTGGAAAAGCATTTCTTTTTAGCCTTAGTGCTGGTGGTCAAAAAGGAGTTGAGAAACTTCTTCAAAACATGCAAAACGAAATTGAAAGAGATATGATGTTGATGGGTTGTAAAAATTTAGAAGAATTAAATATTTCAAAATTAATTTATAGAAAATAAAATGAAATTTGCAAAAAATCTCGAAAGACTAGGAACAGAGTCAGCTTTTAAAATTTTAGCAGAAGCAAAAAAATTAGAAGCAGATGGGAAGAAAATAATTCACTTGAGTGTAGGACAGCCAGATTTTAAATCGCCTAAACATGTTGTGGATGCAACAAAAAAAGCCTTAGATGACGGCCATCACGGATACGTTTTACCAAATGGAATAATTGAGTGTAGACAAGCTGTTACAAGAAAAATAAAAAAACTTTATAATACAAAAATTGATCCCGAGAGAGTAATTATTATGCCAGGCGGAAAACCCACAATGTATTATGCAATAACTTTATTTGGCGAGCCAGGAGCTGAAATAATATATCCAGACCCAGGTTTTCCGATTTATGAGTCGATGATAAATTATACGGGGGCAAAGGCAGTTCCAATAGATATGCTTGAGAATAAAGATTTTTCTATAAATCCAAAAAAAGTATTATCTTTAATCAATGAAAACACTAGATTAATAATATTAAATAATCCAAATAACCCTACGGGGGCATTTACCGAAAAAAATAAAATAGATGAATTAGCGGAGGGCTTAAAAAAATTTCCAAATGTAGCAATTTTAAGTGATGAAATTTATTCTAGACAAATTTTTGATGGAAAAAAAATGCCATCTTTTTTTGATTACCCTGATTTATACGACAGATTAATTATACTAGACGGATGGAGCAAAGCTTACTCAATGACTGGTTGGCGTTTAGGATGGGCTGTTTGGCCGGAAAAACTTGTCGAACAAGTAATTAAGTTCTGTGTCAACAATCATTCATGTGTAAATGCTGCTATACAATTTGGTGGTATTGCCGCTCTTGATGGTCCAGATGATTCTATAAATTTTATGATGGAAAAATTCACAAAAAGAAGAAAATTAATTTGTGAAGGATTAAATAGTATTAAGGGAATTGAATGTAGTTTACCCGGAGGGGCTTTTTACGCTTTTCCAAATGTTATAGGAACTGGAATGAATGGAGAGGAGTTCACAAAAAGATGTCTCCATGAAGCTGGAGTTGCAATTGTACCAGGTACCTCTTTTGGTAAAAAAGCTTTAGATTATGTGAGGTTTAGTTTTGCCGCATCTCAAGATGACATTTCTCAAGCAATAGAAAATATAAAAAAAATGATTGGATAATTGAAGTGTATTTTATTTAATAATTTTTATATAATTAATCTAGAAAAATGAATGAACAAATACAAAGTGAGTTAAAAAAAATTTTCCACAATAGATTTTCTACTTCAGAATCAACAAGAGCTAATTATGCAAGAGGCGAAGATACTTATGATCCAGTTTTATCTAAAGCAGTTGTTTTTCCAGAGACTAATGAAGAAGTTTCAAAAATTTTAAAATTATGTAATGAGTATAAGACTCCAGTAGTACCATTTGGAACTGGCACTTCTTTGGAAGGAAATGTAGTTGGAAATGAAAATGGAATAACAATTTCACTTGAAAAAATGAATAAAATTTTAAGTGTAAATGCTGAAGATTTCGACTGTAGAGTTCAGGCTTGTGTCACAAAAGAACAATTAAATGAACATTTAAGAGAGGATGGAGTTTTTTTCCCCATCGATCCTGGTGCCAATGCTGCAATTGGTGGTATGGCTTCAACTTCGGCTTCAGGAACAATGGCTGTAAAATATGGAACAATGAAAACTGTAATCACCGGTCTTACGGTAGTTTTGCCTAATGGTGATATTATAAATACAGGCAGTAGAACTAAAAAAACTTCTGCAGGCTATAATTTAACGAACCTATTTATTGGTTCAGAAGGTACATTGGGTATAATAACTGAAGTTGTTTTAAGATTATCTCCTATACCTGAAAGTATAATGAGCGCCGTATGTCATTTTCCTAATCTTGAAAATGCAGTTCAAACAGCACAACAGATTATTCAATATGGTGTTCCAATTGCCAGGATTGAGATGCTAAATAAAGATCAAATGGAGATTAGTATTAATTATTCTAAATTAAAAGATATTGAAGCAGTCCCGACATTATTTTTCGAATTTCATGGATCAGATTCATCTAATAAAGAAAATATTAAAATTGTTGAAGAAATATCAAAAGACAATAATGGAAGTTCTTTTAAATGGGCTAAAGATTTAGAGGAAAGAAATAAACTTTGGAAAGCAAGATGGGATGTCTACTATTCAGTGAAAGCTTTAATTAACAATGGAAGAGTATACTCGACGGATGTATGTCTTCCTATTTCAAAGATAACAGAGTGTGTAAATTTTGCAGAAGAACAAACAAAAAAATTTGGACTTAGAGCTCCAATGGTTGGTCATTTAGGAGATGGGAATTTTCACGTACTTTTACCTTTTGATCCAGAAAAAAAAGAAACATATAAAAAAATAAGAGAGTTTAATGACTTATTAATTAAAAAATCTTTAGAATTAAACGGAACAATTACTGGTGAACATGGTATAGGACTTCATAAAAAAGAATATCTTCTAGAAGAGCATCCCGATAATATTCCTGTTATGAAATCAATCAAAAGAACGATAGATCCAAATAACATAATGAATCCAGGTAAGATTTTTGATCTTAATTAAGATATAAAATTAAAAAAATAATTAATTACTACCCTTAGTTGTAAATAATTTGCTTATAGGCAAATTTGCATAGGACTCTTAAAAGCATATATGTTTTAATTATCATAAGTTAATTAACTAAGAGGAGTAAAAATGATTAAAGAAAAAAAATCATTGAAGGGAAAAGTTCCTTCAAGACGTAAGTTCTTTAAGACAGCAGCAATAGCGGGTGCAGCAGCAGTTGCAATGCCATATGTAAATGTGGGTGCGGCGCAAACACTTAAAATGCAAGCTGCATGGCCAAGTGGTGCTAACATCTTTTTTGAAATGGCAGGAGACTATGCAAAAATGGTTAGTGATATGTCAGGAGGATCATTAAAAATTGATCTTCAGCCTGTAGGAGCAATTGTTAAGACTAAAGAAATTGGTCAAGCCGTTAGTTCTGGTGCAGTAGACATGGGTCACTGGGTAACAGCTTACTGGTATGGAAAAAATCCAGCTGCTTCTTTATTTGGAACAGGACCATCATATGGAATGTCATCCCAAGAAGTTATGGGATGGATGGAATACGGTGGAGGAAGAGCATTGTATGAAGAAACATTAGCAAAAGTTGGTTTTGACTATGTAGGCTTCTTTCATATGCCAATGCCTGCTCAACCATTTGGTTGGTTTAAGAAAAACGTAACTAAAGTATCTGACGTTAAAGGTATGAAGTACAGAACAGTTGGTCTTGCAACTAACGTTCTTACAGCAATGGGAATGGTAGTTAGACAATTACCAGGCGGTGAAATTCAACCAGCTATGAAAACTGGTTTGATTGAAGCTGCTGAGTTTAACAACCCAACTTCAGACTCTCAATTTGGTATGCAAGACGTATCTAAGCATTATCACTTAGGTAGCTTCCACCAATCACAAGAGATGTTTGAAATTGCTTGTAACAAAAAAACATATAACAATCTGTCACCAGCAAACCAAGCGATAATAAAAAATGCTGCATATGCTGCAAATACAGATAACTATTTCAAAGCATTAGTTAGATATTCAGCTGACTTATCTAAATTGATGAATGAACATAAAGTTAATGTTTACCAAACTTCAGACGAAATTTTAGCTCAACAATTAAAAGGTTGGGATAAAGTTATCGGCGATTTTAATAAGAAAGATCCTTTCTTTAAGAAAATCGTAGATTCTCAAAAAGCATACGCTAAGAGAGTAATGAAATACTTGCTGATGAATCAGCCTAATTACAGATTAGCTTATGAAAATGAGTTTGGACCTTTAGCGAAAGTTAAAATCTAAATTTTTTATTAAATTTTTAAAAAAAGGGGACCATTTGGTCCCCTTTTTTTTGTTTGATTAAAGGCAACAATTTAACATAAACTACTTTCATGATGCGTTCCTATATAAAATTTGCAGATACTCTAAGTACCTCAATGGGAAAAGCTTTTTCTTGGTGTATTGTTATTTTAATGGGCGGAACTTGTTATGAGGTAGTCATGGCGTATGCATTTAATAGTCCAACTTTATGGAATTTTGATTTCAGCTTGCAAATGTATGGTGCAATATTTATGATGGCAGGTGCATATACCTTGTCGACAGAAGCACATGTTAGAGGAGATGTTATTTACAGACTATTTCCAACAAAAGTTCAGGCATGGATTGACTTAGTTTTATATTTTTTATTTTTTTTCCCAGGAATAATTGCTTTAGCATTTTATGGATATGAATATGCAGCATTAGCTTGGAAGATAAAAGAAACTAGCTGGAATAGTCCAGCTCAAATTCAAATTTATATGGCAAAATCTTTAATTCCACTTTCAGGAGCTTTATTAACTATTCAAGGAGTTAGTGAAGTTTTTAGATCGATTATTTGTATTCAAACAGGACATTGGCCAGCAAGAATGGCTAGTGCAGAAGAGACGGAAAAAATTTTAATGAGAAAATCTCAGAAAGAAGACGAAACAGATGTTATTTAGTTTAACAAACCCAGAAATAGCAATTTTAATGATGGGGCTTTTCTTATTTATGGTCTTATTAGGATTTCCAATTGCATTTACTTTGTTGGCTATGGGAGTTGGTTTTGGATATTACGCATATTTTGATCCAACTAGAATGGAACATTTATTAGATAATAGGATTTTTTCATTACTTGTTTCTAATACATACACCATTATGGACAATAACGTATTAACTGCTGTCCCTTTATTTTTATTTATGGGTTATTTAGTTGAGCGAGCTGGAATTGTTTCAAGATTGTTCTTTGCAATAAGACTTGCTTCACATCGATTACCAGCATCAATGGCAGTTGCTGCACTTATAACATGTGCTCTTTTTTCCACAGCAACAGGAATAATCGGTGCCGTTGTAACTTTAATGGGACTTTTGGCTTGGCCAGCAATGATTAAAGCCGGATATGACAAAAAATTTGCATCGGGAGTAATTTGTTCTGGAGGATGTCTAGGAATTTTAATTCCACCAAGTATTATGCTTATTGTTTATGCAGTGATTGCGCAGCTTTCTCCTTTAAGATTATTTGCTGCAGCAATTTTTCCAGGTTTAATGTTAGCTGGACTTTATATACTTTATGTAATTATAAGAGCGTATTTCAATCCTTCAATCGCTCCAAAGCCTCCAGAATCAGAAATTCCTCCTAGAGCAGTGATATTAAAAGAGGTTTTAGTTTCATTTTTACCACTTTTTTCTTTAATTATTTTGGTACTTGGTACAATCTTAGCAGGACTTGCTACACCCGCAGAGGCGGCAGCTGTAGGAGCTTTTGGTTCTTTGGTTCTTTCATATTTTTACAAATCTTTAAAATGGAAAAATTTTAAAGAGTCAGTATTTTTAACAGCTAAAACAAGCGCAATGATAATGTGGTTGTTTGTTGGTTCTTGGACATTTGCTTCAGTATTTTCTTATCTAGGAGGTCACGAAGTATTTGAACACTTCTTTAAGTCAATGGATTTACAACCTTGGCAGTTTTTAGTAATTACACAAATAATTATTTTTATATTGGGATGGCCACTCGAATGGACAGAAATTTTAATTATTTTTGTTCCAATATTTTTGCCCTTAGTTGAGTTTTTTGGAGTAAATCCATATTTTTTTGCAATGTTAATTGCTTTAAATTTACAAACATCTTTTTTAACACCGCCCATGGCCATGTCTGCCTATTACCTTAAAGGTGTTCAAAGTAAAAATGTTGAACTTCTAGATATATTCAGAGGTATAATGCCCTTTTTAGGCATAGTAATATTGGCTATGGTTTTAATGTATGTTTTTCCCGGTATAGCCTTATGGCTGCCAGAAACTTTATTTGCAAATTAAAATATTATGAGCGATTTTTTTTCTTTACCTGTCCATGAACTTGTTAAACGAGTTAAAGATGCAAAATTAACGTCAGTTGAAATTTGCCAAGCATACATAGAAAGAATAAGTAAATTTGAAAAAGATGTTAAAGCCTGGGTACATTTTGATAAAAAACTTTTACTAGAAAGAGCCGAAGAAGCGGACAACTACAGAAAATCAGGAAAACCAACCGGTCCTTTGCATGGGATTCCAGTTGCTTTGAAAGATATAATTGGTACCTTTGATATGCCAACTGAATGTGGAACTGTTTTAAGAAAAGGAAAAACTCAGTCGCAGAATGCTGAAATAGTTGATCTATTAAAATCAGCGGGAGCAATAATAATGGGAAAAACAGCCACATCAGAACTAGCTTATTTAGGTCCCTCTGAAACAAGAAATCCACACGATTATAGTAGAACACCAGGTGGATCATCTAGTGGATCTGCTGCAGTTATTGCTGCTCACATGGCTCCTTTATCAATTGGTTCCCAAACGGGAGGGTCGGTTATTAGACCAGCATCTTATTGTGGAGTTGTTGGTTATAAACCTTCTTATGGATTGATATCTAGAAATGGAGTTTTAAGAACTTCTTACGCTCTAGATCATATAGGGGTGTTTGGCAAAACAGTAGACGATGTTGCTTTGTTAGCAAAAGTTCTTATTAAAAAGGACTCACATGACCAGGCAACGGTGTATTATTCTGCAGAAGATATGTTGGAAGTTTGTAGGAAAGAACCTTTATTTGAACCAAAATTTATTTTTTATAAAACTAATAGTTGGGAAAAGATTGATAAAAAATCAAAAGAGTCATTTGAATTTTTTATTAAAACATTTAAAAAAAATATAGAAGTTTTTGATACTCCTTCATATTTTAAAGATATTGACAAATATCATCAGATTATTCATGAAACTGATTTATCGAATAATTTTCAGGATTATTATAAAAAATCAAAAAATAAACTTTCTAAAGAAATGCAATCAGCAATTTCTAGAGGAATGAAATACACAGCAAAAGAGTATGCAGAAGCAATAGACTTTATGAAAAGAAGTTATGAATCTTATAACGAAGTGTTTGAAGATTACCATGGAGTTTTATCTCCATGTAGTACTGGAGTAGCAGACAAAGGATTGAAAAGTACAGGAAGAGCTGATTTTAATAGATTCTGGTCCTTCATGGGTGTACCTGCAATTGCACTTCCTTTACTTCAAGGTGAAAATAATTTACCTTTAGGTGTTCAGTTAATTGGTGACAAGTACGATGATCAAAGGTTCTTAGGAATTGCTAGATGGCTGGAACAAAAAAGCAAGGACTACAATGAATAAAATAACGACAATAATAGGACTATCATTTGCTATATTTTTTCTAGTTGGTCTTGCAACTACACTTACAAGATCAATGATGATTACATTTTGGGATGTTCTACCTGTTTTTATATTGATGGGCATAGCAATATTTATGATGTTGTATGAGGCTTTTTTCGATAAAAAATAGTTGTTCTTCTTAAATTTTATGAAATTTATCAGTATGTTATTTAATATTTTTTTTTTTATATTTTTTGCTTATTTTTTGATAACTGTTTTTTTATTTTTTTATCAAAGAAAATTACTTTATCATCCAAATGTTAATAATTTTGACTCTCATTCGCTAGATCATAAAATAGAAAAAGTTTTAATTCCTTCAAAAAATGATTTAGTAGCTTGGCACTACAAAAATAATGAAAATTATAAAACACTAGTTTTTTTTCATGGAAATGCAGGAGGTCTTTCAAATAGAGTTTACAAGCTGAATGAACTTTCTAAGCTCAAATTAAATTACCTAATATTTGCTTACAGAGGTTTTAATGGAAGCAATGGCAAACCAACCGAGGAAGGTTTATATGAAGATGCAGACAAAGTTATTAATTGGCTAAAATCAAAAAAAATTCATGAAAAAGATATAATATTGTATGGAGAGTCACTAGGGACCGCAATAGCAATTCATACTGGACAGTTCAAAAATTTTTCTGGAATAATTCTAGAGGCACCCTTTACGTCAATGATTGATGTTGGTCAAAAATATTATCCTATTTTTCCAGTTAAATTTCTTCTTAAGGATAAGTATGAAAGTAAAAAAAAACTTAAAAATTTAAAATCATCAATATTAGTAATGCATGGAAAAAAAGATAAAATTGTTCCTTTTCATATGGGAAAAGAAATATATGAAAATTTATCAGAGCCAAAATTTAGCTATTTTAATGATCATGATGATCATATGATGGATTATAATAAGGATTTGATTAAAGCTATTAAAAATTTTTTAGAAAGCTTAAGTTAATTAGTGTTTATAAATGCACTAGCAAATTTTTCTGCTTCAAAAATTTGTAAATCGTCTTCTTTTTCTCCGAGACCTAAACCAATAATTGGAAGTTTATATTTTTTTGCTAAAGCCAACAAAATTCCTCCTTTTGCGGTACCATCTAGCTTTGTCATTATTAGACCTGTAATTGGAATAATTTTATTAAATTCTTCAACTTGATTAATAATATTCTGCCCTGATGTAGCATCAAGAACCAAAATAACTTCATGAGGCGCATCAGGATTAATTTTTTTAGTTACATTTGCAATTTTTTTATATTCTTCCATTAGATTTTTTTTGTTTTGTAATCTTCCGGCGGTATCTATTAAAACATGATTAAAATTATTTTTCATAGCTTCTTCAACGGCCTTATAAGCAACAGAAGCAGCATCAGAACCCTGGTTAGATTTAATAATTTTAACTCCTATTTTATTTGCCCAATTTTCTAACTGCTCAATTGCCGCTGCTCTAAAGGTGTCACAAGCAGCAAACATAATTTTATTTTCATTTGATTTTAAAATTTTCCCAACTTTGCCTATTGTTGTGGTTTTTCCAACACCATTAACCCCTGAGACAATAATAGCATTAAGTTTATCTTTTTTTTCAAAAAAAGATTTATACTCCAAAGGTTTCATTAATGTAATGATATATTTTTTAAGTATATCATTAACTTCATTTATAATATTCTTCTTTGGGTCTATTTTTTCTTCTGAAATAATATCTTTTATTTCTGATGCTGCTTGAACACCAACATCTGACTGAATTAGAAAATCCTCAATTTCATCAAGTATTTTATCATCAATTTCTTTTTTGACTATTATATCTCTTAATCCAGATGAGAAAGTAGAGGCACTTTTCTTAAAACCTAATTTAAATTTTTCAAATATTCCCATTATAAATTTATTTCAATATTTTTAATATCTGAAACAGGTCCTTTCATGTGAATAATGTTTTTATCATCAATAAAAATTGATAATTTACCAAGTTCAAACTCTATTTCTGTATTTGGTTCTACTAATTTATTAATAATTCCAGCTGCAACGGTTGCACATGCAGCTGTACCACATGCTTTAGTAAGACCAGCTCCTCTTTCCCAAACTCTTACTTTTATCAAATTTTTATTTATAACTTTAGCTAATGTAACGTTACATTTTTCAGGAAAAAGTTGATGATTTTCAATGTTGGGACCAATTTTTTTTAAATCATAAATATCGATATTTTCTACAAAAAAAATAACGTGAGGATTGCCAACATTAACCGCTGTACCTCCAATATGTGTATTGTTATTTTTATCTGAAATTTTTATTTCCAAATTTTTTGTATTTACATTTTTTTTTAACGGTATTTGTTTCCAATTTGTTTTTAGTGTATTAATTTCTGTTTCTACAATATTTTTTTCTCGAATATTTGACTTTAGTATTCCAGATGATGTTGATACAATAATTTCTTTTTTGTTATTTTCTTTTGACAACAAATCTGCCACACATCTAGTTCCATTACCACATGCACCAGAGGAGCTGCCATCTGAATTGTAAAATTCTAAACTAGCGTCAAATTCTGTATTCTTTTTTATAATTATAAGCTGATCACACCCAATAAAACTTCGTTCACATATTTTAATTATTTGATCTTTAGAAAGGTCAAAAGCATCGGTTCTTTGATCAATGATTACAAAATCATTACCCAAACCATCCATTTTGAAAGCTTTAATATTCATATATTCATATTTAACTTATTTATTGACTTTTTGAACCTCTATTATAGGTTGACACAGTTTCCGCAAAAACATTAAATTTGCGGTGTCTTTGGCAACAAAGAGATCGACACTAGTCTGCGAGGGTTCGCCCACTAGTGCGATAACTGCTGTGTGAAAGTATTATGTTTGAAAATTTAACAAATAAATTTGAAGAAATATTTTCTTCTTTAAAAAAAGCACCTTCGCTTGATGAAAAACAAGTAGATGAAGGACTAAGAAATATTAGACAAGCTCTTCTAGAGGCAGATGTATCTTTAAAAGTTGCTAAAGAATTTATTGAAAATGTTAAGCCTAAAGCTTTAGGGCAAGAGATAATTAGATCAACTTCTCCAGGTCAAATGGTAGTTAAAATAGTTTACGATGAACTCGTAAAACTTTTGGGTGAAAGTAACTTTGATGTAAATCTTAATGCAGTTCCTCCAGTGCCTATAATGCTAGTTGGCTTACAAGGGTCAGGTAAAACTACAACAACAGCCAAACTAGGTAAATTTTTAGAAAAGAATAAAAAAAAGAAAATTATGATGGTTAGTTTGGATGTTTACAGGCCCGCTGCACAGGAACAATTAAGATTATTAGGCGAACAAAATAATATTGCAACATTGCCTGTGGTCGAAGGTCAATTACCAGCAGATATATGTAGAAGAGCGGTTAGCGCTGCAAATCTTAGTGGAACTGAAGTTATATTATTTGACACTGCAGGCAGAACACAAATTGATTTACAAATGATGAGTGAAGTAAAGCAAATTGAAAGTATTATTAAGCCAACAGAAACATTCTTGGTTGCAGATTCATTAACTGGCCAGGTTGCAGCAGAAGTAGCTAAGGAATTTAAAAATACTGTAAATCTTACAGGTATTATTTTGACCAGAGCTGACGGTGATGCAAGAGGTGGAGCAGCTGTAAGTATGAAATATGTTTCAGATGTACCTATTAAATTTTTAGGAATAGGAGAAAAAATAGAAAATATTGAAGCTTTTCATCCAGATCGTATTGCAAATAGAATCTTAGGGATGGGAGATGTTGTTTCATTAGTTGAAAAAGCAGCACAAGACCTTGGTGAAGAAAATATTAAAAAAGCTGAAGAAAATTTAAAAAAAGGTCAGTTTTCCATGGAGGATTATTTAACACAATTAAGACAAATGAAAAAAATGGGAGGCATAGAAGGAGTTATGTCATTTATGCCAGGAGTTTCAAAAGTAAAATCTCAAATGGATGCAGCAGGAATTGATGAAACAATAATAACTCAAAATGAAGCAATAATTTTATCGATGACAAAAAAAGAGAGAGAAAATCCAAAAATAATTAATGGTTCAAGAAAAAAAAGAATTGCTAATGGCTCTGGGACAGATGCGGCCACTATCAATAAATTGCTTAAGCAATTTAAGATGATGTCTGAAATGATGAAAAAGATGTCAAAAGGAAATCTGAAAGGTATGACTGATAAAGGAATACCGCCAGAGCTTTTTAATCAACTAAAATAATAAAAGGAGAAAAAATGTTAAAATTAAGATTATCTATGGGAGGAACAAAAAAAAGACCCGTATATAAAATAGTGGTTGCAGACAGCAGATTTGCAAGAGACGGAAGATTTATAGAAAAACTTGGATTTTTTAATCCGCTATTACCAAAAGAAAAAAAAGAAAGAGTCGGATTAGAAACTGATAGAATTAAATATTGGTTAGGACAAGGGGCACAACCTACAACTAGAGTTGCAAGAATTCTTGGAGAAAATCAGTTGATGCCAATGCCAACTAAAGGAAATAATCCTCAAAAGGCAATTCCAAAAAAAGATAGAAAAAAAACAGAAGAAAAAGCACCTGCTGGTGATGT
>CACFTX010000002.1 GCA_902569405.1 uncultured Pelagibacteraceae bacterium | reverse complement strand
CTTTTTAGATTTTTTCTTAGTAGCTTTTTTCTTTTTGTCTTTTTTGTTTTTAGCTTTAGCTTTTTTCTTTTTCTTTTTTTTGTTTTTAGCTTTTTTGCCTTTTTTCTTTTTATTTTTCTTTTTATTTACTTTTTTCTTTTTCTTTTTCTTTTTATCTGCTTTTTCTTTTTTAGGTTCTTTTGGTTCTACTACTTTTGGTTCTACTACTTTTGGTTCTACTACTTTTGGTTCTTCAATTTCAGGAGTTTCTGGTTCAGCAATTTCTGGCTCATTTTCCATTCCTTCTGGTTCAGCCCCTTCTTCAAGTATACTTTCATCAGCTATTTCTAGATCTGAAACGTCCTCTCCTCTTTCTTTTAATAAAACAATTCTCTTCTCTTTATCTATTTTGATATTTTCTTTAATTAAAGTTTTTATTTCTTCTTTATCTAAACCCGCTTCTTTAAGTTCTTTTCTAATTTTTTTTCTAATTGCTTTTTTTTCTTCTTTTGTAGCACCATCAGCTTTTGCAACTCTAAGTGCTTTCATTCTTTTTTTAAATTTCTTTAACTGGCCTTGCGTAATTTGTTTTGCTTTTCCTGGCTTCTTACCAGATGTCATGCTTGCAAAAGTATAAGGATTGTTTAGCATTGTATTTCCAAACTTATTACCAACTAGCACCGCACCCGGTCTTAAACCTAGTGTATTATTTTTTCCAGGTCCTATTAATAAAGTATCTGTTTTTTTTCTATTCTTAGAAACAATAGTTTGAAATTCTGTACCTCTTGAACCTAGAGTTCCTTCTGGAACTTTAACTGTTAAACTTTCAGGATTTTTTTTGCTTATAAGACCTGAAATAACTTTTAAACTTCCCTCTTTAACTGTAGCTACTATTTTTCCATCGTTAGTTGCTGGATCATATATAAAAGTATCCATTAAAACTTCTGAATCTGCGCCAATAGTAAATGTTGATTGATCTAATAATAATAGCTGTGTTCCTGAGCCATTGCCAGCGTAAATAGTTTCATTTAGATAAATTTTATCACCAGCTTTAAGTGTTCTTGTTTCAGTTTTAACTGTTCCAGATACAGCACCAACAATTCCTACTAATTGTTTTTCAATGCTAAGTTCATCAGCTTGAGCTGTGTTGAACAACATACAGATTCCTGCGATTAATGATAAAATCTTTTTCATTACTAAAATTTATATAATAATTATCATATGTTTAAAGTATAATTTTAACCAAAATGGGCAATTTTTTGCCATTTTTATTTTAAATTTCATAAAATTTATAACATTTTCTATTATTTGTTTAGTTGAAATGATTTTGAAAAGCTAAATGAATAAGAATCAGCAATATAGTCATAGTTCATTATATTGGCCTCCGAAATAATTTTTTCATAAGACAAGTTTAAAAAGAGACTTTTATTGGGGTCTAAAAAAGGAATAAAATCACCAAGAGCTTTCGTGACCATAATATCCATGGTATTTGTTACGTCAGATCTTATAATGTTTGAAACTACACTTGTGTCCTGGTGTATATAATCGTTAAAACTTAACGCATCACCAATAGAAATATAAGCCCAAGGAAATGCTAGATTTAATCTTAAACTAAAATCATAAGTATGGAAATCATTTGTACCAACCTTTGCTTCCGAAATACTGTATCCTAAACCAGTTGATGTTGAAATTATTTCATTTAGCGCAAAATCGTGTCCTAAAGAAACGTTATGACCAATTGCATTTGTTTCATCTGCAGTTGTGTCATTTAGATTACGATTATTTTTAGATTCTGAATAAGCATAACCATAACTAAAAGAATTACGATCACCTACAGGAAAAAACCCACCAATTCCAGCACCTGTAGCAAAGTTGTCAGCATCATCTTGGTTATCAGTTTTGCTTAATGATAAGTATGGACTGATACTTTGATTTCCTATTGTTGTATCAAAAGCAAAGGTTAAACTATAACTGTCAAAATCATCTGCCGTATCAGTTACTTGTCTTGAATCTGAAAAACCCGCATTAATCATAAATGAAGATCCTGCTCCAACAGATCTAAGTGCAGTTAAACCAACGCTACTGCTATAAGTTCTATCATGCATGGCAGAGTTAAAAGGAACAATAGCATCAGAACTTACCTGTAGTCTATTTTTAGAAACGCTGTTAACATTGTTATTTTGTATAAAACCACCACCAAGATCTGCATAAAAATTCCAAAGCTTAGGTGCTTTTCTTTCTTTCATTTGTTCTTCAATTTCATTTACTGTTTCTAAATCTTCCGGTGTAAGATCTGAATTAGTTTTAATTTCTTCAATTACAGTTAACGCTTTATCTGGAGAGTCGGCCTGTACCAAAACAGAAAGTAAATATAATTTTATTTCAACGTTATCTGGATAAAGCATATTTAATCTTTCAAGTGTTGCTATTGTTTGTTTAAAATTTCCAGCTTTTCCTTGTTGTCTTGCATATTTTAAATTTAAATCAATATCATTTGGATTTTGTAAAATTTGCATATATGTAATATTTTTGTCATTTGAGCCTGGGATAATTTTTTCTTCACCATCAACTATAATAGTTTTTGTACTGGTATCGGCCTGGGTTAATTTTAATGTAGAAGCAACTTTAATTGTTTCTTCAACTTTTGGAACGTCTACAATTTCTTGACTGACTATTTTTGTTTCAACTTTTTCAATTTGTTTTTCTACTGCTTTTGCAATAATTAATTCATTATCTATAGTGAAATTTTCTTCAATTAAAAAATCATAATTTTTTGATTCTTGATAGTTGTTTTGTTTTTTATTTGATAACAAAACATTGTTGGTAATTTTCTTTTCTAAAATTGTAGAATTTAAATTTGGTAATTCAAAAGGTAAATCAATGAACTTTTCGCTTTTAGCGCCAGCAGGAAGTGTTCGCACAGTCTCAGAAAATAAAGACAACAATGCAATGGCAAAAAGAACTGGTAAAATAGATGAAGATTTTGACTTCTTTTTTTTAATCCAATTTTTTCTTCTTTTGTTTTTTCTTATTTTTTTTTTCATTGGATAAAAATTCTTGCATTAATCGAAGGAGTCTCCCCAAGCTCCAGTATGATCTAATGTAATTTCGCTGCTTCCATTTGTTGCTTTAATTAAAAATGTGCCGTTATTACCGTCAACTTTTTGTATGCACATATCAAAACGAGTTTCGCTAGTGATTATATCTCCTCCGTTAAACAAGTTTGCTTCGATAGCATTTGAGGTAGTTCCATTACCTTGGCCGATATCCACATTACAGTCGCCTGATTCTGAGTTGTAATAATAAGTTCCATAGCCTGAAAGATATTCAATTTGTCCCAAACCTATCTGTTGCATTATATTTTTAGCAGAAGTTACTTTTGCACTGTTTGAATATGAACTATAAGTAACGGTTCCAACCGCAGATAATATACCTATAATTGCAATGACCACTAAAAGTTCAATTAAACTAAACCCTGAACTTTTAATGGTCATTAAATTTTATTTACAACAATTATTCTACTGAAACAGTATTTGTTGTTATACTTGGTGATGCTCCCGAACACTTGCCTTTTTCTGTACAAGTTTGAATAGTAATTTCTGAAGCAGTATCATCACCAGTAACTATAACAAATCCTTGATCGCCTGGCTCTTCACTTGTACCAGCCGTAGCGGCATCTGGTACTGCAGCAACAATTGCACTTGTAGTATTGTAATAAGGATTTTTAAAATCGGATAGCGCTGATATTGCAGCAGTCGCTGTACTCGTAGCAGTGTAATCTGTTCCACAGAAATCACTGTCGTTAAATGCTTTTGCACTACTATCCATTGCGCACTTTTGTAATTCCGCAGCTATATATTTAACTGCTGAAGCATGATTTGATTTAGCACTGTTCTTTTTTGCACCTGCTGTGTAACCAGTATAAGCAACTGTTCCAACCGCAGCTAGAATACCAATAATAGCTACAACAACTAATAATTCTATAAGAGTAAAACCTTTATTGTTTTTCATAACCTTCCTTTTTATTTTAAATAATTAATAAGCATTTAATATAATATTGTGTATTAAGTAAATACTAAAAAAATTAAACATATTACTAGCAAAGTTGGTGTTAAATTGCCCATTATGGGTCTAATTTTCTTTATTTAATAACTAATTTTTATGTTATCAATAATTAATTATGACATACAAAGTTACTGAAGAAGGGAACGTGAGCACTGTCTTTCTAAATGGAGAGATAGACATGGATGTTACCGAAAAAGCTAAAGAAGTGATTTTACCCATAGTAGAATCGGGCAAAGAAGTTCATTTAAACTTAAAAGATGTTTCTTACATGGATTCTTCAGGAATTTCTGTTCTTATTGAAAGTCACCAAAAAGCATTAGAAAAAAATACCAAAGTAGTCGTAAAGGAAGTAAGCAAATCTGTTTTAAAAGTAATTATGATGGCAAAATTAGAGCAGATACTAAACCTTGAATAATGATTTTATCAGAAGCAAAAGATTTTCCAGTAAACACTGCTAGCCTTAAAGAAGTTAGAGTATTTTCAAGGGAAACTTTCGAAAAAATAAATTTATCTCAAGATTTAAAAGATGAGCTAGTTTTAGCAATTGCAGAAGCGGCTCAAAATATTGTTAAACATGGTTATAAAGGAGTTGAAGAAACTAGCGATAGAATGGAAATAAAAATTTCCTTAAATGACAGTCAGTTAGAGATAGGTTTTTACGATAAAGGAAAACCTGTAGTTCCTGGAAACGTCCAGCACAGAAAATTGGATGATATAAAACCAGGAGGATTAGGAACTTTTTTTATAAAACAAATAATGGATGGTGCTGTTTTTAAAAAAGATCAAAAAGGTTGGGTGAACCACCTTGTTTTAACAAAAAAAATTTAGCCTATTAAAGCTCCAACGTTAAATATTGGAGAATACATTGCTATCATCAGTCCACCAATCATTAACCCCATAAAAACAATCATAATAGGTTCAATTAAACTAGACATGTTGTCAACTGAACCATCAAACTCTTCTTCGTAATACATTGCAACAGAATTAAACATTTCATCTAATTGTCCAGTTTGTTCTCCAACTGAAATTAACTGACTAAACGTCGGCGGGAACAAAGGTTCTTTTAAAAAAAGTTTTGTTAAAGTATCTCCTGAAAAAACTCCTTTTTTAACATTTTCTAAAGCTTCAGTTACAACTACGTTATTGCTAACAGATTTAGCAATTTCTAAACTTTCTAATAAATTAACACCAGCTGCACTAAGATTTCCTAAAATCAAAGATATTCTTGCTAGCAAAGATTTCAAAATCATATCTCCAAAAACTGGCATCTTTAAAACTTGTTTATGCCACTTGTATTGGATGGCTGGATATTTTGTTGTTAAAAATCTAAAAAGAAAAAAACCGCCAATACTACCAAATAATAATACTGTTCCTCCAGTACCTCTCAAAAAATCACTCATAGCCATTATAGTTGACGTAGCAGCTGGAAGCTTAATACCCATTCCGTCATACATTTTAGCAAATACTGGAACTACTTTAACTAACATAAAGGCACTTACTGTAATCGCAACAGTAAACATTATAGCTGGGTACATTAATGCACCCTTAATTTTCTTTTTAATTTTTTCTTTTTTTTCAAGCGAGTCTACAATTTTCAAAAGGAAGACATCTAATTTACCACTGGCCTCACCAGCTTTAATAAGATTACAATACACGTTGTCAAAATACTGCGGGTATTTTTCAAAACACTTTGATAAAGTTACACCTCCCTCAAGACTTTTTCTTATATCTTCAATTACTTCTTTGATTGCAGGACTTTCAAGCTGATCTCTTAACATAGAAAGCACTTCTAAGATTGGAAGACCTGCTTTAACCATTGTAGCAAATTGCTTTGAGAATATTAGAATATCTTCTACTTTTACTTTCTTTTTACCAAAAGAAAAACCTCCACCCTTTTTGCCTTTGGCTTTTGCAACGTCTTTACTTTTTTTCTTAGATTTAACTAAGTTTGTAATAATTACTTTTTGTTCTTTGAGTTTATGAGAGGCTTCTTCTTGGTTTAAAGCTTCTATATCGCCCTCAACATACTTGCCATCTGCAATACCTTTGTATGTAAATGCTTCCATTTTTTAATTAATTATGATGATAAAACACGCTCATACTCTCTAAAATTAAGTTCTCCATTTGCAATAAGTCTTCTTCCCATATCCTGCATGGTTTGAAAACCTTCTTTTATTGCAATTTCTCTTAGTTCAGGAGTGGTTGCTTGTCTTAATATTGCTTCTTTAACTGGTTTAGAAACAACTAAAATTTCATAAATTCCTTGTCGTCCTTTGTAGCCTGAGTCTTTGCATTTTGGACACCCTTTACCTTTAAGCGCTTTAACTCTTGAAGCTAGTTCTGGAGAAAAACCTAAATCGGTTAAAACTTTTGGAGTAACATCTTCATCAGGCACTCTACATTCTTTACAGGATCTTCTTGCAAGTCTCTGTGCTAGTACCAACTGGGTCGCAGCACTAATTAAATAATCGGGCGTTCCCATATTTTGTAATCTAGTAATTGTACTCGGTGCATCATTAGTGTGGAGTGTACTAAACACTAAGTGACCAGTAAGTGCAGCTTTCAAACCAATATCAACTGTTTCCTTATCCCTCATCTCTCCAACCAAAATTATTTCTGGGTCTTGACGAAGAAAAGATCTTAATGCTGCACTAAAAGTTAATCCTATATCATCTTTAATTTGAACTTGCCCCACACCATCCAGTTCATATTCGACAGGATCTTCTGCAGTTAAAATATTTAAATGTGGTTTACTTACTTCTTTAAGAATACTATATAAAGTTGTTGATTTTCCTGAACCAGTAGGACCTGTTACAAGAATTAATCCTTGAGTACTGTGAATTGCTTTTCTTAAATTTTTTAAATCAGCATCTTCAAAATTTAATTGTTCAAGAGTTATATCTCCTGCATCTTTATTTAATACCCGCATTACAATTCTTTCATTGCTTGCGGTTGGCAAAATAGACAATCGTAAATCAACAACTTTACCATCTATTTTAAAATTAATTGCTCCGTCTTGTGGTAACCTTCTTTCAGCAATATCTAGTTTACCCATTATTTTAAAACGGGTTACTACCGCACCATAATTGTCATGAAGAAATTTTCTGTATTGTTCTTGCTCTTGTAACATACCGTCCTGACGATAACGAACTCTTGAACTAAATCTATAAGGTTCAATGTGAATATCACTGACACCAGATTTAATTGCATCAGCCACAACTGCTGTACTGAATTTTATAACTTCAGACTCGTTTTCTAACGCTTCAATATCTTCCTCGGGTGGTTTTTCTAGAACTTCACCTGCTTCTCCTAAATCACTATCAAAAGTTTTTGTTTTTTCTTTTGAAACATTTTCCTCTCTGATTGTTGCAGCGGTTACATCTCCACCTTCGCTTAATAGTTTGTCAATAAAATCTGAGATTTGAGAAACTTTAGCAGCATGTAACTCAATATTTTTTTTTGTAATTGCTTTTAAGTTTCTCATTAAACCAAGTTTTGAACTATCTGAAATTGCTATATGAAGTGTTTTCCCATCAACCTTGAAAGGTGCAACAAAATTCATTTTAATATAATTAGATGGTAATACTGCTTTTACCTCTTCAACTGCTTGAACTTTTGTTAAATCAACAACTTCTAAATTTTGTTCTTTAACTAATACATCTAAAATTTTGTCTTCATCCGTAAGTTTAAGTTCAAAAACTGCATCGAGTTGAGATTTGTTGCCATCAGCGCTAGCTTTTTTTATTTTTGCTAAATCCTTACCTGATATAATGTCATGATCAATCAAGACATTAATAAGATTAATTTCGCTTTCTCTACTTATCTTAAGCATTATAAAATCCTTGGTGCAATAAACACTAAAAGTTCAGTCATCTTATCTGTTTTTTGTGATCCTTGAAACATTTTTCCTAGTAGAGGTATTTTATTCATGCCAGGAACTTGTTCTGTTGCATCAGATATATCATTTTTCTTAATTCCACCGATTACAACGATATCTCCGTCTCCAATTAAGAGTTTTGTGGTAATTTCCATTTTATTTATACCAACTGCAGTTGGGTCAGTTCTATCGGGGGTGTCATTATTTACTTGTACTTCTAAAAGTACGTTTCCATCCCCTATAATGCTTGGTGTAACAGTAAGTTTTAAAGCTGCATCTTTGAACGTTGTAGGAGAATCTCCGCTTCCAGGAACTGGTATTTGCACACCTTGAGTTATAGAAGCTACCTGGTTATCCAAAGTAAATAATTTTGGATTAGATATAGTTTTCCCTAAACCTTCTTTTTCAAGTGCTTCTATTTGAAGTTTTAAAACTGCAGATCCAGTTTTTTTCAAAACCCCTATTCCGCTAGTTGCTCCTGCAACATTGGTGTTAAAAATAGTATCTTGTGCGGCTGTTCCAGCGTCAGCTAGTGAACCAGTCGTAGTTGAAAGTGCCGCTTCACTTCCAGATGGATTTCCAATTGTACTACCTTCTATAGTACCACCTGCTCTAAGACTTTTTCTTGTATACGCAGCTCCCAATTTGTTTCCTAAAGCTCTTTCAAAAGATGAAGTAGCTTCTACTATAAAAGCTTCAATTAAAACTTGTTTTGTCCTTACATCAATTTCTCTAATTACACTATCCACTACATCAAGATCTTTTGCTTTTCCTCTTACAATTACAGATCTTGTTGTTTTTTCCTCTGTTACTTGAATTGGTGAATAAGATGATCCTTCCCCTGTTGAGGTAAATAATTCTGTTATAGTAGCTTTTGCTTCTGCTGGCGTAATATAATAAAGTCTAAATATTTCAGAAATTACAGGTTCAACAGAATTTTCAAGCTCAACTTTTTTTCTAACTGCAGAAGCTCTTGCAGATTTATAGCTTTCTTGTGATGTTAAAGTTGCTGGAGAATGAACTCTTATAATGTTACTACTAACATCGATATCAGCAGCAAAATTTTTCATATCTAACAATGCATTAAATGCTTTATCCCAAGGAACATCTGATAACTCAGCTGTAATTGCGCCTGCAACTTCTTCGCCGACTAAAATGTTAACATCTCCAATTTTTGCCATAAGGCCCATTGCTTCTTTATAATCTAAGTTTTGAAATTTAAATGTTACTTTTTGTTTAAGCAACATATAGTCATCGGGTATCAATAAATAATTTTTCTCTTTAACAGAAGAAATTTGCTTTCTTTTTTCTAATTTGTTCACATCTCCTTCAACTGGTATCGGTCCCATTTCTGCACTTTTTTCAACTTCCATTTTGCCTAACTTTTTAACATCTTGCTTAATCAATGGAGTGTCATGCTTAAATGTTTTCTTTTGTTTCATTTTGTTCATTTTTTCAGCACATCCGCTAAGAACAAATAACAAGAAAATCAAAGAAAATAATATTTTAAGAGATTTACAATTCATTAAAATGGCTCCGATGTTTCTTTGATTTGATTTTTAAAATTTATAACTAGAAAAGATTCTGGACCTTTTTCAAATACAGCTCTTCCAGGATTTAATCCTATCAGTTTAACTCCGGGACTTAATTCTTCGTTCATTTGTAGGGTAACTATTTCGCCCGTTGCATTAATCAAAGAGACAAAGCTTTCATATTCTCCTGTCATAATAGCTACAAGTTTAAAATTATATAAACTCATTTCACTTCTTTCTTCACCTGATGCTGCACCAACTGACATTGTAGTTGCTCCTCCAAGGGATGCATCTCCAACGAAAGGATCGTTTAAAGGTAATGGTTCTTCTCCTCCTATTTCTGCGCTAATAGTTGATTGTTTTTCAGCCTGTTGTTTTTTTATTTTTTCATTAATTTCTTTTGCTTTTTCTAGTATGTCTTTCTCACCAACATCATGATTGTCAGCAATGACATTGTTTATACTAAAAATAACAATCAAAATTAAAATCAAAATTTTATTATTCATCAGTCAATCCCTACTATCGTTAAAGTTCCTTTAACTTTTATCGCTCCGGTTGTATTACCTTTTACCACTTTGATAGACTCCTTGTCAAAATTTAGCATCTTTTGTGACAATGATAATGCTCGTTTAAACTTAATATAACCCAAAAAGTTACCTGTTATTTCAAAAGTAACTGGTATTTTATAGTAAGCCATGTTTTTAGAGCTTTTCTTCTTGGTTGCTTTTTTCTTCTTTTTCTTCTTTTTCTTCTTTTTGTCTTTAGAAGCACTTGCTAATGCGTCTGCTTTGCTTACTCCTTTTGGTTTCTTTTTTTCTATTTTTGAAATCACCAAATCATTTAGTCCTGCATAATAACTTAAAGTTTCATACAGGCCTTCAACTTCTGCCTTTGAGTGAAATAGTGTGGAATATTTTTCGTACTTTGGTGTAAGTTTTTTAATCTTGTTTCTCTTAGATTTAATTTCACTTATAAATTGTGCAGTTTCTTGTTTCTTTTTATTCATTTTATCTAGTTGCATTTTCTTTTTATTAACTAGAGGATTTAAAATAGAATAATAAATTATTAGAAAAATAATTATTGCTCCAGCTGAAATAGCAATTTTAATTAAAGTTTTTTTGTCAGCAAATTGTAAAATTTTCTTTTTTATATCTTCAATATTTAAGTTTTTTAAATCTATATTTTTTAAATCCATTTTTTATCCTTTGCTTTTTCCTTTTGGATCAATCACAACAAAGATTCTAAATCCTTTCATTGTTATTCCTGATGCTGATTTTCTTGGAAGCTTCATAGAAGATAATGATGCTTGTTTAACATATGTTTGTTTGCTTAAATTTTTTATAAATTTTAATATATCTTGATCACTCGCTGCAACTCCTTGAATTGTAACTTTTGTCTTTCCATTATATTTAACTTCATCAAATCTTACTCTTTTTGGAACGCTTGAAGCAATTTGTGCCAAAATTCTATAACTCAAATCTTTATTCGATTTCAAACTACTACTTAATTTTAAAGCAGTTGTTATTAATTTTAATTCTTTTGAGACTGCCTTGTTTTCCTTAGCTTTTTCTGAATGAATTTTCTTTACTTTTGGATAGTCTTTTAATTTTTGATTGTATGAATGAATATTCCAAAAAGATAATGCAAATAATATAACGTAGATCCCAACCACTCCACCAACAAACCCTTTAAATGCAAAATTTGAAATCGCTTTCATTTTCTTTTGCTTAGCCATTCCTTGTCTGTTTGGTAGTAAGTTTATGTTTTTTACCGCTGTAACAAATTTGTAATATCCAAATACATCTAACTTTCTAAATGCAAGTCCTACAACTGTTGAAAGGTATGACCTATTTGTTTGGTTTATTTGTTGTTCTAGTTGCTGAGGAATTTTTAAACCATCAATTGGATCAAATGTTTTAAAACCAATATTTACAAGATTTTTTCTAAAAATAGATAAATAATCTTCAATATTTTCTAAATCTGAAACAACTTTTATATTTCTAATTCTTTTTTCATATTTTGTTTCAAAATCTTGAACCGCTTGTTTTACTTGTGTAACAAACCTTCTAACTAATCCTTCTTTCTCTTCTTGATTTTCTGACTGTTTTAATATTTGTCTATCTTGGCCCCTTAAAAATATATCAGTAATTATTGGGTTGTTATCATATAAAATCATAAGATAATTTTCATCAAGACCAAATTCCAAAACAGCGGTTAAATTTGCATCTTCTACTTTTTTTGAAATTTGATTTATTTGATCAACTGCAGACTTTAATGCAAAACATTTTACGTCAATTATAACTGCATTAAGTCCACTAGATTTTATAATTGATGTATAGCTATTTATATCTGCAAGTTTTGATGCAACAAATAAAATATCCATCGTGTTTTCTTTTTGATTTCTATTTATTACTTGATGGAATATTGAATAATCATCCAAGTTGTCTGTTAATTGAACTAAATTTTCCCAAAGTGAATTTGTTTCAATAGCTTTTTGCAGCTCTTCATCTTTCATTAAAGGTGCTGTAACAACTCTAATAATTGCACTTGTTACAGGAATAGCAATTGCTGCATTAGGAGTTGTGATTTTTGATTTTTGAATTGCAATCGATAACTCTCCACCTAGTTTATCTGCATTCTCTAAAACAACTGCGTCGTCCGGTAAGTCCACTTTATGAACATAAAATTTTTCTAATACCCACTGATTAGCTTTATTGGCTGATATTTGAGCAAGTCTTATTTCTTTATTTGTAATCTCTACTCCAAGTATTTCTTCTCCTTGGGCGGTAGCTTTTCCTAATTTAGATTTAAAAAAATTATCTAATTTACTTTTAAAATTACCTTTGCCCATCGCAGGTGCTTTTGGCATTTTAATACCACCAGCAAAGGATGGTTTTTTTAATTTAATATTTTTTAACTTATCTAAAAAGCTTGAAGCGATTTTTGTTTCCGTTGGTTCATTGCTTGCTGTTGGTGATGCCACAGGTTCTGGAGTTTTCTGTACAACAGGTGCAACTTCTTTAGGTGCTTCTGTAACCGGTGGTGGCGTTGGTGAAGGTTGCTCTTCTTTTGGTGGTTCGGTTGTTTCTGGGGGAGCTACAGTCTCTTTTTCTTTATTTGCCTGAATATCATCAAACCATTTCTCTAATATTGGTATTGCTTCTTCAATATTTGGAGTTCCTGATGAAGAAATCTTTTGCTTTCCATCAATATAAAGTCTACCAACCCAATTTTTTGATTTTAACTCACCTTTATACTTATCTTGTCTTACATATATATGTAGCCTGCCATCTTTTTTATGAATTACCTCATGCTCTTTCTTATTTTCAGAACTTTTTTCAACTTCCTCACCTGTTTCTGTAGAAGATTCAGTTTTTTCATTAATATTAGTTGAGGATTCTCCTTCTGATTGAGATTTCTCTTTATTATCTTCTGGTGTCCCAGAGCTTTGAACAGTTTCTGGTTCAGTAGGCTTATTTTCGTCTACAGGTTGATTTTCATCTACCTTAACGTCAGCCTCTTTATTTATATTATCTTTATCTTCGTCGCTCATTTTAAATAAAATATATTTTCTCTAACACAAAACATTCAAATCTCTAACACAAATTATAAAATTGTCTAACACATAATTATAAGTTGTATGCTCAAATTAGGTTAAAAAGTCAATTTAATTAGTAAAATCAATACTTATATTGGTTTTACTTATTTTAGATAAAAAAACTTTTTTTTTATCAATTTTATCAAATCTCTAACACAAAAAGGAAAAACTCTAACACAACTTAAACTTTTTAAATTTTTTTCATTTGTGTTAGAGTTTATAAAATTTATATTTTTTTAAAAAAGATAGTAAAATCAACGTTTTTTAATTTTTCAATCTCAAATAGATAATTTGTGTTAGAGTAAATAATAATTGTGTTAGAGTTTAATAAATATTTTTAATAAATAATATTTTAAACTAAAAATTGTAGAATTTTTACCTTTTGCACACCTAAATTTGACAAATATTATAAGTTGTATAACAAAAAATTAAAATTTGGACTAAATTTTTAAAAAATTCAATTCTTAATAGAAAAATATTTAAAATATTATTTTTTAAAACAATTAAACATTTTTAACTGAAATCATTAATAAAAATCCTACAACAAAAAAAAATGACACAGATAAGAAACCAATTCTTTGAGAATATAAATAAGTTAAAGTTCCAACCATTAATGGTCCTGCAAAAGCAGTAACTCTTCCAGAAAAGCTAAACAAACCAAAACCTTTTCCTAAATCTGTTTTAGATAATAGTTTTGTCATCATTACACGGCTTGCACTTTGAATAGAGCCAATAAAAAAAGAAATTACCATTACATTATAAAAGAATTCACTTTTCGTTTGAGCAATCAGTGATCCATAGACAACTGTGCATGTTAGTACAGCAATACAGAATAAAATAATTGTTTTAGAAGAAAATTTATCATTTAAGTATCCACCAATTAAAACCCCGAGGAATGCAACAATGTTTCCGGCGATTGCAAGTGTTAATAAATCACTTGAGGTAAAATTAAAAACTCCTGAAGCATAAACGCCTCCACCCGCGATCAATACAATTAACGCATCAGAATAAATCATTCTTGCTAAAAGAAATTTTCCAACTGATGTAAATTTATTTTGCCAAATTATTTCAATAATTTTTTTAACCACTGGTGTTGTGTCATTATTTTCTTCATAAGATATTTTTTTTTTAAAATAATTAATCATTGGTAAAGAAAAAATAAAAAACCAGAACGCAACAATTAATGGAATGAATCTTGTATGTTCGAAATTATTTTTATCTAAACCGAAAGGAATTGTTTCTGGTAAAATAAAAAAATACAAAACCAATAATAGTATTGGTATCGATCCAATGTAACCTAATGCAAATGCGAACCCAGAAGTTTTTCCAATATTATTTTCATCTGAACATTTTTTTAATAATGAATTGTAAAATATTGTTCCAACTTCGTAACAGTAGTTTGAAATAAAAAAAATAATTAAAGTAAATAAAATATAATTTGGGTTTGGTTTAGCAAACCAAAACAAACAAGTTGTTAGAATGCAAAGTAAAGTAAAAAATTGTAAGAAATTTATTTTTCCTTTTGGTTTTTTGTCAGCTAGTGCTCCAATGAACGGTCCAGTGATTGCAATTACAATTCCACAAAGTCCCGCGGTCCATTGCCAGTATGCTGCACCTAGTTGTGGGTTGCCAACAATTTGATTTGCAAAGTAAGCTGACGTTACAAATGTTATAATGATCATTGTGTAAGCAGAGTTTGCTAAATCATACAGTCCATAAAAGAATTTGCTCATAATTATTTATCTAACTCCAATAATGTTTTTAATGCGCCTGACTTTTCCCACTTCTTCATCAAAGAACTTAAATCTAAAGTAGTTTGACTTACAAATTCTTTGTAAATTGTTTTGTAAGACGGTCCAAGTTTGATCCCACCATAAGTATTAAAAGTTAAAATATCTTTTTTACTTAAAGAAATTACTTTTCTTCTTACTGTTTCTCTTGGAAGCTGCAAAACTTCTGCGATACTTGCAAAAGTTAATTTGCTAGTCTTTATATTTTTTTTTTGTGTTATCCTTGACATTTGTTCTTCAAGCTCTGTAAATGTTTTGTCTCCAGATTTATTTATTTCATAAAGTGAATGACTAACAACTACTTGAAGTATTACAAAAGATTCGTAGTCTATATTTAATTTTTCACGTACTCTTGTATATAAAGAGAGAACAAACATTACCCAGTGGTAAAGTCCTTTTGAAAAAAGGGGCTCCTTTGATCCCATTGCTTTTGATGCTGCTTCTAAAGAAATGATTTTACTAATACCTATTCTGGTTTTTTCATTGCTCATTGTAGTTTTTAGTCTCCCTATACTAGGCAGATTACAACCTAAAATAGGTATAATCAATCTTTTTCCCTAATGTGGGTTTAATAAGCTAATCTAATTAAAAATTATGAAAAGATTGATACTTTTAGTTCTAGTTTTACTTTTTTATAGCGGTTCTGCTTGGGCGAGTTGTGATACCACTTTAACTTCGGACTCAACTACTCAACTCTTATGTGATTCAGATGATGAATTAACTATTAATCAAGGTGTGACCCTAAATAGAAATGGTAAATATGCTGTGTATGCAGTTAACGATGACAATGTAAAAATAACAAATCACGGAACTATAACTAATAATAACCATTTCACACTTCATATGCGAAATACAACGGATGCTACTATTGATAATAAAAGTACAGGCATAATGCAATCAACAGGAGGATGTTGTACTATTGATTATAAAGGTTCCGACGGCACATTCACTCTTACAAATGCGGGAACTATAATTTCTAAAACACACGGTACAATTAATAATTGGGGGGCAAGCACTTCAATTGTAAATATTACAAATTCAGGAACAATTAGAATGAGAGGAGTAAGTGTCAGTCAAAGTAATGTGGAAGCACTTTGTGCAATTTGTACCGCAGGTTCAACAGGAGCTGTAACTATTACAAACTCTGGAACAATTGAAACTATAGGAGATGATAGGCCAGCGATTTATACTAATGATGAAACTACTTCAACTATAATCAACTCAGGAACAATTTCTGGACATGGCACTGCTAAAGATATTTTAGTTGCTGATGATGCTTCCGGTACAGCCACAACTACAATCAAGATTAGTGGAGAAGGAAGCTTTAACAATGGAATTGAACTAAATGATACAACTGTACAATTAGTTTTAGAACCAGATATTAAAAGAGATACTACAGTAACAATTTACAATAAGGACAATCTTACAATTGTAAATAACCTCACAGGAAATGATACTTACTCAATTACAAGTGAAAACTTAGATAGTGGTGAGGGTGATACTACTCTTGGAGATGGAGTTCTCACAATACTTGGTGAAGATCTTGAGATAGCTCAAGACAATCCAAAATACAGAAGCGAAAATGTTTTAACTAAGCTTAGAGGTTTGTTTGATGCAGCAAACTATATTAATTGGCATTTCCCTGAAGATAAAATGTTTAAAATATTTCATAGCACACAAAAAAGAGATGGGACTTATAAAGGAGAAATGTCAGGTGTTGTTGGTCAGTTAAGTCCTTTTATTTTAGGAGATATAAGAAATAATATTTTTCTAGGTTATACAAGACAAGATGGTGACTTTGACAATGGTGAATTCCTAGGAGGAGATAACTTTGCATTAGGTTTAAAGAGTGTTTATGAAAATAATGGATTTAAAGCATCCTTCACCCCTATGATTGGTTTGAACGATCTAACTGTTACTGATTTTGATACAGATACAAAAACAAAAATAAGCACAAATTTATTATCTGAATTTGCTGGGTTTAATACAAAGCTTGGAAAAGAAATAAAAACAAGTGAAGATAGTAAGTTAAACTTAAGTGTTCAGTCAACTTTAGGAGTGCAAAGGTTTCCTGAATATCTTGCAAAATTTAGTGAGGGTGATTTATCAGTCGATGAAGCAATAGAACAAGTACTTGGTGCAGGATTTGAAGTAAGATATGTGGAAGGACTTGGAAAAGGTTTTGTTATTCAGCCTTATGCGGGAATTAATATAAATAATAATCTTAACAATTCTATAAAGATAAAAGCAGATGGAGAAAATAAAAATGTATCTCCTGCTAATGAAATGACAACTGGATACTTTGCTGGTGTTTCTTTTGCAAAAAAAACTGAAGATATCAACTTTGATCTAGATTTAATGTATGGCAATGAAGATGGCTTAATTAATCAAATTGCAGCTGTTTCATTAACTAAATCATTTGGAGAGTCTACAACAAAAGATACAAGCAAGAAATCAACAAAAGACTTGAAGACAGCGAGCATAAACATCGATGAGAATTTATTAGAGTTTGGCAAGCTTAAAGAGATAAATGAACAAATAAAAGCTCAAAACACAAAATTAAAAGCTGAAAATGAAAAATTAAAATCGTTATATGCAAAAACAATTGAAGAAAATAAAACTAGCAAGAGATTAATTGTTGAATTGCTAAAGGAAAACGAAAAAATAAAACTAGAAAAGGAAATTTTTAAAAATAAACTTTTAGAAATAGAAAATAAGGAGTTAAAAGAAGAAATTGAAAGTGCAGTTGCAGATAAAGTTGTTAATAAATTTTTAGTATTGTTATTTGTTACAGTTTTAATTTTGCTTGCTTATGGAATTACTTCTTTAATTATATCTATCTTTCAATCTTCATTTAGGAAAAGTCATTAATATTTACTAATGCACGATCAAGTTAAAAAATATTTTATCAGAGTTATACTAATAAATTTTTTTTCATTAATTTATCTCGTCGGCACAACTTCTTTTGATTATGGTTTTTTTTCAATTCAATCAATATTTTATTCTATTAATATTTATTTATTATATTTTTTTATACTTTTTGAAACTATATGTTCTTATTTGTCATTTTATGGATTAGATTTTCATTTTTATAAATTAATTACAAATAATTTAAATAATTTAAATTACGGATATATAGCATTTATATTTCAGGAAAATATTAATTTTATTTATTTTTTAATATTTTCCTCAGGATCATTATTTTTTTTAGAAAAAAAAAAATATAATATAAATTTTAAAAAAAATTCTTTTAATTCTAAAAAAATTATTTCAATTATTATAATATTTATTATTTTTATTTTGACCAATTTCAATCCAAACCTTACACATCATGCTCTTATTAAAAAATATAAAGGACTAACTAACAATTGGACCTCGATAGATTTATTTTTTAAAGTACCCAGATACAATAAGCAACTTACAAAAAATAATTTTTTTAGAAATGATAATTGGTATAATACATTAAAATATTCATTTTATTATCCTGATAGCGATCCTTCCGGAAGTAGATTGCTTTCGGAAATTGATAAGAATATAAATTTTAAAAACTTTACTAACTTTGGTGAAGTTATTCAGGAAAAAAAATACAATAATATTTTTGTAATAATTAATGAGTCCTATCCTAATTTTAGAAACAAAAAATTAAAGAACAATTTAATGCAAAAAATTAAATTTAATAATGGTGATGTAATTGTTCAAAATTTTAAAAAAAAATGGAATAGAAAACTATCTACACAAGGTTCTGAAATGGAATTTTTTTGTAATAAAAGTGTTGATTTTGAAAAATTCATTACAACTGAATTAAAAACTTTTATAAATGAAAATAATTGTTGGTTTGGCTTAATCAAAGATAAAAATTTGATCTATATCCATAGTTATAATGAAAATTTTTTTAATAGAACAAGGTATAAAAGTTTTTTTGATAAAAGTTATTTCAAAAAAGATTTAGAACTTTTTAATTTCAAAAAATGTGATCAAAAATATAGTGGTATATGTGATTATGAAATTTTAAATAACATGGACAAATTAATCACAAAAGAAAAAAATAATTTTGTAATTTTTTTAACTGTTAACAATCACATACCTTTAGAGCCTTTTTATAAAAATTCCTATATTGATTGTAAAGAAAACTTTCCTTTAAATTTAAATGAACAATTTTGTACTCTTTATAACAATCAGATGTTTTTCAATGAAAATATTTCTAAATTTCTATCAAACATGGACAAAGATGATTTGCTTGTTTTATTTTCTGATACACCTCCAATGTTTTCTTCGAAAAAAAGAGTTCATTTTGAAGATATAATTGATGTTTACTTTTTTTCTAAAAAATAATTTTAATTTGGATCGCCTCTTATATCGGTACTAAGTTCTTGGTAAATAATTACTGAAATGGTTCTTAAATTATCCATTACTCTTTCAACATCCCAGTCTAAATCAACCTCATTACAATTTAATTCTTTATATATATAATACTTTGCATTTCCTAACGATGGATCAATGTCATCTGTGACAATATTTATTATATTAGTTCTTTTTTCTAGTGCGAAGTTATATTTGCAAACATTTGAAGTCGCCCAATAAAGTATTGTGCTTATTATTATTGCAAAAAACATCATGACCTTAGGTATGCCAATCATTTTTATTTTCCGTCTATCACTACTATTGTTAAATCATCTTTTTGAATTTTGCCCGACTTAACGATGTCTTCAATGATAACTTTTAACCTGTTATTGTTTGGTGTGGATTGGTATTTTTTAATATAATTTTGAAAGCCTTCTGAGCCTAACATGTCACCATTAGGATCTTTGATCTCAGTAACACCATCAGTAAAAATGTACATTGAGCTTTCTGAAAAAGATATTGAACTTTCTTTGTAAGTAATCTTTGGCATGATGCCTAATGGGGGACCCGCCTCTGTATGGTTAGAAAATTTTCCATCCTTTGAATAAATCAAAGGAGGTTCGTGACCAGCGTTCGAGATAAGTAATTCTTTTTTATTACTGTCATATATTCCAATCAACATAGTTACAAACATTCCTCTTGCTGCTGTTTCACAAATTTCTTTATTTAATAAATTTAATAAATCAGATGCTGAAAACATTGTTTTACTCAAACATCGATAAAGACTTGAAGCTTTTGACATCAGCAATGATGACTTGATACCTTTTCCTGAAACATCAGCAACACCAAATCCATATCTACCATTTCCCAGGTCCGAAAAATTATAAAAATCTCCGGATACTACTTTTGCTGGAATGTTTATTCCCGCTATTGGAAAAGGATCTTCTTTATTTTTTGATAGTAAAGTTTTTTGAATTTCTCCAACTATTTCTATTTCTTTTTGCATTCTATTTTTATCAACAAGTTCTTTGGCCATTCGAGCATTTCTAATAGCAAGAGCCGCGGGCGTTGCAAGAGTTTCTAAAAGTTTTCTATCACTTTCTTCAAAAAGTTTATTTGTTGTTTTTTTATTTAAACAATGAATTACTCCAATGCATTCATTGGCAGCAATAAGAGGGGCACACAAGACTGAGTACGTTGTAAAATTTGTTTTATTATCCAAATCAAAATAAAATTCTGCGATCTCTCTTACATCTTTCCTAACGTCTCCTACCCTAATACATTTTTTCTGCAAAATAGCTTTGCCCATCACTCCTTGTGTTAAGGGAATTTCATATTCTTCTAAATAAGCTTGGTGTTTTGATGCAATACATTGAAAGACCTGTTTTTTATCTTCAATTAAAAAAATATTGGCAGCTTGAGCATTAATTCTTTTAATTATAACTTCTAAAGAATTTTGAAGTGTTTCATTTAAATCAAGAGATGTGGCAAACTCTTGATTCATTTGCGTAATGATTTGTAAATCCTGAATTCTAGAGTCTTCTTTTACTACTTCAGGCTTTTTTGGTTTAAAAAACATATTTTATATTTTGCATTTTACATCTATTTTGATAATTTTAACAATAATGGAAGTTATAATATATTCTCCTAATTTTTATTTGCATCTTCAAGATGCAGTAATTTTTATTCAATATTGTATAGATGGAATATTGGAAGTAGCAACTCAATTAAAAATCTAATCTGTGTTTTATATTGCTGCCTTTATATTAGGGTGTATTTGGGGCAGCTTCAGTAATGTTTGTATTTACCGATTACCTAACGAACAAAGCATTGCTAAAGGAAGATCTTTTTGCCCATCGTGTAAAGAACAAATAAAATGGTATGATAACATTCCATTTTTATCATTTATATTTCTTAAAGGAAAATGCAGAAAATGTAGTAACAAAATTAGCTCACAATATTTTTTGGTTGAGTTTATTTCGGCAATTAGTTTTGTAATTATCTACCATCTCTATGGGATATCCATCACAACATTATTGCTAATAATTTTAAGTATATTTTTTATAATTATTTTTTTTATTGATTTAAAGCATTTTATAATTCCAAATGAATTAACTTTTCCATTAATGTTTATCGGTTTTGTAAAATCTTTTGAACCAAATTTAAATCAAACAATATTTCCAAATTATATTAATTCTTTAATTGGTGGAGTTTTTGGCTATCTAATAATTTGGTTAATCATTTTTTTCTACAAGAAAGTTAGAAACAAAGAAGGAATGGGGCTTGGTGATGCAAAATTAATGGCTGTAGTTGGATTTTGGTTTGGATGGGCAAGTATTCCATTTACAATTTTTATTTCATCTTTTGTTGCTTTAATTTTTAACGTTCCATCTTTACTTAAAAAAAATAAAAATATGACAACTCAAATTCCCTTTGGACCCTACATAATTATAGGGTGTATAATTTATGTGTCTTTTGCAAATCAAATAAAACATATGTTTTTATAATGGATAAATTTTTATTCTTTAGCATCATTGTTACGGCACTTAATATTTTTATTATTGTTTATGCCTATTCTTTAAATTTTTTTCCAATAAAGTGGAGAAAGAAAGTTAATCAAGACACGCTAGTTGGACTTGCGTTGATTTTTGTTACAATGCTTACGATGTTTTCATGGATTGTATATTTTTACTTTAAAATATTTAACTAAAATCCGCTTTCTCTCCAGCTTCCTCTGCTTGATTTAACTTCTCCTGCTGCTGATAAAACTTGATACAATGTATCTTCATCCTCTTTAGGTCCAGCAACGTTAGCGAAAAGTGTATCACCAAAAATTACTAATTCAGATAAAATACCTTCTCTTACTTGTTTACATTTCTTGTCGTTAGCCACACCACCTCTAGTTAAAAGGTGAGAAGTGTTAGATCCACATTCATCATCAGCTACACATATGTATGCCATTCCAATATTACACGCGTCGGTACCTGGTGGTGGTTCGTAAATTGGAAAATACACTTGTCCTTTAAACAACGTTGGAGGTGCAGAAAGTTTTCTGTATGTATTTACTGTTGATGGATTATTTGGAGCCAAACCATCTACTGTGTCTAGATGTATTACCCAAGCTAAATCACCTGGTCCAGGTCCATAGTCGCATGTTACTTTTCCAGTTGTATTAACACATACAACACCATCTTCAACGCTTTTAGCAGCATTAGCACCTTCGTGTGCTGTTTTTATAAAAGTACTATCCGTTTCAGGTGGGACATGTACTGAATTAAGATGTTTAAAGTATGGATAATGAGGATCCTTTATTCCGTATAATATATTATCCATAAATTTTGATCCTCCACCTATATTCCCAAAATTTCCTGTTCCACCAAACAACCAAAAATCACGTGTTGTTAATCCAATTCCAGCATCCATTGAAAAGTAACTATATCTTCTATTGAGAGTATTGGCATTTAATCTAAATAATGTTGTTTGATCAAATAATTCTGCACCGTTCTCATTTGAGCTTGTTAAGTTAATTTTTGTAATTTTACCTTCAAGATCATTAAAGTATACCATCGCTCCTCTCCAAGGAATGTTGTAAGCGGTATCAGGAGTGATCACAACTGCAGATGAAGGTAATGAATTACCTATATCACTACCATTTGGCGTTGCGATAAGTCCTGTATCTGTAAGTATTCCAGCTGGGTCAGTGTCAACTATAGTAATTGGACCTCCATTAGCCTCCCAACCATAAATTGATCCTGGATCGTCCATATTTTCCAAATTAACAAGATAAACTGCAGAGCCAGCACATAAATTTGTGGCACCCATTCCAGCGCCCATTACAGCTACATAAGTGTCCTTTTTATAATTGCCCCTTTCACCTTTTTTTTCAGAAGGAATTCTAACTATTCTTGGCGTTGACCAAGTTTCACCTAATTGGCTATAATCATATTTAGGATCAATACCACTAGCAGAAGTACAAGAAGTAGCAACATTGAAAGAATTAGTTGGTTGATTTACTTCTTCTTCGACGCCTGTTTCGGCATTAGTAACAGTAGTTAATACACTTCCAGGGGCAGCAAAAATTTTGTCTGCACCAAATGTAATAACTAGCTGACCAGAAACATATTTTGCACTAGTAAAATCTATAGCTTTTATTGTACCTTCTACTCTTTCTGTTATTTTTAAATTACTTTTAGGAACATTTACACCATCAGGTGCATGTGGAGTTAATCCTTCAAAAGTAAATGTTGTTCCCTGGTAACAAGAAGCTGTTCCAGTTACATGAAAAGAGCCTCCTGCTGCAGCATTGGTTTGACAAGCAGCAATAGCATCTTGTTCAATACAAGCTGGTGAACCCTCTTCACCACAAGAAAGTGAATTTTTCTCATCTTCGTCTCGAGCATCATTATAATTTTTTGTTGCCTGTTGACCTTCTAGAGAATCTCCAACACTTGCTGAACCTGAAGAATAAGGGTGCTCTGTTATAACTCCTTCATGATCAGCAACTAAAACCTTATTGTTTATTGCATCATTAAATATTGAATACATGTGTATAGGACCTTTTCCTTCTACTAATATTGGATTAGTTACATCTAACACTGAAAATCCAGCACCACCTCTTCCGTAAGGTATCATTAAAATAGTACGCCAAGACTTTGTAGTTTCTAAAGTTCCTGATGAGTCATAGCCTGCCATAAATACATCGTGAACAACTGGTGATCCATCAACACCAAAAATTGCATTTGTTCCTCCTTTAGCTGATTTATTGCCTTCATCATCGTAAGTAACTTCAATATTTCCATCTAGGCCTGGATTTATAATTGATGGCATAATACCGGCTACAAATGGTGGAACGAAAGCCCATTCTTCTTTACCCGTTTCAGCATTTATTGCATGTAACATCCCAGAGTTTGAACCAGCGTAAATTACTTTTCTTCTCGCATAGTTATTTTTCTGATAACCTTGATAATTGTTTGCAGATCTAAAATATGCCTCTTCGTTAGGACTTGTAAAATCTGTACTTGCATCAGGAGGCCCTATTTCTACCAACTGAGAATGATATATATCCCCTAAAACATGTTCTCTTTTTTGGGTAACATTACAATCACCATTATAGTCAAAATAATCAGTTCCTTTCATGAAGTTAATTAAACCTTTGACATCGTCTTCATGTCCATTTTCTCCAATATGGCCGCGTGTTGCACAGTGTGAAGTTGTATTGTGGTAATCTAAAACAGAATATTCTAACAACCCAAAAAGCTCCATGACAGCTTCTGTGTTATCGGTATTAAAATTATCCCAATTTCCTATATAATTTGCATCGGGCATTGCGCTCCAAATTTTTCTTGTATCAGCTGCTCCTGCTGCAGCTGCCTGTCCTTTCACCTCTCTTGCTGCGTCCCAATTTCCAAAACCATTTCCTGAAGTAGTATCATGTTCTACTGTGCCGTCTGAATTAAGTTTTTTTCTTAAAATTGTCCCATGCCATTCACCATATTGCTCATAAGAAAATTGAGCTTGATATAATGATCCACCTTCTTGAACCGTTGCGGTAATTGATGGTGCTGTAAATGATAATTTTTCAGCAAGAATTTGTCTAATTTTACTTGTTAGTTGAGTTTTTAATTCTACAGGTGTTGCTGCTTCTATAACTGGTTCACAATCTGGATGTGATGAGTCGCCATTTGGGCAAGACCCTGCAACGGCCAGTTGCTCAAATCTTTCCATTCCAACTGGGTTAATACCCCCGCCATAAGCCACAAATAATGTTACAACTGGATTTTGTTTACCTCTTAATTTAGTAATCTCTGCTGCTGCAGAATCATTGTTCATAAACATTCCGTCGCCAATAACAATTACATAATTTAGCTGACAATCAGATGTAGAATCATAACCTTCAAAGTCGTTTTCAAAATATTTATACGCTATTTGAGCAAATGCTCTAGAATCTGTTCCCCATGCAAGTCTTTGGGGTAATAAATGGTCGAGGATCCTAGTGTATCCTTCAGAGCTAATACCAACATTTAAACATGAGTCTCTATTACATTTTGTAGAATGACCATCTGTTTGATTGCCGGTCCATCCACCATAATAATCACATGAATCATTGAAATGACAAAATCTTCCACCTCTTCCTCTTTTTTTATGTCCTCCAGTTTCACCTGCATTCCAGTGGCCATATCCAAAATGAGCACCGCTTGTTAAAGTGGTATCACTTATAATGGTAGCCATTGCTTGTTTTACTCCAGTCCATCTTGAGACTGCGCCTCCACCCATTTGTTGAAGCCATGCTGAGTCTTTATTTGCTGAAGTAAAAAGATTTTCATTAAATTCGTCAATCGTTCCAGAAGTAGATCCAACTAAAATTTTATCAGCTGTAACATGTATTGAATTTGGGTAGCTAAATCTGACTTTGCTTGCGTCAAGCTCTCCTGAATCTTCAGTATTCATACCGAATTCACGAGAACCAGTTCCAGCTCTTGCAACAACTGTTAAACCCCTTTGAGTTCCATCTAAACTTAATTTTTGTACAACGTGTCTGTAGTTTGAACTAATATATAGAACATTGTTATCTTCAGGAGATACATCAACAGCACTAACGGGCACTAACTGAGTATCTAGATTTCCTGAGTTAGTAGCTGTATAGCATCTTGAGCAAATAGCATTTCCACCTCCTGTAATTTCGTAAACATCTCCTACCTTCGTTAAGTCAAATCCAAACAAATGATATCTAGCAGCATACAGAATTGATGCATCGCTATTTACTGCAATTCTCCAAGTATGTCTAAAATTATATCTAGGTGAGCTCGAATTACCATTTCTTCCAAAATTATGAACTGGACCCATTATTCCTTTTGTTAAATTATAAGAAACAAAAGCAGAATTTCTTCCCCATCTACCAACAGCAAATAAAAAAACTTCACCACCTATTGTAGCTATATCCATTGCCTGTACTTTCATATTGCTTGGATTTAAATAGAATCTACAGTCTGTTCCATCTTCAGACATTCCAATTATATCCCCTCTAAGAGGTTTTAAAGTAGATGTAAAAAAAACAATATCCTCATTAGAAATTATTCCGTCATCAGTCGACATGTTTGCAACCACTCTAACTTTTGACCCTGTTCTTGATCTTGTATCCACTGTCATTGGACCATACCCTGTGCCACCACCGGATGCAAAGTTAAGACCTGCCTCGCAGGTGTCGCCCCATTGTCCTGTCCATCTTGCTGCATTATTACCAAATTCTCTATTTCTTGCCCCATCAGCATCAAATTTTACTACTCCAAGGTTTCTTCTTTGTCCTGCAATAATATCTCCATCGGTATCGTAGCCTACGCCTGAAATACCAAAAACTGCATCACGATTATTAATTCTTCTGCTCATACTTGCTGAGCTATCTATTAAAAATAAAATATTTGCGGGAACATCACCTTCTCCTGATCCTGGTGGTACCGGTTTGGCTTGAACTTGAATTTCTGAATATAAATTCAAAAAAAGAAAAGAAAATAAAAAATATTTAAAAATTTTCATCATAAATTATTCCCCAACCTCAACTATATCTTCCGATATAGTATAATTTATTAATTCTTGAGTTGAAATATCAAAAGTTTCTATAATTCCATCAACAACTCCATTGCTGTCTTTCATTCTTGCATAAAATAATTTATTACCACCACTACTTACATCTTTATAACCTGTCCAATTTTTTTTTGGCTCTTTGCCTATATTGCCATAATAGTTTTTCACAAATTTATAGATTTCAAGTTTTTGAACTTCAAGATCCCATGTTTCTATTCTCATGCCTGCTATTTTTGAATCATAGATAAAAACTTTTAATGTCGTATTATCAAGTCCCATGTCAGGGCAGTAATCAGCTGTACTGGCTTCGTAAACTGCAGTTGCACCATCCTCATAATTTTCTGGAAGATGGACATCGATAAAATCTAATACTTCTGAAGATTTTGAAAAATCTTCACCTAACTTAACATTTTTTAATGCATCACAAGAATAGGCACTTTTGCTAAATAAGACTAATGTCAAAATTAACACCATTGATTTTAGAAAATTTTTCATTTTTTTATATTATAAAATGTCATTATTGTTTTTAAAGCTTCTTCTTCAAATTTTATGTCTATTCTGGGCATTCTAATTTGATAAAACAATCACAGTTTCTAGTGGAACTAGTATATCTGGATCATCAAACTCATCGGCCGCAGCACCACTTGACATCATATAGCCACAGCCATAAATTTTATATGCTGTTCCAGAAGTTTGAGAGTTTGTTGATGTTTTTTTTAAACTCGAACCAGGGCCTCTATATTCTGCTGGACCAATATTTGCTATAAAATATTCGTATCTAAACCTTGCCATATACTCTTGTTCTTTTGTAATCATTTCGGTTGATGCTAAGGTATCAAGATTACCATCTGTAAAGACAGCCTGAATTAAAGTTCCAAAATTTTTATTTACTTGATGTTCAGTTACCAAAAAACCAGCTTTGTTTATGTTTCTAAAGCTGTTGAAACAAGGTGTGTCCGAAGCAGCAATTAAGTTTGTTGGTAAATCTCTCTTATCTGTATTTCTTGCCAAACCTCCAACTGCTGCATTTGTAATGTTTTCTACCATACTATCCCATTCTGCTTCTTCACCTGAAGTCATACCTGTAGGTTTTGTTTGAAATTCTGTATCAACCTGCACCCACGGCCCCATCATTTTATTTACTACACTTTTTTCAGCTTCTAATAATGCAGTCTCAGCTACATAGAAAGCTTGTTGGTATTCATCACTTGAATTATTACTTTGATGATCCGTTGAAGAAATTACAATTAAAGCTCCTCCCATTAATGACATTACCATAAGAAGAACAAGAGACATGACTAAAGCAAAACCTTTTTCATTTCTATGTTTCATGATTTATATTCCACTCCCAATGTTTCTTGTGTGAATTGTAACAACAACAGAGTCTCTTAAATATTTGTCAAAAAATGCCTGCGATCTATCTCCAAGTCCTTTTACTAATCTTGGAGCGCTAGCGTTTGCACCAAATCTAAAAAATTCTTTTTTTGATCTAAACGTTAACCTCACATCAACTGCTCTTATTTTGTAAAGATTAATTCTAGCTGCTTCGTCAGATCCCGGTTTTGGAATAGGGGAAATTTTTCTTCCTGCTGCATCAAGCGGTATAAATTCCATATCAACTACATGATCACGAATTTTTTGCCCAACATAACATTCAGAACAATCACTTACCCATGATCCACTTGCTGCATCTAAACCTTGTATCCAGCTTTGCACAGTTTTGTATGCTGCATACCTTTTGTCTCCCCCATCATCTACTGGTTCCGCATAGTAAGTGATCTTATATCTCTTATAAGGTTGAGTTGCATCATTTTGATTAAAATCATCATAGACAATATGTATTCTATCACAGCACTTATCATCATCGTTATGCTTAGGAGTTGGATCGGTTGCTCCAGCTATAGAAAAACCCAACGGCGCATTTTTTTCTATTATTATAGGATCATGACTTAAAGCAATAGTGGTATCTCCACCTAAAAATTGTAAGTAACTCGTTTTTGGAAAGTCTAGTGTATTTGTTCCAAGTCTATATTTAAAACCTGCCATCCTTACATCCCTCATCATCATTTCTACTATGTCTCTTCCTGATCGGCTAATTTTTGCACGGTCTGTAACTTGGGAAAAACTTTTGTTGACAACGCTATAAGTAGTATACATTGCGGCCATCATAATTGAAGAAATCACAACACCTATAAGCACCTCAATTAAAGTAAAACCTAAAATATTTTTTAAATAGCTTTTTTTCATCATTTTCTAATTTTGTAATCAGTTTGAAAATATAAAAATTTTCTTTTTCTGCCGTCATTTAAGTTAATTTGAACTCTACCAATGTACATTCCATCATCTGTAATTGAATTGTCCTGATACGGGCATACACCTGGCCACCTACATATTTTATAAACTTTCATTTTCTTTACATCTTTTTCTCCTTTGCATTTCAAATATCGATTTTCAGAAAATATTCTCATCCACTTTTCCTCTTTATTGGAAGGGGCATCAACAAATTCAGTTTCATAAATACTTTTTGTTGGATCGTTTGTGGGAGGAGGTGTGGCATCTGGATCTCCTGTTGCGTCAATAGCTACAGCTGCTGGTCCACCACATCTTGCTGTAAATTCTTGTCCTGCTAAATGATCTGAAAACCTTCTTGCGTCTGGTCTCTCTACACCCTCAATTGTAATAGTTCCATCAACATTCATAACAACATCCTGTGTGTTGGTGTTTACACCATAGATGCTATCTCTATGGCCAATAACGTCTTCTGCCATCATGCTTACTAGATAATTCGCCTTAGTTCTTTCTCCTGAAGTATCAATTGATTGAACTGAATAATTTACCATCTGAAGTATTGCAACAAAGCCAATTCCCACTATCGCTGTTGAGATCAGCGCTTCTAAAATTGTTAGTCCTAAAATATTTTTAATTTTTTTTGTCATTTAATTATTGTGATACCCACTCGTTAGATATTGAACTCCACTTGTCTAAAGTTACATCTCCAAATCTCGTCCAATCAACTGAGTATAAATTTTCTACAACTATAGTTGGGTTCCCAGTACTTTCATCTACAGCACAGAAGTTAACATCTGTAGGTCTTATACATAAAAACATTGTTCCATCTACAACCATAGATGACCCTGTACCACTTACAAAATTACCTGCTCCGCTATACCATCTTGCGTTTTTAGAAAAACATACAGCAGCTTCTCCTTCAAAATTAGTGGTAATATTTTGTCTGTCTATCACAAGTGTCTGTACTTCTAATTTATTATCAACTGCTCCATCGTCATCCCAATAAGTAGCGCTTGAAATATTACACCTTGTTGAAGAATCTGTATTCCAAACATGGTCGCCATCATTTATTTTTTTATTGAGTGTATCTGATTTCATTCCTTTTGATGTAAAAGTTATTTCTGTGTCTTCAACATTCACATAAACTTGAACAAATGAATACAATCCTCTTTGGACTTGAGCATTTATTCCTAACATTAAACTTTTTACCTTCAAAGCAGTGTCTCTAATTTCTCTTTTTTTTTTCCAGTCAGAAAATTTAGGATATGCTGCAGCTGAAATAACTCCAACTATAACAAGAACAACTACAACTTCAAGTATGTTAAAACCTTTAATGTTCTTTTCCTGCGCTCGCATCTATTTTACCTGCTTTTACAAGTTCCTCTAATGACTTAGTCATGGTTATCATACCATCTTTAACTGCAGTCTGCATGATGCTGGGGATTTGATGAATTTTAGATTCTCTAATTAAGTTTTGAATAGGAGCAGTACACTTCATCACTTCAAAAGCACCGACACGACCTTGGCCGTCTTTAGTTTTAAGTAATCTTTGTGTTACAACCATCTTTAAAGATGTTGAAATTTGTGCACGTATTTGTGCTTGTTGTTCTGGAGGAAACACATCTATAATTCTATTAATTGTACTTGGGGCACCACTTGTATGTAGTGTTCCAAAAACTAAGTGACCAGTTTCTGCCGCTGTTAGTGCAAGTCCAACCGTTTCTAAATCTCTCATCTCACCAACAAGTATAACATCTGGGTCTTCCCTTAGCGCAGCTTTCAAAGCACTCGCGAAACTTTTTGTTTGTTTTCCAACTTCCCTATGAGACACAATACTTTTTATATCTTTATGAATAAATTCAACTGGATCTTCAACTGTAATTATGTTTGAGGTTCTTGTTTTATTTATCTCATTAACAATTGCAGCAAGAGTTGTTGATTTTCCAGAACCCGTTGGTCCGGTTACTAAAACTAGTCCTTTGTGCATATCAATAATATCATAAAGAACTTGCGGCAAATCAAATTGTGCCATTTCTGGCATTACAGTTTCAACTCTTCTAAGAACAGCCGCTGGGCCATTAATAGTTTTATAGAAATTTGCCCTAAATCTTAGTCCACTTAAAGTTACTGATGAATCTAATTCATGAGTTTCTTGAAATCTTTTTGATTCTACCTCGTTACAGTTGGTAGATATAAGATCTTGAAGATCTTGTGCCTTAACAATTACTTCTTTTACTTTATATATTTCTCCAGTTTGCCTATAACCAAGTGGTGACCCAGATCTAATATGGAAGTCAGATATCTTCTTATTGTTTTTTGCTAATTCTTCTAATTTTTCAAACATTTGATTTTTTTATATAATAAACACTAAATAACAATGAATAAACTGAAGAATAAACCCAAAATAGTCTCTAAAATATTGGTTTTTCTTTAATCTTTACGTTTGTAGGTTGAAAAAATTTATGAGATTACTTGTTTATTATATATCTTTGCACTCATCACAATACTAAAGCCGATCATGGTTGCAAGCATAGATGATCCCCCGTAAGACATAATTGGTAGTGGAGAACCAACAATAGGTAAAAGTCCTAAAACCATACTCATATTAACAGCAATATAAATAAATATAGCTGATGCAAAACTAAAACAATAAAGTTTTGCAAAATAACTTCTAGTTAATGCACCTATTCTTAAAATTCTAAAAATCATAATTGCATACAAAATTAATAGAAGTAATGAACCAGTAAATCCATGTTCTTCAGAAAATAGCGTAAAAATAAAATCAGTATGTTTTTCTGGTAAAAAATCTAAATAACTTTGTGTTCCTCTTAAAAAACCTTTGCCTGTTAAACCTCCTGAACCTATTGCAATTTTTGATTGGATAATTTGATATCCGGCACCTAGTGGATCTTTATCTGGGTTAAAAAAAGTTAATATTCTTAATTTTTGATACGGTTCTAAAAATGCAATTACAAAAGGCATTGAAATTATAAAAATTAGAGAAGAATAAATAAAATATTTTATATTTAATCCCGCAAGCCATAAAACAACTAAACCGCTTAGAGCAATTAAAATTGAAGTTCCTAAATCTGGTTGAGATATTACTAATACTATTGGAATAATTAATATTGCAATTGGTAACAATAAATTTTTAAAACTATTTACATCACTAACTTGGGTTCTGTGATAATATTTTGCAAAACAAACTATAATTGCAATTTTCATTAATTCAGAGGGCTGTAAATTAATAAAATACAAATTAATCCAACGTTGAGAACCAGAAGCTGTTATTCCATAAAATGAAGCCCATATTAAAAATCCTAAAACAATAATATAAAATAAATAACCAGTTGAGTGCCAAAATTTAACATTAAAAAAGGATAAAACTATCATCATTACAAAAAAAACAAAAAATCTAACTATATGACTTTTGCTATGGTACAATAATTCACCGCCATCAGTCGAGTACATTGAATAACAACTAATTATTCCAATTATAAAAATGCATCCCATTAATATAAAGTCAAAAGATCTTAATTTTTGAAAAAATGTTAATTGGTTTGTTATTGTTCTTCTTTGAAACATTTATGAAATTGTTAAGTTTTGTTTTATAATTTTTTCTCTTTCTTCATGGCGATCTATTATTAATTTAAATAATTTTTTTGCCATCGGTGCAGCAGTTGTACTTCCAGATCCACCATGTTCAACAATAATACTAAGCGCATAGCGTGGATTTTTATAAGGACCAAAAGCAATATATAGCGCATGATCTCTTTCTTCGTAAGGAACGTCTTTTGCTTTTAATTCTAATTCTCTGTGTCTTTCACTTATCTTTTTTACCTGTGATGTTCCAGTTTTTCCGGCAAATTGATATTTTTTGTCGTCTATTCTAGATCCAAAAGAAGTTCCTCTTACTTCATTGGTAGAACCCCACATTGCTTCTAAAACAAACTTAATATTCTCAGAATTTCTATAAAGTACAGTATGTTCCTTTTGCCCAATGTTTAAAAAGTCTTGTGCTCTTCTAATTGGAGAAATGGTTGAGTTTTCATTTTCTTTTTTTTCTATAGCTGTTTTAATCATTTTTGCTTTTATTTGTTCAGCTGTATCTTGGTTTTTTTCAACTCTAATTCTCGGATAAATTTTATAACCTCCATTTGCCAATTGAGCAGTCATCAAACATAACTGTAATGGTGTTGTTTGAATGTATCCTTGTCCAATACCTGTGATTAACGTTTCTCCCAAAACCCATCCAAAACCAAGATTGTCTTTTTTCCATTGAGTACTTGGCACTAGACCTTTTTTTTCATCAATAAATGTTTTACCAAAAACTTTTTCACCCAAGCCAAATTTTAATCCAGTTTTATTCAACCGGTCCACACCTAATTTTCTTGCTGCCTCATAAAAATAAGTGTCACATGATTGTTTTATCGCATCTCTTAAATTCATAAATCCATGGCCTTTTTTCTTCCAACAGTGATAAGTTTGACCATACATTTCCATTTTTCCTGTGCATCGAACTATAAATTTAGGAGAAATAACATCATTTTCTAGTGCCGACAAAGCTACCAAAGGTTTAATAGTTGAACCTGGGGAATATAGTCCCGCAACTGTTTTATTAATTAAAGGTTTTAAAGGATTTTCTCTAATATCTTGCCAGTCTTTGTGGCTAATGCCATATAAAAATAAATTTGGATCAAAGGATGGCGATGAATGCATAGCTATTACATCCCCTGTATAAATATCCATAACGCTTATTGATCCAGATTTTCCTACTAACAATTCATTGGCAAGTTTTTGAACCTCGGTATCAATAGTTAATCTTAGATTTTTTCCTTTTTTGCCTTCTAAATAATCTATTTGATTTATTCTTTTTCCATACGCATTAACTTCGTATCTTTGTATTCCATTAGATCCAATCAAATCATTTTCAAAAGCTTTTTCCAAACCAATTTTTCCTACTCTTAATCCAGGTACGTGATTTTTTCTGATTATTTCACTATTTGCTAAATCACTTTCACTAGCTTGAGCAACATAACCTAGGACATGAGTGAAGTTTTCTTTGTGAGGGTAACTTCTTGCTACAGATAAAACTGGTTTTGCTCCGCCAAGTTCATGTAAATAGAAGTTTACTTTTGAAAACTGATCCCAACTCAAGTTTTCTGAAACTACTAAAGTTTCCCAAGGTTTTTGTTTTTCTTTCTTTTTTATTATTTTTGAAAATTGCTTATCATCTATTTCTAAAATGTCTTTAAGTCTTATCATTAAATATTTAAAATCTTCAACTTGTTCAGGAACAACATGAAGTTGGTATACTTTAAGATTGCCTGCTATAGTGTTTCCAAAAAAATCTAAAAACTCTCCTCGTTCTGGTGGCAACTTCCATTCTCTAAGACGATTTTTATCAGATAAAGTTAAATATTTTTTGTTTTCATTAATTTGTAAAGAAAAAAGTCTTGCTACAATTCCAGTGAAAACTACAACTTTAGCAGCTGAAATAATAAACATTCTTCTATTAATTGTGTTTAATTTTCTAAAACTTGTATCGCCGCCACTAATCATTTTTTTCACTACTTGCTATAAATTTTTGATAAATTTGAAATATATTTGCGAAAATTACGTACAGGAAAAATGTAAAAATTATATTTATTATAATGTTTAAGTAGTTAATGTTATATTCAAAAAACAAAACTAATATTGAATAATTTAAAGAGCTCACTACTAAAACTGTAAATAAAAAAAACATCCAATCTTTTAGAATACTTGGTCTTAAAGTTATATTTCTTAAATAAGCTGCAAATCCACAAATAAAAAGATATGCAAAACTACTCGTTCCCATTGGAAAACCGACAACTACATCATTGATCAATCCAGCGGCAAATATAAGTCCATAACCTAAATTTTCAGGTTTTTTTAAACTCCAATAAAAAATTAAAATGAAAGGAAAATTAAATGAAAAATAAGTTAAGTTTAAATAATTAAAATCCAATTCATTTAAGACTGAAATATAAAGTAAGATAATTGGTCCAAGATCTAATAATCTATTTAAAAATTTTCCCTTTCCTAATCTAGACATTAATTTTCACCTTTTTTAAAAGCTATAATTTTAACGAATCTAAGCTGAGAAAAATCTGAGAAATAAATTACTCTTCTTTTTTCTCGAATTGTCCCTATGGGTATTCCTGATTTAAAAATAGCTCCAGATCCTGAAGTATAAACTGTATAACCGTCTTCTAGTAAAATTTCTTCTTTTGTATACTGTATCATTCCATCATTTTTTCCAGTGCCTGACAATATTGATTGATAGCCTTCTGGCTCTATCGTAACTGGAATTTTACTATTTAAATCAGAAAGCAATAAAACTCTTGCTGTTGTAAAATTTACCTCAACTACTTTTCCAACCAAAAAATCACCATCTAAAACGGCCATTCCTAATTTTATGTTATCTTTACTGCCCTTATTGATAATTACCGATCTTAAAAAGGGACTTTGTTTATCTATTAATACTTTTGCAACAATCTCATCAGATACTATTACATAGTCGTCGATAATTTTTTTTAACCTTTTATTTTCTGCGATGATAAATTTGTTATTTTCAATATTAGAATTTAATTCTTTATTTTTTTTTTTTAATTCTTGGTAATGATTATAATAAGTAAAATGATCTTTTAAATCTATGTAGCTATTAATTAAATAATTTTCAGGAACAGAAACTATAAAAGAAGATCTATAAACAAGTTCTTTAACAGAAATTGTTAGATAATTTACTGCTGAAAAATTAAATCTTCCTAGAACTAAAAGTATAATTGATAAAATTAATAAAAAAAATAAAGAAAATCTTTGTTTGTTACCTCTTTGAATAAAAGCAGAACGGATTGCAATGACGAAATCGTCTCGGCTCGCTTCCATTTTATTTTAATACTCTGATAACATCGTAGAAAAAGTTTCCTCTTGATCCAGTGCTTTACCTGTGCCAACTGCCACACATGCCAAAGGATCGTCTGCTATATGCACTGGCAAACCTGTCTCTTTAGAAAATCTTTTATCTATATTTTTTAATAAAGCTCCACCACCAGTTAAAGTTAAACCCATATCAACTAAGTCTGCTGATAGTTCAGGCGGTGTATTTTCTAAAGCATCTTTAATTCCATTTACAATTTCCTTTAATATTACATTTAATGCTTCAGATGAATCTTCTTCTGTTATATTTACTTCTTTTGGTGTTCCTGATCTTAGATCTCTTCCTTTTACTGCGTATGTGTTATTATTTGTTGGTATTGCAGTTCCAATTTCTTTTTTTATTTTTTCTGCAGTACTATCACCAATCATTAAATTATATTCTTTTCTCATATAATTAGCTAAAGCCTGATCCATTGCGTCACCAGCAACTCTTAAAGATCTTGAATAAACCACTCCACCAAGTGACATCACAGCAATTTCAGTTGTTCCACCTCCAATATCAACAACCATTGAACCTGTTGCTTCTGATATAGGTAGGTTTGCACCAATTGCTGCAGCAATTGGTTCTTCAATTAACTGAACTCTCCTTGCGCCTGCAGCTAGTGCGCTATCTTGAATTGCTTTTCTTTCAACTGGTGTTGAACCAGTTGGAACACAAATTAAAATTCTTGGATTTGCAAATGTGCTTCGTTTATGAACTTTTTTAATAAAGTGCTTAATCATCTCTTCTGTAACGATAAAATCTGCAATTACCCCATCTCTAAGCGGTCTAATTGCTTGAATATTTCCGGGTGTTCTTCCAAGCATGGTTTTAGCTTCATCTCCAACGGCTAATACTGATTTTTTTCCTTTACTATCTACAACGGCCACTACTGATGGTTCATTTAAAACAACTCCTTGTCCTTTTAAAACTACTAGAGTGTTAGCCGTGCCTAAGTCTATTGCCATATCTTGGCTCCAAACTGAACTGATTTTATCTAATATTCCCATTTAAATTCCTCTCACTTTTTGTTCAAAATTTTGCTCTTTGGTTTCTCCTGGAGCAGTTTTGTCTCTCTTAATTATCATTTTATTCAACGCGTTGATGTATGCATTAGCTGATGCAACTAATGTATCAGTATCTGCTGCTTGTCCAACAGTTGTTTTCCCATTTTCCTCAATTCGGACACTTACAGTTGCCTGGGCATCTGTTCCTTCGGTCACAGCATGAACTTGATACAATTGAAGCTTAACATCGTGAGGATATAATTTTTTGATGCATTTAAAAATAGCATCAACAGGACCATCTCCAGTTTCTGTAGCATTTTTGACATCGCCATATACATCCAAAATCATTTCGGCTTTTTGAGGCTCACCTGTTCCTGCATATACCTTTAAAGATTTTAAGTTAATAGCATTTACTTTATTGTCTATAATTAAGCTATCATCTACCAAAGCGATAATATCTTCGTCGTAAACATGTTTTTTCTTATCTGCTAAAACTTTAAATTTTCCAAATGCACTCTCAATTACATCGTCAGTAACATCTTTATATCCAAGACTTGTTAATTTGTCTTTAAATGCATGTCTACCTGAATGTTTTCCCATAACTAATGATGTCTGTTTAACTCCAACACTTTCAGGTGTCATTATCTCATAAGTATTTCTATTTTTAAGCATTCCATCTTGGTGAATGCCAGATTCATGTGCAAAAGCATTTTTACCTACAATTGCTTTATTGTATTGAACAGGAAAACCAGTTGCATTTGAAACAACTTTTGATGCTTTGCTCAAAAGTGTAGTATTAATTCCAGTTTCATAAGGCATTAAGTCGGGTCTTGTCTTCATTGCCATAACTACTTCCTCTAATGCAGCATTGCCTGCTCTTTCTCCAATTCCATTTATTGTACATTCAATTTGTCTTGCGCCAGCTTGTACTCCTGCTAATGAGTTTGCTACAGCTAAGCCCAAATCATTGTGACAGTGTGTAGATAATATTGCTTTGTCTATGTTTGGAACTTTATTTAATAAGGTTTGAATAATTTTTGTAAATTCTGAAGGAACCGTGTATCCCACTGTATCAGGAATGTTTATTGTTTTTGCTCCGCATTTAATTGCAAGCTCTACAGTTTTGCACATATAGTCCATATCAGTTCTTGTTCCATCCTCACAAGACCACTCAACATCATCAGTAAATTTTCTTGCGTAAGTTACATGTTCTTTTATTGCTTCATAAACTTCTTCTGGAGATTTATTTAACTTATGCTTCATATGTAGTGGGCTTGTAGATATAAAAGTATGAATTCTAAATCTTTCAGCATGTTTTAGTGCTTCATAGCATCTATCAATATCTTTTTTTGAATGTCTTGATAATCCTGCAGGAATAGATTTTTTTAATATTTTACTAATTTCAGTTACAGCTTCAAAATCTCCTGGAGAAGCAATCGGAAATCCAGCTTCAATTATATCAACCCCCAATTCGTCAAATACTCTTGCGATTTGGATTTTTTCTTCCAAACTCATTGATGCACCTGGTGATTGTTCACCGTCACGCATTGTTGTATCAAATATGTAAACTCTATTATTCTCTGACATTGTAATTAATTTATAGCACCAATAATATACAACCTCTCGCCTAGATTGCAAAATAAATTGATTATTTTAGTAAAAAATTAATCGATTAATCTACTTCTTGTCGCTATCAACTAATTTTTTCTTAGCAATCCATGGCATCATTGCTCTTAATCTAGTACCAACTTTTTCAACTGGATGTTCTGCAAGTTTCTCTCTGGTTTTTAAGAAATTCTTTTGACCATTTTTACACTCATCCATCCACTCTTTAGTAAACTTTCCAGACTGAATATCGTCTAATACTGCTTTCATTCTTTTTTTAGTTTCTTCTTTCTGAATAATTTTTGGTCCAGATGTATACTCTCCATATTCAGCTGTGTTTGAAATTGAGTAATTCATGTTAGCAATTCCACCTTCGTATATTAAGTCAACAATTAGTTTAACTTCATGTACAGTTTCAAAATATGCCATCTCTGGTTCGTAACCTGCTTCAACTAAAGTTTCATAACCATTTTTAATTAACTCAACTAATCCTCCACAAAGAACAGTTTGTTCGCCAAATAAATCTGTTTCAACTTCATCTTTAAACGTAGTTTCAATAATTCCAGATCTTCCACCACCTACAGCTGACGCATAAGACATTGCAAGTTCCCTTGCTTTTCCTGAACCATTTTGATGCACAGCAAATAAACATGGAACTCCCCCTCCTTTTTCAAATTCACTTCTAACCAAATGTCCTGGACCTTTTGGTGCAACCATAAAAACATCTAAATCTTTTCTTGCCTTTATTAAATCGTAATGAATGTTTAAGCCGTGCGCAAAAGCTATAGAAGTTCCCTCTCTAACTCTTTGTTCAATATGATTTTTATAAATGGTTGCTTGTAATTCATCAGGAGTTAAAATCATAACTACGTCTGCCCAGGCCGCAGCATCTGACAAATTCATAACTTTTAATCCTTTTGACTCAGCCTTTGACTTGCTTGGAGATCCATCCCTTAATGCAACAACAACTTCTTTAACGCCACTATCTTTTAAGTTAAGTGCATGTGCGTGACCTTGGCTACCATAACCAAAAATTGCAATTTTTTTATCTTTAATTAAATTTACATCTGTATCTTTTTCATAAAACATTTTCATAATAATCTCCTTGATTTATTTAAATACTTCTGCTCCTCTTGTCATTGCAACTGCTCCTGTTCTAGAGGCACTAACAAGACCAAGTAACTTTAATTTAACTGACACTCTATCTATATCTCTCCTCAAAGCAGTAATTTGAATTACAATCGACTTTTTAGTTTTGTCTAGTATAACGGCATTATATTTTTTACAAACATTTAAAGCTTTCTTTGTTTTTGCTGTATTTCCTACTATTTTTAATAAAGCCATCTCTTTAAATATAACTTTTTTATCTTCTCTTTTAAAATCAGCAACTTTATGAACTGGCACTAATTTTTTTAACTGTAACTTAATCTGCTCTATCACTTGAGGGGTACCTGTTGTTACTATGGTTATTCTAGAAAGATTTTTTTTTGAATCTATTTCTGCAACAGCTAAAGACTCAATATTGTATCCTCTGCCAGAAAACAAACCAACTACTCTAGCCAAAACACCTGCTTCATTATCTACCCATACAACAATAATATGAGTGTCCATTTTGCCAATTTTACCTGGGATGCTGTAAGCTGATTTTGGTTTACTCATTAAACTAACGTTTTCCCCTTTCCGGTAATTTTTTTTTCTTTTTGATCATTTGGACCAAGTAACATTTCATTATGTGGTTTTCCTGATGGAATCATTGGAAAGCAGTTCTCAATTTTATCAACTCGACAATCAAATATTACTGGTCTTTCCGTATTTAGCATCTCGATAATTTTATCATCAAGTTCTTCAGGAGTTGTTGCTCTTATACCAACACAACCATAAGCTTCTGCTAATTTAACAAAATCTGGTAAAGCAGCGGTATAACTTTCTGAATAATTTTTATCGTGTAATAATTCCTGCCATTGACGAACCATTCCCATATATTCATTATTTAAAATAAAAATTTTAATCGGTAAGCTATATTGAACTGCAGTTGACATTTCTTGCATAGTCATCAAAACAGATGCTTCTCCGGCAATATCAACAACTAATTTATTTGGATTAGCAACCTGAACCCCTATCGCCGCTGGTAATCCATATCCCATTGTTCCTAAACCACCAGAAGTCATCCATCTATTTGGTTTATCAAATTTGTAATGTTGAGCTGCCCACATTTGATGTTGTCCAACCTCAGTCGTTATATAAGTGTCTTTATCTTTTGTTAATTCATAAAGTCTTTGAACGGCATACTGTGGTTTTATAGTTTCTGTACTATTTATATAATTAAGTGAATTTACAGAACGCCACTTTTCAATCTTTTCCCACCATTTAGAAATCTTTTGTTTGTTTGATTTTGTAAAACTTGGTTTAATTTTTTTTATTGTTTTTAAAGTTGAGCTCATAACTTCTGCTACATCTCCAACAATTGCTAAATCTACTTTAACATTTTTATTAATTGAAGATGGATCAATATCAATATGAACTTTTTTTGATTTTGGAGAAAATTCATCTAACTTTCCAGTAATTCTGTCATCAAATCTTGCACCGATGTTTATCATTAAATCACAATCATGCATTGCATTGTTTGCTTCATAAGTTCCGTGCATTCCTAACATGCCTAAAAACTGATTATCACTTGCAGGAAAAGCACCAAGACCTTGCAGAGTTGATGTGATTGGAAATCCAGTTGCAGAAACTAGCTCTCTAAGCAGTTCACTTGCTTTGGGACCCGAGTTAATTACGCCTCCACCAGTATAAAAAATTGGTTTTGAAGCGCTGCCCATTAATTTTATTAACTCATCAATTTCGGACTGTTTAAAATTATTTTGAGATTTGCCGTTTAATTTTTTTTGTTTTTTATATTTTGTATAACTTGTTTTTTGAAACTGAATATCTTTTGGAATATCGACCAGAACTGGTCCTGGTCTTCCTGTTGTTGCAACTTCAAATGCTCTGTGAATAATTTTCGATAAATCTTTTACATCTTTAACTAACCAATTGTGTTTTGTGCATGGTCTAGTGATACCGGTAGTATCACATTCTTGAAAAGCATCAGTTCCGATTAAATGAGTCGGTACTTGTCCAGATATACAAACAATTGGGACAGAGTCCATATATGCATCAGTTAAAGCTGTGACTATGTTTGTTGCACCAGGTCCTGATGTTACTATAGCAACTCCTGGCTTTCCTGAAGATCTTGCATATCCTTCTGCAGCATGCCCCGCTCCTTGTTCATGTCTAACCAAAAAATGTTTAACTGATGGAAAATTTTTTAACTCATCATAAATTGGAAGTACAGCTCCACCCGGATAACCAAAGATAGATTTAACTCCCTGGTCTTCTAGACATTTAAATACAATTTCAGCGCCTGAATACAATTTTGACATTCAGGCAATCTATCGGACTTTATATTAATTGGTCAAGTTTAAGAGCAAATTATTGTAATAAAAATTTTTGGACTTTAGAGAAAAGAACCACAAAATTCATCCCTTCAACAATATTCTTATTGAACCTTAGCTATTTACGAATATCATTTTACGTTTATAATGGTTTTATGAAATTTTTTATTAAATTAAGCGTAATGCTTGTTATCTTACTAAGCATTTCCCATTCTTCCAATGCAGAAGAAAAGAAAGAATGTTCTGAATATAAAAAACTATCTAAAGAATATTTGATGTGTACAGCAAAAAAATTAGGAAAAAGTTTTAAAATAGATGGAAAAACTCCTTCAGAAGTTAAAGAAGAAGTTAAAAATTATTAAAAAGCTTTTTTTATCCAAATTTGTAGGTCTTTAGGATTAATCCAAAACCATTTGGTCATCTTGCTTCTTGCCCAAGTAGCCTGTCTCTTAGCATATTGTCTGGTTCTTATGGCTATCAATTCTTTGGCTTCTGTTTTTTTTATTTTTTTTTCTAAAAATTTACTTAATTCTTGAACTCCTATAACTTTATGAACACTAGATTGTTTGTAAAATTTTAATTTTCTAAATTTTTTAACTTCTTTTATTGCGCCCAATTTTATCATTTTTTCAACTCTTTTTTCAATTCTATCAATCAATTTTTTTCTATCAAAATTTATATACAATTTTAAAAATTGATCCTCTTTAAAGTTCGGTTTTGTTTGAGCTAACCAATCATACATAGATTTTTTGCTGTAAGACTTAACTTCAAAAGCTCTTATGGATCTTTGTGAATCATTTGTGTCAATTTTATCTTTTACCTTTGGATCAATTTTTAAAAGTTTTTTATAAAATTTTTTTTGACCATATTTTTTTTGCATTAATCTAATTTTGTTTCTAAATTTTATTGGAATATTTGGTATTTTAACTAATCCGTTTACTAGAGAATTAAAATAAAGCCCTGTACCACCAACTAAAACTGGTATTTTGTTTCTCTTTTGAATTTCTTGAATTTTTTTAATTGCAAGTTTTAACCAATGTCCTGTCGAAAAATTAGTTTTTACATCAACTACTCCATAAAGATGATGTTTTATATTTTTTTGATCTATTTTGGATGGTCTTGCAGTTAATATTTTAAATTGTTTGTATATTTGCATACTATCTGCATTAATAATTTCTCCATTTATTTTTTTAGCAAGTTTAACTGCAAAATTTGATTTTCCTGAAGCTGTTGGTCCAGAAATTAAAATAATTTTGGACTTTATCTCCATTGTTAATCTAGTTTAATACCAATATATCGTCTTTGGTTTTGATTATTATAAATTGCAATAAGAATAGTTTTTTCACTTGAGTTTTTAGTTACCTTTATTATTCTTTTAAATTCTTCAATAGATTTAATCTTTTTCTTTTGGGCTTCAACAATAATATTGTTGACATTTAAATAATTGATTGGGCTATCAGTATCAATATCAGTTATCACCAATCCTGTGCTACCTTTTGGAAGTTGCCTTTTATCAATATCATCACTGTTTAAAAGTCTTACTGTTATTTTTAGCTCATCTATTTTTGTATGCTTAGATGTTTCTATTGGCTTCTTCGCTTTGAAATCTTCCGATGTCTCTAATCGTCCTAATTTAATTTTTTTTATTATTTCTTTTTGATTTCTCCAAATTTTAACTTCTACTACCTTGCCTACTTCTGTTAGAGCAACAATTTTTGGTAATTCTTTCATTTCTTTAATTGGAGTTCCATTAAATTCCAAAATAATATCTCCAGCTTTAATTCCGGCTTTGTCTGATGGACTATTTTTAGCAACACTTGCAACTAATGCTCCTCTTGGTTTATCTAATTTTTCTAAATCTGCAATTTCTTTTGACACATCTTGAATTCTTACACCTAGCCATCCCCTTTTAGTTTCTCCAAATTCTATTAATTGATCTATAACTATTTTTGCACTATTAGCTGGAATAGAAAAACCAATTCCAATTGATCCTGATTGTCCTAATATTGCTGTATTAATTCCTATAACATTCCCACTCATATCAAAAAGAGGTCCACCTGAATTTCCTTGATTAATAGATGCATCAGTTTGAATATAGTCTTCATATCTTGACAAACCTATTGATCTATTCCGAGCAGAAATAATTCCAGATGTTACAGTTCCTCCTAAGCCAAAGGGATTTCCTATTGCTATAACCCAATCTCCAATTCTTGCTTTGTCAGAATCTCCAAATTTTACAGGTTTAAATTTTTCATTTGAATCTATTTCAAGAACTGCAATATCTGACAATGGATCTGCTCCTATAACTTTTGCCTTATATTCTTCCTCTCCATCAACTCTTACTAAAATATCTTCAGCACCCTGAATAACATGGTTATTGGTAACTACTATTCCTTTAGCATCTATTATAAAGCCAGAACCAAGTGCACTTGCTTTTCTTTTTTGAGGTGTGCCAAATTCCTTAAATAAATCCTCAAATGGAGAGCCTGGTGGAAATTCAAAAGGAAAAGGATTTGTGCTTGTTACAACCGTTTGTGTTGTTGATATATTTACCACTGATGGCATTAACTTTTCTGCTAAATCTGCAAAAGAAGCAGGCACATCTTTGCCTAATGAAACAAATGAATAATTAATAAAAAAAATCGCAAATAATATTAATTTTATTTTCTTCATATTAATTTTTAATGTACCAAACAATTAAAAAACCAATTAAAGCAAAGACTAATCCCCCTGTTCTTAGTTGAGAGTCTTTAATCATTCCTAGTCTTTGTAACATATTTTTCATTTTTGCTGGAAATAAGGCATATAAAATGCCTTCGATAAAAAGAAAAAGTCCAAAAGCTATTATAAGCTCTTTCATTTCTATATTATTTATTGTGATGATTTATGCTTTATATTTCCAAAGAATTTAAAAAATTCACTATCTGGAGATAAAATTAGAGAGGTATCTCCTCCTATTAAAGCTTTTTCATATGCTTGCATTGCTCTATAAAAAGCAAAAAAATCTGGGTCTTTACCAAATGCATCAGCAAATATTTTGTTTCTTAACCCGTCGCCTTCTCCTTTCATTATTTCAGATTGTTTTTCAGCATCTGCAAGTATTACTGTAACTTCTTTATCCGCAGTTGAAGTAATTGTTACTGCCATTTCAGCACCTCTAGCTCTAAATTCTTTTGCTTCTCTTTCTCTTTCAGTTTGCATTCTTCTATAAATCGCTTCACTATTTGCCTGAGGCAAATCTGCTCTCTTAATTCTAACGTCTACTATTTTAATACCAAAGTTTTCTGCTTCGGTATTAACACCTTCTTGAATTAAGGTCATTTGTTTAGTCCTATCTTTAGATAATAGCGTTTGAAGTTCTTGTTGACCAAGAACGTTTCTTATTCTTGAATTTATAACAGTAGATAATCTTGATCTTGCTACTCTTTCATTGCCAACTGAAATATAGAATTTTAAAGGATCTACAATTTGAAATCTTGCAAATGCGTCTACTATTAATCTTTTTTGATCTGATGCAATAACTTCTTCTGGCGGTGTATCAAGATTCAAAATTCTTTTATCCAAGAAAACAACATTTTGTATAAAAGGAATTTTAAAATTTAAACCTGGTTTTAATATAATTCTCTTAGGGTCACCAAATTGTAATACAATTGCTTGATTAACTTCTTTAACTATAAAAATAGAGAAAAAGGATATTACAAATATTCCGACAATTATTGGTAATATAAATTTATTAGCTTTCATTAATTACTTCCTTTTTTTTTTAATTCTGGCAATGGTAAATAAGGTACTACTCCTGAGCCAGAATTTTTATCAATAATTACTTTGTCAATATCTGCAAGTACTTTTTCCATTGTTTCTAAATACATTCTCTCTTGGGTAACTTGTTTTGCTTTTGCATACTCATTATATATCGATACAAATCTGCTCGCTTCACCTTCTGCTTTTGCAACCACTTCTTTTTTGTATGCTTCAGCTGCCTGTAAAATTTTTTGAGCTTCTCCTCTTGCTCTTGGGATAACATCGTTTGCATAAGCCTCTGCTTCATTTTTAGATCTTTCCATATCTGCTCTTGCAGCTTGTACATCTCTAAATGCATCAATTACTTGATCGGGTGGGTCAGCTTTTTGAGTTTGCACTTGTGTAACTTGAATACCGCTGTTGTATTCATCTAAAATTGATTGAATAATTTCTTGAGTTTCTATTTCAATTTTTGCTCTTCCTTCTGTTAAAATTGGTTGAATTCTTGATTTTGCAATAACTTCTCTCATTGCAGTTTCGGCTGCTGCCTTAACTGTTCCTTGTGGGTCTTGAATCTTAAATAAAAATTTACCAGCATCTTTAATTACCCAGAAAACAGAAAAGTCGATGTTAACAATATTTTCATCTCCGGTTAACATTAAACTTTCTTCTGGAACATCTGCAACTCCTCCGGAAGTAAAACCAGTATCTCTTTCAGATCTAAAACCAATATCCATTCGATTTACTTTTGTAACTTTAGGTGTTTGAACGCTCTCTACAGGAAAAGGAATATGATAATTTAATCCTGGTTGAGTTGTTTTTACAAATTTTCCAAATCTTAAAACAACGCCTTGTTCATCTGGCAATACTCTATACAAACCACTAGCTAACCAAATAAAACCAAGAATAACTATTCCGACAACTATAGATTTTGCTCCACCAGAACCTCCGCCGGGCAAAATATTATTAATTGTTTTTTGAATTTTTTTTATGATTTCTTCAATGTCTGGTGGGGTTGGTCCTCTTCCAGATCCATTTCCTCCACCTCCTGGGGGTGTACCCCATGGACTGCCACCTCTACTTTTAAAATCATCAACCATGACAATCTATATAATGTCTTTAATTAGAAAAACAAGTTAAGATAGAATTATGCCAAAAGAAAAACCAGTATTAACTGAAGCAATGAAGAAAAAAATGCAGGGTAAAACCTTTGAAAAAAACCCAATTAAGGGAACCAAATTTACTATCGCAATTTCTAGTGCAAAAGGAGGAGTCGGAAAATCTACTTTTGCCACAAACCTTGCTTTGGCATTAAAAAAAACTGGATGCAAAGTTGGTTTACTTGATGCAGATATTTATGGACCTTCAATTCCAAAAATGTTCGACATTAATGAAAAACCTAAAAGTGATGGCCAGACTTTAAGTCCAGTAATTAAATATGATATTCAATGTATGTCCATAGGTTTTCTTGCGGACCAACAAACTCCAATGATCTGGAGAGGACCAATGGTAACGAGCGCTATAAAAACTTTTACACAAAAAGTATCATGGAAAGATTTAGATTTTATAATTGTAGATATGCCACCAGGAACAGGAGATACGCAATTAACATTTGCACAAGAAATTAAACTAGATGGCGCAATCATAGTATCTACCCCACAAGAAGTTGCATTGTTGGATGTTAAGAGAGGAATAAAAATGTTTGATAAGCTTGGTGTAAAAGTAATTGGTTTAGTAGATAATATGAGTTTTTTTTTAGGAGATGATGGAAAAAGATATAATATTTTTGGAGAAGGAGGTGTTAAAAAAACTGCTGAGGAATTTAGTAAAAAATTTTTAGGAGAGATCCCAATTAATCCGGAAGTAGGAAAATGTGGAGATGATGGTAAACCAATTGTAGAAAATAATTTAGATCATGAAATTTCAAAAATATTTTTAAATTTAGCAAATGAACTAAAATCAATTTATTTATGATTTTGATTAAAAATTTAGACTCATCAATAGATAAAATTAATCCAAAACAAATTGATGAAATTTGTAATATTTACTCTAAAAATTTATCATCAGATATATTGCCTAATTTTGGATATGACACTTTAAAAAATTATTTCAAATTAATGATAAAAAATAATGCAAATGTAATTATTGCTTCAAAAAATAATTTAATTTTAGGTTTTTTAGTTCTTAAATTTAATAAAATAAATCTTAAAAAAATTATTAGTATTAAAAGCATTTTCATTTTTATTTTTAAATCTCTAACAAATCCACTTCTTGTAATTAGACTAATTTTTCAAATTTTTAAAAAAGATGAAAACCCTGATACCTATTCTGAAATTCATGCATTCGCAGTAAGGAAAGAATTTTCATCTCAAGGTATAGGAAAGATGTTAATTAACGAAGCACAAGTTTTAACAAAAAATAAAAATTATAAAGGAATATTTACCAAAACTCATAATGAAAGATTATTTAAATATTATGAAAGAGAGAAAAAAATAAATTTAATTAAAAAATTTAAAATTTTAAATAGAACTTATTATGAATTTTATTGGAATATTTGAAAGATCAATTAATTATTTTTTCATGAAGTTTAAAAGCTTCCATTAATTCATTCCATTCTCTTTTTGACAAACCTGAGTCATTAGCTTTAACATCTTCACCATTGATAAGTTTTTGAATTACAATTTTTCCTTTTGCTGAAACTTCTGTACCTCCGACTCTGTAATCCATAAAAGCATCATATGTAATTGGAACCCATTTTTTTACTGTATCAAGCATTGCATTAGCATAAGCTCTAATTTCATATTGAGCATGACTATCTGCTCTAAGTCTTAAAAAATTCATTAAATTTAATAAATCTGTTTTCCAATACCATTGGGTATAAGTATTTAAAGTTAAGTTCATTCTAGCAAGTTCTCTGGCCAATCCTTTTTTGTTCTCATCTATGGTTGTGCCATCAAATTTTTGATTGAGCATTTCTTCATAATTTTTATAAGTACGTTCAGCATCACTTTTTAACAATTCTAAAACCTGTTTTGCTTGATCACCTCCAATAACGCCTCCTCTGCCCTGTCTATTGCTTTGTGATTGTACAGCTAAATTTTCATTAGATGGTAAATAAAATTCCTTATCTAAAATTGAATATCGAGCTGAATATTCATTAACATTTGCAGTTCTATGTCTAATCCATTGACGCGCTATAAAAATTGGAAGTTTTACATGATACTTAATTTCACACATCTCAAATGGAGTACTATGCCAGTGACGCATTAAATATTTAATCAATCCGCTATCAGTAGAAACTTTTTTTGTTCCTTTTCCGTAAGAAACTCTAGCAGCCTGAACAATAGAACTATCGTCACCCATATAATCAATCACTCTTATAAACCCATGATCAAGAATAGGTATTGCTTCATATAAAATTTTTTCAAGTTCTGGTGCAGTAACTCTTTTTGTCTTATTTTCTTGTTTTTGCTGATCTTTTATTTCTTGCAACTGTTCTTTAGTTAATTTCATGAATTAGTTATTGAATCTTAGTTAATAGGTTTTATATTATTAATGTTGGTTTTCCAACTATGACGATAAACGAATTTCGTAATAACCATTACGGACGTGGGGGCAGTACCCACCACCTCCACCATTTACAACTTGCGGGGGTGAATTAGGATCGACGAATGTCTAAAAGCTATTCTTTCGTTCGGTATTGTACCGCCGTAACGGGCTAATTTACAAATGCAAATAATAAATTTGCACTTGCAGCTTAATTAATTTTTTAATTAAGTTACGGGGTCCGGGGCACCTGGCAACAGAACGCCCCTTAGCATCTTATATTTATCAATAATTATTTAGCTAAATTTAATTCTGATCGCTCTGTGATCGCACTAAAGACCTAGTCCTTTTTTTTTATTAAAATGTTGCCTTGAGAATCAGTTATAAATTCATAATTGTCTTTGTTCAGTAAATATCTTTTTCTCCAATCATCTTTTTCACCTTTATTAGTAATTTGTCTCTCATCAATATAATCTAGTTCGCAAGAACTCAGCTTTGCTACTGATTCACAATTTCTAAAAGCAGCGAACACAGCAAACTCTATGGTTGGTTGGTTATAAGATAAACCGTACTGTCCTTCATCAGGATATATTACTGATGCCTTATGACCGCTTGTACTAATATTGTGATAATGGCTTGGAGTACCGCAAGAGCTTAGCATAAAGCCCAGAACCAAGATCACTAAAAGCTTTTTCATAATTAATGATCGTAACACAATAATTCTTATCTCACTAGATCAGTACTAGTATTAATTCTTATCTAGGATCGTTAATGCTAACCTTAAATCTACCTGAATTTGTAACATCAGCACATTGACCTTCTGTATCACAAATAATCATGTACTGAATATTTTCTGCATGAGCTGGTGTAATAATTGCGTCTTTGTACAAATGAAAGTTTACCCCAAGTATTCCAACTGCAATTATTGATAATATAAATTTAGTATATCTATCCATATTTCCTCCTTTTAATTTTAATTTATCATAAATAATCTGATCGCACTACGATCGCACTACTAGTGCAAAATCTCACTTTTCAATTCAAATTATTCGCGAATAATGGTACAAAGTTCGGGGCACCTGGCAACAGAACGCCCCTTTTTACTTTATAAATTTTGACAAATCGGGTTTAAAATAATTAGGCCCCTTCATAACTTTGCCAGATTCGTTATAAATTGGTTTTCCATCTTCTCCTAATTTACTCATATTAGATTTCTGCACCTCATCAAAGCATTCATCAAGATTTACGCCAAAAGCATGTCCGGCACCATAAGTAACATATAAAATGTCTGTTAAAGCATCAATTGCTTCTTTTAAATCATTATTTTTGATTGCTTCCTTAAACTCTTCTAGCTCTTCATTTATCAAACCAATTCTTAAATTATTTATTTTTTCTGAACTCAACCCTGGTTTATTTTTTACTTCTTGACCGAATGTTTTCATAAATTGACCTACTTTTTCAAAATTTGTCATAATGCTCCTATATGATTTTTAAGAAAATTAATGTATAAGATTTAACAGGTTGTATTCAAACAAAATATGAAATTTAGAAAAGAATTTGACAGTCTTGGAAATATTAAAGTACCCTCAGACAAATACTGGGGTGCATCAACACAAAGATCTAAAAAATACTTCAATATTGGTGACTTTTTAGTTAGACCAGTTTTAATAAAATCTATCGCAATTATTAAAAAAGCTGCAGCAATTGTTAATTACAAAAATAAAGATCTTGATAAAAAAGTTTCTGGGGCAATTATCAAAGCAGCTAATGAAATAACTCAAGGAAAAATGTATGACAATTTTCCCTTAAAAGTTTGGCAAACAGGTTCTGGAACTCAAACTAATATGAACGTTAATGAGGTAATTGCAAATAGAGCAATTGAAATATTAGGGGGTAAAAAAGGCACAAAAAAGCCAGTTCATCCAAATGACCATGTTAATAGATCGCAATCAACAAATGATGTTTTTCCTACAGCAATGCATATTGCAATTGCATTGCAAACTAAAGATTTATTAATTCCTTCACTTAACATGCTTAACAATGAACTAAAAAAAAAAGTTAAACAGTTCAATAAAATTGTAAAAATTGGAAGAACTCATCTTCAAGATGCTACCCCATTATCTCTTGGACAGGAGTTTTCTGGATACCAATCCCAACTTGAAGAAAGCATCAAAAGAATAAAAAATGCTTTAAATGAAATTTATTACTTGGCTCAAGGCGGCACAGCAGTAGGAACTGGTATAAATACAAAAAAAAATTTTGATAAAAAAATTGTAAATGAAATTAAAAAAATCACTAGACTGCCTTTTAAACCAGCAAAAAATAAATTTGCGGCTTTGGCAGCGCATGATTCTATAGTTAACTTTTCTGGAACTTTAAATACAACGGCAGTATGTCTAATGAAAATTGCTAATGACATTAGATTCTTAGGATCGGGACCTAGAGCAGGATATGGAGAATTAATCTTACCAGAGAATGAGCCCGGGTCTTCAATTATGCCAGGTAAAATTAATCCAACTCAATGCGAAGCTGTCACCATGGTTTGTGTTAAAGTAATTGGAAATCATAATGGAATTACCATGGCCGGATCTCACGGACATTTTGAGCTAAATGTTTTTAAACCTTTAATAATACACAATATACTTCAATCAATTAAAATTTTATCAGACAGCACAAAAAGTTTTTCTAAATATTGTATATCTGGACTTAAAGCTGACAAAAATAGAATTAAAAATTTGCTAGATAATTCATTGATGTTGGTAACTGCACTTACTCCAAAAATTGGTTATGATAATGCAGCAAAAATTGCTAAACGTGCATTAAAAAATAAAACTACATTAAAATACGAAACATTAAAAACAGGTTTAATAAGTGAAAAAGAATATAATAAAATTATTAATCCAAAAAAAATGATTTATCCGTCATAGTAGTCTAATAAAATTTTTTTAATAAAAATTTTAAAGTCAATCCAAGTAGGGTTTTTTGAATTATTACTATAATTATTTAAATAATTAGACAACTCATCTTCATTTTTGATCTTACCAGGCTCAAAAACTAAATTGCTAATTTCAAATTTATTTTTAGTTAAATTATATTCTAAGTTAAAATAAATATTACTTAGATGTTTTCTATTTTTTTTTCCAATTTGAAATAATCTATGAAATTCATTTTTTGAAGTAATTTTAAATAAAAAACTACCATTGAATATCAAATCACCTTTGACATTATTAATGTCACTATTAATTAAATTTAAATTACCAACATTTCCATTGAAAATTGTATTATTAAAATCAATACCACCATTTTTTAAATTAATAAATATTGCTGAAGAATTAAATAATTTATTTTTTATTAAATTATCAATTTTTAAATTTATTTTTGAGCTTAAATTCGGATTATAAAAATGTTTAATTTCAAAAAAACTCCTCAATAAATCATTATTAAAAATATTTTTTTTAAAATTTAATTTATTTAATTTTAATTCAAAATCTAAATTAAAAGGATTTAATTCAATTAAACCTTCATAGCTTAAAGTGTCATTTTTTGTATTTGATTTATTAGTTGATTTTATTTCTATTAAATTTTTTTTAACAAAAATATTACTTTCTATTTCCATGTTTCTAAAAAAAATAAAATTTTTCATCAACAAATCAGAATTTAATGATTCAGTAAAATTTTCTATTTTAAGATTTAATTTATTTATTTTAAAAATTGATGAATTCATATTTTTATTCAAATCTTTGTTCCAATTAAATCTATATGGCATAGTAAAAAATTTACCGCTGGAACTTAAAAAATTTTGAAATTTTTTTTCATCAAAAAATAAACTAAGTTTTTTAACTGGAAAAATAGAAATTACATTTTCATTATCATCTATATAAAAAAAATTACTATTATTTATATTTAATTTTTTTTTTGAAAATTTTTTTTCAATAAATTTTATTAAATAATTTAAATCCTCTGCTTTAAGTGAAAAATTAGCTTGGTTTATTAATATGGATTTTATCTCTATATTTTTTTGATCAAAAAAATTCTTTTGACTAATAAATATTTTTATTTTTTTTATTTGACCAAGTTCCTTTGGTGACGTCAGGTCATTGGTATAAAACTTTGAATTTTTTATTAATATATGAGGCCTTGGTAAAATATTATAGTTAATATCTGAAGATAAACTTAAATTAATATTATATTCTTCAGTTATCATTTTACTTAATTTTGCTTGAATAAATCCTTTGTCGTATAGACTGGGAATAGATAAGTAAAACAAGTAAAGGAATAATGTTGTGATGAAAAAGATTAAATACTTGTTAAAACTACTAATTTTTTTAAATTTTTGATTTATAATTTTTACAAATTCATTTATTTTGTTGAAATGAAAAGTAAAAAAGTTGTTAATTCTTGCAATTTCTTTAAAAAGTTTTTTTTTCATGAAAAATTTAATTGATTTATAATGATAATTTAAAAATGATAAACTCTGAATATCTAAAAAACCTCAATAATTCTCAAAAAGATGCAGTTTTGTGGTTAGATGGTCCCTTATTGATTGTTGCTGGAGCAGGGTCTGGAAAAACCAGGGTATTAACTTCTAGAATTGCTCATATTATTAAAGAAAAAAAAGCATTTCCAAATCAAGTACTAGCTGTAACTTTCACAAATAAAGCCGCAAGTGAAATGCGAAATAGAGTCAGTTCAATTTTAAGTAAAGATGCAATTGGACTGTCTTGGCTTGGAACATTTCATTCAATAAGTGCCAAATTATTAAGAAAACATGCAAAAGCCGTTGGTTTAAATTCTAACTTTTCAATAATTGACCAAGACGATCAAACAAGACTGATAAAAAATATTTGTAGAGCAGAAAATATAGACATAAAAAAAATTTCACCTAATTTTATCTTGGCGGTCATAGATAGATGGAAAAATAAAGGATGGTATCCAGAAGATGTAATTATAAAAAAAAAGGATATCTTGGAAAAAGGTTTTTTAAAAATTTATAAAATTTATCAATCCAAATTATTAGACTTAAATACATGTGACTTTGGTGATTTAATTTTACATTGTGTTAAAATATTCGAAAAGCACAAAGATATTGCAGAATTATATTCTAAAAATTTTAAATATATACTTGTAGATGAATATCAAGATACAAACCATATACAAAGTAGATGGCTTAATTATTTAGCAAACTACCATAAAAACTTATGTTGTGTTGGTGATGATGACCAATCAATTTATAGCTGGCGTGGTGCAGAAATTAAAAATTTTTTAGAGTTTGATAAAACTTATAAAAATACTAAAATTATAAGATTAGAAGAAAATTATCGTTCAACTCAAAATATTTTAACTGTTGCATCAAAATTAATTGAAAATAATAAAAATAGAGTTGGAAAAAACTTATATACTAATAGCAATGATGGAGAATTAGTTGCTCTTGAATGCTTTAGAAATGGAAAAGATGAAGCAACTGGAGTTAGCGATAAAATTGAAAAACTTAAGAAAAAATTCTCTTTAAATAATATTGCAGTTTTAGTAAGAGCAATTTTTCAAACTAGAGAATTTGAAGAGAGATTCCTTACAATTGGTTTACCATATAGAATTATAGGTGGTATCAAATTTTATGAAAGAGCCGAAATAAAAGATTGTATTTCTTATCTTAGACTAGTTTACCAAAATAAAGATGACTTGGCTTTTGAACGTATAGTGAATACACCAAAAAGATCAATTGGGGACACTACAGTTAAACAAATTAATCAATACGGAAAAAAAAATTCATTGAGTCTCGAATCGGCAGCAAAAAAACTAATTGAATTAAATTTAATAAAACCAAAGACAAAAATTGGTCTTAGTTCTTTTCTTGGTATGATCTCTAAATGGAGAAATGATTTAACAATAAAAAAAATTAACCATATAAAATTAATGCAAATAATACTTGATGAATCGGGCTATTCTCTAATGTTAAAAAATAAAAAAGATTTGGAAAATGAAAATAGACTAGAAAACATAAAAGAACTTTTAAATGCGATGAAAGAGTTTGATAATTTAGAGAGTTTTCTTGAACATGTTTCATTGGCAACTTCTATTGATCAAAAATGGGACGGGGAAAAAGTAAATTTAATGACAATGCATGGATCAAAAGGCTTAGAATTTGATGTTGTTTTTTTGCCAGGATGGGAAGAAGGTTTATTTCCTCATCAAAAATCTATTGATGAAAAAGGACAAGACGGCCTTGAAGAAGAAAGACGACTAGCTTATGTGGGTATTACAAGAGCAAAAAAAATAGCAACAATTTCATTTTCAATGAACAGATTTTATCAAGGCGACTGGATTGATAGTTTGGCATCTAGATTTCTAGATGAACTACCGGAAAAAAATATAGAAAAAAATAATTATTACGATGAAGATCAATTAAATACCGATGAAGAATTCGAATTTAATCAGGATTTAGAGTCTCAAGAACCAATAAAAAGTCCAGGTTGGATAAGGTACCAAAAAAAATTAAAATGATCAGTGAAAGAATTAAGTTATTAAGAAAAAAATTTATTATCAATAAAATTGATGGATATATAATTCCAAAAAATGATGAATTTTTTGGTGAATATTCAAGTCGAGACAGGCTAAAAACCATCTCGAATTTTGACGGTTCAGCTGGATTAGCAATCATTTTAAAAGATAAAAATTTTTTATTCGTAGATGGAAGGTACACAATTCAAGCAAAAAAACAGTCTGGTAAAAATTTTAAGATAATAGAAATTCATAGGTTTCTTCCTTATAAAATTATAAAAAATCTTAATATAGGTTTTGATCCAACATTATTTACAGAAAAACAATTAAAAATATATTTTAATAATACATCAACTTTAAAACCAATATCAAAAAATTTAATAGATGAAATTTATAAAAAAAAAATTATTACTTCTAAACCTTTCTTTTCTCTAAATAAAAAAATTACCGGTGAAAGTCATATTTCAAAAATTAAAAAAATTATAAAAAAAATGAAAATCTATAAAGCAGATTATATATTTATTAGCGCCCCAGAAAATGTAGCATGGTTACTTAACATCAGGGGTCATGATAACCCAAACAGTCCTATTCCTAATTGTAGAATGATAATCAGCAAAAAAAATTGGATTTTTTTATTCGTAAATAAAAAAAAGGTTTCAACAATTATAAAAGAAAAAAAACTTAATAATTATAAAATAATTAAACCAGATAACTTTGAAATATTTGTAAATGATCTTAAAGGTAAAAAATTTATAATTGATTCATTAACCTGCTCAATAAAAAATGAAAATATTATCAAATCAAAATTTAATATAGTTCTTAAAAATGATCCTTGCTATAAACTAAAATCAATAAAAAGTCCTGCAGAAATAAAAAATATGATTAATGCACATATTGAAGATGGTGCAGCTTTAACAAAATTTATTTTTTGGATTAAATATAAAAATAAAAAAAAAATAACCGAAATTGATGCTGAAAAAAAATTGGAAAAATTTAGAAAAATCAATAAAAACTATTTGTTTCCAAGCTTTAATACAATTGCTGGATCGGGATCTAATGGTGCGATTGTCCATTACAGAGCCACAAAAAATTCTAACAAAGTTATAAAAAAAAAAGATATTTTTTTATGTGACTCAGGTGGTCAATATAAATTTGGAACAACTGATGTAACTAGAACAATATGTTTTTCACAGCAAAAAAATTCTATTAAAAATATTTTTACAAAGGTTTTAAAAGGCCACATTGCAGTAGCGACTACAAATATTAATAAATTAAGCAAAGGTAAACAAATAGATATAAGAGCTAGACAGTTTTTAAAAAAAGATGGTTTAGATTATGCTCATGGCACTGGTCATGGAGTTGGTTTTTTTTTAAATGTTCACGAAGGACCACAATCTATTTCAAAATATAATTCTGTTAAACTTGAAGAAGGAATGGTTGTAAGTAATGAACCAGGTTATTATAAAAAAGGATATTTTGGTATTAGAATTGAAAATTTAGTTTTTGTAAAAAAAAATAATAAAAATTTAAATTTTGAAAATCTTACATTGGCTCCAATTGAAAAGGATCTAATAAACTTTGATTTATTAAACAAGAAAGAAAAGGAATATTTATTCAAATATCATTTAAACGTTTATGCAAAAATATCTAAGTTTTTAAATAAAGAAGAAAAAAAATGGTTGGCAAACTTAATTTAACATTTTTAACCATTCTTTTTGAGTTATTATTTTTATATTTAATTCTTTAGCTAAATTGATTTTTTTTGTAGTAGGTTTTTCTCCAATTATTAAGTAATCAAGTTTTTTATTTACATTGCTTATTATTTTTCCTGAGTTTTCCTCTATAATTGATTTTGCTTCTGCTCTACTCATGTCTTCAAGTTTACCAGTAAACATGAAAGTTTTATTTTTTAACAAACCAGAATGGCTTAATTGGATAGCGTCTTTTATTTCTAAAGTTTTTTTAAGTTCAAGTAAAAATTTCTGATTAGTTTTATTTAAAAAAAAATTTATAATAGATTTAATTTGAGTATCTCCAATTCCATCAATATTTTTAAGTTCATCAATATCTTTTTTTAATGATAGATTAAAAAAATTATTTGCTGTTTTTAGATGTCTTGCTAAAAGCTTTGCATTTTCTTGTCCTATATGTCGTATACCTAAAGAGTAAATAAACTTATCTAATGGAATATTTTTTTTGCTTTCTATTGCATATTTTAAATTGGAAGTTGATAAATTTCCCCATCCATCCAAATTTTTTATTTTTTCATAATCTAATTTAAAAATATCCTGTGGAAATTTTACTAATTTAAGTTTCCAAAAATTTTCAACTATTTTTTTACCAAGTCCATCAATATTAAAAGCTTCTTTAGAAACAAAATGTTTGATTTTTTCCTTTGCAATTTGATCACACTCAAAACCTTCACTGGAACATCTTCTTACTGCATCTTCTTTTTTTGTAATTTCATTGAAATCTTTCACGGTTGTAGATCCACAAGAAGGACACTTAAGCGGAAAAATAAATTTTTTAGAATTTTTTTTTCTTTTTACTAAGTCGACAGAAACTACGTGAGGTATTACATCGCCTGCTCTCTCAACAGTTACAGTATCACCAACTCGTATATCCTTTCTAACAATTTCATCTTCATTATGAAGAGTTGCATTTGATACAATAACTCCCCCAATATTTACTGGTTTAATTTTAGCAACGGGTGTTAAAGCTCCAGTTCTGCCCACTTGAACTTCTATATTTATAATTTCTGAGATTGAACTATTAGCAGAAAATTTATGTGCAACAGCCCACCTTGGTGCGTTAGTTACATATCCAAGTCTTTTTTGTAAATCAAAATCATTTATTTTATAAACAATACCATCTATATCAAAATTTATTTCTTTTCTTTTTTTTTCTAGGTATTGATGATTGAGAATTAAATTTTTAATTCCTTTTATATTCTTGTTATATTCATTCGTTTTAAAGCCCCACTTTTTTAAATTTTCTAAAAAATTAGATTGAGATTTTATATTCATTCCTTTTGCATACCCAAAGGTATAGGCAATAAATTTTAATGGGATTTTATTTGTTGCAACTGGATCCTTTTGCCTCAAACTTCCAGATGCTGCATTTCTTGGGTTAGCAAACTTTTCATTTATTTTTTCAAAATCGCTGTTCTCAATAAAAACTTCTCCTCTTATATCGATTTCAACTGGAAATTTTTCTTTATTAATAATTTTTGGTATATCTTTAATAGTTTTTAAGTTTTCGGTTATATCTTCACCTTCTTTTCCATCGCCTCTTGATAAACCTTGAACAAATTTTCCATCTTTATAAGTTAATGAAGCTGAAATACCGTCTATTTTTGGTTCGGCACTGTATTCTATTTCCACATTTTCCTTTAAACTTAAAAAATTACGTATTTTTTTTTCAAAATTTTTTAAACCTTCTTCATTAAAAACATTGGATAATGATAACATTTGAATTCTGTGCTTTACTTTTTTAAAATTTTTTGATGGAGTAAAACCTACTGATTTTGATGGAGAGTTTTCAGACTTTAAAAATTTATGTTTTTTTTCAAGTTCAATTATTTCTTTTTTTAAAGAATCAAATTCACTATCAGATACCTGAGGATTGCTCTTATCATAGTAGTGTCTATTATACTTCTGAAAAAGTTTAATTTTTTTTAAATATTCTTTCTCAATTTTTGAAATTCTCATTTATTAAAAAAAAGATTTAATTCTATCTCTAAGCTTCTTCTTTTCCTTTTTTGAAGTTTTTCTATCAATTTTGTAATTTTTATTAAAAACTTTATAGGATTCTTTATACCACTGACTTGACAAATAGTTATAACCTAAAGTATTAGCGTATTTTTTTGCTTCAGAAACAAGTCCAATTCTATAGTGAATTTCAACTAATCTATGAAGAGCTTCCTCAATATATATAGTTGTATCGTATTGATTAACTATAACTTTTAGCCTATTAATTGCCGCTATCCATTTTTCTTTTTTAATATAGTGCCTTGCTATAAACATTTCTTTTGCTGCTAATAAATCATTTATTAAATTAATTTTATATTTAGCGTCTATCGCAAAATCAGTAAGAGGAAATTTATTTATAACTAAATTAAAACTTTCCTTTGCTTGCAGCAAAGGTTTTAAATCTTTTTTTTCGTCAACAATACTTTCATAGTGACACATCGCCAAAAGATAATAAGCATAATCTAAATTAGGATTTTTTGGATATTTTTTTATAAATCTATTAAGTTCATCGCTTGCACTTTGATAGTATGATTGTGAATAATAACCATACGCAGCCATTAAAATAGATTTAGGAGCCCACTCTGATTGTGGGTATAATAGTTCTGCCTCATTAAATTTTTTTGCTGCATAATAAATGTCTCCATTTTCTAAAGCTTTCATTCCTTGCTTGTATGCAGAAATCATTTGAAGATCTAGATCTTCTTCTTGCACTACTGAATCAATTTTTTCCTGGTTTCCTGAACATGAAGACAAAAAAAATATAAATAGAAAAACAAGTTTCTTTAAATTACTCATTAAAAAGTTTTAACAGATTTTCTATAAAAATCTAAACTTTTAAGCTATTGATTTTAGATATCTTTTGTTGATTAACGAATGAGGAATTTTGCTTTCTTTAACCTCTATAATTGAAAAATTTGAATTATTCTCAAAAACTTTCCTTAATAATTGATTTGTTAATTTATGACCACCTTGTGAACATATGAGTTTTCCAATAATTTTATAACCGGACAAATATAAATCTCCAATACAATCAAGAATTTTATGATTTACAAATTCTAGTTTATTTCTTAAACCATTTTTATTTAGAACTTTTTCATTTTGAACAACAATAGCATTTTCTAAGGAACCACCTTTAGCTAAATTTATTTGTTTTAACTTATCTATATCTTCATATAAACAAAAAGTTCTTGAATTAAATATGTCGGTAAGGTCATCTTCATAAACTTTTATAAAATTTCTTTGATTTCCAATCAAAGAGTTTTTATATTTAATTTCAAAATCTATATCTAAACTTAACTTACTTGGTTCTATAGAAATAGTTTTTTTTTCATCTTTTAAGGTTATTTTTTTTTCTATCTTAACAACTTTTATTGGTGAATTGCTGATGTCAATTCCAGAACGACTTATTTCATCAACATAAAGTTTGGCAGAACCATCCATAATAGGAAGTTCATCTCCATCTATTTCCACTATAGCATTGTCAATTCCCATTCCAGAAAATGCACCCATTAGATGTTCAATTGTTGAAATTTTTACACCATAATCATTTGAAATTGTTGTACAAAAAACTGCACTACTAACATTAAAAATTCCAGGAATTACTATATTATTATTTTTTAAATCAGTTCTTTTAAAAACTACACCAGTATTTGGTTGGGCAGGTTTAATTTCCATGTGTGCCATTTTTCCAGAATGCAAGGCAACACCATCAAAGATAATTGGTCTTTTGATTGTTTTTTGATTTAAAACTGACATGAAAAAACTTATAAAAGTTTAATAAAAAAATTAAAAAACAACAAATGTTACAAGAAAATACAATTTTATTTAAAAAAGTGAAAAAGTTTCTCAAAAAAACCGCTTTTTTCAATTTTTTTAGGAACTATTAAAACTTCTTGTTTATTAAGACCTCTATTTAAATTATACCCAATTTGACAAATATTACCTTGATTCTCGTTACTCACGAAAGATTTTGCATAATTTGAGCAGATCATTCTATCAACTGAAATTTGAAAATTATTAAACAAAGTTTCTATTTTTTTGGTTAAATTTTTAGTAAGGCAAATAAATTGAATATCTATAGAAATTTTATTACAGTTAATATCCAAAGGTACAAAATCATAATCTAAATCATTAACAACATATTTGTTTACAAGTATGTGTAAAATATCCTTATCAGAATGTGCTTTAAGAATTTGAAGTTTGGCATCTTGTATAAGATATTTAATATCCTTTTGTTGGATCTTTTTATTATCAAGTTTTTTCATTAAAGAAATATAAATAGATATTGTTTCATTTGTATCTATCATTAAAAAAATATTGGTTATAAATGAATCTATATTCTTTTCTATTATTCTAATATTTTTTTCTATGGGTTTTTCTAATATTTCAAAATTGGTATCTTCATTTAAAGAAACAGTATTGATATTTTCTACATTGAAAAAAATTAAACTATGATCTAATTTTTTAAAAACACCAACGCTTAATTCTTTTTTATTTAAACTAAAATAAACATCGATTTCTTTTTCACTCATTTGTTGTAATGATTTTGTTAGCAAACCTCAGATCAATTATTTTTGCATTTTTAAATTTTTCAATGTTATTAATCTTACTTATTGAATCTAATTTAAATCTTAGATTTTCTATTGGCAACTTAATCAATTGATTATCTTTGGTTTTTATATCCCATCTTCCGGATGGAAAGAAATAAATTTCTTTAATTTGATTATAATTAAATTTTGACTGATGAATAATTTTTACAAATTGAATAAAATTATTAATATTAATTTTTCCAAATACATATGGTAAAATTTTTTTTGTATCTCTATGATTAATTAATTTTCCATTAGATCCTATAAAAAAAAAATTTCCATCGATGTTTGTTATTCCTAAAAACTCTGTTTTTTCTATTTTAATTTCTATTTTATCTGGATATATTTTTTTTATTTCAAATGAATTTATCAAATTATTTTTTTTTAAAATTTCTAATAAAAATTCTTTTTTGATTAAAAAAATATTTCCTAAAAATATTTTTTTTATTTCATTTGAAATAAGTAAGTTATTTTTTTCTGAAAGACCTGAAACTTCTATTTGATTGACATTAAATTTAAAAAATTTTGAATTAACTATTTTTTGATTATTGATAGTACTTAGCAAAAAAAAGATAAATAAATATATGTATATTTTATTTTTTTTATCTATTTTTTGATGCATCTTTTAAAATCCATTTAATTAAATTTGCAAAATTTATTCCTTTATAGTTTGCAATTTCAGGTACTAAGGAAAGTTTAGTCATTCCTGGTTGTGTATTTATCTCTAATAAATAAAACTTATTTTTATAAAATTTAAAATCTGACCTTGTAACGCCTTTGCAACCAATTAATTTATGTGCCTTAAGTGCTATATTCATTACTTCTTCCATTTTCCTTTTTTCTATATCAACAGGGATTATATGTTTTGTTTTTGCTTTTACGCTATACTTTGCTTTATAGTCATAAAATTTTCTTCTGGGTTTTAGTTCAATAGCACCTAATTTAACGTTTCCCATAATTGCTACTTGAATTTCTCTACCAGAAATAAATTCTTCAATTAAAATTTCATTATACATTGATAATTTTTTAAGATTTTTAATTAAATTTTTTTTTGTACAAATATAAACATTTACACTTGATCCTTCGTTTATTGGTTTAATTACCACAGGAAATTTCAATTTTTTTTCAATTAATGAAATAATTTTTTTATTTTTTTTATTAAAATCATACTTAATATATTTTGGTGTTAAAATTTTATTATTCAAAAAAATCTTTTTAGATATTTCTTTATCCATAGCTATCGCCGAAGCAAGAACGCCTGAATGAGTATAGTTAATTTTCTGAGACTCAAGGATTGTTTGGATGTAACCATCTTCACCAAACTGACCATGAAGAGCATTAAATATTATATCTGGTTTAAAAGATTTTATTTTTTTTAAAAAACTACTATCTGGTTCTGTAATAATTGATTTATAATTCTTATTTTTTTTAAGCTCTTTGTAAACACTTTTAGCTGTCTCTAAACTTATAAGTCGTTCTTTGGAAATCCCACCACCCAAAATTATAACTTTTTTTTTCATTTAATTATCTCGATCTCTGTTTCTATATCAATTCCAGTTTTAGATTTAACGGTTTGCTTAACAAAATCTATTAAATTTTTCATATCTTTGAAGGTAGCATTATTTCTATTAACAAAAAAATTACAGTGCTTTTGAGAAATTTCAGCATGGCCAAATTTAGTATCTAAAGGAACTGATTTTTTAATTAATTCCCATACTTTTTCTTTAGTTTGATTGATAGGGTTTTTAAAAGTACTTCCTCCAGTTTTAATTTTAGTTGGCTGAGATTGATTTTTTTTATTTTTTAAAGAATTTATAGTATTTTGAATTATCTGTTTGTCTTCAATTTTTCCTTTAAAAGAGGCACTTAAAAAAATTAAATCTTTATCTAAATCATTTCCTCTGTAAGCAAATTTAATTTTAGATGCTGGAACTGTTAAAATTTTACCAGTTTTGTCTACTGCTTGTATTGATAACAAAATATCTTTAAATTCTCTTTCAAAACATCCCGAATTCATTTTTAACCCGCCTCCGATTGTTCCCGGTATACAAGATAAAAATTCAAACCCTCCTATATTATTTTCACAAGCAAATTCTGACAGCTTTTTATCAATAGTTGCGCTTCCTGCTACCAATATTGTTTCGGACAATAAGGAAATATTGGAAAAATTTTTTCCTAATTTAATTACAACTCCTTCAAATAACTCGTCTTCAATAAGAACATTAGACCCCGCTCCTAATAAAAATATTTTTTCTTTAGACCCAAATTTTTTTAAAAAAGAAATTAATTCACTTAAATTTTCAGGTTTAAAATATGCTCTAGCAATGCCTCCAATATTAAACCAGTTTGTTTTTTTTAAATCATAATTGAAAAAAAATTTTCCTTTTATATCTTTTGAAAAACTTTTTAATTCACTAATTTTGATCATAATAATTTTGGAAGTTCTTTTATCCAATTAGAAATTGAACCAGCTCCCATTCCAATAACTACTTTATTTCCATAAATATATTGTTTAACAAATTTACTTAATTGATACTGGTCTTTAACAAGATAAACTTTTACCTTTGATTTTTCAGCAATTTCTTTTGCAAAATTTAAATAATTAAATCCTAATTTTATTTTTTCACCTGCTTTATATATTGGACATAAAATAACAGCGTCAGCTTTATTAAAACATAAAGTAAATTGTTTTTTTAAATCTTTCAGTCTTGATATTCTGTGAGGTTGAAAAACACAAAATATTTCTTCCTTTTGATAAACTTTATTGACACCATTAATTAATTCTTTAATTTCTGTGGGATGGTGTGCATAATCATCAAAAAAATTTATACCTCTATAAGAAAATATTTTGTTAAATCGTCTTTGCACCCCTTCAAATTTATCAAGGGATTCTTTAATAATTTTTTTTGGTATTCCTATCGTAAGTCCAACTGCAGCTGCTGCAGTAGAATTTCTTATATTGTGTAAACCAAGAAGAGGTATAGTTACATGTTTTAAGGTTATTTTTTTTTTAGCTGGCAAAGATACTTCAATATCAAATATTGATAAATTCTTAAATTGTCGAACACTTTTAATCCTAAAGTTAGATTTTTTATTGGTTCCATAGGTATAAAAATTTTTTACTTTGATTTTTTTAATTATTTCGTTGTTAATTTTATCATCAATACAAATAAAAGATTTACCAAAAGATGGGACTTTATTAATGAACTCTAAAAAATGTTTTTTTAATTTATCCATAGACCTATAGTAGTCCATGTGTTCTCTGTCTATGTTAGTGATTATGGAATATGTAGGGGGAACTTTTATAAAACTACCATCTGACTCATCTGACTCCAATACGCACCATTTACTTTTTCCTAATTTTGCTGAACTCTGCAAAGAGTTGATAACACCACCGTTTATTATTGTTGGATCTAATTTTGCTTTAGTAAAAATTCCAGAAATAAGAGAAGTTGTAGTTGTTTTACCGTGAGAGCCAGCTACAACAACATTCTGAGTTAACGAAACAATATGAGCTAACATATCACCTCTTTTATAAATAGGTAGATTTTTAATTTTAGCCTGTTGAATTTCTGGATTGTTTTTTTTGATTGCTGAAGAAATAACTAAAATTGTGGCATGATTAATATTTTTTTTAGCGTGGCCTATAATAATTTTAATTTTATCTTTTTTTAATCTCTCTATGTTTTTATTTATAGATATATCGCTTCCTTGAATCTTAAATCCCATTCTTTGCATAATGAGTGCGAGGCCACTCATACCAATTCCGCCAATTCCTACGAAATGTATATTTTCATTTTTTGCTAATTCAATTTTCATTTATTGTCTGTATAATTTTTTCATTTATCTTATTCCAGCTATTTTGGTAACTAAAATTTTTCATATTTTTTTTTTTTTCCAAATAATCATCTTTATTTTCAATAATTTGTATTAATTTTTCCGTAAGGATCTCGTTCGTTATGTTATTTTGGTCAAGTATCCAACAGCAATTTTTATTTTTATAAAAAAGTGCGTTTTCATATTGATGATTATCTTTTGCAAAAGGATAAGGTATAGCTAAATAAGGTACGTTTAGAAAAGTTAACTCTGAAAGAGTGGAAGCGCCCGCTCTAGTAATGCATAAATTAGAGTCTGACATAAATTCAAAAAAATTATCTTTATAATCAAATAATTTATAATCAATATTTTGTGAATTGTAAAAATTTTTTAAAGTTTCATAATTTTCGTTATTAGTTTGTTGATATATTTTTAATTTATATTTTTTTGATAAATTTAAAATAGTATCTTTAACTCTTTGATCAAAAAATTTTGCACCTTGACTTCCTCCCACAATCAATAATTTTATTTTATCTTCAATATTATTAGTATTAGATTTAATCGAATAAAAATTTTTTCTAAGCAATGGATTTATTACCGTTATTTTATCTAAATATTTTTTGGGAAAATTTTTTATATCATTTGAGTAACAAAATATTTTTTTGCATAACTTCATAAAAAAAGCATTTGCTCTTCCAATAACCATATTTGGTTCAAATAGGTATATCTTTAAATTTAAAATCTTAGCAGAAATACATAATGGTAACGACATATAACCACCTGTAGATATCAAAATATTAATATTATTTTTTCTTATAAAAAAGAAAGATTTTATAGTTAAAACAATAATTAAAAAAAAATTAAAAGGCAAAATGAAAAGATTATTTTTTATTTTTGGAGTATTTATAATTTTTACTTTCTCTTTTTCTAAATTCAAAAATTTCATTCCTCTATCGTCAGAAGATAAAAAAACGTCAAAATCATTTTTTAAATGTTGAAAAAATATACCTGCAGGAATAACATGTCCTCCTGTTCCACCGGTGCTAATTAAAATTCTTTTCTTCATTAATGAACAATTCTTCTTTTAGTTAAATTTAAAATTATTCCCGATAAAATTGCAGTACTAACAATCGAAGAACCTCCATAACTTAAGAAAGGTAAAGTCATGCCTGTTGTGGGGAATAGTCTAATATTAACTCCTAAGTGAATTAATGCTTGAAATAGTATAATGGATGCTGATCCAACAAGGATTAATTTTACTTTATTGTTTTTTTCAAAATAAAGTTTTTTAAATATTTGGTATATAAAAAACAAAAAAATAATCATTAACAAAATTATAACTATTATTCCAAATTCTTCTGAGATAACTGATACAATATAATCTGTATGAGCCTCTGGAACTCTACTTTTTAACACTCCTTCTCCAATTCCTTTGCCAAAAAAACCTCCATTTATTATTGCTTCAGATGCTTTTTCCGACTGGTAGTTATTACCTGAAGATGGATCAAAAAAAGATTTAAGTCTAATTAAAATATAAGAAAACTTGGGAATAAAAAAAATTAAATAAAGTAATAGAAAAAAAATTAGTCCAAAAAAAAGAAAGAAAATCATTAAATTAATTCCAGATATAAAAATTAAACTTAACCAGGTTAAAAGCACTAGAAAAGTTTGTCCTACATCTGGTTGAGTTATCAAAAGAAATATAATTGGTAAAATTAAAACAAAACTTAAAAAATATTTATAATAAATATTTTTATATTTTTCTGAACTTAAAATTGAGGCAATCATTATAATTGTAAATGGTTTTAAAACTTCAATTGGTTGAAATCTTGGTAAAAATGCAAAATCAAGCCATCGCTTAGACCCTTTAACTTCTACTCCTATAATGGGCACTAAAGCTAAAAAAATAAAGCAAATTAGAAATAATATGGTTGATATTCTATACAGATCTTTTTGATTTAAAGTTGAAAAAAAAATTATAAAAAAAATACCAATAAAAGTAAAAAGAAAATGTCTTAAAAAGAAATAATAAGTATTATTATTTAATTTATCTGATGCAATAAGTGAAGTGGAAACTAATGAAAAAAATAATCCTAAAGAAAATAATATTATTATTAAAAAAAAAATAGATTTATTTATATTTTTCCACCATTCGTAAAAAAATTTGTTAATTGAGCTAACTAGATACATAAATTATATTTTTAAATTAAAATTTTTCAAAAGTTGATTAAATTTTTTTCCTCTTTCTTCGAAATTTTTATACTTATCAAATGATGCCGCGGAAGGACTAAAAAGAATAGTGCTGTGTAGGTTTTTTTTTTTAGATTTGATATCAAAAATAATTTCTCTTAAAGCATTTTGAAGATTCTCAAAATATTTATATCTTAATTTATTTTTTAATTCTTTGATAAAATGATTCTTATTTTTTCCATATATATAAGCTTTAAAATTTAAACATTGTTTCTTCTTCATAAAAAATTTATCACCAGATTTAGGGATTCCACCTATCAACCAATACACATTTTTCAGAGATTTTAGAATGTTTATACTTGATGAAAAACTTGTTGCTTTAGAATCATTTATTACGGTAAGTTTTTTACTATTATAAACAATTTGTTGTCTAAAATTTAAGCCCTTAAATCTGTTTATAGTTTTAATTAAATAATTTTTTTTTAACTTCAACTTATTTGTGATTGAAAAAATAAATCTTAAATTTTCCTTATTTCCATATGTGTAAAAATAAGGATTTTTAATTTTTTTAATATCTTTTGTAAATGATTTTTCGTTAACATCAATTACATTTGAATTTAATCTATTTTTATTTAAAAATTTTTTAAGATATTTATTTCGAGTATCAAAAAATGTATAATCTTTATTTTTTTGATTTTTTATTAACTTTAATTTTGCTTTTACATAATTACCTAAATTACCATGACGCTCTAAGTGATCTGGGGATATATTTAAAATTGCTGCATAATTGGCTTTAAAATTTCTACTATATTCAATTTGATAAGATGATGCTTCAATAACAAAAATAGTTTTTGAAGAAATTCTTTTTTCATTTAAAATTGCATTTCCTATATTCCCTACAAGTCTAGCATCTTTTTTTTGATCTTTTAAAATATTAAACAAAATTTTTGCTGTAGTTGATTTTCCATTTGTGCCCGTAATTGCTATATTCATATTTTGATAATAATGATTATAAAAAACATCTAAATCAGTAATAATCTTATTTAAGTTTTTTTTAATATAATTTTTAAGAACACATTTTCTAATGTTTATACCTGGGCTTATTAAAATATAATCAAAATAATTTTCAAAAATATTTCTTTTGTTAACTATTAATTTTATAATTCTTTTATCAATTAAGTTTTTTTTATTATCGTCAAAAAGATGAACTTCATTATTTTTTTTTAAAAAAAAATAACTAGATATCCCAGTTTTTCCCAAACCATAAATTAAAATTTTTTTTTTAAAAAAATTTTTTTTTTTTTTCATCATTATCTGAATTTTAAAGTGGCCAAACCTATCATTGCTAATATAATAGATATTATCCAAAACCTAATAACAACGGTTGATTCTGGCCAGCCTTTTTTTTCAAAATGATGATGTATGGGCGCCATTTTAAAAATTCTTTTTCCAGTTAGTTTATATGATCCAACTTGAATAATTACTGAGATTGCCTCTAATACAAAAAGACCCCCTGTAATTGCTAAAACTATTTCGTGTTTTGTAATAATTCCCACTGCGCCCAAAGATCCTCCTAGAGCCAGTGAACCTGTATCACCCATAAAAATTTTTGCTGGCGGTGCGTTAAACCATAAAAAACCTATACAAGCGCCAATTATAGAACCGCAAAAAACTGAAACTTCTCCAATTCCTTCAATGTATGGTATTTGAAGATAGTCAGAAAAAATTATATTTCCAGTAACATAACTTATAAATGCAAAACAACTAGCAACTAATATAACTGGAACTGTAGCAAGACCATCAAGACCATCTGTCAAATTTACCGCATTTGATGAACCAACTATTATAAAGACTGAAAAAGGAATAAAAAACCATCCTAAGTTAATAATTAAATTTTTAAAAAAAGGAAAATACAAATACCCAAGCTCAGAATGATCTGAAAAATGAGTTAAAAGAATTATACCTAAAATTGCAATTAAAATTTGTACAGTTAATTTAAATCTAAATGAAATTCCTGAAGAATTTTTGTATTTTATTTTTCTGTAATCATCGTAAGCTCCTAACAAACCATATCCAGCTACTATATAAATTAAAAACCAAACAAAATAACTAGACAAATCTCCCCAGAGTAAAATACCAGAAAAAAGTCCCAATAAAATTAAAACCCCACCCATAGTTGGGGTGCCAATTTTTTTAATAATATGATCACTTGGACCATCTTCTCTTATAGGATCTAAAATTTGTCTTGCTGAAAAAAAATTTATAAAAGGTGTTCCAATTAAAAAAACTACAAACATGGATGTAAAAACGGCCAATCCTGTTCTTACTGTCAAATATTTAAACACATTAAGAAATGAAAATGTATCTACAAGATTGGCTATTAAACTATAAAGCATTTTTTATTTTTTTAATTGATTTGTAAACTTGTTAAGCCCTGTTGAATTAGATCCTTTAATCATTAGATAATCATTATTATTTAATTTGTTTTTAATCAAATCATTTATTTGAGAAGTTTTATTTAAAATTAAACCTTTTTTACTTCGTTTAATGTTTCTAAAGATTTCTTTTATATGGTTGCCAAATATATTAACTTTATCTATTGTAGTTGCATTGATAATAGGTGCTATTTTTCGATGTAAAGTTTTTGAATGTTTTCCTAATTCCAACATATCTCCTAAAATCATATGTTTTTTACTATTCGTTTTTATTAAATTAAAATTTTCTATAGCTGATTTAAGAGATAATGGATTTGAATTGTAACTTTCATCAATTAGATAAATATTTTTTTTCTTATAAATTATTTTTGAAACATCTCCTCTTCCTTTTGGTGTAATGAAGTTGTAGAAAATGTTTTTGTTTAGTTTTATTGGATCTTTGTATATAGAAATTATTGCAATTGTAGCTAATATATTTTTAATAAAATTTTTAAAATTACTAGAAATATAAAAATACTTATTTTTACCATTAACTATTATTGAAATTTTAAATTTATTTTTTTCTTTTTTTATATATTTAAATCTAATATTAGCTCTTTTATTCATACTAAAAGTAAAAACTTTTAATTTTTTTTTAATGGCAATTTTTTTATGTAAAATAAAGAAAGGATCGTCTGCATTTAATACCAAATATCCATTTCTATTAATGTTGTTAATTATTTCTGCTTTTGCCATAGCAATCTGTTTTATATTTTTAAAATTTTTAGCGTGTGCGTATGAAATGTTAGTGATTACACCAACATCTGGTTTAATTATTTTAGACAAAAAATTAATTTCACCCTTTTTATCCATTCCAACTTCATAGACCCCATAATCGTGTCTTGGATTTAAGTTAAATAAACTTAATGGAACTCCATACTTATTATTAAATGAATTTGGTGAATATGACACTTTACCAAATTTATTAAGTGTGGTTTTTAACATTTCCTTTAAAGAGGTTTTTCCACAACTCCCAGTTATTGCAATGATTTTTGCCGAAGAATTTTGGCGAATAATTTCTGAAATTTTTGTTAAAAAATTTAAACTATTTTTTACTTTTATCTGTTTATTTTTTTTAAATTTATTTATTTTATTTACAACTGCCAAGCATGCTCCCATTTTAAATGCCTCATCAACAAATTTATTTCCATTTTTATTTTTTCCTTTGATGGCAAAGAAAATATCATTTTTTTTTATTTTTTTAGAATTGATTGATGCTTTTCTAATTTTTGAATTTATTAAAATGTTTTTAATTTTAGATGCTTCTTTTAAAATATTAAATTTTAAATCATTTTTTAAAATTTTATTTTTTTTCTTAATAGACTTGATAATGCATTCTTTATCTGAAAAAAATTTTTTATACTTTCCGTAGTCTTGAATTTTTTCATGACCTTTTCCTGCTACAACTAAAATTTCACCTGTTAATAAATTTTGTATTGCTTTATCAATGGCTTCTCCTCTATTTGAAATATCATGTAATTTTGATTTATTAATTTTTTTCTTAATACTTGTTCTTATTTTTTTAGGATTCTCATTTCTTGGGTTATCATCGGTTAAATAAATTTTGTCACAGTATTTATTTGCTATTTTTCCCATTGATGGTCTTTTAAATTTATCTCTATCTCCACCGCAACCAAATACTATTGATATTTTCTTATTTTTAAATTGATCTTTTATATTTTGTAGGCAGGTTCTTAATGCATCTGGTGTGTGTGCGTAATCTAAAATTACACATGAATTGTTTTTGATCGAGCCAATTTTTTCCAATCTACCATAAACAGGTTTTATCTTATGAATAACATTTACAATATTTTTAAAGTCAATATTGCTTACATGTGAAGCGATCATTGACATTAAAATATTCTTTAATTGAACTTTGCCAATTAAATTCAATTCAAAATTATATGTTTTTTTTTTATAATTTATTTTTACTAATTGTTTTTCACCGTAATAATTGTGAGAAATAATTGATAAATCTCCATATTTCTTAGATATGGTATTGAGCTTTAATTTTTTTTTTAATGCAATTAACTTAATTTTTTTGTATTCCCTAATATCAAAATCTGTAATTATATTTGAATTTTTTGTTAGCAATCTTTTAAATAAATGTAATTTTGAATCTAAATAATCCTTATAAGATTTATGATAATCTAAATGATCATGAGATAAATTAGTAAATATCCCTGTTTTAAATTTCAAACCATCTAACCTACATTGTTTAAGACCGTGACTAGATGCTTCCAATATCAAATTATCAATTTTTTTTTCTTTCAATTTTGTTAGTTGTTTGTTTAATTTTAATGGATCTAAAGTGGTATTTTGTACTTGAATTTTTTTTGAACCTGCATGAATGCCTAGGGTTCCAATGGAAGCGACTTTTTTTTTATTAAATTTTAATATTTGTAAATAAAAATTTACAATTGATGATTTCCCATTCGTGCCAGTAACAGCAATTAAATTGCTAGGCTTTTTTTTATAAATTTTAGCTGAAACTTCAGCAAGTGATTTTCTTACATTTGATGATTTTATAAAAAGTACATTATTTTTTATTCCTTGGTATTTATTGTTAGATACGATTGTTCTAGCGCCTTTTTTTACAGCATGATTAATGAATTTATTTCCATCAAAGTGGTTACCTTTTATTGCAAAAAAAATATAATTTTTTTTGCAAGAAGAACTATCAAAGCTTAAACCTGAAAAAAAATGGTTATTAAATTTAATATTAATATTTTTAAAATAGTTGCCTATCAGCATGAGCTTAATTAACTTTGATATATTTTGTGGCTAAAATAGGTCCAATTTTCTCTATAATTTTGCCTGCAACCTCAACAGATGTCCATCCTGCTGTATTATAAGGCGTTCCCTTATATTTCCATCCCGATCCATCTTTGTAGTGGTATATATATTCTTTATTTGGTTTAGGTTCATCTAACAAAACTACTAAAACATATTTTGGTTTAGATGTAGGAAAAATAGCTGCAAAAGTATTTACTTTCTCTTTTGAATAACTACCCTCTAAAGTTTTTTGTGCTGTGCCTGTTTTTCCCCCAACGTCATACCCTTTTATATTAGCAAATCCTGCAGTACCTTCTTTGGTAGATACAATTTTTCTTAGAATTGGATTTATTTTTTCTGACACATCTTCATTTAAAATTTTGTTTTTAACTCTTGTTTTGGGGTATTTTTTTTTAATTAATGTTGGTTTTATATCATATCCACCGTTAGTTATAATTGCATAACCTTTTGCTAGTTGTAGAGGTGTAGTAGTTATTCCATGTCCAAAAGATGATGTGGCAAGTTTACATTTGCCCCATTTAAACAATATTGGTTGACCAACTTCTTCAATATCAAATTCAATTTTATTTAAAACTCCAATTTTTTCTAAAAAAGATTTAAATTTTTCAATTCCTATTTTTTGCACAACTCTTACAGATCCAATATTTCCTGATCTAATTAAAATTTCTTCTGCGGTGAGATCTGACGGAATTTTATTATCATATTCTCTTATTGACCTTCCAGCACATGTAATACTTTTTGGTAAATCTTTAAATTCTGTAGCTGGTTCTATTTTTTTTTCGTTAATTCCGGCCGCGATAGTAAAAGTTTTAAAAACAGAACCAAGTTCATAAACTCCTTTTGTGGCTCTATTAATAAATTTTACATCCTTAATTTCTTGTCTTTTATTTAAATTAAAATCGGGTAAAGAAACCATCGAGATTACATTACCATTGTTAACATTCATCAAAATTGCAGCACTGCCTTTACTTTTAAAGATATCTTGAAATTTTAAAAGTTCTTCTCTGACTAAAAATTGAATATCTATATCAACTGTTAGTTCCAAAGGTTCTTTTCTAGTTTTTAATTCATAATCAAAAAATTTCTCAATCCCTGAAATTCCCGTGTTCTCGTTATCTATTTGACCAATAATATGACTAAACAAATTTTCTTGGGGATAAATTCTAGATAGCTTTTCTTCAGAAATAATAGATTTTTCTCCAAGTAATCGAATTTTTTCATATTCTTCTTGGCTAATTTTTTTTTTTAGATAAAAAAATTTTTTCTTATAAAGTTTTTTTTTAATTTGAGTAAAATCTTTATTTGGAAAAATTAACTTTAAATTTATAAGTAGTTTTTTTTTATCTAAAACAAGATTGGGATTTATTCCTATATCTATTGTTCTCACGGATTTGACTAAAAAATTTCCTTTATTATCAACTATATCAGCCCTATAATTAGATTTAATTGGATAGGTAACATTTGCATTTATTTTGGAATTTAAGCTTCCTAAATATAAAACTCTGATTGAATATATAGTGCAGATAATTAAAAAAATAAAAAATATAAATGCGATTCTATTAAATGTGATGTTTAGATTAGATTTATTTTTTTTATATGAAAATTCATTTTCGTAATTTTCTAATACTATTCTTTCAAAATTATCACTACTCATTATTTAATTTGTTAAAATCTTGAATTATTATTTTTTCATTTTTTACAATTAATTCTTTAATGTCATTAATGTCAGTTTTCGATAGTTCTTTTTCAAAGTATTGAAACTGATAATCCAGCAATTTCATTGGGCTGGTTAAGTAATTATGATCTAGTAGAACTAGTTCATATTTACCTTTTAAAATACTTATATTTTCTTTTGTAGTAAAAATTTGATTTTCAAATTTTTTTGTAGAATTTTTTATTAAAGTTGTTGCAATGATTAAAAAAAAAACAACAAAAAATAAAAACATTTTTTTCATAACTTTTTTGAATAATTCTCAATATCTATTAGGTATTTAAATTTATCTAAAATATCGGTTTCAAATTCATAAAAGTCTTCCTTTTTAATGGCGTATCTTAATTTTGCAGATCTAGAAGGAGGATTTTCTTTTATTTCTTTAGATGAAGGCAAAATAGGTTTTTTTGAAAAAACATTAAGTAAGTTTTTTTTAGTGTTAATTTTGGGCATGTATCTTGAAACACTTTTTGTTTCAGAGAGACCCTTAAAAAAATATTTAACTATTTTATCTTCTATTGAATGAAAACTAACAACAACAATAATACCATCCTTTTTCAAAACCTTTGTTGCATTTATAAGTCCATAAATTAATTCACTAATCTCTTTATTAACAAAAATTCTAAGAGCTTGGAAAACTTTTGTTGCACTGTGTATTTTATAGTTTTTTATTTTTTTACTTGATTCAATTATTTGTACTAAATTTTCAGTGTTTATCTTTTGCTTTTTTCTTTTTTTAACAATAGCGCTTGCAATTTTTTTGCTCTCCTTTTCTTCACCAAAAAATTTAAATATTTTTTCTAATTCCTTTTCATCAAGTTTATTAATTACATCTGAGGCTGAAAAATCATTTAACCCCATTTTCATATTTAATTCTCCCTTCACATCAAAAGAAAGTCCTTTTTTTTTATCTTTTATTTGTGTGTATGAAAATCCTAGATCAAACATAACTGCTTTGATATTTTCATTTTTAAGTTTTAAGTTTTGTAGCTGACTAAATTTTAAATTTTTATATATAAATCTGTTTTCAAAATTTCTTTTAAGATCTAAAGATTTCTTTAATGTATCTTTATCTCTATCTAGAGCAATTATTTTAGTATTAGGAAATTCTAAAATTTTTGATGAATAACCACCTTGACCAAAAGTACAGTCAACAAATGTGCCACCATATTGAGGGGTAATAATGCTAATAATTTCATTTAGCAATACCGGGTAATGCATATGCTTTTCCGGTATTATGATGGCACACATTTGTTTTTTCGAAGACCATTAATTTTTTTGTCTCCGTAAAAAAGCGGGTATTTCAAAATCATCTTCATTTTCTTCATCATTTTCTGAAGATATAATTTCAGTAACTGAACTTTCTTCTCTAGAATTAAACAAATCTGGAGTTTCTTCCTCAATTCCAAAATTTTCTAAACCATTTGAAGGTTCATCGTTAGTTTCTTCTTTCGTTTCTACTGATGTTTGAAGTATTGATTCTTGCTGATAATTTTCAGTATTGGAATTAATACTTGTATCTTCTGAATTTAATACATGCGCATCAACTAAACCAGTAGATGATGTTTCTTCTTCAGTTAAAACCTCATTTTCAAGTTTTAATGCATTTGCTCCACTTGTCATTGTGTTTGCCATGCTATTTGAAAAATTAAAAGCATTTGAATTGTTTATATTTGAAAAATCAGAGTAGCCAGGGTTTCTATTTTGTATTCTGTGAACCATGTTAATAACCGATTTTGACTCTGGTTGTTGTCCATCAAGCGCTGTTGCAACTATTGAAACTCTCATAATGCCCTCAAGAGCAGGGTCTGTGATTGCTCCAATAATTAATTCTGCTTCTGGGTCAACCTCTGCTCTTACTTTGTTAACAGCTTCATCAACTTCAAAAAGTTTAAGGTCTTTTCCTCCGGTAATATTAACCAATAATCCTTTAGCTCCTTTTAAAGTATAGTCGTCAATTAACTGGTTAGTTATTGCCATCTCGGCAGCTTTTGATGCTCTACCTTCTCCTTCAGCTTCACCTGTTCCCATCATAGCTTTGCCCATCGAACTCATAACATGTTCTACATCTGCAAAATCTAAATTTATAAGACCAGGTCTTACCATTAAGTCGGTTATACTTTGAACCCCATGAAGCAAAACGTGGTTTGAAAGCTCAAACGATTCTTCAAAAGTTGTTTGCTCACTTGCAACTTTAAATAGGTTTTGATTTGGTATAACTATAATTGTATCAACATGTTTTCTCAGCTCTTCTAAGCCTTGTTGAGCTCTTCTCATTCTAGAAGGTCCTTCATATAAGAATGGTAAAGTAATAACTCCAACTGTTAAGATATTTAATTCTTTTGCTGCTCTTGCAATTACATGAGCAGATCCAGTTCCTGTTCCGCCTCCCATTCCTGCTGTTATAAAAACCATATTTGCACCTTGCAGTACATTCACAATATCATTTAAAGATTCATCCGCAGCAGCTTGACCAATGTCTAATTTTGATCCAGCTCCCAAACCTTTTGTTAAGTTTAAACCTATTTGAATTTTTTGTTTTGCTTTACTATGTTTTAAATCTTGAGCATCAGTATTTACTGCTATGAATTCAACTCCTTGTAGACCAGCATCGATCATGCCGTTAATTGCATTTCCTCCAGCTCCCCCAACTCCAAGAACTAATATTCTTGGTTTCAATTCTCTTATATCTGGTGTTTTAAAATTGATTGTCATTTATCCCCCCTCCATTTTTTATTAAGTTATAGTTTTTTTCTAACTTATCGAAAGTGTTATTCCAAAAATTAAATGCCCAAGTACCTTTGACACATTTTTCTATCATGAGTAAACATTTGTATTGTTTACTTTCTATCTTTTGCATTAAAATATATTGTTCCATCTTTCCCATTATTTCTTGCTCGCCTCCTCCCATTTAAGGCTAGCTCGATTTATATTAGATTTTTTTCTTGCCTGGACCTTAAATTTTTCAAATGCAGTTGGCTCCCAAATTTGAAACGTCTTTCCTTGGCCAACAAATAACATGCTATTTTTAATTTTGGCATGTTTTAATAGTTTTGGTGTTAAGGAAATTCTTCCTTCACTATCAAATTGTAAATTAATACTTTCAGAAAGTATTGATGTTGCAAAATAATCTTTCTTTTCTTCAAAAGGATTTAAAGCATCAATTGTGTTTGAAATTTTTTCTATTCTGTCTTGTGGCCAAGCTTCTATTGATTGATTATTAAATGATGGATAGCAAACTACTCCATTGTAGCCTAAGCTTGAAAGGTGCGATCTAAAGCTAGCAGGCACAGACACCCTTCCTTTTTTGTCCAGTTTGTTTTCGTACGTCGATAAAAACATATCTCATAAGTTCCCTTATTCCCTTATTTGGGAATATATGGGATATTATGGGTTTTCAACCTACACGTCAATATCTAATTTTACCTAATTTGCTCTGATATTTTGGGCTTTTAAGTTATCCACAATGCAGATCAACTTTTGGTTAAAACAACTAATTAAAGAAAAAAAAGAACGAATTAGATTCAAGAATGAATCAAAGCATGAACATCATTATTTAATCTTTTTCTGGTGTGAATAAAAATGCCAGATAAACTATAAGCCGGGTTCTGTCATTTAAACCTATCATTTATCTAGGCTTAAGATCACTCTTAAGCTCAAGCAACTAACCCTGATGACTAGCCAAAGACAGCTTTTAGTTTTTCAACAATGTCATCTCTACTCAGTCTTGCTCCCAGTGGGGTTTTCCATGCGCTAATTGTTACCAATATAGCCGGTGTGCTCTTACCACACCTTTTCACCCTTGCCTTGATGAGGCGGTTTATTTTCTGTGGCACTATCCCTGGGGTTTCCCCCGCCAGGCATTACCTGGCACTGCGTCTTTGTAGAGCCCGGACTTTCCTCTTTAAATAATCTAAAGCGATAAGTCGTTTATCTGGCAGACATAAAATATGCTTAAATTTTAAATTTTCAAGAAAATAAAAGGTATACTTCTATGCTAAGTTTTTGCCTATTAACATGCATTCTTGGTCAATTACACCATTGATCAATTGAGGTCTAAATCTTCTTTGAAAAGCTTTTATAAGGAGTTTTTCATTTTTTTTCTTATAATTTTTAGAATACCCAATTTTATATAAATAGGTAAAAAATTTATCCTTCAATATCTTGTTGCATTTTATATTTCTAAATTTAATCAATATTTTTTCGTTTAAATTATGCCAATAACCTATGTTCTTTTTTGCCAAATGTTTCCATGGAAATTTCTCACCAGGATCTTTTTTCCTAAGAGGAGATACATCAGAATGACCTAAAATATTTTTTTTATTTATTTTATATTTTTTAATCAAAAATTTACTTAATTTTATTAAAGAGTTAATTTGTTTTCTTGAAAATTTTTTGTAACCAAATTGGTGACCAGGATTACTTATTTCTATCCCAATAGAATTTTGATTTAAAAAATTATATTTTTTCCAAGATGAAACTCCAGCATGCCAAGCGACATATAAATCAGGTACAAAAATAACTATTTCTCCACTCTTTTTAATCAAATAATGACTTGCAACTTCAGATTGAACATTTGTTAGTCTTCTAATTGCACCTTTTTCACTTGTCATTCCGGTATAATGAAAAATTAAAAATTTTATAGTTTTTTTGCTTCTTTTTTTTGTATTAAAATTTGGAGAGTAGTTTATTGTTGTTTTTAAAGGCATAATTATTAATTGCTAAATTTGCATTAAAAATTATGTTATTATACACATACTTTGTGAAAATGAAAAAAATTTTGATTATATCTTTAGTCACCATTTGTATGACTTTTTCTGCAAGTGCATATGCTAACGATCCAACAAATGTTAAAGATTGCTCTGAAGGATTTAATAGAGCAAGTTTTAAATTTAATCAGGGTCTAGATAAAGCTATTTTAAGACCAATTGCAATTGGTTATAGAAAATTACCAAACGGTATAAGAGCTGTAACTAGCAACTTTCTTAACAACCTCTCAAACCTGGTTACAATACCAAACAATGCTCTACAAGGAGACATGGGTAAAGCAGCAACAAACCTGGCAAGACTAGGTATTAATTCAACAGTTGGAATATTAGGAATGTTTGATGTAGCTAAAGGTATGGGTTTTGAAAAATATGAAAAAGAAGATTATGGACAGACACTAGGGGCAATGGGAACTGGACCTGGATGCTATTTAGTTTTACCAATTCTTGGTCCCTCTACTGCTAGAGATGCAGCTGGAACAGTGATTGGAATGATTGGGGGCGATCCTTGGTTTAACGTTACAGTAAAAAATGACACTCAGTATTTTAAAGATTCCGATTACTATATATCTAAAGGGACTACAGGAGTTGACTTTAGAGCAAAAAATTTAGACGCAATAGATAATCTGGAAGAAAATTCAATGGATTTTTATGCATCTATAAAAAGCTTATACCTGCAAGATAGACAGAAAAAAGTATTAAATTCAGAAAAAATAACCGAAACCCAAGACGATAGTGACTGGGACGAAGTAAGCTCAAATTAGTTTTTAGGTATTAATGTATTTTAAAAAAAAAATATACTTGCTAGCTATTTTTTTATTATTTTTTAGCTTTATAAAAAATTCATACTCTATAGAACCAAATATTTTCGTTCAGTCTACAGTGAATAGAGCTTCTGCAATATTAAGTAATAATTTTTCTAAAGAAGAAAAAATCGAAAAACTTAAAGAAGTTGCGGTTGATACTGTTGATATAAAGGGAATAGGTTTTTATACACTTGGAAAACATAGAAAAAATTTAAATGATCAGCAAAAAAAAGAGTATTCTGAACTTTTCAACAAATATTTTTTAAAAAGCTTTTCAAGCAGGTTAGCTGAATATTCAAATCCTAAAATTGATGTAAATTCTCAAGAAAAAATAAATGAAAAATATACGATGGTATCAAGTGTATTGATCGCTACAGATGAAAGACCTGAAGTTAAAATAGATTGGAGAATTTATACAAAAAATCCTGAAAAACCTTTAATAAGAGATTTAATAATCGAAGGTTTAAGTCTTGCAAGAACTCAAAAAGAAGAATTTAACTCAATTATTCAAAGTAATGACGGAAATATAAACGCATTATTTTCTAGCTTAAAAGAATTTATTAATAAATAAATCTGGTGGGCCCGCCAGGACTCGAACCTGGGACCAATACATTATGAGTGTACTGCTCTAACCAACTGAGCTACAGGCCCAAAATTAAACATTTATTTATAACATATTTTAATACTAATCAATTCAAGATAAATTTTTTTTATGGTGGGCCGTGTTGGTTACGCTCCAACTACCCCTGCAATGTCAATGCAGTACTCTACTATTGAGCTAACGGCCCAATTAACTTTCCAAAAAACTTTTTAATTGTTTTGATCTGCTTGGATGTTTTAATTTTCTAAGAGCTTTGGCCTCTATTTGTCTAATTCTTTCTCTTGTAACTGAAAACTGCAATCCAACTTCTTCCAATGTATGGTCTGTGTTCATGCCAACACCAAATCGCATTCTTAAAACTCTTTCTTCTCTAGGTGTTAAAGTAGACAATATTTTTGTTGTTGCTTCGCTTAGATTTGATTTAATTGCCTGTTCTAGTGGGGCTAATGCTTTTGTATCTTCTATAAAATCACCCAAACTACTATCTTCTTCATCTCCAACTGGCTTTTCTAAAGATACGGGTTCTTTGGAAATTTTTAAAACTTTTCTTACTTTTTCTAAAGGCATTCTTAATTTTTTAGCCAACTCTTCTGGAGTTGCTTCTCTTCCAAACTCGCTCAAAATCAATCTTTGTGTTCTAACTATTTTATTAATTGTTTCTATCATGTGCACAGGGATTCTTATTGTTCTTGCTTGATCTGCAATTGATCTTGTTATTGCTTGTCTGATCCACCAAGTTGCATACGTCGAAAACTTGTAGCCTCTTCTATATTCAAACTTATCTACAGCTTTCATTAAACCAATATTACCTTCTTGAATAAGATCTAAAAATTGCAACCCTCTATTAGTATATTTTTTTGCAATTGAAATCACTAATCTTAAATTAGCTTCAACCATTTCTTTTTTAGCTATTCTGGACTCTTTTTCTCCTTTTTGTACTCTACTTACTAATTTTTTAAAATCAGTCACAGAAATTCCAAGTTTATGACTTGTTTCAACTAATCTATCTCTAATATTTTTAAATTCATTTTTATGTTTTTGGAAAAAACTTTTCCATGTTTGGTTTGTGTCCAGGAAGGATTTTAAATTTGGGTTAATTTCATTACCCACATAAAACTTTATAAACTCATTCCTTTGAATTTTATTTTCCATCGCTAGTCTTAAAAGATTTCCTTCTAAAGAAATAATTTTTTTATTTTCAATATAATGTTTCTGAACTAATTCTTCCAGGATTGAAGGTGACAATTGAAGCGATTTTATATTTTCCAATATATCTACGATAATTTTTTGACAATTTTTTTCCCTTGATGCAGAAAAATTTTTAGATTCTAAAATACAATCTAGTTTTTCTTTTTGATACTTTATTAATTTCGTATAATCTTTCGTTAAACTTGTTACAGTCTGCAAAACTTTTGGTTTAATTTCTGTCTCCATAGCTGCAAGAGTTGGGTTAAATTCATCTTCAGACTCTTCGCCGTTATTTTCGTTATTTTGTTCTTTTTGTTGTTCCTTATCATTATTTTCATTTGAATTTTTTTGTTTTAAAGATGAGCCTGTTGCTTCATCCTCCATATAATTAGTGTCTATATCAATTATTTCTCTAACTAGAATTTCATCATTTTGAAGTTTTGTATTCCATTCATAAAACTGTTGAGCGGTAATTGGGCTTTGAGATAACGCATTTAACATTACATCTTTTCCCGCCTCTATTCTTTTTGCAATTGCGATCTCACCTTCTCTAGAAAGCAATTCCACTCCGCCCATCTCCCGAAGGTACATTCTTATTGGGTCATCACTTTTTTCAATTGTTTTACCTTCTTCTTTTGAAGAATTGTCTTTCTTCCTTAAAACTTTAAAGTCGGATTTTTTTTCTACTAAGCTTATTTTTTCATTAAGCATATGTAAGAAAGCTTTTTCGAGATTCTCACTGGAAAGATTTCTTTTTCCTAAAGATTTATTTAACTCTTCATGAGTTATAAATCCTCTATGGACACCTCTGCCCATTAATCTTGCAAATGATTTTGTAATAATTCTTTCCACAATAAATAAAAGTCCGGAAGACTTATATAATGACAATTCTACAAAAATCCACGTTTAATTTGAATGATTTAGTTGATATTTTGTAATTTTTTCAACTCTCTTATTTCATTAAAGGTACTTTCGCTAAGGTCTTTTGAAAATTTTGATTCTAACTCTTCTATCCTAAATTCTAATTCATAATTCTTTAAATCTCTTTTTATCTCTTCTAGTAGTTCTAAAACTTTTTGTTCATCATTTTGGTTATTATTTAAAATATGCTTAATAGATGCAAATTTAAAAATTTTATCTATCAATTGTTTGTCTATTAATAAATCATCTAGTTTCAAATTATCTTTAGTTTTTAATTCCTGCAAAACGTTTTCTAAAACTAATTTATTTTCATTAGTAAAAAATTTTATATTTTCAATCAAGTGTGTATTAACATGGAAAACGTTAAGGTTATTCAATACAATATATAAAAGAGAGAATTCTTTTAGTTCCACCGGACTCAAAGATTTACTTTCGTTAAAATATTTTTGAGTAGTTTTTAAAGATTTTTCTTTTTTATGGTAAAATTTTTTCTTTCTAAAATTTGAATGAGGGGTTAGTGAAGAAATCTGTTCTAAAAAATATTCTAAAATATATTTTTTAATAAAATTATCTTTTATAGTATTGGCAACAGTTCTCAGTGTTTTTTCAAAAATAGCCATTGAGGACGGGTCATCATTGGTTTGTTTAATATAGTGATTAAAAATAAACTTGTGTATTGGAACTTTATTTTCTTTTGTAAATTTTATGAAAGTATTTCTGCCATTTCTATTAACAAAACTATCTGGATCTTCTTTCTCTGGTAAAAATAAAAAAGATATTTTTTTTTCAGGCTGTAACTCTTTTATAGAGTTTTCTGCTGCTCTTAAAGCTGCTTTATAACCACTTTCATCACCATCGAAACAGATAATTATATCATCAAAAAACTGATTCAAAACTAATATTTGTTTATCTGTTAAAGAAGTTCCTAAATTTGCAACAACATTTTCAATTCCATTTTTGCTCAATCCAATAACATCCATATAACCTTCGACAAGATAAACATGATCTATTTTATTTGATAATTTTCTTGCTAAATCTAAATTATACAAATTGGAACCTTTCTTAAAAAATGGAGTTTCTGGAGAATTTATATATTTTGCTAAATAATTTTTATTTTGAAAAGTTCTTCCGCCAAGTGCAATTGGTTGTCCAGAAATATTGTTTATTGGGAAAATTATTCTATCTCTAAATCTTTCTACAAAAATTTTATTCTTTTCGTCAAAGTAAAAAAGTCCACTTTCTATTAAAACTTTTTCACTAAATTGATTTTTAAGTTTTTCATAAAAACTTGGTTTATTTTTTACATAACCAATTTTAAATTTTTCTACTTCTTCTTTAGAAAGATTTCTTTTTTTTAAATACTCTCTTGCAATACTTGATTCTTCCTTTTTTAAAATTTCTTCATGATAAAATTTTACGTATTGGCTATAAATTGAACAGTATTCTTTCCATTGTTTTTCTCTTTCTTCATCTTGTTTTGAAAAAGTGTAAGGACGCATACCAGCCAAATTAGCCAAAAATTTTACAGCTTCTCCAAACTTAAGATTTTGGGTTTTCATTATAAAATCAAATATATTTCCGTGTTCAGATGTTGCAAAACAATGATAAAATTCTTTATCATCATTAACTGTGAAAGAAGGAGTTTTTTCTGTTTTAAAAGGAGATAGACCAATAAATTCTTTTCCTCTTTTTTTTAAATTTACAGTTCTTGACACCACTGCTGAAACTTTTAAACGTGTCTTAATCTCATCAAGATACTCTTTTGGGTATTTCATAATTATTTATTTAACAGTTCCCTAAGTAAAGAACCTGCTTTAGAAAAATCCAAATTATCTGAATAGTTTTTCTTTAATTCACCCATAACTTTGCCCATATCTTTTATAGAGCTTGCTCCTAGCGAGCTAACTAATTCAGAGCAAATTTTCTTAGTTTCTTCCTCGGTCAATTGTTTTGGCAAAAAGCTCGATAGGATATCATATTCTTTTTGTTCTACTTCTAATAAATCTTTTCTATTATTTTTTTTATAAATATCTATCGACTCAACTCTTTGTTTAATCATTTTTTTTAAAAGTTTTTTTATATCTTCGTCATCTGTCTCTTTTTTATTTGGTCCAGAACGATTGGAAATATCAAGATCTTTTATACCTGATAGTATTAACCTATAGGTTGATATTTCTGCTTTATCTTTTGTTTTTAAAGAATTTTGATAATTATTGTTAATTTTATCTTTTAAAGACATTTTTTTAATCTACTTTAAAGATAAAATTGTTCAAAAGAAAATTTTTTAATTTTTCCACATTAGATCGGTTGCGGTAATTAAGGTTTTATTGTATTAACCTTTAACTCATGAGTTGTAATTGAAGAAAAAAGCAAAAAAAAATAACTCAAAAAAAATCTCCGGGATTCACACAGGCATTTTAGTTCTTGAAAACAAAACATTTTTTAAAGGTTTTGGCATTGGTTACCAAGGCACGGCAACTGGAGAGGTATGTTTTAATACATCGTTAACTGGTTACCAAGAAATTATTTCTGATCCTTCTTACGCAGGACAAATAATTAATTTTACTTTTCCTCACATCGGGAATGTGGGAACCAACAAAGAAGATCATGAGTCTGACAAAATTTGGACGAAAGGAGTTATTTTTAATTCTAATATTACAAATCCTTCAAATTATAGATCGTTAGCAAATCTAGATTTATGGCTTAAAAGAAATAAAATTGTTGGTATAACAGGATTCGATACGAGAAGTTTAACTAACTGGATTAGAGACAAAGGAGCTCCTAAAGGAACAATTTCTTTATCTAAAAATGGAAAATTTAATATTGGCAAATTAATAAACCTAACCACAGGATGGGGTGGTTTAAAAAATCTAGATTTAGCAGAAAAAGTAACAACTAAAAAAAATTATGTATGGAATGGATTTAAAACTTGGAAAAAAGAAAGTGGATACATAAAAAATAAAACTAAGTCATTAAATGTTGTTGCTGTAGACTATGGAATTAAAAAAAATATTTTAAGATATTTTTCAGATTTTAATTGTAAAGTTAATATTGTTTCATGCAAAACAAGCGTTGAAAAAATACTAAAATTAAAGCCTGATGGTATATTTTTGTCTAATGGACCTGGAGATCCTGCTGCAACAGGAAAATATGCTATTGCTATAATTAAAGAATTAATAAAAAAAAACTTACCTGTTTTTGGAATTTGCCTTGGTCATCAAATGTTAGCCTTGGCGCTTGGCGCAAAAACAAGAAAAATGAAATTGGGTCATAGAGGTGCAAATCATCCTGTTAAAAATTTAATTAAAAATAAAGTTGAAATTACAAGCCAAAATCATGGATTTGAAATAGTTAAAGAAAGTTTACCAAAAAATATTCAAATAACTCATACATCGTTATTTGATGGTTGTATTGAAGGAATTAGATTAAAAAATAAACCTGTATTCTCTGTGCAATATCACCCAGAGTCTAACCCTGGCCCTCAAGACAGTGTTTATTTGTTTCAAGAATTTATTAACAATATGAAAAAAAATGCCAAAAAGAAGAGATCTTAAAAAAATTTTAGTTGTAGGTGCAGGACCAATAGTAATTGGTCAAGCATGTGAGTTTGATTATTCAGGAACGCAGGCTTGTAAAGCTTTGAAAGATGAAGGTTACAAAGTTATTTTAATCAACTCTAACCCAGCAACAATTATGACTGACCCTAATGTTGCTAACAAAACCTATATAGAGCCCATTACTTTGGAAATTTTAGAAAAAATAGTTCAAAAAGAAAGACCCGATGCAATCTTACCAACAATGGGGGGTCAAACAGCTCTAAACCTAGCAATGGAAGCTGAGAAAAAAGGTATTTTAAAAAAATATAAAATTGAACTTATTGGAGCAAAATCCGAAGCTATTGAAAATGCTGAAGATAGGAAAAAGTTTAGAAAAAATATGCTTGATATTGGTTTGGATCTTCCTAAATCAAAAATTATCAATAAATATAAAGACGCACCCGGAGTTTTAAAAAAAATTGGTTTGCCTGCAATAATTAGACCCGCATTTACTTTAGGTGGACTGGGCGGTGGTATTGCAAAAAATAAAAATGACTTTTTTAAAATAGTCAAAAATGGTTTACATGAATCTCCGGTTAGTCAGGTTTTAATAGAAGAATGTCTCGAAGGATGGAAAGAGTTTGAAATGGAAGTTGTTAGAGATAAAAATGACAACTGCATAATAATCTGCTCAATAGAAAATGTAGACCCTATGGGCATTCATACCGGTGACTCCATTACAATCGCTCCAGCTTTAACACTTACAGATAAAGAATACCAAGTAATGAGAAATGCATCCATCGCATGTTTAAGAAAAATTGGCGTTGAAACTGGCGGATCAAATGTTCAGTTTGCAATAAATCCAAAGAATGGGAGAATGGTTATAATTGAAATGAACCCAAGAGTTTCAAGGTCGTCAGCCTTAGCATCCAAAGCAACTGGTTTTCCTATTGCAAAAATTGCAGCAAAATTAGCGGTGGGATATACGCTTGACGAATTAAAAAATGAAATAACCAAAACAACTCCTGCTTCGTTTGAACCGACCATAGATTACGTGGTAACTAAAGTTCCTAGGTTTACTTTTGAAAAATTTTCCCAATCTCCAGCTATTTTAGGAACATCAATGAAATCTGTAGGAGAGGCAATGGCAATTGGAAGAAACTTCAAAGAATCTCTTCAAAAAGCATTATCATCTTTAGAAATTGGTCTTTCAGGTTTAGATAGAATTTTTAAACTTAATAAAAAAGAAATAGAGAAAAAACTAAAAATAAATATTCCAAATAAAATACTTTTAGTTTCTGAAGCAATAAGAAAAAAAATAAACTTAAAAAAAATCCAAAGATTCACTGGAATTGATCCATGGTTTTTAGAACAAATAAAACAAATTGTAGAAGAAGAAGGTAAAATAAAGAAAAAAGGAATACCAAAAAAATTTGAAGATTTTAATAAGTTAAAATCTATGGGATTTTCTGATAAAAAAATTGCTGAACTCTCTAACACTAGTGAAAAAATTGTTAGGTTAAAAAGAACTGCTCTTAAAGTTTTTCCAGTTTACAAAAAAGTAGATACATGTGCAGCCGAATTTAAATCGTTCACTCCTTATATGTATTCTACATACCAAAGAAACTTTTCAATAAAAACTGAATGTGAAGCTAACCCAACCTCAAAAAAGAAAATTATTATTTTAGGTGGTGGACCAAATAGGATAGGTCAAGGAATTGAATTTGACTACTGTTGTTGCCAAGCAAGTTATGCATTGAAAGAATCTGGGTTTGAGACCATAATGATAAACTGTAATCCAGAAACAGTTTCTACTGATTATGATACAAGCGATAGACTATATTTTGAACCTCTAATAGAAGAATATGTTTACAACATAATATTAAAGGAAAAATCAAAAGGAAATTTGATTGGAATAATTGCACAATTTGGAGGACAAACTCCTATAAAATTAGCAAAATTTCTTCATCAAAATTCACTGCCTATAATAGGAACACAATATTCATCTATCGATCTAGCCGAAGATAGAGATAGATTTAGAAATCTATTAATAAAACTAAAACTAAAACAAGCAAAAAGTGGTATCGCAAAAACTTATAATGAGGCAATTAAAATCGCTTTAAAAATTGGATTACCCTTAATGGTTCGACCTTCATATGTGTTAGGCGGAAGAGCAATGGAAATAGTCTATGAAAAAAGCCAACTAAAAGACTTTGTTGAACAAGCATTTAAGGCTGGAGAAAATAATCCAATTTTAATTGATAAATTTATAAATAATGCAATGGAAGTTGATGTGGATGCTATTTCAGATGGCAAAGAAGTTTTTGTTGCTGGCATCATGCAACACATTGAAGAAGCAGGTATACACTCTGGTGACTCTGCATGTTGTTTGCCTCCAATTGCTATTAAAAAAAAATTAATTGAAGAAATTAAAAGTCAAACAAAAAAATTAGCATTAGCATTAAAAGTTAAAGGTTTCATGAATGTGCAGTATGCAATAAAAAAAGATCAAATTTTCATTATTGAAGTTAATCCAAGAGCAAGTAGAACGGTTCCATTTGTATCAAAGGCTAAAGGAATTCCTTTAGCTAAAATTGCTTCAAGAATAATGGCAGGAGAAAAATTATCTAAATTCAATTTAAAAAATAAAAATAAAAATATGTATGCGGTTAAAGAAGCTGTTTTTCCATTTAATAAATTTCCAAGTGTAGATGTGCTTCTGGGACCTGAAATGAAATCAACTGGAGAAGTTATGGGATTAGATAAAGATTTTGGTTTAGCTTATGCTAAAAGTCAAATAGCTTCAGCAAATTCATTGCCCACTAAAGGACTAGCATTTATATCTCTAAAAAACAGCCACAAAAAAGAAGGTGTTGATTTAGCTAAACAGTTATTAAAATTAAATTTTACACTGTCTGCTACAGAAGGAACAGCAAACTTCATACGCAAACATGGTATGAAATGCAAAAAGATAAATAAGGTTAGTGGAGGGTCTCCACATATTGTTGACATATTAAATTCAAAAAAAATTGCTTTAGTAATTAATACTGGAGGCGGAAAAAGCGAACATCGTCTTAATGATGCAATTGCCTTAAGAAGAGCAACTCTAATAAACAAAGTTCCTTATTGTACTAATATGTCGACAGCACAAGCTTGTTTAAAAGGCATCAGGTCTCTAAAAACAAAAACAATTACCGCAACCTCACTTCAAGATATTTAACTACTCCACTTTCCAGTCTGTTGGGAATGTTACGTAATTTACTTGCAAGCAACGTCTCTCTTTAAGTATTTCTTTTTTTTCCATACCATGCCAAGTGTTTGGTCCGCTAGTAAAAAAATACCCATAATTATTTTTATATGGGACAGTTTTAACTTTCTCTAATTTTTCATTATATAAATCTGTTCCTAAATCTTCAGACTCATTTAAATTGTTAACAAATATTAAACCTGATAAAATTTTTTCCTTAATATCGCAGTGAGGTTTTAACCAAAATCCTTTCCTATCACAAATAACCTCAACTCTTACATATGAATTAGATAAATCTTTTTTAATTAATTTAGAAATTGTTTGACAAGTTTCTTTTGATTGTAATTCTTTGATAAATTTTACTAGGTTGGGAAAATTTTGAGCATTTTCTTTTGTTATAAAACATCTAAATTTTATAGCTTTGCCACCAGAAGATATGCCTTCTCTAAATTCTGCCGCTCCTCCATCAATTGCTCTTGTTCCATCATATGTTAAATTATGTTCATTAATATCAGCTATATCAGCGCTTATTATTTCTTTTATTGCTTCTTCAGATAATGCATCTTTATATTCCCAGTGCTCAAAAGGGGTGTCAGATTTTTTTGATTTATTTAATATTGAATTAAGAAAAGTCATGTTTTTCAATTTTATCTTTTATATAACTCGATATTCTTTGGGTTTCATCTAATTTTTGATAATTCCAGTCCTCAATGGGCGCACCAAGATTTTTAATAATATTTAAACTCTCAAATAACTTGAAAAAGTCTTTAAACCTATGATTTTTCTTTATAGCGGGCATTTGAGCAACATAAATTGGTTTGCCAGTTAAAGATGCTTCTGAAATCATTGAGGTAGAGTCACAAGTTACAACAATATGGTCTGCTAACTGTAAAGAAGAAAGATAGGCTTTTTTATCAACATTTGAAATTATAATTTGATTATTGTCAAAATAATTTTTAGCCTTTTCAATAATTTTTTCTGGGGTTCTCATTGAAGGTATAATGATAGCTTGATAATTATTTTGTATAAATTTTTTCTTAATATTCAAAAAAACGTTATCCATTACATTATCATTATAGCTGTAATACTTATTTGGACCTCCAATAATAAATGAAACTATCTTTTTTTTTGGATTTATTTTAGATTTAAGATAATTTTGACTTAAAACCAATTCATCTTTTGTTAAATAATGAATTGCACCTTTAGTGGTTAGAACATTTTTTCCCGTTAAACCATCATGCTCTGGCACTACAACAAAATCAAAATTTTTTAAAGATACTTTAGGATCTTGAATATGAATATTAATAATTTTATTTTTATGTTTTTTTTTTAAATATATTGAAGGTATAACGCTTTTTCTTCCACATGAAATTACAATATTAAAATACTCTTCTAATTTGTTTTTAAAAACAAAACTTTTTGCTGGTGTTATTTTTGGAGGTAAAAATTTCCAAAAATTATTAAGTTCAATTTTTTCGTGTATAAAATCTAAGTCTAAAGCTTTAGCTAATCCTTCAACTTGGCTTACCATTCCATGCATGCCTTCTGTTAATAATAACCCTTTTAATTTAGACATAAATTACTATATAGCTTTGATATGAATCAAAATCCAACTAAACACACAAAAGTGTTAATAATTGGATCTGGCCCAGCTGGATACACTGCTGCAGTTTATGCCGCAAGAGCAATGTTAAAACCGATTATGGTTTCAGGCATGGAGCCAGGGGGACAATTAACAACTACAACTGATGTTGAAAATTATCCAGGATTTGCCAAGGTAATACAGGGGCCATGGCTGATGAAACAAATGAAAGAACAAGCTGAAGTCGTAGGAACAGAAATGATTCAAGATCATATTTCGTCTGTAAATTTAAAATCTAAACCATTTGAAGCTATTGGAGATGGTGGCCGAAAGTACACCGCAGATTCAATTATTATTTCAACTGGAGCTCAAGCTAGATGGCTAAATATCGAATCTGAACAAAAATTTAGAGGATTTGGTGTGTCTGCCTGCGCAACATGTGATGGATTTTTCTTTAAAGAAAAAACAGTTGCTGTTGTAGGCGGAGGAAATGCTGCAGTTGAAGAAGCAATGTTTCTTACAAAATTTGCATCAAAAGTACAATTAATTCACAGAAGAGATTCCTTAAGAGCTGAAAAAATGCTCCAAAAGAAATTAATAGAAAATAAAAAAATTGAAATCATTTGGGATAGTGTTGTCGAAGAAGTAATTGGAGAGGATGAGCCTAAAAATGTCAAAGGTTTAAAAATTAAAAATGTAAAAACAAACAAAATAAAAGAATTAAAAATAGATGGATTATTTATTGCAATTGGACACGATCCAGCAACAGAGTTATTCAAAAATCAATTAGATATGGATAAAGAAGGTTATTTGATTACAAAACCAGATTCGACTGAAACAAATATTCCTGGTGTTTTTGCAGCAGGAGATGTAAAAGATAAAATTTTTAGACAGGCTGTAACAGCTGCGGGAATGGGCTGCATGTCTGCTCTAGAGGCAGAAAAATTTTTATCTTCAAAAAATTAATTTAAACTTTCACAAAAAGATTTAATTCTTTCCATTGCAACTTTAAGTTTTTCCATAGAAGTAGCATAAGAAATTCTAAAATACCCATTTAACCCAAAAGCAGAACCTTGAACTACTGCAACATTTGCTTTTTCTAATAGTTTTTCAACAAATTCTGAATCTGTTTTTAGTTTTGTTTTTTTGCTTAATAATTTTTTACAGCTTGGAAAAACATAAAAAGCTCCCTTTGGTTTCAAACAACTTATTCCTTTAATATTATTTAAACTCTTAACTACAAAATCTCTTCTTTCTTTAAAGGCATTTGATCTTTCATCAATAAAATCTTGAGTGCCATTTAATGCTTCTACTGCAGCGGCCTGACTAACAGAAGAAGGATTAGAAGTAGATTGGGATTGAATTTTTCCAATAGCTTTAATTATATCTTTGGGACCAGCAGCATACCCTATTCTCCACCCTGTCATTGCATAAGATTTACTAACACCATTCATTGTAAGTGTTCTGTCTTTTAGTTTGGATATCTGAGCTGTTGTAAAAAAATTAAAATTATCATATTTAATATGTTCATAAATATCATCACTTAAAACATGTACTTTCTTATTACTTATTAATACTTTTGCTAAATTTTCTATTTCATCTTTCGAATATCCCGCTCCTGTAGGATTTGAAGGTGAGTTTAAAATTAACCACTTGGTTTTTCTTGAAATAGCTTTCTTGAGTCCTTTAGGAGTTAACTTAAAACCATCTTTTTCATCACATTTAACTATTTTTGGTTTTCCACCTGCAAGCAAAACCATATCAGGATAAGAAACCCAAAAAGGTGCGGGAATTATAACCTCATCACCTTTGTTTAAAGTTGCCATAAACGCATTATAAAGAACTTGTTTTCCACCTGTTCCAACAGTTATCTGATCAATTGAATAATCTAAATTATTTTCTCTTTTAAACTTTTCGACAATTGCTTTTTTTAATTCTGGCGTTCCATCAACAGCGGTATATTTAGTATCTCCGTCTTGTATTGCTTTAATTGCTGCATCTTTAATGTTGTCAGGAGTATCAAAATCAGGTTCTCCCGCGCCTAATCCAATTACATCTTTGCCCGCAGCTCTTAATTCTCTTGCCTTTTGCGTAACTGCAATAGTAGGGGATGGTTTAATTCTCTTTAAACTGTCAGATATTATGCTCATTGAAAAATATTAATATTCTAATACTTTGTTTAATATATGCAAAATACTTATCAAGATTTAATTACAGATATTCAAAGTAAAAATCCAGAAATAAGTGGAAAACTTGAGGGTGGCAAAAAATTTGAACTTATAACAGATTTTAAACCCGCCGGAGACCAGCCAGAAGCAATAAAAAAATTAGTTAATAACGCAAATAAAGGTGAGTTTAACCAAGTTCTTCTAGGGGTAACTGGTTCTGGAAAAACTTTTACTATGGCAAAAGTTATAGAACAAACAAATAGACCTGCTTTGATTTTGGCTCCAAACAAAACTCTAGCAGCTCAACTTTATGGAGAAATGAAAACTTTTTTTCCCAAAAACGCAGTTGAATATTTTGTTTCTTACTATGATTATTACACGCCTGAAGCATACGTTCCTAGATCAGACACTTACATTGAAAAAGAAGCTTCTATAAATGAACAAATAGATCGAATGAGGCATTCAGCAACAAGGTCTCTCTTAGAAAGAGATGACGTTTTAATAGTAGCAAGTGTATCGTGCATTTATGGATTAGGGTCAGTCGAAGCTTATAGTAAAATGACTATAACTCTTCAAAAAAACTCTGAATATAATAGAGAGCAAATTATTAAATCATTAGTTAACCTGCAATATAAAAGAAATGATCAAAATTTTTTCAGGGGAACTTTTAGAGCTAGAGGAGAATATTTGGAAATTTTTCCTTCACATCTAGAAGATCGTGCTTGGAGACTAAGTTTATTTGGTGACAAATTAGAAAAAATAGAAGAATTCGATCCTTTAACAGGAGATCTCGTTAAAGATTTAAATTTAATTAAAATATATGCCAATAGCCATTACATCACACCAAAACCCACGATAGAGCAAGCAATAATAAATATTAAAAAAGAATTAGAAATAACTCTCAAAAAACACAAAGAACAAAATAAATTACTTGAAGCTCAACGTTTAGAAGAAAGAACTAAATTTGATTTAGAAATGATCGAAGCAACAGGTTCTTGTGCTGGAATTGAAAACTATTCTAGATTTTTATCTGGAAGAAAACCTGGTGAACCACCTCCTACTCTATTTGAATATTTTCCTGATAATACTTTAATATTTGTAGATGAATGTCATGTAACTGTTCCTCAGCTAAATGGAATGTTTAAAGGAGATAGATCAAGAAAAAGCACTCTTGCGGAATACGGTTTTAGGTTGCCTTCTTGTGTGGACAATAGACCTCTTAAATTTGAAGAATGGAATATGATGAGAACTCAAACAATTTTTGTATCAGCAACACCAGGACCTTGGGAACTAGAGCAAGTAAAAGGGAAACATATTGACCAAGTAATTAGACCAACTGGGTTAATTGATCCGCCTGTTGAGGTGAAGCCAGCAAAAAATCAAGTGGATGATTTAATGCATGAATGTAAAAAAACAATTGAAAAGAATTATAGAGTCTTAGTTACAACTTTGACAAAACGAATGGCAGAAGACTTAACTGAATATCTTCATGAAAATGGAATTAAAGTTAGATACATGCATTCTGATATAGACACTCTTGAGAGAATTGAAATTATGAGAGATTTAAGAATGGGTGTATTTGATGTTCTTGTAGGGATTAACCTTTTAAGAGAAGGATTGGATATACCTGAGTGTGCACTAGTTGGAATTTTAGATGCTGATAAAGAAGGTTTTTTAAGATCGGAAAGATCATTAATTCAAACAATCGGAAGAGCAGCAAGAAACTTGGATGGCAAAGTTATTTTATATGCTGATAAAAAAACTAAAAGTATTAATAAAGCTATTGAAGAAACAAATAGAAGAAGAGATATTCAATTAAAATACAATAAAAAAAATAACATTAGCGCAAAAACAATAAAAAAAGAAATTAGTGATGTATTAGAAAGTGTTTATGAAAAAGATTATACAAAAGTCGGAACTGGTGAAAATATTGGTGGAAATCTAAAAAAACACTTAAAAGTTTTAAACAAAAAAATGAAAGAATCTGCGTCAAATCTAGAATTTGAAGAAGCTGCAAAAATAAGAGATGAAATTAGAAAACTTGAAAGTACTGAATTAGAGATTACACTTAACCCTAAAGTAAAACAGTATAGTTTAAATAATAAAATTTATCCAAAAGGAAGATCTACTATGGGAATGCCGGGAACAAGAGCTAAAAAAGGAAAAAAAAAGTGAAAGCAAAAAAAATAATTATAACTGGCGGCGCTACCAGAATTGGTGCAGCCATTGCAAATAAATTGTCTGGCCCTGGAGTTGAGATAGTAGTTCATTATAATAAATCAAAATCAAATGCTGAAAATCTAAAAAAAAAATTATCAAAAAATTCAACAATAGTATACTTGATCAAGGGAGATCTTAGCAAAGAAACTGATTTAAAAAAAATAGTTAAATTTTGTAAAAAAAAATTAAAATATTTTGATTGTTTAATAAATAATGCTTCATTGTTTGAAAATGATAAATTAAAAAATTTTACTACCGATAGCTGGGGGCGTCATTTAAGAACAAATTTAAGGGCACCCGCATTACTATCAAAAGAATTTTCAAAAAATATTAGAGGTGAAAATAACAATATTATTAATATTATTGACCAAAGAGTTTTTAAATTGACACCATTTTTCTTCTCATACACAATAAGTAAGACGGGCCTCTATACTATGACCAAAACTAGTGCTATAAGCCTAGCACCAAGAATAAGAGTAAATGGGATTGCCCCAGGACCAACTCTTAAAAATAAAAGACAAAGTGAAAAACATTTTAAAAAACAATATTTAGCCACTCCCTTAAAAAGACAAGTTAATGTATCAGAAATTTGTAATGCAGTTGACTTTTTTATTAAAAACGGATCAATTACTGGACAAGTCCTTGCTGTTGATAGTGGACAAAATTTAAATTGGCAAACACCAGATATCATAGGAACTAAAGAATGAAAAAAAACAACCTTAAAATAGTTAAGATAGATAAAAATAAGAGTTTATTTAATTACGAAAAAAAAGTTTTAATTAAAGATTTATTGTTAAATTTAAAGCTTGGTTATTACAATTTTGAAAAAGAAAAGACTCAAAAAGTAAAATTTACTCTTGAAGTTAACTATGAAGATAAAAAACCCTCAAATGATAAAGATATTAAATCAATTGTTAATTACGCAAAAATTGTAAAGTTAATTAAGAAGCTAGTAAAAAATAAACATTATAACTTTCTTGAAACATTGGCCGAAGATGTTTTTGATGAACTGTTTAAGGATAAAAGAATTGATAAAATAAATCTTCAAATAGAAAAATTAGAAATTATGGAAAACTGTTCATCAGTTGGTATACAAATTTCTAAAAAAAGAAGCTATGAAAAGCTCTGATCTTGGAAAAGAAGTAATAAAAAAAGAACTCTCACTAATACCTAAAAGTCCTGGAGTTTATAGAATGATAAATCATAAAGGTGATGTTCATTATGTTGGAAAAGCAAAAAACCTACCCAACAGACTTAAGAGTTATATTTCTGAAAAGAACCATATTATTAGAACGGAAAGAATGTTGGCACAAACACATAAAATAGATATCACAACAACTTCCAATGAAAGTGAAGCTTTGCTTTTAGAAGCAAATTTAATAAAAAAATTTAGACCAAAATTTAATATTTTACTTAAAGACGATAAATCATTTCCATTCATATACATTGGAAGCAAAGATAAATGGCCCCAAGTAATTAAACATAGAGGAAAAAAAGATAAGGACGGTTTTTATTTTGGTCCATTTGCATCTACTGGTTCTGCAAATTGGACAATAAAAATGATACAAAAAATATTTCAAATCAGAGTCTGTGATGACTCCACATTTAAAAACAGAAAACGTCCATGTATTTTATACCAAATTAAAAGATGTTCTGCACCATGCGTAGGATATGTTGATGAGCTTGAGTACAAAAATTCAGTTAAAGATGTGATAAAATTTGTATCTGGAAAATCAAGAGAAATTCAAAAAAATTTATCTCAACAAATGGAAGATGCAAGTGAAAAGCTAGATTTTGAAAAAGCTTCAATGCTTAGAGATAGAATTAAATCATTAAACATAATTCAATCTTCTCAAAAAATTAATGAAGCCAACCTAGTAGATGCTGATGTAATGGCAGGATATAAGGAATCTGGAAAAACTTGCATCCAAGTATTTTTCTATAGATCCAAACAAAATTGGGGAAATCAATCGTATTTTCCTAAACATGACCCTGAGCAAAATATTTCTGAAATAATGTCTTCATTTATAATGCAATTTTATGAAAATAAAAATGTTCCAAAATTAGTTATCTTAAATCATAAAATAAATGATAAAAAATTAATTGAAAAAACATTAAGTTCAAAAGAGAATAAAACTATCTCAATTGCAATTGCAAAAAAAGGATCCAAGGCTAATGTTGTTTCTCTTGCCGAAAAAAATGCAAAGGAAGCTTTAGATAGAAAACTTTATGAAGCAAATAATAATAAAAATTTATTTGAATCAATAAATAAAAAATTTAATATTAAAAATAACATTGGCTTAGTTGAAGTTTATGATAACAGCCATATGCAAGGAACAAATAGCGTTGGAGCTATGATCACTTTTGGTGAAGATGGTTTTATAAAAAAAAGATATAGAAAATTTGACATAAAATCAAAAGGTGCAAAACAAGATGACTACGCTATGATTAAAGAAGTTTTAAGCAGAAGATTTAAAAGAGCTTTGCTTGAGAAGACTAACCATTTAAGCCTTCCTGATTTACTTTTAATTGATGGTGGAAAAGGACAGTATTCGGCTGCTAAAGAAGTATTAAATGAGTTTGGATTGCAAGATTTACCAATGATAGCTATCGCAAAAGGAGAATTGAGAAATAAAGGGGACGAAACATTCTTTCATAATGGAAAAAAAATTAAATTTTCTAAAAATGATCCTGCGCTCTTTTTTTTACAAAGATTAAGAGACGAGGCTCATAGATTTGCCATAAGTGCTCATAGAGCAAAAAGAAAAAAAGCAATAAGCAGATCTCTTTTGGATCAAATTAGTGGAATTGGATCTATAAGAAAAAGAGCCATATTAAATCACTTTGGCTCGGCTCGAGCTGTAGAATCTGCAAGTCTAGATGAAATTAAGTCTGTCGAAGGAGTTGAGGAAAAAGTTGCAAAAAAGATATATAACTTTTTTCACGAATAAATATGAAAATAAAAATACCAAATATCTTAACTATAGGCAGAATAATAATTGTTCCTATTTTTGTTTTTTCTTTTTATCTTCCTGGTTTTTATGGCGATATAATTCCTTTTGCTCTATTTATTGCAGCTTCATTTACTGATTTCCTTGATGGATTATTGGCAAGAATGTTTAGAGAAGAATCTAAGCTTGGTGAACTATTAGATCCAATAGCTGATAAAATAATTGTGGCGGCAGCACTTATATTGCTAGTAATGAATGGAACAATAAAAAACTTTGAAGTAATTGCCGCTATAATAATTTTAACAAGAGAAATTTTAATATCAGGTTTAAGAGAATTTTTAGCTAAAGGACAAATTAAACTTCCAGTTTCAAACTTAGCTAAATTAAAAACTTTTTTACAAATGTTTTCTATTGCAATTTTATTAACAGGCGAAACTGGAAAAAAATTAATAAATTTCCAAGATTATGATGCTCAGACTATTGGAATAATTTTTTTATGGTTTTCTGCATTTTTAACTTTGTACACGGGTTATGAATACTTGAGAAAAGGAATTGATCACGCAATATCTCAAGATAAAAAAAATTAAGCAGCTTTTTTCTTTCTCACTAGGGCTTGATAACTTTCATTCAAACCAATTATTACATCACAAACTTTAAATTGAAATTTACCAATACAAGACACTGGAGTTACTTCAGCAGCCGTACCTGTTAAAAAACATCCAACAAACTCAGATAATTCATCTGGTGATATTTTTCTTTCAATAACTTTAATTTTTTTTGATTTAGCAATTTCAATTACAGTTCTTCTGGTTATACCATCTAAAAACGAATCGGGTGTAGGTGTATGTAAGTTTCCTTCACTGTCTTTAAAAAAAATGTTAGCTCCTGTAGCTTCAGCAACATTTCCCTCATAATCTAACATTAAAGAATCGGTGTACCCTTGTTGCTCTGCTTCATGTTTAGACAAAGTGCAAATCATATAAAGACCAGATGCTTTTGTGTCCCAAGGAATTGTATCTGGCGCAGGTCTTTTCCATTTTGAAATATTTAATTTAATTCCTTCAATTTTAAGTTTGGGATCAAAGTAAGATCCCCATTCCCAAGTTGCTATTGCTACATGAATTTTTGTTTGCTGTGCAGAGATAGCCATCATCTCACTGCCGCGCCATGCAATTGGCCTTACATATCCATTTTGAACATTTTGAACGGAAATAATTTTTTTACAGGCATCATTTATTTCATTTTCTGAATAAGGTATTTTAAAACCCATTCTATTAGCTGAATGAAAAAGTCTTGAAGTATGTTCTTCTAATTTAAAAATTGTACCGTCGTAAACCCTTTCACCTTCAAAAACACAACTCGCATAATGAAGCCCATGGCTTAATACATGAAATTTAACATTAGCCCAATCAACTAGATCGTTATTGTACCATATTTTACCAGATCTTTTATCGTAAGGTATCATTAGAGATTTTAATTTTTTTAAAAAAATATCTTTGTATCTATAATATGTCAATATAACTTACCAATTATGAAAGAACTTTTATATTTAAAAGATGAACAATTGAAAGGATTCGTTGAAAAACTCTTTATGGGTTACAGAGAGACTTTTGCTGATGCTAAAAAAATTTTAAATAAGCATTCAATAGGAATAGCGCACCACAAAGTTATTCATCTGCTATCAATATATGAAGGAATTACTGTTTCTGAGCTTTTAAAAAAACTAAAAGTTACTAAGCAAAGTTTAAATAGAATTTTGAAAGACTTAATTAAGCTTGATGTAATTTCTTTTGAAAAAGATAAAAAAGACAGTAGATTAAAACATGTTTTTCTTAATGAAAAAGGAAAAAAACTTTTTAATGAAATATTTTCAGTACAAAAAAAAAGAATTTACAAAGCTTTTTTAAATTCTAAGTCAGAAGAAGTTCTGTTTTTTGATAATGTTTTAAAAAAGATAATTAATGAATAAATTTAATGCACATATACTAGTTGTAGATGATGATGAAGGCATAAGAAGCTTAGTTAAACAGTATTTAAATGAAAATAATTTTTTAGTCACAAGTGCTAATAGCGCAGAAGATGCTAAAGAAAAGGTCTCTATAATAAAATTTGATTTAATTATCTTAGATATAATGATGCCAGGAAAAAGTGGTTTGGAATTTACAATAGAAAATAAAGAAAAAATTAATACTCCAATTATTTTATTAACAGCCAGAGGTGAAGCTGAAGAAAGAGTTGAAGGTTTAGAAGTGGGTGCTGATGATTATCTTGCCAAACCATTTGAACCAAAAGAGCTCCTGCTGAGAATACAAAATATTTTAAATAAAACAAAAAATAAAAATCAAAAAAGATTTGTCGAATTTGATAATATTAAAATCGATCTAAATAAATTAATAATTATAAAAAATAATGCTGAGTTTAAAATAAACAATACTGAAAAAATTATTCTTGAAAAAATGATTAATGCTCCTGGTGAAACATTTTCCAGAGAGTCTATTGGTAACTTAATAAATATTGATAAAGAAAGATCTGTAGATGTAATAATAACAAGACTCAGAAAAAAAATTGAAATTGAGCCAAAAAATCCAAAATATCTTCAAACAATAAGAGGAGCTGGTTATGTTTTATGGATTGAATAAATTTATAAAAAATTTATTACCTAAACAATTATTTTATAGAGCATTACTTATTGTTGCGGCACCAATTATTATTTTGCAAATAATTATTTCCATAGTTTTTTTTGATAGTCTGTGGATTAAAACTAACAAAGGGATGACAAGAGCACTTGTTGGAGAAATTAAATTTTTTATAGATGCATATGATAATGAGCAGTATAATAAAGATTCATTAACAAAACTTTTTTCAGATTCACATAGTTTAAATGTTAAATATATTCCTAACAAAATTTTACCAAAGGATGATCAAGAGAGATGGTTTAGTCCAATGGATAGAACTTTGAGAAGAGAACTTAAATCTCAGTTTACTAATTATTGGTTTGACACAACTTCTATAAAGGAATTTATTAATTTAAAAATAAAATATTCAAATGGATATTTTCAATTTATTGTTCCTAAAAATAGAGTAACAAACTCTTCCGCGAGAATTTTTGCCCTATGGATAACTCTGCCAGCTTTTTTATTAATTATTATTGCTTTAATATTTTTAAAAAATCAAACTAGACCAATCATTAACTTAGCTAAAGCATCCGCTAAATTCGGAAGAGGAGAAAATGTTGATGAATTCAGACCATCTGGCGCTTTAGAAATTAGACAAGCTGGGTACGAGTTTGACAAAATGCGAAAAAGAATAATGAAACATTTGAATCAAAGATCAGAAATGTTATCAGGAATTAGTCATGATCTCAGAACTCCTTTAACGAGAATAAAATTACAACTAGCACTTATAAAAGATAAAGAAATCTCAAAAAAATTATCAGGAGATGTTCAGGAAATGGAAAAAATGCTTAATGAATATTTACAATTTGCAAGCTCCCGTTCTTTGGAACAAAGTGAAAAGTTTAATTTAACTGACTTAATAATAGATATTGTTAAAAAATATGAAAACAAAAATATAATTCCTGAAGTAGATAAAGATATATTGATGAATGGAAGAAAAAATTTAATTATAAGATGTATAAATAATTTAATTGACAACGGCATTAAATATGGAAAAAAAGTTCATATCCAATTATCTAAAAGTAGCAACCATAACATTATAACAATAGATGACGATGGGCCAGGGATAGATAAAAAAGAATATGAAAATGTATTTAAGCCATTTTATAAAATAAACAAAAGCCGAGGTGATGCAAAATCAAGTGTTGGTCTTGGTCTGTCAATTGCCTCTGACATTATTAGGTCTCACGGTGGAAATATAACATTAGAAAAATCACCAATTAACGGACTAAGAGTTAAAGTTTTTTTCCCTTTTTAGAATTTACTTTAATTAACTTTTCAATTTTTTCTAATTTTTTTTCTAAAATTTCAATCCTTCGATTTTGTACTTCTGTTTCTTCTTTGCTAGTTATTTTCATCCTAAAAATTACTTCATCTCTCTTTGATCTTAAAATATTTAAAATTTCAGAACTTAAGTCTTTATATGATACTAAGCCCTGTTCAAATAATTTAGCAAATTTATCAATTACAAATTTGGATTTTGACATGCATTCCTTTTAAAATCTAATATACTCTACTTTTATATAATTAAAATGTTTATAAACAATTTTGACCCAGTTGCATTTGATTTCTTTTCATTTGAAATTAGATGGTATTCAATTGCTTATATTTTAGGAATTATTTTAGGTTGGGTATACTGCAAAAAAAAATTAATTAAAGATACAAAAATTCTTAAATTATTTGATGACTTAGTTGCATATATAATTATTGGTATTATCATAGGAGGTAGACTCGGATATGTGTTGTTCTACAATCTTCAATACTACTTAGAAAATATTTCTGAAATTTTTATGGTTTGGAATGGAGGGATGTCTTTTCATGGTGGCTTGATAGGAACTATGGTGGCAACATATTTTTTTAGTCAAAAACATAAGATTAATACATATATTTTTTTAGATTTAATTTCTCTAGTTGCACCTATAGGAATTTTTTTTGGTAGAATAGCAAATTTTATTAACTCAGAACTTTATGGAAAAGAAACTGATATTTTATGGTCGGTAAAATTTTTGGCTATAGACAATATTTCAAGACATCCATCACAAATTTACGAAGCAATTTTTGAAGGTCTAATATTATTTATTTTATTAAACTATATTTTTAAAAAAAATATATCTAGTAAACCCGGTGTAATTTCATCGCTGTTTTTAATTTTTTATTCTATATTTAGATTTTTAATAGAATTTTTTAGAGTCCCTGATCAACAAATCGGATATTTAACTTTTGGCCTTAGTTTGGGACAATTAATAAGTGTTATTTTTTTTATTTTTGGAATTTATTTATTTTTTAAAAAAAATAATGCAGCTTAAAAAAAACAAAATCTTTACGCTAGACAAGTATATTGATGAGGCTTTGTATAACAAAAAGTATGGTTACTATATGAAAGCTGATCCATTTGGAAACAAAGGTGACTATATTACATCTCCCAACATTTCAGTATTATTTTCAGAAATGATTGCAATTTGGATAATTTTATTTTGGAAAAATTTAAAATCCCCAAAAAAATTCAACCTCATAGAACTTGGGTCAGGAAATGGAGAAATGATACTTCAAATATTAAAAACATTTAAAAAATTCCCTTTAATTAAAAAATCTTGTAAAATTAATATTTTAGAAAAAAGTATTTATTTAAAAAAAATACAAAAACAAAAATTAAAAGACTATAATATTACTTGGTTAAATAACTTGAACAATATATCAAACTTCCCAAGCATATTTATTGCAAATGAATTTTTTGATGCATTGCCCATAAAACAATTTGTTAAAAAAAAAAATAAATGGTATGAAAAAAATATAAAATTTTCAAAATTACAAAAGCCAAAAATTTTAGATATTTTAGTAAACATAAAAAAATTTGAAAAAAAGATAGGTTTTAAAATATCCCAAGGACAAAAGTTTATTGAATATTCACCTTTATCAATGAAATATTTGAAATCAATTTCTAAACTAATCAAAAATAACGGTGGTGGCTTGTTAGCAATAGATTACGGATACATAGACCCAAAGATGAAAAATACTCTAAAATCTATTAAAAAACACAAACTAACTAATGTTTTGGATAATTTTAGTAAATCTGACATAACTTACGATATAAATTTCAAGATCATGGAAAAAATTATAAAAAAACTTGGATTAAAAGTTAATGGAATAACAAATCAAAAAAATTTTTTACAAAAACTTGGCATATTAGAAAGAGCAGAAATTGTTTCTAAAAATTTACCTTTTTCTAAAAAAGTAAACATATATTTTAGAGTAAAAAGATTAATTCATGAAAATTCGATGGGAAAATTGTTTAAAGTTATTTTTGCAACAAAAAAAAATATACAATTTAAAACTGGTTTTAAAAATTGATAAAATCAAACAAACTCTCAAAATATAAAAATATAAGTCACGGTTTCTTTAATAGAAAAGGTGGAAAATCCAAGGGCATATATAAAAGTTTAAACTGCGGAGTAGGTTCTGCGGACAACAAAAAAAATGTAAATAACAATTTAAAAATTGTCTGCTTAAAAATTGGTTATTCACATAAAAAACTAATTTTACTAAATCAAATTCATAGTACTAGATTTCATGTTTTAAATAAAAGTTATAAAAAAAATAAAAAAAAACTTTTAGGGGATGCATTAATAACGGACCAAAGAAATGTTGTTATTGGGATTTTAACAGCTGACTGTGTTCCAGTATTAATTTATGATAATAAACGAAAAATTATTTCTGCCATTCACGCTGGTTGGAAAGGCGCATACAAAGGGATTGTCAAAAAAGTTATAAAATTCCTATTAAAAAATGGTAGCGAATCAAAAAATCTTGTTGCGGCAATTGGACCGTGCATATCTCAAAAAAGTTATGAGATTAAGAAAGATTTTAAAACTAAATTTTTAAGGCAAAGCAAAAAAAATGAAATTTTTTTTAAAAAAATTAGAAATAAAACATATTTTAGCCTCAATAAGTATGTTTACTACCAATTGAAAAGCTTGGGATTAAAAAAAATAGATATAATTGCTAAAGACACTTACAATCCAAAAAATAACTTTTTTAGCGCAAGAAGATCTATACATAAGAAAGAAAATGATTATGGTAGAAATATTTCAATAATTATGATTAATTAGGATATCTCAATGAAATTACTAACTGGAAATAGTAATAAAATATTAAGTAAAAAAATATCAAAATATCTAAAATCAAAATTAGTAAACTCAAATATTAAAAAATTTTCTGACGGAGAAATCTATATTGAAATAAACGAAAATATAAGAGGTAATAGTATTTTCATAGTTCAATCTATATCTTCTCCTGCAAATGATAATTTGATGGAATTGCTGTTATCAATCGATGCATTAAAAAGATCTTCTGCCAAAAATATTACTGCGGTAATTCCTTACTTTGGTTACGCAAGACAAGATCGAAAAGTAGTACCGAGAACTTCCATATCTGCAAAATTAGTTTCCAATTTGATAACTAAGGCTGGCGCAGATAGGGTTGTAACGGTTGATTTGCATGCTGGCCAAATTCAAGGTTTTTTTGATATACCGGTAGACAACTTGTTTTCTACTCCAATTTTTGCACGACACGTTAAAAAAAATATTAAAAGTAAAAATATTATTTGTGTTGCTCCTGACGTCGGAGGAACAGAAAGAGCACGAGCTTTAGGAAAACTTTTGGATGTAGGCTTAGCAATAGTTGACAAGAGAAGACCTGCTCCTGGTAAATCCCAGGTAATGAATGTAATAGGAAATGTTAAAAATAAAACTTGCGTTATTGTTGATGATATAATTGATTCCGGAGGAACCATCATTAATGCTGCAAAAGCCCTAAAAGATCGAGGAGCGAAAGAAGTTTATGTATATATAACTCATGGTGTTTTAAGTGGCGAAGCAGTTAACAAAATTAAAAAATCTTCAATAAAAAAATTAGTAATTACAGATACTATAGATAACTTAGAAAAAGTTAAGATGGCAAATAATATTGAAGTATTAACAATTTCAAACTTAATGGGTGAAGCTATTAAGCGAATATCTAACTCTACTTCGGTATCAGATCTATTTAAATAATTTCCTTGAGTTATTTTTAATTTAAGTTATAAATCCCTGTTTTTATGAATTCAATTGAAGCAACTGTCAGAAATACAAAAACTAAAGGCGAACTTAATGCATTAAGAGAAAAAGGTATTGTGCCTGGCATTATTTATGGTGGAAAAGACCAAAATCAAAAAGTATCAGTATCTACAAAAAAAATTAAAATTTTATTAGAAAAACAAAATTTTTTATCAAACGTTTTGACACTTAAACTTGATGGTAAAGATCAAAATGTTTTACCTAGAGAAATAAAATATGACATTATTACAGATGAACCAATTCATGTAGATTTTTTAAGAGTTGTTGACGGTACAAAATTAATTTTGGATATACCTGTTAAATTTATTAATAACGAAAAATCTCCTGGTCTTAAAAGAGGGGGAGTTCTTAATATAGTAAGAAGAAAAGTTGAGTTAAAATGTCCAACTGAAAATATTCCGACAGAATTAGTCATTGATTTGGATGGAGTTGATATAGGTGATAGTTTTAAGATTTCTTCAATCAAGCTGCCTGAAAATGTTACACCAACAATACAAGGACGTGATTTTGTGATCGCTACACTAGCTGCACCAACAATTATCAAAGAGCCCGAAAAACCAGCAGAAGAAACAGCTGAAGGAGCTGAAGGAGCCGAGGGAACTACTGAAGGAGCCGAAGGAGAAGCAAAAGCATCTGCTGAAGGTGGAGATAAAAAAGAAGGCGACAAAGAAAAAAAAGAGGGTGATAAAAAAGAAACAGAAAAAAAAGAAGCACCTAAAGAAAAAAAATAGTGAAAACTTTCACCCAATAATCATAAAGTTATGCTTTTATTTGTAGGTTTAGGAAATCCAACTCCTGATAGTGAGAATAATAGACACAATATAGGTTTTAAAATTATTGATGCAATAAACCAAAAATTCAGCCTTTCAAAACAAAAACCAAAATTTAAAGGTTTACTTACAACAGGAAATATAAATAACAAGAAAGTTTACGCTATTAAACCTTTAACATTCATGAATAATTCTGGAATATGTATTCGTGAATTAATTGAGTATTTTAAAATAGACGCTGAAAACGTAATTGTCTTTCACGATGATCTGGACATAAATTTCGGCAAAATAAAAGCGAAGTTTGGTGGATCAAGCGCTGGTCATAATGGAATAGAATCTATCGATAAATTTATTGGTAAAGATTACTCAAGAGTAAGAATCGGAATAGGTAAACCAAAATCAAAATCTAATGTGGTGGATCACGTGCTTAAGGATTTTGATGATGAAGAGATAATAGAATTAAAAAAAGTTACAGAAAGTATAACCGGATCTTTAGAAATATTAATAGATAAAAAATTAGATCTTTTTTCTAGCACAGTTAATAATAAGTAATGAGTTTTAAATGCGGTATAGTTGGATTACCAAATGTTGGTAAATCAACCCTATTCAATGCTCTAACTAACTCAAGCAAAGCACAAGCAGAAAATTTTCCATTTTGTACAATAGATCCCAATATTGGAATTGTACCGGTTCCTGATTATAGGCTTGATCAGTTAGCAAAAATTTCTAATTCAAAAAAAAAAATTAACACCACTATATCTTTTGTAGATATAGCTGGTTTGGTTAAAGGAGCCTCAAAAGGTGAAGGGCTTGGTAATAAATTTTTATCACATATTAGAGAAGTCGATGCAATAATACACATGATTAGATGTTTTGATTCAAACGACATTCAAAATGTTAATCCAGATGTTAACCCAATAAGAGATTTGGAAATTATTGAAACTGAAATGATGCTTGCAGATTTAGAATCTATTCAAAAAAGATTGGACAAAAAAAATAAAAAAAATGTTGATAATGAACAGTTAAAAATACTGGAAATGGCACTGGATTGCATAAATAATAATAAAAATATTGAAATTTTGAATGATAATTTTAATAAAAAAGAATTAAATCTTAGTGGTCTGCTAACAGTTAAACCAAAAATCTTTGTTTGTAATGTTGATGAAAAAAGTATTGGACAAGGAAATAAGTATTCCGAAAATTTTGTCAATAAATTTGGAACTAAAAATACAATTATTGTTTCAGCTGATATTGAAAATCAAATTAATGAATTAAAGGGCGATGAAAAAAAAAACTACATGCAAATGATAGGGTTAAAAGAAACAGGTTTGAATATGTTAATACAAAAAGGGTATAAAATTTTAGAGTTAGAAACTTATTTTACTTCTGGGCCAGAAGAGAGTAGAGCATGGACTGTTAAAAAAAATTGTGTTGCACCAAAAGCTGCTGGAGAAATACATACTGATTTTGAAAAAGGATTTATAAGAGCAGAAACAGTTGCTTATGATGATTTTGTTCAAAATCAAGGCTGGCTTAACTCTAAGACAAATGGAAAAATGAGATTAGAAGGTAAAGACTATATTGTTAAAGATGGAGATGTGTTAAACTTCAGATTCAACACGTGACCAAATTTTCTTCATACTAAAATAAACTAGAATAGTTATAACAATTAGATAAATAATTGCTCTAAAACCAATTTTGTGTCTTTCTTCTAAATGAGGCTCAGCCGACCAAGCTAAAAAGGTCACAACGTCCTTTGCCATTTGTTGTTCTGTTGCCTCTGTTCCATCATTATATTCTACTTGGCCATCCATGAAAGGTTTTGGCATTTTAATATTATTTCCATACATATACTTGTTATAATAAACACCATCATCTAAATTGGTTCCACTAGGTGGGTCTTCATACCCAAGTAGAAGTGAATATATATAATCTGCACCTCCGCTTCTTGCTTTTACCAAAACAGACATATCTGGCGGATAAGCCCCTCCATTCGAAGCCATAGCCTCTTTAACATTTCTATATGGTTGTACAAATTTATCTGAAAGTTTTGCTGGTCTTGTAAACATATCACCATCATCATTTGGCCCATCAGTCACCTCAAAATTCGCTGCAATTGCTTTTGCTTGTTCTTCAGAAAACTCTGGTCCACCTTTTTCTGCTAAATTTCTATAGCTTAAATATTTCATTGAGTGGCATGATGCACAAACTTCTGTATAAACTTGATAACCTCTTTGCAGAGCTCCTCTGTCAAATTTTCCAAAATATCCTTTAAAGCTCCAATCAGAAGTTAGTAATTCTTTTTTTTTCTCTACCGCTAAAAGATTATTGTTTAGCAAAATTAAAGAGAGAAACATGAAATAAATTAATTTAATTATATTTTTCATATCATTAAATATATTTTTCTTTTTTTTTAACCATTTGAGGGTTTGATGAGCCTCCTAAAACTGGATCTGTAATGTTTGGTGGAACTGGTAGGGTCTTCTCTTTTTTTCCAAGAATTGGGAGAATAATCAAAAAGTGAATAAAATAATATGCTGTAGCTGCTCTAGCTATTAACAAATATGTTCCCTCTGCTGGCATTGCACCCATATATCCTAATATAATAACATCCAATACTAATATCCAATAAAGCTGTTTGTAAATAGGTCTAAATATTGCTGATCTAATTTTTGATGTATCTAACCATGGCAATACCACTAAAATAAAAATTGATGCAAACATTGCAACTACACCCAATAATTTATCCGGTACAGATCTAAGAATTGCATAAAAAGGTAATAGATACCACTCGGGAACAATATGCGCTGGAGTAACCATTGGATTGGCTTCAATATAATTATCAGAGTGGCCTAATATATTTGGTGAATAAAAAACAAAAAATGCAAATACAATTAGAAACAATAATAAAGCAAACAAATCTTTAATAACTATATATGGATGAAAAGGAACAGTGTCTTTTGACGGTTTTTTTAATTCTATTCCAATAGGATTATTGTTTCCTGGTACATGCAGTGCCCAAATATGTAAAATTACAAGACCTAAAATCAAAAACGGTAAAAGATAATGTAAACTAAAAAATCTTGTTAAAGTCGGCTTATCAACGGCATATCCACCCCACAACCAGTTAGTTATACCTTCTCCAAAAAAAGGAATGGCACTAAATAAATTTGTTATCACTGTAGCACCCCAAAAACTCATTTGGCCCCAAGGTAAAACATAACCCATAAAAGCAGTCATCATCATCAACAAATAAATTATCATTCCAATAATCCATATAACTTCTCTTGGTGACTTATATGACCCATAGTACAAAGCTCTAAATATATGAATATAAACAGCTAAAAAAAACATTGAAGCACCATTGGCATGAACATATCTAATTAACCAGCCGTAGTTCACATCTCTCATAATATGTTCTACACTATCAAAAGCAAAATCTGCATGAGCAACATAATGCATACCTAAAACAACTCCTGTAATTATTTGTGTAATTAAGCAGAAAGTTAAAATACCACCAAAAGTCCACCAATAATTTAAATTTTTTGGAGTGGGATATTCTTTTAAGTGGGCAGATAGAGTTAATAAAGGTAATCTGTCGTTAAACCATTTTCCAAGTTTTGATGATGGAACATAATTGTGATTACTCATGTTATTGTTTAACCAATTTTAATTGTATTGCTATTAACAAATTCATATTTAGGAATTTCCAAATTTTTTGGAGCAGGGCCTTTTCTTATTCTGCCTGATGTATCATAATGAGATCCATGACATGGACAGAACCATCCATTGTATTCACCTTTGTCTCCTAAAGGAACACATCCAAGATGAGTGCATATTCCCAACATAACTAACCACTCAGGATTCTTTGCTCTATCCTCATCTTTTTCTGGGTGCGGAAGATTTTCAACACTAACGTCTCTTGCTTCAGCAATTTCTTCTGGTGTTCGTCTTTTAATAAAAACTGGTTTTCCTCTCCATAGAACTGTTATTGATTTTCCTGGTTCTAAAGAGCTTATATCAACTTCTGTACTCGCTAGAGCTTTTACCGAACGATCAGGATTCATCTGATCTATAAGTGGCCAAACTGCCGCTCCGACCCCTACTGCCCCTAGAGCATATGATGCGGTAAATATAAAATCTCTTCTTTGAACTTTTTTCTCGTCTGACATCTGTAATATTTTGTTTATTTTTGTCTAATATATGATTTCATATAGCAAAAAAGATTTTTTTCTACGGAAACAATGACACAGAAAAACAAGCATTTAAGGCCAAAAATAGCACTATATGAACCTGACATACCTCAAAATACAGCTGCAATTATAAGAACTTGTGCTTGTCTGGGGGCTGATTTGGAAATTATTCAACCATGTGGATTCTTAATTAATGATAAAAGATTCAAAAGAGTTGCAATGGATTATATAGATGAAAAAATGATAAAATTTTACTCAAGTTTCGAAGATTTTTTTAAAGCAAAATCTAAAGAAAGAGTTATTTTAATGACCACAAAAGCATCTAAATCATACAGTTCCTTCAAATTTAAAATAAATGACACACTTTTATTTGGTAGAGAAAGTGCTGGTGTGCCACAAAAAATTCATAAAATAATTGAAAACAAACTTAAAATACCAATGATGAAAAAAAAAAGATCTTTAAACATAGCTTCATCTGTTGCTATAGTTTTGGCTGAAAGTTTAAGACAAAATAAATTTATAAATCATGGATAAAGAAATTAAAAAAAAGATCGCTAGGAATTGGTTTAAAACACTTCAAAATATTATTTGCTTAGAAATTGAAAAATTAGAGAATTCATCTAAGAAATTTATATGTAAAAAATGGAAAAAACATCCAAAAAAAAATGAAGGTGGTGGTGAATATAGAATTATAAAAAATGGAAAAATATTTGAAAAGGTTGGAGTAAATTTTTCAGAAGTCAATGGAACATTTGCAAAAAATATAAGAAACAAAATACCTGGAACAAAAAAAAAGGGAAATTTTTGGGCTACTGGAATATCAATTGTAATGCATATGAAAAATCCCAACATACCAGCAATGCATTTTAACACTAGATATATCTATACATCTTTTGGGTGGTTTGGAGGGGGAATGGATATAACTCCATGTATAAAAGACCTAAAAGAAAAAAAATGGTTTCATAAAGAACTTAAAAAAACTTGTGATTTTCATAATAAAAATTACTACAAAAAGTATAAAAAATGGTGTGACCAATACTTTTATTTACCTCACAGAAAAGAAATGCGAGGTATTGGTGGAATCTTTTTTGATTATAAGAAAAAAAACTGGGAAAAAGATTTTGCATTTGTAAGAGATGTTGGAATAGCTTTTAAAAATATTTTTAAAACAATTATATTAAAGAAATACAAAAAAAAATGGAATTCCAAAAAAAAAGAGCTACAATATTTAAAAAGAGGCAGATATGTTGAGTTTAACTTAATATATGATAGAGGAACAAAATTTGGATTACAAACAGATGGTAATGTTGATGCAATTTTAATGTCATTGCCTCCTTTGGCAAAATGGAAATAATATGGATAAAGAACCAATTACAATTCAAGGTCTTGAAAAATTAAAAGAAGAATTAATTTTTTTAAAAGAAAAAAAAAGACCAGAAATAGTTTCTGCTATAGCTGAGGCTAGATCACATGGAGATTTAAAAGAAAATGCAGAATATCATGCTGCAAAAGAACAGCAATCACATAATGAGGGAAGAATAGAACAAATTAATGATATTATTGCTAGAGCAAACGTAATTGATGTTACAAAAATAAACAATGACGGAAAAATTATTTTTGGTTCAACTGTTTTTTTGGAAAATTTAGATACTGGGGAAAAAATTGAATATAAAATTGTTGGTAAAGATGAAGCAGATTTGAAAAATAAACTTATATACTTTCAATCACCAGTCGGTAAAGGATTGATAGGTAAAAATAAAAATGATTTAGTCGAAATAAAAACACCCGCAGGAATTAAAAATTTCGAAATCAAAAATGTCAAATATATTTAACTTTTTATAAGTTTTTCAACTTCTTTTTCCGTAATAGCAAAATTATTGTCGACCCACTTATTTTCAATTTTTTTTAATTTTAATCCTAAATCTTTACCTTCTGGGATATTATATTTTGTCATTAAAGTAATTGCTCTTAAAGGCATCAAAGGCGCTTTTTTATCCTTAAAAAAATCAATAAAATTTACTAATTTTTTATCAACTTTTTTTGATATAAAAATATGAAAATTAATTAAATCTAACAAAGACTCTTTTCCGTTAAAATATAAAATTTTCCAAAGGTTTTTGATATTAAAATTTTTATTATTTTTATTTTTTAAATAATTATTTAAAAATAAAATTCTTTTTTGATCCTTTTTAGAAATGTTGAATTTATAAATAAAATAATCAGCATTATCTGAGCCATCTACAATCATTAAAGAAATTAAAAAAATGAAATCCATTTTTTTTATATTTTCTTTTGCAAATTTATTTAAATTTTTAAGCAGATGAATATTTTTAAATTGTGGGAATATTAAACTTATAATTTCATAACTAAATTCATCATCAGCTAAACTTAAAAATTCATTGGAATGAAATAATTTTTTAAACTCATCAAGTAATCTCTCAGATGAAATTCTAGAAAAACCCTCAATATTCTTTTTAATGACCTTAACAACATCTCTGTCATGATCGCGTTGGCTATAATTTAAAAAAAATCTGATATAGCGTAAAATCCTTAGATAGTCTTCTTTTATTCTTTTTTCTGCATCTCCAATAAAATTTATTTCTCCATTTTCAAGATCCTTTTTTCCATTAAAAGGATCAAATATATTGCCTTGCAAATCAGAATAAATTGAGTTTATTGAAAAATCCCTTCTTGATGCATCTTCTTTCCAATCATTTGTAAAAGCAACATCCGCATGTCTTCCATCTGTTTTTAAATCTTTTCTTAATGAAGTAATTTCAAACTTATAATCATTAATTATTGCTGTAATAGTTCCATGCTTTAATCCAGTTTCATAAAATTTAATATTTTTTTTTTTACAAATTTCTATTACTTGGTTAGGAGTTAAGTTTGTTGCAAGATCAATATCATTTACCTTCTCATTTTTTAAAATTTTTCTTACACACCCTCCTACATACCTAATTTCACTTTCATCTGAGTATTCTTCTATAGATTGAAATAGTAATTCTATTCCAGTTTTTTTTCTTAATTCTTGAAATTCAACGTTTAGATTTCCAAAATTATTGGATCGGAAAAAAATTTTATTTAAAATTTCAATCATACTTGGCTGGGGCGCTAGGATTCGAACCTAGGAATGGCGGTACCAAAAACCGCTGCCTTACCACTTGGCTACGCCCCAAAATTAAATTCATATAGCATAAAAAAAAAAATTTATACAGTTTTTGATACAATACACCAATAATTTTTATATTTCTTTTTAAATAATCTAAGTCCTTTTAAAGCTTTTTTTTTGGACTGATAATAGGCAACTACGCATGATCCAGATCCTGTCATTCTAACACACATTGCATTTGGTAAACTAGATAAAAATAATTTTATATTTTTTAATTTTGGATTCAATTTAAATGCGGCTTTTTCCAAGTCATTATTAGAATTGATTACATTTTTTATAGAAAAAAAATTTGATTTAGGGTTATTGTACATGGGTTTGGTCTGTACTTTTGTTTTTGAGTAAATAGTTTTTGAAGAGCAACCAAAATTAGGCTTAACAATCAAAGCATAAATTCCAAGTTTTTTTTCTTTTATAGTTAATTTACCTGTTTTTAATATAATAGTGTTCTTCAGATTCATTCCAAGAGGCGCGTCTGAGCCAACAGATTTCAAAATATTATTTATACTTTTTTTACTTAAATTTATAATTTTTTTTACTAAAAAAAATTTTACAATACTTGAGGCATTCATTGAACCTCCTCCCATACCAGATTTTTGAGGAATATTTTTTATTATTTTAATTTCAAATTTTTTTTCATTCAGTAGCTTTTTTTTATCAAGTAAATTTAATAATTTATTAATAGTATTATTTTTATTTATATTTTTTGAAAATTTTCCAACAAATTTTATTTTATGTTTTAAAGCGTTAATTTCCCTAATATATATTAAGTCATAAAAGTTAATAAATGTTACCATACTTTCAATGGCATGAAGTTTTTTTGGTATTTTTTTTATAACATTTAAAGAAAGATTTAATTTTGCATAAGACTTAATTTTAAAAAATTTCATTAATTATATTTTTTTTAAACCTTTTAAAATTTTAATGTAAGCTTTATCTTTCATGTCATCTTCTGTATCATTAAAACTTAAAACGCTTTTCCAATAATATTGGGCTTCTGTCTTTCTATCTAAGTGCCACAAAATATCTCCGTAATGATCGTTTACTATTGGGTCGTCTGGCATTATTTGTATTGCTTTTTTTAATAATTTTTCTGCCTTTATATAATTGCCAGTCAAATAATGAGCCCAACCAATTGAGTCTATAATATAAGCGTCTTCTGGTTCTTGTTCGTATGCTTTTTCAAGCATTTGCATTGCAGTATCAATTTTATAATTTCTTTCTAACCATGAGTAAGCCAAATAATTTAAAACATAAGCATCGTCTGCTTGGATTTCTAAAGATTTCAAAAGATCTTTGTCTGATTGAACGTAATCTCCCAATCTTTCAAATGCACCCCCTCTTCTATATAGGACATCAGCATAGATAGATGAATTTTTATTTAGCTTTGGTAAAACTTTATTATAATACTTAATAGCTTCTTCATATTTTTTAAAAGTTTTAAATAAATTTGCCATATCAAAAAGAATTTTTTCTGATGGATTTTTTATTTTGTTAAAATTTTTTTTTAAGTAATTTGAAGATTGTTCTATTCCATGTTCTTTTAAGATAATCTTGCTATTTATTTTAATTTTATACCAATAGTAAATTCCATCCTTTTCACTAATTTCATCTATTGCAATTATGCTCTGTGGATAATTATTGTTAATATAAAAATTTTCAGCAATTAATATTAAATTAAATTTAAATTTGGAATTTAAAAAATTAGATATTTTTAAATAAAAATTTGATTTTTTGTAATCTTCCTCTGAAGAATATAAGCTTGCGATCAAATAGAAAAATTCACCCAGAATATCAGTTTCGTTTTTGCAGGAAAATATGTTGGTAATTTTGTTAAATTGCTTTGCTTCAATCCAATTTTTAGTTTGCAAAATTAATAAATTACTATTTATAACGTCTGCACTATCCGTAATGTATTTAGCTTCTGTATATTTTCCTAAAGAAATTAAATAATTAATATAAAAAAATATATATCTAGAATAATCTAATTTAGTTTTATTTAATAAATTTTGAAAATAAATTTCTGATTTATTTTCACCTAAATAGCAACTTTGAAAAACTAAATTTATAAATCCCAAATCGCCAAGATCTTTTTTAATTGGATTTTTTTTTTTGTGTTTAAAAACATAGAAAAAGTCCTGTATCGATTGAATTACAACTTCTTCAAATGGTCCTTTTTTTTTAAGATTTGCTAACTTTTTTAAATATTCTTCACCTTTGTTATTATTTCCTTTTTTGACCGCATCAAGAAAAAGTAATAAATAACCTTCAAAAAAATCCAAATTATTTTCGGTATATGCAACTCTTAATTCGTAAGTTGCTTTTTTAATTTTTCCTCCTTGAACAAGAGAATTGATATAATTTTGAAGATATGGTTCATGAAAATGAATTAAATATTTGGATGAATTAAAAAATTTTAAAGAGTCTTGGTTTTGTTGGTTTTCTAACGATACAAGTGCTGAAAAATAATTGGATAAATTTTTTGTTTTAAAATCAGTATTATTTGTAATTTTGGAGTATACTGAGTTAATATTTAAAAATAATAAAAAAAATAGTATTTTAAAAATATTTGTAAACATAAATGTATTTTATGACTAAAAAAATATTAAATCAAAACGACATAATCAACACTGAAATGGCTAATTCTTATGATTTAGATTGCATTTTTAGCGATAATCCAATTAATAGGGTAAAAAATGAGCCTTTGGTTAAAAATAAAAACGACGAATTAAATAAACTAAAAAAAAAAATTCAAAATATTGAAAATTGTGAACTAAAAGTTAATGCATCAAAATTAGTGTTTGCTGATGGCAACATTGATAGCCTTATAATGATTGTTGGTGAGGGTCCTGGACAAAAAGAAGACGAGCTAGGCAAGCCTTTTGTAGGTGAAGCAGGAATACTATTAAATAAAATGCTTAAAGCTATAAACGTTAATAGAAAAAATACCTATGTAACAAATGTTGTAAATTTTAGACCGCCCGGAGATAGAAAACTAAAGTCTAGCGAAATAACAAAATATTCAAATTTTTTAAGAGATCACATTTCAATAATAGACCCAAAAATATTGGTTCTTATGGGAAGTACTGCCATGGAGTCATTACTTGGATCAAAAATTAAAATTTCAAAAGAAAGAGGCAATTGGAAAGAAGTAATTATTAATAACAAAACATATCTTACAATGATAACTTTTCATCCAGCATATTTGTTAAGACAGGCAGATCAAAAAAAATACTCTTGGGAAGATTTAAAAAAAATTAGAAAAAAAATAGACGAACTAGGTATAAATTTTTAAATGAAAAAACTCATAGCAGGAGTTGATGAAGTTGGTAGAGGTAGTTTAATCGGTCCAGTTTTTGCTGCTGCTGTAATATTAAATATCAAAATAAATAAAAAAAAAATTAAGGATTCTAAAAAGTTATCAAAAATTAAACGTGAAACTTTAGAAAAATATATTAAAAAGAATTCTCTTTGGGCCATAGGTTCTGCATCAAAATTTGAAATAGAAAAATTAAACATTTTAAATGCTAGTTTGTTGGCAATGAAAAGGGCAATTAAAAAACTTAAAAAAAAACCTAGATTAGTCTTAATCGATGGAAATAAAGTACCAAAATTAAAAAATTATAAAATTAAAAATATAATTAAAGGTGATCAAAAAGTACCTGAAATTTCGGCCGCGTCAATAATAGCAAAAGTATCTAGAGATCGTTTAATAACAAAAATATCAAAAAGATATAAAAATTATAATTGGGACAAAAATGCTGGGTATGGAACTAGTGCACATTTAAAAGCCATCAAAAAATTTGGAATCACAAAACATCACAGAAAAACATTTCAACCAGTATACAACATATTGAGTCCTTAACATTTTAAACAACTATTAGGACTCAAATTAATTCAATCTCAGGTTGACGTGGACTCTAAGCTGGAGTCTAATTGTTTTTTATAAAATGAATAATTCAAATTTAAAAAACAAAATTATTAACGGGGATAGCCTTAAAGAGTTAAAAAAAATCCCTGACGAAACTTTCGATCTTGTTTTTGCTGACCCTCCATACAATTTACAATTAAAAAATCAATTAATTAGACCTGACAGATCTAAAGTAAATGCAGTAAATGATAAATGGGATAAATTTGAAAGCTTTAAAACTTATGATGATTTTACAATTAAGTGGCTTAAAGAATGTAAAAGAATTTTAAAAAAAAATGGAAGCATTTGGGTTATTGGCAGCTATCATAATATTTTTAGAGTTGGTACAAAAATTCAAGATTTAGGTTTTTGGATATTAAATGATGTGATTTGGAGCAAAAAAAATCCCATGCCAAATTTTAGAGGAACAAGGTTTACCAATTCTCACGAAACTTTAATTTGGGCATCCAAAAATGAAAATTCAAAATATACTTTTAATTATCAATCATTAAAATGTTTAAATGATGATCTCCAAATGAGATCAACTTGGAGTATGCCCATTTGCAGTGGAAACGAAAGGTTAAAAGAAAAAGGCAAAAAAGTTCATTCTACTCAAAAACCAGAAGCATTACTTCATCGAATACTTTTGGCTTCTACAAACAAAAATGATTTTATTTTGGATCCATTTTTGGGTTCTGGAACGACCGCGGTTGTTGCAAAAAAACTAGGAAGAATTTTTTATGGAATTGAGAAAGAAAAAACTTACTTTGAGGCTGCAAACAAAAGGATAAAAAATACAAAACAAATAAAAGACGACTATTTAGATGTTTTGCAAAACAATAGATCTAAACCCAGAATCCCTTTCGGTTCATTAGTAGAAATGGGTGTCATTAGACCTGGTACAGAAATATATGACCAAAAGAAAAAAATTATAGCAAAAATTATGGTTGATGGAAGCATTAAATACCAACAATCAGAAGGTTCAATTCATAAAGTTGCAGCAAAAATATTGGGCGCAGAAAGCTGCAATGGTTGGACTTATTGGCATTATAAATCCGGAAATTCACTCAAGCCAATAGATGAATTAAGACAAAGATTAAGACCGAGTAATTAATCTCTATAAATTCTACCCAAATAATTATTTAAAAAAATTTTATTATTAACTAATTTTTTTAAAACTAAATTTCTAAAAAAAATTAGAATAGGGTTTGAAAGATGGAAAGCAAAATGGTTTAGTTTTGATCTCCAATTAACTTCCTTTATTTTCACCAGTCTTTTTTTATAATAAACATCTGTATTATCGTTTATTTCCTCAAATGCTTCTTTACTCGCTTCTATTGACTGTGATGCTCCCTGTGCAAATGATGGCGGAAAAGTAAATAATGCATCTCCAATAAAATAAATATTTTTATGTTCAAAGTTTTCAAATTTGTCGCTTACATAAATAGGAAAAGATTTAATATTTTCCAATTTACCGTTCAAATTTAAAGAGGTTTTTTGATATATTTCATTGCACAAAGATTTTAAAAATTCACTGTTTTCAAAAAGGCTTTGGTTTAAAATTTCATTTTTACTAAACTTTTTTCTGATTATAGATATAAAGTTAAATTCCTTATTTTGATTTACTGGATATATAACAAAATGAAAATTTGAACCTAAGTATAACGAAATATCATTATTATCTATATTTTTAATATTGCCTCTTAATGCTATTGAATTAAAAAACTTTGGACTTGTATCTTTTGATAAAATAATTGACTTTGTTTTTGAAAAAACTCCATCAGAAACAACCAGATAATCAAATTCTTCAGTTGAGTTATTTGATAAAGAAAGTTTAATTTTTTCACCTTGTTCTATACTAATTAGTTCTATATTTTTTTTAATTTTTCCGTCTGGAATATTATTTAACAAAAATTCAATTAAAAGTGATCTTTTGAGAGTGGTGTATCTTCTGTTGTCAGTGTTAAATTTTGAAATATCTATCTCACATATTTTTTTAGAAGTTTTAGCATCAAAAAAATTAACTTTTTTGGGAAAAGATATTTCGTTAGAAGCTATATTGTTAAAACCTATTTCGTTAAGTAGCTTAATGCTATTAACTGAAAGTTGTATCCCATAACCATCATTTAAATTAAGTTGAGTTTTTTTTTCGTAAATAGTGTAATCGTAAATTTTTTTATCCTGCAGTTGATTTGCAAAATACAAACCTGAGATTCCACATCCGATTATAGCAATTTTTTTCATTGATGTTTTGAAACAGTTTCAAAGATTTTTTTAGTAAATGATGGTAGAATAATTTTATTAATATTATTTTTATCTAACATAAAGTCACCTTTTATTTTGTTTCTTTTATTATTTTTATTTAAAATAATTTTCATATTCATGTTTGATATTTTAATATTAACTTTACTATCGATTGAAGATTTAAACTTATCTTTTTTAACTTCTTTCATAGGAAAAATTAGTAAATTTTTTAAAAAATTAAATTCATTATTTTTTATTAATAAATATTTTTCCTTATTATTATAAATGCTTGCTTCAAAATATTTTACTTTATTAAATTTATTCTTAGATTTTATTTCAAAATCATTTTTTTTAAATGAAATACAATTTTTTGATAAAGGACATTCTTCACACGAAGGAGATGCGGGTTTGCAGATCAATGCTCCTATCTCCATTATTGCTTGTGCATAATCACCTGGTCTATTTGAAACACCAAAGAAAGATTTTTTTTTGTTTAAATTATCTTTAGAAATTTCACTTTCTCTTTTAAGGTAAAAAACTCTTTTTAACACTCTTTCAACATTTCCATCAAGTGGGACTACTGGAACATTAAAAGCTATGGCCATTATGGCTCTCGCTGTGTAATCTCCAATTCCAGGGAGAGTTTTAAGATCTTCTAAATTATTTGGTAAACTTCCTTTAAAATTAGAAAATATTTTTTTTGCAGTTTTTTTTAGATTTCTTGCCCTTGAATAATATCCAAGTCCTTGCCAACATTTCATTAACTTTTCATCGTTCACGTTTGAAAGTTTCTTGAGATTTGGAATTTTTTTAATAAAATTTTCAAAATAAGGTATTACTGTCTTAACTTGTGTTTGTTGAAGCATAAATTCACTTACCAACGTGTAATAATTTTTGTTTTTTTTGGATGTGGTTTTTCTCCATGGAAGTATTCTTTTATTATTATCGTACCAATATAGAATTTTTTTTGATATGTTTTCTTTCTTCATATGCGTTTAAAAAACAATACTAAGCAGAGAAAAAAATCAATTCAAGGCTTAAGATCTTTTAAAGACAGCTTACCTAAAAATATTAAAGAAACTATTTTTAAAAAAGCTAAAATTTATTCACAAATTGTTGATAACTGGAAAAAAATTGTTGGAAATGACCTTTCTGATGCGTGTTACCCAAAATCTTTTGGAAAATCTAAAGAATCATCAACAAAAAGACTTAATTTAATGGTTAAAAGAGGTCGTGAAGTAGATGTTGAATATTCTAGAAAATTTTTAATGGATAGAATAAATAAGTTTCTTGGTTATGAATTTGTAAACAAAATTAAACTAACAACTTTTAAAGATAAAAAAAAATGAAAAAAATATTTTTAGCTATAATAACAAGTCTTCTTTTATTTTTCCCTGTAAAATCTGATACAAATATAAATTCTATATATGAAGGCAATAAGAATGCCAAAATAGAAATAATAGTTTTTGAGTCTTTAACTTGTTCTCATTGTGCTTCTTTTCATAAAGAAATTTACCCAAAACTTAAAAAAGATTTTGTCGATAATGGTTTTGTAAAAATTGTATTTAAAAGTTTTCCACTAGATTTAGCTGCATTAAATGCTTCAAAAATTGCACATTGCAATAATGATGGAAATTCAAAAATTTTACATCTTCTCTATGAAAAACAAAATGATTGGGTTAAAGGCGAAAAAATAGAAGACTTTAACTCGAATTTAAGAAAAATAATAAAAGATGAAAACATTGAGTTAGATTTTGATGAATGTCTAGATAATAAGCTTTTAGAAGACCATATCTTACAACAACGAATCGAGGGTGTTAAGAAATATAAAGTAAATGCAACTCCTACAATAATTATCAATGAAAAAAAGTTCGATAAATCCCTAACATATAAAAATCTAAAAAAAATAATAGAAAAACTGATATAGTTCTGTAATGGAGTTTAGAAAAATCCAACTTAATGGATTTAAATCATTTGCAGAAAAAACAACCATTCTCATCGAGAAAGGCTTAACCGGAATAGTGGGACCAAACGGTTGTGGCAAGTCAAACATCGTCGAATCTTTAAGATGGGTAATGGGTGAAACGTCTGCTAAAAGTATGCGAGGATCTGGGATGGAAGATGTTATTTTTTCTGGAACGTCAAATAAACCATCAAAAAATATTGCTGAGGTTTCGGTAGGTATTAAAAATGAAAATAAAGGCGGCCCAATACAATACAAAAATCTTGATCAAGTTGAAATAAGAAGAAAGATTGAAAAAGATAAAGGATCAAAATTTTATATTAATGAAAAAGAGGTAAGAGCGAAAGATGCTCAAATGTTTTTTGCAGATCTATCTACTGGGGCACATTCACCTTCAATAATTAGTCAAGGCCGTATTGGTGCTCTAGTAACTGCTAAACCAACAGATAGAAGAGCAATTTTAGAAGAAGCGGCTGGTATTGCAGGACTTCATGTAAGAAGACATGAGGCGGAATTAAGACTTGGCGCAGCAGAAAACAATCTTAAAAGAGCCGATGAATTAAGAAGACAGCAGGAAAAACAACTTATTAACCTTCAAAAACAAGCTGAAGAAGCAACAAAGTATAAAATTATTTCTGAAGAAATCAAAAAAATAGAAGCTGGACTTTATTATTTAAGACTTAAAGATATTGATCATGAAATTAAATTAGAAAATGAAATTAATGATGAAGCAAACAATGAAGTCGACTCCTACAATAATCAAATAAATAATTTTGAAAAATTAATTAAAGTTGAAACAGATAAAGTTTCTCCTTTAAGGGAAAAAAATATTGAAAATGTATCAAAATTACAAAGATTAAACCTTGAACTAAAAGGGCTTGATGAAGAAAATGAAAGAATACAAATTGATATTCAAAATATAAAAAAGTCTTTAAGCACAATAGACGAAGATGTTGATAGAGAAAAAAGTATTGTTATTGATGCCACCTCTAATGAAAAAAGATTAAAAGAAGAGAAAAATGAATTAATTGAAATAGATTCAAAATATTATGACACTGAAAAAAAATCTAACGAAGATTTAGATGAAGCAAAAAATAAACTGAAGATAGAGATTGATAAAGTTAAAGAACTAATAAATGCTCAAAAAAACGATCAAGCTATAAACATGCTTGATAATTGCAAAGTAATCATCGAAGAATATGCAGATAGCTACAGCAAAAATCAAAATATAAAAAATGAGTCCATAAAAAGAAAGGAAAGAATAAAAATTATCGACACTGAAATAGAAAGTTGGAAAAATCTTCTTTTAAATTCTGAAAAAATGATAAATCAACTTAATGAAAGAAAAAATAGATTATTAAATCAATTAAATGAACTTGAAAAACAGCCTCAAAGCCAAGCTGAAAAAAAAGGCCAAATTTCAGAAAGCTTAAGATCCGCAGAAAGTGAAAATAATGAAAACCAAATTTTAATTGAAGAATTAGATAATAAAATAAATTCTTTGAGATCTGAACTTAATGAAATTCAAGAAAAGACCATACAAATTAGAGAAAGAAAAGCTAGTTCGGGCGCAACAATAGAAGGGTTAAAAAAAAGAAAGGATGATTTATTGGATAGAGTAGATGTTGAACTGAATTTAAATGAAAATAATATTCTTGAAAATTCTAATTTAAAAGATGTTGAAGAATTTCCTGATGCTGTCAGTCAAGAAGAAAAATTAGATGAAAAAAAAAGAGAAAGAGAAAAATTAGGATCAGTAAATCTAAGAGCTGACGAAGAAACAAATAAATATGAAGATGAAATTAAAAAAATGGAAAAAGATAGACAGGATTTAGTAACAGCAATTATTAAATTAAAAGAAAGTATTAATGAACTTAATCAAAAAGGACGAGAAAGACTCTTGGAAGCCTTCGAAAAAGTTAATAGAAAATTTAATGAAGTCTATACAAAATTATTCAATGGAGGTAATGCAAAATTAGAACTTGTTGATGATGAAGATCCATTAGAAGCAGGATTGGAACTTTTGGTGAGTCCTCCAGGAAAAAGATTACAATCTATAACTTTATTGTCTGGTGGCGAACAGGCATTAACTGCTTTATCTTTAATTTTTGCAGTATTTCTAACAAACCCTTCACCAATTTGTGTATTAGATGAGGTTGATGCGCCTCTGGATGATGCTAACGTTACAAGATTTTGCAATCTACTAGAAGAACTAATAAAAATTACAAGTACAAGGTTTATAATCGTAACTCACCATGCACTAACAATGTCAAAAATGGACAGATTGTATGGTGTAACAATGCCTGAAAAAGGCATTAGTCAAATCGTTGCAGTTGATTTGCAAAAAGCTGAGAGCATGGTGGCATAAACAATATGCCTAAAGACACGTTTAAAACTCGCTTGGAGATTGCAAAGAGCAAAATTTCAAAAAAAAATTTATTCAATAATAAAAAATCCTCTTCTTCTATTGGAACTGCATTCAAAATGAGCACCGAATTAGTGTCAGCTGTAGCTGTTGGGACAATTATTGGGTTTATTTTAGACAAAACCTTTGGTACTAAACCCTGGTTAATATTAATTTTTTTTTTCGTGGGAGTGATAGCTGGAATTATGAATGTAATCAAGTCTGCGAAAAATATGCAAAAATAGAATAAAAAAAAATATGGCAACAAATCCGATGCATCAATTCGAAGTTTACAGAATTGGTCCAGAAATTAAAATAGGTGCAATAGATATATCTTTTACTAATGCAAGTTTATTTATGGTTATAAGCTCATTTGCTATTTTGCTTGTCTTTAACTTGGGATCAAAAAAAAACTCAGTTATACCAAATAAGATGCAACTTTTAGCGGAATTAAGTTATACTTTTGTTTCAAAAATGATCAGTGATACAGCTGGCTCAAAAGCAAAACCGTATTTTGCCTTTATATTTTCTATTTTTATGTTCGTTTTGTTCTGTAACATGTTTGGCATGATACCTTACACATTTACTGTAACCAGCCATATTATTGTAACTTTTATGTTGGCTGCATTTATATTTATTGGGGTAACTATCATTGGATTTATTAAGCATGGTGTAGGTTACCTAAAATTGTTTGTTCCCAGCGGGGTGCCAGTAGTGTTGCTGCCATTGATCGTTGTTATTGAAATTATTTCTTATTTAAGTAGACCGATTAGTCTTTCAGTTAGATTGTTTGCTAATATGATGGCAGGTCATACTATGATGAAAGTTTTCGGAGGCTTTGTTATAAGTCTCGGAATTATTGGTGGATGGCTTCCACTGAGTTTTTCAGTTGCTTTAACTGGTTTGGAGATACTAGTTGCTTTTCTTCAAGCATATGTTTTTGCAATTTTAACATGCATCTATTTAAATGATGCATTAAATTTACACCATTAATTAACATAAGGAGGATATAATGGAACTAGAAGCAGCAAAAATGATTGGAGCAGGATTGGCGGCAATAGCTCTAGCAGGAGCAGGTGTTGGAATTGGAATTATTTTTGGTAATTACCTTTCTGGTGCAATGAGAAATCCATCTGCAGCACAAAAACAATTTCCTAATTTATTATTAGGATTTGCTTTAGCTGAAGCAACAGGTTTATTTGGACTAGTTGTTGCATTGATTATTTTATTTGCATTTTAAGGTTAATGATCAAAAAAATATTTTTTCAAACCATATTTTTAAGTTTTTTATTTTTAATAAAAACTTTTGCAGCTGAAAGTGGAGGCATGCCACAGCTAAACCCAGAGTTTTGGGTTTCCCAAATTTTTTGGTTAACTATAACATTCGGAATATTATATGTTGTACTTTCTAAACTTATACTTCCAAAAATTAGCAATAATTTAGAAGTAAGAAAATCAAAAATTTTAGAAAATATTGAAGCAGCAGAAAAACAGCGAAAGGATAGTGAAGAAAAAATAAAAGAATATAATAAAATCATTCAAGATAATAAAATTAAGGCTAAAAATTATTATAACCAAGCTAGAGAAAAAATACTAAAGGATATTAATAAGAAAAAAGAAAGCTTGGATAGTGATCTTAATGAAGAAATTAAAAAAGCAGAACTAGAAATTCAGGATCTTAAAAATAAATCTCCTGAAAAAATTACAAAAATTGCAATCGAAACTTCAAATGACTTAATAAAACAACTAATTGGAGTTGAGGTAAATAATAGCAGCATATCTGCAATTGTTGAAGATTTATCAAAAAGAAAGAAGAGTGAGTATTATGGCAATTGATGCATCGTTCTGGGTAGCAATTTCATTTGTAATTTTTTTTGGTGTTTTGGTTTATTTAAAAATACCTCAAAAAATAAATGAAGTTTTAAATAAACTTATATCTGATATTAAAAATGAACTTAATGAAAGTGAAAAACTTAGGTCTGAAGCAAAAATTTTATTAGACAATGCACAAGCCAAACTAGATACTGCTGAAAAAACAAGTAAAGATATTTTAAACCAAGCAAAAAAAGAAAGTGAAAATTTAATTATTGAAACAAATGAAAAATTTCACAAAAATGCTGAACTTAAAAAAAAGCTAGCAGAAAATAAAATAGCGCAAATGAAAGAAGCGGCAATTAAAGAAATTAGAGATACATCTATAAAAATTGCAATAGATTCTGTTAAAAAAATTATAACTACTTCAATTGATAAATCAAAACTAGATAATCTTTTTAGTAAAAATTTAGAAGAAACTAAAACTGCACTAAAAAAAATTAATTCATAATTCTCTTACAATTTTTTAAAAAAAATATAAATTACCCTAATGAAATCTATAGTTATAGGTTCTGGATTTGGCGGAATTGCTGCAGCTTTAAGGCTTAGAGCAAAAAATCACGAGGTTACTTTAATAGAAAAACAAAAAGACTTAGGGGGAAGAGCAAGAGTATTTAAAAAAAATGGATTTATTTTTGATGCTGGTCCAACTGTAATAACAGCACCATATCTAATTAATGAATTGTTTAAATTATTTAATAAAGATCCAAAAAACTATATTAAAATAACTCCTCTTAACACTTGGTACAGATTTATTTTTGAAGATGGAATGAAGTTTGATTATTCGGGAAATGAAGATCAAATGAAAGATCAAATTGAAAAAATAGATAAAAACGATGTTAAGGGTTATGAAAATTTAGTTAAATTTACAAAAAAAATATTTGATAAAGGTTTTTTAGAACTTTCTGATGTTTCATTTGATAATTCTCTTTTTATGATGAAACAACTTCCTGCCTTGGTTAATCTTAAAAGTTATAAATCTGTTTACTCACTTGTTGCATCTTATATTAATAATGAAAAACTAAGACGTATTTTTAGCATGCATCCACTTCTTGTAGGTGGAAATCCTTTCACAACCACATCAATATATGGATTAATTCTCTATTTAGAAAAAAAGTGGGGAATACATTATTCTATGGGTGGAACTGGTCAAATTATTAAAGGCTTAGAAAAATTGATGATTGAAGAAAATATAAAAATCATAAAAGCTTCTGAAGCTACAAGTATTAATTTAAATCAAAATAAAATTAAAAGTGTACAACTTAATAATCAAAATGAAATTAATGCTGATAATGTTGTTTGTAATGGAGATCCTCATGTTGTTTATGAAAAATTATTAGAAAATAAAAAAACAAACATTATTTTCAATTGGAAAAGGAAACGAATGGAATATTCAATGGGATTGTTTGTTTATTATTTTGGAACTAAAAAAATTTATGAAGATGTTGAACATCACACAATAAAATTTGGAAATAAATATAAAGAACATTTAAATGATATCTTCGAAAATAAAAAATTAAACGAAGATATAAGTTATTATTTACACCGACCTACAGCTACAGACAGATCAATGGCACCAGATGGACATGACTGTTTCTATGTTCTCGTGCCGGTGCCAAATAACCAATCAAAGATAAATTGGTCAGTAGAAGGAGATAAATTAAAAGAACTTGTGATAAAAAAAATGGAAAATAGTTTATTACCAAACCTTAAAAATAATATTGTTGAAGAATTTTATTTAACACCTGATTACTTTGAAAAAGAACTTAATACAAAATATGGATCAGGATTTTCTATCCAACCTAAATTTAGTCAATCTGCATATTTTAGATTTCATAATAAATCAGAGGTTTGTGATGGATTGTATTTCGTTGGAGCGGGTACTCATCCTGGTGCTGGAATCCCTGGTGTGCTGTCTTCAGCAAAAGTTTTAGATAAAATCTTATAATGTCACAAAATTTTTTATCAATGTATGCAAAATCTTTTAATTGGGCAGGATTTTTTTTACCAAAAAAAATATATCTAAGTAGTTCTGACTTATATGATTTTTGTAGAACGCTAGATGATATAGCAGATCAAGATACAACTTTGGAAATTAAGAAAGATAATTTTAAAAAATACAAAGATGATTTTAATAATAAAAATTTAACAAATCCTACAATTAAAAAAATATATAGTTTAATTAATAATTTTAAAATTCCTCGTAGCGTAATTCTGGATTTATTTGATGGCATTGAATCAGATTTAAAAGAAAACATAAGATTAAATTCAAATAAAGAACTACTTGTTTATTCATATAGAGTTGCGGGTACAGTAGGTTTAATGATGGCTAAAATATTAAATGTTAAGTCAAGAAATTCGTTTAAATCAGCCATGGATCTTGGGATTGCAATGCAATTAACAAATATTTCAAGAGATGTTGTTGAGGATGGAAAAAGAAATAGAATGTATATAAATCCTGATTTTGAAACTATTAAAAAAACATTAGAATTAGCAAATAAATTTTATGAAAGTTCATTTAAATCTATTAAAGAAATTCCTTTTAGAAGTCGATTTGCAATTATAGTAGCTAGAAGAGTATACAGAGAAATTGGTAATAAAATTTTAAGTAAAAAAAATATGGAGAATTATAAAAATTCTGGAAAAATTTATGTTTCTAATTTTAGCAAGGTATACCAGACATTTTTAAGTATTTTTGACCTTATAAATTTATTATTTCTTAAAGCGGAAGAAGATAAAAGAAATGAAGAACACGATATAATAATTGAAGAGATAAATTTAAATGAAAGAATTTGATTATATCATTTTTGGTGGTGGATGCTCTGGCTTATCCTTGGCTTACGAGCTCAATATAAATAAAAAATTAAATGATAAAACCTTAGCTATAGTTGAAAGCAGAAATGAATATAAAAGAGATAAAACTTGGTCATTTTGGAAAGTCACTGATCATAATTTTGATGACTGTGTTATAAAAAGTTGGAACAATTTTTCTGTCAATTCTGAGTTAGGATCCCATGAAGTTGTAAATAAAGAGTATTGTTACCAAACTATAGACAGTGGTTTATTTTATAAAAAAGTCTTAAATCAATTAAAACAAAACAAAAATATTCAATTTTTTAAAAATACCGATCAATTAAATTTAAATAATTCTTTTATATTTAATAGCATTCCAGAAAAAGGAAATTATCAAACAAATCTTTGGCAACATTTTAAAGGTATAGAAATTGAAACTCCAAAAGATATTTTTGATGATAGAATTTTTAACTTAATGGATTTTGATTGTGATCAAAGAGATAATGTGCATTTTTTTTATACCTTGCCCTTTTCAAAAAATAAGGCGTTAATAGAAACAACTTGGCTATCAAAAATGGATGATAAATCCTTAAAAGATTACGATATTCAGTTAGAAAAATATATCAAAGAAACTCTTAAAATAAAAAATTATAAAATTAATTTTCAGGAAGAAGGGGCCATACCTTTGTTTTATCCATTAAATAAATCAAAGAAAAATAAAATTAATATTGGGTCTGCTGGAGGCATGACCCGTTTAAGTACTGGATATACTTTTCTTAATATTCAAGATCATAGCAAATATATAACTGATAATATTGAAAAAATTCAAAACATAAAAGCTTATCATATTGGAAAGAAATATGAGTTTCTTGATAATATATTTTTAAATGTTTTGAAAAATAATCCAGGTAAAATGCCAAAAATATTTTTAAATATGTTTAAAGCATCTTCCAAAACAGTTATAAAATTTCTATCAAATAAAAGTAACATTTTTGAGGATCTGGAAATAATTTTAAAAATGCCTAAATGGATATTTATTAAAAATATTTTCTAAATTAGATGAAAAAAATAAATTTTTATCATTCATTAATTTTTTTTAATTTATGTATATTATTATCGGCATTTGAATTTTTAAGAGATAATAATTTATTTATTTTATGTTTGTTGCTTATATTAAGTTTAGGAATATCTCATGGGGCATTAGATCATATAAAAGGAAAAAAATTATTAAAACTACTAAATTATAAATCTATTTCTACATTCTATATTTTGTATATTTTTATTGGAGTAAGTATAATTTTATTATGGTTGTTCTTTTCTAAAATTTTATTATTAGTTTTTTTAATAGTTGCGTCATATCACTTCGGCAAAGAAGACTCTGAGTTTATAAAAAATAAATCTAATCTTGATTTAATTTACTTTTTTAAAGGATCTTTAGTAATAACGGCACCATTGTTATTTCATAAAACTGAAGCTCTAAATATTTTTTATAATTTAAATTTTGATATTGCACAAAGCTTGTTTATATCGAATGAATTTCTATACACATTTATTACAATTAGTTTATTTGCAAATATTATTATTTCATCAAATAAACAAATCGATATTAAATCGCTACTATTAATGGATTTTATATCTATCCTACTTCTTAACTATTTCTTTAATCCAATTTTGGCATTTACAATTTACTTTTGCTTTTTGCACTCTATTAGACATTCTTTTAAATTGTCTAATGATCTGAATAAAAAAAATTTTATTAAAGGATTTAAAGAATTTTTAATAAAAGCAATTCCATTAACTATTTTAACTGCTATTTTATTCTTAATTTCTCTATTTTTTTTAAAAAATTATTACTTTTTAGATAATGCTATATCAAAAGTAATATTTATTGGTTTGGCGTCTTTAACCTTTCCACATATATTGCTGGAATATCTTTTAGAAAAAAATGAAAAGCAAAGAAATTAAAATTTTACTTGCTGCCCCTCGTGGTTTTTGCGCTGGTGTAGAACGTGCTATAGAAATTGTAAAAAAAAGTATTAATAAATACGGGGCACCAGTTTATGTTAGGCATGAAATTGTTCATAATAAACATGTAGTTGATGGTCTAAAAGAAATTGGTGCTATTTTTGTTGAAGAACTAAATGAAATAAAAGATAAAACTAGACCAGTAATTTTTTCTGCCCATGGTGTCCCAAAAAATATTCCTATTGAAGCAAAAAATTTTAAAATGGAATATGTGGATGCAACATGTCCACTTGTATCAAAGGTTCATAGAGAGACTGAAAATTTAAATAAAAATGGGTTACAAATTTTACTAATTGGACACAAAAACCATCCGGAAGTTGTCGGAACTATGGGTCAAATTCCTGAAGGAGAAATAGATCTTATTGAAAATGTTGATGATGCAAATAATTATGAAAATAAATCTAAAAAAAAATTAGCTTTTGTTACCCAAACAACTCTTTCTGTAGATGATACAAAAGAAATAATATTAGCTTTAAAGAAAAAATTTCCAGGAATTAAAGAACCAAAAAAAGAAGATATCTGTTATGCAACAACAAATAGACAGGCTGCTGTTAAAAAAATTGCAGAAAAGTGTGATATGTTTTTTGTCATTGGAAGTAGAAATTCGTCTAACTCTTTAAGATTAGTAGAAGTAGCAAGAAATTCTGGATGCACAAATTCGAGATTAATTCATTCTGAAAGTGTCGTACCTTTTGAAGAAATTGAAAAGTATAAAACTATAGGAATTTCATCGGGAGCTTCTGCGCCTGAAATATTAGTTGATAACTTTATAAATAATTTAAAAAAACAATTTACAGTAGCGATAGAAGAAATAGAAATAGTTAAAGAAAATATAACATTTAAAATTCCAGGAAAATTAAACTAGATGGCAATTTATACAAAAATTTCTTCAAAAAATATTCTGTCAATTGAAAAAAGTTATAATTTAGGAAAAATAATTCATTTTAAAGGTATTAAAAAAGGAATTGAAAATACTAATTATCTTTTAAAAACAAAAAATAAAAAATTTATTCTGACACTTTTTGAAAAAAGAGTTCAGAAAAAAGATTTACCTTTCTTTATGAATTTAATGGACAAGTTAAGTAAATATAAAATTAATTGTCCAAAACCTCAAAAAAATAAAAGGGGAAGTTTTTTAATAAAAATTAAAAATAAAACTGCCTCTATTGTTTCCTTTGTTGAGGGAAATGATAAGTTAAAATTAAACACAAATAATTGTTATGAAATCGGTAAAAATATAGCCAAATTTCACAAAGCATCAAAAAAAATAAAACTTTATAGAAAAAACTCTTTATCTTTAAAAGATTGGCAAAAATTATTAAATAAAATTGGAAATAAATCCAAAATTATTAGTCCTAATTTAAATACTTTAATGAAGACTACTTTTTCACAAATAAAAAATAAATGGCCAAAAAATTTACCTTATGGAATAATTCACGCTGATTTATTTATTGATAATATTTTTTTTAAGAAAAATAAATTTCACGGATATATAGATTTCTATTTTGCGTGTAATGATTTTTTAATGTATGAAATTGCTATTTGTATCAATGCATTATGTTTCGATAAAAAAAATAATAAATTTATATTTAATAAAAAAAAATCAACGAATCTTATTAGAGGCTATTCAAAAATAAGAAAGTTGTCTAATAAGGAAAAAAAATCTTTAAATGTTTTATGTAGAGGTGCAGCTCTTAGATATTTATTAACAAGAACTTATGATTACTTAAATACTCCAAAAAGTGCTGTTATCAAGATAAAGAATCCAAGGGAATATATTCAAAAACTTAAAGTGCATAATCAATTTAGCAATTTTAAAAATTATTATAATTAAATGATTAAAATTTATACTGATGGTTCTTGTTTAGAAAATCCAGGAAATGGTGGATGGGCAGCAATAATTATTGATGATGGAAAAAAAACTCAAATAAAAGGAAGCAAAAAAAATACTACTAACAATCAAATGGAACTACTTGCTCCAATTGAAGCTTTAAAGAAAATTCCTAAAGGAAGCAAAGTTCAAATTTTTACAGACTCTAAATATGTAAAATCAGGAATAACAGAGTGGATCCATAATTGGAAAAAAAATGGATGGAAAACTGCAGACAAACAATCAGTTAAAAATAAAAAACTTTGGGAAGAGTTAGATCTTCTAAATAATGAATTTGAAATAAGTTGGAATTGGGTAAAAGCACATTCTACTGATAAATTAAATAACGAAGTTGATTTAATAGCTAGAGAAGCTGCAAATTTATAATTGGGGCACCTGACAACAGAACGCCTCTTTACACTTTTTAAAAATCATATAAAATTCGTAATATATAAAATATTTTTATGTCACCAAAAGACTTAGTATTACAGGGTTACAAATTATTCTCAGAAGGAAAAATAGAAGAATTAGGAAAACAGTGGCACCAAGATGCAAAGATACATGTAACTGGAGACCATGCTTGGTCAGGCACTTATAATGGTTACAATGATTGGGTATCAAGAATGCTATCTCAAATCCCAGAAAAATTACCAGGGTTTAATCTAAATATTTTAAATGCAACTTCAGAGGCAGATAAAGTATTTATATACGTGCATGCAACAGCAAAAAATCTTGATATGCATGCTGTACATATGTTTACTGTAAAAGATGGGTTACAAACTGAAATGCGTATATTTGATGATACCCAAAAAATTTCTACTGCTCTAAGTAAATAATTTTACAAAGTTCGGGGCACCTGGCAACAGAACGCCCCTTAAAAACTAAAAATAATCATTTAAATATTATCGTTAATAAATTTTGTACGGGATATGTACGGGATTAATATTTATTTGATTTTCTTAAATTTTCAGTTCCCCACAAAGGTTGTAGATTTGTGAAGTGAAAACACTCTTTTTGTTGTTCAGGATCAGATAAATTAAATGCAGTGACAGGTATTATATGATCCACATGCCAGTTCCCATAGTTTTGCCAATTCATTTTGTTATCAAATTGACTTTTAAGATGGTTCTTTAATTCTTCAATTGTGCACCCAACTAATTTCATTGTACTAAAACTTTTTGTAGTTTTGTCCCTTTTAATTGCTTGTCTAATCCTAGCCCTTAGAGACCCTGCTAGCCTATGATTAATATCCTCTTTATTTCTCTGGTTTTGATAATTTCTAAAATAATTTCTTCTTTTAATAGGATCTTGATTTTCTCTATTTTTTTTATTTCTTTGAAATTTTTCATCATCAGATAAGGAGTGATAAATTTTATTGCTTCTCTTTTTCATCTTTGTTGAATAAGTCTCATCGGTAGAATATTTTTCTTTTTTTCTTCTACGTTCACTAGCCAAATATTTTTTTTTATTTCGTTTTTTCCAGTCTTCTTTGCCTTGTATATCTGCACATCTTTCTGAACAAAAAACCTGGTCCTTTCTCTTTTTGGGAGTGAAAACATTGTCACACAGACGTCTTTTGCAAACTCTAGAAATAGATTTAAGTGTTTTTTTAGTTTTCTCCTTTTTTTTCTTTCTATCGATTGGATTTCTTTTTATAGCCCTTAATATTGCACATTTAACACATCCTGAACTGACATATCTTGCTCCTTTATGACCGTTAATACATTTTGTACCGTCGTTATAAATTATTGAGCCAATTCTAATTGCTTCACTTTTTGACTTAGGCAATGGCATTTATTTATTTTTTATTTATTAATTAATACCTTTTTCTAAATTTTCTCTCCACCACAAAGGTTGACAATTTTTATAGTTAAAAGCAATAAGTTGTTGTTTGGGGTCAGATAAATCAAATTTTTCTAAAGGACGTATATGATCTATGTGCCACCCATATCTACCATGATTTTGCCAGGTCATCCCTTCTTTAAATTGTTTTTCAAGATGTTTTCTCATTGTTTTAATTGAGCAACCTATAAGATCTTGAGTTTTAAAAGCCTTTTTTGTTTTCGCAAATTTAACTGCGGCCAAAACTCTTTTAGATAAAGCCAGTCTTAATTTAAAATTAACATCAGTTTTTTTTCTTTTAGCAACTCTTTTTCTTAATGTAGGAGCATATAATTTTGCTCTCTTTCTTCTTAACCTTATAGCTCTTGGTGTTTTTTGATATTCTTTTCTCCAAACTTTTTCTACTTCTTTTCTCTTAATTCTAACTTTTTTTGCTATTAATCTATATTTCTTTGTTTTATGAAGTTTAATTAATCTCTCTGCATTTTTTAAGTACCATCTTCTTCTATATTTTTTTTTATACTCTTTATTTTTTTCATCCCACTTTTTTTTTAATAATCTTCGTTTTTCAATATTTTTTAATCTATAAATTTTCTGTTTTTTCAATAATTTGGTTCTATTTTTTATTCTGTACTCTTTATTATAAGCTTTAACTTTTCTTGGATTTTTTTTTCTATATTCTTTAGCATAAAGCTTGTTTCTCTCCTTATTTTTTTGATAATTTTTTCGTTTAGCCAATCTTATTTTTAAACTAGTTTTAAAAGCCATATATTTATAAAACTATTTATTTAGAAAGCACACTTCTCATTAAATCATAAACTCTTTTAAGCTGATTTTTTTGGTATAAAAGGTCCATTCTGCTTTTAACTAAACGTCCAACTTTTTGCCAACTTGGATCTTTTTTAACTTCAAGCATATATGCACCCTCTCTCTCCATCACTCCAATAGCCTCGCTAAGACCGTTCATAATTATTCTGTGAAGATTTTCTAATTCTTCTTTGGATATATTTTCTTTCATAATTTAAAATAGCATAAAAATTCTGTACGGGATATGTACGGGATATGTACGGGATTTTCATTAAATTTAAGACTTTTCAATTCAAATTATTCGCGAATAATGGTACAAAGTTCGGGGCACCTGGCAACAGAACGCCCCTTTAAACTTTGCTTTCAACAAAATTTTTTACATCTTCTGTATTATTTTTTAATACTTGAAAATTTTCTTTTTTATCAAGCACATGCTGAAGTTCTTCGGGTAATTTTTCATGCTTATTTATTGCATTTTTTGTAGCATCTGGAAATTTACATGGATGTGCAGTTGATAAAACAACACAATCATTAAAAGATAGTTTTTTTGCAACCCCTACTCCAACAGCTGTATGAGGATCTAATATTATATTATTTTCTTCATAATTTTTTTTAATGATATCTAAAGTTTCTTGTTCATTACAACTTTCAGATAAAAAATCCTTTTGAATTATATCTAAATCGTTCTTTTCAATTTGATAAGAATTTTGTTTAACTTTTTTCATAATTGCAGCTGTTTTTTCGAAGTCAGAATTATTTATATAGTAAATTAATCTTTCAAAGTTACTTGCTAACTGAATATCCATACTAGGTGACAATGTTTCTTTAACTTCTTTTGAAACATAATCCCCTTTTGAAATCGCTCTATGCAAAATATCATTTTCGTTTGTTGCAACAATTAGTTTATCAATTGGTAATCCCATTTTCTTTGCAAGATAGCCTGCAAACACATCACCGAAGTTACCTGTTGGAACTGAAAATGAAATTGTTTTCTTGCCTAATTTAAAATATGAGTAAAAGTAATACACTGCTTGAGCAATAATTCTTGCCCAATTTATTGAGTTCACCCCTGACATATTTATAGATTTAGAAAACTCTAGATCGGAAAACATTTGTTTTACAATATTTTGACAATCATCAAAATTTCCATCTATTGCAATATTGAAAACATTTTTTTCTTCCACAGTAGTCATAATTTTTCTCTGAACTGGTGAAATTCTATTATTTGGATGCAAAACAAAAATATTTAAATTAGATTTTCCTTTAATTGCATCTATGGCTGCTGCACCTGTATCTCCAGAAGTTGCAACAACTATATTTATTTTTTTATCATTTTTACTTAAATAGTATTCATACAAGTTTCCGATAAATTGCATTGCAATATCTTTAAAAGCCAGAGTTGGGCCATGAAATAATTCTAATAATTTTATTTTCCTTACGTTTGAAATTTTAACAACTTCTTTTTCTCTAAATGTTGAGTATGATTTTTTAATTAGAGCCGAAAGTTCTTCTTTAGAAATAAAATCTTCTGAAAATAGATTTATTATTTCGACAGATAATTCATTATAATTTAAATTTTTAAGTTCTTTCAATTCTTCAATACTGAATTTTTTTAATGATTTCGGCACATAAAGACCACCATCATCAGCTAAACCTTTGATAAAAACCTGTTCAAAATTAAACTCTTTTGAACTATTTCTTGTACTTGTATATTTCATCTATGATATAAAACACTCTAACGAAATTTTTTTGAGTCGCAATCTTTAAATTAAATTATCCACTAAGAATAATACGAAAATTAAAAATAAATATAAAATTGAATATCCAAAGACTTTCTTAGCCTTTTTTAAAACGAATTCATTTTTTTTAAACTTATATAAATCGTAACAAATATAATTATAATAAAATGTCAGTAGCAAAGAAATAATAAGAAAAATTTCACCTGTAAAATCTATAACATATGGCACTATAACTATTGGGAGCATAAACAAAGAATAAACAAAAATCTTTTTCTTTGTTTCTTCTATTCCATTTGTAATTGGAAGCATTGGAATTTTAGCTTTTGCATAATCTTCAGCTTTATATAGGCTTAGCGCCCAAAAGTGAGATGGTGTCCAGTAAAATATAATTAAAAAAAATGTAATTGGTTCAAGAGTTAAGATATTTGTTGCAATAGTCCAGCCTATAACTGGTGGTAGGGCACCAGCGGCTCCTCCAATTACTATATTTTGTGGAGTTTTTCTCTTTAGCCAAATTGTGTAAACAAAAAGATAAAAGGAAATTGTTATAAATAATAGAAATGCAGATAAAAAATTAGAAAAATAATAAAGTCCATAAATAGAAATAATTGATAAAACTATTCCATATATTAAAGCATGCTCTTTGTTAATTTTTCCTGTTGGAATTGGTCTAAGACAAGTTCTTGTCATTAGTTTATCAAGGTCTGCCTCATACCACATGTTCAATGCGCCAGCTGCCCCTGCGCCTATAGTAACAAAAAAAATACTTATAGTTGCATCAAATAAAGGAATGGCTTGTGGAGATGTCAACAAGCCAACTGCGCAAGTAAATATAACAAGAGACATTACTCTTGGCTTCATTAACAAAATTAATGATTTAAAATAACCTATTAGGTTAAATGAGGAAATTTGATTTTTTAAAGTATCACTAGACAAAGTTAATCCACATTTATTGAAACAAATACGACCAATAAGATCATTCCAATAATAAGTATATGATTACCTAAATCAAATATTTCGACTTTACTATTTTTTTTATCGATAAGTTTTCTATGTATCGGCAAATTATCGTAAGGATTTATTTTTATTTCTTTTCCTTGTTCTTTTTCATTTTCAACTTTTATAGAAAAACCAAACCAAGTTATGTAAATAAAAAAAAGAAAAAAAAATAAAAATCCAGCCAGTATAGTATATCCATCCATAAATTATTGACCCCCCACAACAAAATAAAAAAGTCTAGTAAAAACAGTATATTCAAACTCTGCAACCATAAGAAATATAAAACATGCAATTGCTGTCATTGGCCACAATAAAACGTTAACTAATGCATAACGCTCCCAAAACAAATGCATAAAGAAAGCCATAATCAATCCAGCTTTTAAAAACATAAATATCAATATTAATGACCATCTAAGCAAACCCTGAAATTGATACCAGTCTACCATGTAAGAAAAGAAACTTAAGACGAATAACAGTCCCCATATCCAAAGATATATTCCTATCTTATGAGTTGATGCTTGTTCTTTTTTTTTTGTTTCATCCATAAATCAAATTACCATAAATAAAAAAATGCAAAAATAAATACCCATACTAAATCAACAAAGTGCCAATACAATCCAAGAATTTCGATTTCAACATAGTTGCCCTTCATTGTAGTAAACCAACCTCTTTTTTCTTCGTCATAGTGTCCTGCAAATACCTTGTATGCATAAATGAATAAAAAAATTACCCCTATTGAAACGTGTGTTCCATGAAACCCTGTTATCATAAAGAAAAATGAGCCAAATTGAGGTGCACCAAAAGGATTTTCCCATGGTCTTACTCCTTCATGAATAAGTTTTGACCATTCAAACGCCTGCATACCAACAAAAGTTAAGCCACCTAATGCAGTAGCCAATACAAGCCAACCACACATTTTCCTATTTTTTTCATAACCATATTTTACAGCAAGAGCCATTGTTCCACTGCTGGTAATCAAAACAAATGTCATTATCGCAATCAATAAAAGCGGAACAGGAACTCCAAATGCATCAAGAGCAAATACTTCGCTTGGGTTAGGCCACTCAATCAAAGTTGATCCTCTACCCTTCATATAAGAAATTAAAAAACAGCTAAATATAAATGTATCACTTAACAAAAAGATCCACATCATTGCTTTGCCCCAATGAACACCTTTAAACATAGTTTGATCGGAACCGGTATCCTGGGCCATTCCTTTAAAACCAGGTTTAAATACGTACCCTTCTATTTTTGGATCAGACATATTTTTTTTAAGTTTTTTCCACTCCTGTATCAGCAACTTCACTTGGTGGTGTGGTTTGAGTTATAAAATCTTCCTTTGCCCCAGGAACACTATAGTCATAAGCCCATCTATGAACTACTGGAAGTCTATCACCCCAATTTCCGTGTTCAGGAGGAACCGTTGGAGTAAGCCATTCCAAAGAACAAGCTTTCCAAGGATTAGATCCTGCTGGTTTACCAGTCTTTAAAGTTTTTATAATATTAAAGATTAATATAAATTGTGCTGCACCCACTAAGAAAGCAGCAAGACTAATAAATTCATTCATTCCAGTTGCTGAAGTAACATATGGACTATCATACATTTCAAAATATCTTCTTGGAACTCCAATAAATCCTAGATAGTGCATTGGGAAATAAATTGAATAAGCTCCTAAAAAAGTTGTCCAAAAATGCCACTTACCTAATTTTTCATCTAAAAATCTTCCCGCAACTAAAGGGAACCAGTGGTAAACAGCCCCCATAATTACCATAAGTGGCGCTATACCCATTACCATATGGAAATGAGCAATAACAAAATATGTGTCAGATAATGGCACATCAACTGTAACATTTCCTAAGAAAATTCCAGTAATACCACCGTTTACAAAAGTAACAATAAAACCAAGACACCAAAGCATCACGGTATTCATTCTAATGTTTCCTCTCCAAAGGGTTAAAATCCAATTGTAAACCTTCATTGCGGTGGGGACCGCAATAATAAGTGTTGTGGTTGCAAAGAAAAACCCAAACCAAGGATTCATTCCACTAACATACATATGGTGCGCCCAAACAAAAAAGCTTAGGCCTCCTATACCAACAATTGCCCAAACCATCATTCTATAACCAAATATATTCTTTCTAGAATGAACAGAGATTAAGTCTGAAATTATTCCAAATGCAGGTAATGCAACAATGTAAACTTCTGGGTGCCCAAAAAACCAGAATAAGTGCTGAAAAAGAATTGGGCTTCCTCCACCATATTCTAAAACTTCGCCAGCCTTTAATATTGTTGGCATAAAAAAACTTGTTCCAAGTACTTTATCTAAGCTCATCATTAGAGCACCTACCAATAGCGCTGGAAAAGCCAACATTGCTAAAACAGTTGCTGTAAAAATACCCCAGACCGTTAAAGGCATTCTCATTAATGTCATTCCTCTAGTACGAGCCTGTAAAACAGTAATTAAATAATTTAATCCTCCCATAGTAAATCCAGCAACAAATAAAATTAAAGATAAGCACATTAATAGTATTCCCATTCCAGACCCTGGAGTTCCTTCTAAAATTGTTTGAGGAGGATAAAGTGTCCAACCAGCCCCCGTTGGTCCACCAGGAACAAAAAAGCTTGCCAATAAAACTCCAACTGCAATAAAAAACATCCAAAAACTTACCATGTTAAGATAAGGAAAAACCATATCTCTAGCACCAACCATTAATGGAATTAAATAATTTCCAAATCCTCCAAGAAAAAGTGCTGTTAAAAAGTAAACCACCATTATCATTCCATGCATAGTAACAAACTGGTAATAGTGCTCTGCAGTCATAAAACCAGCTGCTCCTGGAAATCCTAATTGTAAACGCATTAACCAAGAAAGTATAAGTCCAATTATTCCAGTAAATGTTGCTAAAAGAAAATATTGTACTCCAATAACTTTAGCGTCCTGACAAAAAATCCATTTAGTAATAAAACTGTGTCCATGATATAAGTCTTGATCTCCCACCTCGGCAGGTCTTACATAATCCATATCAGGTGACGCACCTGAACCACCAGAAATAGTTTCTGAAGATTGTGCCTGAATTGTTTTATTGTCGTTAAAATCTTCTGACATTTTTTTCCTTATTTATATATTTTTTTATCATTTAATTTACTTTTTCGCTAATTTTGTTTTCTCAACTTCTAGTGCTTTTTGTTTTGCTACTAAATCAGAAAATGTTTCTTGTTCTTGCATCCAGTTCTCGTAATCTTGATTGTCCTGAACTATAACTCTACCTCTCATAGCATAATGACCAACGCCACAATATTCAGCACACAAAACTTCATACTCTCCAGTTTTGTTGGGTTCAAACCAGTAATAAGTTACAATACCTGGAACTGCATCCATTTTCGCTCTGAATTGTGGGACATACCAGTTGTGAAGGACATCAACTGATCTTAATAATATTTTAACTGGTTTGTTATTTTCTAAGTTTAATACATCGGTTTGCACCATTACATCATCTTTTCCATACGGATCGTCTAAATTGATTCCAAAAGGATTATTTTCATTAATATTTGTTATTTGAGTAGTTCCTAGTTTTCCATCTTTTCCTGGCAATCTATATTGCCATCCCCACTGCCAAGCCATTACATCAATCTGAAGTGCATTTTTTGGAACGGTAATATATTGATTCCAGATTACAAGTCCTGGAGCTAACAGAGCTATCACTCCTAATGTTGTTGCCCACGTTAATATTTTTTCTAATTTTTTATCTTCTGGTTTATATTCAGCTTTACGATCTTCTTTGTAAGAAAATTTAAATACACAGTAGACCATAAAAAGACAAACTGCTACAAAAACACCTCCTCCTACCCAAAATGTTAAAGTAATAGTATCATCCATTCCTCCCCAGTTAGAAGCTACATCCGTCCAATACCATGGAGTAAAAATATGGAATAATACTGATCCAAGAATGACTAAAAAAAATATAATACCTGGGTGCATACGTTTATATAAAAGAAATATAATATAATTACCTATGACAAAATGTCATAAAAATAATACAAATAAACTAATATAATCAACAATAATATGCTTAGTAAATTTGGAATTTTAATAACAATACTCGTTTTAGTTTTACTTTTCTTTTTTGTGATATCTTTTGGAGCAGGAGCATTTTCAAAAGACAAGATTAAACCTGAAACAAAAAGATATTTGAAGTCCGTAAATATACTCTTGATTATAATTGCTGCGGTTGGAGCTATTTTAGTTTTATTTCTTTAAACTTTAAGAAATTAATGATTTACACCAATCTATAAAGGTATCATTAAAAGCATAAATCATAAGAAAAAATACTAGCCATACAATTAATAAAAAAGTCCAATACCAAGAAAGTGCTGAAATATTTTTTTCTTCATCCAAGATTTTATTTGGTTCTAACTTAAGAACTCTAGAAGAAACTTTACCCCAAAAAAACAATCCACCTAGAAGGTGTAATCCGTGAAGAGCTGTAAATATATAAAAAGATGAAAAATAAGTATTAGTTGTTACATAGTTTCCATTTTTCATTAATTGAGTCCAAAAAATTAATTGTCCAAAAAGAAATAAATAACTTAAAGCGCCAACAATAATTAGATTCTTTTTAATTTTCAAAGTTTCTTTTTTTTCTAAATCTTTAGTAATTCTACTAAAAAAATATGCGACAAAAAAAAGAATTAAAGTATTTATCCAAAGTAAATTTGGTTTTAATAAATACATTGTGTCTTGGCCTGGAGGTATAGAGTAAATATATGCGGTAAAAATCAAACTGAATAAAACTGTTGCAATACCAAAAATTATTATTACTGCAGATTTTTGTGAAGAAATATCAAAAGTTTTACCTGTATGAGATGAGTCCAATACCATCTGATCTTTTTCCCAAGGTTTTTGTAACAATGTGCCAAAAAGTTTCTTTATTAAATTGCTCATAAATTTTATATAATCACAATTATAATTTTATCAATAATGAAATTAAAAACATCTATAATTATAATCAGTGGTTGTTTGGCAATCTTTCTATTCATCATGCTTCCTATCTTCTTATCTACACAGGGTAAAAAAGATGATTATGTCGCATCCTTTAAAGGTTCAGAATTTTCTCTAAAAGATATGAATAATAATATTGTTAATGAAAAATCATTCAATGGACCTTTAACAGCAATTTTTTTTGGATTTACACACTGCCCGGATGTTTGTCCAATGACATTAAACAAAATGGATATTGTTTTAGATAAATTAAAAAAAGAAAAAGAATTAGTAAAATTATTTTTCGTTAGTGTTGATCCAGAAAGAGACTCACCGGAAGTTTTAAAAAATTATTTAAGCTCTTATGAAAACAATTTTATAGGAATAACTGGAGAAAAGGAAAAAATATTTTTACTTTATAAGTCTTGGGGAATCATGAGCCAAAAAATATTCAAAGAAAATGGAGAATATAACATAGACCATAGTTCTCCTGTTATATTACTCAAAAATGGAAAATATGTTGCTAGAATATCTCATCGAGATAATATTAAAAAATCTTTAAAAATAATTAAAAAATATTTATAAATTAAAAGTGTAATTAACAATTGATAAAGCTGAAATAGCTGCCGTTTCTGATCTTAAAATATTTTCATTAATTTTAATTTTATTAACTCCTTCAAAAGATAAAATCTCTTCTCTTTCTTTTTCAGAAAAATCACCTTCGGGTCCAATAATAATGCATATAGGTTTATCTGTTATTTTTTTTATCTCCAATTTTCTATTTTCAGTAGTTAGATCGGTAAATATTAATTCTATTTTTTTATTATTTTTGTTTAAAAAATTCTTTAAATTTTGACACTTTTCTAGCACAGGAACATTAATTCGGTTCGACTGTTCACAAGCTTCAATAATTATTTTTTCCAACCGATTGTGATTAATTTTTCTAACCATAGATCTATCAAAAACAATAGGTATGAATTTAGTCACTCCTAATTCTGTAGCTTTTTGTATCATAAAATTAAAATAGTTTGATTTAATTGGTGAAAAAGCCAACCATATCTCTTTGTTATTTTCTTTTTGTCTTAGCTTTTTAGTAATATTAAATTCTACTAATCCTTTTGAAATTTCTTTTATTTTTGCCTCCCACTCACCACTGCTATTAAATAAAGAAATAACCTCATTTGACTTAATTCTCATAACTTTATTAATATAGTGAGATTGTGGTTTATCTAGCCTTGAAGTTAAATTAAGAGATAAACTTTTAGGGAAAAATAATCTAATATTGCTCATAATTCTTAGATTAATTTATGAAAAATATTAAAGCAATAATTTTTGATGCTTACGGCACATTATTTGATGTCAATTCTGCTGCAGAAAAATGTAAAGATAAAATTGGTGACAAGTGGGAAGGTTTCGCAAATTTCTGGCGAACCACCCAATTAGAATACACTTGGCTTAGAAGTTTGATGAAAAGACACAAGGATTTTTGGCAAGTTACTGAGGACAGCTTAGATAAATCAATGAATGCATTTAATATTAATAAATCAATGAGAAATGAACTTTTAGATCTATACAAAATACTAAACACATTTCCTGAAGTAAAATATGTTTTAAAAAAATTAAAAGAAAAAAATTATAAAATCGCTATTCTTTCAAATGGAACACCTGCCCTTTTGAATGATTTAGTTAAAAGCAATAATTTAGAAAATATTTTTGATGATATATTTTCAATTGAAGAAGTGGGAATTTATAAACCTGATGTTAGAGTTTATGATATTCCTGTTAAAAAATACCAAATACAAAAAAATGAAATTGCATTTTTAAGTGCTAATACTTGGGATGTATCTGGAGGTGGAAATTATGGATACAATGCAATTTGGGTCAATAGAAATAATAACATTTTTGACAATCTTGACCACAAACCTAAAAATGAAATTAAGAATTTAAAACATTTGCTTGATATTACTTAATTAGATCTCTAAACAGTTTTCAGAAATGAAAGCAATAGAAATATCAAAAAATGGTGGCCCAGAAGTATTACAATTAAAAGATATAACTCTAAATAAACCAGATGCTGACGAAGTTACAATTGAACATAAAGCAATAGGTCTAAATTATATCGATACTTACCACAGATCAGGTCTTTACCCTTTAAAACTACCTTCAGGCATAGGTGCCGAAGGTGCTGGAATTATCAAAGAAATAGGATCTAACGTAAAAGAATTTAAAGTTGGTGATAAAGTTTCCTACGCAGGTATGCCACTGGGTGCTTATTCAACACACAGAAATTACCCAACTAAAAATATTGTAAAAGTTCCAGATAGTATTGATTTAGAAGTTGCAGCAACTTTAATGACAAAAGGATTAACTGCATTTTATTTACTGAATAAAACTTACCCCGTTAAATCAGGACAGACAATATTATTTCATGCGGCCGCGGGTGGTGTGGGTCAAATATTTGGTCAGTGGGCAAAAAGTCTTGGATGCACTGTGATTGGAACGGTTGGATCTGATGAAAAAATTGAGAAAGCAAAAAACTATTCTTATGATCATGTTATTAACTACAATAAAGAAAATTTTTCAAAAAAAGTTTTAGAAATTACTGATGGAAAAGGTGTTCCGATTGTCTATGATGGAGTTGGAAAAAGTACACTCGAAGGTTCGTTAGAGTGTTTAAGTATAAGAGGAATGATGGTCTCATTCGGTAATGCATCAGGACCATTAGCAGAAATAAATGTTCCAAAATCACTTCAACCTAAAGGATTATATTTTATAAGACCTTCTATGCAACACTATTTAAGTACGAGAGAAGAAATTGATGAAGCGTCGAAAATTTTATTTGAAAAGGTAGAGTCTGGAAAAATAAAAATTGAAATTTTTAAAAAATATAAATTAGAAGATGCCGTGCAGGCTCATAAAGACTTAGAATCTAGAAAAATTTTAGGCCCAGCGGTTATTATTCCTTAAACTGAACATCCATATCTGACATATGTAATTTCAAAGCTTTTGTAGAAATTTGAATTTCCCTAATAAACAAAATAATTGATATCATCATAGATAAACAACAAGAGCCAAAAATTATTCTAGCCATAAAGATTGAATCTAGGTAAAGAGCAAAAACTGTAAGCATGTTAAATAAAAATCCAAATGAAGCAAACATTATTGTTAATTTTAAAATATTTATTCTGCCATTAAGGTTTATAAACTGTTTTTTCCATTCAGGTGGAATATGATTTTCGTAAACGTGTTCATCGTGAAGCTCTCTTATTAGTCCGCTTAATGTATGAAAACGATTACTATAAATATTCATAGCCAAAGGAATAGCAGGAAACATTAGAGCTGTTACAGTATAATCTATATTCATACGAATCAGTTTGATTATGAATCTACCCTTTGCTATTTACAAGTAAAATTTAATGAATCAACTAAATCTTTTTATAGAACTTACTAGACTAAAAAAACCCATAGGTTTTATGTTGTTATTTTGGCCATGTGCATGGGGATTGACTATTGCTTATGATTTTTCAAAAGATTTAACTGATTATTTTTTTTACCTTACTTTATTTTTCTTTGGCTCTGTATTAATGAGATCAGCAGGCTGTATAGTTAATGACATATCTGATAAAAAATTTGACGCCAGAGTTTTTAGAACTAAAAAAAGACCTATAGCATCTGGTAAAATTTCAATAAAACTTGCTATCTTTTATGTTTTAATTTTATGCCTTGTTGCTTTTTTAGTTTTAATAAATTTTAACAAATTAACAATCATCCTCGCAATTCTATCTATGCCCTTAGCATTTACATATCCATTAATGAAAAGAATAACTTATTGGCCACAATTATTTTTGGGAATTACATTTAACTATGGGCTAATACTAGGTTGGACTTCAATAAATCATCAAATAGAAATAATTCCAATCCTTTTCTATTTAGGTGCCATATTTTGGACACTAGGCTACGACACAATTTACGGATTTCAAGATATAAAAGACGATGAAATTATAGGTATAAAATCAACTTCAATTAAATTTAAAAAAAACCCTAATTTGTTTCTAATATTATGTTATCTAATTTTTTTTACTATATTATTAAGTATTGGAATTTTAATGAATTTTAAATTTTTATTTTATTTATTAGTTTTAGTGCCTTTTTTTCATTTATTTTTTTATCAAATCCATCAATTTAAAAATAATATTCCATCAATTTGTTTAAAAATTTTTAAAAGTAATAATTTATTAGGATTCTTAATTTACATTAACCTTTTAGCTGGAAAATTATATTAATGATCAAACAGCAAGCATCTATTATTAAAAGACTATTTAAAGAATATACTATAAAGCATTTAAAAAAAATTATTATTGCTTTTTTTTTCTCAATTCTTGTAGCGGGTAGTACTTCTGCAATTGCATATTTATTAGATCCTGCGATAGAAAAAATTTTTATCGATCGAGATCAGACATTAATGTACGTAATACCATTTGTAATTATTATTGTTTTTTTTACAAAAGGTGTATCTCTGTATCTTGCAAGAGCACTAATGATAAGAGTAGCTAATGAGCTTAAAGCTGACATTCAAACTGATATGATGAAGTCACTTGTTTCTTCAGATACTAAATTTATTAACAAAGCTCATACAGGAAAGTTTATTTCAAATCTCACTATGGATGTAAGCTTAATACTAAATTTAATTAGCACAGCTTTATTAAATATATTTAAAGATAGTTTAAGTTTGATTGGACTACTTTTTGTTATGTTTTATCAAAACTGGAAACTTTCATTAGTTGCAATAATAATGATTCCTTTAGCTACTTTTGTTGCTCATACACTTGGAAAAAGAATTACCAAAGCAACAAAAGAAGCGATGGAGTCGTCGGCTTCTTTTACTTCTAGATTAGTGGAAATTTTTAAAAATCATAAACTTATTAAAAGTTTTCAAAATGAAAAATTTGAAAATGAAAGATCATCGAGAGATATTCATCATTTAAAAGAAAAAGCTATAAAAATGACAATCATATTTACTAGAAATACACCTATAATGGAAACTTTGACTGGAATTATGATAGCTGCTTTAATTTTTTATTCAGGAATTTTAATCCAAAATAATGAATTAGGAATAAATAATTTTTTTTCATTTTTAGCTGCAATGATGTTGGCCTACCAACCAGTTAGATCATTGGCAGGATTAAATATTGCAATCAATCAAGGAATCAGTGCTGCTGGTAGAGTTTTGCCAATTATAGATCAAGAAAATGAGATAAAAGACAATCCAAACTTACCTGATCTAAATATTAAAGATGCTAATATAACCTTCCAAAATGTTAGTTTTCTTTACGACCAAAATGAAAAAAATGCACTTAAATCAGCTAACTTAGATATTCAAGGTGGAAAAATGACTGCCTTAGTTGGGCTTAGTGGTGCTGGAAAATCAACTATATTAAATTTAATACCTAGATTTTACGATTCTCAAGATGGTGATATTAAAATTGATAATCAATCAATTTATAAAATCAAATTATATTCCTTAAGAAAAAATATTTCATTAGTGAGTCAAGAAACAACTCTTTTTGATGATACTGTTAGACATAATATCTCCTATGCAAAGCTAAACGCCACAGACGAAGAAATTTTTTCTGCTGCAAAAGACTCATTTGCAGATGATTTTATCCAAAAATTACCTCAAAAATATGAAACTGTAATTGGTGAAAATGGCGTAAGACTATCTGGTGGTGAAAAACAAAGATTATCCATAGCAAGAGCCATGCTTAAAAAAAGTCCAATAATACTACTGGATGAAGCTACATCTTCTTTAGACTCTGATACAGAAACTAAAATCCAAAATGCTATTACATTATTGACCAAAAATAAAACGACAATTGTTATTGCTCACAGACTGTCTACTATTTTAAATGCAAATAAAATTTATATAGTAAATAACGGTCAAATTTTAGAAAACGGAACTCATGAAGATCTTCTTAAAAACTCTAAAATTTATAAAAATTTTTACGAAAAACAACTCAAAAAAAATTAATGATCATTATTTATAGATTGTTAATCAATTTAATTTTACTTCTTTCTCCTCTAATTATTTTTATAAGGTTGATAAAAAAAAAAGAACATTTAATTAGATTCAAAGAGAAATTTTGCTTTTTTTCTAAAAAAAGAAAAAGTGGAAATTTAATATGGTTTCATGGTGCTAGTGTAGGAGAAATAAAAAGTATAGCGCCTTTAATTGAAAAATTAGAAAAAGAAAAAAAAATTAATCAAATATTGGTTACCTCATCAACTTTAAGTTCTGCAAAAATATTTGAAAAATTTAAATTTAAAAAAACTACTCATCAATTTTTTCCTGTCGATAGTTTTAGTTTTACAAAAAAATTTTTAAATTATTGGAAACCAAATTTAGCTATTTTTATTGATTCAGAAATTTGGCCAAATATGCTTTTAAATATTAATAAAAAAAATATTCCATCTATTTTACTAAATGCTAGAATTACAAAAAAATCTTTTAAAAGATGGATGTATTTTAGTTCTTTTGCAGAAAAAATATTTAAATGTTTTGATGTCGCCTTTCCTCAAAACAAAGAAACTGCCAAATATCTCAAAAATTTAAAAATTAAAAAAATAAAATTTTTAGGAAATATTAAATTTTCAGAAAATGAATATCAGTCAAAAAATACTATTGGTTCAAAAATTAAAAAATTTTTAAAGAATAAAAATTATTGGTGTGCAGCAAGTACTCATTATAATGAAGAAATCATATGTGGTAACGCACATTTAAAACTTAAAAAAAAAATTAAAAATCTTATTACTTTTATAATTCCACGGCACACACAAAGAACTGAAGAAATAGCGAACTCTCTGTATAATTTAAATTTAAAAATCCATTTTCATAGTTCAAACAAAAAAATTAGAAAAGATACCGATATTTATATTGTAGATACTTACGGAGAAACTAATTCTTTTTTTAAAGCCTGTAGTACTGTTTTTTTAGGTGGTTCACTAATTAAACATGGTGGTCAAAATCCTATAGAAGCTGCTAGAAATGGCTGTAAAATTATTTATGGTCCTTACGTACAAAATTTTAAAGAAGTTTATGAACTTCTTGATAAAAATAAAGTTTCTAAAAAAATAAATAATGTAGAGCAACTAACACGAAAAGTTGATATTTTAATAAATAAAAATAAAAGATCAAAGAATTTAGAGGATAAAATTAATAAATTAGGAAAAAGAATTTTGGACAAAACATTGTCTGAGTTTAAATTTTATTTAAATAAGATATGAAATTAAATAAGCCTAAATTTTGGAATTATTCGGGAATATCTTTTTGGTCCATAGCGCTATACCCATTATCACTTTTATTTTTTTTAATCTCTCTAGCAATTAGACTTTTAAAAATTCAGAAGAATTTTCCAATACCAATTATATGTGTAGGTAATATTTATATTGGAGGAACAGGAAAAACACCTTTAGCATTAGAAATCTTTAAAATTATAAAATCAATCGGAAAAAATCCGGGTTTTATAAAAAAAAACTATGAATATCTGTATGACGAAATAAAAATGTTAAAAAAAAATGGAAAAGTTTTTTCAAATAAAAATAGAGAAAAAGCTATTGATTCATTAATTTTATCTAAACATGATGTTGCAATTTTAGACGATGGATTTCAAGATTTTTCAATTAAAAAAAATTTTTCAATTTTATGTTTTAATTCAAAACAATTAATTGGTAATGGTTTTATTATTCCAGCTGGTCCTTTAAGGGAAGGCATTAAATCAATTAAACGAGCTGATTGTATCGTTATAAATGGCAATAGAAATGAACAATTTGAAAATAAAATTAGCAATATAAATAAAAATGTAAAAATTTTTTATTCAAAATATAAAATAATAAATTTGGATAAATTTAAAAATAAAAAAGTTATTGCTTTTGCAGGGATTGGAAATCCTTCAAACTTTTTTGAAATATTAAAAGAAAATAATATCAATGTAATAAAAACACATTCATTTCCAGATCACCATAACTACTCAGAAAAAGAATTAGAAAATATTGTACAAGAATCAAAAAAAAATCTAGCACTAATTGTTACAACTGAAAAAGACCACTGCAGAATGAACGAAGAACAACAATTAATTTGTAACCAAGTGAAGGTTAATTTAGAGATTAAAAATAAAAATGAATTTATAAATTTAATTAAAAATAAAATATGAAAATTATAAAATATTTCTTTGAATTTATTTTTATTTATACTTTGCTAATTATTTTTAAAATAATTGGTTATAAAAATGCATCAAATTTAGGAGA
>CACFTX010000001.1 GCA_902569405.1 uncultured Pelagibacteraceae bacterium | reverse complement strand
TATGTTATAAATTGTCTCATAATATGAAGGAAAAATTTTATAATATTTAAGACTCTTTGAATTTAATATACAGCTTTCATTTATTTGATTTGTAAACGTAATTTTAAAAAAAAATATTCCATTATAGGTTCTAATATCAGGTGTATTAAAAAAAATACGCTTTCCATTTTCGTCAAAAGTGGCTTTGGATATTTCATGCATATAGCATTCATCTAAATTATTAAATTCATCGAATTTTTTTTCTATTTCATCACAGTAATTATTTTTTTCTGAACATAAAAATTCAATTGAACTTCCTGGATTACCCTTAATATTATAATTTAAGCCTTTAGTGTAATTAAAAGAAACTAAATAATTGTGAATTAATAATGCACCCAGAATAGCAATAGCTGGTACCAGAAATAATAACAAAGCAACCCTTCTAAGTTTTTGGATATTGTTTGATATTTCCATTAATAGAAAAATCTATTTTTTCTTATTTTTTTTTCTTGCTCTTCTTTTTTTAGAGCCCATTTTTCTTCGGCCTCTATGTTTCTTTGGATATCCCATAATTACCTCTATTTTATAATTTTATTGACTTATTTGTGGGATATAGCATTGTCATAAATACATATCAATTTTTTTTTATGACCAAATCATTTAAAACTTTTTTAAAACATACAGCTAAAGATTATTATAATCAGTCTGTAAATCCTCCTGTTGTTAGAGCTTCAACTATCATATTTAAATCAATGAATGAGCTTCGCAAGACTCAATCAAAAGGTAAAAAGAATCCTATTGGAGGTCATTTTGACTATGGAAGACAAGGAACCTCAACAACATATATTTTACAACAAATGTTGAGAGAGATGGAAGAATGTCATCATGTATTTTTGACACCAACTGGATTTGGTTCAGTTTTTCTATCTATTTTTAGTGTAGTAAGACCTGGGGATGAAATTCTTGTTGCTGATCCAGTTTATTATCCCACAAGACTTTTAACAGAAGATTTTCTTAAATCATTTAATATTAAAACAATTTTTTACGATCCTTATAATTTAAATACCTTAAAAAATAAAATTACAAAAAAAACAAAATTAATTTACGTTGAAAGTCCCGGAAGTAATTCTTTTGATTTTCAAGATTTATCTAAAATAGTTTCAATTGCAAAAAAATATAAACTATTTACTGCAATTGATAACACTTGGGCTACACCATATTTTTTAAAACCTATTACACTAGGATTTGATATGTCTATTGTATCAGCAACAAAATATTATTCAGGTCATTCTGATGTAATGGGAGGGAGTTTAGCAGTTAATAAAAGAGTTTTTAAATATGTTGAAAAAGCGAACAAAATAACAGGTCTAAGATTAGGACCTGATGACGCTTATCTTATAATAAGAGGATTAAGAACGCTCGATGTTCGTTTAGACAAACACCAAGAGAATGCAAAAAAAGTTGCAGCTTTTTTAGCTAAAAATAAGAAAGTAAAACTTTTATATCCTTTTAAAAAAGGTTCATACAATTACAAAATGTGGAATAAATATTATTCAGGTGCATCAGGATTGATGGGGCTTAGAATTAAAGCAAAGAGTAAAAAATCAGTTACTAAATTTGTAAACTCATTAAAACTTTTTGGATACGGATATAGCTGGGGCGGTTTTGAAAGTCTTGCGTTACAACAAGAGTTTAGAGAGTTAGGAAATAGAAATTTTTTACGCTTACCAAAAGATGAGCATCTTGTTAGATTGCATATAGGTCTTGAAGATCCAAAAGACTTAATTCAAGATTTAAAAAGATCTTTAAAGTTTATTAAATGATCCAAAAAGAATTTTTCCCAAACAAGGCTGCACTTATAACATTAATAGCAGCGTGCTTAGTTGTTATTATTTCACTAGGTATTAGACAAACTTTTGGTCTTTTCTTTTTTGATTTTGAGGTTGATCTTGGTTGTACACAAACTGAATTTGGTTTTGCAATGGGTATTCAATTACTTTTTTGGGGATTGCTCGGACCAGTTTTTGGAATAATTACTGACAAATTTAGTGGAAGATTAGCTGTATTCATAGGTTTCTTATTTTATTTAGCTGGAATTTATTTTTTAAATTACGGACCAAATACAGGTTCTTGGTTTACTTTTGATATTGGGATTTTAATTGGTATTGGTCTTGGAGCTACTGCAATAAGTATTCCAATTTCTATTGTTGCTAAGCATTTTCCTTTAAATACAAGAACAATGGCAACTGGAATTGTTACTGCGGCTGGTTCCTTTGGGTACTTTGTTTCTCCTTTGTATACAAAATATACATTGGTGGAATATGGTTGGAACGCAACATTATTTCTTTTTGCAGTGATGATTATTTGTGGTTTAGTTATTTCACTTTTTCTATCAACACCAATGCAATTAATTAAACAAGAACAAGAGTATGAAAAAAAACAATCTGCTATGGAAGCAATTAGAGAAGCTTTTTCAAATAAAAGCTTTAATTATTTGACATTAGGTTTTTTTGTTTGTGGCTGGCATATAGCACTTGTTGCTACACATATACCTATGCATATAAGAGACAAAGGACTTGAAGACTGGACAGCAACAGCAATATTAGCATTAATTGGCTTGTTTAATATCTTTGGAACTTTAAGTAGCGGATATTTATCTACAAGAATTAGTAAGAAAAAATTATTGAGTGCAATTTATTTATTAAGAGGTGTTTCATTAATATATTTTATCTTTATGCCAGCAAGCACAATTAATGCTGTAATTTTTGGAATTACTTTTGGATATCTTTGGCTAGCTACCGTACCACCAACCAATGGAATAGTGGGTCATATATTTGGAACAAAATATATTACATTGCTTTATGGATTTGTTTTTTTAAGCCATCAAGTTGGATCGTTTCTTGGAGCTTATCTTGGAGGATTATTTCATGATTTATATGGTTCTCTTGATTATGCTTGGTACATTTCTATTGCTTTATCTTTATTTGCAGGCTTGATACATTTACCTATAAAAGAGAAAGCAATTGAAAGACTACAATACACATAAATTAAAATTTAGTCCTTATTTAGAAAAAATTTATAATTCTGATAAGCCGTTAATTATATATAAAGTAAAAGATGGGTATAATTTATATACTGATTTTTCCAAAAAAATTATTTTAACAAATAAAAATATAAAAAAATTTTTTAACCTTTTTGCTAATAAAAAATATAAAAAGGATACCGATCTTTTTATAGGTTTTTTTGGGTACGAAATACTTTGTAATTTATTAAATATTAAAATTAAGAATCAAAATAAACTTAATTTTTACAAGGGCATTTTTTACAAACCAGAAACGTTGATTAAGATAAGAAAAAATATAAAAATAATTTCTTCTGTTAAAAAACATAAATTTAGTAGTCGTTTTAATAAAACTCAAATCTTAACTCCATTTAAAATGAATATTAATTATAAAAAATATAAAAAATTTTTTGATTTATTTTCAAAAAAAATAAGACAGGGGGAAACTTATCAAATTAAAATTTGTACAAAATATAGAAATAAATCAAAAATTAATTCTGTAAATTTTTTTTGGAAGCTTATGAAAATTAACTCATCACCGGAGTCTTTTATGATTAGGGATAAAAATTTTTCCATAGTTAGTTGCTCTCCTGAAACTTTAATTGATAAAAAAGGAAACAAAATAATCACAAAACCAATCGCAGGAACTCTTAAAAAAAGTAAAAAAATTACTAAAATAAAAGCACTAAATTTTTTTAAAAATAATGAAAAAGAAACCAAAGAACATAATATGATTGTTGATATGGAAAGGAACGACTTATCGAGAATATGTAAACCAGGAACAGTAAAAATATTAAAGAAAAAATACGTAGAAGAATACAAGCATCTTTTTCATTATGTAACATCAATACAAGGCATATTAAGAAAGAAAATTGATATAAAAAATATAATTAAATCAATGATGCCAGGCGGTTCGGTTATTGGATGCCCAAAGATTAGAACTCTTGAATTTCTAAATAAACAAGAAAAAGAAGATAGAAATATATTTACAGGAAGTTTTGGTTACATCAAATTTAATCAAGATATGAAATTTAATATAATTATTAGATCAATCTTGAATTATAAAAATATTTCTGAAATATCAGCAGCCTCAGGTGTGGTACTAGATAGTTCTGCAAAAAAAGAATTTAATGAGAATTTTATTAAGGCAAAATCATTACTAGAATTATACAAATGATATATATTATTGATCATCAAGACTCTTTTACATGGAATGTTGTTCATCAATTTTCGATATTTGACGAAGTATATTGTTCAAATTATTTTGAAATAAATCAAAAGAAACTTGAAAAATCAGATACGATAGTTTTGTCACCGGGGCCAGGAGCTCCAAAAGATTATCCATTAACTTCAAAAATTTATAAAAAATATAAGGGAAAAAAGAAAATAATTGGAATTTGTTTGGGTTATCAGCAAATTTTGTTTAATGAAAAAGGAAAAATAATACAACAGAAAAATATTTTTCACGGCTATCAATCAAAGATAAAAGTAACAAAAGAAAGCAAATTATTTAAAAAAAATAAATCTTTTAATGTCGGGAGATATCACTCTTTAAAATTATACGAACCTTATAATTCAGATAATGTAAAAATAACTATGAGATGTACTAAATCTAATGTAGCAATGGCAATTGAAGATATAAAAAATAATGTTTACGGTTTTCAATTTCATCCTGAATCATTTTTAACAAAAAATGGCAACACTATTATTAAAAAAATCTTATCGTCATAAAGATCTAAAAGAAATAAAGTTTCACGATCTTTGGGACTCTTATGGTGTTTTTACAACAATGAGAATTATTGATAAACCAGCAAAAATTTTATTTTTTAGACAACATATTGATAATTTAATTAGATCGCTCAAAATTTATAAAATTAATAAAAGAAATATAAAAAAAAAAATCCTTAATTTAATTAAATTAAATATTAATAAAAATAAAAAATATGATCATCTATTTAGAGTAGCTATAAATAATAAAATGATATCTATTTCGTTGAGAAAGAGACTGAAGCCAAAATTAAATTTTACTCTTAAATTACTTAATTATAAAAGAATAGATCCCCAATATAAGAATTTAAAATATAAAAAAATTTTAAATTTTCTTAAAAAATTAGACACAAGTAAATCAGATATAGCTTTATATAAAGATAAAAAAATATTAGAAACCGGAACTTCGAATCTTTTATTTGTAAAAGGCAACAATGTATATTCACCAATTAAAAATTTTTATGAAGGAACAACATATAAATTTTTTTCAAAAAAATTGAGAAAAATTAAGAAAAAAAATATTACAATTGATTCTCTTAATATTTATGATGAAATTATTGTTATTGGTTCTGGCAAAGGAGTAGTTTCTGTGAATCGCATCGAAAAAACACACTGGAAAAGAAAAAATTTAAAAAATTATAGAATTTTATCGAAAATTTATGCAAAAGCCGTTAAGAACTGTCCTCGATATAACGGTTGATCTATTTTCCCATCTATACTAAAAACTTTCTTCAAAAGGGAAGGAAAAATCATTATGTTATCTATCAATCCATTTGCAATCTTAGCGGAAACAGTTTCACCAATTTATATGCAATCTTTTGTTGTTGCAATGGTGGTATTGATTATTATTGGAACCCTTTTGGACATTATTCATAAAAAAAATGTTAAGTATTTTTTTGAAAACGCAAAAAAGGCAAAACTATCTGCTACAAAAACTTTAAGTGCGGCTGAAAAAATATCTGTAATTTCTAAAACTATTGCCAGCGATATAGCTACAACATCAGAGTTAGGTACTGGAAAAAGAAGATTTGCGCATCTTCTTGGAATGTATGGAACAATTTTATTCTGGATTGGATCAGCAATAATGATTTTTTGTTATTCAAACACGTCTTCAAATACACCGTCTTTTTGGCCAATCATCTGGCATGTTGGTGGAATAATGACGGTTATTGGTGGATGTTGGTTTTGGTTTTTTTTAAGAGTAGACGTTTATTCAGAAGCTCAACCTTGGTATAGAATTATTAAAGCAGATTTATTTGTACTTGCGCTTGTAGCATCTTCTTTATTCGGTTTGATTTGGTCTTATCTACAATCTTTAAATTTAAATGATAGATGGGATGATAAAGTATTCCTAGTTTTATTTATTGTATCTAACTTAGTATTATTTGGAGGAGTGTATTGGTCAAAATTTGCACACATGTTTTACAAACCTGGTGCTGCAATACAAAAGAATTTAGCAGAAGCAGATGGATCTAGAGACAATTTGCCGCCAGAATCTGATGCCCCAAAACAATTTGGATTAGGTATAACAAGAGAAGATCCAAAACATTATTAATATGAAACTGAAAGGAAAAAAATAAATTATGTCAACTTTTGTATACATGACACGATGTGATGGTTGTGGACATTGTGTTGATATATGTCCTTCAGACATTATGCACATAGATGAAACGATTAGACGTGCAAAAAATATTGAACCAAATTTTTGCTGGGAATGTTACTCGTGCGTTAAGGCATGTCCAAATCATGCAATTGATGTCCGTGGTTATGCAGATTTTGCTCCAATGGGTCATAGCGTAAGAGTTAGAAGAGAAGAAGAAAAAGGAACTATTTCCTGGAAAATTAAATTTAGAAATGGAACAGTAAAAGATTTTGTATCACCAATAACAACTAAACCATGGGGAAAATTTATTCCAAAACTTGCAGATGGTGATAAACCTAATCAAGGTGAAATAAATTCTCAAATTCTTTATTCAGAACCCAAAGGTTTAAATACAAATAAAGAACTTCCCAAGGTAGAAAAAAGTGCATTTAAAAAAGGAGTTTATTATTAATGGCGAACAAAACTATTTTAGAAGATTGTGATATACTTGTTGTGGGTGGAGGCATGGCAGGCACAGGCGCTGCCTTTGAAGCAAGACACTGGGGTAGAGATTTAAAAATTATATGTGTTGAAAAAGCGAATATAGATAGAAGCGGAGCTGTCGCCCAAGGTTTATATGCAATTAACTGTTATATGGGAATGCAATGGGGTGAAAATCAACCTGAAGATCATGTGCGTTATGCACGGAACGATTTAATGGGTTTAGTTAGAGAAGATCTTGGTTATGACATGGCAAGACATGTGGATTCAACTGTTCATATGTTTGATGAATGGGGTTTGCCAATGATGAAAAATAAAGAAACTGGTCGCTACCAACGCGAAGGTAAATGGCAAATAATGATTCACGGTGAAAGTTATAAACCAATAGTTGCCGAAGCTGCAAAAAAATCTGCAGATAAAATTTACAACAGAATAATGATTACACATCTACTTATGGATGAAACAAAAGAAAATAGAGTAGGTGGTGCAGTAGGATTTAACATGAGAACAGGAGACTACCATGTGTTTAGAGCAAAAACTGTAATAGTTGCTGCAGGAGGAGCATCTCACATTTTTAAACCAAGAGCTGTTGGAGAAGGAATGGGAAGAACTTGGTACGCACCATGGAGTAATGGTTCAGCGTATGCACTTCCAATTGCTGTTGGAGCTAAAATGACACAAATGGAAAATAGAATTGTGTTATGTAGATTTAAAGATGGTTATGGCCCAGTTGGTGCTTATTTTTTACATTTAAAAACTTATACTCAAAATGCTAACGGTGAAAATTATGAAAAAAAATGGTACGAGCAAACAAAAAAACTTGTTGGTGAATATATAGATCACCACCCAACACCGACTTGTTTAAGAAATCATGCTTTTATACAAGAAACAATGGCCGGTGGCGGACCAATACACATGGTTACGAAAGAAGCTTTCCAAGATCCACATTTAGAAACAGTAGGATGGGAAAATTTTCTTGGTATGACAGTTGGTCAAGCAGTTGTTTGGGCATCACAAAATATTGACCCAAAATACACTAACCCCGAACTAACAACGTCTGAACCATACGTAATGGGATCTCACGCTACTTGTTCAGGTGCATGGGTTAGTGGTCCAGAAGATATATCTCCACCAGAGTATTTTTGGGGTTATAATAGAATGACAACTGTAGATGGTTTGTTTGGAGCAGGTGACACTGTTGGAGGCAGTGCGCATAAATTTTCATCAGGTTCTTTTACAGAAGGACGTTTAGCAGCTAAAGCAGCGGTAAAATACATAGAAGAACAGAAAGCTAAAGACATTAAAGTAAGCGATAAGCAGTGTGAAGAATTCAAAAAAATTATATTTAAGCCTTTAGAAAATTACACTGTAGGAAGGAATGAAATTACAGGAGGAACAGTTTCTCCAAGTTATATTTCACCAATACAAGGTCTTCAGCGTCTACAAAAAATCATGGACGAATATGTTGGAGGAATATCATACAATTACATGACAAATGAAAATACATTAAAAAGAGGTTTGGAATTATTAGATTGGTTACAAGAGGATCTAGAAAATATTGGTGCTGAAGATTATCACCAGCTTATGAGAGCATGGGAGTTAAAACATAGAACTCTTACATCTCAATGCGTTACAGAGCATACTCTTTTTAGACAAGAAACACGTTGGCCAGGATATTATTATAGAGGCGACTATATGAAGCTGGATGATGAAAACTGGCATTGTTTGACGTTATCAAGACGTGACCCAAAGACAGGAAAATTTTCTATGGAGAAGGCACCCGTTTATCATATTATTGACGACGAAAAAGAAAAAAAAGAAGCTTCTTAAAAAAATTTAATGAGCATTCTTGAGAAGTCGGATGAAGAAATTTTCAAAATAGCGGATCCTATCTGGGCAAACTTAATAAAATCCTCAAACATTAAAGATTATGGTGGTTTTACAAGAGACTTCTCTTCACAAATGCTTTACGGGGCAAATGAAGTCGAGCTAGGGAAACAATGGGCAAGCAATGAGCTCATTACAAGTTTATCTAATGAATATAAACCGTTTGGATGTTTAAGAAGAGGCCAGTATATAACTGTTCTTTATAAACAGATCAGCACCAAGATCCCAGGAGATTTTTTAGGTCGTCTTGTGTTAGGGGATGAAGACGGTCTTACAAAGGTTTTTGGAGCCACAATATTTTAAAAAAAAATTCTAAATTTTGTAAATTTTACTTGCAAATTTTAATATACGGGTGTAATTCGCATTTATGCTTGATAATTTAAATAAAAATATGAAAAAAATTGTTAAGTTTATTCCAGAAAATTTTATTAATTTAACATCAAAATCTGCGATTTATTTTGGTTTAGCAGTATACTGGTGTGTAATTCTTGCAGGTACTGTTTTAAATATAATTTGATTTAAAATTTTAATTTTTTTTCACCAATTAGTTGACTTTAATATTCTAGAGGAATAGTTAGTACACATGGAGTTTTTTCTTCCAATTGCAGAAGTGTATGTAAGTTTACCACTCATATTTATACTCAGTTTATTTGTTGGAATTTTATCAGGATTGTTTGGTGTTGGAGGTGGTTTTTTAATGACACCTTTTTTAATTTTTTTAGGAATTCCTCCAGCATATGCGGTACCAAACGAAGCAAATAATATATTGGGAACATCAATATCTGGCTCAACTACGCATTATTTAAAAGGAACATTAGACTATAAGATGGGCCTAATGATTGTGGCTGGTGGAGTTATTGGTACAGTTCTTGGAATATTTACGTTTACTTATTTTCAAGATATTGGAAAAATAAATATAGTCATATCATTATCTTATATGTACATACTTGCAATTATTGGAACAATGATGTTGGTTCAAGGAGTAAGCGAAATTGACAGAGCTAGAAAAAAAATAGTTTTAAAACAAAAATTACATTCTCATTACTGGATTCATGGCTTGCCATTTAGAATGAGATTTAAAAAATCGAGACTATATGAAAGTATATTTACCCCAATAATTATTGGCTTATTAGTTGGGTTTATCGCAGCAATCATGGGAATTGGTGGAGCTTTTATTTTAGTTCCAGCAATGATTTATATCATTGGAATGCCAACAAAATTAATTCCCGGTACCTCTTTATTTGTTACTATTTTCATTAGTGCAATTGTAACTATTCTTCATGCGTTTAATTATGGTTCAATAGATTTAATTTTAGTTACTGTATTAATTTTAGGTTCAATACTGGGTGTACAAATAGGTCAAAAGATAGGTGAGAAGGTTGATAGTTCACAATTTAAAACAATTTTAGCGTTGTTATTACTATTGGTTGGAATTGCAATAGCCTATGATAGTTTTTTCGCTGAAGAAGTGGTTAAAATGACCGTAGACAATGGAACAAAAACTTTTGGACCAGTTGCGCAATTTGTCAAAAAACTTTCTGATGAAGTTCCTATATTATATGGATTAGCTTCAATTACTCTTGCTTTAGTTTTAGGTGTTGGTGCTGCTATCGTTAGAAGGTCTCTTTCAAATTTAAGAAAAAAATTAATGGAAAAATCGAAAGCTTAACTTTTAAGCACTTCTAAAAAGTTTAGTCATAATAAATTCTTTATGACCTAATACTTCAGCGCAAGTTAAACGACCACTAGCAGCTCTAATAGTTGTTTTTATTAATTCATCACCAGCCTGATCCATATTCATCTCTCTTTTTAAAATTTTGGAAACATCTAAATCAATATGCTCTTTCATATTAATTGCTGTACTAGGGTTTCCTGTTAATTTAACAACTGGTTCTATAGCGTTTCCTATAATGTTACCTTGTCCTGTTGGAAATAAATGAATGTTAAAACCAGCAGCTGCCTGCAAAGTTAAACATTCTCCTGCAGCAGATGAAGTGTCCATAAAATATAGTCCAGGCCCTTTCTTTGGTTCTTCCGCTGGAGTTAATACATCAATAAATTTTCTGGACCCAATTTTTTGAAAATTACCAAAAGCTTTTTCTTCAATTGTGGTAAGCCCTCCAGCAATATTACCCGCTGTTGGTTGACTTTCTGAAAGGTCATTGGTTGCTTCTTTTAGAATAAAGTCATTATAATCACTCCAAGTTTTCATAAATTTTTTAGAAGCTTCAGGTGTTGCGCCTCTAGTAGCACAAACTTTTTCAGCTCCTGTAAGTTCGGAAGTTTCACCAAAACAAAGGTGAACCCCTAAAGGTTCTAGTTTATCCATTAAATTTCCAACTGCTGGATTGGCAGCCATTCCCGATGTAGTATCAGATTCACCGCATTTAACAGAAATCCATAAATCACTTAAAGGACATTCTTCTCTTTGTTTTTCCGATGCCCATTGCGAAAACTCTTGTGCTTTTACAGATGCTTTCATTATGGTTTTAATATCACCAGCTCCTTCAATGCTAAAACCTTCTACTGGTTTTCCAGTTTTTGCTATTGCATCAACAATTTTTTTAGTCCACTTTGGCTCAATCCCTATTACAACGCATGCTGCAACATTTGGATTTTTTCCAGTTCCTATCATTGTGTCAAAAAATAATTCTAAGTCAGCACCAAATTGAAGTCTTCCATAAGCATGAGGAATTGCAAAAGTTCCTTTTATATTATTAGCAACAGCTTCAGCACAAGCATTTGAAATATCATCAACAGGAAGAATTACCACATGGTTTCGTGTGCCAACTCTTCCATTTTCTCTTTTATAACCTAAAAAACTTTTTGGAATTTCCATATTGTTACCACTTCTTAGTTTTTACATTATGAACATGAACGTGTTCACCTTTTTTAATTGGCTTGACAACTTTACCTATATCGTGACCATATTTTAATATAGTGTCACCTTCTTTAAAGTCGACCATTGCGATTTTGTGCCCTAAAGGAATTTCATTTTTTGATTTAATTGTCACAGACCCGTCATTTTCCATAATCCAGCAACTACAGTCTTGATCAGGGGTGATTTTTTCAATAACCACAACACCTACGTTGTCTTTTTTATCATGTATAATAATATCGGTCTTTGCCATATAGCGATTTCTTTATTTGAAATTTAATAGATCTTATATATTAATCATGCACGTTAACAAAATAAAAAATATTTAGAGAGAATTGCAATATGACTAAAATGACAACCGAAGAGGCTTTTATTAAAGTTCTTCAAATGCATGGTATTGAACATGCATTTGGAATTATAGGTTCCGCATTTATGCCAATTTCGGATTTATTCCCAAAAGCAGGAATTACTTTTTGGGATGTTGCACACGAAACAAATGGTGGATTAATAGCAGACGGCTATACAAGAGCTACTGGAAAAATGTCTATGGTCATAGCACAAAATGGCCCTGGTATAACTGGACTTGTTACCCCAATTAAAACGGCTTACTGGAATCATACTCCATTACTTTTAGTAACACCTCAAGCTGCAAATAAAACTATGGGACAAGGTGGATTTCAAGAAGTAGAACAAATGAATTTGTTTAAAGATATGGTTTGTTATCAAGAAGAAGTTAGAGACCCATCAAGAATGGCAGAGGTTTTAAATAGAGTTATAGAAAAAGCTGTAAGAGGATCTGCGCCAGCGCAAATAAATGTTCCAAGAGATTATTGGACACAAGTTATTGACATTGATCTTCCGCCAATTGTAAGATTTGAAAGACAAGGTGGCGGGAAAGAAGCAATTGATAGAGCAGCAAAATTATTATCTGAAGCAAAATTTCCAGTTATTTTGTCTGGTGCTGGAGTTGTCATTGGTGATGCAATAGAAGATTGTAAAAAACTTGCAGAAAAATTAGATTCACCAGTTTGCAGTGGATATCAACATAATGACAGTTTTCCAGGTAGCCATCCATTAGCTGTTGGACCCTTAGGTTATAATGGTTCAAAAGCTGCGATGCAGTTAATTTCAAAGGCCGATGTAGTTTTAGCTTTAGGAACAAGACTGAATCCTTTTTCAACTTTACCAGGTTATGGAATTGACTATTGGCCGAAAAATGCAAAAATTATTCAAGTAGACATGAATCCAGACAGAATTGGACTTACAAAAAAAGTAACAGTTGGTATTTGTGGAGATGCAAAATTAGTTTCTAAACAACTTTTAGATAAACTTTCACCTAAAGCTGGAGATATTGGAAGAGAAGAAAGAAAAAATTCAATACACCAAACTAAATCTGCATGGCTTCAAACTCTAACTGGTTTAGATCATGAAGAAGATGATCCGGGAACAGTTTGGAATAAAGAAGCTAGAGAAAGAGATAAAGATAGAATGTCACCTAGGCAAGCTTGGAGAGCAATTCAAGAAGGTATGCCTAACGATGCTATAATTTCTAGTGATATTGGCAATAATTGTGCTATAGGAAATGCATATCCAACTTTTGAAAAAGGTAGAAAATATTTAGCACCAGGTTTATTTGGACCTTGTGGTTATGGTTTTCCATCTATCTTGGGCGCAAAAATTGGTTGCCCTGATACACCAGTTATAGGTTTTGCTGGAGATGGAGCTTTTGGAATAAGCATGAATGAAATGAGTTCTTGCGCAAGAGAAGAATGGCCATCAATAACAATGGTGATTTTTAGAAATTATCAATGGGGAGCAGAAAAAAGAAACTCCATACTTTGGTTTGATGATAATTTTGTTGGAACAGAGTTGGATCCAGAATTAAGTTATGCAAAAGTAGCAAATGCTTGTGGTTTGAAAGGTGTAACAGTGAAAACAATGGAAGAAACCACAAATGCAATTAAACAATCTTGTGAAGATCAAAAAAAAGGCACAACAACTTTTATTGAAGTTATTTTAAATCAAGAATTAGGTGAACCATTTAGAAGAGATGCCATGAAAAAACCAGTTCAGGTAGCTGGTATTAAAAAAGAAGACATGAAACCTCAAAAATCTTTAACTTAAAATTTGAAAACTAATACAATAAAAATAGGATCAAATCGAAGTTTCGGGGTAGTTTTTTTTGTAGTTTTTCTAATAATTTCTTTATTTCCATTTATTAAGGGAAATGATTTAAGAATTTGGTCTTTAATTATATCTTTAATATTTTTAGCACTAGGATTAATGAACTCTAGTATTTTGAGCCCATTAAATAAACTTTGGTTTAAGTTTGGATTGCTTCTTGGAAAATTCATTTCGCCAATTGCTATGGGTTTTGTATTCTTTTTAGTAGTTACACCTATTGGTTTAATAATGAGACTTTTTGGAAAAGATTTGCTCAATTTAAAGACTAGAAATGTAAAATCTTATTGGATTGAAAAAAGTGGGCCAAAAAGTAAGATGAAAAATCAATTTTAATTATGGATTTTTTAAGAGAGTTCTGGGACTTTTTGAAACTTAGAAAAAAATTCTGGCTTTTGCCTATATTATTATTTCTATTAATATTTGGAGGTTTAATTATCTTAACTCAAGGTTCTGCTGTTGGTCCATTTATTTACACAATATTTTAAATTATATGAAAAATTTAGGAATTGTAATTTTAAATACAATAATCTTTTTTGTTATTATAAATATTTTTATTGTTTTAGCATGGCCTATTTTTTCAGATTTTAGAAATAAAAGACATTCCTACAGCAATGAAGTTGCCAAATTAATCGATCTTGAAGAAGATGATTTAATCATATTAGAAAATGAAACTTGGAGAAAAGATTATAAATTTATATATCAACCATTTATTGGCCATACCGAAATTGACAAAACTGGTAAGTTTGTCAATTTTTCATTTAAAGATGGAAGAAAAGTAAATAGACCTAAGAACTGTGAAAAAAATTTATATATGTACGGAGGTAGTACTACGTTTGGATATGGAGTTACAGACTACCAAACTATTTCAGAGTATTTACAAAAAGAACTTTCTAAAGACTACTGTGTATATAATCATGGAAAAGCAAGTTACTATTCTTTACAAGAAAATAACTTATTTTTTAACCATATAGAGATTAACAAAAAAATAGATTATGCAATTTTTTTAGATGGTATTAATGAAAAATGTGGTGGACATTTTGCTGCACAGAGCTTAAGTGATAATTTTTCTGCTTTCTCAGAAAAACCATACCTTCTATGGAAAAAATCTCTTAGAACTTTTTTTTATAGTATGCCAATTTATCAATTGGCTTTAAAATTCGGATCAAATGATTGGATAAATGACAAATCTATAAAATCTTTTTTATCAATTAATACTTGTGAAAAAAACATAACTCTTGATGAGTTGTTTGAAAAAAGAATTAAAGCTAGAGTTTCGCTTTGTGAAAAATTTAATGTTACTTGCTATACTTTTCTTCAACCCTTTCCAGGCATTAGTGGAAAACATTCAGATTTATTGATTAATGATGAGGAGCTAAATTATCATAAAAAAAAATATTTTTTATTAAGTAAAATTAAAAATAATATAATTGATTTGCAGCATGTTCTAAAAAATGATTACAAACTTTCTTACATTGATGCAGTGCATTACTCACCAGAAACAAACTTAAAACTAGCCAGAGAAATTACAAAAATAATTAATAAAAATGAGTAAGATATTAGGTATTTCTGCTTTTTATCATGACAGTGCAGCCACAATGCTAATAGATGGTAAAATTATTGCAGCAGCACAGGAGGAACGTTTTACTAGAAAAAAACATGACTCTGGATATCCATTTAATGCAATAGAATTTGTTTTAAAATATTCAAAATTAAACTTAAACGAGGTTGATCAAATTATATTTTTTGAAAAACCTTTTTTAAAATTTGAAAGATTATTGGAAACTTTTGTCGCTTTTGCTCCAAGGGGTTTTAAGCAATTTTGTAGGGCAATGCCAGTTTGGCTAAAAGAAAAACTTTTCCAAAAAAAATATATTTTAAATGAGTTAAAAAGACATGAAAAAAATTTTAAAGATCAATCAAAAATTTTTTTTTCAGATCATCATTTGAGTCATGCTGCAAGCGCATTTTTTCCTTCTCCATTTGAAGAAGCTGTCATTCTAACAGCTGATGGTGTGGGAGAGTGGGCGACAACAACAGTTGCAATTGGAAGAGGAAATAAACTTGACGTTAAAAAAGAAATTCTTTTTCCACACTCACTTGGTTTACTTTACTCAGCCTTTACTTATTATACAGGATTTAAGGTAAATAGTGGTGAATATAAATTAATGGGTTTAGCTCCCTATGGAAACCCAATTTACAAAGAAAAAGTAAAAAAACTAATTGATATAAAAGATGATGGAAGTTTTAAGTTGGATCAAAAGTATTTTAATTATGCCACTGGACTAACGATGACTAATGATAATTTTCATAATTTGTTTGGTCAAAAACCAAGAAATGCTCAAGATGAAAATATAACTCAATTTCATATGGACATAGCTGCATCAATCCAAGAGGTAACTGAGGAAATAATGATTAAGTTAGCTCGTTCAATTCGAAATGAATATAATATTAATAATTTATGTTTAGCAGGCGGTGTTGCTTTGAATTGTGTTGCAAACGGTAAAATTCTAAAAGAAAAAATTTTTGATAATATATGGATCCAACCTGCAGCTGGTGATGCTGGTGGCTCATTAGGTGCTGCACTTGCTCTTTGGCACATAGAAAATAACAATGAGAGAATTGTAAACTCTAATGATGACATGAAAGGATCTTATTTGGGGACTGAATTCAACCAGGAACAAATTGAAAAAGAATTAATATCTATTGGGGCTAAGTTTGAAACTTTTGAGTATGCAGACTTGATTAATAATACTTCAGAATATTTATCAAATGAAAAAGCAATTGGTTGGTTCCAGGGAAGAATGGAATTTGGTCCAAGAGCATTAGGTGCAAGATCGATATTAGGAGATCCTAGGTCAGACAAAATGCAAAAAAATCTTAATTTAAAAGTTAAATATAGAGAGAGTTTTAGACCTTTTGCACCTTCTGTGCTTAGAGAAGATTTATCAAAATGGTTTGATATGGATGTTGATAGTCCTTACATGCTGCTAGTTGCAAATATCAACTTAGATAAAAAAAATTGAAATGACAGATGAAGAGGAAAAACTTTTTGGAATTGAAAAGTTAAATATAAAGAGATCGGAAATTCCAGCAGTTACACATGTGGATTATTCAGCTAGAATACAGACAGTAACTAAAGATACAAATCAACGTTATCACGATTTGATTTCTAAATTTAAAGAAAAGACTGGTTGTCCTGTTATAGTAAATACATCTTTTAATGTAAGAGGAGAGCCTATTGTTAATACACCTACTGATGCTTTTAAATGTTTTATGGGAACTGACTTGGATTATCTTGTAATTGGTGATTGTATTTTGGATAAAAACAAACAAGATCAAAATCTTAAAAAAGATTATACAAAAGAATTTGAATTAGATTAATTAACAAAAGCTCGAACAGATCCCAATTTTTCAATTTTGCCCACGTAAAGTCCTCTATTTTTTAAAGGAACAACACCAACAGTTGAACCTGTAAACACATAAAAATTTTTTTTTAGATTTATTTTGTTTTTTTTTATTTTGTTTAAAATAAATCTCAGTGAGTTTAGTGGATTTATATAAACAGTATTTGTGTTTCCATTAACAATCAGATTATTTTTTTTACTAAAAATATTTGTTTTTAAATTACCAATATTTATTTTTTTATATTTTTTTTTTTTCCCAATTAGGAATTTAACATTTGCACCAAAATCACTACATAAATCTCCCAAATATTTTACACCTACTTTTTTTTGTCTGTATCCAACAATTTCTATGCACGGAGCCATATGACTTATATATTTAGATATATTTTTTTTTGAAATTTTTTGTTTTGATAAAAAGAAATTTTTTTTAATCAAATAACATACTTCAAGTTCTATACCGAGTGTGTACTTGTTAATCTTAACTTTTTTTCCACTTTCTAAAAGATTTTTATTATAAACTGATGCATAGAAGGGTTCTTTTTCTTTTAATTTTTTTAAAAGAGGTATTGCCGTTCCACCAGCTTTAAACCCTGCTATTGGCCATTTAATTTTATTTTCACAAGTTCTTCTCAATAGGTCAGAGTTTTTAATATTTTTGCAAAATTTTAATGGAATTTGTTTAATTATTTTATTTTTAGTAAATGCATTTACTAGTTTATTTGATATTGTATTTAGTTGTGTTTTATTCATTAAATTAATAATAACAATAATGCAATTTATAAAGTATTACAATAATCCAAAAAATATAAGATTTGAATCCTTTAAGTTCGCTTTAAATGAAGCAAATAAAAGAGACCATAAAATTTTAGTTGAAACTGGAGTGGCAAGAGGAAAAGTAAAGTTTTTTTTTATTAATAGAACTAATTGGCTTGATGGTATGAGTACTTTGATATTTTCTGATTATGCAAGATTTTCAGGTGGCTTTTTATATGCGTGTGACATAGAAAAAAGAAATATCGATAATGCTAGAAAATTTACAATAAAAAATTCATCTTTTATAGAATTCATACAGGATGATAGTTTAAACTTTTTAAAAAATTTTGACAAAAAAATTGATTTTTTATATCTAGATTCTTTAGATGGTCAATTTAAAGATGCAGCAAATCATCAACTTAAGGAAATTCAGCTAGCAGAGAAAAATCTACATAAGGACTCTTTAGTTTTATTAGATGATAAAGGACTAAAAACTACTTTATCTTTAGATTATATGATTAAAAATAATTTTGAAATTATTAATGAGACCAAACAGCAAGTTTTACTTTCAAGACTATAAAAAATTAATTTTCTAGAACACTTTGAGGGTCCAATCTTTCACCAAACCAATTGAGTCTTACATCAAGATGTGGCCCAGTTGATCTACCAGAAGATCCAACGGTACCAATGATTTCTCCTTTTTTTACATGATCTCCAATAGTAACGAAAATCTCATCCATATGCATATAAAGTGTAGAAACCCCATGGCCATGATCAAAGATCAAAGTAGCACCAGTATAAAATAAATCTTCTTCAGCTAGAGTCGTTATTCCATCATTCATCGCTTTAATTGGAGTTCCGGCTTTTTGCGCAAAATCCAAACCATAGTGAGGCCATTTAGGAATACCGTTTAGAATTCTTTGACTTCCATAAACACCAGTTATTATTGCATTATCAAGAGGCATTATAAATTTGTTTTTAAAAAATTGTAAGTCACTATCAATTTCTCTTGCTTCTGCAATAAGTTGATTTTCTTTTTTTATTCTTTCCAAAACTTCATCCGGTGGAGTAACTTTTTTTTCAGGCAATCCATCAATTCTTTGAACCTTATATTTTCTTTTTATAATTTTTTTTACAATTTTATTATTTCCTTCAGTTATTACTATATCGTATTTTCTATCTTTATTTATTCCAAACGCAAAATAGCCATCCTTTGAAACTTTTATTTTTTTTTTATCGATTAAAATTTTTGTTCCAGGAATTGTTTTGCCAATTATATAATGTCCTTGAATAAATTTCCCTTGAAATTCAGCTGCTAATACTTTGAAATTTATTAAAAATATTATTAAGATATATTTAATTATTTTGCAGTCCATCCACCGTCAACTAATAATGAAGTTCCATGTACCATTGATGCCGCATCTGATGCTAGAAAAACTACTGCAGAGGCTATTTCTGACATTTCCGCAAATCTCCCAAGAGGAATATTATTTAAAGTTTCCTTTTTAAATTTCTTATTTTTTAGAAATTTTTTTGTCATCGGTGTGATAACAAAAGTAGGTGCAACCGTATTAACTCTTATATTGTATTTTGCTAAATCAATGGCCATACCTCTTGTTAAACCTTCCAGACCCCATTTATTCATATTGTACACACTTCTGATTGGTCCACCGACATGACCCATCTGTGATGACATATTAACTATCGAACCTCCTACTTTTTTTCTATTTTTTAATTCAATCATCTTATTTGCACAAAGTTGTGCAAGATTAAATGCAGCTACAGTATTTATTTTTACTAGGTATTCCATGTCTTTGGTTTTTACTTTTGTAAAATGTTCTGGAATATTATTTCCAGCATTATTGATCAAAATATCAATTCTTTTTTGGTTATTAACAATACTTTTTATTTGACTATATTTTGTAATATCACAAACAAAAGTCTCACATTTTACTCTATATTTTTTAATTTTTTTTGATACTTCATCCAAATCTTTTTTTGTTCTACTTATTATTATTAAATTTGATCCGGCTTCTGCTAGTGCTATTGCACATGCTCTTCCAAGGCCTTTTCCAGCGCCAGATACTAAGGCTGTTTTATTTTTAAGGTTATATTTTTTTAAGAACATTTTATATGAATAACTTTAAATCTGCATAAATCAACTCTAATGCAACAATAAGGATTGCAATTAAACCTAACCATCCAATCCACTTATATTTTTTGATCCAATTTGAAATAAGAGTTGCTGCGGTAGCCATTAAAATTATTGATAAAATTAGACCAAAAACTAATAAATAATAATGATCTTTTGCAGCTCCGGCCACTCCCAGTACATTATCAAGACTCATTGTAAAATCAGCAATTAGTATGGTCCATATTGCTTTTAAAAAATTAGAATTATCAACTTTTATTTTATCACCTTCAACGTTTTGGCTTTTTATTACATCTACATATAATTTATAAACTATGTATAAGAGTGCTAGTCCACCAATTAATCGCAAACCTTTAATTTGAAGTAAATATGCTGTTAATAAAGTTAGGATAATTCTCAAAATAACAGCAGCTCCAATTCCAAAAAAAATTATTTTTTTTCTTTTATCTATTGGAAATTGAGAAGCAACCATACCAATTATAATTGCATTGTCACCTGCTAAAACTAAATCTATAAAAACTATCTGAAAAAAAATTATAACTTGTTCGGACAACATTAATTACCCAATATCATATCTGCACCCTTTTCAGCAATCATTATAGTAGGTGCATTTGTATTTCCCGATGTTATGTTTGGCATTATAGATGCATCAATTACTCTTAAATTTTCTATTCCATGAACTTTTAATTTATTCGATACAACTGCATTATCGTCATTTCCCATTTTACATGTTCCTACCGGATGAAATATAGTTTGTGTATAATCACTACCAGCTTTCACTAGATCTTCATCATTTTTTATATGCACCCCTGGTCTATACTCTTCAGGTTCATATTTTTTAAATGTTTCTGTTTCAAGCATTATTTTTCTTACAAGTTTTAAACCTTGAGCTGCTACATATCTATCATCTTCAGTAGAAAGGTAGTTCAATTTAATTTTTGGATATATTCTACTATCATTACTGACTATATTTATTTCACCTCTACTTGTAGGTCTAATATTTGCTACTGTAGGAGTAATTCCATCAAAGTCATGTAATTTTGATGCACCTAAAATATCCGTGCTTATCGGTTGGACGTGAAACTGTAAATTTGGTGTAGCTCGAGAAGAGTCGCTTTTTGCAAAACCACAGACTTGACTAGCTCCCATAGTCATAGGTCCACTTTGATTAAAAATATATTCTAATCCAATTAACATGTTTCCAATTAAACTATTAATTTTTTTATTTAATGATTTAAGATTTTTTACTTTATAAACTGGTCTAAACATTAAATGATCTTGTAGGTTTTTACCGACACCATTTAATTCATTAACAATGTTAATTCCATTTTTCTTTAATTTATCAACACTACCTATACCTGAAACTTGCAATATGTGTGGTGAACCAATTGAACCTGCTGATAAAATAATTTCTTTGTTAGCTTTAACTGTGAATAATTTATCTTGCTTGTAATAATTTACACTTACAGCTTTTTTTCCTTCAAAATTTATTTTTTGTACGTGGGCATTGGTAATTATTTTTAAATTATGTCTTTTTTTTATTGGATTTAAATATCCTTTCGCAGCACTGCATCTTAATTTTAAACCTTTGTGACCGTGACTAGTTGTAAATTGATAATAACCTATACCAAAATTATCACCTGTATTAAAATCATCAACTTTAGGTATACCTTGTTCTTCAGCAGCATTTAAAAACTCGTCTAGCATTTTTAATTTAATCTTTTTATTTGAAACCATAATAGGGCCGCTATCATTATGAAATTCACTTTTTCCCATTTCATTATTTTCTGATTTTAAAAAATATGGGAGAACATCATTCCAAGACCAACCATTATTTCCTTGTTGACGCCAATTATCATAGTCACTGCTTTGTCCTCTTATCCATAAAAGACCATTAATAGAAGAGCTTCCTCCTAATGTTTTACCCCTAGGATATCTTATAGACCTATTATTCATGGTTTCATCTTTTTCTGTATGAAAACACCAGTCAACTTTTGGATTGTGCATCGTTTTATAATAACCAACAGGAATATGTATCCATGGATAGCTATCCTTTCCTCCTGCTTCTAGAAGCAAAATTTTATTTTTTGGGTTAGAAGACAGTCTGTTTGCTAAAACGCATCCTGCAGACCCAGCACCAATTATTATGTAATCAAAATTTTCCATTTTTAGTTGAATAGCTTTTTTAGCAATTGTTATCTAATGTTTTTTACACTCATATTTGTCGATTGTCACTTGTATCGAGTTGATTTTTCTGGTTTGATGCGCACGTTAAATTTAACTAACAAAAAGGGAATATAATGAAAAAAATCATTTCAATGTTATTTGCTTTAACTTTGGTATTTGGCTTTATTTCAAATGCTAATGCAGCAAAAACATTAAAGTGCCAAACTGTTATCAGTGCTAAAGCTGATGAAGTAGTTATGTTAAAAGACTTCACAGATACAGTTACTGCTTTAACAGGTGGATCACTTAAATTCGAAATCATGCCAGCAGGTACAGTAGTTGGTGTTAAAGAAACTCTAGATGCAGTTGACAAAGGTTTGATCGACTGTGGATTTGCTTGGACACACTATTGGTCAGGTGACCATCCTGCAGCGATGTTATTTGGTTCGCCAGTAGCTGGAGCAGGTGTAGGAATTGACAATATTGCATTCTTATCATGGTTCCAATATGGCGGTGGAAAAGAACTGTATGATCAACTATGGTCAGAAATGGGAAGAGACATAAAAGGATTTATGCTTCAACCAGTTGGACCAGAGGCATTAGGTTGGTTTCCAAAACCAATTAAAGACATGAATGACTTTAGAACTTATAAGTTTAGAACTCCTCCGGGAATTCCAGGACAAACTTACAAAGATATCGGTATTGCATCTGTAGCTATGGGAGGTGGAGATATTCTTCCAGCTCTTCAAGCAGGAACAATCGATGCTGCTGAATGGTGTTGTCCAAAACCTGATTTAGTATTTGGTTTTTACAAAGTTTTAAAACATTATTACTTACAAGGTTTACACCAAGTAGTGGTTAATGCTGATTTTTACATGACTGGAAAAACATACAAAGGTTTAACTGCTCATGAGAAAAAATCTCTTGAAGTTGCAGCCAATGCATCTTTAGCAAAATCATTAAGCTACAGAATATATGAAAATGGTAAAGCTCTTGCTGAGTTAACAACTAAGCATGGTGTTATATTAGAAGACACTCCTACAGATTATTTTAAGGAGTATATGGCAGCAGCTAAAGCTACTTTAAATAAAAATGCAGCAAAAAATGCATTTTTCAAAAAAGTTTGGGACTCGCAAAAAGCTTTTGCTGATATCGCTGTTCCATTCTGGAGTGGTGCTCAAATGTCTAATGCTAAGCTAGGAATGGCTCACGCAGCGACATTGAAGTAATATAGTTTTTATATAAACTATAAATGAAGTTATAATAAAGCGGACTTTTACAGTCCGCTTTATTTTTTTTTAAGGAATTTATGGCAGATGAACCAACCAGATTAGATATTTCAGATGAAATGATAGCCGAAAGGCGAGGTGGATCAGGTAAAATGCCTGAAGATATGCCTAAATGGATGGCAAAATCTATTACTTCAATTGATAAATTTAGCAAGATAACAGGCAATATAGTTTGTTGGATTCTAATGCCATTAATTTTAGCAATGACATATGAAGTTCTAGCAAGAAAATTATTTTTAGCACCAACTATTTGGGCTTACGATATTAGTAGATTTCTTTATGGAGCTTTATTTATGTTAGGTGCAGGATACGCTCTTTCAAAAGGAGTTCACATAAGAGCAGATTTTTTATACAGAAATTTTAAAGTTAAAAACCAAGGTTTGATTGATTTTGTTTTATATATTTTATTTTATTTTCCAGGATTAATAGTTTTTTTATATATGACAACTGGATTTCTTCAGGAGTCTATATCAAGAGGCGAAAGAGGTATGGATACTACTTGGATGCCATATATGTGGCCAATTAAATCATGTTTATGGTTTGGAATTGTTTTTTTATTAATTCAGGGAATTTCAGAATTATTTAAAAGTTATTATGCAATGAGAAAAGGAAAGTGGCCAGGGGACAAATGATTGCTGAATTTATTGATCCCGCAATATTAGGTTTTATTTTAATAGGAGTAATGCTTTTTTCTATATTTATTGGGTTTCCAATTTCTTTTACTTTAATATTTTTAGGTTTTGTTTTCGGTTATTTAGGTTTTGGTAAACTTGTTTTTTATTTAATGACACTGCAGTTTTCAATGGTGATGACAGAACAAACGCTCGCCGCAGTTCCGCTCTTTGTCTTTATGGGTATCATGATGGAACAAGCTGGTTTAATGGAAAGATTATTTTCTGCCTTCCAGTTGATGTTAGCAAGAGTTAGAGGATCTTTATACTATGCAGTGCTTTTTGTATCAGTAATTTTTGCTGCTGCAACAGGTATTGTTGGTGCTTCAGTAACAATTTTAGGAATTATGGCTGCTAAATCTATGAATAGATCAGGGTACAATGTTAGATTAGCCGCTGGAACAATTACTGCAGGAGGAACTTTGGGAATATTAATTCCTCCAAGTATTATGCTTGTGGTTATGGGTCCAATAATGGAAATTCCAGTTATTGATTTGTTTGCAGCTGCTATTCTTCCAGGAGTTTTGCTTGCAAGTTTATACGCAGCGTACACCACTATCAGATGCATGTTAGATCCAAAATTAGGCCCCCCATTACCTAAAGATATGAGAGCTGAAAGTATGAAAGATGTTTGGGTTGAATTTTTTCTTGGCTTAGTTCCGCCTGCAGCATTAGTTTTTGCTGCACTAGGCAGTATATTATTTGGTTTTGCAACACCAACAGAAGCCGCTGGATGCGGAGCTATGGGGGCTTTATTATTGTCTCTTGCTTACAAAAAATTAACTTTATCAAAATTACAAGAAGCTCTTGTTAAAACTTTAGAGATTTCTGCTTTAATTATGGTTTTAGTAGCTGCATCAAACTTTTTCGGAGCTGTTTTTGCTAGACTTGGTACACCGATGTTACTAACTGAATTTTTATTATCATTAGAAATGAATAGATATTTAATTTTAGCTATAGTTATGGGTGTAATTTTTCTTTTAGGATGGCCTTTAGAATGGGTGCCAATTGTAATGATCATTGTTCCAATAATATTACCTTTAATAGAAGCTTTAGGGTTTAATTTAACTTGGTTTGCAATTCTTGTAGCTGTTAACCTTCAAACCGCCTGGTTATCTCCACCTGTAGCTCTGTCTGCATATTTCTTAAAAGGTGTGGTTCCAGAATGGGATTTAAAGGATATTTATCTTGGAATGATGCAATTTATGGTGCTTCAAATAATAGGTTTAATAATAATAATAGTATTTCCAAAAATTGTACTATGGTTACCAACTGTACTGTATGGACAGTAAAATTTTTTAGTTTATTATAACTAAAGTGACTCAGCAAAAAACCAATATTCAACTTACAAACTGGGAAATTGTTTCTGTAAATCCTTCGGATAAACAGTGGAACTGGAAAACTCTTTTTTGCTTTTGGGGAAATAGCGTCCAAAGTATAATTGGTTTTTCACTTATAGCATCTCTTTATTTGGTATATGATTTAAATTTTTTGGTTGTACTAACTGGAAGTTTAATCGGATCTATATTTGTTTATTTTTTGTGTAACTTGATAGGAAAACCATCCCAACGTAATGGTATTCCTTTTCCTGTTTTATTGAGAACATCTCTAGGTATTAGAGGAGCAAAATATATTTCTTTGTTAAGAGGTATAGTTGGTATTTTTATGTTTGGGGTACAAACATTTTTTATATCTAAATCATTAGGATATTTAATTCGTATTGCTATCCATTCTTATGACCAATCAATGATGGATAAAGAAATATTTTTAATATTCTTTTTTGCGATGAATATTGTTGATTGGTGTGCTTTTTTATTAGCATTAATAATACAAATTTTATTATTTAGTAAAGGTCATAATTTTAATAAATCGTTTATAAATTTTTCTGCTTTATTTGTTTATTTAGGGTTAATTATTTTTTTAATTATGGTTGTTTCAGAATATTCTTTAAGTTTAGGTAAATCATTTAAAGATCTATTAGTTTATGAGAATATTTTTTCAAAAGAAAATATTATTCCCATAATTACTATTGCTGGAACTATATTTGCATATTTTTCAATTGTCATTGTTAATTTTGGAGATTTTTCAAGATATGTAAAGACTGAAAAAGAACTTAACATTGGAAATTTAACTTTATTATTAAATTTAATTATTTTTTCTTTATTATCAGTTTTAATAGTAATGGGATCTGATATTATTTTAAAAAATAACCTTATAGAAATAGATAGAATTTTGACAAATCCCACAGATATAATTGGCAAATTTAATAATACTTTTTTAACAATAGTGGTAATATTTTTTATATTGTTTGCATCTGCTTCAACAAATTTAATTGCAAATTATATTCCTACACAAAATTCATTACTTAATTTTTTACCTAAAAGTTTAAACATCAAAAGTACTTCGGTGGTTATTGCGTTAATTAGTTTAGTTGTAGGAGTATCTTGGACACCATTACTTAGTCAAATAGGAATTTTATCAATTGTTGATACAATAGGTTCTTTTTTTGGCCCTATTTTTGGAATTATTATTACGGACTATTATTTAATAAACAAAAGCAAAATCAATAATAAAGATTTATATTCTTCTATGACAGATGGCAGCTATTTTTTTTCAAATGGTTGGCACTTAAAAGGAATTTACGCTTTGATTGTAGGTTTTATTTTTTCTGCTTCTACAATTTGGAATCCAAATCTTAATTTTCTCCAATCATATTCATGGTTAATAGGGGCGACAATGGCATCAATTACTTACTATTTTTTAACATTCAAATAAATTTAATATGATCCAGTTTGATTTAAAAGATAGAACAGCAATAATCACTGGTGGAGCTCAAGGCTTTGGTCTTGATATAGCTAAAAAATTTTTGGAATCTGGTGCCAAAGTAATAATATGGGATGTCGATAAAAAAGAATTAGAGAAAACATCTAAAGAAATAAATAATAATAAATTGTCTTTTAATATTGTGGATGTTTCTAATTTTAATGAGGTTGATAAAGCAGTTAAACAAATTACTAAATCAATTAATATTGACGTATTAATAAATAATGCGGGAATTACAGGCTCTACATCAGAACTTTGGAATTATGATGTAAAAGAATGGAACAAAATTGTTGAAATTAATTTAATGGGCACTTTTAACTGCTGTAAATCAGTCGTACCTAATATGATTAAGAATAATTATGGTAGAATTGTAAATATTGCTTCAGTTTCCGGAAAAGATGGAAATGCGAATGCAAGCGCTTATAGCTCTGCAAAAGCCGGAGTTTTAGGTTTAACAAAATCTTTAGGTAAAGAACTTGCAGAAAAAGACATAGCCGTTAATGCAGTTACTCCTGCTGGAGCAAAAACAAGAATATTAGACCAAATGTCTAAAGAGCACGTGCAGAGAATGCTATCAAAAGTTCCAAGAGGAAGATTTTTGGAGTTAAATGAATTAACCTCTCTTGTTTGTTGGCTTTCATCAGAGGAAAATTCATTTTCTACTGCAGCTGTTTTTGATATCAGCGGAGGGAGATCTACATACTAGGCTTTTTTATTGGTTTTATAATTAATTGTTCTTTATCAATTTTAAATTCTTTTGATAAAACTGGAGCAAGAATAATTACTGACCAATAGATTAATAGTGCAAAAAAAGAGAAAGTTTTCAAGATTTTTCTCCATTTATTTTGCAATTTTCTTTATTTATTTTAACACCAAAATCTTCAATATTTTTTTTATCCACTATCCAAATAAAAGATTTTTCATAAGTGTTATCTGAGGCAATTTTTGTACATTTTTTGCCTAATTTTACTACTGAATTAGATGAGCAGTTTGTTAAAAATATAAAAGAAGTAATTAAGATTATTAGTTTCATACTCAATAATTATAATTAAATAATGAATTTTGAGTGTTTAAATCATGTCTAAAATTTGATTTTAAATAATTTGTTGAAAATTAATTTATATGCTTATATGAGCTCTCAAATGAAAGTTTTAACTCAGCTTACCTTTCTATTTTTTTTTCTAAGCTTTTCTGCCTTAGCTGAAAAAATAAAAGTTTTTGAGTTTAATCAGGAAGAGCTTGATAGCTTAGAGGTTAGAAAAGTAAGAGGTGCTGATGCTAAAACAGAGTATTCTATTGGAAAGAATGATAATGGAAACTTTCTAAAAGCAGTAGCAAATAATGCTGCTTCGGGACTGGGAAAAGAGATTAAAATAGATCTTAACAATACACCTATTCTTAATATTACCTGGAAAGTTGAGAAAAGTATTAATGGTATCAATGAAAGAAGCAAAAAAGGACATGATTATGCTGCGAGGGTATTTGTTGTAAAAAAAACAGGTGCTACACCTTTATCAAATAGAGCAATGAACTATGTTTTTTCAAGTAATGAAGATGTAAATATTTTTCACCCAAGTCCATACACAAAAAAATCGATAGATTATGTTTTGGCAACGACCAAAGAACATTTTAACGAGTGGGTTACTGTAAAAGTTAATGTAAAAGACCATTTTAAAAAATTTCACAATCTTGATCTAGACGAAATTAATGGGCTTGCAATAATGGCTGATACTGATAACTCAAAATTAAGTTCAGTGGCGTATTTTCAAAATATTTATTTTTCAGCTGAATAACTAGTTTTTAATGAATTTTTTAAGATACATACTTATAAAAGATAGTATTACTGCAGCAACCACATCTTCTATTGGTGAAGCAGATGGATAACCAAAATTCCATAAAATTACACCAATTAGCCAAATAATAAAAACTTTCATATAAAAATTAATTTCAATATAATTAATAATATTATTTATGGCAAAAAAATTTAACTTTACAGTTAAGGTATATTATGAGGATACAGACGCAGGTGGTGTTGTTTACTATGCAAATTACCTAAAATTTTTAGAACGTGCCAGATCTGAAGCTATTTACTCGTTAGGTTATACTAATTCATCTTTATTAGAAAGTTTTGGAATTATGTTAATTGTAAAATCATGTAACATTGAATACAAAAGACCTGCCAAATTTGAGGATAAACTTGAAATTTTCTCAGAAGTTGAATCATTTACTAAAACATCTTTTTTAATGAAACAAAGTATTTCAAGAAATAATGAACTTATAACAGATACCCATGTTCATTTGGTAGCTGTTGATAAAAATGGTAAACCTTCAAAAATACCAGATGAGCTTAAGAAAAAATTAGAAAATTAATTTAATTTTTTAATCTTTCTGAAAAGTTTTGTCATCATATTTTCATTAATACGACCAGTATTTACATTTCTTGGACTTGGGTGATAGCAGCCTACAAGTTTGATATTATTTGGTAATGAATAAATTTGACCATGTTCAAAATTCATCTTTTCATTTAAATGGTAGTTCTTTTTGTAAAAATAAACACAAGTATCAAAGGCTATTTTTCCAAGAGCTACTATAACACTTAAATTTTTTAAATTATTAATTTCTTGATTAAAAAAATTAGAGCAGTTGTTTAGCTCAGATAAAAGTGGTTTGTCTCCAGGAGGCACACATTTTAAAGCTGTAGTTATAAATACATTATTTAATTTTAAACCGTCATTTATATTATCCGAGGTTGGTTTGTTAGAAAATTTAACTTTGTACAGACATTTGTATAAAAAATCAGAAGACTTATCGCCAGTAAATACTCTGCCAGTTCTAGTTCCGCCATGAGCTGCAGGAGCCAAACCAACAAAAAGGATTCCCCCTTTTATATCGCCAAAGCCTGTAATCGGTTTACCCCAATATTTTTCATTAATATATTGTTTTCTTTTAATTTTAGATATTTTTTTTCTGAATTTTACTAACCGAGAGCACTTATTACATTTAATTATAGATCTATTTAATTTTTCTAACGTATTTATATTATTTTTTTTTATCTGCATAAAAAAGGCAAATTAAAAAAATTGCCGTCCAAATAAGAACTGATAAACCTTTTTTTATATCTGTTTCTGAGTCCCATATACCAAGAAAAAAAGCTCCAAAAACTAAACCCAAAAAATATATTAGTGTAATAATATTAGTGATGTTCATTTTTTAAACTTTAAAACATTTTTACTATTTTTTTTTAAAAAAATAAATTTAAAAAATTTTAAAAAACCTAATATTTGAGAAATATTTTCTATTATTTTAAATTTGCTTAATACAATCAAGTTTATTGGTAGAAAAAAAATATTTTGAATAATTTGTCTTAAAATTTTTACTATTCTGAGTTTTTTGTGCTTTAAATCAAAAACCAGTTCACCATATTTATAATTTATTCTTCTAGTAAATTGAACTTTTGTACTATCTATTGATGATTTTCCACCATCGTGAATCGCAAATGAATCTAGAGCTTTGATCATTTTAAAATTAGATTTATTAATTCTTTTCATTAAATCTTTATCTTCCCAATATAGAAAGTAATCTTCATCAAAAAAACCTATTTCTTTAACTTTTTCAGTGTCACACATCATAATAGAGGCGTTTAGTTCTAATTTTATTTCATAATTTTTTAATAATTGATTTTTTTCATTAAAATTTTCTTTAGAAGCAAATACAGGTCCTGCAAAAATAATATTTTCTTCACGATTCATGCTTTTTATTAAATTATTTATTGAAATTTCATCTATTTCAATATCAGCTTGAGTGAATAAAAAGTATTTTGTTTTCACTTTTGAGATTAAAAAATTTGTAGATTTAGGTAAACCTAAATTTTCTTTTGAGTGAAAATATTCAAATTCCGCATCTAAATATTTGGATACATGTTTTAAATTATTATCTGTGGCTTGATCAAATATCAAAATATGGTGTTTTTTGTACTGATTTAATGTTCTTAATTTTTCAATAGGAGTCTTAAATAATGTTACTACAACAGTTAAATCACTTTTCATGGTAATTTTAAAATCTTATCTATTTTAAGTTATTTTTTTTATATAATGAAATACCATTATTTATTTTATGTTGATAAGATTCTTTAAAACTTTCAAGTTGCCAACCATTTAATCTTTTTTGTATGTCTATAAGGTTATTTTTTTTCCATTCATCTGATGTTTTTTCATCTTTCCAGATTTTTTTCTCATCATCAGTTCTTCCACAACCATAACAAAAACCTGTTTTGGGATCAGTTTTACAAATACTTATACACGGCGATATAATCATTTTATTTATTTTATTTCTATATATTTACACTATTATTCTAATTGGACAAATTAGTTCAATAATATATAAAGCTTCAATAATTGTGGGCGAGTGGCGGAACTGGCAGACGCGTATGACTTAGGATCATATCTCGCAAGGGGTGAAGGTTCGAGTCCTTTCTCGCCTACCAAGAGATTTAAGAATTTATGAAAGTAACTATAGAAAACAAAAAAGGTTTAAATAAAGATTTAAAAGTTTTTATCGATAAAAAAACTATTTCTAATTATTTAGAAGAAAAATATGAAGAAATTAAAAAGAATGTTGTTTTAAAAGGTTTTAGACCAGGAAAAGTTCCGAAGGAAATTTTAAAAAGACAATTTGGAAAGGCAGTTTATGGAGAAGTTTTAGATAAAGTTTTAAAAGATACCACAGCCAAAGCTTTAGATGAAAACAAGATTAAACCTGCTGGACAACCAAAAATAGATTTAAAAAGTTTTGGTGAAGGTAAAGATCTTGAATATACTATTTCAGTAACAGAACTACCAAAGGTTAATATTAAATCTATAGAAGATATTAAATTTGATGAATATAAAGTAAATATCGATTCAAACGAAACTGATAAAAGGATTCAAGAAATTGCAAATAATCAAAAAAATTTTAAAGATGGACCTGAGAATTATAAAGCAAGCAAGGGTGACTTGGTAGTTTTTGATTACAAAGCAACAGTTGACGGAAAAGATTTTCAAGGAAGTGAAGGAAAAAACACACAATTAGAGTTAGGAAAAGATTTATTTATTAAAGGTTTTGATGATTATTTAATAGGAGTTAAAAAAAATGAAACTAAAGATGTTAACATAACACTTCCAGAGAACTATCCACAAAAAGACTATGCAAAAAAAAAAGCAAAATTTAATTGTAAAATTTTAACAGTTAAAAAATCAGAAGCTACAAACATAAATGACGAATTTGCTAAAAATTTAGGAGCAAAAGATTTAAATAATTTAAAAGAATTAATTTCCAAACAAATTAATGATGAGTACAAAAATTCATTAGAGAATCTTTCAAAAAATCAAATATTAAAACAGCTAGAAAAATTTAAAGTAGATCAAATACCCGAAAACCTAGTTGAACAAGAAGTAAAAATTTTATCTCAAGGGATGAAAGAAGATGAGGCTAAAAAAAATAAATCTAAATTTGAAGAAACAGCAAAGAAAAGAATCAAACTGGGTTTAATTTTGAATGAATTTGGTGAGCAAAATAAAATAAAAGTTGAGGAACATGAAATTCAAGAAGAAATTCAAAAGCAACTTAGAATGATGCCAGGTCAAGAAAAAGTCGTTATGGAATATTACCAAAAAAATCCTTCTGCTGCAGCCAGTTTAAGAGGAACAATATATGAAGATAAAATATTAAAATTAATTAAATCTAAAGCAAAATCAAATATCAAAAATATATCTAAAGAAGAAGCGGAAAAAATACTTAAAACTGCACATGAACACGAACATAATCATGAACACCCACATGATGATGGAAAAGAGAAAAAAACTTCAAACTTAAAAAAAGCGAAATCACCAAGCAAAAAGGCAAAAAAAGTAAAAAAAGTTAGCAAAAAGTAATCACAAGTTGTATAAGTGAAATCGCGAATCACTTATGACAACAAAAATATCAGAACATATGAATACTTTGATCCCTATGGTTGTTGAGCAATCTAGTAAGGGAGAAAGAGCATATGACATTTATTCAAGACTTTTAAAAGAAAGAATTATTTTTTTAGTTGGACCAATAAATGACAGTGTGGCTTCACTTGTCACTGCTCAGATGTTATTTTTAGAATCGGAAAATTCAAAAAAAGAAATATATTTATATATTAATAGTCCGGGTGGTTTAGTTACAGCTGGTTTAGGAGTTTACGATACAATTCAATATATAAAACCTCCAGTGTCAACTTTGTGTATAGGTCAAGCTGCTTCAATGGGATCTTTTTTGTTAGCTGCTGGAGAAAAAGGAAAAAGATTTTCATTACCAAATTCAAGAATTATGGTCCATCAACCATCAGCAGGTTTTCAGGGGCAGGCAACAGACATTGAAATTCATGCTAATGAAGTATTGTCTTTGAAAAAAAGATTAAACGAGATTTACTCTAAACACACAGGTCAATCAGCAGACGATATTAAAAAAGCACTTGAAAGAGATAATTTTATGACTCCTGAAAGCGCTAAAGAATTTGGTCTAATTGATGAAGTTGTGGAGAAAAGAATTTAATCCACAAGATATTGCTATATCCACAACCCATACTTGATTAGTATTACTATTCTGTAATAAAGTGTTTACATTGATTCGTTTTAAAAATTATGACAACAAATAATAAAAATATTCTTTACTGTTCGTTTTGTGGAAAAAGTCAACACGAAGTTAGAAAATTAATTGCAGGTCCAACTGTATTTATTTGTGATGAATGTGTTGAACTTTGCATGGATATCATTAAAGAGGAGAGCAAAGATACTTTTGTTAAACATCAAGACGGACTTCCATCACCAAAAGAAATTTGTGCAGTTTTAGATGATTATGTTATAGGACAACAACACGCCAAAAAAGTTTTATCAGTTGCTGTTCACAATCATTATAAAAGATTAAACTATGAAAACAAAACAAGCAAAACAGTTGAATTAGCTAAATCAAATATTTTATTAGTTGGACCAACTGGCTGTGGCAAAACTCTGTTAGCTCAAACTTTAGCAAGAATACTTGATGTTCCTTTTACAATGGCTGATGCAACGACTTTAACTGAAGCAGGCTATGTAGGCGAGGATGTTGAAAATATTATTTTAAAGTTATTGCAAGCTGCAGATTATAATGTTGAAAAAGCTCAAAGAGGAATAGTTTACATTGATGAAGTTGATAAGATCAGCAGAAAATCAGAAAATCCATCAATCACAAGGGATGTTTCGGGCGAAGGTGTCCAGCAGGCTTTATTAAAAATTATGGAAGGTACAATTGCAAGTGTCCCTCCACAAGGTGGAAGAAAACATCCTCAGCAAGAATTTTTACAAGTTGATACAACAAATATTTTATTTATTTGCGGAGGTGCATTTGCAGGCCTGGATAAGATAATATTACAAAGAGACAAAGGAACGGCTATTGGATTTGGAGCAAATGTAAAATCTACTGATGACAAAAAAACAGGCGAATGGATGAAAAATTTAGAACCAGAAGATTTATTAAAATATGGACTGATACCAGAATTTATAGGAAGATTACCTATAATTGCTACACTTGAAGACTTGGATGAGAAATCATTAATTAAGATTTTATTAGAACCTAAAAATTCTTTGATAAAACAATACCAAGAGTTGTTTAAATTAGAAGGTGCAAAGCTTTCATTTAAAGATAATGCTGTTAAAGAGATTGCCATTAAGGCAATTAATAAAAAAACGGGCGCAAGAGGTTTAAGATCTATTTTAGAAAATATACTTCTTAAAACTATGTATGAATTACCAAGTGACAATAATGTAGAAGAAGTAATTGTTGATATAGGTGCGGCCAAGGGACAAACACAACCTATTACCGTCTATTCAAAAAACAACAATAAAAGTAAAACAGACAAGACTTCTGCAGCGTAAATTTAAGTTAATAAACATTAATTATCTATTGCAATATTGTTTTTAATCTCCATATTAATCTCATGGATGTAAAACTATCATTACCTTTATTACCTTTAAGAGACATTGTTGTATTTCCTAGTATGGTGATACCATTATTTGTTGGAAGGGATAAATCTATTTCTGCACTAAATGAAGTAATGAAAAAAGACAAAAAAATTATACTTGTCACTCAAAAAAATTCAGAAGTTGATGATCCAAAAAATACGGACATATTTATGTATGGATGTGAAGGAAATATATTACAACTTCTTAAACTACCAGATGGAACAGTCAAAGTATTAGTTGAAGGGAACAAGAGAATTAAAATTCTAGATTACAAAGATAATGAAAAGTTTATTTCTTGTGATTTTTCATATCAAAATGATGAAATAGTAAATGATGAAGATTTAATGCCGTTGGCATTAACAGCTGTAAGAAGATTAGAAAAATTAACTTCCGTGAACAAAAAAATTTCTAACGAAACTATTCAGAGTATAAAGCAATTAAAAGACCCATCTAAAATTGCAGACAATATTGGCTCTCATTTGAGTTCGTCAATATCTGAAAAACAACAAATTTTTGAAACTTTTGATGTTAAAAAAAGACTTAATGCAGTTATTAAAATTATGGAAAATGAAACCAGCATTATTGGTGTTGAGAAAAGAATTAGAGGAAGAGTTAAAACTCAAATGGAAAAAACTCAACGAGAATATTATTTAAACGAACAGTTAAAAGCCATCCAAAAAGAATTAGGTGAAATCGAAGATGGAAAAGATGAAACTTCTAATTTAAATAAAGCAATATTAAAAGCAAAAATGCCTAAGGATGTTCAGAAAAAATGCATGTCCGAACTTAAAAAGTTAAAAAACATGAGCCCGATGTCTGCAGAGGCAACCGTAGTAAGAAATTATCTTGATTGGATGATTGATATACCTTGGTATAAAAAGGATAAAATTGATATTGATCTTAATAAAGCTGCAAAAACTTTAGACGAAGATCATTTTGGTTTAGAAAAAGTTAAAGAAAGAATTATTGAATTTTTAGCCGTTCAGAAAAGAATGGAAAAAATTAAAGGTCCTATTTTATGCTTGGTGGGACCACCAGGTGTAGGAAAAACTTCTTTAGGTAAATCAATTGCGAAAGCTATAAATAGACAATTTGTTAGAATGTCCTTAGGAGGCGTAAGAGATGAAGCCGAAATAAGAGGTCATAGAAGAACTTATATTGGATCTTTACCTGGCAAAATAATTCACATGATGAAAAAAGCTGGAACTAAAAATCCATTAATCTTACTTGACGAAATAGATAAAGTTGGGAATGATTATAGAGGTGACCCTTCATCCGCATTATTAGAAGCTTTAGATCCTGAACAAAATACAACATTTAATGATCATTATTTAGAAGTTGATTACGATTTATCAGATGTAATGTTTGTTACAACGGCAAATACTTTAAATATTTTGCCACCATTACTTGATAGAATGGAAGTCATTAGAATACCCGGGTATACGGAAGATGAAAAAATTAATATTGCAAATAAATTTTTACTTCCCAAACAAATTAAAGATAACGGTGTTAAAGAAGGTGAATTTGAATTTCTTGATGGCACAATGAAAGAAGTAATAAGAAATTATACAAGAGAATCAGGTGTAAGAAATTTAGAAAGAGAAATTTCAAAGGTTATAAGAAAATCTGTAAAAAAAATAGTTAATAATGAAGAAAAGAAAGTTTCAATTGACCAAAAAAACCTTCCAGATTTTTTAGGCGTTAAAAAGTTTAAATATGGTGAATTAGAGAGTGGTGATAGAGTTGGAATTGTTACTGGTTTAGCCTGGACCGAGTTTGGTGGTGAAATATTAAAAATTGAAACAGTTCATATGCCAGGTAAAGGCCGAATGCAAATTACAGGAAAATTAGGTGATGTAATGCAAGAATCTGTAAAAGCGGCAAAATCTTTTGTTAGATCAAAAAGCCTTGAATATGGAATTATTCCACCAATATTCGAAAAAAAAGATTTTCATATACATGTCCCCGAAGGCGCAACACCTAAAGACGGACCGTCTGCTGGAGTTGCAATGGTTACTTCTATAGTATCATCAATAACAAAAAACCCAATTGATAGAAAAATTGCAATGACAGGTGAGGTTACAATTACTGGCCAAGTATTACAAATTGGAGGACTTAAAGAAAAATTATTAGCAGCACATAGAGCTGGAATTCAACATGTGATAATACCTAAAGACAATGAAAAGGATTTAATTGATATTCCAAAAAAAGTTAAAGAAGACATAAAAATCACAGGTGTCAGTAGCGTTGATGAGGTTCTAAAAATTGCTTTGAAAAATGAATTAAAAAGAGTTGAATGGACAGAAGTTGATAATCTTTCAAAAACTAAAAAAGAAGATAAATCACAAGCTAGTATTCAGTAATTAATAATTTACATTTTTCAATCCTTGATGTAATAGTAGCCCTTGTTTAGGGCGGTTAGCTCAGTTGGTAGAGCATCTCGTTTACACCGAGGGGGTCAAAGGTTCGAGTCCTTTACTGCCCACCAAAACACGGGGGTGTAGCTCAGTTGGTTAGAGCGATCGCCTGTCACGCGATAGGTCGAGGGTTCGAGTCCCTTCACTCCCGCCATCTTTCAATATTATCGCTAATTTATTGTTTAAAAAATGCAACCTTAACGCACTTATTTTAATATAAAAAGGTGCTATATAGATATCAATGCTTTCAGAATTTTTAAAAGATTATTTATCTATAATAATTTTTTTGTTTATTGCTTTGGGTTTAAGTATAAGTTTTATTGTATTTAACTTTATTTTTTCGCCAAAAAATCCTGACCCAGAAAAACTTTCCGCCTATGAATGTGGATTTGAAGCATTTGATGATTCTAGAATGGAGTTTGATGTAAGATTTTACTTGGTAGCAATTTTATTTATAATATTTGATTTAGAAATAGCTTTTTTATTTCCATGGGCTATTTCCTTAGGAAGCATAGGTTTCTTAGGTTTTATTTCGATGATGATATTTTTATTTATTCTTACTGTTGGTTTTATTTATGAGTGGAAAAAAGGCGCTCTAGATTGGGAATAAAAAAAATTAACTATGAATTCAGAAGATAAATTTAAAGAAATTCCAGAAGAATTTAAAAAATTAGCTAAAGATTTTAGCGAAAAAGGATTTATTACTACTTCATTAAATAATCTTATTAACTGGTCAAGAACTGGATCGTTACACTGGATGACTTTTGGTCTAGCTTGTTGTGCGGTAGAAATGATGCACACTTCTATGCCAAGATATGATTTAGAAAGATTTGGAGCTGCGCCAAGAGCTTCGCCGAGACAATCTGACGTTATGATAGTTGCTGGAACATTAACTAATAAAATGGCTCCAGCATTAAGAAAAGTTTACGACCAAATGCCTGAACCGAGGTACGTTATATCTATGGGAAGTTGTGCAAATGGTGGTGGATACTACCATTACTCATACTCAGTAGTTAGAGGTTGCGACAGAATTGTTCCAGTTGATGTGTACGTTCCAGGATGTCCACCATCTGCTGAAGCATTGTTGTACGGAATTTTACAACTACAAAAAAAAATAAGAAATCAAGGTTCTTTGGAAAGGTAGGTTTAGATGAAAAATTTAATAGACCTAGAAAAAAAAATTAACTCTGAACTTACAACGAAGATTAATGATTCAAAAATTTCTCATAACCAATTGTATTTAAAAATTGATCAAGAAGATTTGCTAGATGTGGTAACTTTTTTAAAAACTAATAGTGATACCAAATTTAGACAGTTAATTGACATTACTGCGGTTGATTATCCTGAAAATCCACAAAGATTTAAAATGATTTATTTGTTTTTAAGTCATAAATTTAACCAAAGAATTATTCTTAGTTATCTTATAAGTGAAAATAAAATTATACCATCATTAATTAAAATTTTTCCGGCAGCGAATTGGATGGAAAGAGAAGTTTTTGATATGTACGGTATTAAATTTAAGGACCATCCTGATCTCAGAAGAATATTAACCGATTATCAATTTGAAGGATTTCCCTTAAGAAAAGATTTTCCTTTAACAGGACATAATGAAGTTAGATATAGCGAAGAAGAAAAAAAAGTAATTTATGAGCCAGTTAAGCTTGAACAAAATTATAGAAATTTTGATTATGAAAGCCCTTGGGAAGGTACAAAATATATTAAAGAACAAATAAAAAAAGATGAATGACAAAAAAATCTAAAACTTTAAATCTAAACTTTGGTCCTCAACACCCTGCTGCACATGGTGTTTTACGATTAATTTTGGAACTTGATGGTGAAGTTGTTGAAAAAGTTGATCCTCATATAGGCTTACTGCACAGAGGTACTGAGAAATTAATTGAAAATAAAACTTATATGCAAGCAGTTCCTTATTTCGATAGACTAGATTATGTAGCGCCCATGAATCAAGAACATGCGTTTGCACTTGCTATAGAAAAAATATTAAATATTGAAGTACCAATCAGAGCTCAATTTATTAGAGTTATTTTTTGTGAAATTGGAAGAATTTTAAGTCATATTTTAAACATAACAACACAAGCTTTGGATGTTGGTGCTTTAACTCCATCTTTATGGGGTTTTGAAGAAAGAGAAACTTTAATGACTTTTTATGAACGTGTATCCGGATCAAGATTACATGCTAATTATTTTAGAGCAGGAGGTGTTCACCAGGATTTACCCGGTTCATTAGATAAAGATATAGGAGATTTTTGTAATCGTTTTCCAAAAGTTATAGATGATCTTGAAACATTGCTTACAGATAATAGAATTTTTAAACAAAGGAATGTAGACATAGGTATAGTAAGCAAACAAGATGCTCTTGACTACTCTTTTTCTGGAGTAATGTTAAGAGGCTCAGGTGTACCTTGGGATCTTAGAAAATCACAACCTTATGAGTGTTATAATCAAATAGAGTTTAAAATTCCGGTTGGAAAAAATGGAGACTGTTACGATAGATATATTTGTAGAATTGAAGAGATGAGAGAAAGTGTAAAAATTATTAATCAATGCTTAATTGCAATGCCTAAAGGTCCAGTAAAAACTCCTGATGGAAAAATTACCCCACCACCAAAAAGAGAAATGAAAGAGTCAATGGAAGCTTTAATTCATCATTTCAAACTGTTTACCGAAGGATATAGAGTTAATGAAGATGAAATTTACACTGCAGTAGAAGCTCCAAAAGGAGAATTTGGAGTTTATTTAATTTCTGACGGTTCAAATAAGCCATATAAATGCAAAATTAGAGCTCCAGGTTTTTCACATTTACAGGCAATGGATTATTTAATTAAAGGCCATATGTTAGCTGACGTGCCTGCTGTATTAGGATCTTTAGATATTGTTTTTGGAGAAATTGATAGATGACCATAAAAAAAATTTGCAAGGAACAACCAGAGCATTTTGAACTTACTGAAAAAAACATAGAAAAAGCAAAAAAAATTATCACTAATTATCCCGAAGGAAAGCAACAAAGTGCAGTAATGGCACTGCTTTATTTAGCACAGAGTCAAAATGAAAATTGGATACCTTTAGCAGCAATGAAATATATAGGAAAATTTTTAAACATTCCTTATATAAAAGTTTATGAAGTTGCTACATTTTACTCAATGTATAATTTGTCACCCGTTGGAAAAAATTTTATTCAGGTGTGTACCACAACACCTTGTATGATTAGAGGTGCTTATAAAATAGTAGATGCTTGTAAAGAAAAAATATCAAATAATGAAAATGAATTATTAGAAGGTAAAAATTGTTCGTGGGTTGAAGTTGAATGTTTAGGAGCCTGCGTTAATGGCCCAATGATGCAAATTAATAATGATTATTTTGAAGATTTAGATAAGGAAAAAACTTTAAAAATTTTAGATCAAATTTTAAAGGGCAATTCACCTAAACCAGGATCTTATAGAGGCAGAACAAATAGTGAGCCAGAAAAAAACAGAAAAACTTTATTGGATACAAAAAATGCTTAGAGACGAAGATAGAATATTTAAAAATTTATATAATGATATAGGTTCTGATTTAAATTCAGCAAAAAAAAGAGGTGACTGGAGTAATACTAAAGAATTGTGTGCAAAAGGTAGAGAATGGATTATCAGTGAAATTAAATCATCTGAACTTAGAGGACGAGGAGGAGCAGGATTTCCTACAGGTTTGAAGTGGTCATTTGCACCAAAAGAAATTGGATCAAGACCTCATTATTTGGTTATAAATGCAGACGAGTCCGAGCCTGGAACATGTAAGGATAGAGATATATTGAGATTTGAACCACACAAGTTAATAGAAGGTTGTCTAATTTCTTCTTACGCAGTGAATGCTCATAAATGTTATATTTATATAAGAGGTGAATATTTTATTGAGGGGCAAAAATTACAAAAAGCAATTGATGAAGCTTATAAAAATAATTTTTTAGGAAAAGATGCGTGCGGAACAGGGTGGGATTTAGATATTTATATCCATTATGGAGCTGGTGCTTATATTTGTGGAGAAGAAACTGCTTTACTTGAAAGCCTGGAAGGTAAAAAAGGTCAGCCAAGATTAAAACCACCTTTTCCGGCTCTCATTGGATTGTATGGTTGCCCAACAATTATAAATAACGTTGAAACGATTGCCGTAGTACCATCAATATTAAGAAGAGGAGCAAAATGGTTTGCAGCTTTAGGAAATCCTAAAAATACAGGAACAAAAATTTATTGTATTTCAGGGAATGTAAATAGCCCTTGCAACGTAGAAGAGGAAATGGGAATCCCTTTAAAAGATTTAATAGAAACTCATGCAGGAGGAGTAATTGGTGGGTGGGAAAATTTAAAAGCTGTAATACCAGGTGGCTCATCAATGCCACTGCTTCCAAAAAGAATTTGCGATACAATTAAAATGGATTTCGATTCTTTAATTGCAGAAAAAAGTGGTTTAGGAACAGCAGGAATTATAGTTATCAATAATGATCAAGATATCATTAAATGTATGTCTAGAATAGCAAGATTTTATAAACACGAAAGTTGTGGTCAATGTACACCATGTCGAGAAGGTTCTGGTTGGATGTGGAGAATGTTAGAAAGAATGGCAAAAGGCGAAGCATCGAGAGATGAAGTAAATATGTTAATGGATGTCACTAAACAAATTGAAGGTCACACAATTTGTGCATTCGGTGAAGGGTCAGCGTGGCCAGTACAAGGACTTTTAAGACATTTTAAAAAAGAAGTAGAAAAAAGAAATAATTTTAACCCTCTAGTAAATAGAAATAAAAATATTCCTTATTTAGTAGATCAACATTTGTTAGAAAAAAAAAATGCTTAAGTTAAAGGTAAATAATAAAGATATTGAAATTGAAGAAGGCTTAACCGTATTGCAAGCTTGTGAAAAAGCTGGGGTTGAAATTCCAAGGTTTTGTTATCATGAAAAACTATCAATAGCAGGAAATTGCAGAATGTGTTTAGTTGAAATTGAAAAATCGCCTAAACCAGTTGCTTCTTGTGCAATGCCAGCTACAGAAGGAATGAATATAAAAACTAATACAAGTTTTGTTGAAAAATCAAGAAAAGGTGTAATGGAGTTTTTATTAGCAAATCACCCTTTAGACTGCCCAGTATGCGACCAAGGAGGTGAATGTGATTTGCAAGACCAGTCATTATTTTATGGTGTAGATAAATCTAGATACAAAGAAAATAAAAGAGCTGTCGCAGAAAAAAATATGGGACCACTAATTAAAACCCAGATGACTAGATGTATACACTGCACAAGATGTATTAGGTTTGCAACAGAGATAGCGGGAGTGCCTGAATTAGGTGCTATTGGCAGAGGGGAAAATATGGAAATCACAACTTATTTAGAAAAATCTATGGAATCTGAGTTATCCGCTAATGTTGTGGACTTATGCCCTGTTGGAGCTTTAACTTCAAAACCATACGTGTTTGAAGCTAGACCTTGGGAGCTTAAAAAAACAGAATCAATTGATGTAATGGATGCAATCGGATCAAATATAAGAGTTGATACGTATGGCTGGGAAGTAAAAAGAATTTTACCAAGGATTAATGAAGATATTAACGAAGAATGGATATCTGATAAAACAAGATATGCATGCGATGGGTTGTTGAATCAAAGACTTGATACACCACTTATCAAATATAATAACAAATTTGACAAAGCTTCTTGGAACGAAGTTAACAACATTATTAAAGCTAAAATTAAAGAAACAAGTAGTGATAAAATATGCGGTTTAACTGGTGATTTAACTAATATGGAAACACTGTTTATATTTAAAGAATTTTTTAACAAATGCTTAAACTCAAAAAATTTAGAATCGAGAAATGATGATGTTTATTTAAATCCAGAAAAGAGAGAAAATTATCTATTTAACTCACATATAAATGGTATTGAGGAAAGTGATTTTATTTTTCTTATTGGATCAAACCCTCGTTATGAGGCAACTATATTAAATGCACGTATTAGAAAAGCCTATCTAAAAAATAAAACAAAAATAGTTTCATCAAACAATGTAGGTGATTTAACGTATCATTATGATTTTTTAAAAGGAAAAACAGGTGATATAAAAGAGATTGTTGAGGACAAACACCCTTTATCAAATATTATTAAATTATCAAAAAAACCGTTAATTATTTTAGGGCAATCTGTTTTGTCATCTAACTCTGGAAGATACATATTTGAGTCAATTAAATATTTTTTAAAAAAAAATGGTAAGATAAATAATGAATGGAATTCATTAAATATTATTTCAGAAAATGCATCTACAGTAGGGAGTTTTGATTTAGGTATTTTTCAAAATAATAATGTTTCAAATCAAGTATTATCTAATTTAAAAAATCAAAAATATGAATTAGTTTTTTTATTAGGTAGAGATAACTTAAAATTTAAGAAAAAAAATGAATTCATAATTTACCAAGGAAGCCATGGTGATAAAGGAGCAGAAATAGCTGATATAATTTTACCAGGATCAGCATACACCGAACAAAATGGGTATTTTACTAATTTGGAAGGTAAACTCCAAAAAGCTTACAAAGCATCATATCCACCTGGTGAAGCAAGAGAAGATTGGAAGATAATAAATGATTTAGCTGAAGTTGTTAATAATAAGAAATTATTTAATAACAGGGAAGAATTAGAAAGTAGCTTAATTAATTATTTAAATTTAATGTATGAAAAAAATAATTCAACAAAAGAAACTGATGTAAAAGATTTAGTTTTTGAAAATGAAAATATTATAATCAACAATATTGATTACTATTACTCAAATTCAATAGCACGAGCATCAAAAACAATGTTTAAATGTAGAAATGAAAAAACAAAATTAGAATCTACGGGTACAGAAGGTTAAAATGCTTGATTATTTGAATATAATTTTTTTAGAAACATACAAAATTTTGTTTTTGTTAGTTCCAGTTTTAGTTTCAGTAGCCATGATAGTTTGGTTGGACAGAAGAGTTTGGGCTTTTGTGCAAAAAAGACGAGGCCCCAATGTAGTTGGACCTTTTGGTTTATTTCAATCATTAGCTGATGCACTTAAATATTTATTTAAAGAAATAATAATACCTGCAAGTGCAAATAAAATTATTTTTATACTTGCACCAGTCATCACAATGACATTGGCATTAATTGGTTGGGCTGTAATTCCCTTTGGAGAAAATTTTGTTATTGCTGATATCAATGTAGGCATTCTTTATTTATTTGCTATTTCTTCTTTAAGTGTTTATGGAATTATTATGGGTGGTTGGGCTTCAAATTCAAAATATCCATTTCTAGGTTCAATTAGATCTGCTGCACAAATGGTTTCTTATGAAGTTTCTATAGGTGTAATAATAATAAATGTGTTGTTATGCGTCGGATCTCTTAACTTAAAAGATATAGTTTTAGCTCAAGAAAATATGTGGTTTGTAATTCCATTATTTCCAATGTTTGTCATTTTTTTTATTTCAGCTTTAGCGGAAACTAATAGACCACCTTTTGATTTACCTGAAGCCGAAGCAGAATTGGTTGCAGGTTATCAAACAGAATATTCAGGTATGATGTACGCAATGTTTTGGTTAGGAGAATATGCAAACATATTATTAATGTGTGCCCTAGGTTCAATTTTGTTTTTAGGAGGTTGGCTTGCTCCAATAGAAATTTTTCCTTTTAATTTTATTCCAGATTTTATTTGGTTGATATTTAAAATATTATTTTTATTTATTTTGTTTGCAATAGTTAAAGCTATAGTTCCAAGATATAGATATGACCAATTGATGAAACTTGGTTGGAAAATTTTTCTACCAATGTCGTTAATATGGGTTGTTATTACAGCTTCATATTTATTTTATTTTAATTTATTACCAGGAAATTAATCATGAAAATTTCAAGAATTTTTAAAACAATAATATTATGGGATTTTGTATGTGGTTTTTTAATTGCTTTTAAAGAAATTTTTAAAGATAAAAAAACAATTAACTATCCATTTGAAAAAGGAAAAATAAGCCCAAGATTTAGAGGGGAACACGCTCTACGAAGATATCCAAATGGCGAAGAAAGATGTATAGCATGTAAATTATGCGAAGCAGTTTGTCCGGCTCAAGCAATAACAATTGAGTCTACAGAGAGACAAGATGGAAGTCGCAAGACCACCAGATACGATATTGATATGATGAAATGTATTTATTGTGGCTTATGTGAAGAGTCTTGTCCAGTTGACGCTATTGTTCAAGGTCCAAATTTTGAATTTTCGACCGAAACTAGGGAAGAGCTTTATTATAACAAGAAAAAATTACTCGATAATGGTGATCGTTGGGAAGATTTATTAGCAGCCAATATTAGAGCGGATAATCCTTATAGATAATAATTATGTTAGCACACACATTATTTTTTTATATTTTTTCCTTTATTGCTATTTCATCAGCAATAATGGTTACTGCATCAAAAAATACTGTACACTCTGTACTTTTTTTGATTTTAGATTTTATAACCATATCATGTTTGTTCATAATGATAGGCGCAGAATTTCTTGGAATGATCATGTTGATAGTTTATGTTGGTGCTGTTGCCGTTCTATTTCTTTTTGTAGTTATGATGCTTAATGTTGCTCAACAAAAAAAAGAATGGTTTAGTTCCAACGATAGTTCAAAACATATTCCTGTAGGAGTACTAATAAGTATAATTATATTTTTTGAATTAACAGTTGTTATTGGTGGATGGAGATATAAACCAGACATAGTTTCTTCAATGTCTTTACCTTTAAACACCGATATTACCAATACACACTCAATAGGAAAAATTTTGTACACAGATTATATACATCTATTTCAATTGAGTGGAATGATTTTACTAGTAGCAATGATTGGAGCAATTGTGCTTACTTTTAGAGAAAGAAGTGGTTTAAAAAGACAGAGTTATTTTGCGCAAATATCTAGAGAAAGATCTGATAGCGTTGAACTAATAGATGTTCCAAGTAAAAAGGGAGTTGATATAGATGATTGAAGTGGGATTAGGTCATTATTTAACTCTAGGAGCAATTATTTTTTCAATTGGAATAGCTGGAATTTTTTTAAATAGAAAAAATATTATTGTTATATTGATGAGTATTGAGTTAATTTTATTATCAGTAAATATTAATTTGGTTTCATTTTCAATATTCTTAAATGATATAACTGGCCAAATTTTCACTTTATTCATTTTAACTGTAGCAGCTGCGGAGGCTGCAATAGGATTAGCTATAATAGTTGTTTATTATAGAAATACTTCAACAATAGATGTTGAAAAAATACAAAGTTTAAAAGGTTAAAATGGAAATTTTACTTTTATTCCTTCCACTTATTGCGGCAATTATTTCAGGTTTTTTTGGTAAATACATAGGTGATCGAAGTTCTGAGATCATTACAAGTTTGTTTGTGTCAACCTCAGCATTTTTATCATTATTATTATTTTATAATGTAATAACAAATGGATACGAAAATAATATTGTTATCGCATCATGGATAAATTCTGGAACACTAAATGTAAATTGGTCTATAAAAATAGATCCTTTATCTTCAGTAATGTTAGTTGTTGTAACGGTAATTTCTGCACTTGTTCATATATATTCTATTGGTTATATGTCTGAAGATCCACATAAACCAAGGTTTATGGCTTACCTCTCTTTATTTACTTTTTCCATGCTTACATTGGTATCAGCTGATAATTTTCTTCAATTATTTTTTGGATGGGAATGTGTGGGACTTTGTTCATATTTTTTAATAGGTTTTTGGTTTAAAAAAGACACTGCAAATGCGGCGGCAATTAAAGCTTTTTTAGTTAATAGAGTAGGGGATTTTGGGTTTGCACTTGGAATTTTTTTAATTTTTTATTTATTTGGAACTGTTAATTATGATGAAGTTTTTCTTAAAGTACCTGAGCTTGTAAATAAAGAAATTTCACTATTGAACAATTCTCCACCATTTCCATTTTTAGGTACAGCGGTCAAATCTATAGATTTTATTTGTTTACTTTTGTTTGTTGGAGCTATGGGAAAATCTGCACAGATTTTTTTACACACATGGTTGCCTGATGCAATGGAAGGACCAACACCAGTTTCTGCATTAATTCATGCTGCAACAATGGTAACAGCTGGAGTTTTTTTGGTTGTAAGATGTTCTCCTATTTTTGAATATTCTGTATTAGCTTTAAATGTGGTTACAATAATTGGCATGTCCACAGCTTTATTTGCTGCTACAGTTGCCTTGGTACAAACAGATATAAAAAAAATAATTGCATACTCAACTTGTAGTCAGCTGGGTTATATGTTTTTTGCAGCTGGAGTGGGAGCATATAATGTCGCAATGTTCCATTTGTTTACACATGCTTTTTTTAAGGCTTTACTATTTTTAGGATCAGGATCAGTAATTCATGCTTTTAATAATGAACAAAATATTAACAAAATGGGATCTGTTTGGAAAAAAATTCCTTACACTTGGGCGATGATGATTATTGGAACTTTAGCATTAACTGGTTTTCCTTTTTTGTCAGGATTTTACTCAAAAGATGCAATAATAGAGTTTGCATATTTAAAGGGAAATACAACGGGAATTCTAGCTGCATATGTTGGAATTTTTACTGCTTTTTTAACCTCAATATATTCTTGGAGGTTAATTTTTAAAACTTTTCACGGTCAATATAACAATGAAGAAATAAAAAAAGAAAAAATTCATGAATCTCCAATTATTATGATGTTGCCTTTAATTATTCTTACTATTGGATCTATATTTGTTGGTATTTTATTTAAAGATCTTTTTATCAGTCATTCAGATGGTTATAATTTTTGGAACAATTCAATAAAATTTTTAAACCCACTAAGCGATGATCATCCACCACTATTTATAATTATAATAACTCCCATTTTAGTTATTTTATCAATTCCTATTTCTTATTATCTTTTTTTAAAAAATAAAAAAATTGTTACCTTGATCATTAACTCTAATCAATTTTTATATAATTTATTTATTAACAAATGGTATTTTGATGAATTATACGAAACCATTTTTGTAAAACCTGCAAAAAAAATAGGATTATTTTTTTGGAAATCTGTAGATGTACAAACTATTGACAGATTTGGACCAGATGGAATTACCGAATTAGTTAAATTATTTTCACTAAAAGCTAAGAAATTTCAAAGTGGCCACATATATCATTATGCATTTATTATGCTGTTAGGTTTTTCAGCAATTCTAACATTTTTAATTTTAAATTAATGGATTTTCCTATTTTATCTTCACTCATTCTTCTACCTTCAGTAGGTGCGTTATTTTTGTTATTTGCAAATGAATCTACTACAACGAACAGACAAACTATTAAATATGTTGCTCTATTTGTAACTTTTTTAAATTTTTTTATATCAATTTATCTTTGGTATTTATTTGATAATTCCATATTTGATTTTCAGTTTGTTGAAGAAAAAATGTGGTTGAAAGGTTTTGTTAACTATAAAGTTGGTATTGATGGTATATCAATTTTGTTTGTTGTTTTAACTACTTTTATAACTCCATTATGCATAATATCTGTGAATAATAGCATCAAGTATAGATTGAAAGATTTTCTTATAGCTATTTTAATATTGGAAAGTCTTATGATTGGAGTATTTTGTTCTTTAGATTTAGTTATTTTTTATTTATTTTTTGAAGGCGGATTAATACCAATGTTTTTAATTATTGGTATTTGGGGTGGAGACAAAAGGGTTTATTCAGCATTTAAGTTTTTTTTATATACACTTTTAGGTTCTGTTTTAATGTTGATTGCTATAATTGTTATTTATATAACTTCTGGAACAACAGATATTGTGAAATTATATGAAGTGGGGATTGACCCTAATTTTCAAAATTTGTTGTGGTTGGCATTTTTCAGTTCATTTGCAGTTAAAACTCCAATGTGGCCTGTACATACATGGTTGCCTGATGCGCATGTTGAGGCACCGACACCTGGTTCAGTAATTTTAGCGGCAATACTATTAAAAATGGCCGGTTATGGATTTTTAAGATTTTCAATTGGTCTATTTCCATTTGCATCGGAATTTTTTACACCATTAATTTATTTTTTAAGTTTAATTGCTATAATTTACACTTCTTTAGTAGCTCTTATGCAAGAAGATATGAAAAAACTAATAGCTTATTCATCTGTTGCACATATGGGTTTTGTAACTCTTGGAATTTTTACACTTAAACAGCAGGGCTTAGAAGGAAGTATAATTCAAATGATTAGTCATGGACTTGTATCAGCAGCTTTGTTTTTATTGGTAGGTGTTCTTTACGACAGGATTCATTCAAGACTTATTAAAACTTATGGAGGTCTTGTTTCGGTAATGCCCAAATATTCAATTTTACTAATGTTATTCACTTTAGCTGCCATTGGATTACCCGGGACCAGTGGATTTATTGGAGAATTTTTAATTTTGATGGGAGCATTTCAAGATAGTTTTTTAGTAGCAACAATTGCTAGCTTAGGAGTTATTTTGGGAGCTTCATATATGTTGTGGCTTTATAGAAGAGTTGTGTTTGGAAAATTAATAAATAATGAACTTTTAAAGATAACTGATTTAAATAAATCTGAATTGTTTATCCTTTCCTGTTTAGCTTTGCCCACCATATTTTTTGGATTTTATCCTGAGCCATTATTAAATACTATTGCAGTATCTGTAAGTAGTTTAATTGAAATGTATAATTATAATTTAACAATTTTAGGTAATAATAGTGGATAAGCTAAATTTTATATACCCAGAAATATTTATTTCACTTTCAATTATGTTTTTATTAATTTTAGGTGTCTTCAAAAAAAATAGCTCAAATTTAATTAATAATTTATCAATTTTGACGCTTATTGGAACTTTAGTTTTAATTTTTAACCATCCATTCAATACTAATTTAAATATTTTTAATGGAAGTTATAAAATTGATTTTATTTCATCGTACATGAAAATTTTGACAATTTTGTCAGGAATATTTGTTTTAATAACTTCATCAAAATTTTTAAAAATTTTTAAAATATTTCAAATTGAATATTCAATATTAATTTTATGTTCAATTTTAGGAATGTTTGTAATGATAAGCTCAAATGATTTAATAGTTTTTTATATTGGTCTTGAATTGCAATCTTTATCTTTATATGTTTTGGCTTCATTTAACAGAGATAACATTAAGTCATCTGAAGCGGGTCTTAAATATTTTGTTTTAAGCGCTTTATCATCAGGGTTGTTATTATATGGTTGTTCATTAATTTATGGATTCACAGGAACAACCAACTTTAATGAAATATCTAATATAATTAATAATAACCAATATGGATTAACATTTGGCATAGTATTTATATTGGCAGGTTTAGCATTTAAAATTTCTGCAGTTCCTTTCCACATGTGGGCTCCCGATGTTTATGAAGGGTCACCAACATCTGTAACTTTATTTTTTGCTGTTGCACCTAAAATTGCAGCATTAACTGTTTTTATTAGATTTTTATATGTTCCATTTATTAATGTAATTGAACAGTGGCAATTAATAATAGTTTTTTTATCTATTGCCTCAATGGTTTTCGGAGCAATAGCTGCGATAGGACAAAAAAATCTTAAAAGACTAATTGCTTATAGTTCTATTGGGCATATGGGTTACGCTTTAGCTGGATTGTGCACAGGAACAATAGAGGGCGTTCAAAGCTCAATATTATATATATCTATATACCTTGTGATGAACTTTGGATTTTTTAGTTGTTTATTTATGTTAAAAAGAAACAACAAATACCATGAAGATATTGATGATTTATCTGGTTTATCCAAAAATCATCCGCTTATCGCATTGTCATTGTTAATTATATTATTTTCATTAGCTGGAATTCCACCGTTAGCTGGTTTTTTTGCAAAATTTTATATTTTTAAAGCTGTACTTGAGCAATCGATGTATTACTTAGCAATAATTGGCTTGTTATCAACTGTAATTGCAGCCTTCTATTATTTAAGGGTAGTAAAAATAATGTATTTTGATTCTGAAAAAGAAAAATTTGATACTGATTATACTTTAGGATTAAAATTTACACTGAGTCTTTCAACAATATTAATTTTATTTTATTTTATATACCCAAGTAAATTAGTTGAAATAGTGTCTAAAATTAACATAATTTAATGATATTAAAAAAATTTGTTTATAAAAATGTTGATAGCACAAATGATCTTGCGATTAAAATAATAAGAAATTCTGAAAATAAATCAGGAATAGTGATAGCTAACAATCAAAAAAAAGGAAGAGGCAGATATGGAAAAAAATGGATTTCATTAAAAGGAAATATATTTGTAAGTATTTTTTTTAATTACGGAAAAAACAATATTCCATTAAAAAAAATGACATACATCAACTGTTTTTTGGTTAAAAAATTATTATCATTTTATTATAAGAAAAGAATTAGCATTAAACATCCAAATGATTTATTAATTAATAAAAAAAAAATATCAGGAATACTTCAAGAAATAATTAAAAAAGACAAAACTAAATATATGATTGTTGGCATTGGAATAAATTTGATAAATAATCCAAAAATAACAAATTATCCAACAACTAATTTAAGAGAAATTTCAAATAAAAAAATTAACAAAGAGGAAATAATCCTTAAATTAAAAAAAATATACGAAAATTTTATAACAAAACCTGATTTACACGCTACAAGTAAAATTTTATGATAATAGTTGGTGATATAGGAAATACCGAAACTAAAATTTGTTTAGTAAATTCGAAAAATAAAATTACCCAAAAATTAAACTTAAAAACAAAAAGTATTAATATTAATTTGTTAAAAAAGTCTTTTAAAAAAATTAATTCTACTAGAGATCAAATTAATAAATGCTTGTTTTCTAGCGTTGTTCCAAAATCCTTTAAAATTATAAAAATTTTCCTTGAAAAATTTTATAGTGTTAAATGTTTTGAGTTAAAAAATTTACATTTAAATAATTTAATTAAGATTAAGGTAAATAAAAAACAAGTTGGCTCAGATCGTATAGCTAATGCCTTAGGAGTTTTAAATGAAAAAAAAAATCACATAATTTTAGATTTTGGCACAGCAACAACATTTGATGTGTTGATAAAAAATGTATATCATGGAGGTGTAATTGCTCCTGGTGTAAATTTATCTTTAAAGACTTTGATTAATAGAGCCAGCTTAATTCCGAGACTTGATTTAAAAAAAACTAATAAAGTAATTGGACGCAACACTGTTTCTGCTGTCAGATCAGGCTTTTTTTGGGGCTACAATGGATTAATTGACAACATTATAAGTTTAATAAAAAAAGAAACAAAAAAATCTTTTAAAATAATTATTACTGGAGGCTTTTCGCATTTGTTTAAAAATTCATTAAGATCAAAAATTAAAATTGATAAAGACATTACTATAAATGGCCTTATTAGAGCTGCTAATTTAATTAAATCAAATAAATGAAAGAGGAATTCTTATTTTGTCCCTTAGGTGGATCTGGTGAAATTGGCATGAATATGAATCTTTTTGCATATGGCAAGCCAAGTGAGCATAAATGGATAATAGTTGATATTGGTGTAACATTTGCAGATGACAGTTTGCCCGGTATTGATCTTATTTATGCAGATCCTGGTTTTATAGTCGATAGAAAAGAAAATCTTTTAGGAATAGTTTTAACTCACGCACACGAAGATCACATTGGCGCTATTGCTCATTTATGGCCCAAATTAAAATGTAAAATTTTTGCAACTCCATTTACAGCTGTATTAATTAAAGAAAAATTTAAAGAAAAAAATATAGATATAGTAAAAGATTTAAATATTGTTAATCTTAATGGAACAGTCAAGCTTGAACCATTTGAAATTGAGTACATCACTTTAACTCATTCAATTTTAGAACCTAACGGATTAAGAATTAAAACTCCAGGAGGTACAATACTTCATACTGGAGATTGGAAAGTTGATCCCAACCCCTTAATAGGAGGAAAAATTAACTCTGACAGGTTAAAAGAAATTGGAAACGAAGGAATTTTAGCAATGATATGCGACTCTACAAATGTTTTTAGTATAGGAAGGTCAGGCTCTGAACTAGACGTAAGAAAAAGTTTGTACAACATTATGAGCAGACTAAAAAAAAAAATTATCGTAACATCTTTTGCATCAAATGTTGCACGTATGGAAACAATTTTTTACTGTGCAGAAAAAACAGGAAGACAAATTTGTTTGGTTGGCAGATCAATGTATAGAATTTATAAAGCTGCTAGACAATGTGGATACTTAAAAGATGTTATTGAACCAATTGATCCAAGAGAAGCAAAAAATTTTTCTAGAGAAAAGATTGTTTATTTATGTACAGGAAGCCAAGGAGAACCAATGGGTGCAATGATGAGAATTTCTAGCTATGCTCATCCAGATGTTTTACTTGAAAAAGGAGATGCTGTAATATTTTCATCTAAAATAATCCCCGGAAATGAAAAAAAGTTATACAAACTCCACAACCAATTAGTGAAAAATGGAATTGAAGTTATTTCTGAAGACAGTGAATTTGTACACGTTTCAGGCCACCCAAATAGAGAAGATTTAAAAGATATGTATAATTGGGTTAAACCAAAATGTGTTATTCCGGTACATGGAGAACATAGACATATGATTGAACACATAAATTTTGCAAAAGAAATGCAAGTACCCTTCCCAATACAAGTTGAAAATGGTGACATAGTTAAGCTTTCACCTGGTGATAATCCCGAAGTTTACGACAAAGCTCCAAGTGGCAGACTTTATCTAGATGGCAATATAAGTGTTGATGAAGACTCTCCATCAATAAAAGAAAGGAAAAATTTAAGTAATAACGGATATATAGAAGTTACTATAATGGTCACTCCAAAAGGAAATATTCATCAAAGACCAATTTTAACTTTTAAAGGACTTCCAATTGTTCAAGTAGATGAGTTTATGCACGGCCTGGAAGATCAAATTGAAAATACGACAAAAACTTACTCATTAAATAGTAAAAAGCAGGAAGCGAATCTAATAGATGCGCTCAAAATAGTATGTAGAAAATATTCTAAAGAAAAAACAGGAAAAAAACCTTTTACAAACGTAAACTTAGTAAGAATTTAATTGAATATTCTGATTTAAAAAACATAATAACTTACAATGTATATATCAAAAGCTTTTATACCAATCTTAAAAAATAACCCCACTGAAGCAAAAATAAAATCTCATAAATTGATGCTTAGGGTTGGAATGATCAAGCAATCTTCAGCCGGAATTTATTCATGGTTACCGCTTGGATTCAAGGTAATGAAAAAAATTGAAAAAATTGTTAGAGACGAACAAAATAAAATTGGTGCACAAGAAATTTTGATGCCCACTATTCAATCAAGTGAAATTTGGAAAGAAAGTGGTCGTTATGATGATTATGGAGATGAAATGCTTAGGATTAAAGATCGTCAAAATAGAGAAATGTTATATGGACCAACAAATGAAGAACTAATAACTGATATTTTTAGATCCAATATCAAATCTTATAAATCATTACCACAGCTTCTTTATCATATACAATGGAAATTTAGAGATGAACTTAGACCAAGATTTGGAATAATGCGTTGCAGAGAGTTTTATATGAAAGATGCTTATTCTTTTGATATAAACGATGAAGAAGCATTATATTCGTACAATAAATTTTTTCTCTCATATTTAAGAACTTTTAAAAGATTAAATTTAACAGCAATACCAATGGCCGCTGATACTGGTCCAATCGGAGGGAATCTTTCACATGAATTTATCATTTTAGCTGAAACTGGAGAAAGTAAAATTTTTACAGATAAAAGAATTTTTGAAGTAAGTTACGATAATGCTAATCTTGAAAAAAAATCATTAGATGACCTGAGAAAAAAATATGAAATTTTTTATTCGGTGACAGATGAAAAATTCAACAAAGAAGAATTTGAAAAAAAAGTTTCTGCAGAAAATAGACTTACAACAAAGGGAATTGAAGTGGGGCATATTTTTTATTTTGGTGATAAATATTCTAAACCATTAAATGCTGCAGTAGATCTTCCTGGTGGTAAAAAAGATTATGTTAAAATGGGATCATATGGTGTTGGCGTTTCAAGATTAGTAGGAGCCATAATTGAAGCCAAATATAATGAGAAAGAAGAAATAATGAAGTGGCCTTTAAGTGTAGCTCCTTACGAACTTGCAATTATTCCAATGATTACAAAAAACGATAAAACTAACTTAGAAAAAGCTCAAAAAATATATAAATTTTTAGAAAGTAAAAAAATTGACACAATTGTTGACGATACTGATGAAAACTTTTCTTCGAAAATGAAAAAATTTAATTTAATAGGAGTTCCTTATCAAATTATAATTGGAAAAAAAACCGAAGGTGATTTGTTTGAGTTTAAAGAACTTGGAAAAGAATTTCAGAATTTATCAATTGATCAAATATCTGAATTAATAAATAAACAAAAAGAAAAAATTTGATTTCTGCATTAGAAAAAGAAATTACCTTTAGATATTTAAAAACCAGAAAGAAAGATGGTTTTCTTAACGTTATTTCAATTTTTTCATTTATAGGAATAAGTTTAGGTGTTGCTGTATTGATTATAGTAATGTCTGTAATGAACGGTTTTAGAAATGAATTAATTGATAAAATAGTAGGATTTAATGCACATATAATAGTTGATCCTTATGAAAAACAAATTGATCAATCAAAATTAAACGATAATAATTTAAAATTAATTTCAAATGATTTAATTTTTAGTAGTAATGGTGAAGCTGTTTTATTAAATAAAGATTTTACCAAAGGTATAATTTTAAGAGGATATAAAAAAGAAGATTTCACAAAGCTTAAAATTATTAATAATAAAAATTTTATTGGAGATAAAAATAATTTAACAAATAATAATATTTCTATAGGTAAAGAATTGAGTTTTTCATTAAGCTTAAAAATTGGTGACAAAGTTTCGGTTATGTCTTCTACGGGTGTTGAGACTATAATTGGCAACCTTCCCAAACAACAAACCTTTATTGTTAATTCAATTTTTGACAGTGGTTTTTCAGAATTTGACCACAATGTTGCATTTATTAATTTGAATTATTTAGAAGAATTTTTAAACATTGATGAAAGTAGTAGAAATTTAGAAGTGTATTTAAAAAACCCTTCAGATATCGAACATAACAAAAAGATAGTTCAGTCTATTTTTAAAGATCAGTTCATTTATACATGGTCAGACATGAACAGTTCTTTATTTTCTGCTTTAAAAGTTGAAAGAAATGTAATGTTTATAATTTTGTCGTTAATAATAATAGTTGCGGCGTTTAATATTATATCAGGTTTAACTATATTAGTTAAAAATAAAACACGAGAAATTGCAATATTGAAATCAATTGGTGTACTAAACAAATCTATAACTAAAATTTTTTTCTTAGTTGGTGTAATAATTGGATTATCCGCAACTTTATTTGGAGTTATTCTAGGCATAACATTTTCTATATATATAGAAAATGTTAGAACTTTTTTAAGTGCTATTTTTAATATAAGTTTATTTCCTGAAGAAATTTATTTTTTAAGCAAGATGCCATCAGAAATTAATTTCTTATCAATATTTATTATATCAATTTGTTCAATTATAATTACAATTATAGTTTCTATATTTCCCGCAATTAAAGCTTCAAAACTTGATCCAGTTAAATCATTAAAATATGAATAAATTAATTACTCTCAATAAAATTTCAAAATCTTTTTTGACTAATAAAAAGATATCAGTTTTAAAGAAAATTAATTTTAAATTTAATTTAGGAAAAATTTATTCAATTATGGGACCATCTGGTTCAGGTAAATCAACTTTATTAAATATTTTGTCATTAATTGATAAACCAACATCTGGATTTATTAAAATTAATGAAAATATAATAAATTTTTCTAACCAATCGACAAATGATAAAATTAGAGCAGAAAAAATTGGAATTGTTTACCAACAAAATAATTTACTTCCAGATTTTACTGCTTTGGAAAATGTCTACCTTGCTAGATTAGCTTTAATCAACAACAAAAAAAAAGCTGTAGATTCTGCAAAAAAAATTATTAAAAAGATGGGTTTAATTGATAGAATCAATCACTATCCTTCAGAGTTATCTGGAGGAGAAATTCAAAGAATTGCTATTGCAAGAGCTTTAATTAATGAACCACAAATAATACTTGCAGATGAACCCACTGGTAGCTTAGATCAAACTACTGCAAAAGAAGTATTTGATGTTTTGTATAAACTTAAAAATTCTGACAGAATAATTGTTTATGCAACTCATAATAGATATTTTGCCAATAAGGCTGATTGCAAACTTGAAATGATTGATGGTAATATTAAAACTATCAATGCAAGAATCAAATAATCAAAAGTTCAATCATTTAAAAGTTCATACACAATATTCTATTTGTGAAGGAGCAACAAAAATTGATGATTTAAAAGATTTTTGTAAAGACAATAGGATAAACTCGGTTGGTTTATCCGACACTTCTAATTTGTGTGGTTCATTAGAATTTTCAGAAAATATTTCTAAGGCTGGTACGCAACCAATTATTGGAACACAAATCAATTTTACTTATGAAAAAACTACAGGTCTGTTACCACTCATAGCTTTAAATAAAATTGGATACAAAAAAATACTAGAATTATCATCTCAATCTTATTTACAGAATAATTCAATATCGGATCCAAATGTAGATATTTCAGAATTATTCAAGAATACAGAAGGAGTGATAGCTTTATCGGGTACTATATATGGCTTTTTTGGTAAATTGTTTCAAAAAGGAAAATTTGAAGATATTACAAAATTATACAAAAAATTATCTTCTTTAATGGGTGATAGATTTTATTTAGAAATTCAAAGACATGGAGACAATAATGAGCTTAGCTTTGAAAAAAATAATCTTAAACAGTCTAACGATTTAAAAATTCCAATAATAGCAACTAATGAAGTATTTTATCTTCATAAGGATATGCATGATGCTCATGATGCATTAATGTGCATTGGTAATAAGTCTTATATTAACGACAAAAATCGTTTTAAATATACTGACCAACATTATTTTAAATCTAGTGACGAAATGTCAAAATTATTTTGTGACTTACCTGAAGCATTACAAAATAATTATAATTTACCATTTAGATGTAGTTTTAGACCTGAAATTTCTGAACCTATTTTACCTAATATAAGTTCAGAAAAAGGAGGTGATGCAGATGAAATTTTATTGAAGGATTCGGAGGAAGGATTAAAAGAAAAATTTTTAAAAATATTTAATATAGATAATGATAATTTAAATGAAGATGAAAAATTTATAAAATACAAAAAAAGATTAAAACATGAATTAAAAATCATTACCGAAATGAAATATGCTAGTTATTTTTTAATCGTAGCAGATTACATAAAATGGGCCAAGAATAATGATATACCCGTTGGACCAGGAAGGGGATCTGGTGCTGGATCATTAGTTGCTTGGTGCTTATCTATTACAGATGTAGATCCAATTAAGTTTAATTTGATTTTTGAAAGATTCTTGAATCCAGATCGTATATCGATGCCAGATTTTGATATAGATTTTTGTGAAGAGAAAAGAGATTTAGTTTTTAAATATTTAACGTCAAAATATAAAAATGGAGTAGCTCACATAATTACTTTTGGTAAATTAAAGGCACGTATGGTTATAAGAGACGTTGGAAGAGTTATGGGTTTACCTTATGGTTTTGTAGATAGTATTTCTAAAATGATACCTTTTGATCCATCAAGACCTCAAAGTTTATCGCAGTGTATTAGCAACGAACCAAGGTTACAAAAATTAATTAAAGATGATTCTAGAGTAAAAAAATTGATCGATCTTTCTCTAAAATTGGAGGGCCTTAATAGAAATGTAGCTACTCATGCTGCAGGAGTGGTTATAGCTGATAAAAATCTAACAGAAGAAGTTCCTTTATACAAAGACTCATCTGCTAATTTATTATTGCCATCTACTCAATTCGACATGTATTCAGCTGAAAAAGCTGGTTTAATTAAATTTGATTTTTTAGGCTTAAAAACATTAACAGTTATTAATAAAACAAAAAAACTAATTAATAAAAAGGATAAAAATTTTAAAATAGAAAACATTAAATATGATGATCAAAAAGTTTTTGAACTACTATCCAAAGGCAACACTGTTGGAATATTTCAACTTGAAAGCACAGGTATGAGAGAGGCATTAATTAAAATGAAACCTAATCATTTAGAAGATATTATTGCTCTTGTAGCTCTTTATAGACCTGGACCAATGAGCAACATTCCAACATACAATGACTGTAAGCACGGAAATCAAAAACCTGATTATTTACATCCATATTTAGAAGAAATATTAAAACCAACATACGGGGTGATTATTTATCAAGAACAGGTAATGCAAATAGCACAAAAACTTTCAGGTTTTACAGCAGGGCAAGCTGACATTTTAAGAAAAGCAATGGGAAAAAAGAAGAGAGCCGAATTAGAAAAACAAAAAGAAAAATTCATTGAAGGAGCTGTAAAAAATGGAATTAAAAAAGATGTAGCTGCAGGTATATTTTTAAAAATTGAACCATTTGCAGAATATGGCTTTAACAAAAGTCATGCAGCTGCATATGGAATCATTTCATACCAAACTGCTTACCTGAAAACTCATTATCCAAATGAATTTTTTGCAGCATCAATGTCTATGGATATATCAAATCAAAGCAAATTAAGTGAATTTTATGAAGAGTTAAAAAGATTAGATATTAAAATTGTAAGACCCGATATAAATAAATGTTTTGCTGACTTTAAATCAATTAATGAAAATTTTTACTATGCTTTGGGTGGAATTAAAAATGTAGGTTTTGAAGCTGTACTAAATATAGTTAAAGAAAGAGAAAAAAATGGTGAGTTTACTTCTATAAATAATTTTATTAATAGAATTAACCCTAAAGATATTAATAAATTACAATTAGAAGGTTTGGTAAAATCGGGTGCTTTTGATTCAATTAATAATAACAGGCAATCTATTTATGATTCAATTCCTAAAATAATTCAAAAATCTAAAAATATTTTTGATAACAAAATAGCAAATCAAATTGATCTTTTTAACATCAATGAATCAAATGAAGAAAATTTTATTATTTTAAAAGAAGATTGGAATTTTGAAGAACGTTTAAAAAAAGAATTTGAGGCTGTTGGCTTTTATGTTTCTAATCATCCATTAAATCAATTCAAAGATATTTATAGCGATTACAAAATTATTGATTTTGATAAATTTAAATCTGATAGTGAAATTAAAGAAAATAATGTTGCAGCTACACTTTTAAAAATACAAGAAAGAAAAACTAGCAAAGGAAATACTTACGCAATTATTAAATTTACAGATTTGTCAGGTGTTTTTGAATTGTTTATTTTTTCAGATCTTTTAGAATTAAATAGAGATATATTATTTGAAGGAAATACACTTTTAATGACTTTAGCTAAAAATTTAATTGAAGATGAAAATAGATTTAAAAGAGTAAATGTTAAAAAAATTGCATCTTTAAAAGATTTGTACAGTAAACCAATATCTGAAATTGAGTTTAAAATTAACAGACAAGACCAAATGAAAGAGATTTCTGAATTAATAAAAAATAAAGGCAATACTGATGTAAAAATTAAATTTAACAATGGAAAAGAGGAGTTGATATTTAAGTTAAAAAATAAAAGATTTGTTGATAGAAAATTAGTAAATATTATAAAAAAGCAAGATATTCATGCTACTATCTGTTAAAAAACACTTGTTTATTATTGAAATAGTTTGTAAATAACCATTTAAATTAATACGCACACAGCTTGTGGTTTTATACCTCCGGTCCTTAAGTGGAAGTAGCTGTGGTGGCATAACCGGGAATAAATATGAAGATACCAAATATAACAATACAACAATTATTAGAAGCAGGAGTCCACTTAGGTCATAAAACTTTAAGATGGAATCCAAAAATGAAAAAATACATTTTTGGAAAACGTGATTCAATACACATAATTGATTTAACCCAAACTCTTGAATTAACAAATGTTGCTCTTGAAAAAGTATTTGACACTATAGCTAATAATGGAAAAATTTTATTTATATCAACAAAAAAGCAAGCATCCGAAGCAATTGCTGATTTAGCAAAAAATACTGGCCAATATTTTGTTAACTACAGGTGGCTCGGTGGTATGTTAACTAACTGGGGAACTATATCAAATTCTATAAAAAAACTTGAAAAAATAAACCTTGACCTCGTGTCTGAGAATAGAGGCTTCACAAAAAAAGAATTATTAAAAATGAGTGTTTTAAGAGATAAGTTACAAAGATCACTAGGTGGAATTTCAGAAATGAAAAAAATTCCAGATTTAGTTTTTGTAATAGACACAAATTACGAGTCTTTAGCAATTAAAGAGTCAATTAAATTAGGTATACCAATAATAGCAATACTAGATACAAATTCAAACCCTGAGGGAATCGATTTTCCAATTCCCGGAAATGACGACGCAAGAAGATCAATTGATTTATATTGTTCATTGATTAAAGAAACAATTGAAAATGCAAAAAAAGCATCACCTCAAAAGGTAGAAGAAAAAAATGTCAAAAAAGAAGATTCTAAAAAGGAAAAAAAAAATACTGACAAAATAATTATTAAAAAAATTCAGAAAAAAAATCTAAATTAAATTAATATGAGTGATATAGAAAAAGTAAAGCAGTTGCGTAAATCCACAGGTGCGGGTTTTAAAGACTGCAATGCTGCCTTAGAAGAATCAAGGGGTGATTTGAACAAGGCAGTAGAAATATTAAGAATTAAAGGTGTTTCAAAAGCTTCAAAAAAAATGTCCAGAACTGCTAATGAGGGAGTTGTTGCATTAAGTGGTGATGAAAATAAACTTTCACTAATTGAAGTTAATTGTGAAACTGATTTTGTTGCTAAGAATGAAGATTTTATTAATTTCGTTAAAGAACTAAGTGAACTTAATAACTTGAATAACTCAAATATGGAAACTTTAAAAAAATCTAAAATGAAAAATAATCAGTCTGTAGATGAAAATCTGATATCTTTAATTGCTAAGATTGGTGAAAAAATAACTATAGGTAGAGCAAAAACTTTTGACCATAATGGATCTAAAAATTTTAAATATTTGCATACAGTTGTTAAAGATAATTTATCAAAATTAGCGGTAGTAGTTTCATTAGAAACTAATGATGCTTCTGATGATTTAAAAAATTTTGGTAAACAGCTATCAATGCATATAGCAGCATCAAACCCACTAGCGTTAGATTCAAGCAATATAGATAAAAATATTTTAGAAAAGGAAATTTCACTAATTAACGAGGAACTTAAAAATACTGGCAAGTCTGAGGATATAATAAAAAAAATTAGCATTGGTAAAATTAATAAATTTAAAGAAGAAAATTCTTTATTAACTCAACAATGGGTCATGGAACCTAAAAAGAAAGTTAAAGATATTTTAAAAGAACTAAGCATAAATGATTTAAAAATAAAAGATTTTTATCGATTAAAGATTGGTGATTAAATGTTTAATGACAAAACCTACAACCAAAAGATGGATAAAACTTTTGAAGTTTTTTCAAAAGAACTTGCCTCTCTAAGAACCGGTAGAGCAAATTCCAATATGCTTGATCTAATTAAAGTAGATGTTTATGGACAAAAAATGCCAATAAATCAACTTGCTAGTATTACAACCCCCGAACCAAGAATGATTAATATTCAAGTTTGGGACCAAAACAATGTCTCATTAATAGACTCAGCAATTAAAAAATCTGATCTTGGTTTAAATCCCCAAATAGATGGACAATTGATGAGATTACCAATTCCAGATTTAAGCGAAGAAAGAAGAAACGAGATGAAAAAAATGATTAAAGTAATTGGTGAAAAATGCAAAATTTCTATAAGAAATATACGGAGAGAGGCAAATGATGGACTTAAAAATTCATTAAAAAATAAAGAGATCAGTGAGGATGAAGAAAAAAAATTTCAAAAATTGGTACAAACTTATACAGATAATCATATCAAACAGATAGATGATAAAGTGAGTGCAAAAGAAAAAGAAATTATGACAATATGAACCCAGTAAAACATGTGGCCATTATAATGGATGGAAATGGTCGATGGGGTATAAAACATAAAAAATCGAGAAATTTTGGTCATCGCGCTGGTTTAAATACCGTTGAAAGAATAATTAAATCAACAATTAAAAATAAAATTAATCACTTAACACTTTATGCTTTTTCAACAGAAAATTGGAAAAGACCCAAAAAAGAAATTAAATTTTTATTAAACTTATTAGATAGTTTTATTGATCAAAAAATACATGAATTTAACAAGAATAATATAAAATTAAAGATTATTGGCAATATTAGTATTTTTCATAATAAGCTTAAAAAAAAACTTAAAAAATCTGAACAATTAACTAAAAAAAACAATAAACTTCAAGTTAACTTGGCTCTTAACTATGGTTCAAAATCAGAATTGATTAATTCATTTAAAAAAATAAACAAAAATAAACAAAATATAAACATTAAAAATATTGAAAAAAATTTATATACATCAACTATTCCAGACCCTGACATTTTGATTAGAACTGGGAATACCAATAGATTAAGCAATTTTTTACTATGGCAAATGGCATATTCTGAAATATTCTTTGAAAAGAAATTATGGCCTGATTTCAATGAAAATGATTACAATGTAATATTAAAAAAATTTAGAAAAATAAAAAGAAATTACGGTAATATTTAATGAAAAGTGAATTATTAAAAAGAATACTAAGTTCAATAATATTAATACCAATATCTATATTTTTTATAATTAAGGGCTCTTTTTTATTTAACTTCTTTTTATTAATTTGTTTTTTAATAACATCATACGAATGGCATATGATGAGCAAAAATAAATCATATTATTTTCCAGGCTTAATTTTTTTAGTCTCATCATTTTTTTCAGCATATAAGCTTATAGATTGGGCAGGAAGTTATCATTATTTTTTAACTATTTTATTGATTTGTATTTCCACAGACATAGGAGGATATATTTTTGGCAGAATTTTCAAAGGACCAAAACTTACTAAGATAAGTCCAAAAAAAACTTATTCTGGTGTGATAGGCGGATATTTATTATCAGTAATTTTTTTAAGTATATTTTATAACTCAACTTATATATTTTTAAAACCGGTAGAACTAACATCTGATATTTTTATATTCATTTTATTAGTTTCAACGGTCAGCCAATTGGGTGATATTATTATTTCTTATTTTAAAAGATTATTAAAGATTAAAGATACTGGAAAAATTATTCCTGGACATGGTGGTTTATTAGATAGAATAGATGGAATGATTTTTGCTTTTCCATTTGCATATATAATTTTAAAAATAAATATATTTCAGTATTTTTAAATGAAGAAAAAAATTGCAATTCTTGGTTCAACTGGCTCTATAGGTAAAACTACCGTTAAAATAATCGAAGATAATAAAAAAAATTTTGATGTAGTTTTGTTGTCGACAAATAATAATTTAAAAGAAATAGTAAAACAAATTAGAAAACTAAAACCAAAAAATTTAGTAATAAATAATAAAAATCATTACTTAAAATTAAAAAATAAATTTAAGAAAATAAATATTTTTAACAGTTTTGATTATTTTTTTAAAAAATATAATAAAAAAATTGATTACACTATTTCAGCAATTTCTGGATTGCCTGGTTTACAACCTACTCTAGATATAATTAAGTATACAAAAAATGTTGCTATAGCTAATAAAGAGTCGATTATATGTGCATGGAACTTAATAGAGAGAGAATTAAAAAAAAATAATACTAAATTTATTCCAGTAGACTCAGAACATTTTTCAATTTGGTATTTATTAAAAAATAAAAAAAATCAAACTATTGAAAAGATAATTATAACTGCATCAGGTGGACCATTTCTTAATTGGAAAATAAATAAAATCAAAAATGCCACACCTAAATTTGCAATTAAACATCCAAATTGGTCAATGGGTAAAAAAATATCTGTAGATTCAGCAACAATGATGAATAAAGTTTTTGAATTAATAGAGGCGCAAAGAATATTTGACCTTGATAGATCTAAATTTAATATTCTTATTCACCCACAATCATTAGTTCACGCAATAGTAAAATTTGATAACGGGTTAACAAAACTTTTAATTCATGACACTAATATGAAAATACCTATTTTTAATACGATTTACGATAATCCAACAAAGAAAGTGCACAGCAAGAAATTAGACATCAATCAATTGAATAGTTTAACATTTAAAAAAATTGATTTAAAAAAATTTCCATCAATCAACGTATTAAAATTTATACCCAAAAAAATATCACTTTTTGAAACAGTTTTAGTTAGTTGCAACGATGAACTTGTAGATCTCTTTTTAAAGAACAAAATAAAATTTTGGGAAATACATTTAAAAATGAAAAAAATATTAAATTATATTGAATTTGCTAAATTCAAACGATTACAGCCCAATAATACTAAGCAAATTTACAAATTAAGTGAATATGTAAGATTGAAAACTAGATCTTTAAGTATAAACTCCAAAAAATGATTAGAAAAATATTTTATGTCAGTGCTATATTGGTATTATTTCTAAATAATGCATTTTCTGAAATTGTTAAAGATTTTCAAATTGAAGGTAATGAACGTGTATCTAAAAAAACTATAATTAATTTTTCTGAGATAAAAGTAAACACAGATTTGCAACCTGCTGATTTTAATAAAGTAATAAAAAATCTTTATTCAACAAAATTTTTTCAAGATGTATCATTAAGTTTTAACAATGGTATTTTAACAATTAAGGTAAAAGAATACCCAATAGTTCAATCAATCATATTTAATGGTATAAAAGCAAAAAAATTTAAAGATGAACTTTATGAACAGATATCTTTAAAAGAAAAAAATCCATATAATAAAATTTTATTAAAACAAGATATAAATCAAATTAAAAATATATTTAAAAGGTCGGGTTATTATTTTGTTGAAATTAAGTTAGATGAAAAAATTAATGATAATAATACTGTCGATTTAATTTACAATATTGATATGGGCAAAAAGGCTTTAATTAGAAAAATTAACTTTATAGGTGATAAAAAATATAAAGACAGAAAACTACATAGCATTATTACATCGGAAGAGGCAAAATTTTGGAAATTTATATCTAAAGGAAAATATTTAGATGAAGATAGAATTAATTTGGATAAAAGATTGCTAAAAAACTTTTATCTAAACAAAGGTTTTTATCAAGTTGTTATTGAAGATGCTTTTTCTCAATTAATTGATGATGAATATTTTGCATTAACATATAATATTAACGCAGGTAAAAAATTTACTTTTAACAAACTCAATTTAATTGTAGCTGAGGATTTTGAAAAAGATAAATTTTCCAAAATTTTAAAAATTTTTAATAAATTAGAAGATGAAACTTACTCATTACAAAAAATAGAAAAATTATTAGATACAATTGATGAAATTGCACTTTTGGAAGATTATGATTTTATAGATTCTGATGTTATAGAAGAAATCGTTGATGGTAATAAATTAAACTTAACTTTTAACATAAAAGAGTCGGAAAAATTTTATGTTGAAAGAATTAATATTATGGGAAATCATATTACCCAAGAAGATTTTATTAGAAATCAGCTGATTGTAGATGAAGGTGATCCATTTAATAAGATTTTAAATAACAAATCTATTAATACTCTTCAGGGAGCTGGAATCTTTAGCAATGTATCTTACGAGCTGAAAGATGGAAGCAAACAAAATCAAAAAATTATTGATATTACAATTGAAGAAAAACCAACTGGTGAAATTATGGCAGGAGCTGGATATGGTACTGATGGAAGTACATTTTCATTTGCAGTTTCTGAAAATAATTTCAGAGGAAAGGGTATTAATTTAAATGCTAGTTTGTCAGTAAGTGAAGATAAAATTAAAGGCTTGTTTGCTTATACACATCCAAACTTTAATTACTCAGATAGAGCTTTAACTACATCAATACAAAGCACAACCACTGATAAGTTAACAGAATTTGGATATAAGTCTTCAGTAAACGCAATATCTTTAGGAACAAGATATGAGCAGTATGACAATTTGTTTTTCAGTCCAACATTTTTTATCGGAAGTGAAAAACTAGAAACTGAAGATAGCGCTTCAGCTAACTTAAAAAAGCAAGAAGGAAGTTATTTTGATTCATCTTTAAGGTATTCATTTTCATATGATAAAAGAAACCAACCATTTAGACCAACATCAGGATATATAAGCAAATTTTCACAAAGTTTGCCAATTGTGTCAGATGGTTTGCCAATTTTAAATGGTTATGAAATGAGTTCTTATAAAGAAATTGCTGATGAGATGGTAGTTAGTTTTGCAGTATATGGAAGAGCAATCAATTCATTACAAGATGAAGATGTTAGAATTTCAAAAAGATTGAATATTCCTAGTTATAAATTACGAGGGTTTGAAAGTGGTAAAATTGGACCAAAAGATTCAGGTGATTATGTAGGTGGTAATTATGCTGCTGCAGCTAACATATCTACAACCGTGCCTTATATATTTCAAACTTTAGAAGAATTAGACATGAAAATGTTTATGGACACAGCAAACGTATGGGGAGTTGATTATTCAAGCACAATAGATGATTCAAACAAAATTAGATCGTCAGTAGGTGTGGCAGTTGATTGGTATACGGTAATAGGCCCACTTAGTTTTTCACTTTCACAACCTGTTACAAAAGCAAGCACTGACAAAACTGAAAAATTTAGATTTCAATTAGGAACTACTTTTTAATGCAATATAAAAAAATTCTTTTTTTGTTTATATTTTTTTTAAGCATTATTAATTATGCAAAAGCTGAAACGATCGTAGCATTTATTGATATGCAATACATCATGGAAAATTCCCTTGCAGGTAAATCACTTAAAAAGCAACTTGAGGATATACATAAAAAAAATTTAACTGATTTTAAAAATAAAGAAGATTCGCTTAAAAAAAGAGAAAAGGAAGCTATAGATAAAAAAAATGTTCTATCTGAAGAAGAATTTCAAAAAGAAATTACACAACTTAGAACTGATGTAAAAAATTATAATGCTGAACGAAATGATAGAATAAATTCACTTACAAAAAAAAGATTAGAATCAATGGAAAAAATTGTTAAAAACTTAAGTCCTATAATTGCTGATTTTTCAAAAGAAAATAATATTGCTATAGTTATGGATAAAAAAAATATTATAGTTGGAAAAACAGAATTGAATATAACAAAAAAAATTCTTACATTGCTTGATAATAAGATTAAAAAAATTAAAATTAATTAATTTATTTAATGACAGATTCTTTAAACAAATCACAAATTGAAAATTTGCTACCACATAGAGAGCCAATGCTCTTAATTGACGAGTTATTAAATATTAAAAAATTGTTTTCTGCCACAGCAATTGTAAATGTTAAAAAAGATAGTTTTTTTGTTCAAGGACATTTTCCTGGTGAACCTGTAATGCCTGGAGTTTTAATAGTCGAGGCTTTTGGACAATCTGCGGCTGCTCTTACTGCACATGGTTTAGATAGAGCTACGTACGAAAATAAATTAGTTTTTTTAATGAGTATTGAAAAAGCTAGATTTAGAAATCCTGTTATTCCAGATTGTAGACTAGAACTTAATATTGAAGCTATAAGATCTCACGGACGTGTTTGGAAGTATAAAGGAGAAGCATTTGTAGGCAAAAAAAAGATGGCTGATGCTCAATGGTCTGCAACTATAGTCGATAGGAAATAATCAGCAATAAATCTTGATAAGCTTTTGTCATTAGTTTTGATATTAAATATTATCAATGACTAATCCATTTTTTTTAAACAAAGGTCCTTTTGAAATTAACAAATTATTAAAATCCATAGGCTTAACTAATATCCAAAAATTCAAAAGTGAAAAAATCTATAACATTAAAGATTTATCATCATCTACCAAAAACGATATTACTTTTTTTCATTCAAAAAAGTATGAAAATCAAGCATTAAATACAAAAGCTTCATTCTGCATAACTACGCAAAATCTTAAAAATTATTTGCCAAAAAGCTGCAATAAAATATTTGTTGATAATGTTTTAGTTGTTACTGCTAAAATAACAAAAATATTTTATCCAGACTCAGTAAATGATGATTTTGATACAACTGTAAAAGATATATCTAAAACTTCATACAAGAAAAAAGTAAAATTTGGAAAAAATGTTTTAATTGGAAAAAATGTCAAAATTGGAAAGAGTTGCTTGATAGGACACAATTCAATAATTGAAAAAAATGTTATAATTGGAAATAATTGTTCTATTGGTTCAAATGTAATAATCAGAAATACAATCATTAAAAACAATATCAGTATTTTAGATGGGTGTGTAATTGGAAAAAAAGGCTTTGGTTTTTTCTCTAACAAAGATAAAAATTATAGATACCCGCAAATTGGAGTTGTGATAATTAATGACAATTCTGAAATAGGTTGTGGGTCAACCATTGATAGAGGCTCAATGTCAAATACAATAATTGGAAAAAATACATTTTTAGATAATCAAATTCACATAGCTCATAACGTAAAAATTGGAGACAATTGTATTATTGCGGGACAAGTAGGCTTTGCTGGAAGTTCAACAATTGGAAATCATGTAATGATTGGTGGACAGGCTGGTATTTCAGGACATTTAAAAATTGGAAATAATATCCAAATTGGTGGTGGTAGTGGAGTCATAAGAGATATCAAAGATAATACCAAGGTTATGGGTTATCCAGCTAAAGATTTAAAAAAATTTATTAAGGAAATGAATTAAAATGATACACAAAACTGCAATTATAGATGCAAAGGCAAAAATTTCTCAATCAGCTAACATTGGTCCTTATACTATTATAGGTCCAAATGTTCAAATTGATGAAGAAACGATAATTCAATCACATGTAAATATATCTGGTTACACAAAGATTGGAAAAAATAACATAGTTTATTCTTTTGCATCTATTGGTAGCAACCCACAAGATTTAAAATACAAAGGTGAAAAAACTGAACTTGTAATTGGCGATAACAATGTAATAAGAGAATATGTTACCGCAAACCCTGGAACATCCGGTGGAGGTGGTATTACAAAAATTGGTGATAAAAATTTATTAATGATTGGTGCTCACATTGCACACGATTGTTTAATTGGTAATAATGTTGTCATAGCTAATAATGCTGCCATAGCAGGCCACGCAGAAATTGGTGATGATGTAATTATAGGTGGTAATTGTGGTGTACAACAATTCGCAAGAATAGGAAAAATGGCAATGATTGGTGGCATGACTGGAGTTTCACGAGATGTAATTCCTTATGGTCTTTCATTTGGTAATAGAAATTATTTAGGTGGAATTAATTTAATAGGTCTGAGAAGAAGAAATGTTTCAAATAAAGAAATTTTAACTTTAACTGAAGCATATAATGAAATTTTTAAAACTGAACATTTGCATGATAATTTGACCAAATTAAATGGTGAATTTAAAGATAATAACTATGTAAAAGAGATAGTGGATTTTATTAACAAGGATAAAAAAAGACCAATTTGTACACCATTTAGTAAATAACAATGATAGGTTTATTCTTTGGAGATGCTGAGTTTCCAAAATTAATTTTAAAAAGTATTAAAAAGAAGAAAAAAAATTATTTCATTATAGATTTATCGAAAAATAATATATTTAAAAAAGACATATATTCACATCGTATAAGTATAGGTCAATTTGGAAAAATATTAAAATTAATAAGAGACAAAAATTGTAAAAAAGTTATTTTTGCAGGAAAAATAAATAAACCTAAATTTTCTCATTTAAAATTAGATATGACTGGAATATATTATATTCCAAGAATAATTAAAGCAGCCAAAAAAGGAGATGCTGCAATTTTAAAAGAATTAATAAAAATTTTATCTATTGAGAAAATAAAAGTTATTAGCTCTATCTATTTTAATCCAGAACTTTCACTAAGAAGAGGAAATTATTCTAAATTAAAACCTAATAAACATGATTTAATTGATATTAAAAAAGGTATGAAAATTTTACAAAATTTAAATTATTACGACCATGTTCAGGCCGTTATTATTAAAAATAATATTGTAGCAAAGGAAACATACAAAGGTACAAAAAAATTAATTAAATCAATTAAAAAAACAAAAATTAAAAGCGGTGTTTTGATTAAATTTCCTAAGAAAAAACAAGATTTAAGAGCCGATCTTCCCACAATTGGGTTTGATACATTTAAAGATTGTAAAAAAGCAGGACTCAAAGGTGTAGTTTTAAAAAATAAACAAAATATTTTTTTGGAAAAAAAAGCATGCATTAATTTTGCTAACAAAAATAAAATGTTTATAGCAGTGAAATGAAAAAAATATTTATATTAACTGGAGAAACATCAGGTGACAAATTGGCCTCAACAGTAATTTCTAAACTTAAAAATAAAAATAGTGAAATAGAGTACCTGTCTGTAGGTGGATCAAATTTAACAAATTTGGGAATAAAATCAATTTTCGATTTAAAAGAAATAACTTACATTGGATTTACAAGTGTTTTATTTAATATTTTAAAAATTAAAAATAAAATAAACAAAACTGTAGAAGAAATTATAAAATTCGATCCTGATATATTATTTAGCGTCGATAGCCCTGATTTTACATTACGTGTTGCTGAAAAAGTTAAAAAAATAAAACCTAATGTTAAAATAATTCATTACGTAGCACCACAAGTGTGGATATGGAGACAAGGTAGAGTAAAAAAGTTTAAGCAATTTGTTGATCATTTTTTGTTGCTATTTAATTTTGAAAAAAAATATTTTGATAAGGAGAATATTGCTAATACTTTTGTTGGACATCCTTTATTAGAAAAAGATAATTCAAAAGTAGACATTTCTAATATTTCTAAAGGTAAAAAAATTATATCTATATTTGCTGGCAGCAGATCTTCAGAAACAGATGTGCTTTTACCAATTTTGATGGATTTTATTAAATTAATGAATGAAAAATTTAAAGAATATATTTTTGTTTTTCATGCGACTGATGAAAATAAAAATTTAATAAATAAAAAATTAAAAAATATTAATTTGGATAATGTAGAAATTATATCAGATAAAAATATTAAATCACAAGTGTTATTGAATTCAATATTTGCAGTTTCTAAATCAGGAACTGTTTCATTAGAAATTTGCAATGCAAAAGTGCCATCAATTATAATTTATAAAATAAATTTTATTAATTATTTGATTATGAAATCTTTAGTTAAAGTAAATTTTGCAAATATTATTAATATAATTAATAATAGAGAAGTTATCCCAGAACTCTTACAAAATGACTGTAATGCAAAAGAAATTTACAAATCGGTACTTTATTTTTTAAAAAATCCAGATTTAGCAAAAAAACAAGTTGATGACTGTATGAAAACTTTAGATCAAATAAGATCAAAAAGCTCTTCAAGCGATGAAGCAGCGAAAATATTAAGCAAATATCTTGTTGTTTAATCTTTTGATAATTTCTTCTTTACCAAGTGAAACAATTATATCATAAATGCCTGGACCAAATTTAGATCCAGTTAAAGCTATCCTTAGTGGTTGTCCAACACCTTTAAAATTTATATTATTTGATTTAATAAGTTCATTAATAATTGGTTCCAAAGTTTCTTTTTTAAGCTCATTTATTTTTGAAATTTTGCTAGTAAATTCAGATATTATTTTTTTAGCTGAAGCATCAATTAATTTTAAATCACTATCATTAAATTTAACTATGTCTGATATTATATATTTAGAATTGTTGTAAATATCTTCTAAGGTTTTTGCTTTATTTTTAAGAAATGATAGCGACTTTTTGATTTTATCTTCTTTATTTGATTCAATTTTTTCTTTGTAGTTGTTACAGTATTCGTTTAACTGATTGTATAGATCAATTTCATTCATGTTTTTAATATAATGTTCATTCATTGATAAAATACGACTAATATCTAATTTTGATGGAGACTTGCCTATACCTTCTAAATTAAAGTGTTTGATACTTTCGTCTAAAGTGAATATTTCTTTATCCTTGAAAGACCAGCCTAATCTTAATAAATAATTTCTTAAAGCTTCAGGCATAATTCCAATTTTTGAGTAGTCATCTAACGTTGATGCTTTGTCCCTTTTGGATAGTTTTTTTCCTTCTGCAGTGTGGATTAGCGGAATATGAGCAAAACATGGAAGTTCCCATTTCATAGCTAAATATATTTGCATTTGTTTAAATGTATTAATTTTATGATCATCTCCTCGAATTATATGTGTTACTTTCATTTGATGGTCATCTACCGATGCTGATAAATTATAAGTTGGTGTCCCATCGTTTCTTAAAATAACAAAATCTTCAATAGTATTGTTATCAATTTGCACATCTCCTTGTACTAAGTCTTTTAATGTGGCAGATCCATCAATCTTGCTTTTAAATCTTATAACTGGATTTATATCTTTTGGAGCATCTGATTCATTCATATCTCTCCATTTTCTATTATAAATATATGGAATTTTTTTTTGTTTAGCTCTTTTTTTTTGTTCTTCTATTTCTTCATTTGAACAATAGCATTTATAAGCATTTCCATTTTTTAATAATTCGCTTACAACATCTACGTGGTTTTTTATTTTTGTAGACTGTGTATATTCTTCACCATCGTATTCTATACCTATCCATTTTAAAGACTTAATAATTTGTTGCTTATATTCATCTTTAGATCTTTCTTTATCTGTATCTTCGATTCTTAAATGAAAGGTTCCACCTTTATTTTTAGAAAATAACCAATTAAACAATGCGGTTCTGACGCCACCTATATGAAGAGGACCAGTTGGAGATGGCGCAAATCTTGTTGCTACTTTAGACATTAGAAATGTTTAGACTATTTTATTAGAAGTTTCTATATAAAGATACTAAAACACCTTGAACTTTTACCCTATCTGGACCAAAGATTTTAGTTTCATAGTTCCTATTGGCGCTTTCAAGAGCTATAGTTTTGCCTTTTCGTCTAATTCTTTTAAGCATTGCTTCATGATCATCAATCAAAGCAACTACAATTTTTCCATTTTCAGCTGTATCAGATTTTTTTACAATAACTGTATCACCTTCATTTATACCAGCTTCTATCATTGAATCTCCTTGAACTTTTAAACCAAAATATTCACCATTTTTTTCTAAATTACTTGGCAATGGAATTCTCGAAACTTCATTTTGAATAGCTTCAACAGGTGTTCCAGCTGCTATTTTTCCTAATACAGGTACTTCAGCAGAATCACCATTTCTAACATTTTCTTCATCCAATCCACCCTTAATAATACTAGGTGAAAAACTATTATATATATCATTAGCAGAAGCTGTTTCTGGTAACTTTATAACCTCTAAAGCTCTTGCTTTATGAGCAAGCCTTCTAATAAAACCTCTTTCTTCTAAAGCGCTAATTAGCCTATGAATTCCAGATTTTGATCTTAAGTTTAAAGACTCTTTCATCTCCTCATAAGAAGGTGACACACCAGAAGCTCTCAACTTCTTGTTGATAAATAAAAGCAGGTTTTTTTGTTTTTTAGTTAGCATAGAACAAATATCGTACAGAATCTGTTCTACAAAAGTTCTTCTAGATTAACAATAGCTTAAAATTCAACAAAATAGCGGTTAATTTAACTAAAGAACTGAAAAAATTGAATTTTTATCTAAGTTCTTTAAAAGTGATTCACCAATTAAAAAAGTTTTTATGTTCGTATTTTTATTAATTTCTAAAAGTTCTTCTTTCGTTTTAATTCCACTTTCAGAAATTAATGGTCCAGTGTGATTTGTTAAAATATCGTTAAGTTCATAAGTTGTGCTTATTTGTGTTTTAAGTGTTTTAAGGTTGCGATTGTTTATACCTATTAATGCTTCATTAAATCTAAGAGCTTTTTTTGCTTCTTCAGCAGTATGAACTTCTACAATTATTGACATTTTTAATTTAAGAGCTTCTTCGTATAATTGATCTGCAACTTTATCATTTATACCTGCAATAATAATCAAGATTGCATCAGCACCATAACTTTTTGCTAAATGAATTTGAAATGGATCTATAAAAAAATCTTTACATAAGATTGGTAAATTTATTTTTTCCTTAATTTTATATATGTGTGTTAAATTACCAAAGAAAAAATCCTCTTCAGTTAAAACAGATAAGCAAGTAGCTTTGTTAGAGTTGTATATTTTAGCAATTTTTAAAGGGTCGTAATCTTTAATAATAATACCAGCAGAAGGACTAGCTTTTTTAATTTCAGCAATAATTGAAATTTTATCTAATTTAATATTGTTTTCTATTTTTTCTTTAAAATTAATAAACGAATTATTTTTGTTAATTTTATCATTTAAAGAGTCGATTGTAATATTTTTTTTTATAATATTGATTTTATTGATTTTTTTTTCAATAATCTTTTCAAGTGTATTTTTAGCCATTTTGTATATTAGTTAAGTGTTTAAAAACATTTCCGTTTAAAATATGTTCTCTTGCATTTATATAAGCTTTATTAAAATTATTATGTTTTTCTGATACAATAAGACCTGCAGCAGCATTTAAGCAAACAGCCTTTGAAAAATCATTATCTTTACCTGTGAAGATTTCGATTATTTTATTAGCATTAAACTTTGAATCATCACCTACTAAGTTTGAAAAATTTTCAGCATTAATATTCAACTCACTTGGGTTAATTGTAATTTCTGACAATTGATCATTTTTTAATTGTATAATGTTAGTTTTAGCATAAGGTGAAATTTCATCTAAACCATCTTCACTATTTACTATCCATGCAAATTTAATATTTAAATTCTTAAGTCCATTTGCAAAAGTTTTAAGTAATTTTTTGTCAAAAACACCAACAACTTGTCTTTCAACTAACGCAGGACTGCTTAATGGACCAATCATGTTAAATATAGTTCTTTTACCTATTTTTTTTCTGGTAGGACCAACATATTTCATTGCATTATGATAATTTGGAGCAAACATAAAACCAAAATTATTTTTATTAATTTGATTTTCAACATCTTTAGGTTCTAAATTAATTTTTATATTTAAGGTCTCCAAAACATCTCCAGAACCACATTTTGATGAAACAGCTTTATTTCCATGTTTTGCAACTTTAATTCCCATACTTGCTAGCAACAAAGCCGAAGCTGTAGATATATTTAATGTATTTTTTCCATCACCACCAGTTCCACATGTATCTATACAGTCTTTAACATTAACTCTTTTTGATTTTTCTCTTAATACATATACACCACCACCTATTTCATCAGAAACTTCTCCTTTTTCTGAAAGCAATGTAAGAAAATCATATATTTCTTTATCGGAAGCCTTACCGCTCATTAAAATTTCAAATGCTTGCTTAGATTCATCGAAAGTTAAATTTTCTTTATTTTTTAATTTATTTAAAAATTTTTTCATTATTTTTTATAATTTATAAAATTTCTTAATATTTTGATACCTATAGGAGTTTTAATGCTTTCCGGGTGAAATTGAACACCATGAATATTATATTTTTTGTGTTGAACACCCATAATTGTACCATCTTCTGTTTCTGCGGTTATTTCAAGATCTTTGGATAATGTTTTCTTATCTATTATTAAACTGTGGTATCTTGTTGCCTCGAATTTAACTGGTAGATTTTTTAATACACCTATTTTTTTGGATTTAATTTTACTAGTTTTTCCATGCATAAGTTTTTTTGCTTGAATTATTTTTGAGCCAAAAACTTGTCCTATTATTTGATGACCTAAACAAACACCAAGGATAGGTATATTTTTATATAAAGATTTAACAATATTTATACAATTACCTGCTTGATTGGGATTACCAGGACCAGGAGATATAACAATTTTTTGGTACTTCATTTTTATAATTTTTTTACTTGTAATTTTATCATTTCTTACAACATCAACTTTAGTTTTTAGTGATGATATGTAGTGATATAAATTAAAAGTAAAACTATCGTAATTATCTATTAATAAAATTTTCATTATTTTAATGCGTTCAAAAGAGCTTTAGCTTTATTTATAGTTTCCTCATACTCTTTAATGGGTTTGCTGTCAGCAACAATACCAGCTCCTGCCTGTACATAGAATTTATTATTTTTAACTAATGCAGTTCTTAAAGCAATACATGTATCAAATTCACCATTTGCAGAAAAATAACCAATTCCGCCAGCATAAACTTTTCTTTTTGAAGATTCTAGCTCATCGATAATTTCCATTGCACGAATCTTTGGTGCACCAGAAACGGTTCCAGCAGGAAAACCTGCCAACAAAGATTTAAACTTAGTATATTTGTTGTTAAATACACCAACAACATTTGAAACTATATGCATAACATGAGAGTATTTTTCTATATTGAATTTTTCAGTAACTTTAACAGTATTAATTTTTGAGACTTTACCAACATCATTTCTACCGAGGTCTAAAAGCATTAAATGTTCAGCCAATTCTTTTTGATCTCTAAGTAAATCTTTCATATAAAACTTATCTTGATTTTTATTTTTGCCCCTAGGTCTTGTACCTGCAATAGGTCTAACAGTAATTTTTTTATCTCTTAGTCTAACTAATATTTCTGGACTAGCCCCAATTATTTGAAAATCGTAAAAATTAAAAAAATACATAAAAGGAGATGGGTTGGTAACACGTAATTTTTTGTAAATATTTAAAGGACTTTTTGTTAGTTTGGTTTCAAATCTTTGACTTAAAACTACTTGAAAAATATCACCTATTTTAATGTATTTTTTTGCTTTTTGAACCATATTAATAAATCTGTTTTTAGAAGTATTAGATTTAACAACATTTTTTTTAATATTTTTTATTAAAAAATTTTCCTTTTTTTTAAATTTTGACTGTGTAGTCAAATGAATTAATTCATTTTTAATTTCATCATATTTTTTTTTATAATTATTTATTTTTTCATCCTTAAAAACATTGACAATAAAAAAAATCTTCTTTTTTAAGTTGTCATGTATTATTAAAATTTTAGGTCTTAATAATCTTACATCTGGTAATTTTAAGTCATCACCACAAGTATTTGGAACTTTTTCGATATATCTTATTATATCGTAAGAAAAATAACCTGAAAGTAATGAACAAATAGGAGGTAAATTTTTAGGAGTTTTAAATTTAAAACTTTCAATTAAATTTTCTAATATTTTTCTTGGCTCACCATTTATATACTTCTTTTTATTAAATTTATTTATTGTATAGGCTTTATTGTTATTAAATTCCCATATTTTGTCGGGTTTTTTTCCAAATATTGTATATCTTCCTTTAATTGAACCTTTTTCAACTGACTCAAAAATAAAGCTATTTTTTTCTATTAAGAAATTATCAATAAGATTTAAAATTTCTTTATCTTTATTAATCTTCTTTGAAATAAATAAAACTTGATTTTGATTTCGTTTGTGCTGAAACTTAAAATCTTTAAAGTTTCTGTTAATCATCATTTAAAATAATTTTTAACTCTTTCAAGAGTTTTTTGATTGATATTAACTTCATACTTGTTAGTTAAAGAGTTATCATAAGATGAATACATTTGTTCTCTTAATTTTATTTTACCTTGGTTGTCAAAATTTTTAAACTTGTTTGATTTTTTTGTAATATTTTTTGCATCAATTTTAACAATTTTTACTAAATATATGTTGTCCAAGTCATCACTTAGCAATGTAAAAGATTTTTGTGGTAAAGAATAAATCAATTTAACAGAGTCTTCGGTAAATTTTTTATCATCATTTACTGAATTTATCAGAATCTTTTCCACCTTTATTGAATTCTTAGCACTTAAATCTTCAAAATCTTTTTGATTAAATTCCTTTTTGCCTATCTGTTCTAATATTTTTTTGTTAAATTCATATTTGTTTTTTTGATATAAAAGTTCTGTAATTTTATTTTTAAATTCTTTGTTGTTAGATTTAGGTAAAATTTTATCAACTTTATTGATTTGATATAGTACATAAAAATTTCCTTCATCAAACAATTCAATTTTATTATCTTTTAATTCGTAAATTTTTTTTTCTATAGTGTTACTATTTTCATTTTTTATATAATTATCTTTATTAATGAGTTTTAAATTGTAGGTAGATGCAATATTTGTAATTTTTTCCCCATTTAGTATTTTATTTTCAATTTCATCTATCTTATTAAAAAAGATTTCATTGTATTCATCTGTTCCGAGTAGATTTTTTGGAGAAATCTTTATATATGAAAAATTAATATATTCTTCTTTCAATTCTTCAGAATTTTCATTAATAAAATTCTCTATATTTTTTTCAGTAATATCGTTTTTACTTAGATATGCTTTATTTAAATTTATATAATCTAAATTTATTTTAGATTCTTGCTCTTTAAAAATTTTATTTGTTATAAAAAAAGGTGATTTAATACCACCTCCGATATAATAAAATAATTTTTTTTCTAATTCATTTTTTTTTAAACTCATTTCAAATTGAGCAGCTGTTAAATTATTGCTAAGTAAAAATTTTTCATATTTAATTCTTGAAAATTTATCATTATCATCCTGAAAATTTGGGTTTTTTTTAATATTTTGTGCTAATGCATTTTCAGAGATTGATAGATTTAAATTTTCAACTTCAAATTTCAATATTTCTTTTGAAACCAGATTTGAAATTAATTGTTCAAGAACATTATTATCTAAATTCTCTCTAATAGCCTCAACATCAATATTTGCCGTATTTAAAAAATCCATAAAATCCTGAGTCGAAATATTTTTATTATTTATCTTAACTACATTATTTGTGTTGCCACTTGTAAACACACCACCCATACCCCATAGCACAAAAGGTATTATCATTATTACTAAAATTATCTTAGCAAAGAAGGTTTTTGAAAATTTTCTAATACTATTTAACATTGTCGTTTTTTTAAATTTATTGATCTATAAAAGACAAACCTATAGATTAAAATTTTCATTATGACAAATAAATATATGTACTTTATTGCGAATTGGAAAATGTATGGTGATTTAAAATCCCTTAATTCATTGAATAGAGTTATTAAATTTTCAAAAAAATACAAAAAAAAAAAAATTAAGATAATTTATTGCCCTCCTTATACGTTGTTAGACTCTTTTTCCAAAAAATTAAAAAAAACCAAAATTGAACTTGGTGCACAAAATTGTCATTATGAAATTTTAAATGGACCGTTTACAGGATCCATAAGTCCGACAATGTTAAAAAAAATTGGATCAAATTATGTTATCATTGGCCATTCAGAAAACAGATTAGCAGGAGAAACCAATGATGAGATAAACAAAAAAATCAAATCATCTATAAAAAGCAATTTAAAAGTAATTTTTTGTATAGGTGAAACATTAATACAAAAAAAAAGAAAACTTACTAATAAAATTTTGCACCAACAAATCATCAAAGGTTTGTTTAAAATTAAAAACTTAAATAAAATCTTAATAGCTTATGAACCTGTCTGGTCAATTGGTACTGGAGTTATTCCTAAAATCGATGATCTTGATAAAAATATAACTTTTATAAAAAATGTTTTAAAAAAACACCTTAAAGTAAAAAATCCTAAAGTTTTATATGGAGGCTCTGTTAATTCAAAAAATGTTGAAAATTTAGTCACCATTAAAGCAATTGATGGTTTTTTAGTAGGCGGCGCATCACAAAAGGCAAAAAATTTTATTGATATAGTTGAAAAAACTATTATTTAACAGTCATGGAAAATATATTGCTTGTTCTTAACATCATATTTGCAATTATCTTAGTTGTTTTAGTTTTGATTCAAAAATCAGAAGGTGGAGCCTTAGGAATTGGAGTTTCCCAAGAAAATTTCATGTTTTCTAGGTCTGCCGGTGATTTTTTTACAAAAGCAACTGCTGTAGTTGCGACTTTATTTATAATTTGTAGCCTTAGTCTCACAATAATTTCAAGAGAAGGTATTGTGTCATCCACATCAGTTATTGATAAAATTGAAGAAAATAGTGATGATCAACCTGAAATTCCTGAAAGTAATAATTAATAGTTTTCAATTTTAAATATATCGGCTATAACATAATTCCATGGCGCGATATATATTTGTCACTGGCGGCGTGGTTTCATCACTAGGAAAAGGTCTCTCTTCAGCATCCTTAGCTTATCTTTTAAAATCACAAGGTTATAAAGTAAGAGTAAGAAAAATGGATCCATATTTAAATGTTGATCCTGGAACAATGAGCCCATTTCAACATGGTGAAGTTTTTGTTACCGATGATGGTGCTGAAACTGATTTAGACCTGGGCCACTATGAAAGATTTACAAATATATCTGCTAAAAAATCTGACAACATTACAACAGGAAAAATTTATAGTGATATAATTAAGAAAGAACGTAAAGGTAAGTATTTAGGAAAAACTGTTCAGGTAATACCTCATGTTACGGATAGAATAAAAGAATTTATTAAAGGAGATATAACTAATGAAGATTTTGTTATTTGTGAAATAGGTGGTACAGTTGGTGATATAGAAAGTTTGCCTTTTGTTGAAGCGATAAGGCAGTTTTCAAATGAAGTAGGGAAAAGCAAAAGTTTATTTATTCATTTAACCCTTGTTCCTTTTTTAAAATCATCTGACGAAATTAAAACAAAACCAACACAACATTCTGTAAAAGAATTAAGAAGCTTGGGTATACAACCCGATATAGTTGTTTGTAGATCTCAAAAATCTATACCTTTAGATCAAAGAAAAAAAATATCATTATTTTGTAATGTTTCAATTGAGAATGTTATAGAAACCGTTGATGTAAGAACTATATATGAAGCTCCAATTAGTTTTTATAATGAAAAGTTAGATAAACAAGTTTTAAAATATTTTAAATTAAAACCAAGAAAAAAAGTCAACCTGCAGCCATGGAAAAAAATTACCAGATCAGTACTAGATACAAAAAAAATAGTTAATATTGCAATTATAGGAAAATACGTAAATTTAAAAGATGCTTATAAATCATTAGATGAAGCATTAATTCATGGTGGAATAGCTAATAGTATTAAAGTTAATTTAGTAAGAATAGAATCTGATAATTTAAAAGCAAATCAAATAAATAAAATATTAAAAAATATATCAGGCATTTTGATACCTGGTGGATTTGGAAAAAGAGGAACAGAAGGCAAAATATCAGCTATTAATTATGCTAGAAGAAATAAAATACCTTTTTTAGGAATTTGCTTTGGTATGCAAATGGCTGTAGTTGAATTTGCTAGAAATTCGTTAAAAATTAAAAAAGCAGGTTCAAGTGAATTAGATAAAAAATGCTATCCAGTAATAGGGTTATTGAATGAATGGAATAAAAATGGAAAACTAATAAAAGGAACAAACAAAGATTTAGGCGGAACTATGAGATTAGGAATTTATGAAGCTAAATTAAGACATAATTCACTGATACAAAGTATATACAAATCAAAAACTATATTTGAAAGACATAGACACAGATACGAAGTGAATAATAATTTAAAAAATAAATTTGAGAACAAAGGAATGATTTTTTCAGGAATGTCTCCAGATGACAAATTACCTGAAATAATTGAACTTAAAAACCATCCATGGTTCATTGGTGTTCAGTTTCATCCTGAATTTAAATCTAGACCTTTAACTCCTCATCCTTTATTCTCATCTTTTATCAAAGCTGCAAAAAGTCATAGATGAAAAACATTACTGTAAACTGCAACAATATTGAAATTTCAAATGGTAAGAAAGTCTGTTTAATAGCTGGACCATGTCAATTAGAAACTGAACAGCATGCAATGGACATGGCAGGTAAAATTAAAGAAATTACATCAAAATTTAATATTGGTTTTATCTACAAAACTTCATTTGATAAGGCCAATAGAACTAGCATTAAAGGAAAAAGAGGTGCTGGCTTAGATAAATCGTTACCCATTTTTGATAAGATTAAAAAAGAATTAAATGTGCCAATTTTGACAGACGTCCATAATATTGATCAGTGTTCAGTTGTGGCTAAACATGTCGATATTTTACAAATTCCAGCATTTCTTTGTAGGCAAACTGACTTACTAGTTGCAGCAGCAAAAACTAATAAAATTATAAATGTGAAGAAAGGACAGTTTTTAGCACCATGGGATATGGTTAATGTAACTAAAAAAATTTCAGACTCTGGCAATAATAATATTTTAGTAACTGAAAGAGGTGCAAGCTTTGGATACAATACTTTGGTATCTGATATGCGTTCATTACCTATAATGGCAAAAAATGGCTACCCAGTAATTTTTGATGCAACACATTCTGTTCAACAACCTGGTGGACTTGGAGAAAAAAGTGGTGGACAAAGAGAGTTTGTAGAATATCTGGCAAGAGCTGCTGTGGCAGTTGGAGTTGCTGGTGTTTTTATTGAAACACATCAAGACCCAGATAACGCTCCGTCTGATGGTCCTAACATGGTTCCTTTAGATAAATTAGAAAATTTACTCAAGCAAATTTCTGAAATAGATAATTTGATAAAAAATTAAATGAGCAAAATATCAAAGGTTATAGCACGTCAAGTTTTTGACAGCAGAGGAAACCCAACAATAGAGGCTGAAGTATTTTCTAAAAATATTAGTTCGTCTGCGATTTGCCCTTCTGGTGCATCAACAGGCACATATGAAGCCTTTGAAAAAAGAGACAAGAATAATAAAAAGTATTTAGGTAAAAGTGTTCTTAATTCTGTAAGTTTGGTAAATAAAATAATTTCAAAAAAGCTTAAAAACCAAAATGTCCAAAATCAAGAAAAAATTGATTCATTATTAATAAATTTAGATGGAACAAAACAAAAGACTAAACTTGGTGCAAATGCAATTTTATCAGTTTCAATGGCAGTCAAGAAGCTTTCTGCTAAGTTAAAAAGAGTTCCTTTATACAAAACCTTTTTGGTAAAAAAAGATTTTAAACTACCTTATCCATTGATGAATATAATTAATGGAGGAGCTCATGCAAATAATGGATTAAGAATTCAAGAATTTATGATTAGACCTGATAAAGCCAAAAGTTTTTCGGAAGCTTTAAGAATTTCCTTTTTAGTAATTCATAATTTAAAAAGTTTAATTAAAAAAAAAGGATTATCCACTTCTGTTGGTGACGAAGGTGGTTTTGCACCAATGATTAGTAGAAATGAAGATGCTTTAGATTTAATTGTAAAAGCAATAAATAATTCAGGATTTAAAAATGGCAGAGATGTATGTATTTGTCTTGATGTTGCTGCTAATGAATTGTTTAAGAAGAACCTTTATTCAATACACTCAAAGAAATTTGAAAGTGTTGAAAAATCCATAAAAAATTATATTAAAATTATTAATAAATATAAAATTAAATCAATAGAAGATCCATTTTCTGAAAATGATTGGTTATCATGGAATAGATTAATGAATTCTATTAAAAAAACTCAAATTGTTGGTGACGACTTGTACGTAACAAACCTTGAAAGGTTAAAAAAAGGCTTTTTGAATAATTCATCAAATGCTATTTTGATCAAACTTAACCAAATAGGCACTGTTTCAGAAACTTTAGAAGTTATTAAGTTTGCTCAAACAATTGGTTACGAAACAATAATTTCTCATAGATCGGGTGATAGTGAAGATACATTTATTGCAGATTTAGCTGTAGGAACAAATTCTAGTCAAATTAAAACAGGCTCTTTATCAAGATCCGAAAGAGTTGCAAAATATAACCAATTACTTAGGATAGAAGAAGAATTAGGAAAAAAAGCTAAAATGAATAAAATTCATTAATGTTGGAGAAAATAAAAAAAAATTACTTTCTACTAATATCAATTTTTTTTATTCTTTATTTTCTAATTAGTCTTTTGGGTGGTGAAAGAGGTTTTTTTTCATATTTAAAAAAAAAAAATTATCTTGAAAGTTTAAAAAAAGAAGAAACTGAACTTGTTTCTAAAATAAAAAAATTAGAAACAAAAAATTCATTACTTACTGATAATTTAGATTTAGATTATATAGAATTTCTTATACGTGACAAATTTTTGCTAGGAAAAAAAGACGAGACAGTTTATATAATTAAAAACAATGATAACTAGACACCCTGAAAAAGTTAACAAACCTATTAATCCAATTAAAAAAAAACCAAGCTGGATACGATCAAAACTTACAAACAGCCAAGAGTTTTTTTTAACAAAAACTATTGTAAATCAATATAATCTAAAAACAGTTTGCCAAGAAGCCAACTGTCCAAATATTGCCGAGTGTTGGAGCAAGAAACATGCAACTTTTCTAATTATGGGAAATACATGTACTAGAGCATGTGCTTTTTGTGATGTTATAACTGGTAAACCAAAACCTCTTGACCGTCTAGAGCCATTAAAAATTGCAAATGCAGTTAAAAAATTAAATTTAAGACATGCTGTTATTACGTCAGTAGATAGAGACGATCTTGATGATGGTGGAGCAAATCATTTTGCTAAAGTAATAAAAGAAACAAGAAAAAATAATCCAAATACAACTATAGAAGTTTTAACTCCAGATTTTTTAAGAAAAGGCGATTCATATAAAAAAGTTATAGAAGCTAAACCTGATGTTTTTAATCATAATATAGAAACAGTTCCTGGGCTTTATAGAAAAGTTAGACCAGGATCTAGATATTTTGATTCACTTGAACTTTTAAAAAATGCAAAAAAAATAGATAAAAATATTTTTACTAAATCAGGATTGATGGTTGGTTTAGGGGAAAATAAAGATGAAATTTTACAAGTTATGGATGATTTAAAATCTGCGGACGTTGATTTTTTAACAATAGGACAATATTTGCAACCATCTGTTAAACACCATCCTTTAGATAGATATTATAATCCAGAAGAATTTCAGGAATTAGAAAGTATTGCTAAATCAAAAGGTTTTTTATTAGTTTCTTCATCGCCGTTAACAAGATCTTCTTACCATGCAGATGAAGATTTTGCCAAACTTCAAATAAATAGAATAAATTCAACTAATGCCCAAAGCATCAGTTAAAAGATTTATTAATTGTTCCAAAAATCAATTAATAAATTTAGTTCTTGATATAGAAAAATATCCGATTTTTGTTCCATTTTGCTTAGATGCAAAAATACATGAAAAAAAAGAGCAGGGTGATCTTTTATTAATAGTTGCCGATTTAACCATCGGAAAAGGACCCTTTAAAGACACCTATAAAAGTGATGTTAAATTTAATAAAAAAGAAGACTCTATTTATGTAACTAATCTTGATGGACCTTTAAAATATTTAGAAAATAAATGGCAATTTAAAGAAGAGAATAAAATTACAGAAGTTTCATTTGAGGTTGATTTTGAATTAAAAAATCGATTTTTAAATATAGTTATGACTAAATCTTTTCAATTTGGTTTAGATAAAATAGCTGATGCTTTTCAAAAAAGAGCAGAAGAACTATTTAAGAAAACTTAAAATTAAATTTAAAGCCTTATTAACCGTGGTTCCTTGAATTGAGGATCTTTTCTTATTTTTAAATAAGTACTTTTTAACTAATGTTTTGTTACCTTTTTTAATACCAATAAACACTAAACCAACTGGTTTTTGTTTGGTTCCACCTTTAGGTCCTGCAATTCCAGTTACAGATACGGATATATTTGTTTTACTAATTCTATTTAAATTTTTTACCATAGATAAACAAGTTTCATAGCTCACAGCACCATGTTTCATTATTATTTTTTTTTGAACTTTAAGTGTATTTATTTTAGATTGATTAGAATAGGTGACTAATCCAAGCGTAAAAACTTTGGAAGAACCACTAATTGAAGTTATTGCGCTAGAAAGTAAACCACCCGTACAAGATTCAGCAAAGGAAATTTTAAGTCTCTTTTTTTTTAATAATCTAACAATTTTTTGAGAAAGTTTTTTCATGAAGTAAAAACCATATATAATACAAGAATAGCTACAACATATAATCCAGCTGCAACATCATCCATAATCACTCCGAAACTATTCTTAAAGTTTTTATCATAATAACTTATAGGATAGGGTTTAACGATGTCAAAAATTCTAAATAGAATAAACATAACAAAGTAAGATGTTAAAACTTGGCTAGTTTCTTTTGATCCTTCATGTGCAATTTCGTAAAGACATATCGGAATTGATTGGCCAATAAATTCATCAATGACAACTTCTTTAGGATCCTTATTATCCAAATCTTTGATAAAAATATTAACTGCATAAAGCGAGATAAAGAAAATTATTATTACAAATACTAAAATAAAATTAGCTGGAATTTTTAACATATGAAGTGATAAAAATAAAAATATAGTAGTTGCTAATGAAGCAACACTACCTGGTATTTTTTTAATTTTTCCAATACCAAACAATGTAACAAATAAAAAAATAATTTTATTAATCATATTTTGAGACTGAAGTTATCACTTCACAGGCTATAGCTTTTTCTTTTCCTATCAAGCCTAGTTTTTCAGCTGTTTTCCCTTTTATATTTATTTGATTAGGTGATATTTCACAAATATCAGAAATAGATTTAATCATTTTATTTTTATATTTAGAAATTTTTGGTGTTTGAGTAATTATGTTTATATCAAGATTATTTATGAAATAATTTTTTTCTTTTATTTCATTAATTATTTTTTTTAAAAGTATTGTTGATCTTATATTTTTAAATTTTTTACTTTTGTTAGAAAATTTTTGACCAATATCTCCCATACTACATGCACCTAGAATTGCATCAGTAATTGCATGAAGAACAGGGTCACCATCTGAATGTCCAAGTGTTCCTAAACGAGATTTGATTTTTATGCCACCTAAAAATAGTTTTCTTTTAAGTACCAACCTGTGTATATCAAAACCTATTCCATGTCTTATCAGACAATGATTTTCAATATCTGATATCTCAGTTATTTTTTTATTTTTAATTTCACCATTTATAAATTTAATTTTTTTATTGGCTTTTATAAAAAGATTTGCATCATCAGTAATATTTAAACTTTTGTTATTTTGCAATTTGAATAGATTATTATAATTGAAAGCTTGTGGAGTTTGAGTAAGATAAATATAATCTCTGTTTAGATTTATAATCAGATTTCTGTTTTTAAATTTTACTGTATCATTTGATTTAATTGCTGGTATCACAGATTTATTTTTTTTTAGTTCCTTTATTAATCGATTTAGTAATTTTAGTGAAAAATTTGGTCTTGCAGCGTCGTGTATAAAAACATTTTTAACTTTATTCTTTCTTATACTTTTTAAAGCTTTATAAGATGATTCTGCTCGTGTTTTTCCACCATAGATAATTTTTAATTTTTTGGTATTTATGGCTTTTACAAACTTTTTGTGCTTTTTGTTTATTACCAGTAATATTTTCTCTATTTTTTTGCACTTTTTTGCTTTATCTATTGAATGTTGAACTATCGGTTTTCCTTTATAAACAATATAAGGCTTTGGGGTGCTTGAATTAAATCTTTTACTTTCACCAGCTGCTAGTATTATAAAAAAATTACTCATGTATAATTTATATATTTAGTTTATTTATTGCATAATGTTTGATTTTATCAAAAAAAATATTTTTATATGTGTAATTTTTATAGTTACGCTTTCCGTTGGTTTTTTGACGTTTTTAACGTTCATAAACAAAAGTTTTTTAGATCTTAATCAAACTAACTTACAATCATTACTTATATCAAATGTTGTTCTATTGTTAATTTTCTTTATTTTAATTTTTTTAGAAATTAAAAATTCCTTAAAAGATGACATTAATGTTGATGGATCAAAAGCTAACAGAAAATATATTACCTTTTTTTCTTTGTTCACTTTAATACCATCAATACTTATTTCTGTCTTTTCATTATTTCTTTTTTCATTCGCATTAGAAAAATATTTTGATAAAAAAATTACAACCGCAGTAAATAATTCATATGAAATAGCAAAAAATTATGTTGATGATGTGAGAAATAAAATTGAATCTGACATTGTTCTCATTTCTTTAGATTTAAATAAAAATGTTAATATTTTTTATGATAATCCAGTAAGATTTAAAAACTTACTTAATACACAAAAATATATTAGGGATGTAGATGAGATACATTTAATTGATAGTTCTGGAAATTTAATTGTAACTACAAATGTAAAAAAACAAGAATTTATTCCACCTAATGACAAAGCTTTAGAAATGGTGTTTAACGAAGAACGACCTTTAAAAATAATTAATGCTTTTGAAAATAGATCTTCAGCAATACAAAAACTGACCGCTTATATTGACACTTATGTTTATGTTGTAAAATTTCTAGATGAAGAAATATCAAGTTATTTGACTGAATCTGAAGAAGCTATTAATTTTTATTATAGAGTTGAAGATAAAAGAACCGGTATTAAAATTTCTTTTATACTAATTTATATTGTTGTTGTTTCACTGTTATTATTTCTATCAATCTCTATAGCTATTAAGTTTTCTTCAAGGTTTTTTAGATCAATATCTAATTTAATATTTGCATCACATAAAATAGGTCAAGGAAATTTAGAAACAAAAGTTCCTGAAATTAAAACTGATAAAGAATTAGAAATTTTAAATAAAAATTTTAATTTTATGATAGATCAATTAAAACAACAACAAGAGAAGCTTATTTTGCAAGAAAGGCATGAGGCGTGGAGTACGATTGCAAGAAAACTCGCACATGAAATAAAAAATCCTTTAACACCTATACAGCTTACCATTGATAGGTTGAGAAACAAATATTCAAGCATTGTTAATAAGGATGAGAAAGATAGTTTCAATGAACATTTAGAAACTATCCATAAGCAGATAGATCAAATTGAAAGTCTAGTAAATGAATTTTCTGATTTCGCCAGAATGCCAAAACCTATATTTAAAAAAAATAATTTATTAATTATAATTAAAGAAAATCTTAAGTTGTTAAATGAAATTGATAAAAATATTAAAATTAATTTTGTAAATAATGAAAATGAATTTTGGATGATTTGTGATGGTGAACAAATAAGTAGAGTTTTTTTTAATCTTGTGAAAAATTCTATAGAGAGTGTTCAAGAAAAAGCTTCTAAAACACCTAATTTATCAAAGAAAATTGATATAGTAATTGAGAACAAAAATGATTATATAACCTTGATTATAACTGACAACGGAATTGGCTTTGTTGAAGAAAATTTAAGTAATATTTTAAAACCTTATTATACAACTAAAGAAAAGGGAACAGGATTAGGATTATCAATTGTTAACAAAATATTAAATGACCATAATAGTACAATTAAATTTATTAAACAAAAAATTGGCGCAAAAATTGTTATAAACTTTTCAAAAAATGGCAACTGAAATACTTATTATTGATGACAATCCTGATATAAGAAATATTCTAAATGATCTCATTTCTGACGAAGGTTATAAAACGAGAGTTGCCGCTAACTATAATCAAGCATTAACAGAAATTGATAAAAAATTACCCGATGTTGCGATTATTGATGTGAAACTTGACAAAGGTGATAATGATGGAATCGAACTTTTGTCTCATATTAAAAAAAAAAATAAAGATATACCGGTAATAATAATTTCAGGTCACGCTAATATAGAAATGGCAGTTAAATCTTTAAAATCTGGTGCATTTGAATTTATTCAAAAACCTTTTGATCAAGAAAGATTGATGAATTTTGTTAAGAGAGCAGTAGAGAATTTTAATCTTAAAAATCAGAATAAAGAATTATCAACTAAACTATTCCATTCATTTGAATTAATTGGCTCAAGTTCAAATATAGATAAAATTAAAGATCAAATTTTAAAGTTTTCAACTTCAGAGAGTAGAATTTTTATAAATGGACCAACAGGATCAGGAAAAGAATTAATTGCTCGAAAAATACATAAATTATCAAGTAGATCAAATGAGCCTTTTATAATTTTAAATGGCGCTTTACTGGATGTAAAAAAATATGAACAAGAATTATTTGGAGAAGAAAAAGTAAATGGATCTATATCATATGGTGCTCTAGAAAAAGCGTCAGGTGGCATATTACTAATTGATGAAGTTTCGGAAATACCTTTAGAAACTCAATCTAAAATTTTAAGAGTATTAACTGATCAAAAATTTAAAAGAATTAATGGTGACCATGATATTAAAGTAAATGTTAGAATTATATGTTCATCTAGCAAAAATATTAATAATGAAATTGAAATGGGTAATTTTAGAGAAGATTTGTTTCACAGACTTAATGTATTTCAAATTAATATTGACCACTTAAAGAATAGAACTGAAGATATTCCGTTATTAATTGAATATTTTTCTGAAAAAATTTCACAAAATTACAATTTAAAAAAATTTAACATTGACACAAATAATCATTATTTAATTAACTATGATTGGCCTGGAAATGTTAGAGAGTTAAGAAACCTAATAGAACGAATAGCAATACTTGGTCCAGATAATAACGAGAAAGTTTCCAGTATTATTAAAGAGTCTTTAAAAAGTCCTAGTGGGGAAAGTTATAAAATTGAAAATTCGTTATCTATACCATTGAAAGAAGCCCGAGAAAATTTTGAAAAAGAATATCTTACTACTCAACTTAAAAAATTTGGTGGCAATATATCTAAAACTGCAGAATTTGTTGGTATGGAAAGATCCGCCTTACATAGAAAATTAAAAGGATTAGGCGTAAAAGATTTGAATTAAATGAATATTATTATTTGTGGTGCTGGTAGAGTCGGTTTTACAATAGCTAAGTTATTAAGTGAACAAAATCATTCAATAACGGTTATAGATCAATCAAGCGAAGATATTCAAAAAATTAACGATTCATTAGATGTTAAAGGAATAGTAGGAAAAGCCACATATCCATCAATATTGGAAAAAGCGGACGCTTCAAATGCTGATATGATCATTGCGGTAACTAGAAATGATGAAATTAATATGTTAATTTGTCAAATTGCATACACAGTATTTAATATTCCTAAAAAAATTTCAAGAATAAGGTCTCAAGATTATTTAAATCCAAAATTTTCAAAAGTTTATAATAAAGATAACTTACCTATTGACGTAATTATATCTCCAGAACTTGAAATAGCAAAATCTATTCAAAGAAAGCTTGAGGCACCGGGGGCACTTGATAACATTACATTTGCTGATGGTAAAATAAGACTCCTCGAGATAAATATTGATAAAAACTGTCCTTTAATCAAGATTAAACTTAATGAATTAACAAAAAAGTTCCCAAAATTAGAAGCTCATATACTTGGCGTTATTAGAAAAGAAAAATTTATAATTTTAAAAAAAAATGATGTAATCGAAGAAAATGATAAAGCTTATGTAATTATAAATTCTATTCAAATGCAACAGACCTTGAGTGCATTTGGTCATGATGAAAAAATTTCAAATAAAATTTTAATCATTGGAGGAGGAAATATAGGTTTTAATTTAGCAAAAAATATTGAATCTTCTTTGGAAGATGCAAGAATTAAAATTATAGAAAAAGATAAAGATAGAGCTGAATACATTGCAAAAGAATTAAATAATTCAATAATAATTAATGGAAACGGACTTGATGAAGATGTTTTAGCTGAGGCAAATCTAAGTGAGGTAGAGACTGTTCTTGCATTAACTAACGATGATGAAGATAATTTAATGGTAAGTGTTCTTGTTGAAAAATTTTCAAAAGATAAAAGGACAATGGCATTGATTAATAAACCTAATTATTCATTATTACAGTCATCATTAAAAATTGATGATTTAATTGATCCAAGAATGAATACAGTATCAAGTATATTAAAACATGTACACAAAGGTTCTATTGAAAATGCTTACAGTATTTTAAATGGCGAGTATGAAGTTATAGAAGCCGAAATAATTGAAACTTCAGAATTAATAAATAAAGAACTTAAAAATTCTAACTTGCCAGAGGAAATAAGAATTGGAGCAATTTTAAGAGGAAATGAAATAATTATTCCTAGATCTAATTTTATTTTTCAAAAAAAAGATGTAGTTGTATTTCTCGCAAAGATAAATCAATTGGCTCTTGTTGAAAGCATGTTCCGAATTAGTTCAGTTTAATTTTTAATGAATTATTTTAGTTTACTTTATTTAGGAATTTTTTCTTTATTAATTTCAATTTTATCTATTTTCAATATTATATATTCTTATTATTTTAATCTATATTTAAGTATAGATAGTTATGTTTATTCTTTAATTACATCTTTAATTTTTGGTTCTTTCTTCTTATTTAAGGGAAAAAATAATAATAAAATAAATATTTATCATAAAATTCTGACAGTTATCCTTGGATATTTTTTTTTACCATTAATTTTATCAATTCCTTTTTATTTTAGCATTTATAATATTTCATTTTTAGATGCATATTTTGAATCGGTTTCTGGATTTACATCAACCGGATTTTCAATCTTTGATAATATTAAACATTTAGATCAAAGTTTGATTTTATGGAGATCATCAACTCAATGGGTTGGAGGCTTATATTTTCTATTTTCAATTATTTTACTTATAGACATTTTCGATAATAATTTAAGAAAATCTCTTACTAACTTTATATCTTTTGATATATCTGAAACGTTAAAACAATCATTCAAAATTTTGATTCTTTATTCAATTCTAACGTTTGCTATTTTTGTTCTTTTAAAGATATCAGATTTTCGAACTTTTGATTCTTTTAATTTATCAATGTCATTAATTTCATCAGGTGGCTTTTTACCCTTTAATAATTTGTCTATAATACTAAATACTAACATTAAAGAAGTAGTATTTTCAATTTTAATGCTCGTATCTTTCTTTAGTATTTTTCTAAGTTACAATTTAGTATTTTTAAAAAATAAAAATATAAATTTTTTCCAAGAAGATATCTATTTGTTTTTTTATTTAATTTTCTTAGTAGCGATTTTCTTTTCTTTTCTTAATTTTGAGTATGACTTTAGTTTATTATTATTTTCTATAGCTAGTAGCGTTTCAAATATTGGTGTTTCATTAGATAATTCTCCAAAGAATTTATCATTTATTTTTTTAATTTTAGTTATTATTGGTGGTTCTTTTTTTTCTACCAGTTCAGGCATAAGGTTTTTAAAACTTTATGTTTTATTTAAGTTTTCAATAAATAATCTAATTTCACACGTTAGACCTAAAAACATATCTATTAATAAAGATCCATTTTCTGAGATTAGTTTTGATAAATTAATTGTTAATAAATATTTCTTATCAGTTTTAATTTTTATAGTATCCTTATCATTTTTATCTTCATTTCTAACTTTTTTTGCTCTTACTTTTGAGAACTCATTCAAAATTTCTATTTTAACTTTAATGAATACAGTAAATTCATCTTTGTATGGTATAGAAGACTTCGATTTTCAAAATTTGCAGTTTATTATTAAATATATTCTTATAATTTTCATGATTATCGGGAGAGTTGAACTTTTAACAATATTAATTATTTTAAAAAAATTTCTTTTTAAAAATTAAATAAATATTATAAGTTCGAAATATATTAATATGCGCTCTTAGCTCAGCTGGATAGAGCATCGGTTTTCTAAACCGAGGGTCGGAGGTTCGAATCCTCCAGAGCGCGCCATTAAATCGCAAAAATACTTAAATTTTCGTGTTATTTTTACTTGAAGCTAAAAATATATCATGCTTAAATTAAGAATATTCAAAAGTTATTTTGAATTATTTGTTAACAAATAAATAAATATAAAAGGGGATATATGTTTAAATACTTAAAACAATTGACTTCTTTAGTTGCAGTAGTTGCAGTTATGCTTGCTTTTACAACTGAAACAATGGCAGCAAAAAAGTCAAAAACTCTTAAAAACACTCAAAAGAAAGGTTTTGTAAGATGTGGAGTATCTCAAGGTCTACCAGGATTTTCTAATGCTGATGCATCAGGAAATTGGACAGGTGTTGACGTTGATGTATGTAGAGCAGTTGCTGCTGCAGTATTAGGTGATGCGAACAAAGTTAAGTTCACTCCACTTAGTGCTAAAGAAAGATTTACAGCTCTAACTTCTGGTGAGATTGATATCTTATCAAGAAACACAACTTGGACTCTTTCAAGAGACGCTGATATTGGTCTTACTTTCGTTGGAGTAAACTTCTACGATGGTCAAGGTTTCATGGTTAGAAAAAGTTCTGGAATAACTTCTACGAGCCAATTCAAAAATGGAATCTCTGCATGTACAAATATCGGAACAACTACAGAGTTAAACATGAGAGACTTCTTTAATTCTAAAGGAATTTCTTATGAACCAGTAGCTTTCGAAAAAGCTGACGAAGTTGTTGCTGCTTATGACTCAGGAAGATGTGATACTTACACTACTGATAAATCTGGTTTAGCTGCACAAAGAACTAAAATGCAAAACCCAGATGAACATATAGTATTACCTGAAACGATTTCAAAAGAACCTTTAGGTCCTGTTGTGCGTCAAGGTGATTCAGTATGGGAAGATATCGTAAGATGGTCTTTGAACGTAATGATCGAAGCTGAAGAATACGGTATTACTTCTTCAAATGCAGATTCTATGAAAACTTCTGAAAATCCAGCTATTAAGAGACTTGTTGGTGCAGAAGGTGAATTAGGTGCTGCTTTTGGTTTAGATAATGACTGGAGCTTAAGAATTATCAAACAAGTTGGTAACTATGGTGAAAGCTATAAGAGAAATATAGCTGATACTGGTATTTTACCTGACAGAGGTCCAAACCAATTATGGACTAAAGGTGGAATACTTTACGTACCACCTGCAAGATAATTTTTATCTTATAATAAAGTTTAAAAAGGGCTAGATTTTTCTAGCCCTTTTTTTTAGTATCTCTTTTTATGAATGTGAAAGTTAAAAAAATAGTTCCACAGCTAATAACGTTAGTTGTAGTAATACTTATCTTTGGTTTTTTTACATATAACGCACAAATCAATATGGATAACAGAGGTATTGAATTTGGTTATGGCTTTTTAAAACAAGAGTCTTCGTTTGATGTACAATTTTCTTTAATTGAGTATGATGGATCACATTCATATGCTAGAGCTTATCTTGTTGGATTATTAAACACACTTTTAGTTGCTTTTTTAGGTATTATTATTTCAACAATTATTGGTGTTGTTGTTGGTATAGCTCGTTTATCACCTAATTATTTAATTGAAAGATCAGCAGCTTTTTATGTAGAGTTTTTTAGAAATATACCTTTGTTGTTACAAATATTTTTTTGGTATTTTGCTGCTCTTAGAGCGCTTCCTTTACCACAAGACTCTGAAGCAATGTTTGGAGTTTTTTATTTAACAATTAAAGGTTTTTTCATGCCTCGTTTCATTTGGGAAAATTTAGATGTTTTATTCTATTCAATTATTGCTGTAATAATTTCTATCATTCTTATAAGAAACTACGCAAAAAAATTACAAGAAAATGAAGGAAAACAATTACCAGTATTCTCCATTTCAATTGGACTATTTATTGTTTTACCTCTATTAACTTTTTTATTTGCAGGTGTTTCTTTATCTTTTGAATTACCTGTTTTACACCAATTGTCCACGACATCTTTTGTTTACAAGGGTGGCTTAGGTATACCACCTGAGCTTATTGCTTTAACTTTAGCTTTAGCTTTATACACTGCAACTTTTATAGCTGAATGTGTAAGAGCAGGAATACAAGGTATTAGTAAAGGACAAAAAGAAGCCGCTGCGTCTATAGGCTTAACACCAAATCAAGTTTTAAAATTAGTAATAATGCCTCAAGCATTAAGAATTATAATTCCACCTACTACCAACCAATATTTGAATTTAACCAAAAACTCTTCACTTGCTGCTGCTATAGCTTATCCAGATTTAGTTTTGGTTTTTGCAGGAACAGCATTAATGCAAACTGGTAGAGCTATAGAAATTGTATCTATTACTATGTTTACTTATTTATCAATTAGCTTGTCAATTTCTCTATTGATGAATTGGTATAACAAAAAAATAGCAATTAAAGAAAAATAATGAATAAATTAAATTTTTTAAAACCTAACAAGGAAAATCTTAATACTTATTTGTACATAGGATCTTTTTTATTTTTTATTGCAGTATTAGATGTTTTTTTAGGTTCTTTTTTTCAAATAAATATAACATCTTTTTTACCAAATTTTGTCGGTTTTATTCTGCCATTAATACTAGGGGTTGTAGGATTACATTTAATTAGAATAGAATTTTCGGGAATACCAAAATTAGATTTATTAAACAAAAATATTAATACTAATACTTTTAATGCAGTTTTAACATTATTAATTATTTTTGTAGTTATAAAATCAATACCTCCTTTAATGAGTTGGTTTATTATAGATGCTAATATAGCTGGAGACACCAAAGAAGCATGTACCGGCAGTGGAGCATGTTGGACTTATATTAAAATTTGGTTAAGAAGATTTATATATGGAATGTACCCTAATGAATTGCAGTGGAGAATAAATATATCTTTCTTTTTATTAATAGCGCTAGCTTTTGTTGGTTTAATTCCTTCAAAAAAATTAAAGAAGTTTTTAACTTTATATTATGTAATTATTTATCCAATTATTGCTTTTATATTAATTTACTATTTGATTTCAGGTGGTGCTTTTGGATTAGAGTGGGTTGAGACCGGAGCTTGGGGAGGATTATCATTAACTTTTATAGTTTCATTCTTTTGCCTAATTTTCTGTTTTCCTGTTGGAATGTTTCTAGCATTAGGAAGAAGATCTGCATTACCTACAGTAAGATATATATCAGTAGGTTTTATAGAATTTTGGCGAGGAGTTCCATTAATTACAGTATTATTCATGTCATCAGTTATGTTTCCAATGTTTTTACCAGAGGATTTTTTTATGGATAAATTAGTTAGAGTAATTATTGCAATATCTTTATTTGAAGCTGCATATGTTGCTGAAGTTATTAGAGGAGGTTTGCAAGCCCTACCAAGAGGTCAATATGATGCTGCTAAATCCTTAGGCATGGGTTATTGGAAAATGCATATTTTTGTAATTTTACCACAAGCTTTAAAATTAGTTATCCCAGGAATAGCAAACACATTTTTAGCATTAGTAAAAGATACCCCGTTAATTTTTGTGGTTGGCTTGCTAGAAATAGTTGGAATGTTAAATTTGGCAAAAACAAATCCAAAATGGCTAGGTTTTGCTATGGAAGGTTATGTTTTTGCAGCTATAATTTTCTGGATAATTTGTTATGCTATGAGCAAATATAGTTATAATTTAGAATTAAAATATAAAACAGAAAGATAAACAGTAATGTCCAATGCAATAATTAAAATTAATGATGTAAATAAATGGTTTGGTGATTTCCAAGTATTAAAAAATATTAATTTAGAAGTTCAACCTAAACAAAAGATAGTTGTATGTGGACCATCTGGATCAGGTAAATCAACATTGATAAGGTGTATAAATCGACTTGAAGAGCACCAAGAAGGAAACATTATTGTTGATGGAAATGAACTAACTGAGGATACAAAAGATATTGAGAAAATTAGAGCCGAAGTAGGAATGGTTTTTCAACAATTTAATTTATTTCCACATTTATCTATTTTAGATAATTGTACTTTAGCTCCAATATGGGTGAAAAAAATGCCCAAAAAAGATGCAGAAGAATTAGCGATGAAACAATTAAAGCAAGTTCAAATAGATGATCAAGCTCAAAAATTTCCAGGTCAATTGTCTGGCGGACAACAACAAAGGTGTGCTATTGCAAGGGCTCTTTGTATGCAACCAAAAATAATGCTTTTTGATGAACCAACATCTGCGCTTGATCCAGAAATGATTAAAGAAGTGTTAGATGCAATGGTTAATTTAGCAAAACAAGGCATGACAATGATAGTAGTCACGCATGAAATGGGCTTTGCTAAAGAAGTTGCAGATGAAGTTATTTTTATGGATGAAGGAATGATAGTTGAGAAAGCAAATACAAAAGATTTCTTTGCTAATCCTAAGAGCGACAGAACAAAGCTTTTTCTAAGTCAGATTTTATAGCTTAAAAATTAATAAAAAGTTCATTTTTTTATAACTGAAATAGGGCTAAAAAGCCCATGTCAAGCCATAAAATAGCAAAAAAATTTTTTTTTTTAGGTTCATTTTTGACTTGCACTCTTATCTAAAAGTATATTGAATATCAGAAATATATATTACTTAAGAGGGGTCTTAATGGAAGAAAATTTTAATAAACACTTAGGAAACAAGTTAAAGCTTAGAAGATTGGCATTAGGCTTAACGCAAACTAAAGTAGCAAAAGCAATAAACGTTACATTTCAACAAATTCAAAAATATGAAAAAGGTACAAATGGAGTAAGTTCAATTAGACTTCTTCAGCTTTCAAACTATTTAAAAGTGCCAATAAATTATTTTTATGAAGATTTTTCGGATTATGCAATTAATATAGAAAAATCAAAAGAAAGCCATATGAGCGTTAATTACAATTTTTTAGTTAAATTATATTCTGAATTAACTAATGATCAGAAAATAAAATTTAACAAAAACATTCAATCTGTACAGGTGCCAATTAACAAAGTTGGTTAATTGATGGCTCCTCGGGCAGGACTCGAACCTGCGACCAATTGATTAACAGTCAACTGCTCTACCAACTGAGCTACCGAGGAATGTAAAATCAGAACTTACTTTTTTTTAAAATTAACACAACTGTTTTTTTGGAGGCAACGCCCGGAATCGAACCGGGATACAAGGATTTGCAATCCTCTGCGTAACCATTCCGCCACGTTGCCATATAAAAGGATATTAAATCAATTTAATTAATGTTTATATAATTGTTTTTTGGATTTAGTCTATAAATATTCGCTATAATTTCATTATTGTTTATTCAAATGATTAATTTATAAACTAAATGAGCTTATGAGTTTTGACAAATATAACCATTCTGAAGTTGAAAATAGAATCTATTTATATTGGGAAAAAAACAATTTATTTAAGCCCAAAAAAAATAAGAAAAAATTTTCAATAGTAATACCACCACCTAATGTAACTGGAAGTTTACATATGGGCCACGCTTTAAACAATTCAATTCAAGATTTGTTAACACGTTATTATAGAATGAACAACTATGAAACTTTGTGGCAGCCAGGAACCGATCATGCTGGTATTGCCACACAAGCACTTGTTGAAAAAAAATTAGCAGGTGAAAATATAAATAAAAATGATTTAGGTAGAGATAAGTTTATCAAAAAAGTCTGGGAGTGGAAAAATGAATATGGCGATATAATTATAAACCAATTAAAAAAATTAGGATGTTCATGTGACTGGTCTAGAAATGCATTTACAATGGACAAAAATTTATCAGAATCTGTTATAAAGGTATTTGTTGATCTTTATAATAAAAAATTAGTTTATAAATCCAAAAAATTGGTAAATTGGGACACAGTACTTAAAACAGCAATATCTGACCTGGAAGTAGATCAAAGAGAAGTTAATTCTAAACTATATTATATAAATTATCCCATAGAAGGAACTAGTGAATTTATTACAATTGCAACTACTAGACCAGAGACAATGCTTGGCGATACTGCGGTTGCGGTAAATGCCAAAGATAAAAGATATAAAAAGTTTGTTGGTAAATATGTCATGTTACCTTTGGTTGGAAGAAAAATTAAAATTATAACTGATAATTATGCTGACCCAGAGCAAGGAACTGGAGCTGTTAAAATTACACCTGCGCATGATTTTAATGATTATGAAGTTGGTGTTAGAAATAAACTTGAAATGTTAAATGTATTTACAGATGATGGAAAAATTAACAAAAATGCACCAAGTGAATTTGTTGGTCTAGATAGATTTCAGGCAAGAAAAAAAATATTAAGTAAATTAACTGAAAAACAATTATTAGTTAAAGAAGAAAATATTAAAAATAAAGTACCTTATGGAGATAGATCAAACTCCATAATTGAACCTTACTTAACTGAACAATGGTTTGTTGATGCAAAAAAACTTTCTGTTAAAGCTAAAAAAATAGTTAAATCAAATAAGACAAAATTTTATCCTGGAAACTGGTCTAAAACTTATTTTCAATGGATGAACAATATAGAACCTTGGTGCATTTCAAGACAGCTTTGGTGGGGCCACCAAATACCTGCTTGGTATGGACCTGACAAAAAAATATTTGTTGCAAAAAATGAAACTGAAGCAAAAAAATTTGCAAAGAAATATTATAAAAAAAATGTTAAATTATTTAGAGATCCCGATGTTTTAGACACATGGTTTTCATCTGGATTATGGGCATTTGCAACATTAGGCTGGCCAGCAAAAAATGATTATATTAAAAAATTTTACCCTACATCAGTTTTAGTTACAGGCTTTGATATTATATTTTTTTGGGTAGCTCGTATGATCATGTTTGGTATGGAATTTTTGAATAAAGAACCATTTAAAGATATTTATGTTCATGCTTTAGTTAGAGATGAAAAAGGACAAAAAATGTCAAAATCTAAAGGTAATGTTATAGACCCATTAGAACTTATAGAAAAATATAGTGCTGATGCTTTAAGATTTACATTACTTTCAATGGCATCTCCAGGTAGAGACGTAAAGTTATCTGAAGATAGAGTTAAAGGTTATAGAAATTTTTTAAATAAAATATGGAACGCTAATAATTTTTTAATTCAAAATAAGTGCTCATTTAAAAACATTCAAAAAAAACCCAAAATTTCAATCAATATCAATAAGTGGATATATGCCGAACTATTAGAAACTAAAAAAAACGTTGAAAAAAATATTAAAGAATATCGTTTTGATGAGGCAGCAAGAAATTCTTACCAATTTGTTTGGCATTCTTATTGCGACTGGTATTTAGAGCTTACTAAAACCATTCTTTATTCTAATGACAAAAAGTCTATTAAAGAAATACGAGAAGTATCTAGCTATATATTCAAAGAAATTCTTGTATTAATGCATCCTTTTATACCATTTGTGACTGAAGAAATTTGGTTAAAAAATAATTTAGACAATTCTAAAAAAAATTATCTTATGTTGTCAAATTGGATATCCGGCACCTCCAAAAAAGACAAAGATTTCAAAGAAGTTGAAAAAATCATTAATATAATTTCTCAAATTAGATCTTTTAAAAATGAGTTAAATGTAAGTCCTGGTTCATTTGTTGATATATCTTTAAGTAAAATTAATGCAAATAGCAAAACCTTCTTTAAACAAAACAATATTGTTCTCAAAAAATTGGGAAGAATTAATAATTTTTTTGATAAAGATAGGGAAAAGCCTTCTGCAACAATCGTTATTTTAGGAGATATATTTAAAGTTTATTTTGAAGAGAATGTTGACCTAAATGTAATAAAAGAAAACTTATTAAATAAACAAAAAAAATGTCAAAATGAAATAGATAAAATCAATTCTCGCTTAAATAATAAAGATTTTATCTCTAGAGCACCGAAACATATTGTTGATCAGGAAAAAACTAACTATAATAATTTAAAAAATGATATTAAAAAAATATCATTAACCGTTAAAAGTTTATAATGACCAAATTTAATAAAAAAAAATTACCAAGTAGGCATACATCGTTAGGTCCAGATAAAGCCCCACAAAGATCATTTTATTATGCAATGAATTTAACTGAAAAAGATGTTGCTAAGCCATTTGTAGGAGTTGTTTCTACATGGAATGAAGCAGCACCTTGCAATATTGCATTAATGAGACAGGCACAGTCTGTCAAAAAAGGTGTTAGTCTTTCAGGCGGTACACCAAGAGAGTTTTGCACAATTACAGTTACAGACGGTATTGCTATGGGTCATGAAGGAATGAAATCTTCACTTATCTCAAGAGATGTAATTGCAGATTCAACCGAATTAACGGTAAGAGGGCATTGTTACGATGCTCTAGTTGGAGTTGCAGGTTGTGACAAATCTTTACCAGGATTAATGATGGCTATGGTTAGATTAAATGTTCCAAGTGTTTTTATATATGGAGGCTCAATACTTCCAGGTAGATTTAATGGAAAAGATGTAACGGTTGTAGATGTATTTGAAGGTGTTGGAAAATATTCTTCAGGAAAAATGACACAACACGCATTAAGAAAGTTAGAATTGGTAGCATGCCCAAGTGCTGGAGCTTGCGGTGGACAATTTACCGCTAATACAATGGCATGTGTTTCTGAAGCAATTGGTTTAGCTTTACCTTATTCAGCTGGAACTCCTGCTCCTTACGAACAGAGAGATAAATATGCCTTAGAAAGTGGTAAAGCTGTAATGAATTTATTAAAAAGAAATATCAGACCAAGAAAAATTGTAACTAGAAAATCATTAGAGAATGCAGCTACCATTGTTGCTGCAACTGGTGGATCAACTAATGCAGCTTTACATTTACCAGCATTAGCAAATGAGATTGGAATTAAATTTGATTTAATGGATGTTGCAAAAATATTTAAAAAAACACCCTATCTTGCAGATTTAAAACCAGGTGGAAAATATGTAGCTAAAGATATGTGGCAAGCAGGTGGAGTTCCAATGTTACTTAAGACACTTATGGATGGTGGTTATATTCATGGTGACTGTATGACAGTTACTGGAAAAACTATGAGACAAAATTTAAAAAATGTTAAATTTAATCTAAAACAAAAAGTGATGCGTAAATATAACAATCCTTTATCACCAGATGGTGGTGTAGTAGGACTTAAAGGTAATTTAGCACCCGAAGGTGCAATTGTAAAAGTAGCTGGATTAAAAAAATTACAGTTTACTGGAAGAGCAAGATGTTTTGATACAGAAGAGGCTGCATATAAAGCTGTTAAAAATAGAAAATATAAAGATGGTGATATTATAATAATTAGATACGAAGGACCAAAAGGTGGACCTGGTATGCGAGAAATGCTTCAAACAACAGGGGCTATTTACGGTCAAGGAAAAGGTGAAAAAGTTGCTTTAATAACAGATGGACGTTTCTCAGGAGCTACCAGAGGTTTTTGTATTGGTCATGTTGGACCAGAAGCATCAGTAGGAGGACCAATAGCTCTTCTTAGAAATGGAGATATCATTGATTTAGATGCAAAAAAAGGAACTATTAATGTTCGTCTATCAAAGAAAGAATTAAGTAAACGAAGAAAAAAATGGAAACCAAAGAAAATAAACTTTGGTAATGGAACTTTGTGGAAATATGCACAAACAGTTGGCCCTGCATATTTAGGTGCACCTACACATCCTGGTGCTAAAAATGAAGTAAAAGTATACGCTGATATTTAATGAAAATAAGACCAGTTATTCTATGTGGCGGAGCTGGAACTAGACTTTGGCCGAAACAAAAAAAACATCAAGCAAAGCAATTTATTGATTTTGGAGGATGGTCTTTAATTCAAAAAACATTAGAAAGAATTAAAAAACCTGTTTTTGATTACCCTATAATAAGTACTAATTTAAAATATTTAAAAGATGTCAGAAAGTCTTTAAAAAAAAATAAAGTTAAAAAGTATAAAATAGTTCTAGAACCAGCAAAGAAAAATACTGCTCCAGCTATATTGTCCTCAGCTTTAATCAAAGACATACCCTTAAAACAACCGCTAATGTACTTTGCTGCAGATCATTTAATTGAAAAATCTCATATTTTAAATAGATCCATTCATAAAAATAAGTCTAATTTAGATGATCAAAATATATTCATATTTGGTATTAAACCCACAAACCCATCAAGTGAATATGGTTATTTTTTAACTAAAAAAATAAAAAAAAATATTAATAAAGTTACAAAGTTTATTGAAAAACCAAAAACCTCTAAAGCCAAACAAGTTATTAAAAATAAAGGTTATTGGAACTCTGGAATGTTTTATTTAAGAAAAGACTCTATAATTAATAACTTTAAAAAATATCAAAATAAAACTTATAAAAGTTGTTTAGAGGCAATTAATAAAGCCAAATATAGAAACAATACTTACTACTTAAATAAAAAAGCATTTTCTAAATCAGTAGAAAAATCATTTGATTATGCAATTTTAGAAAAAACAAAGAAAATTAATGCTATCAAATTAGATATACCTTGGTCTGATCTTGGAAGCTGGAGAGAAATATCTAAAATTTATAAAAGAGATAAAGCAAAATATTTTAAAAAAAAGAATGTTTATTATAGGCCGTGGGGTAGGTATGTTAACTTATTTGAGGGAAAAAACTTTCTTGTTAAAGAACTTACGGTAAATTCTAAATCATCTATTAGTTTGCAAAAACATCATCATAGATCTGAACACTGGATGATTACACATGGTAAACCTAAAATTACTATAAATAAGCAAAAGTTTTATAAAAAGCCTGAGGAGTCTGTTTTTATACCAACAGGAGCTATACATAGAATTGAAAATTATTTTAAAAAACCTGTTAAAATTATTGAAGTTCAAACTGGTCCTATACTTAAAGAAACTGATATAGTAAGATTTCAAGATATTTATGGGAGAATAAAGTAAACGATGAATATTACATCTGGTTATATTTTTCTATTTTTGGCAATAATATTTGGAATTTCTTCTAATGGTTTTTTAAAAACCACAAATGGTTTTACAAATATTTTTCCTACAATTTTTTGTGTTACATCGATTGTCCTTTGTTTATTTTGCTTATCTAAAGCAATGAATATAATTCCAGTAGGTTTTGCTTATGCAACTTACGGAGGTCTAACTATTACAGCTGTAACAATTTTTAGTATTTTGAAATATAATCAATTGCCTAATATTTATGGAACTATAGGTATAATTTTAATAATTATAGGCGTTATTCTGGTAAATTATTTAGGAAAAGTAAGTTCTTAAATACTTTAACAAATCTGTAACATTTAAATGAGATAATTTTATATGGAACTTTTAACATTTGTTTTGTTAATCATAATAGCTATTTTGTTATTTTTTCTTTTAAAAAAAGAAAGAGTTTTAGGTATTAATACTGAAGTTAAAATTGAAGATAATAAGTTAGATGAGGATGAAAGTAAGAAATATAGAGAAACTATTTATAATCTTTTAAATTACATTCCAGAAGGAATTATAATTTTAAATAAATCTAAGGAAATAATATTCAGCAACAGTTCAGCCAGTAAAAGATTTCAAACAAAGTTGAATGAAAATATAAGTGGATTTTTAAGAAATCCCGATTTGTTAAGTTCAATTGAGAAAGCTTTTAATGGAGAAAATTCTAATGATCTTGAAATAGAGCTAAGAAACCCTTCAGTTCTTAGAATGAATGTAACAATTTACCAAGATAATCATAATCTATTCTTTGATGAGCCATCTTGTTTACTTTTTATGAGAGATTTGACCGAATTTTATAAATTTCAACAATTGAAATCAGACTTCGTTGCAAATGTTTCCCATGAACTTAGAACTCCATTGCAATCTATTAAAATGGGACTTGAGACATTTGAAAATAACGCTGATTTAAAAAAGAACTCTGAAGTTACTAATTTATTACCAGTAATGAGCTCTCAATCTGAAAGAATGGAAAATTTAATAAGAGACTTATTATCCCTTTCGAAAATTGAGTTGCAAGAACATATAAGACCAACTCATGAAATAGATTTAATAGAAGTACTTAACTATGTAATGAAGACTTATGAAAATATTGTTAAAAAAAACAATATAAATTTAAATTTACAAAAAACTGAGAATTTTAAAATCATTGGTGATCGAGATAAATTAATAGAAATTTTTACTAATCTCATTGATAATTCAATTAAATATAGTGAGAAGGGTAAAGAAATTAAAATTGCTACAAAAAAAGAGGGTGATTTAAATATTGTCACGATATCAGATCAAGGGGTAGGAATTCCTAAAGAATTTATACATAGAATCACTGAAAGATTTTTTACAGTTGATCCTAGCAAAAGTCGAAGTGTTGGTGGTACGGGCTTAGGTCTTGCAATTGTTAAACACCTTGTTTCTCAACATAGAGGTGAAATGATTATTAATAGTGAGGAAAATCAAGGAACCACTATAGATCTGAAATTCAATTCAATTTGACTCAACTAAAAAGTTAGTCTTTGTAACAAAAGTTTAACTTTCCTTTAATAAAATATTTAAGATTCAGATTTAATTATTGATGCATAACGAATCTAAAAAAGGAGAAATATGAATAGATTAGTAAAAATTTTATTAGGTTTTCTTTTAGTTCTTAGTTTTACAACAACTAGTTACTCAAGAGATCAAATAAAAATTGTGGGTTCTTCTACTGTTTACCCATATGCTACAGTTGTAGCTGAAAAGTTTGGTAAGGGTGGAAAATTCAAAACACCAGTAATTGAAAGTACAGGAACTGGTGGAGGAATGAAATTGTTTTGTGCAGGTGTAGGAGCAAATCATCCTGATATAACTAATGCATCAAGAGCAATTAAAACAAAAGAAAAAGCTTTATGTGAGAAAAATGGAGTTGCTGAAATTATTGAAATAGTAATAGGTAATGATGGTATTTCATTTGCACATTCAGTGGATGCTCCAGATGCAGATTTTACAAAAGAACAATTATGGAGAGCTTTAGCACTTAAAGTAGACATTGATGGAAAACTTGTTGAAAATCCATACAAAAATTGGAGTGATATAGATGCTAGTCTTCCAAATAAAAAGATTGAAATATTAGTTGCACCTCCAACGTCAGGTACTAGAGACGCATGGAATTCATTAGTTATGGTTAAAGGATGCACTAAAACAGCCAAATCTCTTTATGATGCTGAAGGTAAAAAAGCTAAAAAGGAATGTGCTAAAATTAGAGAAGATGGATACGCTGTTGAAGCTGGTGAAAATGATACTTTAATTGTACAAAAACTTTCATCTAATCCAGACGCTTTCGGTTTTTTTGGTTATAGTTACTTAGTAGCCAACAAAGATAAGATCAAAGCATCATCTGTTAATGGTGTTCAGCCATCATTAGAGGGTATCCAGGATTATTCTTATCCAATTGCAAGACCATTGTTCTTTTATGTAAAAAAAGCTCACATTGGTGTAATTCCGGGCATTAAAGAGTTTCTTAAAGAATTTACTTCTAAAAAAGCAATGAGTAACAGAGGTTATTTAGCTGAAATAGGACTTGTTCCTTTAGCTTCAGATAAATACAAAGTTACTAGAACTGCTGCAGTAGATCTGAATACAATCAAGTTAAAATAACTTTAATTTATCCCCAAAAAAAGGCCAGTAATAACTGGCCTTTTTTATTGATTCAATCTTAGATTTAATTTGTAATATTTCTGTAACATTAAGAATATATCACTCAGGGCGAATGAACATCGTTCTAATATTTTTAATTACTATATTTTCCATCTCTTTGTTCTTCTATGGAAAATCAAAAACTAAAACTATTTCTATCAAAGATAATATCAAATTAAATGCACTACCAAAATTTTATGGATACTATCTTGTTTTATGGTGTTCAATACCAGCATTAGTATTCTTATTAGTCTGGTCATTATTTGAACCTGTAATTATTAAATCCATAATCATTGAAACAGCTGCAAATCAAGGTGCAACATTTAATGATAAAAATGAAGCAAACTTAATTTATGAAAAAATTAAAGCTATTCATTTAGGTACTTATTTTGGAGATATAGATAGTATATTGAAAGAAAGTGCTCTTGCGTATGCAAAATTTATAAATCTTTTTACTAATTCTAAAGTAGTATTGATTTTTGGAATAATAATTGCTTCAGTAGTTTATTCATTAAAAAAAATAAAAAATAATAATAAAGCAAGAGATGATGTTGAGGTTATTTTAAAAGGTTTATTATTTGTATCCTCTTTAATAGCAATATTGACAACTCTTGGAATAATATTCTCTCTACTTTTTGAAAGTATCAAGTTTTTTTCAGTCATTAATATTTTTGATTATCTATTTGGTACAAATTGGAGTCCTCAAAGAGCATTTGTTAGAGATGCCTCCTCAATAACGGTAGCTGAATTAGAAGAGTTAAAAGATGCTTTTGGCTTTATTCCATTGATTGCAGGGACATCTTTTATAGCTTTTATTGCAATGTTAGTAGCTGTTCCTATTGGTCTATTTTCAGGTATTTACATGGCTGAATATGCTTCAATTAAAGTTAGAAGAATTTCAAAACCAATTATTGAAATTTTAGCAGGAATACCGACTGTAGTTTATGGTTTCTTTGCTGCATTAACCGTTGGACCTTTTTTTAGACAAGTAGGTGAAAATTTTGGATTAACTGTTTCATCCGAAAGCGCTTTAGCTGCAGGATTAATTATGGGAATAATGATTATTCCTTATGTTTCATCTTTATCTGATGATGTAATTAATTCTGTCCCACAATCATTAAGAGACGGTTCATATGCTGTTGGAGCCACAAAATCAGAAACTATTAAACAAGTCGTAATACCCGCAGCTCTTCCAGGGATAATAGGATCAGTTTTATTAGCAGTATCAAGAGCGATAGGTGAAACAATGATAGTTGTGATGGCTGCTGGTCTTGCTGCAAATCTTACAATTAACCCTTTAGAGTCTACCACAACAATTACAACTCAGATTGTAATGATACTTGTTGGTGACCAAGAATTTGACAGTCCGAAAACTCAATCAGCTTTTGCTTTAGGACTTACATTATTTATAGCAACATTAGTATTGAATTATATAGCTCAAAGAGCAGTCAAAAAATATAGAGAAAAGTATGACTAAAGAAGAAAGATTAAAAAAAAGACACCGAGCAGAGAAAAGATTTAGATTTTATGGTTTAGCATCTATTTTGGTTGCATTGTTATTTGTAGTTATTCTAGTTCAAAATATTTTCTCAAAAGGAAGCTCAGCTTTTAAAAAAACAGTAATTACCACTGAAATCTTTTTTGATCAGGATTTATTAGAAATTCAAAATGGTGCATCCCAAGAAGAAATAATGGAAACTGATTTTTATGATGTAATGATAGAAAATTTAATAAAAGCTTATCCAGCAAAAGATAGAGCTGAAGAAGATGAATTATTAAAACTATTTAGTGGTGATGCAGAAATCGAGATTAAAAAAGCTTTTTTAAAAGATAATAATTTATTAGGTAAAACAATTACATTAGATTTAACAGCCTCAGACGATATAGATCAATTGCATAAAGGTAATTATCCAAGAGATCTTCCCGAAGAAAGAAGAAGAATCTCTGATTTTCAATTAGTTATATACGATTATTTTGTTGAAAATAAAAAGATAAGTAAAAATTTTAATAATTATTTCTTTAATAATGGAGACTCTAGAGATCCAGAACTAGCAGGTATAGGTGGAGCTTTAGTCGGATCATTTTATAGTATTTTAATTTGTTTATTATTAGCTTTTCCTGTTGCTGTTCTGGCGTCAATTTACTTGGAAGAGTTCGCTCCAAAAAATAAAATTACAGATTTTATTGAAATCAATATAAACAATTTAGCAGCAGTGCCATCAATTGTTTACGGTTTACTTGCTCTACAAATTTTACTGGCAACTATCCAATTACCAAGATCTACACCATTAGTTGCTGGAATAACTTTGGCGTTAATGACTTTACCAAGGATTATAATCCCATGTAGAGCTTCATTAAAAGCTGTCCCACCTTCAATAAGAGAGGGTGCTCTTGCAGTCGGCGCATCTAAATTTCAATCTGTTTTTCATCATGTAGTACCTTTAGCATTGCCTGGCACTTTATCAGGAACTATAATTGGTTTAGCTCAAGCATTAGGTGAAACCGCACCACTTATATTAATTGGTATGGTGGCATTTGTAGTTGACATACCGTCAAGTCCAGTTGATCCATCGTCTTCATTACCTGTTCAAGTATATTTATGGTCTGAATCTGCAGAAAGAGGTTTTGTTGAAAAAACTTCAGCAACAATTATGATGCTTTTAAGCTTTTTAATTGTAATGAATTTTATTGCTGTGTACTTAAGACAAAAATTTGAAAAACGATGGAACTAAATGAATAATATTAAAATAAAATCAAAAAATTTAAATGTTTATTATGGTGATAAACAAGCGTTGTTTGACGTTAATTTAGATTTAAATGAAAAAGAGGTGACCGCATTAATTGGTCCATCCGGATGTGGAAAATCAACTTTTATAAGATGCATTAATAGAATGAATGACGTGATCGATATTTGTAAAGTTACAGGAAATATTGAAATGGATGGTATGAATATTAATGATAAAGATCTGGATGTTGTCTCATTAAGAGAAAGAGTTGGAATGGTTTTTCAAAAGCCAAATCCATTTCCAAAAAGTATATATGATAATATTTCGTATGGTCCTAAAATTCATGGAAAAGGCGAAACCAAAAGCGAACTAGATCAAATTGTTGAGAACAGCTTAAAAAAATCTGCTTTATGGGAAGAAGTTAAAGATAGACTAGATGAACCAGGCACTAGTTTATCTGGAGGACAGCAACAAAGACTTTGTATAGCGAGAGCTATATCTGTTAATCCTCAAGTGATCTTAATGGATGAACCATGTTCAGCATTAGACCCAATTGCTACTGCAAAAATTGAAGAATTAATTGATGAATTAAAAAAAACTTATACGATTGTAATTGTGACGCACTCAATGGCTCAGGCTGTACGTGTTTCACAAAAAACGGGGTTTTTTCACTTGGGTAAGTTAATAGAAGTTGGAAATACCGAGAAAATTTTTAAAAATCCTGACAATAAAATGACACAAGACTATATTACAGGTAGATTTGGATAAATTATGAGCAATGAACATACAGTAAAGTCATACGAAGAAGAGCTACAATTTCTTAAAGACTCTTTAATAAAAATGGGAAGTTTAACTGAGTCACAATTAGGTGACGCAATGGATGCTGTAATTAAAGTTGATAAGGACTCAATTGATAAAATTATTAAAAGTGATGAGGAAATTAATAAATTTAGATCTAAAATAGATACTCAAATAATGAATTTACTAGTTAAAAGAGCACCTATGGCAATTGATTTAAGAGAAACTATAAGTTCACTTAAAATTTCTCAAGATTTAGAAAGAATAGGGGATCTATCAAAAAGTAATGCAAAAAAAGTTAAGCCTTTACCATTAGATTTACCTGATGAATTGTTAGGAAATTTAAAAAGACTCGGAGAGCTTGTTATGAAACAATTAAACGATGTTCTTGATAGTTATGTGAACAAAAACTTTGATAAAGCTAAAGAAGTATGGAAAAAAGATGAACAAGTTGACGACTTAACGTATATCGCAATGGAAAGTGTAATAGATTTTTTATCTAAAGATAAAAAAAATTTAGACTTTTCTACTCATTTAATTTTTGCTACAAAAAATTTGGAAAGAGCTGGTGATCATATAACAAATATCGCTGAGACAGTATGTTATTTAGTAAAAGGTGAATATCTAAAAGGAAGTAGACCAAAGGGCAAAGTAATCCAAGAATAATTAGATGAAAGGAAAAATTTTTATTATTGAAGATGAAGCTTCAATAGTTCAATTAGTCCAACATAATCTAGAAAAAGAGGGTTTTGTTGTCTCTTCATCATTAAACGGAAATGAAGGTTTAAAAGAACTAAAAAAATTTGAACCTAATCTACTCTTATTAGATTGGATGCTGCCAGATTTATCAGGCATAGATGTCTGTAAAAATATTAGAAGAGACAGTAATTTTAAATCCCTTCCTATTATTATGCTCACTGCAAAAGGTGAAGAGGAAGATAAAATTAAAGGTCTTGAAAGTGGTGTAGATGATTACATTACAAAACCATTCAGTTTCAATGAACTACATGCTCGAATAAAAGCAGTTCTGAGAAGATCTGATCCTAAAGTTGTTGCAAATGAATTAATATATGAAGATTTAAAATTAGACAGAATAGAAAAAAGGGTTTTTAGATCAGATAACGAGATTCAACTTGGTCCTACAGAATTTAGATTATTAGAATTTTTCTTAATAAATCCAAAACGAGTTTATTCAAGAGATCAAATTTTAGAAACTGTTTGGCCTAATAATGTTAATGTCGAAAGTAGAACAATTGATGTTCATATACGAAGACTTAGACAATCTATTAATATTGAAGGTAAAAAAGAGTTAATAAGAACAGTTAGATCGTCAGGTTATTCTTTAATTTAAATAATAATCTTGTAAATACCAATTACAAACAATGGAATTTGTAATCCAAAGTTTGTAAGAATAGCCTTATCTTTGCTAATAAATCCAGCGATAGTCCATCCAACAACTCCTAATCCATGAAAATATATATTCAAAGGATATATATTTAGATTTGTTAATAGAATACCAACTAAAACCAAAAATGTGCTTATCCATTTAAGATATTTTTTAATAAACATACGTTTTCCTTTCAGCTTGTTTTATTTAAATTTTAGATAAAAACTTATCTACACTTTTTACATAATCCAAAAAACTCAAGATTGTATTTACTATATTTCATACCATCTTTGTCTTTGAAATTAGCTAAGTATTTAGAAAGACCTGCGCTACTTATTTCTGTTACTTTTTCACAAATCTCACAGATTGAAAACGCAGTAGCTTTTGCTACCTGACAACTTGAATTGTGACACGCAATAAAAGCATTTCTACTCTCAATTTTATGAATTTTTCCTATTTCAACTAGCTTATCTAATGCTCGATAAACTTGTAATGGAGCTTTAATACCTTTTTTTTGAACATTAAAAAGTATTGAGTAAGCTTTTAATGGTTCAGTAGATTTATCAATTAAATCAAAAATAATTTGCTGATTTTTTGTGAGAGAATGTTCTTTATGCATTTTATTCATTTTACTGATTCCTTTTTAATTTTTCAATTTAATAGATTGTTTTATATTTAATAATGACAAGATAAATAAGAATAAAGAGGCTGCTATAATTGAAGGTCCAGATGACGTATTAAATTCTAATGAAGAGAATAATCCTATAATTACAGATAACAATCCGCCAATGATTGAATAAATTACCATTTTTTGTGGACTGTCTGAAATATTTCTAGCCATAGCAGCAGGTATGATTAACATTCCAGTAATTAATAATAGTCCAACCATTTTGATTGAGATTGCAATAATAGCAGCCATTAAGATTGTAAAAATTGCTTTTGCTCTATCAGGATTTAATCCCTCTGCTTCTGCTAATTCATAGTTTACAGTTGATGCAAATAAAGGTTTCCAAATTAATTTTAATACTAATAAAATTAATGCACCTCCTATCCATATAATTAATAGATCATCAACCGTCACTGCTAATATGTCACCAAATAGTAATCCCATAATATCAAATCTAATAAATGTTAAAAAACCGATAACCACAAGTCCAACAGCTAGTGAAGAGTGCGCTAAAAGTCCAAGTAAAGCATCACCAGGTAAATTAGTTCTTTTTTGAAGTTGTATTAAAATTAAAGCTATTAAAGATGAAATTATAAATACTGAAAACGCAATGTTCAGTTCAAAAGAATAAGCTAAGGTAACACCAAGTAGTGCAGAGTGTGCAAGTGTATCTCCAAAATATGATAATCTTCTCCAAACTACAAAACAGCCAAGTGGGCCGGTTACAAATGCAACTCCAAGCCCTGCAACAAGTGCTCTTATAAAAAAATCATCAAACATTTAATTTTTCTTTATCTCACCATCATTTGTATGAACATGATCGTGTTTATGTTCATATCTTGAGAGTATTTGAGAAGCTTGCTCACCAAATAAAGCTTTGTATTCATTATTTTTTGCAACATCAATTGGAGATCCTGAACAACAAACATGACCATTTAAACAAACAACATGATCAGTAGCACTCATTACTGTATGTAAATCATGAGATATTAATAAAATTCCACAATTTAATTCATCTGATATTTTTTTAATTAGTTCGTACAAAGCAATCTCTCCAGTAAAATCAACACCTTGAACAGGTTCATCAAGCACTAATAAATCTGGTTTTTTTGAAATAGCTCTTGCTAGTAAAACTCTTTGAAATTCACCACCAGATAAATTGCCTAAATTTTTATCCTTAAGATGTATAACACCTGTTAATGACAAAGCTTCATTGATTGCTTCATCTTTAAGGTTTTCCGTTAATAACATGAAGTCACGAACTCTAAGTGGCAATGTCCAATCTATTGAGATTTTTTGGGGAACATAACCAACTTTATTTGTATATTTTTCAACTTCCCCATCAATTTTTTTATAAATACCCAAAGCAATTTTTGCAGTTGTACTTTTTCCAGAACCATTTGGACCAATAAGAGTTACAATTTTTCCTTTTTCAACTCTTAATGAGACCCCTTTAACAAGCCATTTGTCATTATGCTGATAACCAGCATTATTTAACTTAACTAATAAATTGTTATTTGAGCTCATTTTTATACTTGACTTATTTAAATGTTATAATATTACACTATGTTATATTATAACAATAACTAAATATTTTAATTATGAAAAATCTAAAAAAAATACCAATTATCTTATCAATTTTATCATTATTAACCTTTTTTTCACCTGCTAATGCTGAAACAAAGGTTGTAGCATCAATTAAACCAATTCATTCACTGGCAAGTTATTTAATGGATGGAGCAAGCAAACCAGGATTAATAGTAGATGGATATGCCTCTCCCCATGGTTTTGCATTAAAACCATCCCATGCAAAAATGCTCCAAGAAGCTGACCTAATTTTTTGGGTTGGGGAAGATTTGGAAAATTTTTTAGAGAAACCGTTAAAATCAATAGCTAAAAAAGCTGAAAAAATTGAATTAATCGAAATAAAAGGACTAAATAAGTTAAAATTTAGAGAAAGAAATATTTTTGACGGCCATGACGATCATGGACATGATGATGAACACAAAGAAGATGGTCATGATGATCACGCAAAAAAAGAAGATGATCACGGTCATGATGATGAACACAAAGAAGACGGTCACGATGATCACGGTCATGATGATGAACACAAAGAAGACGGTCACGATGATCACGGACACGAAGGTCATGCACATGGCGAATATGACCCACACATTTGGTTAGATCCTTCAAATGCAAAAGTAATTTTAAAAGAAATGGCTGAACATCTGATTGAAAAAGATCAAAAGAACGCGTCAGTTTATAAAAGTAACTTAAAAAAAGCCTTAAAAGATCTAGACAAACTAACAAAAGATGTGAAGTCTGAATTAAATAAAGACTTTAAATCTATTGTTTTCCACGACGCCTATCAATATTTCGAAAAAAGATTTGATGTTAATGTACTAGGAGCTTTTACAGTAAATACAGATGTATTACCTGGAGCTGAGCAATTATCTGAAATCAGAGAAATAATTGAACATGATAAAGTGAGTTGTGTATTTTCAGAACCTCAATTTAATCCTGATATAATTAATGCTGTTGCAAAAGACATGAATATAAGTACTGGTGTTTTAGATCCATTAGGAGCTACTCTTAATCCAGGTAAAGATTTATATTTTGATTTAATCAAAAACATGTCTAAATCTTTCAAAGGTTGTTAATTTAAAATTGATATTTAGTCCTAAATAATATCTAATGTTGGGATGAGTACAGTTTCCCTTACATTAGATGAAATTTTTGATTTAGCTAAAAAAACATTATTGGCTAATGGATGTGATGATGAAACAGCATCTATATTATCTGATTTAATTAGAAATGCAGAACGAGATGGTTCATTATCTCATGGTTTATTTAGACTACCTGCTTATGTCAGCGGTTTAAAAAGCGGAAAAATCAATGGCAAAGGAAAACCTGAAGTTAAAAAGATTTCAGCATCTGTAATTAAAGTTCAAGGCAATAACTGTTTAGCTCCTGTTGTTTTAAACAAAAGTATTCCAGAACTAATAAAAGCAGCTAAAGAAAATGGAGTAGCCGTTTTAGCAATTAATAATTCACATCACATGGCAGCTATGTGGCCCGAAACAGAAATGATTGCAGAGCAGGGTTTAGTTGCTTTTGCATGCACATCTTACAAACCTGCTGTTGCTCCTGCGGGTGCAATCAAACCATTATTTGGAACAAACCCAATCTCTTTTGCTTGGCCTAGACCTGGAAAAACTCCAGTAGTTTATGATATGGCTACAGCATCAATGGCAATGGGTGAAGTTCAAGTTGCTAAAAGAGAAGGTCACAAAGTTCCTTTAGGAACAGGTTTAACAAAAGAAGGTAAAGAGACTACTGATCCTGGTGCAATAGCTGATGGAGGTGTACTACTTCCTTTTGGAGGGTATAAAGGTTCAGCAATAGCAATGATGGTAGAATTGATGGCAGGAGCTTTAGTTGGTGACAACTTTAGTTTTGAAACAGCTGCAAAAGATAAAAATGATGGAGGTCCACCAAGTGGGGGAGAGTTTATTTTAGCAATCTCTCCTGAAAAAACTTCCGGAAGTGACTGGGCCAAACATTCAAATGAATTTTTTAGTAAAATGAAATCAATGGATGGAGTTAGACTTCCAGGCGAAAGACGTCATAAGAATAGATTAGATAAAGGTCCAAGAAATATAAATGAAGAGTTAGTAAATAAAATTAAATCTTTAAGCTAATTCAATTTCAATAGGTGTATGATCCGATGGTTTTTGTCTACCTCGTGGGAATTTGTTTATTTTAACATCTTTAACAATATTTATTAATGAACTAGATACTAAAAAATGATCAATCCTCATTCCATTGTTTTTTTGCCAAGCACCACTAGTGTAATCCCAGAAAGTATATCCTTCTTTATCTGGATGTATAGATCTATAAGCATCATGAAAACCTAAGTTAATTAATTCCCTTAATTTTTTTCTAATTTCCAATCTAAACAACGCATCATTTTCATAATTTTTTGGGTTGTGCACATCTTCGGCTGATGGAATTATATTAAAATCTCCACCTATAATTATATTTTCATTTTGTTTAGATAAAGATTTTAATTTTTTAATTAAACTGTCTAACCAGTAAAGTTTATAAGTATATTTTTCTGTATCTACTGGATTTCCATTTGGGGTATAAATATTTATTAAAGTTATATCTTTTTTTTTATATTTTATTTCAGCTGAAATTATTCTTGATTGTTTATTTTTATCTTTAAAAATATCATTTTGAATATTGTTTAATTTTTTCTTTGAAACAATAGCAACTCCATTATAACTTTTTTGTCCAAATACATAATTTTCATATTTTAACGATTTAATATCATTGTAAGGGTAAGTTTCATCAGGAGTTTTGATTTCCTGCATCATCATTATATCAGGCGAAAATTTTTTTAAATATTCTTTAATGTTTTCTATTCGTGCTCTTACTGAATTTACATTCCAGGAGCTAATTAACATTAAAGTGAGAATGAGACACCACAACCACACGAAGATTTACTTTGAGGGTTGTTAATTTTAAATGAGTTACCAATTAATTCTTCTGCATAATCAACTTCAGATCCTTTTAATAGGTCCGCTGAATTTTTATCAATTAAAATATTTTCATGTTTAAGATCATCTTCATTTTGTTTTTGATCAAAAGAAAAATCATATTGAAAACCTGAGCACCCACCACCTTTAATGGCGATTCTAAAAAAAGACCCTTTATTCTTAGTTGAAAGCAAATGATTGATTTGTTTTATTGCTTTATCTGTAAATTTAATTTCTTTAATCATAATAGAACACTGTTATTACTAATATAATATTTATTTACCAAGTTTAAAGGATGAAAAATTACTCAAAAATAGGACTATTTAAAAGTAAAGGTAGGCTTTTTAAAGAACCAGTGAATCAATATAGAAGTCCATTTCAACGAGACAGAGATAGAATTATACATAGCGCATCCTTTAGAAGGCTAAAACATAAAACACAAGTCTTTGTTAACACTGGTGGTGACCACTACAGAACTAGAATTACTCATTCACTTGAAGTGGCCCAAATAGCAAGATCTGTAACAAGATATTTAAATTTGAATGATGATCTTGCAGAAACATTAAGTTTAGCTCATGATTTAGGTCATACACCTTTTGGTCATGCCGGAGAAGATGCTTTAAATGAATGTATGATTGACCATGGTGGTTTTGATCACAATTTACAAACATTAAGAATAATTATGTTTCTTGAAAACAAATATTTAAAATTTAAAGGCTTAAATTTAACATTAGAAACGATAGATGGTCTTTTAAAACATAATGGACCTTTTGAAGATCTTTCTAAACTTAATACTCTTATAGGTCTAAAAAATCTAAAAGGAAAAATCGATTTTTCAAAATTTCCATCATTGGAAGCTCAAATTGCTGCTATGTCAGATGATATTGCCTATAACAATCATGACATACAAGATGGAATTCAAGCACAATTATTCACATTAAATGACTTAATAGAAATAGATTTCTTTAAACAAATTTTCAAATCTCACAAAAAAAATATAAAAGGAAAAAATGAAGAAATTTTGATATATCAAATAATAAGAGATTCAATAGATTTAATGGTTAAAGATTTAATAAATAATACAATTAAAAATATAAAATATTATAAAATTAAAAGTTTAAATGATGTTTATAACTGTCCAAGTATTCTTGTAAGCTTTTCTAATAATTTTAGGTTTATAGATGAAGAAATTAGATTTTTTTTAAGATCAAAAATGTATGATAATGAAAAAGTGTTAATTAAAAACAACAAAGGAAAAAAAATAATCAAAACATTGTTTAAGTTGGTTTCAAAAAAAACAAACAAGTTTTTAAGTAAACGCAAATTTAATAAAAAAGAAAAATTTAGAGTTATTGCAGATTTTATATCTGGAATGACTGACAGATATGCAATTAATTTATACAATAATAATAAATGAATATATTTGATCTTTATTTAGAAAAAATTATAAAAATAGTAAAAGAAGCTAATCAAAATAAAACTATTGAAATTCCAGAAATGTTAAATGGTATCAATGTAGATATACCTCCAACACAATTTAATTGTGATATATCTACAAATGTCGCAATGGTTTTAGCAAAACCTAATAAAAAATCTCCTATAGATATCGCCAAGCATTTAGTTGATTTGATTAAAAAAAGTGACGATCAAATCGAAGATATTTCAATTGCAAAACCTGGTTTCATAAATATAAAATTTAAAAAATCATTTTGGAATATTTTTTTAAAAGAATTAATTTTTGAAGGTAAAAATTTTGGTACTAATAAAAAAATTACTAAAAAAAAATATCTAATAGAATTTGTATCCGCTAATCCGACAGGTCCACTTCATGTGGGGCATTGTCGTGGGGCAATATTAGGCGATGTTTTGTCTAATTTGTTATTATTTAACAATCATAATGTTAGCAAAGAATATTATGTTAATGATTATGGAAACCAAATATTGCATTTTTCTAAATCTGTTTACTTCAGAATAAGAGAGATAGTTTATAATGAAACTTTTCCTATAAATAATTCTGATTTATATCCGGGTGATTACGTTATCGATATTGCAAAGAATATTATTAAAAATAATAAAGATTTAGATTTTGATAATTTTGAGAAAATATCATCAAAACTTACAAAGCTATCTGTTGAAGAGTCTTTAAAGTTAATAAGATTTAACCTTAAAAATCTAGGTATAATTCACGATAAATTCATTAGAGAAACTGATATCGTTAACAATAAAGAAGTAGAAAAAACCATTAGCAAACTTAAAAAAAATAATTTTGTTTATGAGGGCAAAATTAAAGCTCCGGAAAATGAAAAAACTTCCCATTGGACAGAAAGAGATCAATTGTTATTTAAATCCACAGATTTTGGCGATGATAAAGATAGAGCATTACAAAAAGCAGATAAATCATGGACTTATTTTGCTAGCGATGTTGCCTACCACAATAATAAGCTTGAAAGAAAATATGATATTTTAATTAATATTTTAGGTGCCGATCATGCTGGCTATATAAAAAGAATTACATCAGTTGTAGAGGCAATTTCTGGAAAAAAAAATAAACTTATTTGCAAAGTAAGTCAGCTTGTTAAATTAATAAAAGACAACAAACCGTTTAAAATGTCTAAAAGAAAAGGTGACTACATAACAATCGAAGATTTAATTGATGAAGTAGGAAAAGATGCAACAAGATTTATAATGTTAAACAGAAGTAGTGATGTTGAATTAGACTTTGATTTTACAAAAGTTAAAGAAAAATCGAGAGAAAACCCTCTTTATTACGTTCAATATTGCTATACAAGAATTTCGTCTGTTTTTAGAAATGTAGGAAAGAAAATTAGTGATGATATAAAAATTAAAGATTATAAATTTAATTACACTGATAAAGAGATAAAAATTCTTAAAAAAATTTCTGAATGGCCAAGATGTATAGAAATCGCTTCAAGCAAACTAGAACCACATAGAATTCCGGTTTATTTATATGAATTAGCTTCAGAATTTCATTCATATTGGAATATGGGGAAAGAGGATGAAACTAAAAGATTTATTACATCAGATAAAAAAATATCTGATGAAAAACTCGTTTTTCTTAAAGCAGTTTCAAATGTAATTAAATCAGGAATGAAAATATTAAATGTTGAAACACCAGAAAAAATGTAATGTTTAAAGAATTAAAGTATGTATTTTACTTTTTAGTAATTTTTTTATTTATATTTTTGACAGGAAAATTTTATTTTTCTGATGAGAATAAAAAAAATTATTACAGATCTATTAATTTATTAAATAAAAAGATTGATCTTTACTCATTAAATTTGCCAATATTAAAAAATAATACGAATGATGTTATTGAATATGTGGAAAATAATGTTTCTAAAGATAAAAAGAAATACCAATTTTGGAAATTATTAGAAAATGATTAGAGATAGAAGAGCTTTTATTACTGGTTTAAAATCTACCTCACTAAGTCTCAAAGAAAAAATTTTTTTAAGAAAATATAAACCTTGGGGTGTAATTATTTTTTCAAGAAATATTAAATCTTTTGAACAGTTAAATAATCTTACTAAAGATATTAGAAAAATATTTAATGACATCAATTATCCAATTCTTATTGATGAGGAAGGTGGTAGAGTAAATCGTTTAAAAAAAATATTTGATACTAGTGTTTTTACCGGAAATTTTTTTGGCGAAACTTACAAAAAAAATATTAAAAAATTTTATTTATATTACAGAATTTATTCAAAACAAATTTCACATATACTAAAAAGAGTTGGAATTAATATAAACACCGTTCCAGTTTTAGATGTCAGAAGAGTTAATTCTGACAATATAATTGGTGATAGATCATTTGGTTACAACCCTAAAATTGTTAGTAAAATTGGTGATTTTTGTATTGATGAATTTACCAAAAATCAAATTGGCACTATCATTAAACATATACCAGGACATGGATTAGCTAAAGTTGATAGCCATAAAAAAACTCCAATAGTGAAAGAGAAATTTGGCATATTGAATAAAATGGATTTTTACGCTTTTAAAAATAAGAAATCTTATTTTGCAATGACAGCTCATATTATTTATCAAGATATTGATAGAACTAATACAGCAACACACTCTAAAAAAGTGATAAATTTAATTAGAAACAAAATTAAGTTTAAAAATCTAATAATATCAGACGATATATCAATGAAAGGGTTAAAATTTTCAATTGAGAAAAATACTGAAAAAGCATTTAGCGCAGGTTGTAATCTTGTATTACACTGCAATGGAAATTTTAAAGAAATGATGATTGTTGCAAGAAATTCGCCTAAAGTTAATAAATTTATAATTACAAAAACGTCACAATTTTATAAAATTTTGAGTTAATATTTGTTATGGAAAATTACGATTCTGATCAATTTAAAGTAAACCTTAGTCAATATAATGGACCGTTAGATGTTTTGTTGGATCTTGCCAAATCACAAAAAGTAAATTTAGAAAATATATCTATCACTAAACTTGCAGACCAATTCCATGAATTTATTACAAAAGCTAAAAATATTAATTTAGAACTTGCTTCAGAATATTTATTAATGGCAACTTGGTTAGCTTATTTAAAATCTAAATTGTTATTACCCGAATCCGATGAAGAGGAATTCAAAGCACTCGAAGTTGCAGAAAAACTTAAATTACAGTTAAAAAAATTAGAATTAATTAGGTTGCTCTCTGATCAAATGCTTAAAAGAAAACGTTTAGGTAAAGATGTTTATATGAGAGGAATGAAAGGTAGAATTAAATCAATTTATAATAATACATACTCTTTAACTTTATATGAACTTTTAAAAAGTTATGCAACAATCATTATGACAAAAGATTTTCAAAGAATTAATATACCAAGACTTCCAGTATTTACTGCTGAAGACGGAATCAAAACTATTAAAAATTTTATTTCAAGCCTAACAAATTGGAAAAATATTGAAGACTTAATACCTAAAAGTTTTAAATCTGAAAAATCTACTAAACGAACAGGCAAAGCAGGAATTTTCGCTGGTTCATTGGAATTAGTTAAAGAAGGCAATCTAATAATAAAACAAGAAAAATTATTTTCTGATATATTTATTAAACAAAAAAATGACTAAAATTAAAAAAAATAATGTTGTTAGTTTCCCAGAAAAACTTAAATCTTCTGATAGAGAAGTTGAGGCTATAGTATTCGCAGCCGCAGAGCCGTTAGATATAGAAACTATAGAGTCGAGAGTATCTAAAAAAACTGATGTCTTAAAAACTTTAGAAAAATTACAAAAATTTTATGCAAATAGAGGTATTAATTTAATTTGTATATCTAAAAAATGGTCATTTAGAACTGCCGAAAATTTATCAAATTTGATGTCACAACAAAAAAATGTTGAAAAAAAACTTTCAAAAGCTGCAATTGAAACACTTGCAATTATTGTTTATCACCAGCCTGTTACACGAGCTGAAATTGAAGAAATTCGAGGTGTTGCTTTCGGAACAAACACTTTAGAAATTCTAATGGAATTAAATTGGGTTAAACCACACGGAAGAAAAGATGTCCCTGGTAAACCTATACAATATGTAACTACAGATAATTTTTTAAGTCATTTTAGTCTAAAAAAATTGTCAGATTTACCAACTGTAGATGAGTTAGGGTCAGCAGGCTTGATCGATAGTGATAATATTGATTCTTCAATATTTGGTACGGGAAAATTTTATCAAGAAAAACAGGAAGAGAAAAAAGAAAATATCTATTCAAACATTGATGAAATGTTGAGTAGCACCTTAAAAAATGAAGACAAATAGAAAAAGATACTTTGAATTATTAATTTAAAAAGGTTATAAATAAATATGAGTATAGGTTTTTGGCAAATAGCAGTTGTTGTAATACTTGTCGTTCTTTTGTTTGGAAGAGGCAAAATATCCAGTTTAATGGGAGATGTAGCAAAAGGTATTAAAAGTTTCAAAAAAGGTATGGCTACAGATGCTACTGAAGATACTGAGCCAAAAAATATTTCAGAAAATAATCAAGACTCAAATAATAAAGAGTAAATCCGATGCCACAAATTGGCTGGTTTGAGATATTAATTGTTGTCGGAATCGCAATAATAGTAATTGGACCTAAAGATTTTCCCATTATGTTAAAAAAAATAGGCTCTTGGATTGGTACTGCAAAAAGATATGTAAATCAAATACAAGAAGAAGTTTCAATCATTGATGAAAATGAAAAGAGTGACAATGAAAAAAAAAAAATAAATAAAGGTGAAGATGACAAAGGTTGAAAACGAAGGTGGTTTTATCTCTCATCTTGTAGAATTAAGAAAAAGATTGATTCATTCTTTTATTTTTTTGTTTATTTTTTTTATAGTTTGTTATTTTTTTGCTGAATATTTGTATGGATTTTTGGTTGAACCATATTCAAAAGCTGTAAAAAATGACGTCATTGAAAGAAGATTAATTTTTACCGCACTTCAAGAAACATTTTTAACTTATATTAAAGTTTCTTTTTTTGCTGCTTTTTTTGTAACATGTCCTTTTATATTAATGCAAATATGGAAATTTATTGCACCTGGTTTATATAAACATGAAAAATCAGCAATTTTACCATATTTAGTTTTAACTCCTATTTTGTTTTTTTTAGGTGGGATGCTCGTTTATTATTTAATAATGCCTTTAGCAATTAAGTTTTTTTTATCATTTGAATCAACTGGAATGAACACGAATTTACCAATTCAATTAGAAGCAAAAGTGAATGAATATTTATCACTAGTTATGAAATTGATTTTTGCTTTTGGTTTAAGTTTTCAACTACCTGTGGTTTTAAGCTTGTTAGCAAGAGTTGGTGTTGTTGATTCTCAATTTTTAAAAGAGAGACGAAAATATGTTGTTGTTATAATATTTACTGCAGCAGCAATACTTACGCCTCCTGATCCAGTAACACAAATTGGCTTAGCTATACCACTTTTAATTTTATATGAATTATCTATTTTTTCTGTAAATATCATAGAAAAGAAAACAAATAATAATGCATAATATTAAAGATATAAGAAATAACCCAAATTTTTTCAAAGATACTTTAAAAAAGCGATTTTTAGAAATTGATTTAAAAAAAATATTGGAATTGGATGAAAATAATAGAAAATTAATTCAAGAAAAAGAAAATTTAGAAAAAGAAAAAAAAGAAATTTCTAAATCTAAAAATAAAGAATTGTTTGAAAAATCTAAATCAATTTCTAAAAAAATTGGTGAACTTGAAAACAAGCAAAAGGAAACTAAAGTTAAATTAGAAAATATTTTATCTTCTATACCAAATCTTCCTATGGATGACGTTCCAATTGGCAAAGATGAAAATTCAAATTTAGAAATTTCAAAATCTGGCAGTGTACCTAAATTTGATTTTAAACCTAAGTCTCATTACGAACTAGGAGAAAACTTGAATATGTTAGATTTTGATTTGGCAACCAAAACAACTGGATCGAGATTTGTATTCGTGAAAGATAAATTAGCACTACTTGAAAGAGCAGTTTCAAATTTTATGATTGACACCCATGTAAATCAAAATGGCTATCAAGAAATATCACCTCCATTAATTGCTTCGGATAGCACAATGTATGGCACAGGTCAGTTGCCCAAATTTGAAAATGATCAGTTTGAAATTAAATTTGATGATAAAAATGATCGTAAATTCTTAATACCAACTGCTGAAGTAATTTTAACAAATATGGGTAGGGATAAAATATTTCAGTTAAATGAATTGCCTTTAAGAGTAGTTGCATCTACTCCTTGTTTTAGAAAAGAAGCAGGTAGCTATGGAAAGGATACAAAGGGTATGATCCGACAGCATCAATTTTACAAAGTTGAACTAGTAAGCATTGTAGAGCCAGAAAAATGTTTGGATGAGTTAGATAGAATGACTGGTTGTGCAACTAAAATTTTAGATTTATTGAAATTACCTTATAAAAAAATAGTTTTATCCTCTGGTGATATGGGATTCAGTGCTGAAAAAACTTTTGATATTGAAGTTTGGCTACCTTCTGAAAATAAGTATAGAGAAATATCAAGTTGTTCATCTTGTGGATCATTTCAGGCCAGGAGAATGAAATCTAGATATAAAAATAAAAAAAATGAAATATCATTTGTGGGAACTTTAAACGGAAGTGGCTTGGCAGTTGGAAGAACATTAATTGCAATTCTAGAAAATTATCAACAATCAGATGGATCAATAATTATTCCCGATGTCTTAAAACCATATATGAGTAATTTGGACAAAATAACAAAGAAATAGAGTTGTTTTCATAATATAGATGGTATAAATAAAAACAAAAATAAGGAGTTAAATGGAAAATTCAGGAATAGGTCAGTTTATACCTCTAATTCTTATATTTGTAGTTTTTTATTTCTTTTTAATTCGACCACAGCAAAAAAAAGTTAAAGACCATAAGTTAATGGTTGAAAGTTTAAAGAGAGGTGACAAAGTTATAACCTCTGGCGGTATTATTGCTACTGTTGAAAGAGTAATGGATAATGATAGAGCTGAAATTTCTATATCTGACGAGGTTAAAGTTGAAGTTGTCAGGTCAACTGGAATTCAAGGACTATTAAATACTCCAGAACCAAAAAAATAACATTAATATCAAGTGTTGTATTTTTCAAAAATTAGAATTTTTCTAATAACATTATTTACACTATTATTTGTGTATATATTTTTATCTAATTTTATAAAATCTGACGATTTTATTTTTAACAAAAAAATAAACCTAGGTTTAGATCTGCAAGGTGGTTCATATTTATTATTAGAAATTGACAATTCACCTGTGATTATACAAAAACTTCAAAATTCAATTCCTACTTTCAAAAAATATTTCAAAGAAAAAAATATAAAAATTAGAAATTTTAAAATTATGGAAGATAAATTTTTAATATTTGAAGTTAATGAAGATAAAATTTCTCAAGTTAAAGAAATTCTCGAAGATAAAGAAGATAATATTATCAATCAATACTACCCAAGCTACAAATCACATAAATTTGATTTTTTGATAGAAAAAAATTTATTTAAATTAAATTTTTCTAAATATGGTTTAGTTGAAATAAAAAATTCCTCACAAGATCAAGCTTTAGAAACTATTAGAAGAAGAGTTGATGAAATAGGGACTAATGAACCTAATATACTAAAAAGGGGCAATGATAGAATAGTTGTTGAACTTCCTGGTTTAGATGATCCTTCAAGAATTAAAAATTTGTTAGGAAAAACTGCAAATCTATCTTTTAGATTTATTATACAAGGATCAGAAGAAACTTTTGGTTCAGAAAAACTAGAATTTGAAGACGAGTCTGAAGAAGCAATTGTTAGTAAAAGAATTATATTAAGTGGAGACAATTTAATTGATGCCAATCCTTCAATGGATGCTCAAACAAATGAAACGGTCGTCTCTTTTACTCTTGATAGAGTTGGTGCAAAAAGATTTGGGAAAGCCACATCTACTGGAATTGGAAAAAGATTGGCAATAGTCTTAGACGGTAAAGTAGTTAGTGCGCCAGTTGTAAGAGATGCTATAGTTAGTGGATCTGGACAAATAAGTGGAGATTTTACGTTTCAAGAAGCTACTGATCTAGCTCTTCTTTTACGGTCTGGAGCACTACCAGCGCCTTTAAATATAATTGAAGAAAGAACTGTAGGTCCTGATTTAGGTCAAGACTCAATAAACGCAGGGATTATAGCTTTAGCAATAGGATTTTTATTAGTGATATTTTTCATGATTATCAAATATAGAATATTCGGTTTGATTGCGAACATAACATTAATTTTAAATCTTTTTTTATTAGTTGGAATATTAACTTTATTTGAAGCAACGCTTACATTACCAGGAATTGCAGGCATAATTTTAACAGTAGGAATGGCTGTCGATGCAAATGTTTTAATCTTTGAAAGAATTAAAGAAGAGATAGTTGGTGAAAAAAATCAACTGATCGCATTTGATAGTGGTTATGTCAAATCGAAAACTGCGATTATAGATGCTAATATTACAACTTTATTAGCGGCAATTATTTTATTTTTTATGGGATCGGGCCCAGTGAAAGGTTTTTCAGTAACGTTAGGTGTTGGGATATTTACAACTTTATTTTCAGTCTACTTTATAGCAAGATTACTTACTTCTATTTATGTCACAAAAAATAAACATAAAGAAAGACTCATATAAAATGATAAAAAAATTACCTTTTAATAAATTTTATAAATTATTCAATTCTATTTCTTTATTGTTAATAATTTTATCTATTTTTTTACTTTTTTTTAAAGGTTTAAATTTTGGAGTTGATTTTAAAGGTGGAACTTTAATTGAACTCAGAAGTATTGATAAAAGTATTACAGTTACAAATATTAGAGATTCTATAAATCAAATTAATTTAGGTGATGTTTCGGTTAAAAAATTTGGAAAGGATGATGATTATTTAATTAAATTTGAAAAAAAAGATTTTAATAATCCAAATTTTATTAAAGACATTAAAATAAAACTGACTTCATCTTTGGGAGATACTTTTGAATTTAGACGTGTAGAAAATGTAGGTCCAAAAGTTAGCTCTGAATTATTGAAATCTGGTATCATCGCAATTTGTCTATCTTTAGCTGCCATGTTATTTTACATATGGATACGTTTCGAGTGGCAATTTAGCCTTGGTGCTATAGTAGCTTTATTTCATGATGTGATAGTTACATTAGGTATTTTTTCATTATTTGGTTTAGAAATTAATTTATCTATAGTTGCTGCTGTCTTAACTATAGTAGGTTACTCCATGAATGATACAGTTGTTATTTTTGATAGAGTAAGAGAAAATCTTAAAAAATATTCCGATATTAAAATATTTGAACTTACAAATATCTCGATAAATGAGACATTGTCTAGAACTATAATTACATCAGCAACAACTTTGCTTGCGTTATTTTCAATTTTTTTGTTTGGAGGTGAAATGTTAAAGGGATTTTCATTGGCTATGATTTTAGGAGTTTTTTTTGGTACTTATTCTTCAATATATATAGCAAATCCCATACTTGTATTTCTTCAAGTATCTCAAAAAACAATTTTAAAAGAGGATAAAGATCAATAAAGGTTTTGAGCCGCTACCATTGAAAGTAGCATAGGTAGCGAAAGAAGAGTGTTAGTTCTAGAAAATAGCATTGCAGTTCTTGCTGATTTTGCTTTTATCTCAGGTTCACATTCAACCATCCCTAATGCTCTTTTCTGATTTGGCCAAATTACAAACCACACATTAAATGCCATTATTAGACCAAGCCACATGCCAATTCCTATAGCGGTATTTTTTCCACCACCAGATCCTATGCCGATTGTCATTGCTTCATGAAGATATCCATTTAAATATCCTAGCACTAAACCTGATATAATTGTTAGTAGGGCAGCCCATCTAAAATAAAATAATGCAGCAGGTGCAATTACTTTTCCTATTGCAGGTTTTTGTTCATCTGGAATTTTGGGCATATTTGGTATTTGAACAAAATTAAAATACCAAAGTAATCCAATCCACATTATTGCTACAACCACATGTATAAACCTAAAAAGCCAACTCCAAAAGTATCTATCGAATTCAAAACCGTCATTACCAAAGAAGAGACCTAAAAAAAGAAGAATTGCTAAGCCTAAAGATGCATGTATTGTTTTTGGTAAAGATGATAATAAATTTCCCATATATTAATTTATACACAATCTTTCACTAATTTTAAGCTGTTTTTTTATATTTATTATCAAGCATAGGTTTCAAAAAACCACCAGTATAGCTCTCTTTAACATCGCAAATTTCTTCAGGTTTACCTTCGGCAATTATTTTTCCACCATTAATACCTCCATCAGGTCCCATATCCACAATATAATCAGCAGTTTTAATTACATCTAGATTATGTTCAATTACAACCACGGTATTTCCTAATGCAACAAAAGTATGCAAAATTTCTAAAAGTTTTTTTATGTCGTGTTGATGAAGACCAGTGGTTGGTTCATCTAATATATACATAGTTCTTCCTGTTGATCGTTTAGATAATTCTTTTGCTAATTTAATTCTCTGAGCTTCACCTCCTGATAATGTAGTTGCTTGTTGTCCTATCTTAATATAACCCAAACCAACTTTTTTAAGTGTTAGCAATTTAGTTTTAATATTTGAGATATTTTCAAAATATTCACACCCATCATCAACAGTCATATTTAAAACATCAGCTATGCTTTTATCTTTGAATTTAATTTCTAATGTTTCTCTATTATATCTAGTGCCTTTACATTCATCACATTGGATATATACATCTGGCAAAAAGTGCATTTCATAAGTTATCACCCCATCACCTTCACAAGCTTCACATCGTCCGCCTTTAACATTAAATGAAAATCTACCAGGTCTGTAACCTCTACTTTTTGACTCAGGAAGCATTGTAAACCAATCTCTTATTGGACCAAAAGCTCCTGTATATGTTGCGGGATTTGATCTTGGAGTTCTTCCTATTGGAGATTGATCTATGTTTATTACTTTATCAATTAATTCAATTCCTTTAAATCCTTTAAAAGGTTTTGGAATTTTTCTAGATTTATTATTATTAAGAGTTAAGTTTAAGGCATTATATAAAGTTTGAAGTATAAGAGTAGATTTACCGCTTCCAGAAACTCCAGTCACACATGTAAAAGCACCTAGTGGTATTTTTAAATTTATATTTTTTAAATTATTTCCTGTAGCACCATTAATTTCTAAAAATCTACCATTTTTTGCTAATCTTCTTTTGTTTGGAATTTGTATAAACATTCTGTGTGATAAATATTTTCCAGTAATGCTTTTTGTATTTTTAACAACATCATCATAAGTTCCCTGAGCAACAATTTCACCACCTTTACTTCCAGCCTCTGGACCCAAATCAATTATATGATCTGCATTTTCCATTGTTTCAGTATCATGTTCAACAACTATAACTGTATTACCTAAATCTCTTAATCTTTTAAGAGCATTTATTAATTTAACATTATCTTTTTGATGTAATCCAATGGAAGGCTCATCCAATACATATAAAACACCTGTGAGACCTGAGCCTATTTGTGAAGCTAGTCGTATTCGCTGTGCTTCTCCACCAGATAATGTTCCTGATATCCTTGATAAAGTTAAATAATCTAAACCTACATTTAATAGAAAATTTAATCTTTCATTAATTTCTTTCAGAATATGCTCTGCTATTTTTAATTCTATTGGTGTTAATTTGGATTCTAGATTTTTAAACCAAGAAGTGGCATCTAAAATAGATTTTTCAGCTACTTGACTTATATTTAAACTGTTAATTTTTACGCATAATGCTTCATCTTTTAATCTTTTACCATTGCATTTTTCACAATCTGAGTCAGATTGATATTGAGCAATTTCTTCTCTCTTCCAATCACTATCAGTTTCAAGATATCTTCTTTCTAAATTATTTATAACTCCTTCAAATGTTTTTTTATAAGAATATTTTTCGTATCCATCATCATAAGAAAATTTAATTTCATCGTCATCTGATCCGAAAAGTATTATATCTTTTATTTTTTTACTTAATTTGCTCCATCTTTCGTCTAATGAAAAACCGTAGTGTTTAGCTAATGAAGCTAAGGTTTGAGCGTAATACAATGTAGTAGTTTTAGACCATGGTTCAATAGCACCTTCTGATATGGTTTTTTTTTCATCTGGCACTACCAACTTAGCATCTACATTTAATTTGATGCCTATTCCTTCACATTCTTCACATGCTCCATAAGGGCTGTTAAAAGAAAACAATCTAGGTTCAATTTCTTCAATTGTAAAACCACTTTCAGGACACGCAAACTTTGTTGAAAATATTAATTTTTCAACTTTTCTAAATTTTTTAGGTAATGTTTCATTTTCATACTCAACGAATAGAAGACCATTAGAAAGATTTATAGACGTTTCTATGCTTTCTGCTAATCTATTTCCTAAATCAGAATTTATAACAATTCGGTCGACCAATATTGATATATCATGTTTGACTTTTTTATTTAATTCTGGAATTTTATCTATTTCGTATAAAGTATTATCAATTTTTATTTTTCTAAATCCTCTTTTTTTATATCCTAATATATCTTTTTTATATTCACCCTTACGACCTCTAACCACAGGTGAGTATAAATATATTGTAGATTTTTTAGGAAGTTTTTTAATTTTATCAACAATTTGTGATATTGTTTGAGACCGAATAGGTTTCCCTGTAAATGGTGAATATGGAGTTCCAACTCTTGCATATAAAACTCTCATGTAATCATAAATTTCTGTAACTGTTGCAACTGTTGATCTTGGGTTTTTAGATGTATTTTTTTGTTCAATCGATATAGCTGGACTTAAACCCTCAATTAAATCGACATTAGGCTTTTTCATTTTATCTAAAAACTGTCTTGCGTATGCAGACAAACTTTCAACATACCTTCTTTGTCCCTCAGCATATATTGTATCAAATGCAAGAGATGATTTTCCAGATCCAGAAAGTCCTGTTATTACCACAAACTGATCTTTGGGTAGCTCTAAAGAAATGTTCTTCAAATTATGTTCTTTTGCGCCCTTAATAACTATCTTTTTTTGCATATTTTTTGTTGCATTAATTTAATAAAATTAATAATGAGATTAAAATTATGATATAATTCTACATCATTAATTTAAAAAATATTAAAATATTATGGCTGGAAGTTTAAATAAAGTATTATTAATTGGTCGATTAGGCGCAGATCCTGAAATAAAACAAATGGTTAACGGAAAAAGTGTAGCCCGTTTAAGCTTGGCTACAAGCCAATCCTGGAAAGACAAGAATACAGGTGAAAAAAAGGAAAAAACTGAATGGCACCGTATAGTTGTATTTAATGAAGGACTAGTAAATGTAGTTCAACAGTATTTAAAAAAAGGTGCTCAAATTTATGTTGAAGGACAGCTTTCAACAAGAAAGTGGAAAGATGAGCAATCCGGTCAGGATAAGTATTCTACTGAAATTATAATTCAAGGCTATAATTCATCACTTACTATGCTTGGTGGTGGAGGTTCTGGTTCTTCTATCCAAAACGATAAAACTCAAAGTACTTCAAAAAACAATCAAGACATGCCGCAACCATCTAATGATCTAGATGACGATATTCCTTTTTAGTTTTTATGGAAAAAAACGAAATAATTAAAGATAAAAAAATTAAACTCATATCAATGCATGATGAAATGAGTTCATCATATTTGTCTTATGCAATGAGTGTGATTATTAGTAGAGCGCTCCCAGATGTTAGGGATGGATTAAAACCAGTTCACAGAAGAATATTATTTGCTATGCACAAAGGTGGATATGACTGGTCTAAACAATTTAGAAAATCAGCTAGAATTGTAGGTGATGTTATTGGTAAATACCATCCTCATGGTGATCAATCTGTTTATGACGCTTTGGTAAGAATGGTTCAAGACTTTTCAATGAGTTTACCATTAATTGATGGACAAGGTAATTTTGGATCAGTTGATGGTGATCCTGCTGCTGCAATGAGATACACAGAGACAAGACTTTCTAAAGTTTCTCAATTTTTAATAGATGACATTGATAAGAATACTATAGAATTTAAAAGTAATTATGACGAAACTGAAAAAGAACCATCAGTTTTACCAGCACAATTTCCGAACCTGCTTGTAAATGGCGCAGGAGGAATAGCAGTAGGTATGGCAACAAGTATACCACCTCATAATTTAGGTGAAGTCATTAATGGAACTTTAGCACTTATAAACAATAAAGATTTAAAGTTAAACGAATTGATGAAGCATATACCAGGACCAGACTTTCCAACAGGTGGAATTATTATAGGAAAAAATATAATTAAAGAAGGATACAAAACTGGAAGAGGCTCTTTTAAAATAAGAGGTGACATTAAAATTGAACAAATGAAAAATGGAAGAGAGCGACTTGTTATTTCGTCAATACCATACCAAGTTAATAAATCAGTCCTTAATGAAAGAATAGCTGAACTTGTAAGAGATAAAAAAATTGAAGGTATAAGAGATATTCGTGATGAATCGAATAGGGAGGGTGTCAGAGTAGCAATTGATTTAAGATCTAATGTAGAACCAGAAACAGTTAAAAGACAATTATTTAAATACACATCTATAGAAAGTTCTTTTGGTTTTAATACTTTGGCAATAGTTGATAACAAACCAAAAACTTGCAATTTAAAAGAATTTTTAGAAAATTTTTTAAAATTTAGAGAAGATGTAGTAATTAAAAAAACTAAATTTGATTTAAAAAAAGCTGAAGATAGAGCACATATATTAATTGGTTTGTCAGTTAGTGTTGAAAATTTAGATAAAGTAATTAAAATAATCAGAAATTCAAAAAATCCTGACGAAGCTAAAAGTAAACTGCTTAATGCCAACTGGAAAATCAATAAATCACTTAAATTAATAAATTTGATACATGAAAAAAAATCTAAAAATGTTTATTCTTTTTCAGAAAATCAAGTTATGTCAATATTGGAACTTAGATTACAAAAACTTACAGCTCTTGGCATTAATGAAATTGAACATGAAATCAAAAAACTTTCAGAATTAATTTCACAATATAAAAAAATTATTAATTCAAAAAAGGAACTTTTAAAAGTTATTAGTAAAGAATTAAATGATATTAAGGAAAAATTTTCAGTACCTAGAAGAACACAAATAATTGATGCTGTATTGAATTATGACATTGAAGAAACCATACAGAGTGAAGCAGTTATCTTAACTGTTACATTGCAAGGATATATTAAAAGAGGTGCCTTAAGTAGTGTGAAACAACAAAAAAGAGGCGGAAAAGGTAAATCTGGAATTAAAACTAGAGATGAAGATTCTGTAGTTCAGACATTGTCTGTAAATACTCACACTCCGGTATTATTTTTTTCTACTGAAGGCTTGGTCTATAAAATTAAAGCATGGAAAATACCTGAAGGATCAGCTTCATCAAAAGGAAAATCTTTATTCAATATTCTGCCTTTAAAAAACCACCAATCTATAAGCTCTATAATGCCATTTCCAGATAACCAATCAGATTGGAAAAATCTTTACATAGTTTTTGCCACTTCCAAAGGAAAGGTAAGAAAAAATAGTTTGGAAGATTTTTCATCAATAAATACATCAGGTAAAATAGCAATGAAACTTGACACAAATGACAAGATTGTTGGTGTAAAAATATGTAGAGATGATCAAGATATTATTTTAAGCACATATAATGGCAAATGTATAAGGTTTGACTCTAAAAAATTACGTGTTTTTAAAGGAAGGTCTTCAAAAGGAATAAAAGGCATTAATTTAGCAAACGACGATTCAATAGTTTCTTTATCAATAATTGATCAAGATTCTAATAAGAAAAATGGTAAATTAACTAAAACAGACAAATCAGAATTTGCAGCTAAAGAAAAATTCATACTTTCAATTACAAAAAACGGTTTTGGTAAGAGGACATCACATTACGATTATAGAGTAACCAATAGAGGAGGAAAAGGAATTATTGGTATAGTTAACTCTGAAAGAAATGGAAATGTTGCATCTTCATTTCCTGTAAACGAGGGTGATGAAATATTAATATCAACCAATAAAGGTAGAGTTATAAGAGTTGCCGTCAAAGAAATAAGAATAGCAGGAAGAAATACTCAGGGTGTGAGAATTATAAAATTATCAGGAGATGAAAAAGTTGTTTCAGCGACTAAAATTGATGATAATCTCCTGTAATGAAAAAAAGTGCAATTTATCCTGGAACATTTGATCCAATTACATATGGTCACATTGATGTAATTAAAAAAGCTTTGAAAATTGTTGACACTGTTGTGGTTGCTATATCAGATATAAATAATAAGAATTATCTTTTTGATTCAGATGAAAGAATTAGCATTGTTAAAAAAGCTTTATATAGTGATTTAAAACTTAATAAAAAAAAAATTAAAATCATTTCATTTAAATCTTTAACTACAAGTTTATGTAAAAAATATAATTCTAATATTATTTTAAGAGGGTTGAGAGCGGTCTCAGATTTTGAATATGAATTTCAATTAGCTGGAATGAATAGAAAGTTAAATAATTCTATAGAAACTATATTTTTAATGTCAAATGTAGAAAATCAAATCATTTCATCAAATTTCGTTAAAGAAATAATTTCATTAGGTGGTGATATTAATAAATTTACAACTAAAAGCACAATAAAAGCTTTAAAATTAAAATATGAATAAGTTTTTATTACGAGTATTAATTTTACTTATTTTAACAACAAATAACTTGATAGGAGAAGAAAACATTATGATATTAAAATTAAAAGATGGAGATGTTAAAATAGAATTATTTCCTGATATCGCACCCAAGCATGTCGAAAGAATAAAAAGTTTAGCTAATGATGGTAAATATGATGGTGTTGTTTTTCACAGGGTAATAGATGGATTCATGGCTCAAACTGGAGATGTTCAATACGGAAATTCTACAAGTGTTGATTTTGATTTAAACAGAGCAGGTATGGGAGGATCAAACTTACCAAATTTAAAGCAAGAATTTAACAATCTTCCTCATGATAGAGGAACGTTATCTATGGCTCGATCACAAGACCCTAATAGTGCAAATAGTCAATTTTTTATTTGTTTTAAAGCTGCACCATTCTTAGATCGACAATATACCGTATTTGGTAAAGTAATTGAAGGTATGGAGTTTGTTGATAAAATCAAAAGAGGCGATGAAAATAAAAATGGATCTGTGGAAAATCCTGATAAAATTATAGCCTTTAAGTCGTTGTAATTTTTTTTAATGGCATTAAAAAAATTTTCTTTTAATGTAATTAAAACGGATAATTTCTCTAGATGTGGAGTAATAAAAACTCACAGGGGAATTATAAACACCCCTGCATTTATGCCTGTTGGTACACAAGCAACTGTAAAAGCTACATTTATTAATGATATTGTCAAAACTGGTTCGGAAATAATATTATCTAACACGTATCATTTAATGTTAAGACCTGGAGTTGATAGAGTTAAATTTGCTGGCGGACTGCATTCTTTTATGAACTGTTCATTACCAATTTTAACTGACTCTGGAGGATTTCAAGTTATGTCTTTGTCTAAACTTAATAGAATAGATAGAGAAAAAGGAGCAATATTCAACTCGCATATTGATGGAAAAAAAATTATTTTAAGTCCTGAAGAAAGTATCAAAATACAAAAAAATTTAAATTCGGATATATTAATGGTTATGGACGAATGTCCAAAAAGATCTAAAGATTATAAAATAATCCAAAAATCTATGGAACTATCTTTGTATTGGGCGCTTAGATCAAAAAAAGAATTTGGCGTAATTCCTCACAAAGCATTATTTGGAATTGTACAAGGCGGATTGTTTGATGATTTAAGAATAAGATCATTGAATGAACTTATTAAAATCAATTTTGATGGATATGCAATAGGAGGCTTAGCAGTTGGTGAAACTCAAGTTGAAATGTTTAAAATCCTGGATGTTCTAAAAGATCACATGCCAAATGATAAACCAAGATACCTTATGGGCGTTGGAACACCATCAGATATTTTAGGCGCTGTAAAAAGAGGAATTGATATGTTTGACTGTGTTTTACCGACAAGATCAGGTAGAACTGGATTGGCTTTCACATGGAATGGTAGAGTAAATATAAAAAATTCTAAATATCAAAAAGACAATCAACCACTTGATCCCAAATGTAATAATTTTAATTTAAACAAATATTCTAAAAACTATTTAAATCATTTATTTAATACAAATGAAATTTTAGCGTCCATGTTGCTAACTTTACACAATATTAATTTTTATCAAGAACTGATGAAATCAATAAGAGAACATATTAAAAAAGGCACTTTTGATGATTTTCATGATAAATATATTGGAAAGTTGTAATATTTATACACGTTGATTATTTTAAAAAAAAGTCTATAAGTTTTTTTGTTGATGGGCCGTTAGCTCAGTTGGTAGAGCAATTCCCTTTTAAGGAATGGGTCGTTGGTTCGAGTCCAACACGGCTCACCATTTTTACATTTAAGTGTTAGGAGGATATTTAATCATCACTTCGTATATCCAATCATTTATTTTTGCTATTCTATTATCAGGAGAAGGGTGTGTGCTCATAAATTCAGGGACTTTTTTTCCTTTGTTTGCTTCCTTCATTCGTTCCCAAAGTAAAGTAGTTTCCCTTATGTCATAACCTGATAAAGATGAAAATACTAAACCTAAATAATCAGCTTCGCTTTCTTGTTTTCTATTAAATGGATTAAATATTCCAATTTGTGTAAGTAGTCCAACTGTATTCATTCCTGTTGTTCTATTAACAGTGGATAGTTTGCCGCCAGACAAGACATCAGTGATTTGTGTTGCAACATTAATAACGACATTTCTACTTGCTCTTTCAACGGAATGCTTAGCTACAGCATGTGCAATCTCATGACCCATAACAGCAGCTAAACCATTTTCATTTTTAGTTACGTCAAGCATGCCTGTATAAACTGCAATTTTACCACCAGGCATACACCAAGCATTTTTTATTTTTTTATTATCAATCAAAATATACTCCCAATCAAAATATGTAGTGGGGTCATTCTGATTTGTTTGATAAAAATATTCACTTATAGAATTTTGCATTTTTTTTCCAATATTTTTAATCAGATGTAGTTCACTAGTGCCTTTTATAAGCTTTTCTTTTTTTTTAACTTTTTCATATATTTGAGCCGCTTGAGCGTTTAATCTAGCTTCTGGAATCAGTTTTAATTGTTTACGGTCAGTAATAGGTGTGGTTCCGCAGGAAGTCATTATTAAATTACAGCAGCCACAACCAATATAAGTTAGAAATTTTCTTCTATTCATTCTATTAATATATTATATAATTAATCCAAAATCTCAATAAAGTATGACTATAAAAAAAAGAAAGAAATCATTTATATTAAAAATTCGTAATTATTTTTTTACTGGTGTTGTGGTTTTGATACCTATTGGATTTACTTTATATCTTACCAAAATTTTAATTAATGTTTCCTCTAGATTGATACCAGAAAAACTTAACCCTAATACTTACTTACATTTTTCAATACCTGGTTTAGAAATATTTTTAACAATAGTTTTTATAACTATTATTGGTGGTTTATCGTTATCATTTTTGGGTAAAAAATTTCTACAAGTGATTGATGAATTATTTAAAAAAATACCAATTTTAAGAACAATTTATTCTGCAATTGGCCAAATGACTGCAACTTTTACCAAGAAGGATAATAGCAAAAAATCTGTTGTATTAGTTGAATATCCTAAAAAAGGAACTTGGGCAGTAGGTTTTGCAACCAAAGACAATAAAACTGAAATGTCTAAAAAAACAAATGAAGATTTAGTTAATGTTTTTATCCCAACTACACCAAATCCAACTAGTGGTTTTTTATTAATGTTTCCTAAAAAAGATCTAATATTTATGGATATGACCTTTGAGGAAGCTTCAAAATTTATAGTATCTGCAGGAACATCAAATCCAAAAATTAAATAATATCATTTATTATATCTGCTTGATCATAGAGTTTTAATAAAGTTTTATATTTTTTTAAGTTTTTTTCTTCCTTTTCAATTCTATTAACTTCTTCCTTAGCAAGTAAAAATAAATCTTCATTCTGAATCGGATCTGCAAGTCTATAATTTTTTAAACCACTTTGCTTAAAACCTAAAATATCTCCAAATCCCCTTAATTTCATATCTTCTTTAGATATTTCAAAACCATCATTTGTTTTTTTTAAAATGTTAATTCGTTTTTTAGCATTTTCACTTAAATTTGATTTGTAAATTAATATGCAAAAAGATTGCTTTGAGCCTCTTCCAACTCTGCCTCTAAGTTGATGCAATTGAGATAAACCAAATTTATTTGTATTTTCAATTATTATTACATTAGCGTTTGGAAAATCTATACCTACTTCGATTATAGTAGTTGAAACTAAAATTTTGTATTTTTTATTTAAAAAATCTAATAATATTTTTTCTTTTTCATTATCATCAATCTTGCTATGAATTATTGCAACTTCGTTTGGGAAAATTTTATTCAAATATTGAAATTTTTTAATAGCTGAAACATGGTCAATTTTCTTTGACTCTTCGATTAAAGGACATACCCAAAAAATTTGATTATTTTCTATTATATTTTTTCTAACAAATTTAATTACTTCATCAATTTTACTTTCAACTTTGCTATAAGTAATTACATCTTTTCTGCATTTTGGTTTATCTTTAATTATAGAAACATCCATATCACCGTATATTGACATTGTTAAAGTTCTCGGTATTGGAGTTGCAGACATGAGAAGCGTGTCACAATTACTACCACCTTTATCAGAAAGTAATTTTCTTTGTCTAACACCAAATTTATGCTGTTCATCAATGATAATATAACCAAGATTGTTAAATGTAATTTTTTTTTGAAAAATTGCATGAGTGCCAAAAATAATATTAATTTTATTTTCAGTTAATTTTTTAACAATAATTTTACTTTTTGTATTTTTAATTTTACTTGATAAAATTTCTACATTAATATTTCGGGGAAATATTTTTTTTGCTAAATTGTAATGTTGTAGTGCTAAAATTTCAGTAGGTGCCATAAACGCGACTTGATAACCAGATTCAATAACGTTCAAGCTTGATATCAATGCAACAATAGTTTTTCCAGTACCAACATCTCCTTGTAATAATCTAAACATTTTACTTTGAGATTTCATATCATTGTTAATTTCTTCTAGAACCTTAACCTGATCATTTGTTAGTTTGAAATTCATTTTTTGTATTAAATTTTTAAAGTATTTATTTGTGAAGTTTTTTTTATTTTTTTTAATTTTTTTAATTTTTTTTCTTACTTCTGAAAAAATTAAAAAAGAAGAAAGAATTTCATCAAATGCAAGTCTTTTAAAAAAATTACTATTATAATTACCGATGTTTGTTGGATCGTGAAGTTTAATTATTGATTCATTCCAAGAAATATTATTAAATTTCTTTAAGATTTTATCATTTAACCATTCAGTTAAACTAGGCAATTTGTGCAAGACCTGATTTATGATTTTATTGTACATTTTTTCACTTATACCATCTGTTAAAGAGTATTTGTTATGTAGTGCTTGGACCAATGAAGAATTGTTTGAAATATATGTGGGGTTAGTTAATTGATATTTTTTTTTAAAATAACTAACTTTTCCACTTACAGTTATTTCTTGATTTAGTGGAAGTATTTTTTTTATGTAACCTTCATAACTATTAAAAAAAACACAATCTATATTACCGGTATCGTCCTCACAAAAAACTTTATTTGGTAAATTTCTAATTCTTGGAAAATTATATTTTTTAGGAATAATTTTGAGTGTATGAATTTTTCCTATCTGTAATTCGCTTATTTTACTTAATACGGATCTATCTGTGAATGATTGAGGCAATCTCCAAAGCAAATCAAATATATTGTTAATTTTTTTCTTTTTTAATATTTTAACAGTTTTGCTACCAATGCCTTTTAGTTTTGATAAATCTTCCATTAAAAATATATAATTATTAGTATTTTTCATACTAATTATATTATATTAAAAATTATGAATTTTAGTAAGGAAGAACTTAAAAAAAAAATTATTTACAGATCAAGTTATAGAGGTTCAAAAGAAATGGATTTTTTAATGAGTTCATTTACAAGTAAATATATAGATGTTTTAAATGATGAGGAATTGATAGAATTATCTAATTTGTTAAATTTTGATGATGAAAATCTTTATAATTTTAATATAGGTGAAAAAACTTCCATAAAAATTCCTATTAATAAAGTTACGAATTTATTTAAATCATTTAACTTGAAAAAAAAATAATGGCGGAAGGACTGGGATTCGAACCCAGGAAAGAGTTGCCCCTTTGCCGGTTTTCAAGACCGGTGCTTTCAACCGCTCAGCCATCCTTCCGTTTGCTAGTTTTTATAAGTATAATTTTCAAATTCAACAATAAAATAAGCTTTATTTTATATTAAATCATTATAAAGGTACTGCTATTTATTAATTCATGAAACTTACAAACTTTTCAAGAGGAATAATTTCAACTTCAGCAGGCTCTTTATTTTGGGGTTTCTTCGGAACAATTTATTTTCAATATATAAGTTTTATAGGTGTTTTTGAAGTTGTGGCCCATAGGTCATTTTGGACTTTTTTAATATTGGTATTTACTACTACTATATTTAAAAAATGGCATATTTTTAAAAAAATTTTATATAATAAAACAAATATACTAACTTTATTTTTAACCAGTTTACTAATATTTGGGAATTGGTCAGTTTGGATTTATGCAGTTTCAACAAATAAAATTATCGATGCTAGCTTTGGATATTTTATTTTTCCAATTATCAGTGTATTTTTTGGTTATCTTTTTTTAAATGAAAAATTAAATAAAAAACGAATTATATCAATATCACTTGTTATTGTTTCAACAGTTTATTTATTTTTCAATTTTTCTTCATTGCCCTGGGTTGGTTTAAGTGTAGCTTTTTTATGGAGTGTATATAATTTACTAAGGAAAAAAATTAATGTTGAAACTGATATAGGTTTATTAATAGAGAGCCTTTTTATGTTGCCCATTATTCTTGTTATTTTTTATTTTATTATTTCTTCAAATCAAAATAATTTTGTTTTTAATAATATTGGTCTTATGAGTTTAATTTTTCTTGCAGGACCAATGACGGTGATACCTTTGTTTTTATATGTTAAAGGTGTCGAGCTAGCAGGCCTTGGAGCCTCAGGTATGGTTTTTTTTATCACACCAACAGCTCAATTTTTGCTAGGTTTTTTTTATTTTAATGAACCTTTTTCATATCAAAAGTTCAATAGTTTCATTTTAATTTGGATTGCTGTATTTATTTACTTGAAAGATTTATATGAAAAAGATTTATAAATTATTGTTGGTATTTTTTTTGACAATATATCCTATAGCGTGCTTTGCTCAGGATGAGTCTTTTGACTTATGGTTAAGTTCATTTAAGATACATGCGTTAAAAAATAACATATCAGAAGAAACTTTTGATTTAGTTATGTCTAAAGTTAAATTTATCCCTAAAGTTATTGAATATGATCGATTTCAGCCTGAATTTTACGAAGACACCAAAACCTATATCAAAAAAAGGTCCTCCAATAAAAAAGTAAAAGAAGGTATTAAGCTATATAAAGCAAACAAAATTTTGATTGATGAAATCGAAGAAAAATTTTTTGTAGAAAAAGAATTATTGCTAGCATTGATGGGCATTGAAACAAATTTTGGTAAATATTTGGGAAAAATGGATATTTTATCATCTTTAGCAACATTAAGTTACGACAAAAGAAGAAGAGATTTTTTTACTAGTGAATTAATAACAATACTTCAATTAATAGAAGTTGGCACGATTGATTATAAAATTCTTTATGGATCATGGGCAGGAGCATTTGGTAATTTTCAATTTATGCCATCTACTATAAAAAATTATGCAATAGATTATGACAAAAACAATGCTATTGAATTAAAAAAAACCAACGATTCTTTTGCTTCTGCAGCTAACTATATTGGAAAAATTGGATGGAAAAAAAATCAACCTTGCTTTAAAAAAGTAGAACTTTCAAAAAAAATTCCAAAAAAATTTTTAAATACCTCAGCTAAAAAGATTAAAAATAAAATTAAAGTTAAAAAAATTAAAAAATATTTAATAAATCCAGAAATTCTTAAATTAAACGATGATGATATTGTTGGTATAATTACACCCGATAAGGACATTATTCCCGAAGCAGAAAATTTAAGCCCTGCATATTTGACATATTATAATTATGAATTAATTTTAAAATGGAATCGATCATTAAGATTCGCACTTGCTGTATGTACATTAAAAGAAAAAATATCAAATGAATTATAAGATTTTTATAATAATATTTTTGTTTTGCATGAGTTCGTGCACATCCAATACAATGAATTTAAAAACAGAAAATAAAATTAATATCTTGGCATTTAAAAATAATGGGTTTGCTATTATTTATGATGAAAAACTCTATAAGAATAAAATTATTTCATCCAAACTTGAAAATAGAGGGCTAACTATTTTTCAAAGAAATTTAAAAAAAGGATCAATTGTAAAAATTAAAAATAATAAAAATAATAAATCAATAATTGCAAAAGTTGGAAAAAAAGCTAAATATCCTTCTTTTAATAATACGGTAATAAGTAAACGAATTGCAAATATGATTGAATTAGATTTGAACGAGCCTTACGTTGAAATTACTGAAATATTAAATAACTCATCATTTATCGCAAAGAAAGCCAAAACATTCGAGGAAGAAAAAAAAGTTGCTGGTAAAGCACCCGTTGATTCAATTAGTATAAACGATTTAAATTCAAATAATAAAAAAATTAATAAAATTAATAAAAATAAATTTTCATATATTATTAAAATCGCTGATTTCTACTTCGAAAATTCTGCCAAGCTAATGATTGAAAGAATTAAGCTTGAAACATCAATTAAAACAATTAACCTTAAAACTCTTTCTGAAACAAATTATAGAGTTTTTTTAGGTCCATTTGACAACTTAAACTCACTAAAAAGATCATTTAATGATATAAGTTTGCTAGAATTTGAAAATATAGAAATTATTAAAAATGATTAAAAAATTTATTTATGTTTTTTTCTTAATTGCTTTTTTGAACAATATTGCCTTTGCAAAGTTTGACATCAAAGCTAGCACTGCAATACTGCAAGATTTTTCTTCTGGTGATATATTGTTCGAAAAAGATGCTGATAGAGAAATTTACCCTGCATCAATGACTAAAATTATGACATCTATAATTGCTTTTGAACTAATTGAAAAAGGAGACCTAAGTTTAGACGATAAATTTATGGTATCTGAAAATGCATGGCGTTTATCACAATCAGGATATTCATCAATGTTTATAATGGTTAATGATGAAGTTTCCGTAGAAGATTTACTAAAAGGTATAATTATAGCTTCAGGAAATGATGCATGTGTTGCTCTTGCTGAGGGTATAGCTGGAACTGAAGAGGAATTTTCAGCAATAATGACTTCTAAAGCCAAAGAAATTGGAATGATGAATACAAATTTTTCTAATTCATCTGGAATAAATGATCCAGATAACTATTCAACGGTTAGAGATATTCTTACAATGTCACACTATCTTATTAAAAATTATCCAAAATTTTATGAATATTTTAAAGAAAAAGAATTCACCTGGGATAGAACAGGTGGCGATCCAATAACCCAAGGTAACAGAAATCCACTATTGTATAAAAATATTGGCGCTGATGGAATCAAAACAGGCTATTTAGCAGTTGAAAGATATTCATTGGCATCTTCTGTGAAAAGAAAAAATAGAAGATTAATTGCAGTTGGAAGTGGATTTAAAACAAAAAATGAGCGTTCACGCGAATCTAGAAAATTAATATCATACGGAATGACCAACTATGATTTAATCGAAATTGCTAAAAGTGATCAAGAATTAATCGAACTTGATGTATGGCTTGGGGTTAAAGATAAAATTAAAGCATACGTTAATACCGATATTTACAAAACCATACCTAAAGCTCGAAAAAGATATCTCAAAACAATTGTTGAGTATAACGGTCCAATTGAAGCACCAATTAAAAAAAATGATATTATTGGCAAATTAAAAATATTTTATAAAGATGAAATCATAAATGAATATGAGGTTTTGGCTTTTGAAAATATTAAAAAAGTAAATATTTTCACCAGATTAATAAAGTCAATAAATTATTTAATCTGGGGCGATGTTTAAAAAACCAGTAATAGTTTTCGAGGGTATAGAAGGCTCAGGTAAAACACTTCATATAAATTATTTATCGAGTTATCTAAAAAAAAATAAAATTAAATTCATTAAACTAAGAGAACCAGGTGGATCAATTAATTCTGAAAAAATAAGAAAATTAATACTTAATGACAAATCAAATTTTAATAAATTTACTGATCTATTGATGTATCTTGCTGCAAGAAATGAAAATATGGAAAATTTAATTAAAAAAAATTATCAAAAAAAAATAATTTTAATAGATAGATTTACAGATTCAACTTTAGCATATCAACATTATGGTATGGGAATGAATTATAAGCTTATTAGTTTAATTAACAATCATATAACAAAAAAAATCAAAATTAATTTGACCTTTTTAAATTTAGTTAACTCAAAAAATATGCGCAAAAGACTATCAAAGCGTAAAAAACTAAACAGATATGATAAATTTAAAATGAAATTTTACAACAAGGTTCAAAATGGCTATATAAAAATTGCTAACAGTAACAAAAAAAAATATAAAATTATTAATTCAAATAAGGATATAAAGTTCAATAAAAATCAAGTAATAAATGCCGTTAATAAAATCTTAAAATGAATACAGATCCTAAATTACAAGAAAAATTATATGGTTTAAATTTCCATCTTAATTTATTAGTTAAGCTTTTTAATAATGAGAATCTTTCTAATAAAATATTACTTTCAGGTTCAAAGGGAATTGGTAAATCAACTTTAGCTTATCATTTTGTTAATTATGTTTTTTCAAAAGATGAAGAGTTTCCTTATAACATTAATGATTTCGAGATAAATTCTAACAACAGGTCATTTAAATTGATAAAAAATAAATCGCATCCTAATTTTTATCACGTAGATGTTAAAGAAGATAAAAAGAATATTGAAATATCGCAAATAAGAGAAATGATTAATTATGCAAATAAATCTAGTTTTAATAATAAACCCAGATTTATTTTAATTGATAGTATTGAAAATTTAAACATAAATTCATTAAATGCATTATTAAAAATTATAGAAGAACCAAATGAAAATATTTTTTTTATATTAATTCATGATAGTAAAAAATTAATCAAAGATACCCTTAAATCAAGATGTATTACTTTTAAAATAAATCTTTCTTTTGAAAAAACATTTGAAATCTGTGGTAAAATTTTAAATCAACACATAGAAGATATTTTGAATGTTGATTTAATTAACTATTATTTTACACCAGGAGAATTGATTAATCTTTTATATTTTGCTTCAAATAATAATATAGATTTAAAAAATTACAAATTAAAAGATTTTTTACTACTTTTAATAAATGAAAAATATTACAGTAAAAATAATTTTATAAAACATTATATTCTCATTATGATTCAATTATATTTTTTGAAACTTATTCATAAAACTAAAAAAAAAGACAATATTAATTTTTTATACACTAGATTTATTAACATGATAAATAATTGTAATAAATTTAATTTAAATTATGAAAATTTGTTTATGGAATTTAAATATAAAGTTTTAAATGAATAAAAACTTTTACATAACAACACCAATTTACTATCCATCAGCAAAACCTCATATGGGTCATGCATACTCTAGCATAATCGCCGATTTTTTTGCCCGTGCAAAAAAAATTCAAGGTTTTAAGGTTTTTTTTTTAACTGGGACTGATGAGCATGGTTTAAAAATACAAAGAGCTGCTGAAAAAAAGGGCATGAATCCAAAAGATTTTTGTGATCAAATTAGTATTACGTTTAAAGATCTATCGAAAACTTTAAATCTTACAAATAATGATTTTATAAGAACAACTGAAAAAAGACATTTAAAATCTGTCCAAAATCTATGGAACATACTTGAGCAAAGGAATGAAATTTATCTATCAAAATACTCAGGATGGTATTCAGTTTCAGATGAAGCTTTTTATTCTAATGATGAAATTGAAGATATTGATGGTATTAAAAAATCAAAATCTTCAGGTTCATTAGTGGAATGGGTTGAGGAAGAGTCTTATTTTTTCAAACTTTCAAAGTGGCAAAAACCACTTCTAGATTTTTATAAAAAAAATCCTAATTTTATCTTACCAAAAAGTAGAAAAAATGAAGTTGTCAGCTTCGTTAAAGCCGGCTTAAAAGATTTATCTGTGAGTAGAAAATCTTTTTCTTGGGGAATTAAAGTTCCTTCAAATAATGAACATGTGATATATGTTTGGTTAGATGCATTAACAAATTATTTAAGTGCTTTAAACTATCCCGACATTAACAATCATCTTTATAAAAATTTTTGGCCCGCATCACTTCATTTAATAGGTAAAGACATTTTAAGATTTCATGCAATTTACTGGCCTGCCTTTCTTTTAGCAGCGGATATACCATTACCTAATAGAATATATGGACACGGTTGGATTTTGTCCGGTGAAGAGAAAATGTCTAAATCAAGAGGAAATATTTTAGACCCTATTAAAATTATTGAAAAATATGGATTGGATCCATTAAGATATTACTTAATTAAAGAAGTCTCATTCGGTAATGATGGAAACATTTCACAAGAAAAACTAGAAAATTGTATAAATAGTGATCTTGCAAATAACTACGGCAATTTGTGCCAAAGAATAATAGCATTTAATGAAAAAAATCTTAATTTAATGATTCCTAATGAAATTAATTTTAAAGATATAGATTTAAAAATTCTAAATGATTTTAGTTTAAATTATCAAAATCTTATTAAATATCTAGATAATCAAGACTTAAATTCATACATTAACTATATTGTAGAAAAACTTTTCGCATCTAATAAATATTTTAATGATGAGGAACCATGGAAATGTAAAGATGATAAAATTAGACTTAATACCATTATATATGTTGCTTTAGAATTGATTAGAAAAATTACTATTTTGCTATACCCAATCATCCCAGAAACTTCATTGAAAGTATTAAAGATATTTGAAATTGATGAAAATAAAATTCATTTAGAAACTATTAAAGATAATAATTTTTTAAAATTAGGTCAAAAGATAAAAAAATTAAGTATATTATTTAAAAAAATTGATACTAATGATTGATTCACATTGCCACTTAGATCACGAACAACTTTTTGAAAATATAAATGATATAATTTTAAATTCAAAGAATGCAGGAATTGAAAAATTATTAACTATATGCACTACTAAAGAAAGTTTCAAAAAAATACTTAAAATTATTAAAATTGATGAAATTATTTATGGGACTTTTGGTATTCATCCACATGAAACAGGAGGCAATATATTAAATAAGGATGAAATTATTAAATCAATCAATAAAAATAAAAAAATTATAGGTGTTGGAGAGACAGGATTAGATTTTTATTACACTAACAGCGATAAAGAATCTCAAATTAAAAGTTTTAAAAATCACATTTTGGCATCATTGGATTTAAATATTCCTTTAATAGTTCACTCTAGAAGTGCAGAAAAAGATACATATGAAATTTTAAAAAATTATAGCAATAAAGGAAATTTAAAAATTTTGATGCATTGTTTTACAGGCTCTATTGAGTTTGCAGAAAAATTGATGACATTGAATACCTACTTTTCAGCAAGCGGAATAATTACTTTTAAAAATAGCCTAGAATTACAATCAACTTTCAATGAAATACCTTTAGATAGACTATTAATAGAAACAGACAGCCCTTATTTGGCGCCAGTCCCAATGAGAGGAAATAAAAATGTGCCTTTTTACATTAAGTATACTCTTGAAAAATTATCAGAAATTAAAAATATTGATAAAAAAAAATTAGATAAAATCACAACAAGCAATTTTAATAATTTATTTTATAAGTAATGACAATTAAATTCACTATTTTAGGATGTGGCTCCTCAATGGGAGTGCCTCGTCCTGATGGTTATTGGGGAAAATGTGATCCAAAAGTTAAAAGAAATTATAGAACTAGATGTTCCGCAATGATTTCCAGTAAAAAGTTCAATATATTATTTGATACATCGCCAGATTTAAGGATACAACTTCTTAGAGAGCAAGTAAAAAATATTGATAAAATATTTTATAGCCATGCACATGCTGATCAAACACATGGTATTAATGATTTAAGAATATTTTATTTAAAAAAAAATAAATTAATTGATGTTTACACAAATTCACTTACAAAAAAATATTTAAAAAAAAATTTCTCTTACTGTTTTTATTCAAAAAAAGGTTATCCTGCTATTTTAAATTTCAAAAAATTAAAAAAAATAAATATTTTTAAATATAAAAATGAGAAAATTTCAATAAAACCTATTGTTGTTTCGCATGGCAAAATTAAATGCCTGGCTTTTATAATTAACAATAAATGCGCTTATGCAAGCGATGTAAATGAAATTTATAAAAAAGATTATAAGCATTTTTATAATTTAAAATATTTAATAGTTGACTGTCTTAGATTTTCTCCACATCCATCACATTATCACCTTGACGAAGTGCTTAGTTTTATAAAGATAACAAAACCCAAAAAAACAATTTTAACTAATCTTCATTCTGACTTAGATTATAATTATTTATTGAAAATTTTACCCAAGAATGTAAAACCTGCACATGATGGTTTGTCGGTTAATATATAGATGAAAAAAAAAATTATTGTAGTTACAGGTGGCGCTGGTTTTGTTGGGAGCAATTTAATTAAATTATTACTTAATAAAACTAAATATAAAATATTTAGTATTGATAATTATTCATCTGGTTTTAGAAAAAACCATATTAAATCAAAAAGAGTCAAATATATTAAAGGTGATACAAAAAATATTTTTCAAATTTTAAAAAAACCTAAAATGATTAATTCAATTTTTCATTTTGGAGAATTTTCTAGAATTTATCAAAGTTTTTTAAATATGAATGAATGTATTAATTCAAATACAATAGGGAGCAATGCGATATTTAACTACTGTTTAAAAAATAAAATTAAACTTATATACTCAGCAACCTCTGCTTCATTAGGTAATAAAGGCAATGATAAAAATTTATCACCGTATGCTTTTACTAAAGCAAAAAACTTGGAACTTTTAGAAAATTTAAAAAAATGGTTTAATTTTAAGTATGAGGTAATTTATTTTTATAATGTTTACGGTCCCAATCAAATATCACGAGGTAAAATGGCAACTGTAATTGGAATATTTGAAGAAAGTTATAAAAAAAAAAAACCTTTGCCAATAGTTAGACCAGGAAATCAAACAAGAAGATTTACACATATTTCAGACACTGTAAACATTTGCTATTTAGCTTGGAAAAAAAATATATGCAGACATTACAGTATATCAAGTCACAAAAGTTATTCGATTATTAATGTTGCAAAAATGTTTAAATCTAAAATTAAATTTTTACGTAAACGTCCTGGTGAAAGATATGCTTCAGCTTTATCAAACATGAATTTATCTAATAAAGTTTATAAATATTTTGGAAAAAGAAGTTTAAAAAACTATATAGATAATATTATTAAAAATTAAAAAATTACTTTAAAATTAAACTATTTATTCAAAGCAATTTTTAAAAGCAAATACCCAGCTACTGTAGACAGCAATGATCCTGACAACACACCAATTTTAACACCATCCAAATATTGAACATTCTCAACAAATGCAAGATTTCCCACAAACAAACTCATTGTAAATCCTATTCCTGTCAAGATACCTACGGCATAAAAACTTATCCAAGATGAATTACTTGGCAATTGCGCATATCCTAATTTTATTGAGATGTAAGAAAACACAAAAACACCAAGTTGCTTACCAAAAAATAAACCTAATAATATTCCCAAAGGAACAGGAGATAAAAATGATTTAAAGGTTAAACCTTCAAAAGAAACACCAGCATTAGCGAAAGCGAATAATGGCATAATTAAATAGGCAACATATGGGCTAATCGCGTGTTCTAATTTAACTAGTAAAGAAAAATCATGTTCTTTTTTTCTATGAGGAATTGCACAAGCTAGCAAAACTCCAGCTATTGTTGCATGTACTCCAGATTTATAAGTAAAGAACCATAAAAACAATCCAGAGAGAAGATAAGGTAAAAATTTTTTTACATTAAATTTATTCAAAATAATAAGTACAATAAATGTTATTATCAAAAGTATAATAAATTTATAACTAAGGTCCCCTGTATAAAAGAAAGCAATTATTACAATTGCTCCTAAGTCATCTATAATAGCTAATGCTGTTAAAAAAACTTTTAAAGAAACTGGAACTCTTGATCCTAGTAAAGACAAAATTCCTATCGAAAAAGCAATGTCAGTAGCGGATGGTATGGCCCAACCATTTAATGTTTCACTGTTATCAAAGTTTATAAATATATAAATTAGAGCAGGAACTAGCATTCCACCTATAGCACCTATTATTGGTAACATAGCTTGTTTAGCATTTGATAATTCCCCTTGTATAAATTCTCTTTTAATTTCTAATGTTACAAAAAAGAAAAAAATAGCCATTAAAGCGTCATTGATCCAATGAAGAACACTAAGTTTTAAGCCAAAATTATTAATTCCTATAAAAATATATTCATGTAGTGAAGTAAAATATAATTCTGAATACTGTGAATTACTTATAGTTAGGGCGATTACTGCACTAATCAACAAAAGTATGCCACTTGCAGCTTCAAGTTTAAAAAACCATTTAAATGGAGATGATATATAGCCCAACATATTTTACTGAACTAAATCTTTAAAAAATAACATTATATCTTTTAAACTTTCATATAAGTTATTTAAAATCAAATCAAAATTTGGAATAAATAACATTATAGAATTTTTAAAAGTGTCCGCTAAAATAATTAATGCAATTATAGTAATAATAAAAATTATCAAGAAACTTAAAATATTTATAGGTTTTTTTATTTTAATTTTTTTAGATTCTTTAAGAATGGCAGTTTCTGCTTCGTTTATTAATTCTTTAGTACTGTTGGGAATGGATTTTATATTTTTTTTTATATCACTTTCAATGATTTTTGTCTTTGCTGGTATTATTTCTTTTTTAAAAAACCAACTGTGATTACAATAACCACATTGCAACATTCTTCCATGATTAGGGATTAATTTTTCATCTATTTCAAATTTTTTATTACATTCTTCACATGAAATAATCATAATTTCTTATATAGCAGATTCTTTAAAAAATCTTTGGTTTTTGATGATGTTTATGCTTTGAAAATATCAATAACTACTGTATTAGTAGGCCATTCGGGGCGTAGCGCAGCCTGGTAGCGCATCTGGTTTGGGACCAGAGGGTCGCAGGTTCAAATCCTGCCGCCCCGACCATTTATATGAAGAAAGCAAAAATTTATATTCCAACCAAAAATGCAATGCAGTCAGGATTGGCCAAAAGTAATAAATGGCTACTAGAATTCTTTACTGAAAACAAAAATTTAAACCCTTTAATGGGCTGGGAAACATCAGCTGATACATTGTCAGAAGTTAAATTAGAATTTTCATCTAAAGATGCAGCAATAACGTACGCTAAAAAAAACAATATTGATTACGATCTTATTGAGCCTAAAAAAAGAAAAGTTATAAAAAAATCTTACGCTGATAATTTTATTAAATAAATGTTTGAATTTTTTACAAATAAAAGATGGTTCTTATGGAGTATTTTTGGATCATTATTAATTTTAGTTTCAACATGGTATCAAGTTCAGCTTGATGTTAAAATTAATGAATGGTTTGGTGATTTTTATGACACTCTACAAAAAGCTTTAACTACACCTAATTCAGTTAGTGAATCAGAATTTATTGGTTATTTATTTACATTCGCAAAAATAGCTGGTCTTTGGATAATAATTGCTGTTTTCACAGGTTTCTTTACAAGTCATTGGGTTTTTAGATGGAGAACATCAATGGCTGACTATTATCATGAACAATGGCTTAAAGCTCGTAATACTGAAGGAGCCTCACAAAGGGTTCAGGAAGATACACTTAAGTTTGCAAGAATAATGGAAGGTTTAGGAACTGGGTTATTAGATAGTTTAATGACATTGGTCGCATTTACTCCGATACTATGGGGTCTATCAAAGCAGATTGATGTATTACCATGGATTGGTGAAGTTAATCATGCATTGGTTTGGGTTGCGATAGTTTCGGCATTAGGTGGAACTTTACTGTTGGCTGCTGTAGGAATTAAATTACCTGGAATTGAATACGATATACAAAAAGAAGAGGCCGGTTACAGAAAAGAACTAGTTCATGGAGAAGACGACCCGATAAGAGCTGCACCCCCAACAATCGGTCAATTATATAATAGAGTAAGAGGAATTCATTATAAATCATATTTTCATTATTTATATTTCAATACTGTGAAATGGAGTTACTTTCAAGGAATGGTCATTGTTCCATATCTTGCTTTAGCACCAACAATAGTTACAGGAGCAATAACTTTAGGTTTTGTTCAACAAATCACCAGAGCTTTTGGAAGAGTAGAAGGGTCATTACAATATTTAGTTAAAAGTTGGTCAACTATTGTTGAATTAATTTCCGTATGGAAAAGATTGAGAGAATTTGAAGCAAAACTTAAGCCTAATTTTGTTAAGGAACAAAATATTTAATGACAATTGATAAAAAATTTATTGATTTATTAGTTAATGTATCATCAAAGGGCGCAATATCAGCTTCAAATTTTATTGGAAAAAAAGATAAAATATCAGCAGATCAAGCAGCGGTAAGTGCAATGAGAAATGAACTAAACAAATTAAATATAAATGGAAAAGTTGTAATTGGTGAAGGGGAATTAGATAAGGCACCAATGTTATATATAGGTGAAAAAGTTGGTTCTGGAAATGGCACTTCAATTGATATAGCTGTAGACCCTTTGGAAGGAACTAATTTTGTTGCAAATAATATGCCTGGAGGTTTGTCTGTTATTTCAATAGCAGAAAAAGGTAATCTTTTTAGCGCACCCGAAACATACATGGATAAAATAGCTTATGGTAAAAATGTACCAAATGATGCAATCGATTTAGATTTTCCTATAGAAAAGAATATTAAAAATTTAGCTGAAGTTAAAAATACAAATATAGAACAGCTTACTATATGTATTTTAGACAGACCTCGTCATAAAGATATAATTAATAAATTACGCATGTTAAATGTAAACTTGAAATTAATTACAGATGGCGATGTTTCAGGAGCACTACTGGTAACTGATGATAAATATAAAGTTGATTTATTTTTGGGTATAGGAGGCGGTCCAGAAGGGGTTTTGGCTGCATGCGCATTGGATGCTTTTGATTGTAAATTTCAAGGAAGGTTTATTTTCGAATCTGAAAAAGATATATCAAGAGCAAAAAAAATGGGCATAACTGACTTAAAAAAAAAATACATTTTAAGTGAAATTGTAAAGGGTGACTCGATATTTTGTGCTACAGGCATAACAAAAGGTGATTTGGTAAATGGTGTTATTTTAAATGATAAAAAATATCTAACAGAAACGTTAGTTACACATAAACATAGCGCTTTGACTAAAATAATTGTAAAAGAAGATATTATAAAACCTTGAAAAACATAAGTTTTTACAATAAAAGACCAAAATTCGGTCCCTTCGTCTATCGGTTAGGACACGTGGTTTTCATCCTCGAAAGAGGGGTTCGATTCCCCTAGGGACCGCCAATATGTCTTATTTTGTCTACTTAATTGCCACAAAGATTAATAATAAAATTATAAGCTATGCTGGTTATACAAAAGATTTAAAAAATAGACTTGCATTGCACAACAGTTCAAAAGGAGCAAAATTTACTAGAGGAAAAAATTGGAAGATTATTTATTCAAAAAAATATAAGTATAAAATTAAAGCCATGAAAGAAGAATATGCTTTAAAAAAAAACAAAAAATTAAAGAATTTATTAAAATTAAGATATGAGTAAAAAATTCAAATTTAAAAAAATTAAAGGAAACTGGATTCATCCCACTGCGGTAATTAATTGGAAAAATGTTGACATAGGCAAATCGAACATAATCGGACCATACGTTGTTATTGGAAACGTGGCTCAATGGCCTAAAAAAAAATCAATTGGCAAAATAGTTATTGGAAATAATAATGTTTTTAATGAATTCTCTAATGTACATTTACCGACTAAATTAAAAAAAAAAACAATTATTGGCAACAATAATTACTTTATGAATTCAACTACCATTGATCATGACTGCACTATTGAAAATGATGTTGTTTTAAGTAGTAATGTTATTTTGGGTGGAAATATTTATATAATGAAAAATGCTTCATTAGGCATAAGAACTATAGTTCATCAAAATCAAACAATTGGCTCTTACACAATGATTGGCATGGGATCTATAATAACAAAAAAAAATATAATATTACCTGGCTATATTTACTACGGTAAACCTGTAAAAAAAGTAAAAATTAATAGATTGGCATTAAAAAGATTTAATGTAAGTAAAAAAATGTTATCTCATGAAACAATAAGATTTAAAAAAATTAATAAATAAATGAAAAAAGAAATTGCAATACTTTTACCATATAAAGAAAGTTATCACGAAGATAGCGCCGGCGCTGCTTCTATTTGGGTAAAAGATTATTTAATTAAAAGCAAATTAGCCAGAAACACAGTTGTTTATGGGAATCTTAAAAAAAATAAAAAACCTCTCACAAATAATTTTAAATCTTTAGATATTAACACTAATTTATTGAGTAAAAATATAGCCTATACATCAAAATTATATAAAGAAAGTTTAAAGCACAATTTTAAAATAATAGAAATTCATAATAGGCCTGAATCACTAGTGTATTTAATTAAAAAAAAAGTAAAAAGCAAATTAATATTTATATTTCACAACAACCCGCAAGATCTTAGGTCATCTTCCAGTGTAAGAGATAGAATGTTTATCGCTGAAAATACTGACCAAATATACTTTGTTAGTAACTGGGTGAAAAATAAATTTTTTGAAGATTTACCATACAATCATCGAAATAATTGTGAAATTCTTTATCCCGCTATAGATCCTATTAAAAAATTTCCTAAAAAAGAAAATATTATAATATTCAGTGGAAAGTTAAATTCGTCAAAAGGTTATGACGTTTTTGGTGCTGCAGTAATTAAAATTTTAAATAAGTACAAAAACTGGAGAGCTGTTGCGATTGGTAATGAACCTAGAGAAAAATTTTCATTTAAACATGATAGGTTTAAAGAAATTGATTGGATTAAACATAAAGAAATGCTTAAATATTACAAAAAATCATCAATATCTGTTGTTCCATCAAAGTGGCAAGAACCTTTTGGACGAACAGCAATGGAGTCTGCTGCTTACGGCTGTGCTACAATTACATCTAAAAAAGGTGGTTTGCCTGAAACTTTTCATAAACCTATATTTATTCACAGAGTGAATTCACTTGAACTATTTGATAAGATTAAATTTCTTATAAATAATAAAAGTCTAATTAAAAAAATACAAAAAAGAAATTTTAACTACGTTGTCCATAAATTAATAAATAAAGTAAAAAAAATTGATACTTTAAAAAATTTTTATTTGAATTCAAATTTCTTTATTAAAAAAAATAAACAATTAAAAATACTTCACATTTCGACTTTTGACGAAAGAAATGACCATCGACTATTTAATATTTCGATAGCCAACAAACTTTCAAAAGGTTTTGTAAGGAATAATCATGATATTATAAATTTTAGTTACAGGAGTTACTTAAATAAAACTTTGCTAAATAAAAACAATTTAGAAATAAACGAAAGGGCAAAATCTATATCAAATAATTACAGGCCTGATCTAATTATATTGGGTCATAACAATATATTAGAATCTGAAACTATATTAAGCATTAAAGATAAATATAAAACTAAGTTTATATTATGGTATGAAGATGCTCTTGGATCAAGAGGTGATGGCCCAAACTGGAAAAAAAACCTTTCGTTAATAGAAAAAAATAATCTTTTAATAGATAATTATTTTTTAACCACACATCCAGACGAAATAAAATCAACAATAAATAAAAAAAAAATGAATTTTTTACCTATACCAGTTGATGAAAATATTGAAAATTTAAAAATCTATGAAAATCATAACAGGTACAAGGATCTTTTTTTTGCATTTAGTCATGGTGTTAATTTTGGAAAGTTAAAAAGAGGAAAATCTGATGAAAGGGAAATTTTTATAAATGAATTAATGCATAAATACCCTAATTTTAATTATAACATACTAGGAATTGGAAATCATGAACCAAAATGGAATTATGATTTTTATCAAGAATTATTAAAGTGCAAGGTTGCTCTTAACTTAAGTAGAGGAAAGCCTTTAAAATATACTTCAAGCAATCGAATTGCTTCGTTAATAGGAAATGGAATTTATACATTTATTGATAGAAAAACAAAATTTTATGATTTTTTTAATGAAAATGAAATGGGTTTCTACAAAGATAATAATGATCTTGGTAAAAAAATAGAAAATCTATTAAGCAATCCAAAAAAAATTAATAATTACGCAAAAAATGGAAAGCAAAAATATTTTGAGCTCTTCAATAACAAAAAAATTGCTAAAAGAATAATTGATAAAACTTTTTAATGATTGATTATTTTAACATATCCAAACAAGACAAAAATATTAAAAAAAAAATACTAAAAGATATATCAAAAGTTATTTCAAATAATAATTTTATACTTGGTAAACCAGTTAATGATTTTGAAAAGAAATTTTCTAATTTTTGTAATGTGAAATATGCAGTTAGTTGTGCAAATGGAACTGATGCTCTTTTTCTTGCATTGAAATCATTAAATTTACCCAAAAATTCAGAAGTCATATTGCCTGCAATGACATGGATATCAACAATTTTATCTGTAATTAACAATAATCTTAAACCGGTGTTGGTTGATATAGAAAAAGGCACACCTTTAATATCAATCAAAAATATTAAAAAAAAGATTAATTCTCATACTAAAGTTATTTTGCCAGTTCATCTATATGGAAGTGTGGTTGACGTTAGAGGTATTAAAAAAATTATTAAAAATAAAAACATATTCATAATAGATGATGCTGCTCAAGCTCACGGTGCAAGAAATTTGGATAATAAAAAAGTGGGTTCACTATCCGATATAAGTTGCTTTAGTTTCTATCCTGGAAAAAATTTAGGATGTTATGGTGATGGTGGAATAATAACCACAAATAATAAAACTATATGTAATAAAATAAGAAAATTAAGAAACCTAGGTTCTGAAAAAAAACATGTTCATGATGAAATTGGAATAAATAGTAGACTTGACACAATACAAGCAACAATACTTTTAAATAAAATTAATAAACTCAATTTTTTTAACAGTAAAAGATATAAAATAGCAAAATATTATAATAACAATATAAACAACATTAAAATTACTAAAATTCAATATTCTAAAAAATCAATCTATCACCAGTACGTTATAATGTTAAAAAATAGAAATTTGCTAATTCGAAAATTTAAAAAAAACAAAATTCCATTTGGCATTCATTACCCCAAACCTCTTCATAAATTAGAATGTTTTAAAAAATTATTTAAAGGAAAGAAATTTCCAAATTCCGAGGAACTTGCAAATTCATGTATTAGCTTACCCATAGATCCAAATCTAAATAAAAATAAAATATATAAAATTGTTAAAATTTTAAACTCTTTCTAATATTTCAACAATTTTTTTCGCAAAATTTAAATTTGTTAGTGGTTGTTTTTTGTTTTGAACACACTTAAAAAAATGTTTTATCTCATTCATCAGGGGTTCTTTGTTTTTTATATTTGGTGAATAATTTTTGCCTTCATAAATTTTAGCTTTCTTTTTAAAGAAAGAAGTCTTAAATTCGTCTATATTAGGATACATTGCATATTTATTATATATCTTTATTTTTTTTTCAGCATCCATTTCATTATATAAAAGCATTTTTTTACGTGTGATAATTGTTATTCTTCTAATTTTATCAGGATTTAACCAACTACTGCTAATATCAATTGCAATATCGTCAATTTTAAAACTTAAGTTTGATATATCAGATATTTTTTTTTTTAAAAAACTATGATCAACTTTATTTATTAATTTAGGATATTTAGAAAAAAGGTATATTAATATACTTAAGTCATGTGTGGCTAAATCAAATTGAACGTTAACATCATTTCTTATAGGTCCTAAATTTTGTCTTTGAAAATTAAGATAAAAAATTTTACCTAATTTTTTTTCTTTAATTATTTTTCTAATAAAGTTGATGTAATCATTGTAACAGTAAATATAACCAACCATTATAATGTTGTTGTTTCTATTTAATTTATTAATTTTTTGAAAATCTGAAATTTTTTTTAAAGCAGGTTTTTCAATAAATATATTTTTTTTATACTGTAATGCTTTCTTCAATAAATTAAAATTTTGTGATGGTGGAGTTGCAAAAAAAATATTTTTAATATTTTTATTTTGTAAAATCTCATCATATGATTCTAAATATGTTTGACTTCCAAATCTTTTGTTAAGTATTTTTGCATTTTTTTGATTACTGTCATGTATAACTAATTTTTTTTTAATCTTTAATATAGTATTTGCTATATTAGTGCCCCAATATCCACAACCAACTAAAGCATTTTCGACATTGTGTTTTTTTTGAAGATTTTTTCTTTGTTTTTGATACATAATTAAGATTGTACATATACTATGACAGAAAATAATATCAATAAACATGTTGTAATTTTTAAGAATGATGCTGTTGGTGATTTAGTACACAGTATTCCTGCAATTTTTAGTATCATTGAAAATAAAGAAGTTGACAAGATTACTCTATTTTTATCTGACCGTAGTAAAGATTTTATTTTTTTTTTTAAAAATAAAAAAATTAAAGTTAAAATTTTAAATTATGATTTAAATTTATTTTATAAATTTAAAATTATTTTTTTTTTTTTATTTAAACAGATTGATGATGCGTATATCTTGGCACCTAAAAATTTCTTTTATTATTTACCCTTGTTGTTTAGAAAGGTTAGATTTTTTGCTATATGTTTAAATAATGTTAATAATTACAGAAGACCGAATTCTTTCTTAAGGAAATTTCTTTTTAGATATAAAATTAATGATAGATCAGCAATATTTAAGAGGGAATCTACACTTTCCTTACAACTATCGCTTTGTGATCATAGTAAAAATAACATAAATAAAAAACAAAATTTTAATCCTGAAATAAGCGATTCAATTAAAAAATACATAAGTGAAAAATATTATTATTTTCATTTAAAGAGAAAAATTATTAATGAGTTAGGATGGACAATCAATGATTTAAAAATATTATTCAATAAATTTTTAGAATTTACAGATCATGTTTATATTACTAAGGATATCGAAATTGATGAATACACAAATATTTTAAAGGATCATTTTAATTCATATGATTTTTTAACAAAAAAAAAATTAAATAAATCTAGTAAGATTGTTTTTTTTGATAATATAACAGGTCCTGATCTTTATAATGTTATAAAATATTCTAAGAAAACTATAGCCTTCCATGGAATGATGACAAACTTAGCTTCAATAGAAAAAAATAATGTCCTGGATTTGTATCATTGTAAAATAAATAATTGGAATGACTATAGGAATTATAGAAATGCATTTTATGAGTTTAAACCATCTTACAAAGGTTATGATTTTTCAATACCAAATAAAAATATGCAAAAAACAATAAAAAAAATTATGTTTTCATTAAAAAAAAATGATTAAAAATTTAATATTAAGAACTTCAAATGAACTAGGGAACCAAATGTTTATGTATGCAGCAGCATACACTATATCAAAGAAACTAAATAGAAAACTGTATATTGATGATGAGACAGCATTTTTATTAAAAAAAAATATTAGCTCCTATGGCTTAAATCATTTCAAAATTTCAGCATCCATTGCTCCAGATAATTTAAAATTTAAAAATCTTAATGGGTACATTAAAAGAAAATTTCTTATTAAGACAGATTTTTTAAGATTTAAAAAAAAATTTTATATCGAAAAAAAAGATTCAAACAAAATTACACAGTTTAATGATAATTATTTAGTTAATAATTTTGATAATGATTTATTTTTAGAAGGGCACTTTGAAAGTGAAAAATATTTTTTAGATTATAAAAATGAAATTATCAATAATTTTAAGTTTAATAATGAGAATGAATTTGAAAAAAATAACTATATTAGAGATTTGATTTCGAACAATTCTGTTGCAATATGTTTACGTCAAAATCGTTTTTCTGAAGGTGTAGGTAAAAAAAATATTTTGAATAACAATAAATCAGTTAATTTTACTAACGAACAAATTACTTATATAAATAAATCAGTTGAATTAATTAAAAGCAAAATTAGAAAACCTACATTTTATTTATGGTCTAACGATTTTTCAGATATACCAAAAAATAAATTTAATTTTGAATATAAAAATGTCGATCTATCAAAAATATCAAAAAAAACTGACAAAAGAATCTTAAGTTTATTTTTAATGACTAAATGTAATCATTTTATTGTAACAGTTTCTTCTTTTAATTGGTGGGGTGCTTGGTTAGCTCAAAAAAATGATAAAATAATAATAAGACCCTCGGACAATTTTTTTTCAATGTTTAAAGTTAATAACAGAAACTTTTGGCCTGAAACTTGGTTAAAAATATGATGAAAATAAAATATCGTCCAGAAATAGACGGACTAAGAGCTTTATCAGTACTCGCTGTTGTTTTGTATCATGCAAATTTTGTTATTGATGGAAATTTTATTTTTCAAGGAGGTTTTTTAGGAGTAGATGTTTTTTTTGTTATATCAGGTTATTTAATTACCTCATTAATACTAAAAGAAATTAATCAAACTGGTGAATTTAGTTATATTAATTTTTATTTAAGAAGAGCACGTCGTATTCTTCCTGTGTTAATTTTTATTACACTTTTTTTTATACCATTTGCGTGGTCAAACTTAACACCAACCAGATTATATGATTTTTCGAATTCAATTTTAAGTTCAACTTTTTTTTCATCAAACTTTTTTTTTATTTCAAATAGTCATGAATATGGTGATGTATCATCAATATTAAAACCTTTTTTACACACCTGGTCACTTTCAGTAGAAGAGCAATTTTATATTATTTATCCTGTATTTTTATTGTTTTGTTTTAAATTTTTTAAAAATAAATTATTTTTATTGTTATTAATAATTTCTATTTTTTCATTAATTTTAGCACAGTGGGGGAGTGCTAATTTTTCAATATTAAATTTTTATTCATTGCCTACAAGAATATGGGAGCTATTTTGTGGTGGCATGTTAGCTAAAATTGAAATTGATAGTAAAAACCTTTCTATCAGTAAATATTCAAATATATTATCTCTTGTTGGCGTAATTTCAGTTATTTATTCATTCACTTTTTTCACAAATGACACTTTACATCCATCTGCTTTAACTCTTATTCCTGTTTTGGGCACCATGATGATAATTTGGTATTCTAATAAAAAAAATATAGTAACTAATTTATTATCTAATAAATTTTTAGTTGGTTTAGGTCTAATTTCTTACTCATTATATCTATGGCACTATCCTTTGTTTTCATTTGCTGAATTATTAAATTTAATAGAAAATTTTACTCATAAATTCACTGTCATTATACTGTCAGTAATACTGTCTATAATGTCTTATTTTTTAATAGAAAAACCTTTTAGAAACAAATCTTCAATTACCAATAAAAAGCTGTTTTTTTTTCTTTTTATTCCTATTGTTTCAATTGTTATATTTTCATATTCCTCATATAAAGAAAAAGGTTTTCCAAACAGGTCTCAAATTGTTTTTAAAGATGAGTTTAAAAATAAACCTTGGGATCTTTTAAAGGATATTAATGGTAGTTGCCATTTAAGAACTGATAATTTTTGTAATTTTAATCCCGAAGGTAAAAATGGTACAGTTTTCTTAGTAGGTGACTCTCATATGATTACAATGGGCAAACCTTTATCTGATCAATTAACTAAAAATAATTACAACTTTATATCTTTAACAAATGGTGGCTGCTATTATTTTCCTAAATTTGATTATGTTAACTCCAAGACTACTGAGGTGATGTTTGGTTGCGATCAAAAATACCAAAAAAAAAGAAAAAAAATGATACTAGACGCCCATAATCCTATTGCTATCATTGGTGGGAATTTAAATAGATATTTATCAAATGAAGATGTTAATTCAAAAAAATCTGAATTTAAATTTATAAATAATGATTTTTCTTTAGAAGAATCGTTAAAAACTTCTATTTTAGAATTATTAAATAATAATGTGAAAGTTATTTTAATTTATCCAATTCCTGAAGTTCCTTGGGACCCATTAAAAAAAATATTTTCTTCTTCTAATTCAAGGAATTTTAATGAAGTTAAAAAATATATATCAACAAATAATATCACAACATCTTATAAATCTTATGAAGTCAGAAGTATAAATTCTTTTAAATTATTAAATAATATTGAACATAAAAACTTATTTAAAGTTTTTCCACATAAAATATTTTGTGATTATACGAATATCTACGAATGTTATATACATAATGAAAAAAATATTTTTTATTTTGATAGTGAACATTTGTCTATTTTTGGTGCTAATATGCTGGCAAAACCTATTTTAGAAATATTTAGTAAATTTAAATAAATTTAATTTTGTTTAAAGCATTATTTTTAAATAAATTACCTTCTTTTATATATCTTCTTACCATTTGAGTTGTTTTATGACCTGTCATATTCATGATGTTTCTTTCTTCAGCTCCAAATTCTGCAGCAGATGTTGCAAAACCTGATCTTAAACTGTGACCCGCATATTTATTTGGATCCAATCCTGCTAATTTAGCGTGTTTTTTTATTATTAATGCTACAGTTTTATCTGATATATCAAATAATTTCCCTGATTTTATTTTTTGTTTTTTAATCCATTTTTTTAAAGATTCTACTGGACAAAAATTTTTTTTATCAAAGTAGGGTATAGCCTTTGTCATTCCTTCGCCGGATTGATCTGTTTTTGATCTTTTAATAAAGATTTTTAATCCTTCGTTTACAAATTCAATATCATCGTGATCAATATTAACTAATTCCGATCTTCTAAAACCTCCTGCAAAACCCACTAATATAATTGTTTTGTCTCTAATTTTTTTATTTTCTGATTGATCCGCTTCATCTATAGCATTAATTATTAATTTTAAATCGCTGATTAATAAAGGTTTTTTAGCTTTTTGATTGCTCCCCTTAACTCTCTTAATTCCATGTAAATTCTCCATTATTATAGGATGTTTAGTATCAAGGTAATGTCCTTTCATTTTATGAATCACGCTTATTGATGCTATTCTACGCTTTAAAGTACTAAATTTAGAGCTAGATGATAAATGAGTTAGATAAATTGAGAGTATTTTTGGTTCTGTAGGCATAGAGCTTAATCCATTCTTTGAACAAAATAGAGAAAAGTTCTTAAAATCTGCCTGGTAAGCTCTTAAAGTGTTTGATGATTTTGAGTTCTTTAAGTTTTTCAAAGTTTCCAACTCAAGACTTTTTACATCAGTTATTAGTTCATTCATTATATTTTCCGATAACCATTAATTATCGGAAATAATATAATATTGAAAAATAAATGTCAATATCAAAATTATAAAAAAAATCATAAAAGTTATGTCCGTAATCCACAGCTGTGAATAAATGAATCAATCAATTATAAAGTGATACATACAACCATTATACTCTGATAGGGTTTTAATGAATTAAGGGGCAACCCTTAACTGGCCGATTGGGGAAAAACCGAGAGGTTCAAGCCCAGGGGGCAGAAAGTTCTGCGGAGTAGCGCTAAAATCGCGGAGCGGAAGGCATGGCGGTAGCGCATACAACGACGTGCCAAAACTACTGTTCTTTGTGCCCTAAAAAGCACAAGGAAACAGGGGTTTTTTATACTTTTCCATGATCTTAAAAGGCACTAAATTTCAAATTAAAGTCTGGAAGTACCTTAAAACTATACCTAAAGGTAAGGTAAAAACCTATAAACAAGTTGCTATAGGTATAAAAAAACCAAAGTCAGCAAGAGCAGTAGCTAATGCTTGTGGTAAAAATCCATACGCTCCCAAAGTGCCCTGTCACAGAGTTATTAGATCTGATGGCAGTATAGGTGGTTTTTCTGCACCTGGTGGAACAAAAGCAAAGAAAATATTGTTAAAAAAAGAAGGTTTTTCCCTCTAGAAACTATAAATACCAACGTTTTTTTACTGTTAAACCGATATTCTTTTGATATTTTTATTTTCACCCTTAAGTTGTACTGATTACCGGGATATTCCTGAATACACCCCTTCTATGCTCGTTTAAATGCTATATTCCTTTTTTGCAAACCTTTAGAATCAAGATGTATTTGCAGCTATTTCTTTCCTTAAAAAACAATAACTTTCTCTATATTTAAATCTAATTTTAATTACTCTTCATTAATATTATTGTTTCAACTTTTTTATCTTTTAAAAACCTTGATTTTATTAGTTTTTTTTACAATTCTATGACTTTCTTATTTTAAGTATTTATTTTGCTAGTTTATATATTTAAAATTTTGAACTTAATAAAATACTTTAATTTTATTATAATATTCAATTATACCAAGATTTTATCTTAATAACTTAATGTATTACATGAATATACTAATTAAGTCTATTTAAAGCTTCTCTTCTGAATATATAAATACCGGATGAGATGATTATAAACAATCCTAAGAATGTCGAGTTATCCGGAAAGTGATTAAAGAAGTAATAACCTATTATTATATTAGTTATAATCTCAAAATAACCAAAAGGAGCAAGTTTTGAGGCATCAGCATACTTTAAAGAAAGTATTAAAAATAAATGACCTATTGACGCAAAAAAACCTATAGCAAACATCATATACCACTCTGTAATAGTTGGTTGTACCCAAACAGAAGGAACAATCATAGATCCAATAATGCACCCTACTGTGCCTGTAAGTAAAAGTGTTAAAAGTGGATGATCAGACTTATGTAACTTTTTAGTTACAATTAGATAAAAAGCATACAAAACACCAGTTCCTAAAGCTGCAACACTTGCTAGATTAATTTCAACAAAACCTGGCCTTAAAACAATTAAAGATCCGATAAATCCAACAATAACAGCAACCCATCTTCTAATTCCTACTTTTTCACCTAAAAAAAATGGAGACAAAATAGTTACAATTAATGGAGCAATGAAAGCTAAAGTTAAAGCTTTAGCTAAAGAAATAACTGATATTGAATAAAAAAATAATATATTAGCACAAAATAATAGCAAACCTCTAATTAATTGAAGTTTAGGTTGCTCAGTCCATTTAAAATTTTTTCTGAAAAAAATTAACATTATAGGCAAAGCAATTACAACAGTAAAAAAATATCTAGACCAAGTAATTTGTAATACAGGAATTGTTGTACTTAAGTATTTAGCAAAGCCATCCATTACAGGCAGCATTATCCATGCTAACAAGTTTAATATTATAGCTTTCATTAAAATTTAAAAAAAATACTTTAATGAAATAAACACTATAATTGGTATAGTTACAAATGATAAAACAGTTGAAACAACTATCATACTAGCAATATTATCAACAATCTTTTTAGGTGAATACATTGATCCAACTAAATATGTTAATACAGCGCTTGGCATTGAGCATTGTATTAATAAAACACCAGCCGCATAGCCGTTAAGATTAAAAAATTTGATAATTAAAAATCCAACAACAGGTCCAAATATAACTCTAGCTATAGAAGAAATTAACGCATTATTGAAAGAAAAAACTTTAAGTCTAGTTAAAGCAATGCCCAATGACATTAAAATTAAAAAAATTGTAGCGTATGTTAACAACATAGTTGTGTTAATAACAAAATTTGGTGCTTCTATATCAAAATAAATAAACAACACAGAAATTAAAACGGCATAAAAAGAAGGACTTTTAATAATTATATCAAAATTAAACTTTTTACTCGCAAGAAAAACCCCAAGCGTAAAATGGAATAAAATGATCAACGAAGATATAGCACCAGCAACACCAAGACCTTGGGGCCCATAAGCAAATAAACAAATAGGAAGACCCATATTTCCTGTATTTGGCAAAATGAATGGGGGCAATTCCATTGCAATATCTTTCTTCAATATAGAAAGAAAAAAAATCCCAATGATTGAAAAACCTATAATTGCTAAAAGATAATATCCAAAATAAGACTTAAAAACATCAAAAGTTAAACCAGTCGTAGCAACAGAATAAAAAATAATAGCAGGAGAACCTATATTTGCACCAAAATTAGTTATAAATGAAGTATCTAATTTTGGATTTTTTTTTCCTAAATAATAACCAATACCAACAACAAAAAAAACAGGAAAAAGAACCTCAAAAAGCTTGATATAAATATCCATTTTATAGAAGTCTTATCAGGATAGGATTTTTTAATATATTTTTGTTTGATCTTATTGATTTAATACATTTTTGAGCATTATACTCATTCGATTTATGTGTAATAATAACTATTGAAGCTGTTTTTCTTTTATGGTCAGGTATCTGTATCAATCTTTCAACAGAAATCGACCTTTTGGCCAATTGTCTAGTTATTTGTGAAAGTACACCAGGTTTATCTTTTACTTCGAATCTTAAATACAATGAATTCGAATAGTGATCTACATTATAAACACTTGGAATTGTTCTTTTTGTATCAGGTATACCAAATGGATATTTAATATTACCTCTTAAAATTGATAATAAATCTGACATTAATGCTGAAGATGTTGCTCCTGGGCCAGCACCCTCACCTTGTAAAATACTTTCTCCAATTGGATTACCATGAACAATCACTGCATTCATTACACCGTTAACATTACCAATATAACTATCTTTCTTGACCAAACATGGGTGAACTCTTTCAAATAATTTATTATTAATTAACTCTGTAATGCCAAGCAATTTAATTCTAAAATTTAATTGGCTTGCTATATCAATATCTTTGTAATCAATATTTTCAATTCCCTCCATTAAACATTTTTTATTCGAAATTTTCTTATTAAATGAAAGAGATGACAATATCCTTACTTTAGCAAAAGCATCATATCCATTTAAATCAAGTTTAGGATTATCAGGTTCAGCATAACCTAATAGTTGAGCTTTTTTTAACACATTAGAAAAAGTATCTTTTGATGTTTCCATTTCAGACAATATATAATTACATGTGCCATTTAAAATTCCGTAAACTTTTGAAATTTTATTTGTAGCTAAACCTTCTTTAATTGTTCTAAGAATTGGTATTCCACCAGCTACAGATGCTTCAAATTCTAAATTTACTTTATTTTTTTCTGCAAGCTTAGATAAATAATCGCCATGTTTAGCAATAAGTGCTTTATTAGGTGTAATTACATGAATTTTATTTTTTAAAGAAAGTTCAACAATTTTTTTTGAAATACCGTCAGAGCTGCCTATAGCTTCAAATAAAATATCAATATTATTTTTTTTAACTATATTGAGAGGATTTTTATAAAATATATTTTTATTTATTTTAAACTTTCTTTTTTTATTTGGGTTTTTTGCAGATATTGCTACTACTTTAATTTTTTTTCCAGTCTTAAGTTCTATATCTTTTTTTTTATTATTTAATTCATTTAACAAATAGTTTCCTATTTGTCCTAGACCTACAACCGCTATATTTATATTTTTTTTCATAATTAATTATCAATATCTGGATAGCCTGTTGTATTAGAATAATTTATCACTAAATTTTTAAATTCATTAAATGACATATTATCATTTTTTACATTGGCTAATTTTACTTTTTTTTCTTCCTTTTTCACATTTTTTTTAACTATTTTTCTCTTCTTTTTAACTTTTTGTTCTACTAGTTTTTTCTTCTTTTTAATTTTTTGTTTAACTATTTTTTCCTTCTTTTTCTTATCTATTATTTTCTTAACAGTTTTTTTTTTTTTCGTTGTAGATTTATTTAAATTTATATCATTTTTTTCCTTAGAATTATTCACTGTCATTTCTGCAGATGAACATTGTTTTAAATCTTCATTAATACAGTCCAATGTTATTTTTGAATCCCATGCATTAGCTGATGAAATCCATATAAATAGAAATAAGTATAATTTTCTCATACCAATCCCCTACTTTCGGGCCAATTAAATTTAATATTCATATTTTGAACTGCTTGTCCTGATCCTCCTTTTATCAAATTATCTATCGCAGATAAAATAATAAACTTATTTTTATACTTTGTTTTGCAAATAGATATATGACACTCATTAGTATTAATAACATCATTTGTACTTATATAACTATTTGTTTTTTTAACTTTAACAAACTGTTTATTTGCGAAAGTAATTTTAAGTTGATTGTTTAACTTTTTTAAAGAAACTCCATTTTTAGTTTCGAAATATATAGTGCTTAATATTCCTTTAAACATTGGTGATAAATGAGGAGTAAAAGTAATATTTAATTTATTCTTCTTTGTGTATTTTTTTATTTCTTGTTCAATTTCAGAGTTATGTCTATGAAAACCAACGCCGTATGCTTTTAGTGACTCATAAAGATTTTTTTTAGCATAAACTTTATGAACAGCTCTACCTGCTCCTGAGTATCCCGACTTTGAATCTGCTATAATATTTTCCAATTTAATCATTTTTTTTTTAATAAGTGGAATTAATGGCAATAGTATTGATGTAGGATAACAACCAGGACATGAAATTATCTTAAAATTTTTGATCACCTCACCTGTAAATTCTGGAAGGGAATAAATGCTCTTTTTAATATTATTGGGAGCCCTATGTTTTTGTTTATACCATTTTGAATAATTTTTTGAACTGTTTAATCTAAAATCAGCCGCTATATCTATTAAAACATTTTTTGGTAGTAAATTTCTAGATATATCTTGTGCTTCTCCATTAGGTAGAGCAGTAAATATTATATCCACATTTTTAAGATAAGATTTATTGAATTTAACTATTTTAGGAAACTTTTTGAATTTTAAAGATTTTTCATAAAAAGAAATATTTTTTCCTACCGAATTGTTGCCACACAAATATTTAATAGTAATATTTTTGTGTTTAGACAATAGTTTAACTAGTTCAATTCCAATGTAACCAGTTGATCCTGCAATTAATACATTAAGCTTAGACATTTTTTATTATAACAGTTAATTGAGAAAAAAAAATTATCTTTTAGAAAACTGAAAGCTTCTTCTAGCTTTTCTATGGCCATATTTTTTTCTTTCTACAGCTCTAGAGTCTCTCGTGGTCAGTTTTTCTTTTTTAAGTGTTGCTTTTAAATTCGAATCAAGTTGAACAAGTGCTTTAGAAATGCCGTGAACCAAAGCTCCAGCTTGACCAGTGTGACCGCCACCTTTAACATTGCATCTTACATCATAACCTGTTGCCTGGTCTATTATTTCAAAAGGTCTTAAAATTTGCATTTTGTGATTTGATCTTTTGAAATAATCTTCATAATTTTTACCATTAACATATATTTTACCAGATCCCTTTTTTAACCATATTTTTGCTATTGATTTTTTTCTTCTACCTGTTGCATACATGCTATCTTTAAAATCAAGTTTAGGTGCTGATTCATTCATTTGTATTTTAGCTTCTAACTATATTTTTGTTATTTAATTTGGATACGTCTATAACAGTAGGATTTTGAGATACATGCGGATGGTTTTCACCAGCATATATTTTTAGTTTAGTAAGTTGTTTTCTACCCAAAACACCACCTGGCAACATTCTTTTTACAGCTAATTTAAGACTTTCATCGGGTTTCTTAACACTAAGTTTTTCAGGAGTTGTTTCTTTTATACCACCAGGATAACCAGTATGACTGTAATATTTTTTATTTTGAAATTTTTTTCCAGTAAATTTTATTTTTTCAATATTTTTAACTACAACAAAATCACCATGGTCAACATGTGGACTATAAGTATTCTTATTTTTTCCTCTAATAATTTTAGAAATAATTGTTGCAAGTCTGCCTACAACTGCATTTTTTGCATCTATTTCAAACCAATTAGTTGATATCTCACTTTTTTTAACAAATTTTGTCATTGTGCAGGATTAATACTTCTTATTAATCAAAAGTCAATTATTAGGTTGTATAAAATTGTTTAAAATCAAAGATAATAATGGGTTTTTTAATAACTTGCACGATATATAAATACTGTAATAGACTGCAGAAAAAAAAGAAAGAGGGAAATATGTCAAAAACTATAAAAAATCCAGAAACTATAGCATTACACGGTGGAGACTATAGAAGTGATCCTGCAACAACAGCAGTTGCTGTTCCTGTCTACAGAACAACATCTTATCAATTTAAAGATACAGAAAATGCAGCCAATCTTTTTGCATTAAAAGAGTTTGGTAATATCTACACAAGAATAATGAATCCAACTAACGATGTGTTAGAAAAAAGAGTTGCGGCTTTAGAAGGCGGCTTAGCTTGTGTAACTGTTGGATCTGGGCAAGCAGCATCAACTTTTGCAATTATGAATTTGTGTCAATCTGGAGATAATTTTATAAGCTCTACCGATTTATATGGAGGAACAGTTAATTTATTTACACATACATTGAAAAAATTAGGTATTGAATGTAGATACGCTGATCCATCTGATCCAAAAAATTTTGAGAAGTTAATTGATGAAAATACTAGAGCTTTTTACGCAGAAACTTTACCTAATCCTTATTTAAGAGTTTTTCCAATTCAAGAAGTTGCTGATATTGGTAAAAAACACAATATACCTTTAATAATGGATAACACGGCATCACCAGTAATTTGTAAACCAATTGAACATGGTGCTGCAGTTGTAGTTCATTCATTAACAAAATTTATTGGAGGTCATGGAACTGTGATCGGAGGTTGTTTAGTTGATGGTGGTAACTTTGATTGGACCGCTAATCCAAAAAGACAACCTAATTTTAATGAACCTGATGCTAGTTACGGTGGTGCTGTTTGGGGAGAAGTAGTTCCTCAATTAACCGGAGCTAATGTTGCTTTTGCTGTACGAGCAAGAGTTTGCTTACTAAGAGATCTAGGTGCACCATTAGCACCAGATAATGCATGGGGCATTATCCAAGGATTAGAAACAGCTCCACTTAGAATGAAACAACATTGCTCAAATGCTGAAAAGGTTGTTGCTTTTTTAAGCAAACATAAAAATGTTGAAAGGGTAATATATCCAACACTTCACAAAGGTGAAATTGCTGCAAGATCTAAAAAATATCTTAAAGGTGGTAACGGAGCTTTAGTTGGAATTGAGGTTAAAGGTGGTGTGGAAGCAGGTAAAAAATTTATAGAGTCTTTAAAAATGTTTTACCATGTAGCAAATATTGGTGATGCTAGAAGTTTAGCAATACACCCTGCTACGACAACACATAGTCAATTAACACCAGAAGAACTATTGGCAGCTGGTGTAACACCTGGTTATGTTCGTTTATCAATAGGAATAGAACATCCTGACGATATTATTGAAGATTTAAATCAAGCGTTAACATCATCAGGCAAACCAAGTCTTAAGGCCGTAAGTTAGGTTTCGAATTTAAATATAAAAAATAAATACAGGAACTAACTAAAAAAATTGAACTAATTTGGTGCATAGACGCTAAGGCAATCTGTGCACCATGTAATAATGTAAAAATTCCTAATAGAATTTGTAAGATAAGAAAAAAACCAATTATATTCATTGAAAGATAAAATTTAGTCAATTTATTTACATGAATAAAATAAAAAATATAGATATAAAAAAATAAAATTAAGTAAGCAAGATTTCTATGAATAAATTGAACGAGCGAAGGATCGTTAAAAACGCCAATATTTAACAAGTTCATAATCGAATTATCATCTGGAAAATATGTTGATCCCATCATTGGCCATGAATTGTAAATTTTACCAGCATCCATACCTGAAACAAATGCACCTACGGAAATTTGACAAAAAATTAATAATAAAAATATAGATGGTATAATTGAATTTATTTTTTGCTTACTTAAATTTAATTCTTTAAAGTCTAAATAATTCCAAAAAATTAAAGAAAGAATTAAAAAAGCAATTAAAAGATGTACACACAACCTATAATGACTAACATCAATTCTATCAACCAATCCACTTGAAACCATATACCATCCAATAAATCCTTGAAAACAAATAAGAAAGAAAATTATGTATAAATTTATTAGTTTACCAAACCCTACTTTAAAAGAAAAATATATAAGTGGTACAATATATAAAATGCCAATAAGACGACCTAAAAATCTATGAATCCATTCCCACCAAAAAATAATTTTAAAATCACTTAAAGTCATAGAATGATTTTGCAATTCAAATTCAGGTATTTTTTTGTATAAATTAAAATAAATTAACCAATCATGATGATTTAAGGGTGGTAAAATTCCTGAAAATAACTGCCATTTGGTAATAGACAAACCTGAATCAGTAAGTCTAGTAAGACCACCGATCACTATCATAAATGCAATAAGCCAAAACATTAAAAAAAGCCAAATAGATATTTTATTTTTTAACTGTTTATTCTTTATGTACATAAGATTATAAATATAATAGTTATATATTAATCCAATTGAAAAAATGTCGCCACTAAAACAAAAAAAATTAAATATACTAAGAAAGCACTTAGATAGACTTGATGATTCTTTTATTAAATTAATTAAAAAAAGATCAAATTTAGTTAATGAAGTTCTGAAATTAAAAGAATATAAAAACCAAATAGTTGATAAAAAAAGAATAAAAATAATCCTAAGTAAAGTAAAAAAAAAATCTATAAAAAATCATATTGATCCAAAAATCACAAATAGAATTTGGAAAAATATGATTTGGTCATATATTGATTACGAAAAAAGAAATTTTAAAAAAAAATAGTTATTTGCTATGAGGTGGCAGTTTTTTTTCAATAAAAATCTCATGTTTTCTTGTTGATGGATTGTATTTTTTTGCTTTTAATTTAATTTTTGCTTTCTCACCGCCAGCAGGTTTTTTTACATAGTAAAAAAAAGGACTATCAGGTTTTGATTCAGGTACAAGACGTACTTTAACATGAGTTTTCTTTGCCATATTATTTAAATTTTTTAAGTTCTTTAGCTAAATTTACTATCTTTCTTAGTTTATTTTTAATTTTTAAACTTTCACCACTTATAGAATGATTTTTAGTTTCGTCAAGTTTTAAAGATTGATTATGATTTAATAGTTTTTTTACTCCATTTATTGTCATACCTTGTTCTTTAAGTAAGAATTGAACCTTTTTAAGTAATGAAATAGTTTTTGAATCATAATATCTTCTTTTACCAGTTAAAATTTTAGGTTTAATTTGTTTAAATTCTTTTTCCCAAAATCGAATTGTATGTGTATTTAATGAGCCATTTTTTTTATTAATTAAGTTTAATAATTTTGCAACTTCACCAATTGATTTATATGCATTTTCAGATTTAGTCATTTAAATTTAAATTTACAAATTTTTTGAATTGTTTGGATGGTTTAAATAGCACAACTTTTCTACTTGATATTATTTTTTTTTCTTGTGTTTTTGGGTTTCTACCAATTCGTTCTTTTTTTTCACGAATTGAAAATGTACCAAAATTTGAAATTTTAACTATTTTATTTTTAATCAAATTATCAATTAATGTATTTAAAATATCATCTAGCAAATTTTCTGATATTTTTTTTGAAAATCCAATCTGCATATATACTGCATTAATAATGTCTTTTTTGGTTAAATTAATTCTCATTTTAACCTATATTTTTTTTAATTTTTTCTATCAAATTACCTTTTACTATCTTTTCACAAACGCTTAATGAATTGGAGAAACCAATGTGATCAGTTCCGCCATGACTTTTTACAACTGGTGAGTCAAGTCCTATGAAAATAGCACCGTTATAAAGTCTTGGATCTAATTTTTCTTTAAATTTTTTTAAATTTCTAATGTTCAATAGTGTAGAAATTTTACCTAGCAAAGAGCTTGTCATAGTCTTTTTTAATTCATTTGTTATAAAATTTGCAGTACCTTCAGCAGTTTTTAAAGCAACATTTCCAGTAAATCCATCAGCAACTATAACATTTACTTCACCATCCATTAAATGACTCCCTTCGATAAAACCTTTAAATTCAAAATCTTCATTTTCTACTTGATTTAACTTTTGATAGGTTTGTTTTATAATTTCATTACCTTTAACTTCTTCGGATCCTATATTTAACAACGCTACTTTAGGTTTTTCATTAGGGTATAATGATTTAAATAAAGATGACCCCATAATAGAAAAATCTATAAGATTTTTATCACTACACTCAATGTTAGCTCCAAGGTCTAAAACAACGGACATGCCTTTTTTGCTTGGCCATAAACCTGAAAGAGCAGGCTTATCAATATTTTCAATCATTTTTAAGTTCAATTTGGCTATAACCAATAATGCCCCGGTATTACCTGCTGAAATTACTATGTCAGATTTTTTTTCTTTAACACTTTCTATTGCTAACCACATACTTGTGTTTTTTCCTTTTTTAGCTGCACCAAGTGGAGAGTCGTCACCAGTAACTTTTTCAGATGTATGAGTAATTTCAAAATTATTAGAATTGAAATTTTTTGGTATGTATTTTTGAATATCATCTTTATTGCCAAATATTCTATAAAAAATATTTTTTTTTTCCTGACAATGATGTTTGATTCCTTCTATAATTTTTCTCGGTGATCCATCGCCACCCATTGCATCAACTGCAATTGTTATTAAGTTTTTCATTTAAAAAAATAAATGGTTTTTAATCCTTTGGATCTAAAATTTGCTTACCTTTATACATTCCGGTTTTAGGGTCAATATGATGAGGTAACCTAAATTCACCAGATTTTTTATCTTCAATAACATTCTTGGGAGAAAATTTAATATGAGATCTCCTCTTGCCTGATCTTGAAGGTGTAGTTTTACGTTTTGGTACAGCCATAACTATTTTTTGGGTTTAATTACACTTTTTATATAATAATTTAAAGTATTTTTTTTTAATTCTATACTATATTTGTCAAAATATACACTTAAATCAACATTATTACTAATATTTAACAGTGTGTTAATTTGCTTATTTTTATCATTTAAATTAATTGAATCCCAATTTTCAAGTTTACTTATAATTAAGTGAAAAAGATTTACATAATCTTTCATTTTTTTGTTGATTGTGACATCTCCATAACCTATTTCACGTATACTCAATTCTAATTGTTTAAATATAAAATCATATATTTCTTGAATAATCTTTTTATCATTATTTTTAAAAACTTTTAAAAAAAAGGCAAAATGTAATAAGAAAAATACCAACCTATCGGAAAATGTGTCTTGAGTTTTAAAACTTTTATAGAGATCTTTATTTCTAGTTAAATTGACTAAATTAGTGTAGAGATTAATATACTTATCATTCATGAATAAAAAAATTTTAATTATTTTATTAATATTTATTTCAAATTGTACTTTAAATAAAGTTGTAAACCATCATGGTGTACATTTTTTGGAAAAAAAACAAGATAAATTAGTTTTAAATTTAACTAACAAAAATGATATATTGTCTATACTTGGACCTCCATCAACTGAAAGTACATTTGATAATAATTTATGGATTTACATTGAACGTAAAGAGACAAAAACATCAATGGCTACTTTTGGTAGAAAAAAACTTACTTTAAATAATGTATTAGTTCTAGAAATTAATAATATGGGGATTCTAGTTAGTAAAGAATTTTTTGACAAAGAAAAAATGAATAAAGTTCAATTTACAAAAAATAAAACAAAAGTTCTCACACAAAAAGAATCTTTTTTATATGAATTTTTGCAGAGCTTAAGACATAAAATTAATGACCCATTGGGTACAAAAAAAATTAAATAATTTTTAACCAGCTACAATAGCTAACAATAATAAAGCTACAATATTTGTAATTTTGATCATCGGATTTACAGCTGGTCCAGCAGTATCTTTGTAAGGATCACCTACTGTATCACCTGTTACTGCTGCTTTGTGTGCTTCAGAACCTTTGCCACCATAGTTACCATCCTCGATATATTTCTTAGCATTATCCCAAGCTCCTCCACCTGCAGTCATTGATATAGCAACAAATAAACCCGTAATAATTACACCAAGTAACATTGCGCCAACTGATGAAAGTGCAGCAACTTGTCCTCCGATAGGTAAAATTACTAAATATAAAACAATTGGAGATAATACTGGAAGCAAGGATGGAACTATCATTTCTTTAATGGCTGCTTTAGTTAATAAATCAACTAATTTACCATAATCTGGTTTGGATTTTCTTTTCATAATTCCTGGGATTTTTTTAAACTGTCTTCTTACTTCAATAACTACAGCTCCACCTGCTCTTCCAACAGCCTGCATGCCCATAGAACCAAATAAATATGGAAGCATTCCACCAACTAACAATCCAACTACTACAAAAGGATCTGATAGATCAAATGTTACAACAATTCCTTCTAGCTTTGATCCAGCAACTTTTGAAAAATGCTTAATATCTTCTGTGTATGCAGCAAACAAAACCAGGGCTCCTAAACCAGCTGAACCTATGGCATAACCTTTCGTAACAGCTTTAGTTGTATTTCCGACAGCATCTAGCGCATCTGTGGTTTTTCTAACATTTTTTGGCAAATTTGACATTTCTGCAATCCCACCTGCATTATCAGTAACTGGTCCATATGCGTCCAAAGCAACTACCATTCCTGCTAACGCTAACATTGTTGTTACAGCAATCGCTATACCAAAAAGTCCAGCAATATAATTAGTTAATAGTATTCCACCAACAATAATTAAAGCTGGAATTGCAGTAGCTTCCATTGAAACAGCCAAACCTTGAATTACATTTGTTCCATGTCCAGTTGTTGATGATGAAGCAACACTTTTAACAGGTCTATAATTTGTTCCAGTGTAATATTCTGTAATCCAAATCAACAAACCAGTTATAACTAACCCTACAACACCACAAACATATAAACTCAATCCTGAAAATGATTTATTAGATGTTGAGTAAATGCTTTCCAGTCCCAAAACATAGTCTGTAATTGGATATAAAATTATTAATGATGTAACTGCAGTAACTACAAAACCTTTGTATAAAGCAGACATAATATTTTTAGATTTTCCCAATTTAACAAAAAAAGTTCCAAAAATAGATGTTAATATGCAACCTCCTCCAATTGATAACGGGTAAATCATCATGTTTAAGTCTCCATGAAAAAAAATTGAAGATAAAACCATGGTAGCTACTATTGTTACCGCATATGTTTCAAATAAGTCAGCAGCCATACCAGCGCAATCACCTACATTATCACCTACATTATCTGCTATAACAGCAGGATTTCTAGGGTCATCTTCTGGAATGCCCGCTTCAACTTTTCCAACTAAATCTGCCCCAACATCAGCACCCTTAGTAAAGATACCGCCACCAAGTCTCGCAAATATTGATATAAGGGAAGCACCAAAACCTAAAGCAACTAAAGCATTTACAATTTCTCTTTCTTCAACTCCAAAAGATAATAATAAATAATAATAAACAGCAATAGCTAAAAGAGCTAATCCAGCAACTAACATACCAGTAACAGCTCCAGATTTAAAAGCTATCGAAAGACCTTGAGGTAAACCTTTTCTTGAAGCTTCTGCTGTTCTTACGTTTGCTTGTACTGACACAAGCATACCAACGTATCCAGCAATGCCTGATAAAGTAGCGCCAATTAAATATCCTACACCAACTAAAATACTAAATGCGTAACTAATGATAACCAATACAGACACTCCAACTATAGCTATTGTTTTATACTGTCTATTTAAATAAGCTTTCGCTCCTACTTGTATAGCGGATGCAATTTCTTGCATTTTACTATTACCAGCACTGGAGCTTAAAATATTTTTTCCTGTAAAATAGCCATAAACGATTGATAATAAGCCAGCTAAAATAATAAGTTGAAGTATATTTGAGACTGATGATTCCATAATTCCTTTAATTATTAGTTATTTAGTAAATATTAAAAATCGGACATTACAAAAATAGAAATAAAAGGCAATATTTAACTTATTAAAACTTGTGTGAATAACCTTTAAAATTAGTTAAAATTAGAGACTTATTGTCCTGATTTATTGAATTTTTTTTATGACCTATATTAATTTTACCAATTAGAGTAATTTTTTGATTCATTTTTTTTGCAAATGATTTAATTAAAGATCTTTTTTTTATAGGTGCTGTAAAAAGCACTTGATAATCATCGCCGTGAAATATGAATTGATGTTTTTTTTTATTATGTTTTTTTAAATAATTTTCTAATTTTTTTGAAACAGGAATCTTATTAAGATTTATTTCAAAAGATAATTTTTGATTATTAATAAGTTTATTCATGTCTGATAATAAACCATCAGATGTGTCCATTGACGTATTGGCAAATTTATGTATTTTTTTATAAATTTTATAAGGTAAATTAGGACAATAAAATTGATTAATAAAATATTTTTTCAGCTTTGAATTAATTTTAATATTATTTTTAATCAATTCAAGGCCAACAAAGCTATCACCTATATTTCCTGTAACATATATATCATCATTAAATTTAGCTTTATTTCTTTCAATAATATTCTTTGCGTATCCAATTGTTGTTATAGTAAAAGAAATATTTTTTGAGTTAGTTGTGTCACCACCAGAAAGTTTTAAATTATATTTTTTTTGCTCTTGACGTAATGACTTTGAGATCATTTTTAAATTCTTTTTTGTAAAATGTTTTCTATTTCCACTAGCTGATATAAAATAATATTTAGGTTTAACGCCTTTTGATATTAGATCAGAAATTGACGATCTTAAAACTTTTTTTATTATTAAATTTGGATATTTAAAATTAGGAAAATGCACACCTTCATTGTATGTGTCAACAGATACTACTAATTTATTTTTTTTATCAAAAAAAACATCATCACTTAATTTTTTTGCACTAGGATTATTATTAGAAATTTTTTCAAAATATTTTTTTATTAATTCAAATTCACCCATTAGAATTTCTGATTTTCTTAGATATTTTATCTAATAGAGCATTTAAATATTTAGTTTGTTCATCTTGTATAAAAAAATTTGATGCTCTTAAATATTCATTTATTATTATTTTTGATGATGTTTTTGGTTTATACAAAAGTTCAAATATGGCACTTTTAATAATTATTTTAAAAACTTTGTCTATTTTTTTTAAATCTAGATCTGGATTTAAATGATTTGATATTTCATCGTTAATAACTTCATCTCTCTCAATAGTTCCATTAACTACATCTTTAATAAATTTTTTATACCTATGTTTTGGAAAAGTTAAATTTTCCTCTTTGTTAAAATATTGTCCATAAAGTTTTTGAATTACTATAACTCTTGGATTATTTTTAGCGATATATTGTAATGTCATGTTATTGTAATAAAACAGAAATTACTGCTTTAGCTGCCTCTTTACCTTTTTTACTTCTTGCCTTAGCTTGTTTCATGTTTAAACATGTAATTATACCATTGCCGATTGGTTTTTTACTATTCACAGATAAATTCATTAATGCTTGAGTTGATGAGGTTGAAATAAAATCGAAATGAGGAGTTTCACCTTTTATTACACAACCCAAAGCAATAAATGCATCATATTTCTTTATGTTTTTTGAAATAGTCACCGGAATTTCAAAAACACCTGGAACTTTAATTATTTTTAATGAAAAATTACTTAAATTGCTTTCGGCACTTTTTAGCAAAGATGAAGAAATATTTTCATAATAATTTGCTATTACAATTAATATTTTTTTCATTTAATTATCTCTTGATTAATTATTTTAATTCCATAACCATCTAAACTTACAACTTTTTTTTTTGATCTAGTTACTAATATCATTTTTTTTATTTGTAAAGATTTAATAATCTGTGCACCAATACCATAATTTTTGATTAATTTATCCTTTCCTTTTTTATAAAAAATTTTACTTTTATAATCGCGTAATGTCTGTGAAACAGATTTTAAATTGGTATCTCTGATAAAGATAAGAACGCAATTATTATATTTTTTAAAATAATTTAGAGTGTTATTGAATGAATTAGGTATATTTTGATTTATTAGATAATTTTGAACAACATTAGATGAAATAACTCTAACACGAGGCACTATACCTTTTTTAATTTTTCCTTTTATAAGCGCAAAATGTTCTGATCCATCTAACAAATTTTCATATATATTTATTAAGTATTTTGTACCTTTAATTTCAATGTGTGACTTTTTTTTAAGCTTAATTAACTTTTCCTTTTTTAGCCTGTAAGCAATAAGATCATCAATCCTACCAATTTTTAATTTATGTTTTTTAGCAAAATTAAACAATTTTTCGCCTCTTGCCATTGTTCCATCTTCATTCATAATTTCACAAATCACAGCTGATGCATTCTTATTAGCTAGTTTTGAAATATCTACAGATGCTTCTGTGTGGCCAGCTCTAACCAGTACACCTCCATCTCTAGAAATAATAGGAAAAACATGTCCTGGAGATACAATTTCTTTTTTTAATACATTTTTTTTTGTAGCAACTCTAATTGTTTTTGATCTATCCTGTGCAGATATTCCTGTTGTTATACCTTTTTTGGCTTCTATAGAAATAGTAAATGCAGTTTGGTTTCTAGATTGATTAATGGGAGACATAAATGACAAGCCTAATTTTTTTGCTTGAATTTTATCTAAAGTCAAACAAATTAAACCTCTTCCGTACTTGGCCATAAAATTAATTTTTTTTGGGCTGACGTCCGATGAGCAAAAAACTAAATCACCTTCATTTTCTCTATTTTCATCATCAACCAAAATATACATATCTCCTCTTTTGGCTATATTAATTATTTTTTCTATAGTGCTGAATTTTTTACTTTTCATTAAAATATTTTTTTACATATTTTGATAAAATATCAATTTCAATATTTGCCAAACTATTCTTCTGTAATTTACATAAATTTGTTAATTTATAAGTATGAGGGATTATCCATACTTCAAAACCACTTTTAGTAACTTTTGAAATCGTTAAAGATACACCATTTACCAGTATAGATGCCTTCTCAATTAATTTTTTTTTTTGAATATTTGTTGATGAAAACTCAAACAAATAAGATTTATCAATTAATTTGATTTTTCTAACTTTAGCAACATAATCAACATGACCTTGGCAGATGTGTCCTGATATACTTTGTCCATTTTTAAGGGGAAGCTCTAAATTAATAAGATCTCCCTTCTTAATTTTTTTAAATTTAGTTCTACTTAAAGTTTCATTAGATAAATAAAACTCTAAAATCTTTTTTTTTTTTGATATCAAAGTTAAACATACACCATCGCATGATATAGAAATTCCTAAATCATTAGACTTTATTGAAAGATTTGATTTAACAAATAAGTTAATTCCTTTTGGTCTCTTAACTATTTTGTCAACTGTACCTCGATTAAATATAATTCCATTAAACATTTTAATAATATCTTTTTATTTCATCTCCATCTAAAAATGTTTCCACATCTTCAGTTTTTTTTAAAAAATAAGTAATTTTTTTAATTAAGTTAGAAATATTATTTTTACCTAATTTTCTTAAATTTTGTTTGCTTTTAAATAAATAAAACTCATTAATCAATTTGTCTTCTAAAAGACTTTTAGTCAATATCTTTCCTCCTTCTACTAATACTGATCCAATTCCCATATTATAAGCTTTTGAAAAAATTTTTTTTAAATTTATGTTATTATAAAGGTCTAAATCGATATAAATGAGTTTAACACCTTTTAATTTAAGATGTTTTATTTTTTTTTTATTACTGCTGTGATGAAAAATAATTGTATTTTTTTTTCTATCGTCATTAATAATGGGTGATTTAATATCAATTTTTAAATTTTTATCAATAATCAATCTTCGTGGTGAATAACTTTCTAAGCCATTAATTCTACAAGATAGTTTAGAATTGTCAGAATTTGCGGTTTTAGATGTAACTAATATAGAATCAAAGTTATATCTTAATAAATGTGATACTTTTCTAGAGTATTTATTTGTTATAAATTTATTCTTTGAAGATATGTAATAATCATTTGAACATGCTATTTTTGCAACAATAAAAGGTTTTCTTACATTTTTATGATAAAAATAATTTTTATAAATTTTTTTCGTTTCAATTGCTAACAACCCTTTCGATGTAGAAATTTTTTTTGATTTTAAAAGTGAATATGCTTTATTGGCAGTTCTTTCATCCACATCATTTGTTGAGTAAATAACTCTTTTTATTTTTGATTGAATTATTAAATTTGTGCATGGTGGTGTTTTTCCATAATGCGTGCATGGTTCCATAGTAATATAAATTGAAGATCCTTTTAAATCTTTTTTATTACATTTTTTTATAGCTTCAAACTCAGCATGAGGTATTCCATTAAAACCTGTTTGTCCGAATGATAAAATTTTATTATTTTTTACAATAACACAACCAACAGAAGGGTTTAATCCTGTTAAACCATTTCGATTATTTGCTAAATTAATAGCAAGATTCATAAAATAATAATCTTTTTGATTAAATTTATCTTTTTTTGTAGACATCGATCTTGTCCACAAATTGCACAAAGTCTTTCTCTTCTCTAAAATTTCTATAAACAGATGCAAATCTTACATATGCGACTGGATCTAAATCTTTTAGTCTTTCCATTACCATTGTTCCTATTACAGTTGTTGAAATTTCAGCTTGTCCCAATTCTTCAAGAGATCTGACTATTGAGCTAATAAATTTTTCTATAGTTTCAGTATCAATTGGTCTTTTTTTCATTGCTATATATATTGATTTAGATAATTTATCGCGATCCAAGGTAGATTTTCTTCCATTTTTTTTTACTACTACTAGTTCTCTGTATTGAACTCTTTCAAATGTAGTAAACCTTTCACCACAAACACACAATCGTCTTCTTCTAATGGCGGTACCGTCTTCTGTAGGTCTAGAGTCTACTACTGAAGTTTCACCTTTTTTACAAAATGAACAAATCATATTTATCTTAAATGCTTATAGATAGGAAAGTTTGAACACAAATCAACAACCTCTTTTCTTACTTCGTTTTCAGTTTTACTGTTATCGCTTGGGTTTTCTGATAATCCTTTAATTATCTTTGTTATTAAATTACCAACTTTTTCAAACTCTTTTAAACCAAAACCTCTAGTTGTTGCAGCTTGCGTTCCAAGTCTTATTCCTGATGTAACCATTGGACTTTCATTATCAAAAGGTATTCCATTTTTATTACAAGTAATATTTGCGCTTGATAGACTTTCTGCAGCTAAGTTTCCTTTTACACCAAAAGGTCTTAAATCAACCAACATTAAGTGTGAATCTGTGCCGCCAGAATATATTTTAAATCCATTATTCTTTAATGTTTCAGATAAAATTTTGGCATTAGCTAATACTGATTTAATATAATCTTTAAATTCAGGTTTTAAAGCTTCCAAAAATCCAGCAGCTTTGGCTGCTATTATATGCATTAATGGTCCTCCTTGGTAGCCTGGAAATACAGCTGTATTAAATTTTTTTGCTAAATCTTCGTGGTTGGTTAAAATAATTCCGCCTCGCGCACTTCTAAATACTTTATGTGTAGTTGAGGTTACAACATGTGCATATTCACAAGGATTAGGATAACCTTTTCCTGCAACTAAACCTGAAAAGTGTGCCATGTCTACCATAAGGTAAGCGCCTACTTTATTTGCTATTTCTCTAAATCTTTTAAAATCTATAACCCTAGAATAAGCGCTTCCGCCAGCAATTATAAGTTTTGGTTTATGTTCTAAAGCAATTTTTTCAACATTATCATAATCAATAAGTTCTGACTCTTTATCAACATCATATCCTATTGCATTAAACCATTTTCCTGACATTGAAATTTTTAACCCATGAGTTATATGACCACCGGAATTTAAACTCATTCCCATGAAAGTATCACCTGGTTTAAGCAAAGCTAAAAATACAGCTCCATTAGCTTGTGCACCAGAATGTGGTTGTGCATTAGCAAATTTGCAATCAAATAATTTTTTCAATCTTTCAATAGCTAAATTTTCTGCAACATCAACATGTTCGCATCCGTTGTAATATCTTTTACCTGGATAACCTTCTGCGTACTTGTTTGTTAAAACCGAACCTTGAGCCTCCAATACAGCTTGCGAAACAATATTTTCTGAAGCTATCAATTCTATATGCTCTTGTTGTCTTTTTAATTCGTCACTAATAGCCTTATATAATTCTGGATCAGTTTTTGATAAACTATTCTCAAAGAAACCTTTATATTGATCATTTAAGTATTTGCTCTCACTAGACATAATTACATTTTTTTAACTCTTCTTAAGTGTCTACCACCTTCAAATTTTGTACTTAAGAAAATTTTAATTAGATTGAATGCTTTATTTTTGTCAATCAATCTTTCTCCCAATGTAATGATGTTTGCATCATTATGCAATCGTGATAATTTAGTATTTTTAACACTATAACATAAGGCTGCTCTTATATTTCTTCTTTTATTTGCGGATATAGCCATCCCCATACCCGATCCACATACAAGAATACCAAAACTTCCTTTGTTCAATGTAACTTTTTTGGTAAGTTTTTTTGCAAAATCAGGGTAATCAACTGATTCATTAGATTTAGGACCTAAATCAACAATTTTTTTTATTCTAGAAAATTTTGAAATTATGTTTCTTTTTAATTTGTATCCAGCGTGATCTGATGCAATAAAAATTTTTTTCAATTCAATTAAATATATAAACTAAAATTAATTAAATTTATAGTCTAAAACACAAGCTACTAGATGGACTCTATTTTCTTCACCACCATTAAAAGCATTATGATATTTTAAGTTATTTGTAATCCATACGGAGCCATCAGCAGGTAAATGCTTGGCAACTTCATCAATAACCATAATAGATCCTGGGTTTGTAATTATCGGTATATGTAATCTAGGCTCAGGATCTCTATGCCAACTTAATGTTGATCTTGGTTCTTTCAATAATATTCTTACACGGCCTAGTTTGAATCTTTTCGAAAGTTCATCATAAACTTCTTTAAAATATGTATCCTTTAAATCATCTACAAATTCAGTATAAGCAGATTCATTAATTCTTTTGGCTCTAACCTTTTCTTTTCCTGAACTATCAGGTTTGGTCCAATAAATACCTTTTACATTTTCTCCTTTTATTGAATCTGGATCGCCAGGTATTTGGTTTAATGAGATGCCAGCAATATATTTAGTTCCTGATGCGTCATCATAGCTTTTTCTTTGTAGAACAGTTTTTAATGCCTGCTGAAGTTTAGATATGTCAAATTTAAGGTCTTTTACTTTATGAAAATCATTCATCATAGTTTTCTTTATAACTACAATATATTATATTTTAATATATAAATCTAATGTCGCATATTAAAAATTAATTGAGAATGATTATCACTGGTAAGTATCCAAATTTAAGGTTAAGAAGAAATCGTAAAACTGACTGGTCAAGAAGACTAGTTCAAGAAAGCAATCTTTCAGCAAATGATCTTATACTACCAATTTTCATTGTAGATGGAAAAAACAAAAAGGAATCAATTAAATCTATGCCTGGTATATTTAGATATAGTGTAGATAAAATTCCTGTAATCATCGATACAGCAATTAAACACAAAATACCAATGGTTGCTTTATTTCCATACACAAATTCAAAATTAAAAAATAACCTTGGTCAAGAATCGTTAAATGAAAATAATTTAGTTTGTAAAGCTATTAGATCAATTAAAAAAAAATATAAAAATAAAATTGGTATTATGTGTGATGTTGCTCTTGATCCCTACACATCACATGGTCATGACGGAATTTTAAATGAAGGAAAAATTTTAAATGATGAGACTATAGAAATTTTGATTCAACAATCTTTATTACAGGCAGAAATGGGTTGTGACATTATAGCACCATCTGACATGATGGATGGTAGAGTTGGAAAAATTAGAAAGGCTTTGGATAAAAATAAATTTCAAGATGTGCAAATATTATCATATGCAGCAAAATATGCTTCAAGTTTTTATGGACCGTTTAGAGATGCTGTTGGATCAAAAAAATCTCTAAAAGGTGATAAAAAAACATATCAAATGGATTACAACAATAGCTTAGAAGCCTTAAGGGAAATTTCACTAGATATCAAAGAAGGAGCTGACATGGTAATGGTTAAGCCAGGAATGCCATATTTAGATATTATTAAATTAGTTAAAGAAAATTTTAAAATTCCAGTATTTGCTTACCAAGTTTCTGGAGAATATAGCTTGATAAAAAATGCTATAGATAAAAAAATTATAAGCGAAAATAGTATTTTAGAGACTCTTGTTGGATTTAAAAGAGCTGGAGCATCAGCCATTGTTACATACTTTGCTGATAAAATTGCTAAATCATTAAAATAAAAAATTATTTTAAAGTTCCAATAAAATTTATTCTCGGGTAAGGATGGTTAATATTATTAGGTATTAAAATACTTTTATCAAGATAATCAGTAACTATCTTCAAACCTGACAATAATGTATCAAAATCTACTTTCTCAATTTTTTTGTCAATTAAAAAATTCGGCACATATTTGATTGATGAATTGGATTTAACAAAATATTTTTTCTCATTGTCTATAATTTTAAAACTAACAATATTTTCAAGATTTAGATCGTAGCCTAAAAATTTAAGCAAATTCAATTCCCAAAAAATATAATCTCTTAACCAATCATATGAGCTCAAATTTTTAAATAAAATTTCAATATTTTGAAAAACTTTATTATTTGCTTGCAATTCAACAGTCAGTAATTTTACAAGACTCATTGCAGATGAAATGCACATCAATTTATTTCTATTATCAAAAAATAATGGTGTATTTGAATTTATGATTTCTACTTTAAAGTAACCTAATTTACCTTCATTTTTAAAATTATAATTGATGTGAAGTTTGTTGCCAATTTGAAGGTAATTTTTTATTTTTTTTGAAGTGCCACCAAAAATAACTCCTGAGCATTTACCATGATTTTTAGTAAAAAATTCAGCAATTATTGAATTTTCTTTATAACTAGATTTAGAAATTAAATAACCTTCATCTATCCAATTCATTTTTTATGCAGATTCTTTAATAAAATTGAAGCAGCATTTTGCTCTGCTTCTTTTTTTGATGAACCGGTTCCTTTTATTAATTTAGTATTTTTTAATCTTACACCTATTTTAAATATAGGTTTATGTTTTGGACCCGAATTATTCAACAATTTATATATGGGTAGCAGTTTAAATTTTTTTAATGAATATTCTTGTAATTTTGTTTTTGGATCTACGTAGGTTTCTTCACATGAATCAATATGATTGTTCCATAAATTTAATATAAATTTTTGAGTTACATCTATACCTTTATCTAAATAAACTGCACCTATAAGTGACTCACAAGCATCTGAAATAATTTTGTCTTCTATTCTTGTAATTTTTTTTTTCGAATTACCAACAAAAATAAATTTTTCTAAATTTATTGATTTTGCAATTTCTAAGCATTTTTTTTTATTAACTAGTGAAGCTAATTTTTTATCAAGCGACCCCTCTTTATCATTAGGATATTTTTCATAAAGTTTTTTTGAGATAACAAGACCCAACACTCTATCACCAAGAAATTCTAATTTTTCATTACTCTCGAAAGAATTATAGCTCTTGTGAGTTAATGATTGTTTTAAGAGATTTTGGTTTTTAAATTTTATACTTATTAGTTTTTCTAATTTATTTAAATCAAAGCTCATTAAGAAATTTTTTTAAGAAAACGATTAAATTTAATTGATTTATGCCACTTCCAAAATTCTATAAAGTAACCAATATTATAATCAGAAGAGAAAAAAATAAATTGCGCTTTTCCTACTAGATTGTCTTCATGGACATATCCTACACTGGTTAAAAAACGACTATCTTTTGAACAGTCTCGATTATCACCAAGAAAAAAATAATGATTCAAAGGTACAATAAATTCATCAGAATTTTGGAATGTCATATTTTTTCTATATGAAGTGATATATTTTTTACCATTTGGCAACTTTTCTTCAAATATATTAACTGACATTTTTTTTTTACCACATGAAACTTGATCATTTTTTGAAATTATAGTCTTTAGTATTTGATTATTGTTTACGTAAAGATCTCCATCAATAAACTGAACGCTATCACCAGGAAGGCCTATTAATCGCTTAATATAATCAGTTCTATTGTCAGAAGGTGTTTTAAATACAATCACATCACCTCTATTTGGTTTAGAATTAAAAATTCTACCTTTAAAAATAGATGGACTGAAAGGAAACGAATGTTTGCTGTAACCATATGAATATTTTGTAACAAACAACCTGTCCCCAACTAATAGGTTTGGTTCCATAGATGAAGAAGGTATGTAAAAAGGTTGTAACAAAAGTGATCTGATTAATATTGCAATTACCAATGCAAAAAATATTGTTTTTAAATTATCTATAAAAAAATCTTTATTCATTTTTATTATTTTTGAAAAATTACAAATGCTATAGAGTAATTTTTTTCGTCGGAAATTGATAGAAAGAAATTAAACTTTTTAATTTTAAATTTTTTCTTAATAATAGATCTTACCTTTTTTGTAATGAAAAAGAAAGGCTTACCAGAACTATCGTTTTTAATAACTATATCTTTAAAATTTAAATTATTACGAAATCCACTTCCTAAAGATTTTGAAAATGCTTCTTTAGCGGCAAATCTATTAGCAAAAAAAGAAATTTTATTTACTTTTTTTTTGGAATTTAAAATCTCGTGATTTGAAAAAACTCGTTTTAAGAAATTTTTATTTTTAATCATTTTTTTTATTCTAGAATTTTTAATTATATCAACGCCTATACCAGACAATTTCATAGTTATTTATTTAAGTATTTTTTTAAATTTTTTAATGACTTCATTAATTCCATAAAAAAAAGTTTCACCAACTATAAAATGTCCAATGTTAAACTCTTTTATCTCCTTTACAGAACTTAAAATTTGTGCAGTTTTATAATCCATTCCATGACCAGCATGAACTTCAAGGCCAATTTTTTTAGCATATTTAGAACTTTTTTTAACTTTATTTAATTCTGTGACAAAAGATTTTTTCTGTTTTATTAGTCTTGATAATTTACCTGTATGCAACTCTATGCAGTTTGAGTTTAATTTTTTTGCTAATTTAATATTATTTAAAGTTGGATCAATAAAAAGACTGGTTCTAATTTTTGCTTTATTTAAAACATTTATTATTTTCTTTAATTTAAATTTATTTTTTTTAACATTCAAACCTCCTTCAGTAGTAATTTCTTTTCTTCTTTCAGGAACAAGACATATATAATTAGGTTTATTTTTTAAAGCAATTTTGAGCATTTTAAAATTTGCAGCTATTTCTAAATTAACTATTAACTTTTTATCTTTACAAATTTTTTTAACGTCAATATCTTTTATGTGACGTCTGTCTTCTCTTAAATGTATTGTTATAGAGTCTGCACCGTATTTAGTAGCTAGTTTAGCGGCTCGAAAGGGATCTGGATGATCTTCGCCTCTTGCATTTCTGATCGTTGCAACGTGATCAACATTTATTCCCAGTTTTATCATTTAATAAACCTACTACCGGGCAAAGTGATAGGTTTTGATTTTAAATATTTAGGCAAATTTTTTTTATTAAAAGTTGGTACATCTAATTTAATATGAGATATTATTTTTTTTTTAATTCGTAAGTTTTTTTTATTTGATCTATCAATTATAGATGCAAACCCTATTAATTTTGCTTTTGATTTTTTAATTAATTTTGCGCATTCTAAACTAGATTTTCCAGTAGTTATTACATCTTCAACTATTATAACTCTCATATTTTTTTTAATATAAAAACCCCTTCTCAAAGCAAATTTACCTTTAACTCGTTCACAAAAAATTGTTTCTTTTTTAAGTAACCTTCCAATTTCATAACCAATAACAATGCCGCCCATAGCAGGAGATAAAATTAAATCAATTTTTTTGAAATTTTTTTTGATATTTTTAGCTAAAGATTCGCAAATTTTATTTGCAATATGTGGAAAACTCAAAAGTTTTGCACATTGTATATATTTTGAAGAGTGGAGTCCTGATGATAAAACAAAATGACCATCTAAAAGTGCATTAGTTTTTCTTAAAATACTTAAAGATTTTTTGTGTGAAAGCATGTCTTTTGTTTTCGTGCCTTATGATTTTAAATTTAATCTGTTTTTGTTTTAACTCACTAATAAAATTTGTAAAGTTTTTCAGGTCATTTATAGTCAAATTAAATCTAAAATTTATATGTTCTTTGGTTTTTTCCTTCATTTCAACACTTGAAATGTTAAGTTTGTGAATTCCAATCAAAGTTGAAACCTCTCCTAGTTTTCCAGGCTTATCTGGTAATGAAATCCACAATGTTGTGTTATATTCTTTATTTTTTTTCTCGTTTTTAATTACATCTCTAGAATGCCAATATTTTCTTATAGCGGCTCTAGCTTTACCAGTTTTTGTTAGTGATAACCAATGTAAAGAAGGTGATTTATTTTTCGATGTAATAATATTGACTATGTCACCATTTCTCAAAATACTTTGTAAATCACTTTCTTTACCATTTATTTCACAGCCAATGGCAGTATCTCCTATCTTTGTATGTACAGCATAAGCAAAATCTATTGGTGTTGCATCCTTGGGTAGCTTAATAACAGACCCTTTTGGAGTAAAACAAAATGCATTTTCTTGGAACATTTGTAATTTTGTGTATTCATAAAAATGTTCAGGATTTTCATTTCTATCCATTATATCAACTAAATCTTTTAACCAATCATATTCTTTCCATGTAAGGGAATTAAATTTTTCGGATGATTTATACTTCCAATGAGAAGCAATTCCTCTTTCAGCAAAATCATGCATTGGTTGAGTCCTTATTTGAATTTCTATTGGTCTTTTATTAGGACCGATTATTGCTGTATGAAGTGATTGATATTTGTTTATTTTTGGTGATGAAATATAATCCTTAAATTTTCCAGGTATACAATTGTATTCACTATGAAATATCCCAAGTGCTTTATAGCAATCTTCGATTTTTTCTAAAATTATTCTAAATCCAATAACATCAGTTATTTGCTCAAGAGAAACTCTTTTTTTTTGAACTTTTCTCCATATTGAAAAAGGTGTTTTTTCTCTTCCAATAATTTTTGCATCAAGTTTATTCTGATTTAATAAATCACTAAATTGAAAAGAAATTGAATTAAAAGAGTTAACTTTATCATCTTTGATTTCATCTAATCTTTTTTTAATTAACTCTCTCGCGTCATTATTAAGTACTTGAAATGATAAGTCTTCTAACTCATCTCTTATCCTATGCATTCCCATCCTGTCAGCTAATGGTGAATAAATTTCCATAGTTTCTTTTGCTATTCTTATTCGTTTGTCAATGTTCTTTATAAAATTAATAGTTCTCATATTGTGCAAGCGGTCAGCAAGCTTCACAAGCAAAACTCTAATATCTTTTGATGTAGCTAATATTAATTTTCTGAAATTTTCTGCTTTGGAGTTGGCCGCTGCTTGATTTTCAAATACAGAGATTTTTGTAACTCCATCAACTAAATCTGCCACTTCTTGTCCAAATTCACCTTTTATTGTTTCATAAGTTGCGTGTGTATCTTCAATTGTGTCATGTAAAAGTCCCGTTGCTATAGTTGCGCTATCAAGTTTTAACTCAGTAAGTATATTTGCAACAGCTATAGGGTGATTTATGAACGGAACTCCCTCATCTCTCTTTTGAGTCTTATGTGCTCTTAAAGCAAATTCGTAAGCTTTATTTAAAGTTTCTGGGTTTAAAAACTTATTATAAGATTTTACTTTGTTTATTAAATCATCTGATTTAAGCATAATTCATTATATCATTAATTTAGATTTGTTTAATAGCTCTTAAATCCTCATCTTTTAGAAAACTAATCAATTTAGCAATATTTACTTTTTTTATAGGATGTTTCCAGTTTCTAGATATTTCAAATAATGGCAATAAAACGAAATTTCTTCTTTCTAAAGATGGATGTGGAATTGTAAGATTGACTGAACCATTAGGTTTGATAATTTTTTGGTCATAATCAATTATATCAATGTCGCACATTCTTGGTTCATTTTTTTTAAATCTTTTTCTACCGAACTCTAATTCGATTTTATTACATGCAAGCATCAATTCATTGGGTGTAAGGATTGTTTTTATTTTAACTACAATATTTATAAATTTTGGTTTCCTGGGATCTGGCCAAGATAGTGTTTCATAGCAACTAGATGTTTGGATAATTTTAATTGAATTGTTTTGTAGTTTAAATTTTGCTAATTCAATATTTAATTTTTTATTTCCTAAATTTGAACCTATAGCAATAAATGCTATTTTAACTTGTTTTTCTAATGTATCTTGCTTTATCACGATTCCAGTCTCTTCTTTTTATAGATTGTCTCTTATCATATTGCTTTTTCCCCTTAGCAACAGCAATTTCTATTTTTGCTTTTCCTTTTTTAAAATACATTTTTGTAGGTATCAAAGTAAAGCCTTCTCTTTGCATTTTACCTATAAGTTTATTTATTTCTTTTTTATTAAGTAAAAGTTTTCTTTCATCCATTGGATTATGGTTAGAATAACTGGCTTGTTTATATGAAGAAATATGTGAGTTAATTAAAAAAATTTCTCCATTTTTTTCAACTGCATATGCATCAGCAATATTTACTTTTCCTTTTCTAACTGATTTTATTTCAGATCCTTTTAAAACTATTCCAGCTTCATATAGATCTTCAAAAAAATAATTAAAGCTTGCCTTGCGATTTAAACATATAATTTTTAAACCAGGATTGGTTTTTTTTTTCATTAACTAATAAGTTTAGCGGATGATAAAGCTTTTTTAACTTCTTCTTGTGTTTCTTTACTAACATTAACTAATGGAAGTCTAATTTCATCACTACATAGTCCTAAAAGTTTTGCTGCATATTTAGCGGGTGCTGGATTGCTTTCAATAAATAAAGATTTGTGTAAAGGTTGTAGCATTTGATCTATTCTTTCAGCTTCTTTTATTTCATTATCAGATTTTGATTTTGAATATTTTTGCATATCAGAACATAACTTAGGTGCAATATTAGCAGTAACAGAAATAATTCCCACTCCACCTCTTTTATTGAATTCGAATGCGAGACCGTCTTCTCCAGTGAGCTGAATAAATTCGGGTCCTAGTTTTTTTATTGTTTGATCGAGTCTATTCAAATCACCTGTTGCATCTTTAACTCCAACTATATTTTTAAGTTCAAATAATCTTGCCATGGTATCAACTGACATATCGATTACACATCTACTTGGAATATTATAAATTATAATAGGAAGATTTGTGTTATCATTTATTGATTTATAATGTTGATACAGACCTTCTTGCGTTGGTTTGTTGTAATATGGTGTAACAATCAATGCGCCATCAGCTCCGGCTTTTTCAGCATGCTTTGTCAACGATATTGCTTCAGCAGTAGAATTTGAACCTGTACCAGCTATAACTGGAATTTTACCTTTAGCTTCTTTAATGCATAGTTCAATTACTTGTTCATGCTCTTTATGGGTCAATGTTGGAGATTCACCAGTTGTTCCTGCAGGAACTAAGCCATTAGTGCCATTTTTTAAATGAAAATGAATTAATTTGATATAACAATCAACATCTAGTTGATTATTTTTAAATGGAGTGATTAACGCAACATTTGATCCTTTAAACATAAATACTTATAACATAATTTATAGATTCATTTAGTAAAATTTATGTCACATAAACCATTTTTATTAATACAATTAACAATATTTTTATTATTTTTTAACACTAGTATTTATGCGGAAAAACTAAAAATAACACCCCTTAAAAAACCGACACTTGAAATTAAAGTTATTAAAAAAAAAATAGTTCAAGGAATATTAAAGCCAAAAGCTAAACCGGCTAAAGAGTCTACAAAAGAAGAAAGAGAAACAAAAAAAAATGATAAAGAGAAAAAAGTTAAAAAAGTTGAAAAAAAGTTAGGTATTTTATTACCAAAAAGCAAACCACTTATTGTCAAAAAAGAAAAAACTAAATCTAAAGAAAAATCAAAATATTTTAGTCAAAAGGATTACATTTTTGCTAAAAGAGCAATACAAGAAATTGAGAAAAAAAATTGGAAAAAAGGTTTAAAAATAGCAAAAAAAGCAAGAGATAAATCTATATATAATTTCATACAATGGAGACATTTATTAACAAGTGGCAATAATGCATCATTTTACGACTATCAACAATTTATAAATAAAAATAGTAACTACCCTAGAATTGGTAGAGTTAAATATTTAGCAGAACATAAATTATCAACTGAAAAAATTTCACCAAAAAAAATAATTAATTGGTTTAATGATAAAGACCCTTTAAGTGGTTATGGAAAATTAATTCTAGGTGAAAGTCATATAATCAATGGTAACAAAACTCTTGGAATTAAATTAATAAAGGATGGCTGGATTACTGCAAAACTTAGTAGATCAGAAATGAAATTTTTTAGAAAAAAATTTAAAAAATTTCTCACATCAAGTGATTATGTTAAGAGAGCAGATTATTTAGCTTGGGAAAATAAATATTGGGATTTAAAAAGAATGTTACGATATTTGCCCAAAGACTATCAGCTATTATATACAGCTCGACAAATTTTAATGAGCAAATCATATGGTGTTGATAATGCTATAGCCAAAGTTCCAAAAAAATTTAAAAATGATGCTGGCTTAAATTATGATCGTTTAAAATGGAGAAGAAAAAGAGGAAGAGTTGATAGTTCTTTAGAAATATTGCTTAAAATAGAAAATACAAAAAAATATATGATAAGGCCTGATAAATGGTGGAAAGAACGAGAAATAATATCAAGATCACTCGTTTATAAAAAAAAATATGAACTTGCATATAAAATAGCTAGCAATCATGCTTTGAAGGAAGGTCCCGAGTATGCAGCAGCAGAATGGATGAGTGGATGGATTGCATTAAGTTTTCTCAACGACCCAATTTTAGCAAAAGATCATTTTGAAAATTTTTATAACAATGTAGGATATCCTATAAGTTTATCAAGAGGAGCTTATTGGCTAGGAAGATCTTATGATAAAATTAATAAAAGCTTAGCAAATAAATGGTATGAGGAAGCTACAAAATTTCTTTCCACCTATTACGGTCAGTTAGCTTACTTAAAATTATATCCAAATGAGCCATTTGAACTTCCCGAGCAATCAAAAGTGGATAAAAAATTTAAAAAAAATTTTTATGAAAGTGAATTAGTAAAAATTGTTTTACTACTAGATGAACTTGATAAAGATAAATATACAAAGCATATATTAAGGCACTTAGCGACAAGCAACATCAGCGAAGGAAGTGAAATTTTAGCAGCTGAATTGGCAACAACTATTTCTAGATATGACTTTGCTATACAAATAGCAAAATTAGCTTCTTATGAAAAAAGATTTCATAACAATTTTAATTATCCTTTAATAAGTACTCCAAAATATATTAATGGACGAAAAATTCCTGAAACTCCTTTTATTCTATCTATTATTAGACAAGAAAGTGAATTTGACATAACGGCACATAGTCATGCTGGTGCAAAAGGTTTAATGCAATTAATGCCCTACACTGCAAAAGTTGTAGCAAAACAATCTAAACTTCCATATTCAAAATCAAGATTAACTTCTGATCCAGAATACAATATTAATTTAGGATCGCACTACATTGCAGGACTAATCTTGGAATATGACGGCTCATACCCATTTGCTATTGCAGCGTACAATGCTGGTCCAAAAAGAGTAAAATATTGGAAAAAAATTAATAAAAACCCTCAAAAAAAACAAATTGATTATGTTAATTGGATTGAGTTAATTAAATTTAGAGAAACCAGAAATTACGTGCAAAGAGTTTTAGAAAATTACAATGTCTATAGGTATATGATTGAAAAAAAACCAATAAAAATGAAAAATTTCTTTATTGACGATCCTCTTTATTAATGGCGGAGAGGGAGGGATTCGAACCCTCGAATGAGTTACCCCATTGCGCAGTTAGCAACCGCGTGCTTTCAGCCACTCAGCCACCTCTCCACGTACGGCAGTGTAGCACTCTGCTGGTTTAAACCAGCTCACCCACCTTTCCGTTGATTACTGTGTAACTTGAAATCATTGAATATTCAATATTAATCAAGTAATTTCTTGCAAATTATGAAAAACAAATATTCTATATTTTCTCTAATCAAAAATGCTTTCAGCTATCATGAAAATTGGCAAAGAGCTTGGAGGGATCCTGAACCAAAAAAAGAATATGATGCAATTATTATTGGTGGTGGAGGTCATGGTTTAGCAACAGCCTTTTATCTAGCTAAAAAGCATGGCATGAAAAATATAGCTGTTGTAGAAAAAGGATGGATTGGTGGTGGCAATACTGGAAGAAACACAACTATCATTAGATCAAATTATCTCTGGGATGCTAGCGCTGGATTGTATGACCATGCTTTAAAAATTTGGGAAGGATTATCTCAAGAGTTAAATTACAATGTAATGTTTAGTCAACGTGGAGTAATGAATTTAGCTCATAACCTTCAAGATGTTAGAGATCTAAAAAGAAGAACTCATGCAAATAGATTAAATGGAATTGACGCTGTTTGGTTAAATACTGAAGAGGTAAAAAATTTTTGCCCAATAATTAATACGTCTCCCGATATTAGATATCCTGTTTTAGGTGGAACTTTACAAAAAAGAGCTGGTACAGCAAGACATGATGCCGTTGCTTGGGGATACGCAAGAGGAGCAGATGCTATGGGTGTTGATATTATTCAAAATTGTGAAGTTAAGGGAATAAAAAGAAATGGAGATAGTGTTGAAGGTATAGAAACAACAAAAGGATTTATAAAAACAAAAAAAATTGGAGTTGTTGCTGCAGGCCACTCAAGTGTCATTGCTAACATGGTAGATATAAAGCTACCTTTAGAAAGTAAACCTTTACAAGCATTAGTATCAGAACCTGTAAAACCAATTATTGATACAGTAGTTATGTCAAATGCTGTGCATGCCTATGTTAGCCAATCTGATAAAGGTGAATTAGTTATAGGAGCCGGAACAGATGCATATGTCTCTTATACGCAAAGAGGTAGTCATGATGTCGTTGAGGGAACTTTAAAAGCAATATTAGAGCTATACCCTATTTTTAGTAGAATGAAAATGTTAAGACAATGGGGAGGAATCGTAGATATTTGCCCAGACGCTAGTCCAATAATTAGTAAAACACACATTAAAGGATTATATTTTAATTGCGGTTGGGGAACTGGTGGATTCAAAGCTACACCAGGTTCTGGTGATTTGTTTGCACATACTATAGCTAACGACGAACCTCATAAATTAAACGCTGATTTTAATATTAATAGATTTGTAAGTGGTGATCTTGTTGATGAACATGGAGCAGCTGCTGTAGCACACTAATGTTTTTAATTAACTGTCCATATTGCGGTGAAAGAGATCAAAGCGAATTTTCTGCTGGTGGTGAAGCGCATATTGTTAGACCAAAACAACCTACAGAATTAAGTGATGATCAATGGGCCGAATTTTTATTTATGAGAAAAAATATTAAAGGAATTCAGTTAGAGAGATGGAATCATGCTCACGGATGTAGAAAGTGGTTCAACATGGTTAGAGATACATCAAACGATAAAATTCATGCTGTATACAAAATGGGTGAAAAACCTCCTATAAAATAATGAACAAAAATTTAAGAACAACAAATAGCAATTTTATTGACCAAACATCTAGAATATCTTTTAAGTTTGATGGTAAAACTTTATACGGATTTAAGGGTGATACTTTAGCATCAGCTTTATTAGCAAACGACATTCACCTTGTTGGGAGAAGTTTTAAATATCATCGTCCAAGAGGAATAATGACTTGTGGTTCTGAAGAACCTAATGCAATTGTTCAATTAGGAAATGATCTTTCAATGACTGAGCCCAATACAAGAGCTACTGAGATAGAATTATATGAAGGTTTAGAAGCTACCAGCCAAAATTGTTGGCCAAGTGTTAATTTTGACATAGGTGCAATAAATAATTTTTTATCCCCTTTTTTACCAGCAGCTTTTTATTATAAAACTTTCATGTGGCCTGCTAGTTTTTGGAAAAAATATGAATACTTTATTAGAAAATCTGCAGGTCTTGGTAAATCTCCAACAAAACCTGATAAAGATATTTATGATCACAGATATTTACATTGCGATGTCTTAATTGTCGGAGGAGGAATATCGGGAATAATTGCTGCTAAAATAGCTGCACAGAATAACTTAAATACAGTTTTGTTAGATGATAAAAATAACTTAGGTGGAACTACAATTTTTCAAGATAATGAATGTTTTAAAATAAATAACTCTTATTCCAATGAGTGGTTAAAAAAAGAAATTGAATCATTAAATTCATTTAAAAATTTAACTATAAAAAAAAGAACAACATTAGCGGCCTATCATAGTTACAATTACCTGCTAGCTAGAGAAAACTTGACTGATCATTTAAGTTTAGATGAAAAAAAAAATAAAATTCGTCAAAGACTTTGGAAAATTAGAGCAAAAAAAGTAATTATAGCCTCAGGCGCCATGGAAAGACCATTAATTTTCAACAATAATGATAGACCAGGTATTATTCTTTCAACATCAATTAAAAAATATATAGATTATTACGGTGTTAAGTGTGGTCAAAAAATATCTTTATTTACTAATAATGATACAGCTTATGAAACTGCTATTTCTTTAAACAAGAGCGGAGTTAGCGTAAATTCAGTGATCGATATAAGGGATAAATCAAACTCAGCTATTGTAAAAGAGGCTGAAAAATTGGGAATTAAAATTTATTGGAAACATACTGTGGTTAATACAAGTGGCTACAAAAGAATTAATTCAATTGAATTAATGAAGTTATCTGATGACGGAACTGCTGTTGTGGAAAATAAAACAAAAGAAGAATGTGATTGTTTAGGTATTTCAGGCGGTTGGACACCTAGAGTGCATTTATTTACTCAATCGGGTGGTAAACTAAAATTTATAGATAAAGATAATATTTTTCTGCCTGATAAGTCAGTATCAGAACAAATAAGCATTGGATCATGTAATGGTGATTTTGAGTTAGATGATGTTATAAAAAATTCCATTAAATCAATTAAAAATTTTTTAAATATAAATAGTTCAGATTATGAAAATTTAAAAATTAATTGTTCAAAAGAAACGGATAAAAAAAATATTTGGTTGCTTCCATCAAATAAACCTTTAGGCAAAACTAAACCATTTTTGGATTTTCAAAATGACTCTACAGCAAAAGATGTAAAACTAGCTTTAAGAGAAGGTTTTAAATCAATCGAACATGTCAAAAGATATACAACAACTGGAATGGGTACCGATCAAGGTAAATTATCAAACATGCATGCTTTAGGAATTATTGCGGAAACGGCTGAAGTTAAAATGAGTGAATTGGGAACAACTACCTTTAGACCACCTTATACACCATTAACTTTTGGAGCAATAGTAGGAAGAAATGTAGGTGAATTTTTTGATATTACAAGAAGAACTCCAATTCATGAGTGGCATGTTGAGCAGAAAGCCGAATTTGAAAATGTAGGGCAATGGAAAAGAGCTTGGTACTACCCAAAAAGTAAAGAAACTATGTATGAAGCAGTTCAAAGAGAAAGTAAAGCTGCTAGAGATAGTGCTGGAATTTTAGATGCTTCAACACTTGGAAAAATTGACATCCAAGGCTCTGATGCTTCTGAGTTCTTAAATAGAGTTTATACGAATGCTTGGTCAAAATTGGAAATAGGAAAATGTAGATATGGACTTATGCTTAATGAAGATGGAATGGTTTATGATGACGGTGTTACAACAAGATTAGGTGAAAATCATTATATAATGACAACAACAACAGGTGGTGCTGCTAACGTTCTTTCTAAATTAGAAGATTATTTACAAACAGAATGGCCTGAATTAGATGTTTATTTAACATCTGTTACAGATAACTATGCAACGGTAAGTATTTGTGGTCCAAATTCAAAAAAAATTCTTTCAAAAGTAATTCCAGATTTAGATCTATCAGATAAGGAATTTCCTCATATGTCTTTTAAAAATGCACTAATTAATAATATTAAATGTAGAGTAATGAGAATTAGTTTTACTGGTGAACATAGTTATGAAATTAATATCCAGTCAAACTATGGGAAATCTTTATGGGAAAAATGTATTGAAGCTGGTAATGAGTTTAATATTACACCATATGGAACTGAAGCAATGCACTTACTTAGAGCAGAAAAGGGATTTATCATAGCTGGACAAGATACAGATGGAACAATGACTCCAGTAGATTTACAAATGGACTGGATAATAAGTAAAAAGAAATATGATTTTATTGGCAAAAGATCTCTATATAGAAGCGATACAATAAGGGAAGATAGAAAACAATTAGTTGGATTATTAACCGATGATCCAAAAGAAGTCTTGGAAGAAGGAGCACAAATTGTAGCTGAAGCGAAAAAGAAACCAGTTGAAATGCTTGGTCATGTTACATCTAGCTACTTTAGTCCAAATTTGAACAAATCTATCGCTCTTGCTGTAGTTGTAAATGGAAAAAAATTAAAAGGTCAAAAAATGTTTGTGCCTATGGAAAATAAAACAATTAATGTCACAATAACAGATACAGTTTTTTTAGATAAAGAAAACAAGAGGTTAAATGCTTAATTATAATTCTCCAATTAATGATACAAAAAAATATCCAGAAATAGAAATTTCAGAAGTTGAACCTATAATTAAATTAAACCTAAGAGGAAAAAATAGAGATTTTATAACAAAAGTAGGAAAAGTTTTGTCAATAATTCCCCCCACAGATCCTAATACATCATCAGGAAATGATAATTTAAGTATTCTATGGTTAGGTCCAGATGAATGGATGGTTTATGCTAATGATAAAAACGCCTTAAATGATAGAGGTATTTTAGAAGATAAACTTTTTAATGAAATTTCAAAAGTTAAACTTGGATCAGTAACTAATGTAACAGATCATTTGGTAATGATTAATATAAGAGGTAATAAAGTTTTTGAATTATTATCAACAGGTTGTCCTTTTAACTTTAATGATTTTATGAATTCAAAAGGCGCAACAACACAAACTCTACTTAATCATGTCGATATAATAATTCACAATAAAAATGTTAATGATTTAAATTTATTTGTTAGAAGGTCTTTCTCAAATCACCTCTGGTCCTGGATAAATGACAGTGCTTCAAGGCTGTAAGTATCTATTTATATAAAAAGTTACAAAAAGAATTAAACAAATCATAAATATCCAATTAAACATACAATAGCTCCAAAAAAACGCACTAAATGAACCTCCAATAAATTTTGCAAAATATATTGTTGGTATCGCTAGTAAAACATTTCGAATAATATTTAAAAACATAGAATAATGAGATTTTTTAATAGCCATAAAAAATCCATTACTTATAAAATAAATTGGATATGCTGGAAATATTAAAGCGGAAATCTTTAAATATGTAGACCCATATTTTATTACATCTGTGTTTTTACTAAAAATACTTACAATATTATCAGCACTTAAAAAAATAATAATACCTGCAATAACCATGATCGTAAATCCATAAAAAACTGCTTGGAAATATGATTGTTTAATTCTTAAGAAATTTTTTGCTCCAAAGTTTTGTGCTACTATAGAAATTATAGCTGTATTTAAACCTAATACAGGTAACAAAAGTATCTGCTCGAAACGTGTAGCTGAACCATATCCCGCAGTTGCAAATTCACCAAATACAGAAATATACCAAAGTATAATTAAATTACCGATTGATATCATAAATAATGCAGCTGAAATTGGCATTGATTGAAAAAACAATCTTGATAAATAAAATAAATTTGGAAAAAAATTTTTAAATAAAATTCCTTTTAATGATGATGATTTTATAATTTTCTGAAGTAAAATTAAAAAAGCAATAATTTGAGATATTATTGTAGCTACACCTATGCCTGTCATTCCCATCGCTGGAATAAAACCATATCCAAATATAAACAATGGATTTAAAAATATATTGAGAACAAAGCTTAAAACAAGAACGTTTCTAAATGTCTTTGTATCACCTTCCGCATGTAACAACGAGTTAAGGCCTACAACAGATATAAAAACAATAGATCCAGAAAAAATAACATTTGTATATTGAAGACCTAAATTAACAACTTCTTTACTAGAACCCATCATTAAAAAAATATCCTCAGCATAGAACAGGCCAATAAAAGTTATAAATGCAGATAAAATAATTCCAAAAATAATTGTTTGTGCAAAATAAATTAATACATTTTTTTTATTATTTTCACCAATGCTATTAGCTATAAGTGAGGTACCACCTACTGTCACTCCTACACAAGCAGCAATAATTATAAAATAAATTGGAAAAGACTTGGCAAGGGCTGATAAAGCTTCAGGAGAAATTTTACCAGCAAAAAAAGTATCAACAATATTATAAAGAGTTTGAAACAAAGTTCCAACACTTGCAGGTATAGCTATTTTTTTTAAAAGCGGTCCAATAGGATCTTTAATTAAGTTCAATGATTTTGACAATTTTTCCTCAGTTATATTCTTTTTGGAATATATGCTTTTTTCCAGTTTTTTTCGCAAGGAGTATTTGTTTTTGTCTCATTCTAAATCTGTCCTTTTGTGAATTTGTTAAACTATCGTGACAATTTGGACAGGAAACGCCCTCCTCAAATTTATTAGATTTTTTGTCTTTGATGGATATTGGTTTTCTACAACCACTACACATTGAAAAACTACCAGGAATTAATCCATGTTTTATAGATACTCTGTTATCAAAAACATAACATTCACCTTTCCACAAACTGTTACTTTTTTTAATTTTCTTTAAATAATTTATTATTCCACCTTTTAGCTGATATACATTTTTAAAACCTTTTTTTTCCAAATAAACTGATGCCTTTTCACATCTTATGCCTCCAGTGCAAAACATGGCTATATTTTTATTTTTGTTTAAATTTTGAAGGTAATTAGGAAAATTTCTAAAGTTTTTTATATTCGGATTTTTAGCATTTTTAAATGTACCAACTTTATATTCAAAAGGTTTTCTTGCATCAATTAAAAAAGTATTTTGATTACTGATTAATTTGTTCCATTTAGAAGGATCAACATGATTTTTTGATTTGCGCTTAAAAATTTTAATGCCCATAGGTACAACTTCTTTTTTAATTTTAACCTTTCCTCTATGAAAAACTTGAAATTCACTTTTAGACAAACTTTGTGAATCAAAATTATTAAATTTAAAAATTCTTTTAATTTTATTTAAAGTTAAATTTAAATTACTTTTATTGGCCGATATAGTACCATTGATACCTTCACTAGAAATAATAATTGTTCCTCTAATACTTTTTTTGATAAAAAAAACTTGTAGAATTTTTTTTTTTTTTTTAATATTTGAAATTTTTTTAAACTTATATAATCCTGCAATATAAAACATTATAACTTTCTACAAACAGTAAGGCCATCACCAACTGGTATAATTAAATTTTCAGTTCTTTTATCACTATTAACATAAGAGTTAAACTCCCTAATGCTTGTGGTTAATTTATCATTTTTGCTTTTATCAATTACTTCGCCATGCCATAAAACATTATCAATTATAATTAAACTGTCTTGATTAATTAAATTTAAAGATTCTTCATAATAAATTTTATAATTTTCTTTATCAGCATCAATAAACACAAGGTCAAATTTTTCATTTTGATCTTTAAAAATTTTTAAACTTTCTAAAGCTGGTCTAATTATTGTTTTGATTTTACTATCTTGATTGGCTTTTTTAAAAAAATTTATTGCTAATTTATTTGTTTCTTCATTTTTATCTAAAGAAATCAGCTGACCTTCTTCTGGTAAAGCTAGAGACATGGATAATGTGCTTAAGCCAGTGAATGTTCCAATTTCTAATATTTTTTTAATTTTAGAAATTTTAATTATTAAATGTAAAAAATGACATTGTGAAACTGCTATTTGCATTCTCTTAATTTTTCCCAATCTTTCATTGTATAAAATGATTTCTTTTTGAACAGAATTTAGTTTTAAAGAATGATTGTTAATATATTCTTCTATTTCATTATTAATGCTAATATTTGAACTCATTTTACTTGAGTTTATTTTTTAAAATATCATTTATTAATTGTGGGTTTGCTTTTCCGCCTGAAGCTTTCATTGCTTGACCAACAAAAAAACCAAATAGTTTTTCTTTTCCAGACTTATATTCTTTAACTTTATCTGGATTGTCATTAACCACTTTATTAATTAATTTTTCTAGTTCTTTTGGATCGCTTTGTTGTTTAAGACCTTTTTCGTTAACTATATCTACTGGGTTTTTGTTTCCTGTGGCCATTATTTCGAAAACGGATTTAGCAATTTTTCCAGATATGGTTCCATCTTTTATTAAATTAATTAATTTTGATAAATTTATTGCACTAATTGGGCTTTTTGATATTTCCAAATTTTTATCATTTAGCAAAGCAAATAATTCTCCGGTAATCCAATTTGTTGAAAGTTTAACATCAGAATTTTTTATTACTTCTTCAAAATATTTTGAAGTTTCTATATCTGAAACAAGAATATTTGCTTCATATGCTGACAAATTAAATTTTTCTATAAATCTTTTTTTCTTTTCGTCTGGTAGTTCAGGAATATTTTTCTTTATATCATTTATAAAATCGTCACTAATGTCTAATGGTAATAAATCTGGATCAGGAAAATATCTATAGTCATGTGCGTCTTCTTTTGATCGCATTGATCTAGTTTCATTCTTTTTTGTGTCAAATAATCTTGTTTCTTGATCAATAGATCCACCTTCTTCTATTACATCAACTTGTCTATTCGCTTCATATTCTATGGCCATTTGCATAAATTTAATTGAGTTTACATTTTTAATTTCACACCTTGTCCCATATTCTTTTTCACCTTTTTTTCTTACAGATACATTAACATCTGCACGTAAAGAACCTTCTTGCATATTTCCATCACAAGTTCCTAAGTATCTCATAATTGATCTCAATTTTTTTATATATGCATTAACCTCATCAGGAGATCTAAGGTCTGGTTTACTAACTATTTCCATTAAAGCTACACCTGATCTATTTAAATCTACTAATGTGTTTTGTGGATCTATATCATGAATGCTTTTTCCTGCATCCTGCTCTAAATGTAGTCTTTCAATACCAATAGTTTTTTCTCCAGATGGTAAATCAAGTACAACTGAACCTTCACCAACAATTGGATCTTTGTATTGGGAAATTTGATAACCTTGTGGTAAGTCAGCATAAAAATAATTCTTTCTATCAAAAATTGATCTTTTGTTAATCTTGGCTTTTAAGCCTACTCCAGTTTTTACTGCTTGTTTAATGCAAAATTCATTAATAACAGGTAACATACCTGGAAATGCAGCATCAACTAAACTTACTTGAGTATTTGGTTCAGCGCCAAATTTTGTTGGTGAACTAGAAAAAAGTTTTGAATCTGATAATACTTGAGCATGTACTTCTAAACCAATAACAACTTCATAATTGTTTTTATTTCTTGTAATTAAATAATCTGATTGTTTTTTTAACATTACATCCACCAATCATTCATTTTATTTTTAAAATTAACTTCTTCTTGCAAAGAATAAGCAATATTTAAAATATTTTGCTCATCAAAAGCTTTACCAATAATTTGTAAGCCCAAAGGATAACCTTTCTGATCATGACCTGCTGGAATTGAAATCGCTGGTAGCCCAGCTAAATTTACTGGAACAGTGAATATATCATTCAAGTACATAGAAACTGGATCGTTTGTTTTTTCACCAATTTTAAATGCAGTACTTGGTGTCGATGGAGTTAAAATTGCATCAACTTTTTTATATACATCATCAAAATCATCTTTAATCAATCTTCTAACTTTTTGCGCTTTAAGGTAGTAAGCGTCATAATAACCAGATGATAGAACGTATGTACCTATCATTATTCGTCTTTTAACTTCATTGCCAAAACCTTCTGATCTCGTTTTTTCATACATATCAATTAAATTCTTTCCTTCAGATCTAAAACCATATTTTACGCCATCATATCTTGCTAGGTTTGATGATGCTTCAGCTGGAGCAACTATATAATAAGCTGGTAAAGCATAGTTTGTGTTTGGTAGAGAAACATCAACAATCTCAGCCCCTGCTTCTTTTGCAATAGTAATTCCTTTTTGCCAAAGGTCTTCAATTTCTTTGGGCATTCCTTCAACTCTGTATTCTTTAGGTATTCCAATTTTTTTTCCTTTAATTGATTTGTTTAATTTTTTTAAATAATCTTCTCGCTTAAAATTTATCGAAGTTGAATCTTTGTTGTCATAAGAGCTAATAATACTAAGCATCAAAGCGCAATCTTTTACATCTCTCGTCATAGGACCTGCTTGATCTAGAGATGATGCGAAAGCAACTATTCCGTATCTTGAGCAGCTACCATAAGTGGGCTTTAAACCTACAATACCAGTAAATGATGCTGGTTGTCTTATCGAACCACCTGTATCAGTGCCTATTGTTGTTGGTGTTAGTTTTGCAGCTAATGCTGAAGCTGAACCTCCTGATGAACCACCTGGTACTAATTTTTCAGCAACAGGACTTTGTACATTGCCAAAAAAACTAGTTTCATTAGAAGAGCCCATTGCAAATTCATCACAATTAAGTTTTCCTAAAAGAATACCTCCTTCATTCCAAATATTATTTGTTACAGTCGATTCATATGTTGGTATAAAGTTTTCTAATATTTTACTTCCAGCTGTAGTTCTTAAATTTTTTGTACAAAACAAATCTTTAACTGCAATAGGTATGCCAGGTATTTTTTTGTCAAAATCTGGACTGTTATCAAAATTATCAGCTTTTTTTAATGCATTATTAAAGTCTTCAGTGATGTAAGTGTTTAACTTTTTTGATTTCTCGGCTCTTTCAACGTAAGCTTTGGTAATTTCTTTAGAAGATAAATCTTTTTTTTTAATCTTTTCTACCAAATCTACCAATGTTAAATCTGTAATATTTGACATTATTCAATCACCTTAGGTACTACAAAAAAGTCCTTATTGTCATCTGGTGAGTTTTTTAAAATTTGATCTCTTATATTTTGAGATTTTATTTCGTCTTTTCTTAGTTGAAGTTTAGCATCAACAACTGAGGTTAAAGGTTCAGATTTCGACGTGTCCAATTGATTTAATTTTTCAATAAACTCAAATATTGAGTTTAAATCACTCTCTAATTTTTTAGCTTTTTTATCATCAACTGAAATTCTTGCTAATTTTGAAATTTTTTTTACTGTTTTAAGATCAATTGTCATATGATATTTAAATTATTGCAAAGTACCACTTAACTATAAAATATACAATATGATCACAATTGAAGAATTTAAAAAAAAACAAACCTTTAAAACAAGATTAATTGGATTAGATTTGGGTTCTAAAAGAATCGGTGTGTCAATATGTGATGAAAGACAGTCCATAGCTACACCTTTTAAAACAATCGACAGAATTAACACAGCTCATCTTATAGCTGAACTAAAAGAAATTATTAAAGAAAATAATATTAAGGGAATAGTGATAGGAAACCCAATAAATATGGATGGTTCATCTGGCTCATCCGCGCAATCAGTTAAAGACATTTCAATTAATATATCTAAATCTATCGATTTGCCGATTTGTCTATGGGATGAAAGACTATCAACAGTTGGGGCTTTTAATTTATCTAAACAACTTGATGTAAATATTTCTAAAAAATTAAAAAAAATTGATGAAAATGCTGCTGCTTTTATACTACAGGGTGCAATAGACTATTTAAATAATTAATACTTGCAATAATACCTCTTAATAGCTATAGAGTTAATTTTAATGGCAATAAATTCAAATAAAGCTATTAAAATATCAAAAAAACATCTTCTAGGTATTCAGGATCTTTCAATTTCAGATGTTAACTTAATTCTATTTGAAGCAAAAAAATTTATTTCGTTAAATAAAAGCAAAAACAAAAAAATTGATATTCTAAAAGGAAAAACTCAAATCAATTTATTTTTTGAGCCTTCTACAAGAACACAAAGTTCCTTTGAGTTGGCTGGTAAAAGACTTGGTGCAGATGTAATGTCGATGAATATTACAAACTCAGCAATAAAAAAAGGTGAAACGTTAATTGATACTGCAATGACTTTAAATGCCATGCACCCTGATATAATTGTAATTAGACATCAAGACTCTGGTGCATGTAATCTCTTATCTCAAAAAGTTAATTGTGCCGTGCTTAATGCAGGTGATGGCAGAAGAGAACACCCTACACAAGCTTTGTTGGACGCTTTAACTATTATTGATAGAAAAAATAAAATACAAGGTTTAAGAATTGCAATATGTGGAGACATACTTCATTCAAGAGTAGCGAGATCAAATATTTATTTGTTAAACATGTTAGGTGCTGAAGTAAATATAATAGGTCCATCTAATTTGCTTCCAAAAGACATTAACAAACTAGGAGTTAATACTTTTTCCGATATGAAAAAGGGATTAAAGGATTGTGATATTGTTATGATGCTTAGATTACAAAATGAAAGAATGACAAGTTCATTCTTATCTTCTAACAGAGAATACTATGAATATTATGGACTAACGCCTGATAAATTAAACGAAGCAAAAAATGATGCTTTAATTATGCATCCCGGACCAATGAATCGTGGAATAGAAATAGACACAAAATTAGCTGATGATATCAATAAAAGTGTAATAAAAGAACAGGTTGAATTAGGAGTAGCAGTTAGAATGGCTTGTTTAAAAATTTTTTGTCAATAATGAAAAAAAAATATTTTCTTAATGCAAACATAATAGATCCTCATAATTCCATTGAGGAAATTGGTGGATTGATAATTAATGAAGAAGGTAAAATTGAAGCAATAGGAAAAAAAGTAAATAAAAACAACATCCCTTCAAGAGAAAAATTTATAGATCTTAAAGAAAAATATATTTTTCCAGGCTTAGTTGATATGAGAGTTTTTGTTGGTGAACCAGGTTATGAATATAAAGAAAACTTTAAAACATTAAGCAACGCAGCTATTGCTGGTGGTGTTACTTCAGTCGTTACAATGCCAAATACCAGTCCAGTAATTGACAACGTATCAATAGTTGATTTTTTAAAAAGAAGAGGAAGAGATAAAGCAAAAATCAATATTTTCCCCGCAGCATCTTTAACAAAAAATCTTGAAGGTACAAATATGACAGAATTTGGTTTATTAAAAAAAAAAGGAATTATTGGATTTACAGATGGAACAAAAACAATTCAAAATACAAGACTTATGTCTAGAATAATGAGGTCAGCCTATGATTTAGATTGTTTAGTTATGCAGCATGCTGAAGATTTTGAATTATCAAAAAATGGAATGGTTAATGATGGAATCATTGCTACAAAATTAGGACTGCAAGGAATTCCCGACCTAGCTGAAAAAATTATTATTGAAAGAGATTTAACTTTATTAGAAGATTTCAATTGTAGATACCATGTTTCTCAAATCTCAGCTTCTAAATCAGTTGATATAATTGACCAAAAAAAAGATCTGGTAGATTTTACAACAGGTGTGTCCATTAACAACTTATCATTAAATGAAAATGACGTGGGTGACTTTAGGACATTTTTAAAATTATCTCCACCTTTAAGAACTGAAGACGATAGAGTTTCACTTATAAAAGCAATTAATAAAGACTTGATTGATGTTATTGTTTCAGATCATAAACCTGAAGATGAAGAATCAAAAAGATTGACTTTTTCACAAGCTGCAACTGGAGCTTCTGGAATAGAAACTCTTTTATCCCTATCTTTAGAACTTTTTCACAATGGTTCAGTAAAATTATTCAAAATAGTTGAACTATTAACAAGCAACCCTGCAAAAATTTTAAAAATTAATAAAGGAAATTTATCAATTGGTAATAATGCGGACTTCTGTATTGTTGATGTTTACAAACCATGGATTGTCAAAAAAGAAAAAATTGTCTCAAAATCAAAAAATACCTGTATTGATGATAAAAAACTACAAGGTCAAGTCATAAATACTTTTGTAAAAGGTGAAGAGATGTTTAAAATCTAAATATGGAAATAGGTTTAATTGCAATAATATCTTATTTATTGGGTTCAATTCCATTTGGTTTTTTATTAACAAAAATATTTATAAAAAAAGATATTAGAAAAATTGGTTCTGGTAATATTGGTGCAACAAATGTATTGAGAACGGGTAATAAAGTAATAGGTTATAGCACTTTAATTTTAGATATTTTAAAAGCTGTAATTCCAATTCTTATTGTTAAGATATATTTTACTGAATTTATATTTATTTCATCGTTATCAGTTTTTTTGGGTCATGTTTTTCCAATATGGTTAAAATTTAACGGTGGAAAAGGAGTTGCAACATATGTTGGAATTCTTTTTTGTATCAATTATATTTTGGGACTTTGTTTTATAATAACTTGGGCTGTTGTATTTTTAATTTCAAAATATTCATCTTTATCATCACTACTGGCATCTTTATTAATACCAGTTTATCATTATTTTTTCATTGATAGTGAAAAGTATTATTTTTTTATAATAATGTTCATTCTAATTTTTTATACACATAAAGAAAATATAAAACGCTTAAAAAATAATACTGAATCAAAGACTAAAATTTATTAATTTGACTATCTAATTCTTTTATGTAGGTTCTCATTAAATGAACCTCGTCATAGTAGAAAGCCCTGCTAAAGCCAAAACAATTAACAAATACTTAGGTAGCAATTTTACAGTTTTAGCTAGTTATGGACATATAAGAGACCTTCCTTCAAAAAATGGTTCTGTTGATCCTGAAAATAAATTTAAAATGATATGGGAAGTAGATAGTTTTTCAAAAAAATATTTAAAAGAAATTACAGATGCTGCAAAAGATTCTAAAAAAATAATTCTTGCTACAGACCCAGACAGAGAAGGTGAAGCAATTGCTTGGCATGTTAAAGAATTTTTAAATGAAAAAAAACTTTTAAAGGACAAAGAAATTGAACGCGTTGTCTTTAATGAAATAACTAAAAAAGCTGTAATTCATGGTATTGAAAATCCAAGACAAATCGAACCACTGTTAGTCCATGCTTATATGGCTAGAAGAGCATTGGATTATTTAGTTGGATTTAACATTTCGCCAATACTTTGGACAAAATTACCGGGATCTAAATCTGCAGGAAGAGTTCAATCAGTTGCTTTAAAGTTAATCACTGAAAGAGAACATGAAATAGAGTCATTTAAACCAGAAGAATTTTGGACCTTAAGTGTTAAATTTACAGATAATAAAAATAAAAATATTACTGCTGGTATCAGTCTGTTGGATAATAATAAAATTGAAAAATTTTCATTTAGAAATAAAGATGAAATAAATAAAGCTATATCAAGTATTAATAAAAAAAAATTTAATATTACTGATATCTCAACCAAAGTAGTAAATCGTAATCCTTCTGGTCCATTCACAACATCCACACTTCAACAAACAGCTTCTAGCAGATTAGGTTTTGGTGCATCACGAACAATGCAAATTGCCCAAAAACTTTATCAAGGCATCGATATAGAAGGTGAAACAATAGGATTAATAACCTACATGAGAACTGATGGAACCAATTTATCTGAAGATGTGGTCTCGACTTTTAGAGATTATATAAAAAAAGAAATTGGTAATGAATATTTACCTGAAAATGCTTTAAATTATTCTGGAAAAAAAGCAAAAAATGCTCAAGAAGCTCATGAAGCAATAAGGCCTACTGACATTGTTAGAACCCCAAAAAGTGTTAAAAAATATTTGAGCTCAGATCAAAATAAACTTTACGATTTAATTTGGAGTAGAGCCCTATCTTCTCAAATGGAGTCAGCTAAATTTGATAGAAATACAATTACAATATCGTCAAACAACAACGACACAATTTGCAAGGCTAGCGGTTCTGTTCTTAAATTTGATGGTTTTTTAAAAATATATAATAATCCTAGTAAAGACGATGATGAAAGTATATTGCCAGAAATGTCCAAAGGTCTTGTTAATATTGAATCTTTATTAGACGAACAGCATTTTACGCAACCACCACCCAGATATTCTGAAGCTAGTTTAGTTAAAAAACTTGAAGAGCTAGGTATTGGAAGGCCATCTACTTATGCAAGTATTATTTCCACAATAGCTAATAGAGGATATGCAGAAATATTAAATAAAAGATTTTTCCCTACAGATAGAGGTAAATTAATTTCAGCTTTTTTAGAAAAGCTATTTTCAAAATATGTAGATTATAATTTCACAGCAAGTTTAGAAGATCAGCTTGATGAAATCACCACCGGAAAGGAAAGTTGGATTAGAGTTTTGGAGCTTTTTTGGAAGGATTTTAATAACAATGTGTCCGAGGTAAAAGAAAAAAGAACCAGAGAAGTCTTGGATTTATTAAATGATAGTTTGGGAGACTTAGTTTTTGATAAAGATAATGATGGAAATATAGTTAGAAAATGCCAATTATGTAATTCCGGTACACTAAGTCTAAAAAATAGTTTTAGAGGTGGAGCTTTTATTGGTTGCTCAAATTATCCAGAATGTAAATTTACGCGACCATTATCTAAAGCAAAAGCTGCTGCTCAAGCTCGATTAGCTGAGCCAAAATTTATTGGAAAACATGAAAATGGAAAAGATATATACCTGAAAAATGGAAGATTTGGCCCTTATCTTCAATATGAAAAAATTTTGGATGATATGGAAGTTGAAAAATCTACTAAGAAAAAAAAGAAAATTAAAAAACAAAAGTCAGATGTTAATGAACTTTTTAAAAATGTTTCTATACCTAAGGGACTGGAATTAGAAAGTATTGATTTAGAAAAAGCGCAATTTTTATGTTCACTACCAAAATCTCTAGGAATAAATCCTGATAACCAAAAAGAAATTACATTAAATACTGGTAGATTTGGTCCATATTTAAAATGTGAAAATAAATCTGCAAGAATTGAAAATATTGAGGAAATTTTTTCAATAGGTCTTAATAGAGCTGTGAGTTTGATAGCTGAAGCAAAACCAGGGAGAATGTCTTCTTCTGTGATAAAAGATTTAGGTGAACACCCTGAAGACAAAAAACCAGTAAGGGTTATGAAAGGTCAATATGGTCCTTACATTAAATACAAATCACTTAATGCAACTATACCTGAAGAAAAAGATCCTACAGAACTTACAATGGAAGAAGCATTAATATTAATTGAGAAAAGAAAAGAATACGATAAAATTAAAAAATCAAAAAAAAGGAAATCAAAATGACTTATGAAGATAAATTAAAAAAACTTAACATAAAACTTCCTGAGGCAAAAGCACCTGTTGGAAATTATGTAGCTACAAAAATTTTAGGTAAAATGTTATTTATATCAGGGCAGATTTCAATTGATGAAAGTGGTCAACTAATAAAAGGAAAAGTAGGAAAAGATTTAGATACAGAAGCAGGTTACAATGCAGCAAAAAGATGCGCATTAAGCATCATTGCCCAAGTTAAAAAAGCCTGTGATAATGATTTATCTAAAGTTAAATCTTGCATTAAATTAACTGGATTTGTAAATTCAACTGAAAATTTTACAGAACAACCTAAAGTAATTAATGGTGCATCTGATTTAATAGCTTCTATATTTGGAGATATAGGTATGCACACAAGAGCTGCTGTAAGTACAAATAGTCTACCATTGGGAGTTTCAGTTGAAGTTGATGCAATTTTTGAATTAAACTAAAATTTATCTCCCAACACTATAATATTTGAAACCTTGTGCTCTTATTTTTTTTGGAGAATATATATTTCTCATATCATAAATAATAAATTTTTTACCTTTTATTAAACTTTTAAAGTTTATTGATTTAAAATCATTCCACTCTGTATGAATAATTACAAGATCAGAACCCACTACAGATTCTTTAATTGTATTTGCACTAGATACGTTTTTAACTTTTGAAAATTCCTTTTTATATCCAGTTGGATCAAAATATTTAATTATTGCACCTTTTTTTGACAATAAAGGTATCATGGTAAGACTAGATGAGTCTCTCATATCGTCTGTGTTAGCTTTAAAAGTAACACCTAAAAAAGTTATTTTTTTATTTTTAATTTTTTTATTCAAAATTTCATATACTCTATTGAGAAGGAAATTTGATCTATTTTTATTGGATTTAATTACTGACTTAATAACTGATAAATTTGTTTTAAACTTATCTCCAGTTGAAATAATAGCTTTTGTATCTTTTGGAAAACAAGATCCACCATAAGCAGGTCCAGCTCTTAGAAATCTGCTCCCTATTCTCTTATCTAAACCCATACCGATAGATATATCTTCAACATTTATACCTGTTTTTTCACATAAATTAGCTATTTCATTAATGAAAGTAATTTTTGTAGCAAGAAATGCATTTGATGCATACTTTATTAATTCTGCAGCTCTTCTTGATGTGTAAACATATTGGGCTCCTTTTGAAATCAAAGGTGCATATAAATTTCTTAAAACACGATTTGATCTTATGTCATTTGAACCAACTACAATTCTATCGGGATATGTAAAGTCTCTAATGGCTTCACCTTCTCTTAAAAATTCAGGATTTGATACTACAGAAAATTTGCTTTTATTATTTTTTTTAGATAAAATTTTTTCAATTTCATCTCCAGTTGTAACCGGAACTGTTGATTTGGTAATAATTATTTTAAAGCTATTTATTGATGATTTTATTTCTCTAGCAACATTATAAATTTGTTTTAAATCGGCAGAATTACTATTTTTTTTTGTAGGCGTACCTACACAAATAAAGATTATATCAGAAGATTTAACTGACTTTTTTAAATCAGTAGAAAAAGTTAATCTTTTATTTTTATAATTTTTAACTACAAGCTCTGATAATCCTGGTTCATATATTGGAACTTTTCCCTTCCGCAACAAATCAATTTTATTTACATCATTATCTACACATATGACTTCATTACCTAAGTCAGAAAAACATACGCCACTTACTAACCCAACATAACCTGTGCCTATCATACATAATTTCATATTTTAGATACCTCAAGTGATGATTTAATATAACCACTCATTGTACCACAGTCCAAATATTTACCTTTAAATGTATGGGCAATAAATAATTCACCTTCATTGATTAGTTTTCTTATAGCGTCGGTGATATGAATTTCACCACTTTTTCCTTTTTTTTGTTTTGTTAGTTTTAAAAATATTTTTTTAGGTAAAATATATCTTCCAATTACAGCATTGTTAGAAGGAGCTAACTTTATACTTGGTTTTTCAACTACATCTTTAATATAAAAATTATTTTTATTTATTTTGGATTTTTTTGAATATATTCCCCATCTATTAACAGTTTTTTTATTTACTAACATACTCGCCATTATTGAGCATTTTTTTTTTTTATGTAATAGAATCATGTCTTTCGAGCAGTTTTTTTGGATAATCAAATCATCTGGCAACAACATTAAAAAAAAATTATCCTTGATAATATTTCTTGTTTTTAACACCGCATCACCTGTGCCTTTTGGTTTATTTTGGTACACAAACTTAATCATTTTTCTATATTTTTGTATTTTTTTATACTCATTCAATATTCTTTTGTCTCTCTTCTTCCTTATAATTTTTTTATAAAATTGATCATTGTAAAAATATCTTTTAATTAATTCCTTTTTTTTTGATATTATAAATATGATTTCTTTAATACCCGCTTCAATACATTCCTCTATAATATATTCAATACCTGGCTTTCCGTTGATTGGTAAAAGCTCCTTGGGAAATACACTTGTAATTGGTAAAAGTCTTGTGCCTAATCCGGCTAATGGTATTATTGCTTGTCTGATCATTAATATGTATTAACTATGTGAAGTACCATAAATGATAATTTTTAAAAGTATTAATAAATTAAATAAAGAAGTTAATTTTAAGGCAAATATAGGGTTTGTTCCTACTATGGGCGCCCTTCATAAGGGTCATATTTCATTGATTAAATCGTGCAAGTTAAAATGTAAAAAAACTCTAGTAAGTATTTTTGTTAATCCATCACAATTTAATAAGTCAAATGATTATAAAAAATATCCTAGAAAATTGAGTAATGATATTAAGATTCTTAAAAAATTAAAAGTTGATTATTTATTAATTCCTAAAATAAGCGAAATTTATAAAAATAAAAAAAATATGAAAATCAAAATACACAAAAAAGATAAAATATTATGCGCAAAATATAGACCGGGTCATTTTGAAGGAGTTTTAGGCGTTATTAAACAGTTTTTAACAAACATTAAGCCAAAATATATGTTTTTGGGAGAAAAGGATTATCAGCAAATTTACCTTATTAAAAAATTTATTAATAATAAATTTAATACTAAAATCATAACTTGCAAAACTATTAGATTAAAAAACACTTTACCATATTCATCAAGAAATTTTCTACTTTCAAGAAAGGCAATTAAAAAAGCATCTTTGATAACAAAAATTATTAAAAAATTTTACTTATTATGTAATAGAAATTTTAAAAATATTAAAAAAACTAATGATTTAAAAAAAAAAATTGAATCTAAAAAAATAAAAATTGAATATATAGAAGCAAGAAATAAAATAGATTTTTCAAAAAATATTAATAAATATAATTTTAAAATATTTATTTCCTTTTACATTAATAATATACGATTAATTGATAATTTCTAATTACGTATAAAAAAAATAAGCCCCAATTCCTAAAAAAGATAAAAAGCCAATTACATCAGTTATAGTTGTTACAAAAACACTTGATGCTATTGCTGGATCTATATTAAATTTTTTTAACGTTATGGGAACAAGTATACCAAATAAACCCGCTACTATCATATTTAAAATCATAGAAATTGAAATTATAAATGATAGCTTAATATCCTGAAACCATATTTGCACAATAAATGCACTTATCATTGCAAATATAATTCCATTTAAAACACCAATTGAAAATTCTTTTAAAATATTTTGGTTAAAATTATTTTTTGTAAGTTCATTAGTTGCAATTGTTCTAATAGTTACTGCTAATGTTTGCATTCCTGCATTACCACCCATTGAAGCTACTATGGGCATTAGAAAGGCCAAAGCAACCATCTGCTCAATTGTAGCACCGAATATACTTATTACCCATGTGGCCAAGAAAGCAGTAAACAAATTTAATAAAAGCCAATTGAATCTTCTTTTAGTTTTTTTAAAAATTCCATCGGTAATCTCTTCATCTCCAACACCAGCTAATCTCAAAGCGTCTTCTTCTGCTTCCTCTTTTAATACTGTCAATACGTCATCACTTGTAATCATTCCAACTAATTTATTATTTTTGTCCACTACGCAAGCCGAATTAAGGTTATAGTTTTCAAACAAGTGTCCAACTTCTTCCCTATCCATTTCCACAGGTATAGATAATTGACTTTCGTTCATTATAGAAATCATTTTAGATTCTCTTGAAGTTCTTAAAACTTTTGAAGAAGGTACAGTACCAATTGGTTTAAATTCGTTATCAACTATAAAAATTTCTAAAAATTCTTCTGGTAGATCTTTGTTTTCTCTCAAATAATCTATTGTTTGCCCAACAGACCAATTACTAGGAATGGCAGTAAATTGTCTCTGCATTATTCTAGCAGCAGAATCTTCTGGATAACTTAAGCTTTCTAGTAAAGCAAAACGATCTTTTGGAGGTAGTGAACTTAATATGCTATTTTTATTTTTTTCATCTATATTTTCTAATATCTGAATTGAATCATCTGAATCTAAGTTTTTTAAAATCGATACTATAGATTCTGATGATAGGTATTTAATTATTTCCTTTTGAATTGATTCATTCAGTTCAACAAAAATCTCAGGATCTATCTTAAAATTATTTAATTTAATTAAACTTTCTCTATCACTTTCACTTAAATGTTCTATAATATCAGCTGCATCTGCTGGATGCACTTCTTTAAATGAATTATTAATAAATAATGCATCATTATTAGCTATTTTGTCTGTTACAACTTTAATGTATTCTTTATTAAATTCAAAATTGACTTTTTTATCTTTTACTTTTTTAATTAAAGTCATAAATTTACCTATATTTTTATTACGCACTATTAATACATAATACGTATAATACAATTTTTTAATGAGTATAGAGATCAAAAAAAGCAAAAAACCCATAGAATACGTTAAAGCTATAAACTTCCTTGAAGAACGAATTGATAAAATGCTTAAAAAAAAAGGAAGAGAACTAATGTGGATATTGGAACATCCTTCAATCTACACCGCAGGTACCAGTTACAAAGAAAATGAAATTTTAGATAAGTCTATAGACATACTTAAAACTAATCGTGGAGGAAAAATTACATACCATGGACCAGGTCAATTAATTTGCTATTTTGTTTTAGATTTAAATAATAGAAATAAAGATATAAGAAAATTAATAAATATTATTGAAATAACAATAATAGAAACGCTTAAAAAATATAAAATTAAGTCATTATCTGACAGAAAAAAAATAGGTATTTGGGTCAGACAAAATAAAAAAACTAAAAAAGTTGCAGCAATAGGAATTAGAGTTAAGAGATGGATAGCTTATCATGGATTTTCAATAAATATTAAAACTGATTTAAAAAAATATGAGAAAATAACTCCTTGTGGAATTAATCACAAAAATTTAATTAATCTTTGTTCAATTAAAAAACAAAATTACAGCAACTTATCAAGTGAATTAATAAAGAATTTTCTTAAGAATCTAAAAAGTTAAGCTTTTTAATTTTTAATAATTTCTTAAAATACTCAGGTAGTAAAGCTTTATAAGTAAATTTTTTATCATTAATCATAAATTTAATTTGATAAGCATGGAGCATTAAATTTTTATTTATTCCTTTATTTTTTATGCCAAGATTATATTTCTGATCTCCATAAAGAGGATGTCCAATTGAATATAATTGCTTCCTTAACTGATGTTTACGACCAGTAATAGGTTTCATCTCAATAAGGCTACATATAGAATTTTTATCTAAAACTTTATAAAGAGTTTTTGCACTTTCAGTTATTTGCTTATTGTTTTCATACCTAATTAAATCAGAGTTCCATTCACCAGAATTTTTAGAAATTTCACCGTGGCAGATACCTAAGTAAGTTTTGTAGACTTTTCTTAATCTAAATAAAGTAGTAAGAAGTTGCGCTGTTTCTCTATTTTTTGCAATAACAAAAACACCAGAAGTATCTTTATCCAACCTGTGTACAGAAAATGGTTTTGAATTTTCAAATATTTCACTCTTAGAAAATATATCAATTAAATTCTTTTTAGACTTAGTTCCGCCTTGAACAGATATTCCTGATTTTTTGTTAATAACTACAAAATTATCATTATTGTCAATAATCAAATCTTCATTTGATTTAATTACATGTTTATTTGGATTGAATTTCTTTTGTTCTTGTTTTTTCATTATTTTAAAATCAAAACTAAATATTTCAATCTGTTCATTAGTTTTTATTTTATATGAGCTTTTAATTTTTTTATTATTTACTTTTATTTGACCATTTCTTAATTTTTTTTCTATAAACCCTTGTGGTAATTTACCTAATTTTTTTCTAACCCATCGATCAATACGCATATTATCAAACGATTTGTCTACACTGTAGATCTTTTTCATTAATTTATATTATTTTAAAATTAGGCTGTTGCTAATTTTTTTTCTTCTTTTTTATCTTTGGTGATATCTTTTTTCTTTCTGTCAATTTTTTTTGCTTCTTTATCTCTATCCACAAATTCAATAACTGCCATTGGTGCTTTGTCACCATGTCTGAAACCGGTTTTAACTATCCTTGTATATCCGCCATTTCTTTTTTCATATCTTTTTGAAAGAGTTTTTCTAACTTTATTTGCAGATTGAATATTTTGTAATTTGGACATTAACAATTTTGTTGTATGTAAATTTTCCTTTTTTCCCAGTGTAATTATCTTATCTGCTTGTGGTTTTAAAAATTTAGCTTTAGGTAAAGTAGTTGTAATTTGCTCATATTTTATAAGCGAATTAAGCATATTTTTTAATAGAGCTTTTCTATGTTCAGAAGTTCTATTTAATTTTTTATTTACTAAACCGTGTCTCATATTGGTTATATGGTTTCTTCAAGTTTCTTCGACATTTCGGCAATATTATCAGGAGGCCAGTTTGGTATCTCCATGCCTAAATATAATGACATTCCATTTAAAACTTCCTTAATTTCATTCAATGATTTTCTACCAAAATTAGGAGTTCTTAACATTTCACCCTCAGATTTTTGGACTAAATCTCCAATATATATAATGTTGTCATTTTTCAAACAGTTCATAGATCTAACAGAAAGTTCTAGTTCATCAACTTTTCTTAATAAATTCTTATTAAATTCTGGTTCTGAAGGTTTTTCCTGAACCATAACTTCTTGGGGTTCATCAAAATTAACAAACATATTAAGTTGGTCTTGAAATATTTTTGCAGAATATGCAACTGCATCTTCTGCCGAAATAGACCCATTTGTTTCTATTTCCATAGTAAGTTTATCATAGTCTAAAGCTTTACCTTCTCTTGCTGTACTCACAGAATAAGAAACTTTTTTAACTGGACTGAACAATGAATCAATAGGAATAAGTCCTAATGGAGGTTCTTCAGGTTTATTCATTGATGCTGGAACGTAACCTTTTCCTGTGCCAACTGACATTTCCATGTGAAAATTAGTTTTTTCGTCTAAATTACAAATAACAAGATCAGGATTTAAAATTTCTATATCAGCAACTGGCTGAATGTCTGAAGCTTTAATTTCACCTGGTCCCTTTGCATCAAGAATTAATTTTTTTACACCTTCAAAAGAACTTTTAAGTGCTAATGATTTTACATTTAAAACAATATCAGTTACATCTTCTCTAATACCTTTAATTGATGTAAATTCGTGCAAAACTCCATCAATTTGAATTGAAGTAACTGCTGCACCTCTTATTGAAGATAACAGGATTCTTCTTAATGAATTGCCTAAAGTTAATCCATATCCTTTTTCTAAAGGTTCGGCTATAATTTTTGCATAACTTTTATCATCACTAAGTTGAAGATCTAATTTTCCAGGTTTAATTAGTGATTTCCAATTTTTAACATTTACATCGCTTGTTTCCATTTATACTCTCCTTCTTTTTGGTGGTCTGGTTCCATTATGTGGCATTGGTGTTGTATCTTTAATCGAAATAATTTTAAAACCTCTTGCTTGCAAGGCTCTTAAGGCAGTTTCTCTTCCTGAGCCTGGACCTTTAATTTCAACGGACAAAACTTTCATGCCAAACTCTAAAGCTTTACTTGCAGCTGCATCAGCGGCAACTTGTGCTGCATAAGGAGTTGATTTTCTAGAACCTTTAAAACCTTTTTGACCTGAAGATGCCCAAGACACTACATTTCCATCTGTGTCTGCTATAGATATAATTGTATTATTGAACGTCGACTGCACATACGCAATACCATTTAATATATTTTTTTTAATTTTTTTTTTTTTTGAATAAGAACTTTTTTTTGCAGTTTTAACGATTTTATCCTGTTCTTGTTCCTGTTTATTTTTTTTTTCTTCTTTAGGCATTATTATTTTTTAAGTGGTGTTAATTTTTTACCCGCAATTGCAATTGCTTTTCCTTTTCTTGTTCTTGCATTGCATCTTGTTCTTTGGCCTCTTACAGGAAGTTTTTTTCTATGTCTTGAACCTCTATATGATGCTAAATCTATTAATCTTTTAATATTTAAAGAATACTCTCTTCTTAAATCTCCCTCTACTTTAAAATTTTTATCTATATATTCTCTAATTTTTAATATTTGATCATCAGTTAATTCATTAACTCTTTTTGATTTTGGAATTTCTAAATCTATACATATTTGTTTAGAAAATTTATCACCTATACCATAAATATATGTAAGTCCGATCTGAACAAGTTTGTTTTGTGGTATATTTACGCCTGCGATACGAGCCATATTTTCTGAGAATAAATTTAGCCTTTTATATAAGAAGTTCTTTTAAAGTCAACGCATTAAGACCTTATAAAATCTTCAATTTTACTAGATATTTGACTGATTTTCAAAGATCCATCAACTTCTTTAAAATTTGAGTTAGATGAGTAATAATCCAGCATAGGTTTAGTTATATGCATGTATGTATCATAACGCTTAATAATAGTTTCTGATTTATCATCTGTACGTTTGATTAAATTTTTTGAGCAACAAGAACTTTTTGATATTTCTTCATTATCCATAACTTTATTAAATGTTTTATTACATTTGGTACAAGTTACTCTATTTTCTATTCTTTTAATCACATCATCTCTTTTGAGGTTTAAAAATACTATAAGATTTATTTCTTGTTGATTTTCATCTAGTATTTTGTTTAAATTTTTTGCTTGATAAATATTTCTTGGATATCCATCAAAGATAATTTTATTTTTATATTTTTCATCCTTAACAACGTTTAAAATTAAATTATCAACTATATCATCAGTAACCATTTCACCTCTTCCGATTAGTTCGGAAATTTGATTTCCTATGATAGTTTTATTTTCAATTTCATTTCTTAATAAATCACCTGTTGATAATTGAAAATAATTAAATTTTTTAACTAAAAAATGGGCTTGAGTTCCTTTACCAGCACCAGGTGGACCAAACAAAATTATATTCACTTTTATTTTCCAAATTTTGTTTTTTTAATTAGTTGTTCGTATTGTGCGCTCATTAGTCTGGTTTGAATCTGAGTAACTGTATCAATTGCTACTACTACAACAATAAGAATTGAAGTACCACCTAAATAAAAAGGTATAGGATAGTTTGCTATTAAAAATTCTGGCATTAAACACACTAAAGTTAAATATAAAGCTCCGATAGTTGTTAATTTTGTTAATATATCGTCAATATATAATGCTGTACTCTCACCTGGTCTTATACCTGGAATGAAACCACCATGTTTTCTTAAATTTTCAGCTGTTTCATTTGGGTTAAAAGTTATTGATGTATAAAAAAAAGTAAAAAAGATTATTCCAGATGCATACAAGATCATATAAAGAGGTTGTCCCTGTGTAAAAAATGACGAAATATTAAGAAAAGTTTCACTTTCATTTAAATTAAAATTTGAAAATGTAACTGGTAACAATAGTAATGCAGATGCAAATATTGCTGGTATTACTCCAGCTTGGTTAATTTTTAATGGAAGATGTGATGATTCACCGCCATACATTTTGTTTCCCATTTGTCTTTTTGGATAATTTATTAAAATTTTTCTTTGGGCTCTTTCCATAAAAACTATAAACATTATGGTTGCAATTAATAACAAAAATATCAAAATTATCATTATTGTAGAAATGGCTCCTGTTCTACCTAGTTCAAAAGTCGTTACAAGTGCTCTAGGAATTTCTGCAACTATTCCTGAAAAAATTATTAATGATATACCATTTCCAATTCCTCTTTGAGTGATTTGTTCACCTAGCCACATTAAAAAAATTGTTCCCGCAACTATAGTTGTAACAGTTGAAATTTTAAAAAATACTCCTGGATTGATAACTAAATTAGCTGAAGACTCTAAGCCTATAGATAGTCCATAACCTTGAACCATAGCTAGTAGCACAGTACCATATCTGGTAATTTGAGATATTTTTTTTCTTCCAATTTCACCTTGGCTTTTTAAATTTTTAAAATAATCACTAACACCTGTTAATAGTTGAACTATAATAGATGATGATATATATGGCATAATACCAAGTGCAAAAATTGCCATACGACTAATAGCTCCGCCAGCAAAAACATTGAACATTCCCAAAAGACCTTTTTGATTACCTTCCATTAAAACTTGTAACTGATCAGGATCAATACCAGGCAAAGGAACAAATGTACCAAATCTATATATTGATAGTATAAAAATAGTAAATATTATTCTATTTTTAAGATCGCTTGATTGTGCGCTTGCGCTCATAAATTTTTAATATTATTTTTTATTAATTTGTATTGAGCCACCAATTTTTTTGAGCTTTTCTTCAGCAGATTTTGATATTAAATCAGCTTGAATATTAATTTTATCTTTAATTTCACCTTTTCCTAAAATTTTTAATTGCTTAGCATTTTTATTAATTATTTTTAATTTTTTTAAAATTTCCACATTTATAGTTTCATTTAATTTGAGTGTTTTTTTATTTATAAACATTTGAATTTTATCAAGATTTATTTTTGCAATTTTTAAGTTCTTAAATGAATTGAATCCTCTTTTTGGTAATCTTCTATATAAAGGCATTTGTCCACCTTCAAAGCTTTTTATCGCAACACCAGATCTAGATTTCTGTCCTTTTACACCTCTGCCAGAAGTTTTTCCTTTTCCTGATCCAATGCCTCGTCCAACTCTTATTTTTTTTGTTGTCACTTTTTCAGTTGTATTTAATAAAGTCATTATCCTCTTTTTTCTATAATTTCAGAAATTTTCTTATTTCTTATTGTTGATATATGCTTTGGAGAGCTTTGCGTTGTAAGTGCTTTTATTGTAGCTCTTATAACGTTATGAGGGTTAGCTGTACCCATTGATTTTGCTACAATATCTCTAATACCTAATACTTCACAAACTGCTCTGACAGGTCCACCTGCAATTATACCAGTACCTTTGGGTGCGGCTCTGAGTTTAATTTTACCTGCACCATCTTTACCGTAAGTGTCATGATGAATAGTTCTTCCTTCTCTCAAGGCTATGTGTATTAATTTTCTTCTGGCCATATCATTAGCTTTTTTAATTGCATCTGGTACTTGTTTGGCTTTAGCGTGAGCAATTCCAATTTTTCCGTTTTGGTTGCCAACCACAACTAAAGCGGAAAAACCAAACCTTCTACCACCTTTAACCACCTTGGTAATTCTATTTATATGAACTAATTTTTCTAATATATCGTCTTTATTTTTTTCCATAACTTAAAAATCCATTCCATTTTTTCTTAATGTTTCAGCAAAAATTTTAACTCTACCATGATATTTATAAATTCCTCTATCAAAGTAAATTTTTGTTACTTTTTTTTCTTGAGCTATTTTTGCAAGTCTTTCAGCTACTACTTTTGATAGCTCAGTTTTGTTTTTCATTTTCAAGTTTTTAATATCTTTTTCTATAGATGAAGCTGAAAATAAAGTTTTATTGTTTTTGTCATCAATTACTTGTGCTGATATATTTTTTGTAGATCTGAAAATACAAAGTCTGAATCTATCAGAATTAGAGACTTTTTTTATTTTATTCTTTATTCTAAATTTTTTTCTATCGGAAGTGCTTAATTTCATTATTTTTTCTTACCTTCTTTTCTAAGTATATATTGATCTTTTTCTTTGATACCCTTCCCTTTATATGGCTCGGGGGGTCGAATTGATTTAATTTTTGAAACAACTTCACCAAGAAGTTGTTTATCATAACCACTTATCTTCAAAGTTGTTTGTTTTTCTACATTAATTTTTATTCCATCGGGTATATCGAAGTTAACATCATGACTAAACCCTAGTTGCATACTTAACTGTTTACCCTTTAGTGTTGCTCTAAATCCAACACCCACAAGTTCCAATGTTTTTTCATAACCTTTGCTAATACCTATTATGGCATTATTAACTAAACTCCTATTCATTCCCCATAATCTTTTTGTGTTTTGGTCGATTTTTTTTGGTTTAATTGAAATATCTTTTCCATCATTTATTTTTAATTCAAATACATCCAAATCTATATTAAGAGATTTTTTTCCTAATGGTCCTTCCATATTTAAAATAGTTCCATTCAAAGCAACATTAACTTTTTCAGGTATAGAGATATTAATTTTTCCAATTTTTGACATTAAAACACCTTACAAATAATTTCGCCACCAACTTTATTTTTTCTAGCATCTAAATCAGTCATTACACCTTTTGGTGTAGAAATTATTGCTATCCCCAATCCATTATTTATTTTAGGTAAGCTTTCAGCGCTAGAAAAAATTCTTCTTCCAGGTTTTGATATTCTTTCAATTGTGCTAATAACTGGATTTCCTGAATGATATTTTAAATTTATTGATAAAGTGGGTTTTTTAATATCGTCATTAACCTTGTAATCAATAATATAACCTTCGCTTTTTAAAATTTCAGATATTTTGATTTTAAAATTAGATGAAGGTAATTCTACTAATTTATGATTTCGTACTTGTGCGTTTTTTATTCTTGCTATCATATCACCAATTGGATCACTTAAACTCATAATTTCCTTTCTACCAGCTCGATTTTACCATTCCTGGGATTTTTCCTTGAAGACCAAGTTGTCTTAAAGCTATTCTTGATATTTTTAATTTTCTATATACACCATGTGGTCTGCCTGTAATTTGACATCTGTTCATTACTCGAGTTTTTGAAGAATTACGTGGTAATTTCGAAAGTTTTTGTTGCGCCTTAAATCTTTCTTCTAAAGAAATTTTTTTATTCATAATTATTTTTTTTAATTCCTTTCTTTTTTTCATGAATTTATTTGAAAGCCTTATTCTCATATTGTTTTTGTTTATAGAACTAAGTTTTGCCATACTAATTATCTCCTTTTTTTTTAAATGGAAAATTTAATTTTTTAAGTAACTCAAGGCTATATTCTTTTGATTTAGAATCTATGACAATTGTAATATCCAACCCTCTAATTTTTTCTACTTTGTCAAAATTAACTTCTGGAAAAATTATATGTTCTTTAACGCCAAAAGTATAGTTGCCAAAATTATCAAATCCATTTGTTGACAGGCCTCTAAAGTCTTTAATTCTTGGTAGTGCAATATTTACTAATCTGTCAATAAATTCATACATACGATCTTTTCTCAATGTAACTTTCAGACCAGCGTTCGTTCCTTTTCTTGTTTTAAAGTTTGATATTGATTTTTTAAATTTAGTCAAAACTGGTTTTTGACCAACAATGTTAGCTAAATCTTGTTCACTCGATTTAATAATTTTTGAGTCATTGCCATCTAAACCTAGACCCATATTTACTACTACCTTTTTCAAATTTGGTGCCATATATAAATTCTTTAAACCAAATTTTTCCTTTAAGGTAGGTTGGATTTCTTTAATATAAAGATCTTTTAGTCTTGGTGACATTTTTATTTTTTAACCTCTTTTTTTTTAATTTTTTCTGTATTCATTATTAATGCTAAGTTTGACATATCTAGAAAGTTTTCTTTTGAGACAATTCCGCCTTTTTTTTCTTTAGTTGTTTTAACATGTTTCTTCACTAGATTTACTCCTTTTACTTTTGCTCTATTTTTAGATCTATTAATTTCAATTACTTCTCCTTCTTTTCTCTTATCTTTTCCAGCAATGATTTTAACTTTATTTCCTTTTTTAATCATTTTTATAAAACCTCCGGAGCTAGGGAAATAATTTTCATTTGCCCTCTATTTCTAAGTTCTCTTGTTACTGGACCAAAAATTCTAGTTCCAACAGGTTCACCTTTTTCGTCGACTAATACTGCAGCATTATTATCAAATTTAACTTTTGAACCGTCGTCTCTGTGAATTCCTTTTTTTACTCTAACCACAACTGCTTTGTGTACAGATCCCTTTTTGACTTTTCCTTTTGGTATAGCTTCTTTTACAGCAATGACAATTGTATCGCCAATACTAGCATATCTTCGCTTTGATCCACCAAGAACTTTAATACATTCTATTCTCTTGGCTCCAGTATTGTCAGCAACTAATAATTCTGTTTGTACTTGTATCACTTTTGATCCTCCATAACTTGAAATCTTTTATTTTTTGAAAATGGTTTACTTTCAATAATTGAAACTTTATCTCCATTTTTAAATTTATTATTTTCGTCATGTGCATTATATTTTTTTCTAACTTTTACAATTTTTTTTAAAATTGGATGCTGATACTTTCTTTCAACAAGCACTGTTATTGTCTTGTTAGGTTTGTCGCTTACCACTATTCCTGATAATATTTTTTTAGGCATTTAATTTTCCTCTTAAAAGAGTTTTTAATCTAGCTATTGATTTTTTTGTTTGTTTTATTTTAGCAGGATTAGTTATCTGTGAATTTATTTTTTGAAATCTTAAATTAAATAAGTCTTTTTTCATTTGATCAATATTCTTAATCGCTTGAGCTTTTGTTAGTTTCTTTATTTCTTTTTTTTTCATTATGATATTCTTTTTATAAATTTTGTTTTAATCGGTAATTTAGCTGAAGCCTTATAAAGTGATTCTCTAGCAATTTGCTCGGATACACCATCTATTTCAAAAAGAATTCTTCCAGGTTTTACTCTACATGCCCAAAATTCCGGCGAACCTTTTCCTTTGCCCATTCTTACTTCTACAGGTTTTTTTGAAACAGGTATGTTTGGAAATATTCTAGTCCAAACTCTTCCTTGTCTTTTCATATGTCTTGTTAAAGCAACTCTTGCTGCTTCAATTTGCTTGCCAATAACTCTATCGGGTGACATTGCTTTTAATGCGTAAGAACCATAATTAATATAATTTGCTCTAGATGCGGTCCCATGTATTCTACCTTTATGAGCTTTTCTAAATTTTGATCTAGTTGGTTGCAACATAATTATTTTTTATTAGTCTCTTGACTAAACTCCTTGCTAAAAATTTCCCCTTTATAAATCCAAACTTTAATTCCAATTATTCCATAAGTGGTTAAAGCTTCGGACTCTGCATAATCAATATCCGCCCTCAAAGTATGAGATGGTATGCTTCCATCTCTAAGCCATTCGGTTCTAGCTATTTCATTGCCTCCTAATCTACCACTTATAGAAACTTTTATTCCTTTTGCTCCTAATCGTAACGCTGATTGCATCGCTCTTTTCATTGCTCTTCTATAAGATATTCTTTTAACTAATTGTTGAGCAATATTTTCGGCAACCAAAAAACTGTTCGTTTCGGGTTTTTTAACTTCTTTTATGTTTAATGTTACTTCGTTTGATGTAATTTTTGATAATTTAGATTTAATTTTTTCTATATCACTTCCCTTTTTTCCAATTACAAATCCAGGTCTTGATGTATAAATTGTTACAAAACAATTTTTTGCAGTTCTTTCAATCATAACTTTAGAAACTCCTGAGTTAATAACGTTTTTTTTTATATATTCTCTAATTTTAAAATCTTCAATTAAGTAGTTACCAAAATCTTTTTTCTTCGCATACCACACAGAGTCCCACCCTCTGTTAATTCCTAATCTTAAACCTACTGGATTAACTTTTTGTCCCATGACGCTCCATTTTTCTTGGTTCTGATAAAATTATTGTTACATTTGAATAAGGTTTTAGTATAGGTGCCGCTCGACCTTTTGCTCTTGCTCTAAATCTTTTCATAACTATTTGTTTTCCACAAAAAGCTTCCTTTACAATCAAATTATCAATATCGTATTGATAATTATTTTCAGCGTTTGCAATTGCTGATGAAATAGTTTTTTTAATATCTTTTGAAATTCTCTTATCTGAGAAAGTTAAATCTCTTAAAGCAATATCAACTTTTTTACCCACAATAGCCTTTAAAATTGGGTTTAGTTTTCTGACGCTTGATCTAACATTCTTATTCACTGATCGCACCACTTTCTCTTTTATTTCTTTGTTTTTTTTTTTATTACTCATTATTTTTTCTCATCTTTTGGTGCTGGTGATGCTTCTTCTTTAGCAGCTTTTTTATCAGCTGGTGTATGACCAACAAAAGTTCTAGTTGGAGCAAACTCTCCTAGTTTATGACCAACCATATCTTCAGAAATTGTAAGTGGAATAAATTTTTTTCCATTGTAAATTAAAAAACTACACCCAACAAAATCAGGGATTATTGTTGATTTTCTAGACCAAGTTTTAATGGGCTTTCTGTTTGTGTCTTTCTTCTGTAAGTCTACCTTTTTCATTAAACTTTCCTCAACAAATGGTCCTTTCCATACTGATCTTGCCATAACGTTTACCTTAATCTTTCTTCTTCTTTCTTCTTCTTATTATATATTTGTCTGTTCTCTTGTTATCTCTTGTTTTTAAACCTTTTGCAGACTGACCAGTTCTTGATACTGGATGTCTTCCACCAGCACTCTTACCTTCACCACCACCGTGCGGATGGTCAACAGGGTTCATAACAACACCTCTTGTATGAGGTCTTCTTCCAAGCCACCTTGATCTTCCTGCTTTTCCTATTTTAATGTTTTTTTGATCTGGGTTTGATAGCACACCTATTGTCGCTAATGATCTTGAATCTATTTTTCTAACTTCGCCAGAAGTCATTTTAATTAATGAATAATTTCCATCAATTCCTGATATTGTAACCGAAGTTCCAGCAGATCTAGCAATTTTACCACCTGATCCTGGTTGCAACTCAACATTATGAATATTAATTCCCACTGGTATATCCTGTAAAGGCATACAGTTGCCTACTTTTATTTCTTTATTATTACCATTAATAATCTTATCCCCTGTTTTAATTTTTTGTGGAGCTAAATAATACCTGTGTTCACCATCCTCAAATTTAACCAACATTATGTAACAAGATCTATTTGGATCATACTCAATTCTTTCAACAGTTGCCTCTACATCAAATTTTTTTCTATAAAAGTCAATTTCTCTATACATTTTCTTATGACCCCCTGCTCTATTTCTTGAGGTGATGCGACCGTAATTATTTCTACCTTTTCGTGGATTCTTAGGTGAAACAAGAGATTTAAAAGGTTTTCCTTTCCACAAGCCCGCTCTATCAATTAAAATTGTTCCTCTTGTAGATTTTGTATAAGGTTTAAATGTTTTTAGTGCCATTTTTAAATGCCTGTTGTTAAGTCAATACTTTGACCTTTTTTTAATGTTATAATTGCCTTTTTGTAACCTTGAACGTTAACTTTTCGACCTCTAGTTAATTTTTTTCTGCTTTGTTTGTTAATAATATTAATTTTAGTTACGTTTACTTTAAATATTTTTTCAATATTTTTTTTAAGATTTTTTTTATTTGCTTTATTTGGGACTTTGAAAACTATTTTTCCTTGTTCAGATAAATTAGTTGATTTTTCTGTAATAATTGGTGAAAAAATTTTGTCGTATAAATGAATTTTAGTCATATCTATGAATATCTCTTTTCTAACTCTTTAACTGAACTTTCTGTAAACACAACTTTTTCAAATTTAACAATATCAAAAGCACTAAAATGATTTACATCTGTAACTTTTATATTTGGAATATTTCTTGCTGATTTAAATATTTTATCTTTTGATTTTTTATCTAAAACAATTAGTGAATTAGCAATTTCAAACTTATTGATTATTTTGTTCATTTCTTTTGTTTTTTTTATTTCATCTGTGAAATCACTGAATATTAGTAAATTCTTTAATTTATTCTTTTCTGTTATTAATGAAGCTATGCTCAACTTTTTTTCGCTTTTGTTTAATTTTATTTTTTTGTAAGCAAGTGTTCCTTTGGGTCCATGGGCAATACCACCACCAACAAATATTGGAGCTTTTCTACTAGCATGTCTAGCATTACCAGTTCCTTTTTGAGCATAAATTTTTGAAGTTGATCCCTTTATTTCATTCTGTTGTTTGGTTTTAGCACGTCTCTTTTTGTAGTTTACATTTGTTTTGTATAATACTTTGCTAACTAAGATTTTATTAATTTTGCCTGAAAAAATTCTATCCATTACTTCAATTGAATCTTTTTTGCCATTTAAATTTAGTTTTTCTATTTTCATATTATTTTTTCTTTTTTTCTGGAATTTTTTTTGCTTTTTCAGCAGCTGCGATTTTTTCTAAAATTGTAAGTTTTTTAAGGTTTTTAACAGCTTTTTTTACTAAAACTTCTGAATTTTTGGATCCTGGTATTGAACCTTTTAAATATAATAAACTGTTTTCAATATCAGATTTAACAATTTCAATATTTTGCATGGTTCTAAGTTTGTCACCCATATGCCCTGCCATTTTTTTTCCTTTAAAAACCTTACCCGGATCTTGTCTTTGTCCGGTTGATCCATGTGATCTATGTGATACCGAAACACCATGTGTAGCTCTAAGACCGCTAAAATTATGTCTTTTCATGGCTCCTGCAAATCCCTTACCGATTGTTTTTGACTTAATATCTACAAACTTTACTTCTTTAAATATTTCTAAACCAAATTCGTTACCTTCTTTATAATTTTCTGTATTTTTTACTCTAAATTCCTTTAGTGCTTTTTTTGGTTCTGTGTTTTTTTTTGAATAAAAACCTTTCATTGATTTTGTTAATTTTGAATTTTTTACTTTTCCATATCCTAATTGTACCGCATCATAGCCTCTTTTTTCTTTTTGAATTACTTGAATCACTCTAGCTTTTTCCATTTTAACTACAGTTACAGGTATTGATTGACCCGATTTGTAGAATTCACGTGTCATTCCAATTTTTTTACCTATTAATGCTATTTCTGTCATAGTTATATTTTAATTTCCACATCCACCCCTGATGCTAAATCCAATTTCATTAAAGCTTCGACTGTTTGTGGTGTTGGTTCAATTATATCTATTAATCTTTTATGTGTTCTAGTTTCAAACTGTTCTCTACTCTTTTTGTCTATATGTGGCGATCTCAAAACTGTATATTTTTCAATTCTTGTAGGTAGAGGTATTGGCCCTTTTATATTTGCACCTGTTCTTTTAACAGTATTAACAATTTCTTCTGTCGACTGATCTAGAATTTTATTGTCATACGCTCTTAATTTAATTCTTATATTTTGCTTTTCCATTTAACCTGTCTTTTTTGTTACTTCATCTTGAACATTTTGTGGAACTTTATCATAATGATCAAAAAACATTGAGTATTGTGCTCTACCTTGTGACATAGATCTTAAGTTATTTATATATCCGAACATGTTAGCTAATGGAACCATTGCTGTTATTACTGTTGCGTTACCTCTTTGTTCTTGAGTATTAATCTGCCCTCTTCTACTATTTAGGTCACCTATTACATCACCCATGTAATCTTCTGGTGTTACTACTTCAACTCTCATAATTGGCTCTAGAAGCTTTAAAGTTCCTTTTGTGCATGCTTCTTTAAAACATTGTCTCGAAGCTAATTCAAATGCTAAAACACTTGAATCTACATCGTGATGAAGACCATCAAGGATTGTTACTTTATAGTCTATAATAGGAAAACCGGCTAATATACCACCGTCTGAAATTGTTTCGATACCTTTTTCTACACCTGGAATAAATTCTTTTGGTATAGCACCTCCCTTAATTTTACTTTCAACTTCTCTACCTTTACCGGGCTCCAATGGTTCAACAGATAATTTTACTCTAGCAAATTGACCAGCGCCTCCACTTTGTTTTTTGTGTGTATAGTCAAATTCAGCTGAATTTAATATTGTTTCGCGGTAAGCAACTTGTGGTGCGCCAACATTTGCTTCTACTTTAAATTCTCTTTTCATTCTATCAACAATTATATCTAAATGAAGTTCACCCATGCCTTTAATAATTGTTTGTCCAGACTCTTCATCTGAAGTAACTCTAAATGACGGATCCTCTTTTGCTAACCTTCCTAAAGCTTCTCCCATTTTTTCTTGATCACCTTTTGTTTTTGGCTCTACTGCAATTTCAATTACAGGATCAGGGAATTCCATTGGCTCAAGTAAAACTGGTGTTTCTTCATTTGCTAATGTATGTCCTGTTACAGTATATTTTAAACCAGCTAAAGCGACTATATCACCAGTGTTAGCTTCTTTTATGTCTTCTCTTGAGTTAGCGTGCATTAACAACATTCTTCCAACTCTTTCTTCTTTGTCTCTTGATGTATTGTAAATTCCAGTTCCAGATTTAACTGTTCCTGAATAAATTCTAATAAATGTTAAAGATCCTACAAATGGATCGTTCGCTACCTTAAATGCTAATGCTGAAAAAGGCGCTCCGTCGTCAAATTTCATTTCAACTACCTCATCTGATCCTGGCTTAGTTCCTTTTATGGAGTTAATGTCTTTTGGACTAGGTAGATAATCAACAACAGCATCTAATAAAGGTTGTACCCCTTTATTTTTAAATGCCGAACCAGTTAAAACTGGCACAAAATCAAAATTCAAACAGCCTTTTCTTACACATTTTATTAAATCTTCATTTTTAATTTGATCTCCATTTAGATAAGCTTCCATAAGTTTTTCATCTTGTTCAACTGCAGTTTCAACTAATTCTTGTCGATATTTTTCACAAATTTTTTTTAAATCATCTGGAATATTTTTTTCTTCCCAAGCAGCACCAAGATCTTCATTCTTCCAAACAATTGCTTTCATTTTTATTAAATCAACCACTCCTTGAAGAGAAGATTCAATGCCAATTGGAATTTGCATAACTAAAGGTTTTGCACCCAATCTTTCCTTAATCATATCAACACATCTAAAGAAATCTGCGCCAGTTCTGTCCAATTTATTCACAAAACATATTCTTGGAACCTTATATTTGTCTGCCTGTCTCCAAACAGTTTCTGATTGAGGTTCAACGCCAGCTACACCATCGAAGACAGCTACTGCTCCATCCAAAACTTTTAAAGATCTTTCAACTTCAATTGTAAAGTCAACGTGTCCAGGCGTGTCTATAATATTAATTCGATGCTCACGCCAAAAACATGTTGTTGCAGCAGATGTTATTGTAATTCCTCTTTCTTGCTCTTGTTCCATCCAATCCATGGTTGCAGCACCATCATGCACCTCACCAATTTTATGGCTTTTACCTGTGTAGTATAAAATTCTTTCAGTTGTTGTAGTTTTTCCTGCATCTATATGTGCCATAATGCCAATATTTCTGTATTTATCTAATGTATGAGTTCTAGGCATAATTTTTTACCATCTAAAATGTGCAAAAGCTTTGTTAGAGTCTGCCATTTTATGTGTATCTTCCTTTTTTTTAATAGCCGAACCTTTGTTTTGATAGGCATCAAAAATTTCATTAAATATTTTGTCAGCCATTTTCTTGTCTTTTCTTTTTCTTGAGGCATCAATTAACCATCTTAATGCTAGAGCTTGGGATCTTTTAGCTTTAACTTCTACTGGTACCTGATATGTTGCTCCACCAACACGTCTTGACCTAACTTCTACAGTTGGCTTAATATTATTTATAGCTTCATTAAATACATTTATAGGTTCTTCTTTAACCTTAGATTTTATTTTACCAATTGCATCGTATATAATTTTTTCAGCTATTGTTTTTTTTCCATCATACATTATTGAATTAATTAATTTGGGAATAATCGCTGACTTGTATAATGGATCAATTATTTGAATTTTTTTAGGAGCTTTTTTTTTTCTAGACATTTTTATTTACCTTTTTTTGCACCATATTTAGAACGTTGCTGTTTTCTTGCTGTAACTCCTTGTGTATCTAAATTACCCCTTAAAATATGATACCTTACTCCAGGTAAGTCTTTTACACGACCACCTCTTATTAAAACAACTGAATGTTCTTGTAGATTGTGACCTTCTCCTGGTATATATGAAGTAACTTCATGTCCGTTAGATAGTCTTACTCTAGCAACTTTCCTTAAAGCTGAATTTGGTTTTTTTGGAGTTGTTGTATATACTTTAACACACACGCCTCTTTTTTGAGGTGATTTTTCTAAAGCCGGAACTTTATCTCTAGACTTAACTTTAATTCTTTTTTTTCTTAACAATTGGTTTATCGTTGGCATAATTTTTATAAATTAATTATATTTTTGATGAAAATAGCTGTATGATCATGTATGGCAGCGTTTAGCACTAAAGTGCTACATTCCAACCAAAAATATCGCCAAAATACTACACAATTTCACTTTGTCAAATTAAAATACAAGTCTAAAGGGCTTTTTTTTATTGATTTACTTGGTTTTCCAATGGTTCTATTTTTTCTTGGTCTTCAAGGAATTTTTTATCATCATCTAAAGCTTTTTTGTTCCAATCACTCTTTATAGAACCTGTACCTGCGGGTACAAGTCTTCCAACAATAACATTTTCTTTTAAACCATGAAGATTATCAACTTTTCCTTTTATAGCAGCATCAGTTAATACTCTGGTGGTTTCTTGGAATGAAGCTGCAGATATAAATGACTCGGTTTGAAGAGAAGCTTTTGTTATTCCCATTAGCACTCTTTCGCCAGTTGCTAGCTTTTTCTTTTCAGATTTTAATTTTTCGTTCATTGCTTCAAATTTGTTTTTATCAATTATTTCACCTGGTAATAAAGATGAGTCTCCTGTTTCCTTAACTTCAATTTTTTTCAACATTTGTCTTAAAATAGTTTCTATATGTTTATCATTAATCACAACTCCTTGTAGTCGGTAAACCTCTTGAACTTGATTTACAAAATATTCAGTTAACTCCTCAATGCCTAATATTCTTAAAATGTCATGGGGCAATGGTTGGCCATCTAATAAATATTCTCCTTTTTTTATTTTTTCACCTTGGTTAAAATTTATATGTTTTCCTTTTGGTATTAAATAATTTGAAGATTCTCCATTTTCAGACTCTATTGATACTCTTTGTTTGCCTCTAACTTCTTTTCCAAATAAAACTTTTCCATCATTTTCTGCGATGATTGCACTATCTTTAGCTTTTCTTGCTTCAAATAATTCTGCTACTCTAGGTAATCCTCCAGTTATATCTTTAGTTTTTGAAGTTTCTTTTGGAAGTCTTGCAATAACATCACCTGCGAATATTTTTTGACCATCTTTAACTGATAAAATTGAATCAGGAACTAAATAATATCTTGCTTCATTGTCATCAGCTTTTTTAATAACATTACCCTTTTCATCTCTTAATGTTATTCTAGGTTTTAAATCAGAATTTTTAGATTGTGATCTCCAATCTATAACGGACTTAGATGAGATGCCAGTTGCATCATCTACTGTTTCTTGTAATGACACACCATCAATTAAATCCACATAACCAGCTATACCGCTTTTTTCAGCAATAACTGGAGTAGTGTATGGGTCCCATTCACAAATTTTTGAATTTTTTTTAACTTTATCTTCGTTTTGATAGAATAATTTTGAACCATATGGAACTTTATAAATTGCTACTTGCATTCCTTTGTCATCTTCTATTGAAAGTTGAGTGTTTCTTCCCATTACAACTAGATTCTTTTTTGAGTCTTCAATAAGATTTGTATTTATTATTTTTAGTATTCCATCTGTTTTGGTAATGATTTGTGAATCTTGCTTAATAGATGCGGTTCCTCCAATGTGAAAAGTTCTCATTGTAAGTTGTGTACCTGGTTCACCAATTGATTGAGCTGATATCATTCCAATAGCTTCACCAACGTGTACAATTTTACCTCTTGATAAGTCTCTGCCATAACATCTTGCACAAACACCTTCTTTTAAACCACATGTCATTACAGAATATACATTGATTATTTTAACTCCAGCAGTATCAATATTTTCACATGCAGCCTCATCAATCATTTCATTTTTCTTTATTATTATATCGCCGGTTACTGGATTTTTAATATCTTTTGCTGATATTCTTCCTAAGGCTCTTTCGGATAAGCTCACAATTACATTACCACCTTCTATAATTTCAGAAAGTTTGATATTTCCTGGGTTGTCACAGTTTTCTTTAGTAATAGTTAAATCTTGTGCAACATCACAAAGTCTCCTTGTTAAATAACCAGAATTTGCAGTTTTTAAAGCTGTGTCAGCTAAACCTTTTCTAGCACCGTGTGTAGAATTAAAATACTCTAAAGCAGTTAATCCTTCTTTAAAATTTGAAGTAATTGGAGTCTCTATAATTTCCCCAGATGGTTTTGCAATTAAACCTCTCATTCCTGCTAATTGTTTCATTTGAGCCGCAGAACCTCTGGCTCCACTATCAGCCATCATAAATACTGAGTTGATTTTCAATCCTTCTTCAGTTGTTTCAGTAGCTGAAATTCCCTTCATCATTTCACCAGCAACTTTATCTGTACATTTTGACCATGCATCGACTACTTTATTATATTTTTCTCCTCTAGTTATTAAGCCTTCGGAATACTGATTTTCGTAATCTGCAATAAGTTTTTTTGTTTCGTTAATTAATTTGTCTTTATTAACTGGTATTACTAAATCATCCTTTCCAAAAGATATACCTGCTCTAAATGCATGTTTAAAACCTAAATCTTTTAGTTTATCACAAAAAATAACTGTTTTCTTTTGTCCACAAAATCGAAAGACAATATCTATAACTTCAGAAACAATTTTTTTAGGTAACAGTCTGTCTATTAAAGAAAATTTAATATTATTATCTTTCGGTAATAAATTGGCTAATAAAAATCTTCCTACGGTAGTAGTATATTTTTCAATTTTTTTATTGCCATTTTCATCTACTGTTTCAAATCTAGATATAATTTTTGAATGTACTTTGATTTGTCCTGTTTCTAACGCATGTTCAATTTCTGAATTATTAACAAAATATCCTTCAATTTTAGCTTTTTCATATGGCGACTGTGATAAATAATAAATTCCTAATATCATATCTTGACTAGGCACAATTATAGGTTTTCCGTTAGAAGGGCTTAAAATATTGTTGGTGGACATCATTAAAACTCTAGCTTCTAACTGCGCTTCCAAACTTAAAGGAATATGAACCGCCATTTGGTCTCCATCAAAATCTGCATTAAATGCTGCACAGGTTAATGGGTGTAATTCTATTGCATTTCCTTCAATTAATTTTGGTTCAAATGCTTGAACACCTAATCTATGAAGAGTTGGCGCTCTATTTAATATAACAGGATGTTCTCTAACAATTAATTCTAATGCATCCCACACAGCATTTGTTTCTTTTTCAACTAATTTTTTTGCTTGTTTAATTGTTGACGCCAATCCAAGTTTATTTAAACGTGCATATAAAAAAGGTTTAAATAATTCTAATGCCATTTTTTTTGGCAAACCACATTCATGTAATTTTAAGTCTGGACCAACTACAATGACTGATCTACCTGAATAATCAACTCTTTTCCCTAATAAGTTTTGTCTAAACCTTCCCTGTTTACCTTTTAACATTTCGGCTAAAGATTTAAGAGGTCTTTTTCCAGTACCAGTTATTACTCTTCCTCTTCTTCCATTATCAAATAAAGCATCAACAGATTCTTGGAGCATTCTTTTCTCATTTCTAATTATTATGTCTGGAGCCTTTAAATCCATTAATCTCTTTAAACGATTATTTCGATTTATTACTCTTCTATAAAGATCATTTAAATCAGACGTAGCAAATCTTCCTCCATCCAGTGGAACAAGAGGTCTTAATTCTGGAGGAATAACAGGAACAATTGTCAATATCATCCATTCAGGTTTTTGACCTGTTTCCATAAATGATTCTATTAATTTTAATCTTTTAACAGATCTTTCTTCCGAAACCTTAGATTTAGTTTCATTTATATTTTTGATTAAAGATGCTCTTTCAGATTCTAGGTCTAAAGATTTTAAAATTTCCAAGATAGCTTCAGCGCCAATACCTGCTGTAAATGATTCTTCTCCATAATCTTCCTGGTATTTATTTAACTCATCTTCACTTAAAAGTTGGTTCTTTTTTAGACCAGTTAAACCAGGTTCAATTACAATAAAGTTCTCAAAATATAAAACTCTTTCTACTTCTTTTAGCTTCATGTCTATTGCTAACGAAATTCTACTTGGCAATGATTTTAAAAACCAAATATGAGCCACGGGTGTTGCTAAATTAATGTGTCCCATTCTTTCTCTTCTTACATTTGATTTTGTAATTTCAACTCCACATTTTTCACAAATGATTCCTCTAAATTTCATTCTTTTATATTTTCCACACAAACATTCATAATCTTTAATTGGACCAAATATTCTTGCACAAAATAAACCATCTTTTTCTGGTCTAAATGTTCTATAGTTTATTGTTTCGGGTTTTTTAATTTCTCCATAAGTCCAAGATTTAATTTTCTCAGGGCTCGCTAGAGTTATCTTTATGCTATTGAAATTTTGTGCATCTGAAATTTCACTATTCTTAAATAAATCTGTTAATTCTTTTTTCATAATTAGTTTAGCTCAACATTTAGTGCTAGTGATTTTATTTCTTTAACTAAAACGTTAAATGATTCTGGTATTCCTGATTCAAAATTTTCCTCACCCTTAACTATAGTTTCATAAACTTTTACTCTTCCAGCAACATCATCCGATTTAACTGTTAATATTTCTTGCAATGAATATGAAGCACCATAAGCTTCTAAAGCCCATACTTCCATTTCACCAAATCTTTGACCTCCGAGTTGTGCCTTGCCGCCCAATGGCTGCTGTGTCACCAAACTATATGGACCGGTTGATCTAGCATGAATTTTATCCTCTACTAAGTGATGTAATTTTAACATATAGATTATTCCTACAGTTACCGGTCTATCAAATTTTTCACCTGTTCTTCCATCCCACAAATAAGTTTGTCCAGTGGCTGGTAAATTTCCAAGTTTAAGCATATCAGTTACATCTTTTTCTTTAGCCCCATCAAACACTGGTGTTGCAATTGGTATGCCATTTTGGAGATTTTCACATAGATCTTTAAATTCAGTTTTATTTAGTTTGTCTAAATTTTCTTCAAAAATTTCCTTTCCGTATACTGATTTAAGAAAATTAGAAATTTTTTCAGTTTTTTCTATTTTTTTTTGATTTTCTTGAATTAATTTTTTCATATTTTCACCAAATTCTTTGCACGCCCATCCCAAATGTGTTTCTAATATCTGACCAACATTCATTCGACTTGGAACGCCAAGGGGATTTAATACTATGTCTACCGGGGTTCCATTTTCTCTATACGGCATATCTTCAACAGGAACAATTTTACTCACAACACCTTTGTTGCCATGTCTTCCTGACATTTTGTCACCAGGTCTCAATCTTCTTTTAATTGCAACAAAAACTTTGACCATTTTCATAACACTTGGAAGTAAATCATCTCCCTGTCTAATTTTTAAAACCTTATCTTCAAATCTTTCTTGTATATCTAAATTTGCTTTATTATACTGATCTTTTAGCTGTGTAAGAGCCTCAATTTTTTTATTATCACTTACTAAAATCTTAAATATTTCATTAATATTTAAATTTTCAATTTTTTCAGGATTTATTTTTTCTCCGGCATCGATATTTTTTATTTTTTTACTAATAGTGGAACCTGACAAAATTTGGCTTGCTCTTTGCTTAATACTTCTTTCTAAAATTTCTTCTTCAACAATTTTGTCTTGTTGAACCACTTCAATTTCGGCTCTTTCTATAGTTATAGATCTTTCATCTTTTTCTATACCATGTCTGTTAAATACTCTAACATCAACAATTATTCCACTGCTTCCGCTCGGCATCTTTAATGATGTGTCAGTAACATCTATGGCTTTTTCACCAAAAATTGACCGAAGCAATTTCTCTTCAGGTCCTGATGCAGTGTCACCTTTTGGTGTTACTTTTCCAACTAATATATCACCAGCTTTAACCTCTGCTCCTATATAAACGATTCCTGACTCATCTAAATTTTTCAGTGACTCTTCATTAACATTTGGTATATCGCGCGTGATATCTTCTTCACCAAGTTTAGTATCTCGAGCCATTACTTCGTATTCCTCTATGTGAATCGAAGTAAAAACATCATCAGTTACGCATCTTTCAGATATTAAAATAGAATCTTCAAAATTATAACCTTGCCATGGCATAAATGCTACGGTAACATTTTTTCCTAATCCTAATTCGCCTAATTTAGTTGATGGTCCATCTGCTATTATGTCGCCAGAATTTACTTTGTCACCAACTCTAACTAAAGGTTTTTGGTTTATACATGTATTTTGATTTGACCTTTTGAATTTCTGTAAATTGTAAATGTCTACACCTGATTTTGTAAAATCAGACTCGCTTGTTGCCTTAATAACTATTCTTTTTCCGTCAATTTTATCAACAACTCCATCCCTTTTTGCAACTATTGTTACTCCAGAATCTAAAGCAACATCACTTTCGATGCCAGTTCCAACTAGTGGTGATTCAGGTTTTAGTAAAGGAACCGCTTGCCTCATCATGTTAGATCCCATAAGAGCTCTATTCGCATCATCATTTTCAAGAAATGGTATTAAAGAAGCAGCAACTGAAACAAGTTGTTTAGGTGATACGTCTATGTAGTCAATGTTTTCAGGTTTTGATAAAACAAAATTTAAATTTTTTCTGCAAGAAACAAGATCTTCGGTTATTTTGCCGTTTTTATCAACTTTTGAATTAGCTTGAGCAATTGTATATTTGGTCTCTTCCATTGCTGATAGATATTCTATTTTATCTTCTACAATACCTTTCTGTACTCTTTTATATGGACTCTCAATAAAACCGTACTTGTTAATTTTCGCGTATGTAGAAAGACTATTAATTAAACCAATATTTGGACCTTCGGGTGTTTCAATAGGACAGATTCTACCGTAGTGAGTTGGATGAACGTCACGCACCTCAAAGCCAGCTCTTTCTCTTGTTAAACCACCAGGTCCTAATGCTGAAACTCTTCGTTTATGAGTAATTTCAGATAAAGGGTTAGTTTGATCCATAAATTGAGAAAGTTGAGAGGTTGCAAAAAAATCTTTTAAAGAAATTGTTAAAGGTTTTGCATTAATTAAATCTTGTGGCATTGACGATTCTACATCTAAAGTGGTCATTTTTTCTTTGATAGCTCTTTCCATTCTATAAACGCCAATGCGTGCTTGGTTTTCTACCAACTCACCAACAGACCTAACTCTTCTATTACCTAAGTGATCAATATCGTCTACTTCATCTTTGCCATCACGTATATCAAGCATTTTTTTGATAATAGCGATCAAATCATCATTTCTTAGAATTGTAATTTTATCTGAACATTGCAAATTTAATCTGGAATTCATTTTTACTCTTCCAACATCAGAAAGGTCATACCTATCGGAGCTAAAAAAAAGATTATTAAATATCTGAGTTGCAATTTCAATTGTTGGCGGTTCCCCAGGTCTTAAAACTTTATAAATTTCAGTTATAGCATCATTTTTAGTTTCATTTTTATCATTAAAAATAGTTTGTAATAAATAGGATCCTTTGTTTATTGAGTTAGTAGTAGATATTTCTATTGAAAAAATTTTTGCCTCTATAATTTTAGATAAAATAGTTTCATTAATTTCAGTACCAATGCCAAAATTTTCTTCACCAGTTTTAATATTTTTATGAAGAAATTTTCCATAAAGAGATTGATTTGAAACAAATATCTCTTTCAATCCATCATTTGAAAGTTTTTTTGCAGATAAAAAATTTACTTTTTCGCCAAGTTTAATTATTGTCTTTCCTGTTTTAGCATCAACAACTTCTTCAGAAAAATTTTTGGTTTTGTAATTTTCTGGATTAAATTTTGTTTTCCATTTATTTAATTTTTCATCAAATATGAAAGTTTCTTTATCATAAAATTCATTTACTATATCATTTTTAGAATAACCTAATGCTAATAACAATGTTGATGCTAAAATTTTCTTTTTTCTATCAATTCTAAAATATAAAAAATCTTTAACATCGTATTCAAAGTCTATCCATGAACCTCTGTTTGGAATTACTCTGCAATTAAAAAGTAATTTTCCACTCGCATGAGATTTACCTTTATCATGATCAAAAAATACACCAGGACTTCTATGCATTTGATTTACTACTACTCTTTGAACTCCATTAGTTATAAAGGTACCACTATTAGTCATCATTGGAACTTCTCCCATATAAACTTCTTGTTCCTTTGCTGACAATATATCTTTAGTATTTGTTTCTTGGTTTATATCATAAACAACAAGTCTTAAGGTGCATTTTAATGCGGATGAGTATGTTAATCCTCTTTGAATACATTCTTCAGTATCAAATTTTGGTTTTTCAAGTCTATAAGATAAGTACTCCAAAGTAGCTTTATCATTTAAGTCTTCTATTGGAAATATACTTTTAAAAACTCTATCAAAACCTTTTGTTAATTGATCAGGAGAGTTTGCTTTATAAGATGTTAGCTGATTGTATGAATTTTTTTGAACTTCGATCAAGTTAGGTATAGACAAACTTTCTTTAAGTTTGCCAAAGTTTTTTCTAATGTTTTTTTTACCAGTAAAAGATAGTTGCATCTATACAATCTTGCTGATTAAAAAAAAATCAGCAACTAATTCTTTCTTTAAATTTACTTAAGTTCTACTTTTGCGCCTGCTGCTTCTAATTTGGCTTTAATTTCTTCTGCCTCTTTTTTATTCACACCAGATTTAACTTCTTTAGGAGCACCTTCTACTAAATCTTTAGCTTCTTTTAATCCTAAAGCTGTTACCGCTCTAATTTCTTTTATTACGTTAATTTTTTTATCTCCTGAAGAAGTAAGCATAATTGTAAACTCACTTTTCTCTTCTGCTGGAGCTGCTCCAGCACCAGCTGCAGGTGCTGCCGCAACAGCTGCTGCTGCTGTAACGCCCCATTTTTCTTCAAGTTGTTTTGATAGTTCAGCTGCTTCTACAACAGTTAAACTTGATAAGTCATCTATAATTTTATTTAAGTCTGCCATAATATTTTGTGTATTTGTAGGGTTTATTTTTTACTTTTTTCGAGCGCTAAAATAGCGATTTTTGAAGCTGGTGCAAGTAAAATACTTGTAATTTTTTGTGCAGGAGAACGTAAAATTCCTACTATTTTGGCCCTTGCTTCATCTAGACTAGGCAAAGTTGCGACATTTGCAACTCCGGCTACATCTAAAACTTCTTCTCCCATGATTCCACCTAAAATTTTCAGATTCTCGTTCTCTTTTGAAAACTTAGTTAAGATTTTAGCAGATGTAATTGCGTCCTCAGATAAAGCTACCGCTGTTGGTCCTGTAAATAAATCTGTTAGATCTTTACATTTAGAATTTTTCAGTGCTAGTTTTGTAATTCTATTTTTTGTAATTTTAAATTTAATTCCATGTTCTCGCATTTTTTTTCTTAAATCATCTAACTGTTTAACAGTTAAGCCTTGATAATGCGTAACAAGAACAGCCTCACTATTTTCGAACTGTGCTGTCATCTCTTTTATATAATTTTGTTTTTGTTCTTTGTTCATCATAGTTAAATATTTTTTGATAATTTAATTTTATATGAAACACCCATGGAAGATGTAATAAAAATATTTTTGATTAAGTCACCCTTAACAGTATTGTTTGATTTTTCTTTTTCCAAAACATCAATAACTGCATTATAATTTTTAATAAGCTTGTCATCAGCGAAAGATTTTTTTCCTATACTTAAACCTATATTTCCGTCTTTATCATTTTTAATTTCGACTTGTCCAGTTTTAGCTTCTGTTACAGCTTTTTTAATATTTTCTGTAACTGAGCCTAACTTTGGATTGGGCATTAATCCTTTTGGGCCTAAAATTTTACCAAGTTTTGAAAGTTTTAACATCATTGAAGGTGTGCAAATTAACTTATCAAAGTTTAAATCTCCACCTTTTATTTTTTCTATAAAATCATCGGCTCCAACAATATCTGCGCCCGCATCTTTAGCATCTTTAGATTTTACTTCTTCACAAACTACAGCAACTTTTATTTTTTTTCCACTTCCTGATGGTAAATTCACGACAGTTCTTAAATTAATTTCATTTTTTTTTTGCTTGTGATTTATTTGAAAGTTTAAATCAATAGACTCATCAAACTTTGTAGTACAATTTTTTTTAATTTCTGGTAAAATTTTTTCTAATAAGCTCGGTTGTAAATTAGAAGTGTTAGTTGGTAGTTTTTTAAATCTTTTTGATGACATTATTCTTTAACCTCTATACCCATTGATCTTGCTGATCCGGCAATAATCTTAACTGCTTCTTCCAAATCATGAGCATTCAAATCAGCCATTTTTTTTTTAGCTATTTCTTCTGCTTGTTTTTTTGTTATTGATGCAACTATTTGTCTTCCGGGTTCTTGTGATCCCCCTTTTAATTTAGCAGCTTCTTTTATAAAGTGAGAAGCAGGCGGTGATTTTATAATAAAATCAAATTTTTTGTCTTTATAAACTGTAATAATCACAGGTACTGGTTTGCCCATAAAATTTTTAGTTTTTTCATTAAATGCTTTACAAAATTCCATTATATTTATTCCTCTTTGTCCAAGAGCAGGTCCCACGGGAGGGGCTGGATTAGCTTGTCCACCTTTAATTTGTAATTTTACAAATCCTGATATTTCTTTTTTTGCCATTAACTTACTTTCTCCACTTGGTTAAATTCTAAATCTACTGGTGTTGGTCTACCAAAGATAGAAACCGAAACCTTTAGTCTAGATTTTTCTTCATCAACACCTTCTACTAATCCACTAAAAGATGCAAATGGTCCATCTATAACTTGGACTTTTTCTCCTACACTATATTCTATACCAGATTTTGGTTGAGCAACACCATCTTTAATTTGACCCAAAATTTTCTCAATCTCTTTATCAGAAACTGGAACTGGTATACCTTTTGATCCCAAAAAACCACTTACTCTTTTAATATTTTTTATCATGTGATAAATACCATTATCCATTTCGCTTTTAATTAAGATATACCCTGGGAAATATTTTTTTTTTCTTTGTACTCGTTTTCCTCTTTTAACTTCGGTTACATCATGTGTGGGAACTATAATTTCTTCAATTTTATCTGAAATTTTAGCTTTATTTGCCTCTTCTTTGATTAGACTAGCAACTTTATTTTCGAAACTTGAATGAGACTGAACAATATACCAATTTTTCATTAAAAACTCACTTTTAACAATAATTCTAAAAAAAATTTTAAGATTTGATCTAAAAGTAAAAAAAACAATGCAGCTATAATTGCCATAACAACAACCATTAAAGTTCCTTGTAATGTTTCTTTGCCAGTAGGCCATGCTACTTTAAAAGCTTCCTGTTTTACTTCTTGAATAAATTTAAAAGGGTTTTTCATAATATTTTTATTTATTGGCAGGAGCGGAGGGACTCGAACCCTCAGCCTCCGGTTTTGGAGACCGGCGCTCTACCAATTGAGCTACACTCCTATAGAAGTTTACTCTATAATTTTTGTTACTACGCCAGCTCCTACCGTTCTACCACCTTCACGAATTGCAAAATTTAATTTTTCACTCATAGCAATTGGTGTAATTAATTTTACAGTAAATTTAGCATCATCTCCAGGCATTACCATTTCAGTTCCTGAAGGTAACTCAACCTCTCCAGTAACATCTGTTGTTCTGAAGTAAAACTGTGGTCTATATTTAGTAAAGAAAGGAGTGTGTCGTCCACCCTCTTCTTTTTTTAAAACATACGCTTGAGCTTCAAACTTAGTGTGTGGTGTTACTGATCCAGGCTTACAAAGAACTTGTCCTCTTTCAACATCTGTTCTTTCTACACCTCTTAATAATGCACCGATATTATCGCCGGCTTCTCCAGTGTCTAGAAGCTTTCTAAACATTTCAACACCTGTACAAACAGATTTTTTTGTATCTCTAATACCTACTATTTCAATCTCTTCACCAGTTTTAATTACACCCGACTCTACTCTACCTGTAACAACGGTACCTCTTCCTGAAATTGAAAAAACATCTTCAACTGGCATCAAGAAAGGTTTGTCTTTAGGTCTGTCTGGTTGAGGAATATGCTCGTCAACAGCTTTCATCAATTCCATAATTGCATTTTTTCCTAAAGCTTCATCTTTCCCTTCTACAGCAGCTAAAGCTGAACCTTTAACTATCGGAGTTTTATCGCCAGGAAATTTATATGAAGTTAATAGTTCTCTTATTTCTTCTTCAACCAAGTCTATCAATTCTTTGTCTTTAACTTGATCTACTTTATTTAAAAAAACTACAATAGCAGGCACACCAACTTGTCTAGCTAATAGAATATGCTCTCTAGTTTGTGGCATAGGTCCATCAGCTGCATTAACCACAAGGATCGCTCCATCCATTTGTGCTGCTCCTGTAATCATGTTTTTAACATAATCAGCGTGACCAGGACAATCTACGTGGGCATAGTGTCTTTTTTCTGTTTCATACTCAACGTGTGCAGTTGATATAGTAATTCCTCTCTCCTTTTCTTCTGGAGCTTTATCTATTTGATCATAAGCAACAAACTTTGCACCTCCTGCTTCAGCTAGAACTTTTGTTATAGCTGCAGTTAAAGTTGTTTTTCCATGATCTACGTGGCCGATTGTACCAATGTTACAATGCGGTTTATTTCTTACAAATTTTTCCTTCGACATTACTTTTTTACCTCAGTTTTTTGTTTTTTATTAATAATCTCATTCTTGCTTCTTGGAGCGGGTAAAGGGAATCGAACCCTTACATCCAGCTTGGAAGGCTAGCGTTCTACCATTGAACTACACCCGCAACACCCAAGAGTTTCACTCCATTGTCATTAAAAAAATTATCGAAATGGTGGAGGGGGAAAGATTCGAACTTTCGAAGACCGAAGTCAACGGGTTTACAGCCCGCCCCATTTGACCGCTCTGGAACCCCTCCTCCTTTTTGGGGAAGTGTCCCCTAGTTCAATAAAGCTTCAAACAACAAGCGTTTTATATATTTTTATTGTGCAATTGCAATATGAGATTTACTGGGAAAATACGAGAAAATACGTATAAAACTCATAATAACTATGAATAAAACACCATTTTATATTGTTGGTCAGCATGCAGTAATAGAAGCTCTTAGAAACCCTTACAGAAAAGTTTTAAGAGTATTTTTAACAGAAGAAAGTAAAAAAAATATCCATAGAAAAAATCAAAAAAAAAACATTCTACAAAATGTAAAAGTTTATTTTAAGACTAAAAAAGAACTAGATAATTATACAACAAAAGATCAAATATCTCATCAAGGTTATGTTGCTGAAATCGAAGAGTTGGATCAACCACTACTAAAAGAATTTGTAAAAAATAAAAATAATATTACATTAGTGTGTCTTGATGAAGTTACCGATCCTAGAAATATTGGTTCTCTCATTAGAAGCGCCGCATCATTTAAAATAGATGGTTTGATAGTAAAAGATAGACATTTTCCAAGCAAAAGCAAATTAATGTACAAATCGGCAAGTGGATGTATTGAACATTTAAATATATTTCAAGTTTCAAATATAAATTCTACTTTAAAAAATTTAAAAGAAAAAAACTTTTGGGTTTATGCATTTGATTCAAATGCAAAAAAAGATTTTACAGAAATACAATGGAAGGGAAATAATATACTTCTTTTTGGTTCTGAAGGTTTTGGAATGAGACATCATACAGCAAAATATGCAGACTTTTTTGTTAAGATAAATATAAATAGCAACGTTGAAAGTCTAAATATATCAAATAGTGCGGCTATAGCATTTCATCATTTAAATGTTTTAAAAAAAACTTGATTAGTAATTAAATAATTTATAAAACCTAATTATGCCCTTGTAGCTCAGTTGGTAGAGCAATTGATTTGTAATCAATAGGTCCGCGGTTCGAATCCGTGCGGGGGCACCATCATTAATAAAATCAATGTTAATTTTTTTTAAAAAAAAATTTAATTTGTTTTTCTGTGAAATTAAGTATTTCTTTCCTTTTAGTAAAGAAATATGAATACCAATCAGAAGTTAATTTTATTGCGTCGTTTAAAGTTAATTTGGGTGACCATTTAATATCTTTCATAATCAAATCACTAGATAGATTTAAAAATTTACTTTCGCGAAAGCCGATTTTTTTTGAATTATAAGAAATCTTTAATATTTCAGATTTACTAATAAATTTTTTAATTAAATTTTTTACATTTAAATTTTTATTTTTTCTTGGACCAATATTATATATGAGAGTTTTTCTGGAAATTTTTTTTCCTTTAACTAGAATTAATTTTAAAATTCCTTCTGTGACATCTAATATGTGTTGCCACGGTCGCGTTGCATTAGGGTTTCTTAATAAAATATTTTTTTTTTTGTGATTAGATATAAATAAATCAGGTATTAGTCTTGTTTTCTCCCAATCACCTCCACCAATTATATTTCCAGCTCTTACAATAAAAATATTTTTCTTCTTTTCTAAGAATGAAAATTTATAACTATTTGAAATTATATCTTGCGCTGATTTACTAGAGCTATATGGATCTTCACCACCCAATGGTGAATTTTCGTTTAAATTATTCTTTTCGAAATTTTTATAAACTTTATCTGAGGTGAATATTAAAATATTTTTTATTGATTTAATTTTTTTTGCAAGTTCAAGTAATTTTACTGTTCCCATTAAATTAGTTTCATAAGTTTTTTTTGTATTCAAATATGACTCTGAAACCAATGGCTGAGAGGCCAAATGTATAACCATTTCAGGCTTAAACATTTTTATTTTTTTCTCATGATTTTCAATATTTTTTATATCATCATAAATAGTTTTGATTTTTTTTTTATAATCTTTTGTATTTGAGATGTAATCAGTATTTTTTTTTTTTAACGAATACCCTAACACTTTAGCATTCATCAAATTAAGTGTTAAAGACAAATACGATCCTACAAAACCAGTATTACCAGTTATTAATATTTTTTTATTTTTAAAAAATTTAGAATAATTACTAAAATCCATGTTCATCCTTTATCAAAAATTATTTTTAATTCCTTAAATAGTTTATGCTTTGGTTTCCATTTAGGATAATTAAATATTCTATTTACTTTATTTTTAGATTGATTCTGACGGTACTTTTTTTTTCCAACTGCAATTTTTAAATTTTTATTTAGTATTTTATTTAATTTTTTAACCAAATTAATTAGTCTAATTGGTTTCATTGAACTTACAGTAAATGAATTATAACCTTTTAATTTTTTTGATTTAATATCATTTATAATTTTATTTACTAAGAAACAAATATCATTTACATGAACATAGTCTAAGAACTGTTTTCCTTGTGTAATTTTTAGAAGTTTGTTATTTTTGTAACTTTTCAACAAGTCATTTAAGAATTTTTTCCTTTTATCATTGGGTCCGTATGTGTCAAAAATTTTGAGTGATATAATTGAAATTTTTTTATTTGAAAAGTATTTAAAGAAACTATCATTAGCTTGCTTTGTTGCGGCATAAAAATTTAGGGGTTTTGATAATTTACTATCACCAAGTTCCCATTTAGTACCAAAAGTAATATAACCCATAAATTTTTTATTTCTTATAGCTTCATTAAGAAACATAACATTTGAATATAAATTAGAATTAATTAAATCAATTAAATTCTTTTTAGAGTTATTTAAATTTTGATTTGCAGCACAATTGATAATAATGTTTGGTTGAATTTTCCGAATTTCTCTGATTATTTTTTCTATCCAATTGTTTTTATTAAGAGTGTACGATGATAGTAAAAAAACTTTGTTAGGGTTATTTTTTTTTAAAAAAAAACTTAAATTTTTTCCAATAAAACCTGATGATCCTATTATTGCTATTTTCATTTTTGGTTGCTTATATAATCTGTAAGTCCCATTAGTTTTTTATCCTTTTTTGAAATGTGCAATTTAACTTTAGGAAGCTTTAAATTTATTGATTTAATATTAATACCAAACTCCTTTTTTGGATTATAATCTTTAGAGTTAAAATTCACTAAAATTGTATTATTTTCTAAAGCAACTAATCCATGTACAAAACCTCCTGGAATTAAAATAGCAGTCATATTTTTTGAGCTAATTTTTTTTTTAAATATATTGCCATAAGTTTTAGAATTTTTTCTTAGATCTATTGCAATATCTAATACTTTACCTTTAATACAATAAATTAGTTTTGATTGAGAAAATTTTCCTAATTGTCCATGCAGCCCTCTAACAGATCCTTTTTTGGATATACTGACGTAGGACTCAAAAAAATTGAAGTTAAATTTTTTATATTTCTTGTTAAAAATTTTTATATTATCACCCCTAAAGTCATTAAATCTTTTTAATTTTATGATTTTTAAATCTTTAAATTTAGTTGAATAAAATTTCATTATCTTTTATTTAAAATCGTTTTTTGATATTATATTTATCATTTTTCCAGAATATTTCATTTTTTGCTTTAAATATAACTTAATTTCATTAGAAATATGCCAAGCTAGATTGATTATCATTTTTTTTTCTCTGTCTTTTTTGTGAAATAATGACTCCTTAACAATTTTAATATCGGTACCTGGTACATATTTATTTACTTTTAAGGAGATGTCTTTTTCATAAACTTTTGAAATATTATTTTTATTTAATTTCAGAAGATTAATTAATATTGAAGCTCGTCCTGGAAATGCTTTGGCAGGAATAGGTCCATTTATTTTATTAAATAAATTGAAAAATTTTTTTTTCTTCTGTTTCCATAATGTAATCTTTTTTTGAAAATTTTTTACATTTTTAATTATTTTTTTTTCATTTTTAAGGTCGTTATAAAATTTATTATTAAGTTTAAATTTTTTTTTTTTTTGAAGAAAAACTCTTATATTACCATTATATCTTTTTACAAAATTATACTTTACAATATTTAAATCTAATAATTTCGAAATCATAAAAAAAGAATTTAAAGAATATGTTCTTGGATGTTCGTGATAAAAAGTATCAAATTGATTTTTTTTAATAACTTCAACTAAATAATGATTCTCTATAACAATAAGCGTATCTTTTGAAATTAGCTTTTTTAAAGAATTAATTAACTCTTTAAAATTCTCGATGTGCGCAAAAACATTTGTAAATGTAATAACATCAAATTTTTTAATTTTTTTTTTAAAAAAACTTGAAGTTTTACTATTTATATAATCATTTAAAATAACATGTTTTTTTTTCTTGGCTTCAACATAGGCGCCTGTAGGCTCTAAACCATATGTAAAGCTCCCTTTTTTTTTAAAAAAATCTAATAAACTTCCATCGTTACAACCAACATCTAATACATTTTTTCCTTTTAAATTTTTTTTTAATTTTAAAATTTGATTAACTAAATCTTTCATACCATTTAAAACATCTTTAGTATTAGCAGACCTGTAATGATAATTTTTTGGAAATAAAATTTTTTTATTGATATTAAATTTTTGAAAAGCAGTAAGACATTTTTTGCAAAATTTAATCTGTAATTTATAAAATTTATTAGTATTCGGTTTACTTCTTAAATCATCACAAAGAGGTTGTTTGCCTAAATCTAAAAAATTTATTAAGCTAGAATTGCATATTTGACACTTTTTAACTATTTTATACATTTAAATTAATTATTTCCATGTTCTTCCGAGTGCATGAAGTTCTATATAGGGCCAAATTTTTGTTCTTGTATATTTTTCAAAATAAAAAGAAAAATACCTCTCTGCAAAAAAATCGTATAATCTTTCTTTTCCATATCCAGTTAAATTTAAATGTGAGAACCTTTTTTCACATTTAAAAATCCATTCAAAAACATTTTCATATAAACGTTCAATAATTTTTTTTTTTGAGATAAAGATTTGAAATTGATGAAAGGAATTTTGATTATTTATATAATTCTCAAAATCCATTCTTTCATTATTATTCAATAACTTTGCTGATTCTGAAAGATATTTGTAGCCATGAAATAAATCAAAATGAAGTCCAATGCTCATTTTTTTTCTATTAAAAAGTAATGATGGCTTTCTTAAATAATTTTGGAAACCTTTTTTAATTAATTTGGATAATTTTAAATTTTCCATAACTATTTTTTCTGGTAATAAGACATCAAAGTTAGCATTTTGTGGTATTTCCCTTAATATATTTTCATGTAAATTTGATATATCTACTTTTGCATTTTTATCTTTTATCCAAAATCTTCTATAATGGTTAATTCCGATCCAATCATCATTTGAATAATCTTTAAACTTATTTTTCCAAATCCAATAATGTGAGGTTAATGATCCAAAATTTTTATTTTTTTTTGAAATATTCAATCCAATATTGTCTTTAATCCAGTTATTTGGGCAATCGTTTGAGTTTTTAATATCAGATCCGCCTAAAATAATGTTAATATCTAAATTATTAAGAAATTGAAAATATTTTGTTGTAATGCAAAAGTTGTGAATAATTGACATAAAATTTACAATTAATTTAATTTAAACTAAAGTCTATACATTAATAAAAAAAATAAAATGAAATTAATTATACTAGCAGGTGGATATGGTACTAGGCTATCTGAGGAGACAAGGTTAAAGCCAAAGCCTTTAGTAAAAATTGGTGATAAGCCCATAATTTGGCATCTTATGAAAATATATTCTTATTATGGAATTAATGATTTTATAGTTTGTTTAGGCTACAAAGGTAATCTACTTAGGAATGAATTAAATAAAGTTAAAGAAAAATGGAATATATCATATGTAAATACTGGTCTTAAAACAATGACTGGTGGGAGAATTAGAAGAGTTAAGAAATTTTTAAAAAATGAAGATAATTTTTGTTTATCTTATGGTGACGGATTATCTGACGTAAATATAAAAAAATTGATAAATTTTCACATCAAAAATAATAAAACAGTAACTTTAACTGCTGTTAAATATAAAAATCCTAAAGGAGTTTTAGAAATTACAAAAACTTCAAGTGTAAAAGCAATTAAAGAAAAACCTACCGAGTATATTAATGGAGGTTTTTTTGTTTTATCAAGGAAAGTTTTTAAATATCTAAAAAATGATCAATCAATATTTGAACAAGATTGTCTTCCAAAATTAACTAAAACAAATCAACTAATAGCGTTTAGACATCATGGTTTTTGGGGCTGTATGGACACACTAAGAGAAAAAAAAGAATTAAATAAAATTTGGAAAAGTAAAAAAAGAGCCTGGAAAGTTTGGTTAAAGTAAATATTAATTAAATTCTTTTCTTATCTGTTCAATTTTTATTTTTTTTTGTAAACTTCTGTTTTTATCATAAAGTAGAGTAAAGGTAATTTTTTTGTTTGTTTTAATAATAATATTTTTAGCATTTCTTACTTCAATATTATCAGCTACGGCACTAATTGGTCTTTTAAAAGGATTTAAATTTTTGATATTTATTTTAGATTTATCGCTTACTATTTTGCCTTTCCATCGTCTCGGACGAAATGGGCTTATTGGAGCAATAGATATTTTTTTTGAATTTAAACTTAAAATTGGCCCATGAACTGATAAATTATAAGCTGTACTTCCAGCAGGAGTTGATACTAAAACTCCATCTGACATTAATTTTTTAATAATTTGTTTTTTACCTATTTTTATTGAAATCGATGCAGCCTGTCTACTTTGTCTTAAAATAGAAACTTCATTTATTGCGATAGCTTTTTTTGTTAAATTAAATTTATTTAAAACTGACATTTCTAATGGAGAAATAACTATTTTTTTTGCTTTAGAAAGATTTTTAGTAATATTTTTAAATGAATACTTGTTCATCAAAAAACCATAATTACCCGAATTAATTCCATAAAAAGGTTTTTTGTATTTGTGATATTTTTTCAAGGTCTGCAGCATAAAGCCATCACCTCCAATAACAATTATTAAATTAGATTTTCTTAGACTGTAATTTTTTATTTTATTTTCTAAAGATTTTTTAATATTTTTAGAAATATTATTTTTATCGAAAATTATTGAAGCTTTTATCATTTGATCATTTTATTAAAAATATTAGTTTTAGGATTTGAAGCATAAAAAATAGAAAAGTTTAACCAAAAAAGAGTTGCATTAAAATCACTAAAAAACGAACCTCCTGGAAGCAAAGGAATAAAATTTATTAAAAGGTAGGAAAAGGCACCTATTTGAAGCATATTTTTTGATAAAAGAATTATCTTAAGGTTTTTAAAAATTAAATAAAATAAAATTGATAATAATAATATAAATCCAAACAATCCATGTTCAGCTAAAAGTTCAATGTATATTTGATGAGGATGCGTGTTACATTCGAGTGGACTGTCTACAACACAACTTGCAACCCTATAGTTTTTATTTCCCACACCAAAATATGGATGTTGTTTAAATACTTCTAATCCTGACCTGTATATTTGGAAATATATATTATCTTTAACAAACTTTTCTCGTTTGTCTTTATTAACTATCTGAAATAATAAATCGTCACCATATCTATACTTAATCCAATGTGATTGATTAAAACTTATTAAAACTACAATTGCAAAAAATAAAATTCCTAAAATTTTGGTTCTTAATTTAATATGATGATTAAGAAGAAAAAAAATAAACAAACCTATAATTGCCTTGATAGTATTAGATCTTTCACCTGACAAAAGTATAAAAACTAAAAAAATTAATAAAATTAAAAATATTAAAAAATTTTTATTAAATTTTTTGTTAACATAATTAGAATATAAATAACCAATAATTAAAAAAATAAAACCATTCAAAAAAGATACTACAACGCTCTCGTCTTTAAAAAAACTAACTATACGTCCTGAAGAAGTTCCGACTGCAGTAGAACTTTTGTATCCTAAAATATTTTGTCCAAAAATAATTTCATAAAAACCATCTGCTAAAAGAACTAGAATTATTAAAATCCATATTTTAAAAACAAGACCAATATTTTTTAAACTAAAAAAAATATAATTAAGAGCAAAAAACAGTAGGATAAATCTTAAAAAACCGATATTTCTAGAAAAACCAACTTCAAAATCTAAAGAAATTAAAGAATTAAACAATAAATAAAAATAAATCAGAAAAAGATAGATGGAAATTTTATTTTTAAACAGAAAAAAATATTTTTTATATATAATGAGAAAAGCAGAACCTATCGAAATAAAAAGAACATTGATCAAAGAAATTGATGAACCTAATATTATTGAAAATGGAATAAGTGATAGTAAAAGCAAAAAATAATTATCTATAGAATTTTTTTTAATCATTTTCGAAAAAAAATACTTTTTGGTGCCCTCGGCCAGACTCGAACTGGCACTCCCAAAAGGGCAAGGATTTTAAGTCTCCTTCCCTTCTATTATTATTAATATTCAAATATTTATTCATATCCAATTTGCACTTTGTGCACCACTTACACATAATTTGCACATAAACTATTATCTTTTCTTACTATAAATTTTTCCTTTGTAATAACTAAATTCATCTGGTCTCATACTCTTTCTGAGCTCACAATAACTAACAGATTCTTTTTCAGACCATTTATTTGTTTTCATTGCATCTTTAACACAATTTGCAAAGTATCTTTCTTCTTTAGCACTTTCTGAACATGAAATAAGAAAAAATAATGTAAATAAAATAAAAACTTTTTTCATAATCATTTGTGGTGCCCTCGGCCAGACTCGAACTGGCACTCCCAAAAGGGCAAGGATTTTAAGTCCTTTGTGTCTACCAATTTCACCACGAGGGCATGAGTTATTTTCATGAGTGTTTATGCTAATATTTATAATTGAACAAGTTTAATAAGTAAATTTTTTTTATTATTCTTATAGTTAAGGTTATAATATTTTATGATTAATAGTATGTCAGCTCAAAAAAGAGGTGAGTATGCTGAATTTGTATATCTTTATTTTGTAAGATCAAAAAAAATTAACGCAATCAAGACTAATTATAGAGAAATAGATTTCACTTTGAATATTAATAATAAAGAAATTTATATTGATGTAAAATCATCAATTTCAAACAACAAACGTTATAATGGGAAGAGATCAAGAAAAGATGCTTTTTATGACTATGTTTATATTAACGATACTTATACCAAAATATACCCTGATAAAGGATCTCCATTAGAAAAGTACGAGAATATTGTTTTTGATACAAAAGAAATGTTGAGTAAATGGAAAAGAAAGTCGCCTGAAAAACGTATAGAAAAGGAAGACAGAAAAATAATTTTAGACTCAATAAAAGATATTTTATCGAATCTAAAAATAAATAAAGCTACACGTGTTGTTTCCAGAGGACCTATAAGCTTAACTGGTTGGAATACACATCCAGACAATATACCAGGTAGAGAAAGCTATATTAAAAAATTTAAATATACAATTTTTGTTCAATTTAAATATGAAAATGAACAAAATTATAAAGAAGTAATTTCCAAAATTTATATTTTTAAAAATCCTGATTTTGGAAATAAAATTAAACTAAAAAATTCTATGCCTAGGCAAAAAAGAAAGCGTATTTATAAAGTACTTGATTGGGACTATTTTGATAAAAACTTTCAAAAACAAATTTTCAATTCAATAAAAGGTCTTAAAAATTACCTTATGAAAATAAAATCTAAAAATTTTTTATAGAAAAAATTAATAACCAAATAATTATAATTGAGTAAAAAATAGGGCTATTCCAAAATCTAAATAAAAGTTTAATTTTTAAATTTGGACAATTTAAGTAAAAAATTTCTTTACAATTAGATATTGCTTCATCAATTTTTTCATAATCATTAGTATTTTCTATTGCCTTAGTTATATTGTTTAATGATGTGTTTATTTCACTTAGATTTTTTTGATTAAACACTTTAGGGTTGTTATTCGTATACTTCTTAACAAGTTTTATAAGTTTAATAGCTTTTTCTCCACTAGATTTTAAATTATATTTTTTTTGTTCTTCCCTTTTGACTCTTTCATTTCTTATTTGTCTTTGAGACTTAAATCCAGCCTCACTTGGATGATTGTCTGCATAACATTCTCGACAACACCATATCTTTTTATTTTTATAATATGTTCTGCCTGCGTTATATCTTAAATGAGTTGCTTTTCTTCTTTTTTTTCCGTATTGCGATCTTCCAAGTCCCCAGCTACCACTACTTCTCCCAGTTTTGATTTCAATATTGGTCTGAAACATTTCTGGTTTAATTTTTTTTACATGACAATAATAACAAGATCCAGTTGCGTATTTTGCGGTCATAATAATCAAAATATCATAAATAATTATTTTTTTAAAATTATAAAGTAAATAAAAATTTAATTTCTATTTTTAATAGGATTTATAGAAAGTAGTTTCTCATTATACCTAAATTTAGATTTCTTTTTAGAACTATAGTGTAAAGAATTGATAAGAGTTATCGTAGATGATTCTGGAGCAATCAATATAGAAACTCCTCCATAACCACTCATTCCAAATACAATTTTATCTTCTATCCCTTTATATTCCATATGAAAATAACCTCCATAAGCTTTTGATGGATTGTAAGGAGGATCTTTAAATTCTGCTGTAGTTTTTTTCTTTATTCTTCTTTCGTGTATATCCTTAAAATATTTACCTACACATGTATCATTTTGATAATCATCCATAATACTTTTTGCAATTCTTAAATAATCATATCTATCTGCATAAAACATGGAATTCGCTCTTCCTTCATCAGGCATATCTCTATGTTTAAAAAAAAGAACACTATTTTTAATTTTAATATGTTTTTGGAAAACATCCGCTAAAAACTTTTCAAATTGATCGCCAGTTTTGTATTTAATGTAATTAAAGACTACATTTGGCAATAACCCATGATAATTGTATTTAGGTTTAGATCTTTTTTTATCTTTAATCATTACCATGTAATAAGCTAGATTTTCATCGTCATTACTTTCGCCATTCCACATTGCAACATCTGTAACGTATTTATGATCTCCTGCATTCATGTTTAAAAGATCTATTAATTTTTGATCATGATAGAGGGTGTTTTGAATCATGGGCCAATCATTTAATCTTGCGTCTATACTATCAATGTATCCAGCACAAATTGCATGACCTGCTAGCAATCCTATCATGCTTTTGTTTACTGAATTGGAACGAAACTTAGTAGTGTTATCAATAAATTTTCCTAATCTTTCTTTAGGCGACATTTCATCTATTACAATTTTGTCTCCTTCAAACCGTAAGTAGCTAAGTATTGCCGATTCTTTCAATTCCTCTTTTACAGACTCATCTACTCTCAAATCTTTTTCAAATTTAACAGGATTTTTTGAAGGTTTTATATCATATTTGTGAAATTGACCTGTATATGGATGATTAATAGTTTTCCATAAATAATAAATTAATGTATCTCTGTTAGGTTCAGCATTGGGGCGAACTTGCCATCTGTCTTTATAAAATTTTATTTTTAAATTATTTGATCCCTCAAATTCATTACATTTGTTTAAATACCAAACATTACTTCCTTTCGCTTCCTCTTTACAGATTCTTCTAGGTTCAAAATTTAAATACTGATCATGACCATTGTCCCTTAGCCACAAGTTAAATTCATCTTCTTTATTCTTAAAATCTGTATTGTCTTCGAAACCTGCTGAAATATCAGCTGCTTTTGCTACATTAGTGTTAAAAAGAAAAAGTAATAAAATTATAATTATTTTTTTCATAGTCGTGCTCTTATTTGTACTGTTGTCCTTTTTTTATAAGTGGGCACAACCACACTTGCCATAATTAAAAAAATATATCATATTTCTTATCAATTTAAAAAGACTTATTAGTAATATTTTTTAGTTTTTACATTAATTTAAAAGCATATACTTTATTTCCGTATTGACTTTTGTTTGGATATGCTTGCATCATAGAAGAACTTCCAGTTGATACAACAATTATATATTGCTCACCTAAATGTTCAAAAATTGTTGGAGGACTTGATCCAGAAAAAGGTAATTTATAGCTCCATAATTCATTTCCATTAATAGAGTCTATTGCCCTAATCTTATTATCCAAAGTTCCAGTTGCAAATAGTAAGTCGCCAGCGGTACCAGTTACACCACCAAAATTATAAGTTCCAGTAATAGGAATTCCCTTTTTTGTAAGCTCATTATACTCTCCAAATGGAACCTCCCAAATTTTTTTTCCTGTATTAAGATCAATTGACGTCAGTCTTCCCCAAGGAGGTTTGGAACCTGGGTAGCCTAAATGATCAACTAAGAACTCCGATTTCATTGAGTAAACATAATAGTCTTTAGGGTTAGTTTTTTCTAACCAAATAAGAAATGGAATATCATTTGAAGTCAAATACATTATTGATTTTTTATGATCAATACTAGCACCCATCCACTGTGCGCCACCTTTATAAATTATATTTTTTTTATCAATTGAATTTGGTACAAAAAATCCATAACTTGCATCTTGAATTTTATCTTTAACAAAATCATTACTCTCTTTAGAAATATTTGTTATATGATTTTCCTCAAAAAACTGATTTGAAAAAGGTTCTGGTAGTGAAAAAAGTTTCTGATAATAAGAAGTTTTTTCACCAGGAACATTTGATAAAGAAACTTTAATTTTCTTGTATTCAAAAATATTGTCTCCTGTAAGACGGTCAAGTACTATTGTGTTTCCAAACTTTGTTGGAGCAACAACAACGTCTATTTTTTTATTATTAATCTTTATAGATGTTAATATTGGAGGTGAAGCTATATCAAAATTCCAAATATCGTGTTCGACTTCCTGGAACTCCCAGAGTAATTTTTTTTTCTCAATATCAATTGCAACTATTGAGTTTGAATATTTATTTGGACCCGGTCTATTTATTCCTTCATAAAATCTTCCAGCATTACCAGTTGTTACATATAAAATTTTTCTATCTACATCAGCTGATATCCCTCCCCAAGGATTGCCTCCTGAATGATCAAATCTTTTTCCGCCATATCTAAAATATTTATTATTTTTTTCTTTTAAGTAAAATCTCCAGAGCAATTTGCCTTTAGATAAATCATAAACTTCAATTGATGGTTCAAACGTTCCAATTATAATTTTATTATCAATAATTACTGGAGTGATTTGACAATTTTTTTTTAATTTAATCTTGCCATTATTTCCAAAATTTTTATCGGGTTTTCCACTTTTTGCATAAATTGCATTTAAATTTTTTTGATCACAAAAATATAATCTTAAATCATGTTCGCCATGAATTAACATACCTCTCCTTGCGGGCATACCTTCGGTTTTAAATTCCCACTTTTTTTCACCGTTAGAAGCGTTTAAAGCAACAATTGATTTATTATTAGACGATAAATAAATTGTTCCGTCATAAAAAATAGGATTGCCTGGTATATCGCCCTTTTTTTCAAAGGTGTGAGTCCACGCAACTTCTAGAGCGTTAACATTATCTTTGTTTATTAATTTTAAATTTGAAAATTTATTTGATGAATGATTTCCATGGCTTCTTGTCCAGTCTTTATTGTTATTAAAATTTTTATTATTTGATATAGTTAAGTTGTTTAACTTTGGTGGCACAGCTATTTCGTTTGGTAAATTATTGTAATAATTTAAATCTACTTCGTAAAATTCTTGCTGTTTAGCTGCACTTGCAGAAAAGTACATTTGACCAAACAAATTATCTAATTTTCTAACAATCTTTTTAACCTGAGGGTTTCTTACGTTGTTTACGTCTATATTAAAAGTTCCTTTATTAACATAACTAGAATCAATTATGATTAATTCGTATAATATAAAAATGATTATTAGAATTAAAAAATAAAATATATATCTAATAAATTTTTTTATCACGGTTTAATAAGTATCATAATAGGCATAAATTTATAACTAAACTTATTAAAAAAATAATATATATTATTTTAAATTTAAATGAATTTATCAATTGTAATCATTTCTTATAAATCTTTGGAAAAGCTAGAAAATTGCCTTTCAGGATTGGGAAAAAATATAGAAAAAATTATAGTAGAAAATTCAAATAATTTTCAATTCAAAGAATTAATCGAAAAAAAATATTATAAAGCAAAAGTAATAATTAATAATGAGAATCTCGGCTTTGGAAAGGCAGCTAATATCGGATTTCAAAAAATCAATACAAAATATGCACTATTGCTAAGCACTGATGTAAAAATAGATGAAAGTCAATTGATAAAAATTCAAAATGAAATTGATAATTGCAATGAAGAATTTGCTTTAGCTACACCTTTACATGACGATCTTATAGATTTCAATAATAGCAATAATTTTGACAAACATTTTAAAAGTAAAAAAATAAATATCAGTACAAATGAAAGTAAAACAAAAATTGATCTTATAAAAGGTTGTTCCTTAATCGTTAATTTTAATAAATTTAAAGACAAATATATATTTGATGAAAATTTTTTTTTCTTTTTTGAGGAAATTGACTTATGCAAAAGAATAAAAAATATAAATGAAAATATTTTTGTTTTTAATAAAATAAAAATATTTCATGAAGGTGGCAAGGGTGTAGATCCAAAAATTGCTCAAAATTACTCTGATTTTAGACATTGGAACTATTACTGGTCTAGATTTTATTACCATAAAAAACATTATGGCTTTCTTTATTCGTTATTTATTCATTTATCAAAGTTGATACGTTTTTTTATTAGTTTTCTTGCTTTGTATTTTTTTTCTAAAGAAAAATTTAGGAAAAACAAATTTAGATTCTTTGGATTATTTTCTTCTGTAATTGGAATTAAATCTTCAGTTAGTAAAGATATTTTAAATAAAAATTAATCAAACAATTTCACCAATTGATTTTATAATTTATTTCGTAACCAGATATTATTTTTTTTAATTTTTTTATATCTAAAAAGCAATTTTTATAGCCTTCAATGATAGTATGTAAATAAGAAGAATTAGGTTTCTGTAGATGGTATTTTTTTTGTATATACACTAAAACTTTCTTACCATTTAAAGTAAAATATTCTTTTTGATAATAATTATAATCAACACCTTCATATACATCTAATTCATTTTCGTCATTTCTTGTAATATTCCAAAGTGCTCCTTGAACCTCAGATTTTTTATCTTTAACTATATTGGCATGACCATAAATAGAGTGATTTGTTTTATGGCTAAAACATAATTTACGACCTCTTAAAATATGTTTTTTAACATACTTTGCGCCACTACATCTATTTTTCATCTGGTTATGATTTAAATTACTACCGTAAGCAAAATATAACATTAGTCTCTTTCTACAATTTCAATATTCTTTTCTTTTACAAATTTCAGTATCTCTGAATTACATTTGTCGATTTTGCTTTTTTGAGAACTTCTTAACACAATTGCTACACCCAATTTTCCTGCTCTAAAAAAAGGATAACTACCAATCTCTACATCTTTATTGTTTACCTGAACATTGTCTAAAGATTTTGCTATTTCACTTTCAACAGTTCTTAAATTAATTGTATGGCTTAGAATTGGATCTCCGCCAATTAATTTATTTGTAATTCCTCCGAGCATAGATTTTAAAATTGATGGAACGCCTGGAAGACAAAAAACATTTTCAACATTAAATCCTGGGGCACCACTTGTTGGGTTAAGTATCAAATTTGCTTCAGTAGGCATCCATGCCATTTTTTGCCTGCCTTCATTAAATTCTCCTGGCTTATAGTATTTTTCCAAAATAGCCATTGCTTCTTTATGTGGTCCATACTTTAAGTTAAATGCTTTAGAAATTGATGATGCGGTGATATCATCATGTGTTGGCCCTATTCCCCCTGAAGTAAAAATATAATCATATTTTTTTTTTAATTCGTTAACGGTGCTAATAATAATTTTTTCAATATCAGGAATAGTCCTTACTTCTTTAACTTTAACTCCTAAAGAGTTTAACCAAATTGAAATAGTGCTTGTATTTGTATCTTGGGTTCTTCCTGATAATATTTCATTACCTATTATAATTATTCCAGCAAATATTTCTTTTTTATTTGTCATTTACAAATATAAATAAATTATAATGAAATTTACCAGTACTTTAATTAAAGGCAAACTAATCAAACGATATAAAAGATTTTTTGTTGATATAAAAGTAAATAATTCAATCTTAACAGCTCATTGCCCAAATACAGGATCGATGATGGGATTGCTTGATGAAGGAAACAGTGTTTGGGTAACTAAAAATGATAATCCAAATCGTAAATTAAAATTTACTTTGGAATTGATTAAAGTTAATAAAAAACTTGTAGGTGTTAATACACATAGAGCCAATAGAATAGTTGAACATGGTTTGAAAAAAAAACTTTTTAAAGAATTTAAATTAATTAAAAAAATAATTCCTGAATTTAAGTATTCTAACGATACAAGGTTTGATTTTTTGTGTGACAAAAATATAATTGAGGTTAAAAATGTTACATTATTGAGAAGTGATGATTTAGCTGAATTTCCAGATGCAATTACATCTAGAGGTACCAAACACTTGGCAAAACTTGTTGATTCTATTAAAAAAAATTATAAACCCTACGTCTTATTTTTAACTCAAATTCAAGGTATAAATAATTTTAGAATAGCAAAAGATATTGATAATAATTATTATCAAAATTATTTGATTGCAAAAAAAGCTGGGGTAAAATTTCTTGCTTATAGATGCACTTTGAATTCTAAAGAAATTAAAATAGAAAAAAAAATAAACATTATTGATGAATAGTTATAAAGAGAAGTTTGAAAAAATGAGATCCGCTGGTAACCTTGCGGCAAGAACTCTCGACATGTTAACTGAAAATGTTAAACCAGGAATTTCAACTGATGATATTGATAAGCTTGGATATGAATTTATTAGAGACAACGGAGGATTTTCAGCTCCATTATTTTATCGTGGTTATAAAAAATCTCTTTGCACATCTTTAAATCATGTTGTTTGTCACGGTATACCTTCAGATAGAATTTTAAACGAAGGTGACATTGTGAATATTGATGTAACAGCTATAATTGATGATCATCATGGTGACACGAGTAGAATGTTTTGTATTGGAAAAACTTCAGTTAAAGCCAACAATTTAATAGATGCAACGTATGAGGCAATGATGAAAGCGATTAAAATTTCAAAACCAAATATAAAACTTGGTGATATTGGATATGAAATTCAATCTCATGTAGAAGAAAAGGGTTTTTCTGTAGTGAGAGATTTTTGCGGTCATGGAGTTAGTACTAAATTTCATGAGCCACCTAACATTCTTCATTACGGAAAAAAAGGTACCGGTATTAAATTGTCACCTGGTATGACTTTTACAATTGAACCAATGATTAATATTGGAAAATATGAAACGAAACTTCTTGCAGATGGATGGACAGCTGTTACAAAAGATAAATCTTTATCAGCACAATTTGAACATACAATAGGAATTAATGAAAATGGTTATGAAATCTTTACAGAATCTGTTAAAGGTTACCATAAGCCTCCTTACTTATAATTAATGATTGAAAGATACTCTAGAAAAGAACTTACAGATATTTGGTCTGAAGAAAATAAATATAAAATCTGGCTTGATGTAGAAATAGCTGCCGCTCAGGCTATGGAAAAACTGGGCCAAATCCCAAAAGGAGTCTCATCAGTTGTTAGAAGGAAAGCTAAAATTAATGTTAAAAGAATTCATCAAATAGAGTCTAAAGTTAAGCACGATGTTATAGCTTTTCTTACCTCTGTTACTGAAAAAGCTGGAATAAAAGCTAGATACCTACATCAAGGAATGACTTCATCTGATGTCTTGGATACAAGTCTAAACATTCAATTGGTTCAATCAGGAAAAATATTAATAAAGGATATTGATCAAATTTTAAAAGTTTTAAAAAGACAAGCAAAAAAATATAAATACACACCTTGTATAGGAAGAAGCCATGGCATACATGCGGAGCCTATCACATTTGGACTAAAGTTGGCTTCATTTTATGAAGAATTTAAAAGAAATAAAAAAAGACTTTTAAATGCAATTGACGAAATATCAACTTGTGCAATTTCTGGTGCCGTTGGAACTTTTGCAAATGTAAACCCAAAAGTGGAAAAACATGTTGCGAAAAAACTCGGTTTAAAAGTTGAGCCTATTTCAACTCAAATAGTGCCTCGTGACAGACATGCTTTTTATTTCTCTATTTTAGGAATTATCGCTGGTTCGATTGAAAGAGTTGCTATTGAAATTAGACACTTGCAGAGAACAGAAGTTTATGAATTACAAGAATTTTTCTCAAAAAGCCAAAAAGGATCTTCTGCAATGCCTCACAAAAAAAATCCCATATTAAGTGAAAATTTAACTGGTCTTTCTAGAATTGTTAGAAGTGCAGTTGTGCCAGCTTTAGAAAACATTGCACTTTGGCACGAAAGAGATATTTCACACTCTAGCGTTGAAAGAAATATAGGTCCCGATGCAAATATTACTTTAGATTTTGCTCTAGTGCGTCTAAAAAATATACTTGATAAAATGATTGTGTATCCAAAAAAGATGATTGAAAATTTAAACCTAACAAAAGGAGTAATATTTTCACAAGAAATAATGCTTGAACTGACAAAATCTGGATTAAGTAGAGAAAAATCATATAAAATTGTTCAAAGATACGCAAAAAGATGTTTTGATGAAAACTTAGATTTGTTCAACATGTTGTCAAAAGATAAGTTTATAACATCAAAAATCTCATTAAAAAAATTAAAATCTATTTTTAACTATTCTTCACATTATAAAAATATCAACTTAATATTTAGAAGAGTATTTAATTAATGAAAAAAGGCAAAAAATTATATGAAGGTAAAGCAAAAATTATTTATTCTACAAATAACAAAAGTTTAGCCATACAATACTTCAAAGATGATGCAACAGCATTTAATAACCAAAAAAAATCTAAAATTGATGGCAAAGGTGTTTTAAACAACAGAATATCTGAACATATTCTAGAAAATTTGAACCAAATAGGAATCAAAACTCATTTAGTTAAAAGACTTAATATGAGAGAACAGGTAATTAAACTTGCAGAAATCATTCCTATTGAATTTATAGTAAGAAATATAGCCTCTGGTTCAATTACAAAAAGACTTGGCATTGAAGATGGTACTGTATTAAAAAATCCTTTAATTGAATACTGTCTTAAGGACGACAAACTAGGAGATCCACTAATAGCTGAAGAACATATTCTAACATTTGGCTGGGCAACAAAGAAGGAAATTGAAAAGATTAAAAAAATTATCTTAAGAATTAACGATTTCATGATTGGAATGTTTAGAGGAATTGGAATTAAGCTTGTAGATTTTAAATTAGAATTTGGTCGAATTAAATCAAGTAATAAAAAAGATATTATTCTAGCTGATGAAATAAGTCCTGACACATGTAGATTGTGGGATGCTTTAACTGAAAAAAAGTTAGATAAAGATAGGTTTAGAAAAAATCTTGGAGGATTAATACCGGCCTATACAGAAGTTGCAAAGAGATTAGGTATTTTGCATGAGCAGTCAAATGTAAATTCTTCTAATGTTACTAACTTAAGTGCATTTAAAAAAAAAATTAAAAAATGAAAATTTCTGCAATAGTTACTCTTAAAAAAGATGTTCTAGATCCACAAGGAAAAGTAGTTCATCAAGCTCTAAATGGAATGGGTTTTAACAATGTTAAAGAAGTTAGACAGGGAAAATATTTTGAAATTGATATTGATGAAAGCGATAAAAAAAAAGCAGAAGAAAAAGCTGAAGATATGTGTAAAAAACTTTTGGCTAACCTTGTAATTGAAGATTATAAAATTATTGGATCGCAATAATAAATAATGAATTCATCAGTAATTATTTTTCCAGGATCAAATTGTGATAGAGACATGGATGTTGCTCTTAAAAAATTTGGTTTTAAAAATAAAATGATCTGGCATAACGATACTGAATTACCTAAAAGTGATTTAGTAGTTTTGCCTGGAGGTTTTTCTTATGGTGATTATTTAAGATGTGGAAGTATGGCATCTAAATCAAAGATTATTGAATCTGTAATTAATTTTGCCAAATCTGGAGGTTTATTACTAGGTATTTGCAATGGTTTTCAAATTTTAACTGAAACAGAATTGCTTCCTGGCGCTCTTCTAAGAAACAAGCATTCAGAATTTATATGTAAAAACGTATTTATTAAAATAAATAATACCGAAAATAATTATTTTAAAAATATTAAAAAAAATATTTTAGAATTACATATCGCTCATAACGAAGGTAATTTTTTTTGTTCTTCCGATCAAATGAAAAATATTAATGACAATAATCAAATTGCTGTATTTTACTGTGATAAAGATGGAAAAATTAATGATAACTCAAATCCAAATGGTGCATTCAATAATATAGCCGGCTTATTTAATAAACAAAAAAATATTCTTGGTATGATGCCTCATCCTGAAAGAATGATAGATACTTATTTATCGGGTGATGATGGATCTATATTTTTTCAAAATTTAATAACTAATTTAAAATAATGGAAGTAAACGAGTCATTAGCTATAGAACACGGATTAAACAAAAATGAATATAAAAAGATTTGTGATTTGTTGAATAGAGTACCAAATATTACAGAACTTGGAATTTTCTCTGCAATGTGGAATGAACACTGCTCTTATAAATCATCAAGATTGCACTTGAAAAATTTACCTACAAAAGGAAAAAAAGTTATTCAGGGTCCTGGTGAAAATGCAGGTGTGGTTGATATAGGAGACGATGATGCAATTGTCTTTAAAATAGAAAGTCACAACCACCCCTCATTTATAGAACCTTATCAAGGAGCAGCTACCGGTGTTGGTGGTATAATGAGAGATGTTTTTACAATGGGTGCTCGACCAATAGCAAACCTAAACTCAATACATTTTGGTTCTACTCAACACAAAAAAACTAAAAGTTTGCTAAGAGGAGTTGTTCGTGGAATTGGCGGATATGGTAACTGTATAGGTGTACCTACAATTGGAGGTCAAACATGCTTTGATGAGTCTTATAATGGCAATATACTTGTGAACGCTATGACCTTAGGTCTAGTGAAAAAAAATAAAATATTTTATTCAAAAGCAGCCGGAATTAATAAACCAGTTATTTATGTCGGATCAAAAACTGGAAGAGATGGAATTCATGGAGCTAGCATGGCATCAGCAATTTTTGATGAAAAAATAGAAGAAAAAAAACCGACTGTTCAAGTTGGAGATCCTTTTACAGAAAAACTTTTACTTGAAGCTTGCTTAGAATTAATGGCTGGAGACTCAATAATAGCAATTCAAGATATGGGAGCTGCTGGTCTAACTTCATCAAGTATAGAAATGGCATCGAAAGGAAAATTGGGGATAGAGCTTAATTTAAACAAAGTTCCTTGTAGAGAACTAAACATGACACCATACGAAATAATGTTATCAGAAAGTCAAGAAAGAATGCTCATAGTGCTAGAAAAAGGCAAAGAAGAAGATGCTAAAAAAATATTCGACAAATGGAATTTAGATTTTTCAATAATTGGAAAAACAACCGATAGTAAAAAAATTGAGCTTTTTTATGATGAAAAAAAAGTTGCTGATATTCCTGTAAATACTTTAGTGGAAAACTCACCCATGTATGACAGAAAATGGAAAAAAACTAAATTACCAAAAAAAAATAAAATTAACAAAGATAGTTTTAAAAATTTAAAAATTTTAAATGTTTTAAATAAATTATTATCAAATCCAAATATCTGTAGCAAAGAATGGATTTGGCAACAATATGATCACACGGTAATGGGAGATACAATTCAAAAGCCTGGAAATGATGCCGGTATTGTTAGAGTTCATGGAACCAATAAAGCAGTAGCAGCAACGGTTGATGCTTCAGCTGCATATTGTTATGCACACCCATTGACTGGAGGCAAACAAGTAGTTTGTGAAAGTTGGAGGAATTTAATTTCAGTTGGAGCCGAACCTATTGCAATAACAAATTGTTTAAATTTTGGAAACCCTGAAAAGGAAGAAAATATGGGTGAATTTGTTGAGTGTGTCAAAGGACTTGGCGAAGCGAGTAAATATTTAAACTTCCCTGTGGTTTCTGGAAATGTGTCTTTCTATAATCAAACAAAAGATAAAGGTATTAAACCAACTCCTTCAATCGGAGGTATTGGTTTAATTAAAAATTATAAAGATATGATAACAATGGATTTTAAAGAAAATGATAATGTTGTGTTGGTTATTGGTAAGACTGAAGGTCATTTAGATCAAAGTATTTTTTCTAGAGATATTTTAAATATTAAAAACGGACCTCCTCCTGAAGTAAATCTATTTAATGAAAAAAATAATGGAGAAACACTTTTAAGTTTGATTAAAAAAAAATTTGTTAAATCTGCACATGATGTTTCGTTAGGTGGAATTATTATTGCTGTTGCAAAAATGTGCATCAAAGGCAGAAAAGGCATTAAAATAAAAAAACCAAGCCAATTAATAAGTCAATTCCAATACATGTTCGCAGAAGATCAGGGAAGATATATCGTGGAAATTGAAAAAAAAAATTACAAACAGGTTAAAGAAATATTAGAAAAAAACTCTGTGCATTACGATGAATTGGGTGTTATTTTAGATAAAGATATTGTTATTGACGATAAAACAAAAGTATCAATTGAAGACTTAACTTTATCAAATAATAATTGGCTAAAAAAATATATGGAAGCATAAAAATGGCAATGGATTTAAAAGAAATTGAAAAATTTATAAAAGAAGCTTTACCTGATGCTTCAGTTGATATCCAAGATTTAGCTGGTGATGGTAATCATTATTCTGCTACTGTTGTTTCTTCACAATTTTCTGGTAAAAGTAAAATTGAGCAACATAAGATGGTTTATGCTTCTCTTAAAGGAAGAATGGGTAATGAACTTCATGCTCTTGCGATTAAAACAAAGGAAAAATAAATGAATGATGAAACAAAAAATTTAATACAAAGTGCAATAAATGATAATCAAGTTTGTTTATTTATGAAAGGTACACCTGATGCGCCTCAATGTGGTTTTTCAATGGCTGTATCGAATATATTGAAAATTTTAGAAGTTAATTTTCGTGGAATTAATGTACTGGAAAGTCAAGAATTGAGAGAAGGAATTAAAAAATTTAGTGATTGGCCTACTATTCCACAACTGTATATTAAAAAAGAATTTATTGGTGGTTGTGATATCGTAAAAGAAATGTATGAAAACGGCGAACTTAAAAAAAAACTTGAAGAAAGCTCAATTAGCTTTAAAAAATAAATCTTTTATCTAGAATAATATTCAATTACAAGGTTTGGTTCCATCACTACTGGATAAGGAACTTCTTCAAATTTTGGAGTTCTAACAAATTTAACTTTTCTATTTTTTTCGTCTACTTGTAGGTATTCCGGAGCATCTCTTTCTTTATTTGCTAAAGCAATATCAATTAAAGCTAGTTGTTTAGACTTGTCTCTAATTTCTATAGTTTCATCTTCTTTTAGTAGATAACTAGAAATATTAACTTTTTTTCCATTCACTTTAACGTGTCCGTGATTAATAAGTTGTCTTGCTGAAAAAATTGTAGTTGAAAGTTTTGATCTATAAATCACTGCATCAAGCCTTTTTTCTAATAATCCAATTAGATTTTCTGCAGTATCTCCCTTTTTCATAATTGCTTTTTTATAAACATTTCTAAATTGTCTTTCATTCATATTTCCATAATAAGATTTCAATTTTTGTTTAGCTTGTAATTGAATTCCATAGTCAGATGGTTTTGAAGATTTTGTTTGACCGTGCTGACCTGGAGGGTAAGCTCTAGTATTAAATGGACTCTTGGGTCTTCCCCATAGATTAACTTTAAGTCTTCTATCTACTTTGTGTTTAGAATTAAGTCTTTTTGTCATTTAATAAATCGCTTTTATAAACTTACTCATAACTTTGTCAATCAGCCTTTTTTTGCAAGATTAGCAAATACACTTGATAATATGCGAGTTTCCTTTTCTGATAACTCCATTTTATAAAAAATACTTCTTAAATTTTCTAACATTATTGGTTTTTTTTCAGATGGCTTAAAAAAATTTCTATTTTCTAACTGATGTACACATAAATTCACCATTGCCTGTATATCTTTTTTGGAAGCTATTTTAACTTTTTTAGATTTTTTATAGTTTGTTTTTTTTAATTTGATTAAACTGGAAACAATTTGAGCTACTATAATTACACTATGTGACAAATTAATCGATTTAAAATTCGGGTTAGTAGGTATTTGCATAGTACAATTGGCATATATTATTTCATTATTTGAAAGTCCTGATGCCTCTGAACCAAAAAGAAAACCAACTTTTTTATTAAAATCTAATTTGGATAAATCGTTTAAACTTATATGTTTAATATTTTTATTACGAAACCTTGAAGATGTAGCAACAAGGTAATCAATATTATTAGTTGCGGATTCTAAATTATCATAAACTTTACATTTTTTAATAACTTCTTTGGCTCCTACTGAGGTTGCAATAATTTTATCATTAGGAAACAAAGGTTTTGGATTGATTACTACTAATTTATTAAAATTAAAATTTTTAATAGCTCTAGCACACGCTCCTATGTTTTCAGATAACTGTGGTTTGTGAAGAATAAACGAAACTGAAGACATTAATTACTAGCAGGAGCATTATCTTTAAATAGCTTATAATCTAAACTATCAATCAAAGCTTTAAATGAAGCGTCAATAATGTTCGTTGATACACCAATTGTAAACCAATTTTTTCCTTTTGAATCTGTGCTTTCTATAGAAACTCTTGTTATAGCTTCTGTTCCTGTATTTAAAATTCTAACTTTATAGTCTACTAATTTTAAATCTTTTAAATATTTTGAATATTTGGCCAATCTATCAACATTATTTCTTATAGCATTATCCAATGCGTTAACTGGTCCATTACCCTCACCTTCACAAATAATTTTTTGACCATCTACCTCTAAGTGTGCTTTTGCAGATGAAATTATATTTCCTGAAGAATTTTTTTTAACAGAAACGTCGTATTCTTTAATTAAAATATATCTAGGTATCTCGCTCATAATTCTTCTTGCTAACAATTCAAAAGATGCATCAGCACCATCGTAACTATAGCCTATAAATTCTCTATCTTTTACCTCATCTAAAAGTTTTTTAACCTTTGGATCATTTTCTTTAATATCAATTCCAATAGTTTTTAATCTTGATAAAATATTTGATTTTCCAGCTTGATCAGAAATAACAATATTTCTTACATTGCCAACTTCTTCAGGATTTATATGTTCATAAGTTTTTGGATCTTTCTGCACTGCAGAAACATGCAATCCACCTTTATGAGAAAAAGCAGCAGCTCCAACGTATGGTAAATGTTTATTTGGTTTTCTATTTAATATTTCATCTAAAAGTCTAGAACATTGAGTTAGATTTTTAATATTATTTTTCTTAATATTTATTTCATACTTTTCTGAAAAATCTTTCTTTAAATAAAATGTAGGTATTAAAGACATAAGATTTGCATTTCCACATCTTTCACCTAACCCATTAATAGTTCCTTGAACTTGTCTCGCACCAGCTAGTACAGCAGCTAAAGTATTTGATACTGCGTTTCCTGTGTCGTTATGTGCATGAATCCCTAAATTTTTTCCAGGAATTACTTTAACAACTTCACTAACAATTTTTGATACTTCATGAGGCAATGTTCCACCATTTGTGTCACATAAAACTACCCATCTTGCCCCGTTATCATGGGCAGCTTTAAGACAATCTAATGCATATTTAGGATTTGTTTTATAGCCATCAAAAAAATGTTCTGCATCAAACATAAATTCTTTTTTTTCTTTAACGAATAACTTTGTACTTTCAGTGATGTTTTCTATGTTTTCTTCATTTGAAATACCTAAAGCAACATCAACATGAAAATCCCATGATTTACCAACTATACATATGGCTTTTGTATTGCTATTTAAAAGCGCAGATAACCCTGGATCGTTATCAGCACTTCTACCTGTTTTTTTTGTCATACCAAATGCAGTTAATATTGAGTTTTTACAATTAATTTTTTTCTGAAAAAATTCAGTATCTGTTGGATTTGCTCCTGGCCAACCACCTTCAATATAATCAACGCCTAGATTATCTAGTGCTTCAGTTATTTTTAATTTATCATCGATAGAAAAATCTACCCCTTGTGTTTGAGCACCATCTCTTAATGTTGTATCAAATATATATAGTTTTTCTTTACTCATTTTAATTTCCAAATCGTTTTACCATCTTTATCTTCTATTAAAACACCTTTGTTTAATAACTCGTCTCTAATTTTATCTGAAAGTTTATAATCTTTATTTTTTCTTGCACTATCACGTTCTTTAATTTTAGATAATATTTCTTCTTCAGATATATCTGATTTTTCTTTTTTAAATTTTAACCATTTATCTTTGCTATCTGTGAGCAAACCAATAAAATTACATGCAGTGGTAAAAATTTCCTTATCTTCTATGCTGCCATTGTGTGCTTTGTCATATAATTTATGAATATTAGCAATGTAACCAGGGGTATTTAAATCATCATAGAGAGGATTGAGTATGTCTTCCGAAATTAAAACTTTCTTTTTTACTTCAACACAACAGTCATACCATTTATTTAAAATTTTTTGACATTCGCCGAGCAATTTCTCATTCCAATCCAAAGGCTGTTTGTAATGAGCACTTATTAGAGCTAATCTTAAAATTTGACCGTTAATATTTTTTTTAAAATCATTTATTTTTAAAATGTTTCCTTGTGATTTTGCCATTTTTTCATTTGAAATTGTAATAAATCCATTGTGTACCCAATAATTTGCAAATGTATCAGAATCATTAGCACATCTTGATTGAGCAATTTCATTTTCATGGTGAGGAAATATTAAATCTTTTCCACCGCCATGTATGTCAAATTTTATCCCAAGATATTTTTTTGACATTACAGAACACTCTAAATGCCATCCTGGTCTTCCTTTGCCCCAAGGAGAATCCCAAGATGGCTCTTTTTCTTTTGATGGTTTCCATAAAACAAAATCTTCAGGATTTTTCTTATTTTCTGATATTTCAACTCTAGAACCTGCTATTAACTCTTCTAAATTCTTATTTGAAAGTTTTCCATAATCTTTAAATTTTTTAACTTCAAAATAAACATGATTATTATTAACATAAGCAAATTTTTTTTTTATCAAGTCCTCAGTCATTTTAACCATAAGTGAAATGTTTTCGGTAGCCTTTGGTTCTTCGCTTGGCTTTTCACATTTTAAATAATCACAGTCGCTATGATAGTTTTTTGTTATTTTTTTTGTTAAATCTTCAATAGATATTTTTTTTTCGATAGATGCTTGAATAATTTTGTCATCAACATCAGTTATATTTCTTACGTAAGAAACAGATTTAGCTCCATACTTGCATTTTAAAACTTTATATAAAATATCAAATACAACTAGTGGTCTAGCGTTTCCAATATGTGGATCATCATAAACTGTAGGCCCGCATACATACATGCCAATTTTATTTTTATTTATTGGCAAAAATTTTTCTTTTTTGTTTCCAAAACTATTTGTTAAAAAGATATCTTGTTTCATATTTATTTTGGTATTTTACAAACTGGAATTGCTTCCATTTTATGTAGATTTTCTTTTCTTATTTTTAAATATTTTTCTCTATTAATTGAGTTTTCATTATTCATTGCTTCTTCGAGCTCCTTATAAGATAAACCTAATTGACTTTCATCAGTTCTTCCATCATCCCAGAGACCATCTGTAGGGTCAGCTTCTATAATTTCTTTTAAAATATTTAGTTCTTTTCCAAGTTCCCAGACTTCAGATTTATTACAATCAGCAATAGGTGAAATATCAACACCACCATCACCATATTTTGTATAAAAACCAACGCCAAAATCTTCAATCTTGTTGCCTGTACCAACAACAATGCCTTTGTTTGCTGAAGCAACTTGATACAAAGTTGTCATTCTTAGTCTTGCTCGAGAGTTTGCCATTCCATGATCATTGTTAAAATTTGACAAAGAAGATTTAAATGAATCAAATAACTCATTTAAAGAAACTGTATAACCTTCAACATTACTAAATTTTTTTTTTAACCATTCTTGATGCTTTAAACTTAAATCATGCTGTGTACTTTTTTGCTTAATTGGCATTAATAAAACTATAGTTTTCAAACCTGTCATTGCGCATAAAGTACTTGTGACTGAAGAGTCTATACCTCCAGATATACCTACAACTAAAGATTCTGCCTTTTTAGGCATTGAATTAACATAATTCAAAATCCAATCTTTTATGAATAGAGCTTTTTTATTTACTTCCATAAATCAAATATACTTTATAGGATTTCTTTTATAAAGCTTAAGATACAGCTCTAATTCCACTTTTTGCATAAATGGAATTCTTTTTTATTTCATCAGAAATTAAAAATGCAAGTTCTATAGCTTGATTTGCATTTAATCTTGGATCGCAATGAGTACGGTATCTACTAGATAAATCTTTATCAGAAATTTTTTGTGTACCACCAGTGCATTCTGTAACATTTTGTCCTGTCATTTCAATATGTAGGCCACCAGCGTAAGATCCTTCACTTTGATGAACAGCAAAAACATTTTTTACTTCTTTTAAAACACTATCAAAAGGTCTTGTTTTAAACCCAGTTGTAGATTTAATAGTATTTCCATGCATGGGGTCGCATGACCAAATAACATTTAATCCTTCTTTTTTAATAGCTCTAATTAATTTTGGTAAAAATTTTTCCACATTGCTATGACCAAACCTCGAAATTAAAGTTATTTTACCTTTTTCGTTACTCGGGTTTAAAACATTACAAATCTTAACAATTTCATCAGGTTTAGACGTTGGTCCGCATTTTATTCCTATTGGATTTTCTATACCTCTACAAAATTCAACATGTCCACCGTCTATTTGTCTGGTTCTGTCTCCTATCCAAACAAAATGCGCTGACGTATCATGATATTCTCCAGTGGTTGAGTCAATTCTAGTCATGCTTTCTTCAAAGGGAAGCAAAAGTGCTTCATGAGAAGTCCAGAAATTTACAGTTTTTAATCTTCTGTTAAAATCTGAATTTATACCACACGCATCCATAAACGCTAAAGCATCAGCAATTTTATCTTCTAATTCTTTAAATTTTTTAGCTTGAGGACTTTTTTTTATATAACCCAAATTCCAAAGATGAACTTTTTTTAAGTCTGCAAATCCACCATGACAAAAAGCTCTTAATAAATTTAAAGTAGAAGCAGCTTGTGAGTATGCTTTAAATAGTCTTTTTGGATCAGGTCTTCTTGCTTTTTTTGTAAATTCTATACCATTAATATTGTCGCCCAAATAACTTGGTAATTCTACATTGCCTTGTTTCTCAGTTGGTGCACTTCTTGGTTTAGAAAATTGCCCAGCAATTCTTCCAAGTTTCACAACTGGTAAAGATGCTGAATAAGTTAAAACCAAAGACATTTGTAATATAACTTTAAAATAATCTCTTATGTTGTCAGGATTAAATTCAGCAAAACTTTCTGCACAATCGCCTCCTTGTAACAAAAAAGCTTTCCCATCGACAACTTCTGAAAGTTGTTGTTTCAAATGTGTAGTTTCGCCAGCAAATACTAGAGGAGGAAAGTTTTTTATTTTATTAAGAACCATATTTAGTTCTTTTTCATCCTCATAAGTAGGAATGTGTTTTACTGGATAATTTTTCCAACTATTTATTTTCCATTTCTTCATATTCAACCTAAGAGTGTTTTACCAAAGTTTGGTATTTATTCAACAGTAACTGATTTAGCAAGATTTCGTGGTTTATCTATGTCACAATTCTTCAATAATGCTACATGATATGCCAAAAACTGTAATGGTATTGTTAAAAGAAAAGAGTTTATCGTTGAATTAGTTTTTGGAATTTGAAACTTAAATCTAATATTTTCACTCATTGTTTCAGAAGTGTCGTCAGTAATCATTAAAACTTTACCCCCTCTTGCTATAACCTCTTGCATATTGGAAATAGTTTTTTCAAAAAATCTGTCCTTTGGTGCAAGAACTACCACTGGTATTCCGTCTTCAATAAGTGCAAGTGGCCCGTGCTTCATTTCTCCTGCTGCATATCCTTCTGCATGAATATAAGATAGTTCTTTAAGTTTAAGCGCTCCTTCCATAGCAATTGGATATGAGTATCCTCTGCCTAAATACATTGTTCCTTTTGCGTTTATAAAGTCTCTAGCTATTACCTGTATGTCTTTTTGTTTGGTTAAAGTTTCTTCAATCAAACTTGGTATTTTTCTTAAATCTAAAACTAATTTTGCATATTCATCTAGGCTTATATCACCTCTTTCTTTAGAGATTTTTAAAGTTAATAAATATAAAACGATCATTTGCCCAATAAATGCTTTTGTAGAAGCGACTCCTATTTCGGGTCCTGCATGAATAGGTAAAACAAAGTCAGATAATCTTGCTATAGAGCTTTCAACAACGTTTACTATGCCACATGTTTTTACTTTATTTTTTTTACATTTTTCCAAAGCAGCATAAGTATCAGCAGTTTCACCTGATTGAGAAACAAAAATATATAAGTCGTTTGGATCTAATTTAACTTTTCTGTATCTAAATTCTGATGCTATATCTGCTTCAACATCTATTGAAGTAAATTCTTCAATCCAATATTTGGCCATTAGACAAGAATGATATGCTGTACCACAACCAATAAGACGAATTTTTTTAATTTTTTTTGGATTTATTGGCAAATTAAAAATATTTATTTCATTTCTTGATTTGTCTAAATATTCATTAATACATTTTTTTGTTGTAGTTGACTGTTCATTAATTTCTTTTGACATAAAATCTTTATAATCACCTTTATCAGCAATGTTGTCTTCGTTTGATAATTCAAAAATTTCTTTATTTATTTTTTTTTTATCAGAATTATAAAATTCAACTTTTTCTTTATAGAGTATGCAAAAATCTCCATCATCAAGATAAGAGATTTTATTTGTCATTGATTTAAGTGCATAAGAATCAGATCCTATGAAATTTTCATTATGTCCATAACCAACAGCTAAAGGACTGCCCCTTCTAGCTCCAACAACTAAATTATTAAAATCTTTAAAAATAACTCCTAAAGCAAAACTTCCTTCTAATTTTTCTAAAGTCTTGTGAATGCAATTAATTAAATCTTCTTTTTTTAATAAATCAGTTAACATAACTGTTATTACTTCTGTATCTGTTTGGGATTTAAATGAGTAACCTTTTTTCTCGTACTCTTTTCTTAATTTATCTGAATTTTCAATAATTCCATTATGCACAACTGAAACTACTTCGGATGAATGCGGATGTGCATTCACTTGATTTGGAATTCCGTGTGTTGCCCATCGAACATGGCCGATTCCTAAATCACCACTAGAAGGATTTTCAAAAAGAATTTTTTCTAGATTGTCCACTCTTCCAGAACATTTTTGTTCATTAATTTGTCCATTGCTAATTGTTGATATGCCCGCAGAGTCATATCCACGATACTCGAGCTTTTTTAAAGCACCAATAATACTAGATGATACAGATTTATTACTAACTATCCCAACTATTCCACACATTATTTTTTTCTTCTATAATTTTTAATTTCCACTTGAGGAGACCTGCTTAAAGCTAAAGATTTTTTATTTACGTTTTCTGTTATTACCGAACCTGCTCCAACAACACTGTTTTCGTTAATTGTAATTGGTGCAACTAATGAAGAATTTGAACCAATAAAAACTTTATCTTTAATTTTTGTTTTATGTTTTTTCTTACCATCATAATTGCAAGTTATAGTTCCTGCGCCCACGTTAACTTTTGATCCTAAAATAGAATCTCCAATATAAGATAAATGATTAACTTTAGAATCTTTTCCAACTGTACTTTTTTTAACTTCAACAAAATTTCCTATTCTTGAACCAGATTTTAAAACTGTACCAGGTCTTAATCTTGCATAAGGTCCTATGCTTACGTTGTTTTCAACTCTTACTTTTTCTAAATGTGAAAAGGAAAAAATTTTTACATTATTTTGGATTTTTACTTTATCTCCAATTACAACATAAGGATCAATTATTACATTTTTTCCTATTTTTGTATCCTTAGAAAAAAAAACTGTTTCAGGAGCCAACATCTTAACTCCTTTTTTTAAGAATTTTTTTCTCAAATTATCTTGTAAATTTATTTGTTTCATTTATTAAGATTTCTTATAGTTAAGTAATAATGTTCTTTAAGTCACAAATTATTTCTTATTAATACTTTTAAAATGACTCAAAATTTAACAATAATATTCGATCTTGATGGAACTTTAATTGATACAGCTCCTGATCTCATGGGTGCACATAATCATGTGATGAAAAAATTTGGTTATGAAACTAAATCAACAGATGACATTAGAAAATTAATTGGTAAGGGTGCAAAATCATTAATAGGCAGATCGATATGGGGGCAAGCAAAAAAAGAATTCGGCAAAATTGACGATGATGGAATTAAAAAAGAAATGATAACTGAGTTTTTAAATTACTATGGAAAAAATATAGCTAATGAAAGTAAATTAATAAGTGGTGCCATGAATTTTTTAAAATGGTGTAAAGAAAATAAAATTTCAATGGGTATATGCACTAATAAGCCAGAAAATCTTGCCGTTGATCTGCTTAAAAAAATTAATGTGTATAATTATTTTGAATATGTTGCTGGAAGTGATACCTTTGATTATCGCAAACCTGACCCGAGACATTTGACTAATGTTATTGAAATAATGCAGGGTGATTTAAATAAAAGTTTAATGATAGGTGATAGTGAAACAGATTCAGCTACAGCTAAGGCTGCTAATATACCTTTTATATTATTAGAAAATGGCTACACGGAGAAAAAGCCAAATGAAATTCCACACGATCATTTAATAAAAAATTTTACTGACATTGAAAAAATAATATCGCCTTACATTTATGGTTGATTTAAATATTTTAATTGCTTTAATTAGTTTTTATTTTGTAATGTATGTAACTCCAGGACCTAATAATGCTATGGTTCTTGCGTCAGGTCTTAAGTTTGGTTTTATTAAAACCATTCCGCATATGTCTGGAATCACTATTGGTCATGTTTTACAATTAGTTTTAGTTTGCTTGGGTTTAGGAAAAATTTTTCAAATATTTCCTCATTTACAAAATATTTTAAAAATATTATGTGCTTTATATATCTTATATCTAGGATACAAAATTATTGGATCTTTTAGCAAAATAAAAGAAGACGACTCTAGACCTTTAAAATTTCATGAAGCTGCACTATTTCAAATAGTGAATCCCAAAGCTTGGACCATATCAAGTATGGCTGCTTCTAGTTTTTTACCTAAAGATGGAAATTTAATTTTTTCCATTTTTTTTATTGGAATTATTGCTTTAATTATTTGTCCATTATCTATATCACCATGGGCAGCTTTTGGTTCAACAATAAGAAATTTAGTACATAATAATAAAATAAAAGCGTTAATTGAGTATTTTTTAGCAGTTTTGCTTTTGATAACTGCATTTATTATTGTATTACAGTGATGATATTTTTTAGGAGACAAATTGATAATTCATAAAGTTAAAGTATATCCATCAAAAATACACTTGCCTAAAAAAAAACAATTGGCTTGGAAATTAGCCGAAATAGCAAGTGATAATTCAAAACTAAATAAAAAATCTGTAGAAATGGTTATTAATAGAATAATTGACAATGCTTCTGTAGCTATTGCATCTTTGAATAGAAAGGCTGTTATTTCTTCTAGGGAAATGGCTTTAAAGCATCCAAGAAATAATGGCGCAAATTTATTTGGAGTTAACTCAAAATTAAAAGTTGATTGTGAGTGGGCCGCATGGTCAAACGGTACAGCCGTAAGAGAATTAGACTTTCATGACACATTTTTAGCAGCAGATTATAGCCACCCTGGTGACAACATTCCTCCTTTAATTGCAGTGGCTCAACAAAAAAAAATTAGTGGAATTAATTTAATAAAAGGAATTATTACAGCGTATGAAGTTCAAGTTAATTTAGTTAAAGGTATTTGTCTTCACAAACATAGAGTTGACCATATTGCTCACCTTGGTCCTAGTGTTGCAGCAGGACTAGGAACAATGCTTAAACTCAATACAAAAACTATTTATCAGGCTATTCAACAAGCATTACATATAACTGTTTCAACCAGACAATCTAGGAAAGGACAAATTTCTAGTTGGAAAGCTTTTGCTCCAGCTCATGCAAGTAAATTAGCAATAGAAGCAATAGATAGAGCTATGAGAGGCGAAGGATCACCAAGCCCTATTTATGAAGGTGAAGATAGTGTTATAGCAAGAATTTTGGATGGAAAGAAAGCACTATATAAAGTGCCACTACCAAAAAAAAATGAAGAAAAAAAAGCCATATTAGAAACTTATACAAAAGAATATTCTGCAGAATATCAAGCACAAGCTCTAATCGATATTGCAAAAAAACTTAATAGAAAAATAAATAATTTTAACCAAGTAAAAAAAATTGATATTTATACAAGTCATCACACACACAATGTAATCGGTACAGGTGCGAATGATCCTCAGAAAATGGACCCTAATGCAAGTAGAGAAACTTTAGATCATTCAATTATGTATATATTTGCTGTAGCTTTAGAAGATGCTAATTGGCATCATGTTAAATCGTACACAAAATCAAGAGCAAAGAAAAAAAGTACAATAAAAATTTGGCGTTCAATAAAAACGCATGAAGATAAAAAATGGACAAAAAGATATCATGATCCAAATCCAAAGAAAAAATCCTTTGGCGCAAAAGTAGTTATTACTCTTAAAAATGGAAAAAAAATAATTGAGCAACAATCTGTTGCTGATGCACACCCATACGGATTGAGACCATTTAAAAGACAAAACTATATTAAAAAATTTCTAACATTAACTAAAGGAATTATTAGCAAAAAAGAAAGCGAAAGGTTTTTAAAAATAGTTCAAAATCTTAAAAAACTTAAACCAGGACAATTATCAAAGTTAAACATAGAGGTAAAAAGAAGTATGATTAAGAAAAATTTTAAAAAAGGAATTTTTTAATGCATTTTGTAGAAAAAGAACCAAATCAAAAAAGAATAGATCTTGATAACAAATTAAAATCTAACAAAATTTTAAGAGTTCCTGGTGCATATAATCCTCTCACAGCAAAGTTAATTGAGGAAATTGGTTATGATGCAGTTTATGTTTCTGGTGGCGTGATGGCTAACGATCTTGGTTTTCCTGATATTGGATTAACCACACTACAAGATGTAAGTACTAGATCATATCTTATTTCTAGAGTGACAAACCTACCAACTATTGTTGATATAGATACAGGTTTTAAATCTTGTAGCGAAACTATTAAAACTTTTGAAGAATTTGGAATTTCCGCTGTGCATCTTGAAGATCAAATCGAAAGAAAAAGATGTGGCCATCTAGATAATAAAGAACTAATCACAACTGATGCAATGGTAAAAAAAATAAAAGAATGTGTATCAGCAAAAAAAGATAAAAACTTCAAAATTATTGCAAGATCTGACGCTAAAAGCGTTGAAGGAATCGATAAAATGATCGAAAGATGTAAAGCGTATATTGATGCTGGTGCAGAAATAATTTTTCCAGAAGCTTTACATGATGAAAAAGATTTTGAAAAAGTTAGAAAAAAACTTTCATGTTACTTGTTAGCTAATATGACTGAGTTTGGTAAATCTAAACTATTTAATTACAAAGAATTAGAAAATTTTGGTTATAATATAGTAATTTATCCTGTTACTACACAAAGATTAGCTATGAAAAATGTTGAAGATGGATTGAGAGACATTTTTAAAAATGGTCACCAAAACAATATTATTGATAAAATGCAGACTAGAAAACGATTATATGAGCTTGTTGATTATGAAAAATATAATAGTTTAGATGAAAAAATTTATAACTTCACTACAGAGGGACATGAATAATGAGTGATGATATTAAAAAAGGCTTACTTGGAATTGTGGTAGATGAAACTGAAGTTTCAAAAGTAATGCCTGAAATAAACTCTCTTACTTATAGAGGTTATGCGGCTCAAGATCTGTGTGCAAAATGTAAGTTTGAAGAGGTTGCTTATCTAATACTAAATGGTGAACTTCCTAATAAAAAACAACTAAAAGAATTTGAAAAACAAGAAAGGAAGGAAAGGAAACTTTCTAAAACTTTACTTGGAGATATTAAAAAAATCCCAAGAAAAGCTCACCCTATGGATGTTGCTAGAACAGCTGTTAGTATTATGGGGCTAGAAGACAATGAAACTAAAGATAATTCGCCTAAAGCTAATTTAAGAAAAGCGATGAGAATTTTCGCAAAAATGCCAGTTGCTTTAGCTGCTTTTTACAGAGCAAGAAAAGGGAAAAAAATAATACCTCCTAAAAAAAATCTTTCGTTTTCAGAAAATTTTTTTCATATGTGCTTTGGAAAAGTTCCAGATAAGGAAATTGTTAAAGCTTTTGATGTTTCATTGATTTTATATGCTGAACATAGTTTTAATGTTTCAACGTTCACTGCAAGAACAATAACTAGTAGTTTGTCAGATATTCATGGAGCAATTACAGGTGCAATTGCAAGCTTAAAAGGTCCGCTACATGGAGGTGCCAACGAAGAAGTAATGCATATGATGAATAAAATTAAAAAACCTGAAAATGCACTTAAGTGGATTAACAATGCATTAGATAATAAAGATGTGGTAATGGGATTTGGACATAGAGTTTATAAAAGTGGCGATTCAAGAGTTCCTACGATGAGAGAATATTTTAGAAAAGTAGCTAAAATTAAAAAAGATAAAAAATTTGAAAAAATATATGACATTGTTGAAAAAGTAATGATTGAAAGAAAAGATATACATCCAAATGTAGATTACCCTACTGGTCCAACTTATCACTTAATGGGTTTTGACACAGACTTCTTTACACCAATTTTTGTTATTTCAAGGATAACTGGTTGGTCAGCTCATATCATGGAACAATACGCAGCTAATAAATTAATAAGACCACTTGCTAGCTACAAGGGTAACCAACACCGAAAAGTTATTCAATTAAATCAAAGATAATTTTTAACTAAATGCCTCTGTCCAACTTCCTTGAGTTGATGCTTTAGAATATTCTGTTGCACGTCCTTCAAAAAAATTCATGTGTTCAACAGCGTTAAGCATTGTATCTAACCATGTTAGTGGATTTTTATCAATTTTATAAATAGGATCTAGGCCTAATTGGGCAAGCCTTCTATTTGCAATAAATCTTATATAATCTTTAACCTCTTGAGCAGTAAGTCCTTGCATTGGCCCCATTTCAAAAGCTAAATCTATAAATGCATCTTCATGCTGAATAATTGTTCTACAAGATTCATAAAGTTCTTTTTTAAGTTTTGGTGTCCAAATTTCTGGGTTTTCATTTATAAATTCTTTAAATAACCTAATCATGGAATTGCAGTGCAAAGTTTCATCTCTAACTGACCAAGTAACTATTTGTCCCATCCCTTTCATTTTATTAAATCTTGGAAAGTTTAATAAAATAGCAAAACTAGCAAACAACTGAAGACCTTCTGTGAATGCACTGAAGACAGCAACAGTTTTTGCAATATCTTCTTTTGAATTAACATTGAAGTTTTGCATATAATCATATTTATCTTTCATTTCTTTATATTTCATAAAAGCTGAATATTCTGACTCTGGCATTCCTATCGTATCAAGTAAGTGGGAATAAGCAGCAATATGAACTGTTTCCATTGCTGCAAAAGCAGTCATCATCATTAAGACTTCGGTTGGTTTAAACACCGTTGTGTAATGTCTAAGATAACAATTATTAACCTCAACATCAGCTTGTGTAAAAAATCTAAATATTTGTGTTAATAAATTTTTTTCTGATTGAGTTAAATTTTTTTGCCAATCTCTAACATCATCACCAAGAGGAACTTCCTCAGGTAGCCAGTGTATTCTTTGTTGTGTTAACCAAGCGTCATAACACCAAGGATACCTAAAAGGTTTGTAAACTGGGTTTTCTACTAATAAACCCATTTTTTTTTGTTTTACTTCTTCTTTTTCAATTTTTTTAGCTACTGACATGATAAACACTCCTCATATTCTGGTTGATCATTTTCTCGTTGTTTAGATTTATAGACGTTATCAGCGATATTTGTTGATTTTGAATCGTTAACATTTTCGGCTCTTTGTATTGATTTAGATCTGCAGTAATAAAGGCTTTTTAAACCTTTTTTCCAAGCCTGGAAGTGTATCTGGTGAAGTTCTTTTTTGTGAACATCAGCAGGTAAAAATATATTAATTGATTGAGCTTGAGAAATATGTGGCGTTCTGTCCGCTCCTAATTCAACTATCCATTTTTGGTCTAGTTCAAATGCAGTTTTAAATACATCTTTTTCTTCTTTAGATAAAAAATCTAAGTGAGAAACCGATCCTTGATTAGTTGTAATGCTTGACCATATTTCATCATTATCTTTATTATACTTTTGTAATAATTTTTTTAAATATTTATTTCTAACATTAAAAGATCCGGAAAGTGTTTTGTGTGTATAACTGTTAGCGGCTATAGGTTCAACTCCAGGCGAAGTACCGCCACAAATTATTGAAATTGAAGCAGTAGGAGCAATTGCTGTTTTATTTGAAAATCTTTCACTATAACCATATTCAGCAGCATCAGGACACGCTCCTCTCTCTTCAGCTAAATCTTTAGATGATTGGTCAACTTCTTTTTGTATGTGTTTAAATATTTTTTTATTCCATACTTTGCTCATTACAGATTCAAGCGGTATCATTTTTTGCTGGAAAAAAGAATGAAGTCCCATGACACCTAAACCAACACTACGTTCTCTTAGTGCGGAATATTTTGCATCTGCAAATTCATCTGGTGCTTTTTCAATAAAATCATTTAAAACATTATCTAAAAATCTCATAATATCTTTTATAAAATTTTTATCTTCTTTCCATTCATTATATTTTTCTACATTCAATGATGACAAACAACAAACAGCAGTTCTTTCTTTCCCATCTCTATCAATTCCTGTTGGTAAAGTTATTTCACTACATAGATTAGAAGTTTTAACATTTAATCCAGCAAGTTTATGGTGTTGAGGAATTTGTCTATTAACAGTGTCAATAAATACAATGTAAGGTTCACCAGTTTCTACTCGAGCTGTTAACAATCTAATCCACAAATTTCTTGCAGAAATAGTAGTTTGAATTGATCCATCTTTAGGACTTTTAAGTGCCCATTGTTCATCAGTTTCAACCGCTCTCATAAATGCATCTGATACTAAAACTCCGTGATGTAGATTTAGTGCTTTTCTGTTTGGATCTCCCCCAGTAGGTCTTCTCATTTCAATAAATTCTTCTATTTCAGGATGGTCAATTGGCAAATAACAAGCGGCAGATCCTCTTCTAAGCGAACCTTGGCTAATAGCCATTGTTAATGAATCCATAACTTTTATGAAAGGTATAATTCCAGACGTTTTTCCTACTCTTCCAATTTTTTCACCTATTGATCTTAAGTTGCCCCAGTAACTTCCAATTCCTCCACCTCTTGCAGCAAGCCAAACATTTTCGCTCCAAAGATCTAAAATTCCATTCAAGCTATCACCAGCTTCATTTAAAAAACAAGAAATTGGCAATCCTCTTTTTGTTCCACCATTTGATAAAACTGGTGTCGCAGGCATAAACCATAAGTTACTAATGTAATTGTATATTCTTTGTGCATGTAAATTGTCATCTGCATAATGACTGGAAACACGAGCAAATAAATCTTGAAAAGATTCATTTTCTCCTAAATATCTATCGCTTAAAGTTGCTCTACCAAAATCTGTTAAGTTGCTGTCTCTTGTTCTGTCAATTTTAATTGTTATTCCTTTGGAGTTTTGAAAAAGCTCAGTCTGGTCACTAAGTGAAAATAAATCTGGTCTTTTGTCTCTGCTAACTTCTGCTACCACCGGGCTGTACTCAGAGACAGCTTTCTTGATGGCTTGAGACAAAAATTTGTTCATTTACTCCCTTAATATATAACGTTTTTTGTAAAACAACTACATGTTGTATGTAGATCTCTTTAATATACTATATAAATTAGAAATCAATAGAACATTTATAGAACATTTGAAAAATATATCAATAAAAAAATAAAATAAATGTACATATATCAACATGGCTAACCCCTTAAAAATTGATCCACTTGGTTTTAGAGAATATGACGCTAGGTGGTTATACCCTGAAAAAATAAACTCAGAAGGAATAAAGTTTGTAGGTAAAGGTTTTGGAACTCAAGTAGTAAAAAAAAATAAAAATCCAAGAGTAACTGTTGGTCATGATTACAGGTCATATAGTGAAGAGGTAAAAAAAAAATTTATAGATGGTTTAATTTCAACAGGGTGTAATGTTGAAGACATAGGCCTATGTTTATCTCCAACTGTTTATTTTTCTCAATTTAAATTAAATACAGATGCAGTAGCAATGATTACAGCAAGTCATAACGAAAATGGTTGGACTGGAATTAAAATGGGTATCGAAAAAGGTTTAACGCATTGTAAAGAAGAAATGTCTGAACTTAAAGATATAGTTTTAAATGAAAAATTTGCAACTGGAAATGGTTCATATAAAGAAATTAAAGATTTTAATAAAATTTATATAAATGAATTATCAACTAATAAAATAAAAAAAAAAATTAAAGTAGTTGCTGCATGTGGTAATGGAACTGCTGGAATTTTTGCTCCAGAAATATTAAAAAAAATTGGATGTGAAGTTATTGAGCTAGATTGCAACTTAGATTTCAATTTTCCAAAATACAATCCTAATCCTGAAGATATGAAAATGCTTCACGAAATAGCTAAGTGTGTTAAAGAAAATAATGCAGATGTAGGTTTTGGCTTTGACGGAGATGGAGATCGCGTAGGTGTAATTGATAATAAAGGAAATGAAATTTTTGCAGATAAAATTGGTTTATTAATAGCTAGAAATATTTCAAATCAACATCCAAATTCTAAATTTATCGTAGATGTTAAATCTACAGGCTTATTTGAAAAAGATGAAATTTTAAAAAAAAATAATTGTAAAACAATTTATTGGAAAACTGGACATTCTTACATTAAAAGAAAAGTTAATGAAGAAAATGCTATAGCTGGTTTTGAAAAAAGTGGTCATTTCTTTTTTAATAAGCCATTAGGTTATGGTTTTGATGACGGTATAAATTCCGCAATACAGATATGTCATCTTATAAATAAACAAGACATAACCATTAATGAAATGATAAAAAGTTTACCACAAACCTTTCAAAGCCCGACAATGGCTCCTTTTTGCAAAGATGAAGAAAAATATATTTTAATTGATGAATTAATTTCTAATATTAATAAATTAAAATCGAATAATTTTCAAATTGATGGATTAAATATCACTAAAATATTAACTGTTAATGGTGTTAGATTTTCTTTAGAAGATGGTTCTTGGGGTTTAATACGAGCATCTTCAAATAAACCATCCTTGGTTGTAGTTACTGAAAGCCCTACATCAGCCAAAAGAAAAAAAGAAATTTTTAATTTTATAGATAACTTATTACAAAAATCTGGAAAAATTGGCGAGTACGATCAAAAAATTTAATTTAGAATTAAGTAGTTAGATATCTATATAAAAAAATAGTTCCTACTACATATAAAAAAATTCCAAAAAATCTCTGTAATTTTGATTTATTAATTTTTTGTACTGTATTCGCTCCTACTCTCGCCATAAACATAGTTATTGGTATAAATATTAAAAAAGCAGGTATATTTATAAATCCCACACTTAACGGTAAATTACTTTTTAGAATTGAGCCTGAAATTAAAAAACCTATTGCACCGAAAGAAGAAATTACTGATCCAATAGCAACTGCACTGCCTATCGCTTTATTAATTGGATAACCAAAATATTTCAAGATAGGAACATTCATAATTGCTCCACCTATGCCCATAGTTGATGAAATGAATCCTGAAACAAAACCAAGTAAAATTCTTGGAATTAGATTAAAATTCACTTTTAACTGATCTGTTTTGTCTTTAATGTTTAATAAGTAAGCTCCACACAAAAAAACGATTATAGTAAAAAACAACAAAAGAGATTGGCTATCCATTATCGCTGCAAAAATAGTTCCTGACAAAACTCCTATTATTACAAAAATTGCATAATTTTTGATCACACTAAAATCAACTGACCCATGTTTTTTATGAGTTAATAAAGAAACTATAGAAGTGGGGACAATTATTGCAAATGAAGTTCCAACCGCTAAATGCATCAAGTAATCTTGGTTTATGTTTAGACTGTCAAAGATAAAAAATAGAAAAGGAACAGTAATAAGCCCTCCTCCAATTCCAAACAACCCAGCAAGAAAACCAACTGCAAAAGCAGTGATAATCATTAACAGTATGAAAAAAAAATAATCGTTTGTAAAAATTGAACTGATCAATCTAACCTGCTGATCGTGCTTGTGGTGCTAATTTAACTTTATCCATAATATGATCAATTTTTTTAACATCAGCATCCCTAACACACATATTTTCACTCAAATATCTTTTCCAAAAACTTGATCCAGTTTGTCCATGAAACAGTCCCAAAGTATGTCTCATAATTTGATTTAATCTAGTTCCTTTTTTAGTTTCATTTTTAACATATGGAACCATTTCTTTAATTATTTCTTCTCTGGTTAAAATATTTTCATTTTTAAAAATTTCCTTTTCAATATCAGCCAACATATAAGGTGAATGATAAACTGATCTTCCAATCATAACACCGTCAACTTTATTTAAATGATTTTTAACATCCTCGGTAGATGTAATACCGCCATTTATAATTATTTCTAAATCTTTAAAATCTTCTTTTAATTTATAAACCATTTCATATTTTAAAGGTGGTATATTTAAATTTTGTTTTGGAGTAAACTTCCCCAACATTGCTTTCCTTGCATGAATTATAAAAGTTTTAACACCTGTAGATTTTAATAAATTTATAAAATTAAAAAGACTTTCATAATCTTCTACATCGTCATATCCAATTCTAGTCTTAACTGTAACTGGAAGATCTGTTTTGGATTGCATTTCGTTCAAGCAGTCCGCAACAAGATTTGGTTCTTTAATTAAGCATGCTCCAAATTTATTTTTTTGAACTTTTTTACTTGGACAGCCTAAGTTTAAATTAATTTCGTCATAACCAAAATCTTCACCAATTTTTGATGCATTTGATAATAATTTAGGTGAGGAACCTCCTAGTTGGAGAGCCACAGGTTTTTCGTTTAAATTAAAAGACAAAAGCTTTTTCTTATCACCTCGATCTATTGCTTCAGATACAATCATCTCTGTATACAAAAGTACATTTTTACTAATTAATCTTAAAAAGTACCTTTCATGACGGTCTGTGCAATCCATCATAGGAGCTACTGAAACTTTCCTATTCATTATTATGTTTTATATTATTTTTTTAAGAATTTGTAGTATCTGAATCTTCAGTATTTGCTTCTGAAGTTTGTTTTTCAGCATCTGATATTTCGTCAAGTGAAACGTCGCCTTCTTCAGTTTTTTCTTCTGCAGATTCTATACTTGTATCCGCTGATCCTTTAAGCTCGTCAATATCTTCTTTTGAAACTTTTATTTTTTCAGGTACTTTTCTTGCTCTTTTTGATGGAAGAATTGGAGTGCCACTTTTTGATATTTCACCTTTGTATAAACTTTCAAAATCATCTCCAACTTCCTCGTCTTCTTCTGGATTTTCATCAATTTGTTCAACATGTTTTCTTAGTTTATAAACAGCGCTCTCTGTTAAATCTGAAACTTTTATATTGTCTTCAGCAATTTCTCTTAAAGAAATTACTGTATTTTTATCGTTATCTCTTTCAACAGTTGGTTCTACACCAGAATTAAGTTGTGTAGCTCTCTCTTTTGCTACTAAAACTAACTCATATGGACTTTTTACCTTATCCATACAATCTTCTACAGTTACTCTTGCCATGCGTGATGTTTATACCTGCGAAAAATTAAAATCAAGCTATTTTATCAATATCTAGGATTTAATTTATCCTTAATTATGAAAAGCATTACAATTGATAATAAAATGTAACAACCAGATATAATAGATATATTTTCAATCGATAATCCTTTGTCAATTAAAACCCCAAATAGCGCTGTTCCAAAAGCAGTTGCAAATACCATTAAAGCTGTAGTTAGTGCTTTGATGGAACCAATATGTTTTACTCCGTAAATTTCAGCCCATGTTGAAGAGCCCAGTACGTTAGCTAGTCCGTTCGAAATACCAATTAAACCCAAAAAGAAAAAAGATGAAATGGGGTTTTTAAAATAGAACAATACACCAGCAGATAACAAAAGAGGAATATTCATATAAACTAACAATTTTCTACTTGTAAACTTGTCAATTAAGAAGCCTGATAAAAACAAAGTTATTACAGAGGCAATGGAATAAACCATGAAAGATTGTGCAATTATATATGGGCCCCATCCTTTTGATGAAAGAATAAACGATTGATAAACAAATACTCCAGTAGCAATCCAGGGCATAGCAAGCATGTTCATACAAATAATATAAAATCTGTAGTCTTTTAAAACTTCAGACCTTGTCCAGTTTTTTATATTTGCTATTTTACTTTCCTTTTCGGATAATTCTTCTCTGGAATCAAAATTAAGATTTTTTAATAAGACAAAAGATAAAATTGGTAAGAAAATTAAAATTAAAATAGATATATAAAACCATATATCCCGCCAATCAATAATACTTAATAAATAAATCATTAAAACTGGTAAAACAAATTCTGCTGCAGATAAACCAAACCACCCTGTACTTAAAGCTTTACCTCTAGATTTTGTAAAATAACGTGAAACAGTTGTTGTTGCTGTATGTGACATCATTCCTTGACCGGAAAATCTCATTAAAAAAATTCCTATAAAAAGAATTACTACAGAGGAAATTTTTGAAAAAAAGAAACAAGATAAAGATAAAAGCAAAGTAACAAAAAATGCAAATTTAAAAATATTAATATCATCTATTTTTTTACCTACCCAAATAAGTAAAAAACTACTTAATAAAGTTGCAGAAGCATAGATTGAACCAAATTGTCCATGTGTAATGGATAATTCGTTTCTGATGCTAGTATTGAATATTCCTAAAAAAAAACTCTGTCCAAAACTAGAAAAAAATGTAAAAATAAATCCAAATAAAATTACTTTTAAACTTAATTTATTAAACATTTTTTATGTCTTGCAATGTTGCTTTTATTGGTCTTGGTGTCATGGGTTATCCAATGGCTGGATATATATCAAAAGCTGGACACAATGTAACTGTTTATAATCGAACTACATCTAAAGCGGATAAATGGCTAACGGAATACAAAGGTAAACTAGCAAAAACGCCAGCAGATGCTGCTAAAGATGCTGAATATATTTTCACCTGTGTAGGAAATGATAATGATTTAAGAGAAGTCACCTTTGGTGATAGTGGAATTTTTAAAACAATTAAGAAAGGTGCCATATACATTGACAACACAACTGCATCTGCAACTATTGCAAGAGAAATATATCAACATGCAAAAAAAAATAATTTTGGATTTTTAGATGCTCCTGTTTCAGGTGGACAAGCGGGTGCTGAGAATGGTGCACTAACTGTTATGATAGGTGGTGACGAAGAAGATTATGGAAAAGCTAAGCATGTTATTGATTGTTATAGCAAAAAAATGAAGTTGCTTGGTAAAGCTGGTAATGGACAACTAGCAAAAATGGTTAATCAAATCTGTATTGGTGGTCTTGTTCAAGCATTGTCGGAAGGTATTAATTTTGGTTTAAAAGCTGGATTAAATATGGAAGATGTTATTGAAGTAATATCTAAAGGAGCTGCTCAATCATGGCAGATGGAAAACAGATATAAAACAATGATAGATGATAAGTTTGAATTTGGTTTTGCAGTTGATTGGATGAGAAAAGATTTAAAAATTGCATTAGATGAGGCAAAAAAAAATAACTCTTTACTCCCAATAACAGAAATTATTGATCAATATTATGGAGATGTGCAAAAACTTGGCGGCAATAGATGGGATACCTCAAGTTTAATTAGAAGATTAAGGAAATAACCCTGTATGCAACCAGCATACTACGAAGATTTTAAAGAAATCAAAAAAAAAATTTGGTCAATGCTAGATGACGCTGTAACTAATAGAAATTCTCAATTTAGGATTCCAGTATTTGTTTGTGGGGATCAAAAAGATTTTGATGGAAGAATTGTAGTTCTTAGAAAATCAGATCAATCAAATAACCTTCTTCAATTCCATAGTGATATTAGATCGGATAAAATTGAAAAATTAAAAAATAACAATAATGCATCTATGCTCTTTTATGATAAGGAAGAAAAAATCCAAGTAAGATTAAAAGTTGAATGTATAGTTAATCATAATAACGAAATAACAAAGGAGTCTTGGTCAAAAACAGGACATATTAGTAGAAAATGTTATTTGGTTGATAATGGACCGGGAACAGTGTCATCTACACCAACATCTGGTTTAAAACCTGAATTAGATAATTTTGAATTTACAATGGAACAAAGTGAAGAAGGTTATAAAAACTTTACTGTAATTCAGTGCAAAATAAAAAGTATTGAATGGCTTTATTTAGCTGCCAAAGGTCATCGTAGAGCTAAATTTGAATTAGATAACAATAAAGAACACTGGCTAGTTCCTTAAAAAACTGATTTAGAATATTTTTTCCAGTTATCTTGGTAACGTTTTGTATTTTCTAATATTGATTTTTTTTCATCTTCAGTGATCTCTCTTACTACTTTGCCTGGAGATCCAACTACAAGTGAATTATCTGGTATTTCTTTATTTTCAGTAATTAAAGCTTTGGCTCCAATGATACAATTTTTTCCAATTTTTGCCTTATTAAGTATTACTGCACCAATACCAATCAAACTATTGTCCCCTATCGTACATCCGTGAAGCATAACCATATGACCAATGGTTACATCTTTTCCAACTTTTAAAGGACAACCTGGATCAGTATGTAAAACACTACCATCTTGAACATTTGATCCTTCACCAATATGAATATTTTCAATATCTCCTCTTAGAGTTGCATTAAACCAAATACTTGTATTTTTTTCTAAAGTTACATCACCAATTATTGTTGCGTTTGGTGCTACCCAATTTTCGCCTGAATTTTTTGGTTTTTTGTTTTCCAAATCGTAGAACATATCTTATATAATACTTAACATGACCCTTACAAAAACTCCAATATGTGATTTTGGGAAAAAAGCTGAAAATTTCCAATTAAAGTCTACTGAAAATAAAGTCATCTCGCTTAATAAAGTAAAAGGTGAAAATGGAACTTTAATAATGTTTATATGTAATCACTGTCCTTATGTTAAAGCAGTAATTAAAGATATTGTTGAAGATTGTAAAAAATTAGAAAAAAATGGAATAAAATCTTTAGCAATTTGTTCAAATGACGTAAAAAATTATCCTGAAGACTCATTTGATAACATGATCAAATTTTCTAAAAATAATAATTTCAATTTCCCTTATCTTTTTGATGAAACTCAAGAAATTGCAAAAAAATATAATGCTGTATGTACTCCAGATTTTTTCGGTTACAATAAAAATCTAGAACTACAATACAGAGGAAGAATGAGAGAATTAAAAGATTTAAAACCAGTAGTTAATGGCGATAGCGATTTATACAAAGCCATGAAACAAATCGCTGAAACTGGAAATGGGCCTCAGGATCAAATTCCAAGCATGGGTTGTAATATAAAGTGGATCAATAATTAATGTATTTAATTGTAACGCGATCATTTCCTCCTGATGCTGGGGGTATGCAAAACTTAATGTGGGGTTTAACAAATACACTTGCCAAGCACTACATGGTAAAAGTATTTGCTGACCAAAGTGAAAATAAAACTTTTGATGAAAATATTTCTTACAGTGTAGATAGGATTGGTGGACCTAAATTAATCAGAAAATATAGAAAAGCTTACCTTGTAAATGATTTTATTAAAAATAATAAAAATATTAAAGGAATAATCGCTGACCACTGGAAAAGTCTAGAATTAATAAAAACAAATAAAAAAAAATACTGTTTAATTCATTCAAAAGAAATAAATCATGACAAAGGAAGCTTTTTAAATAAAAGAGTTTTGAATGTTTTAAACAATATTGATTATGTAGTTTCAAATTCTGAATATACTAAAAATCTTGCAATCAATTGTGGTGTAAACTCTAATAAAATCATTGTGATCAACCCCGGTGTAGAGCCGCTAAAAGAATTAAGTAAAAATATTTTATTTGAAGCTGAAGATATGCTTCAAAACAAGAGTCCAAGATTAATTACCGTTTCTAGATTAGAAAAAAGAAAAAATCACGAAAAAATAATTATGTCATTAAGAAATTTAAAACAATTGTATCCAAATATTATTTATACTTGTATCGGTCATGGTGAAGAAGAAGAAAATATTAAAAAACTTGTTAAAGAACTAAATATTGAAAATCATGTATTATTTTTAAAAAATATTTCACAAGAATTAAAAAATGCTTTACTGGCAAAATCTGATGTTTTTGTAATGCCGTCTGTTATTTATAAAAAATCTGTAGAAGGATTTGGGATAGCTTATATTGAAGCTGCTCAATACGGACTACCATCAATTGGAGGGAAAGATGGTGGAGCATCAGATGCAATTTTAGATAAAGAAACTGGAATTATTTGTGATGGTAATAATTTGGATGATATCTATTCGAGTATAGATTTAATGTTAAAAAATAACTCATATAAAAATTTTTCTAAAAAAAATATAGAATTTGCAAAAAAATTCGAGTGGAACAATATTATTAAAAAATATTTAAAAATTTTATAATATTAAATCTTTTCAATAATTCTTTCTAAAACTTTTTCTGGAGTAAGCTTATTTAGATCTTGAACTTGTATAGCTTTAAAATTTTCTCTTTCTATGCTTACTTTGTAAGCTGTTGTGTGTGATCCAAATAAAGTTAAACCTTTGGCACCCAAGTGTGCTGCCATATGAGCAGGACCTGTATCATTTGCAATTACAAAACTGCTGTCTTTAATTAGTCTTGATAGCTGTGAAATGTCTAACGCTTTATCTCCATTTAATACACAAGTGGCATTTATATTTTTTGCATCAGTAATTTCAGAAGGTCCTGGAGCAATTACAATATTGTATTCATCTCTAAATTTACTTTTTATTAAATTAATTAATTCATTATAATAAGGCCACTTCTTAGAAGTTAAATGCGGTGAACAAAAAGGAAATAAAAGTATATATTTATTTAAATCATATTTATTTTTAATTTCATCTATATCAGAACAAGACCAATCAAAATTTGGAAGTTTGGTATTTTTTGTAGAAAGACCTGAAGTTTTTAATTGATAGTCAAAACGTTCTAAAACAGATTTTTTATCAAATTCTTCTTTACTTTCTCCTTTGGGCAAAGTTGTTTCTGAACTTGACCATTTATCTAAATTTGATTTAGGAAATAAAATAGTTTTATATAGTTTTGTCCTAGAAGAATTTTGTAAATCGTACACTTTATCTATATTTAGCTTTTTTATCTTCCTCATTAAGATGAACAAATATATTAAATTGTATCTTGATAATCTTTTGTCCAAAATTACTTCTTGAATAAATGGATTTTTTTTAAATAATTCAAAATATGGCTTGGTAGTTAAAAGATAAATTTGAGAATTTTTATGATTTTCAAATATGTCTTGAATTGCACCGCATGCTTGCGCTATATCTCCCAAAGAACCGTGTTTAATAATTAAAATATTAGACATATTTTTAACAACTTAACATAATATAAAATTTTATGAATAAAATTCTAGTTGAGATATCGGTGGGGGAACTTTTAGACAAGATCTCTATTTTAAAAATCAAAAAAGAAAAAATCAAAGATCCTGAAAAACTTAAATTTATTGATGACGAGTATAAAGTTTTAAAAAATCAATTAGATAATAATATAAAATCAGACAAGAAACTTGATGATCTGTATGAAACACTTAAGCAAATAAATTCTAAGCTTTGGGTTATTGAAGATGAAAAAAGAATGTGTGAAAAAAAATCAGATTTTGGTGAACAATTTGTAAAGCTTTCCAGAGATATACATTTTTTAAATGATGATAGAGCTAAAATTAAATTAGAAATCAATACGTATACTGGTTCAAAAATAAAAGAAATTAAAGAATATACTAATTATTAAACCAATTAATGGCACTTCATTTTAGCAAAGAAGAATTTTCAAATAGAAAAAATAAAGTACTTAAATCAATGAAAGAGCAGAATATAAATGCTCTATTAATTTTTAGACAAGAGTCGATGTACTGGCTAACTGGTTATGATACTTTTGGTTATGTTTTTTTTCAATGTTTGGTTTTAAAAGATAATGGTGAAATAGTTCTGCTAACTCGAGCGCCAGATTTAAGACAAGCACAAAATACTTCAAATATTGAAAATATTAAAATTTGGGTTGATGAAGATGGTTCAAACCCAACAGGTGATCTTAAGAAAATATTAGATGAATTAAATCTTAAAGGAAAAAATTTAGGTGTTGAATATGAAGCTTATGGTTTAACAGGAAGAAATACTTTAAAATTAAACAAATCTTTAGATAACTATTGTTCAATCCAAGATAAATCAGAATTAATTACAAAACTAAGAGTAGTTAAATCAAATGAAGAAATTGTTTATGTTAAAAAAGCTGGAGAACTTGCTGATAGAGCCCTTGATGAAGTTTGGAAACATGCAAAAGCTGGTGTAAGCGAGTCTAAAATTCTTGCAGAGATGAATAGAGTTATTTTTGAAGGTGGTGGAGATTATCCTGCTAATGAATTTATAATTGGTTCAGGAAAAAATGCCCTCTTGTGTAGATATCAGGCTGACAAACAAATCTTATCAAACAAGGATCAATTAACGGTAGAATGGGCAGGAACTTATCGACATTACCATTCAGCAATGTTTAGAACAATACCGATCGGAAAAGCTAACACAAAGCATTTTAAAATGCATGAAGCATGCATGGAAAGCTTAAAAAATTGTGAAAATAAATTAAAACCCGGAAATAAAATTGGTGAAGTGTTTGATGTTCATGCAAAAACTTTTGATAATTTAGGTTTTAACAAATCTAGAATGAATGCATGTGGATATTCATTAGGTGCAACATTTGCTCCAAATTGGATGGATTGGCCAATGCTATATACGGGCAATCCGTATATAATAGAACCAGGCAATGTTTTTTTTATGCACATGATACTCATGGATTCAGAAAATGAATTAGCAATGAATCTAGGTGAAACTTATCTAGTAACTAAAAATGGCAACGAAAGGATTGGTAAAAAGAAACTAGATTTAGTATCTCTATAGTTAAATATCATAGCGGGGTTGGTTTTTTTATTTTTAAATGTAATAATTAAAAAATTTTCACTTTTAAAACTTTTATGCTTAAAGAATTTCTAGATACTTACCTTAAAAAATTAAAATTTATACGTCATTTAAATTATAGCACTAAACCTCAATATAAAATATTTAACAGATTTGAATTAAATGAAAATTCAATATTTTTAGACTTTGGTGCAAACAAAGGTGAAGTAACTCAATATGTGAAAGATAATTTTAATTGTAAAACAGAAAGTTATGAGCCAGATAAATTTTCTTATAAAAAGTTGTACGATAGATTTAAAACAAGCAAAATAAATAAAACTTATAACCTGGGTGTTTCTTTAAACTCAAATAATAAAAAACTTTTTTACCACCCAAAGTTTAGAAAAAATCAATATATTTATTCTCAATCAAGTTCATTTTTAAAAAATAAGATAAATATAAATCCTAAGTTTTTTACTACAGTAAAAACAAAATCAATAAATAAAATTTTAGCTAGTTTTAAATATATTGATCTAATAAAAATTGATATTGAAGGTTATGAATACGAAATATTACCTGAAATCATCAAAAATAAGAAGAAAATCAAAAATGTTCTATGTGAATTACATGGAAACCCTAATATTAAGGATAACAGAGGCAGAATTAAAGATAGTTTATTAACCAAAAAATATAAAAAAATGATTTCCTTGCTTAAAAAAAAAAAATTATTGAATACTTGGTTTATAGAATGGGTTTAAAATTAGTAAGAAAATTTTTTCTCTAAAAATTTCATTAAATTATGAATAATAAAAGTCATAAATAAATAAATACCTCCAGCAACAATAAACACCTCTATTGGTTTAAAAGTTGTTGAAATTATATATTTTGCAACACCGGTTAAATCCATTAATGTAACCGTGCTAGCTAAAGAAGTTCCTTTCATCATTAATATAATTTCATTTCCATAAGCTGGGAGTGATTGTCTGATAGCTACAGGTATTTGAATTTTGTAAAAAATTATTTTATTGGATATTCCTAAACTTTTTCCAGCTTCAATAATCCCAGGCTTAATAGTCTGAAAAGCAGATCTTAATATTTCTGATGTATATGCACCGGTATTTAAAGCAAATGCTATAATTGCACACCAGTAAGGTTCTTTAAAAATAACCCATAAAAAAGTTGATCTAAAGTATTCTATTTGTCCCAAACCAAAATAGATAATAAATATTTGAACAAGTAATGGTGTGCCTCTAAACACATAAGAGTATCCATAAGCAAATTTATTTATAATTTTATTTTTATTTAATCTTAAAATTGCAAATAATAATCCTATAAATAAACCAAAAAATAAAGATAAAGATAATAATTTTAACGTTACGACAGTAGCACTTAATAACTTTGGAAGACTGGTTATCATTAAATTTATATCCATTAAAAGCCCCTGCTATATTTAATTTCTAATCTATTAATTAACTTCATGCTTAAAAATGTAAGTGACAAATATAAAACTGCAGCAAATGAATAAAAGAAAAGTGGATCTCTAGTTGAGCCAGCAGCAATATATGATTGTCTCATTATTTCAACTAAACCTGTAACTGATATCAAAGATGTATCTTTTAAAGTTATTTGCCAAACATTACTCAAATTAGGAATTGCTAGTCTTAACATTTGAGGCATGATCACTCTAAAAAAATAAACAACTCTTTTCAGTCCTAAAACTTGTGAAGCTTCAAATTGTCCTTTATCAATAGATTGTATTGCTCCTCTAAAAACTTCTGTTGAATATGCACCAGATATAATACCAATAGCGAACGAACCAGTTATAAATGCATTAATTTCTATATATTCATTGTACCCAAACATAGATGCAACAAACATAACGGCACCACTTCCTCCAAAAAAAAATAAGTAAATTACTAATAACTCTGGAACTCCTCTAATTACTGTTGTGTAAGAATTTCCAATAAGGTTAAGAAATTTATTTTTTGATAATTTAAGAGGAGTAAATATTAACGCAAAAAGAAAACCTATTAACATTGCTGTAATTGAAACAGCGATAGTCATTAAGGTGGCAATAAATAATTCATCACCCCAACCATTTTTTCCGAATGCTAGAAGTTCCATACAGATTGGCGACTATATATTATAGTCGCCAAATCTAAAATTAATTACATAGATGCGTCGAAACCAAACCATTTGATAGCAATTCTACTAATGTCTCCATTTTTTCTTGCTTTATCAATGGCTTTGTTAAAAGCATTTAATAGATCAGTATCATCTTTTCTAATACCAACTCCAACACCATTACCAAACGCTCCACCTGAAAAAGTTGGTCCAACAAGAACAACTGGTTTTCCAGATTTTTCTGCATAATCACTAAATGCTACTGCAGCAGCTAGTGCAGCATCGCATCTTCCCGCTGCTAAATCTAAGTTAACTTCATCTTGAGTTTTGTAAGTTCTTACATTTACTTTACCTACATCACCAGACTCTAAAAAGTTTTGGTGAATAGTAGCTGTTTGTACACAAACTGTTTTACCAGCTAAGGCACTAGTTAAAGTTTTAAGATCCTTTTTAACTGCACCTGTCTTTTTACCAAGATTAATTCCTTCAGAAGTTTCCATACCTTCAAGACTTGAACCTTTCATAACCGCTAATGAAGCAACTTCGTCTGCATATCCTTGAGAAAAACTAATTGCTTTTTGTCTTTCTGCTGTAATTGACATTCCAGCCATAATCGCATCGAACTTTCTCATTATAAGAGCTGGAATCATTCCATCCCAATCTTGTTCTACGATTTCACATTGTGATCCAATGTATCTGCAAAGCGTCCAAGCTAATTCAACCTCAAATCCAATAAGTTTGCCTGAAGCATCCTTTGAATTCCAAGGAGGATAAGCACCTTCAGTTCCAATCTTTATTTTACCGGCATAAGCACTTCCGATTAATAAGAAAGATACGAGAACTGTTAATATTGTTTTTTTAAATATATTCATCATTTCCCTCCGTAAAAAAAATAATTATTTCACAATTTTAATGAATTAAAAAGAAGATTCTAATGATTTATTGATGAGGAAAAATTCCAAGAACAGTCAAAACTAGGTATATAAACTCTATCTAGGGTAGCATTTCCAAAATTTTTATTAAAAACTTTTAGCCATTTATCAACTTGTTTAGGTTTTTTATCTTGGCTACCAACTTGAGCAGTTATAACTCCATTAGGTTTTAAAATTCTAACCAAAGAGTCCATGTTCTTTGCTGCCAAATCAATACAAAATTGATCATCATTTAAATCTACAAAAATTTTATCATATCTATCATCTTCAACTTTTTTAATACTTTCAAATGCATCTCCCCAAATACATTTCACTGAATTTTTTCTAGTAGATTTATTTCCGATTGAACCAAGATGTTTTTCGCAAACTTCAACAACCTCAGGATCCAACTCAAACCAATCAATATATCCAAAACCTTTTGATATACATTCTCTAGCTACACCACCATCCCCGCCGCCTATAATTGCTGCAGTATCTTTATCTTTGTTCAGTTTTAAGCCAGCGTTAACAAATGTTCCACTGTAAAGATGCTCGTCACTTGTGGCTACTTGAATTTCGTTGTCTATAAATAAAGATTTTCCAAATTGTTCTAAATCTAAAATTTCAATGTGCTGTCCTACCTTAGAAGTAAAATCTTCAAGAATATTTTTCACTACATACGATTTTCTTAAACCTGGCGAACTATAAATATCGTGATAAAGTGCAATTGTATCTCTGTTAAATTCTTTTTTTACTATTCTTTTATGTTCTATTTCTTTTTTTATTATATCTATTGCAATTGCAGGGGAAACTTTTCCACAAGTAAAGAAATCAAAACTAATAATTCCTTTTTCAGGAAACGTGTGAAAACTTATATGGCTTTCCGCTAATAGAGCAACCATTGTAAAACCTTGGGGTTTAAACTTATATTTAGATATTTCTAAAACAGTTACTTTTGCCTTTTTGGCAATTTTATAAACTAACTTTTCATAGAATGAAGGTTCATATTCCTTTTTAGTACCTATGATATCTAGTGTTATGTGCTCCCCAACTTTAGTCATAAAAAATTATTCACTTTTATAATATTTTACTTTATCTAAAATTTTTTCCATCTCTGAAGATGAAAGAATCTTAGGTTCACCTAACTTTAAAGCAATTATATATTGATGACAAATATTTTCTACTTCTTCTGCAAGCTCGAAAGCTTGTTTTAAATTTTGTCCAAATGCAACCTGACCATGATTTGACATCAAACAAGCTTTTCTATTTTCTAAAGAGTTGATAATATTTTTTGATAATTCAGATGTTCCAAACGTTGCATAATCTGCGCACTTAATGTCATTTCCCCCTGCTAATGCAACCATATAATGAAAAGCTGGTATAGGTTTTCCGTGAGATGACACTGCTGTAGCGTGAGGAGAGTGAGCATGAACAATTGCCTTAGCATCTACTTTATTTACATAAATATCTTGATGAAAACGCCATTCAGATGAAGGTTTTTTTCCAGCATTAAACCATCTTAAAAAATCTTTTTTTTCGCTTAATGATAGAAAAACTATATCTTCAGGCTTGAGATCATTATATTTTTTCCCTGAAGGAGTTATATAAAAACCATCAACATTATTTTCATTAGCTTTTACTGAAACATTTCCTGATCTTAGGGGTGATAAGTTTGTAGAATTAAGTTTTTGCGCAAATTCTATTATATCTTCCTTTATCTTGAGGTTTTCCATTATTTTTTTTTGATTATTTTCTCACAGAATTTTTTTGCTTCTTTTACATCAAAATTTTCAGCTTTCTTTTTTTGAGCAACAATACATGCAGAAATAGATTTATTTCGATTATGATCATTAAATTTCAAAGCAAAAATCATTCCAACAACTATCAAAATAACCATTAAAATATTTTTTCTCATTTAAATAATTTTCCTAACCCCTCTTTAGAAGCATCACAAATACCTTTTTCTGTAATAAGTCCAGTAATATATTTAGCTGGAGTTATATCAAAGGCTAAATTCATTGCTTTGCTTTTTTTTGGATAAATTTGTACTTTTTTTAATTTTCCACTCTCATCCAATCCTTCTATATGCGATAATTCTTCTGAATTTCTTTCTTCAATTGGAATGTCTTTAAAATCTTTTATATCCCAATCAATAGTTGAACTTGGTAATGCTACATAAAAAGGAACTTTGTTATCATGAGCTGCTAGTGCTTTTAAATAAGTTCCAATTTTATTTGCAACATCTCCTGTAGATAAAGTTCTATCAGTACCTACAATACACATATCAACCTCACCTCTTTGCATTAATATTCCACCAGTGTTATCTGCAATAATTGTATTTGATACTCCTTCTTCATTTAATTCATAAGAAGTTAAATTAGCTCCTTGATTTCTAGGTCTTGTTTCATCTACCCAAACGTGAACCTTAATTCCTTTTTTATGTGCATGATATATTGGAGAGGTTGCGGTGCCCCAATTAATTGTTGCAAGCCATCCAGCATTACAATGGGTTAAAATATTTACTGTATCTTTTTTTTTATTATAAATTTCTTCAATTATTTTTAGTCCATTAAGTCCTATGTTTTTACAAAATTTAACGTCTTCTTCGCAAATTGTTTTTGCTTCATTTAATGCTATTTCTAAAATTTTATCACTATTAACACCTGATAATTTATTTATCATTCTATCAACTGCCCACTTCAAATTTATTGCAGTTGGTCTTGAATTAATCAAATCTTCTGCTGATTTTTTTAAAAAAGATTGATCATTATTTTCCAATATTGATAAAACTAATCCATAAGCAGCAGTAGCTCCGATTAAAGGGGCTCCTCTAACTTCCATAATTTTTATAGCATTGATCGCATCTTTTACTGTTTTAAGATCTTTAATTATAAATTGATGTGGAAGTTTTGTTTGATCAATAATTTTTACAACATTATTTTCAAACCAAATTGTTCGATATTCTTTTCCTTCTATTTTCATTTATTTAAAACTCTACCAGCTACAGTTTTGAGTTTATCTTTTGTTTTCTGCGTTCTTTTTTCAGGAGCGGTAAGAATTGCTACATCTAAACAATTGTTTGTAGGATCTTTTGGATCAATATGTTTTTCAAAATTATCTATAAGATTTTTAATCATACTCTTTGCTTTAGCTGCATTACCTAATAAAACTTTTATTACTTGTTGAACATCAACATTTTCATGATCTGGATGCCAGCAGTCATAGTCTGTTACCATCGATACAGATGCATATCTAATTTCTGCTTCTCTTGCTAATTTAGCTTCAGGCATATTAGTCATTCCAATAACATCTGCTTTCCAAGATCTGTATAAATTTGACTCTGCTAATGTAGAAAATTGAGGGCCCTCCATAACTACATATGTGCCTCCTCTTTGATATTCTATTTTTTCATTTTTAATAGCTTCCTCACATGCATTCATTAGTCCATTTGATGTTGGATGAGCCATTGAAACATGGGCTACTATCTCATCATCAAAAAAAGTTTTATTTCTTGCAAAAGTTCTATCTATAAACTGATCAACAATAACAAATTTTCCTGGTGGCAAATCTTCTTTTAAAGAGCCTACCGCTGAAACTGAAACTATATCTGTAACTCCTAATTGTTTAAGAGCATCAATATTTGCTCTAAAATTAATATTTGAAGGATTTATAAAATGACCACGTCCATGTCTTGGGAGAAAATAAACTTCTTTATTATTATAAGCTGTTTTTAAAATTTTATCAGAAGGCTTACCCCAGGGTGTATTAATATCTAATAATTCCCTGTCTTTAAATTCTTCAACATCATAAAGACCACTTCCGCCAATTACAGCTAATTTATTGTTTGCCATATACAAAAAATAATTTATTTATTTATATAACTCAAATTAATATGGATTTAAAAGAATATATTAGATCAATACCAGACTATCCTAAAAAAGGTATTCTATTTAGAGATATTACAACCCTTATTAAAAATGAAAAAGCTTTTGCAGAATGCATAAACCAAATAATTGAAAAATCAAAAAATTTTAAATTTGATAAAATAGCAGCAATTGAATCTAGAGGTTTTGTGTTTGCTTCAGCTGTTTCTTATTTATTAAAAAAACCTTTTATACTTTTAAGAAAAAAAAATAAATTACCCGCCGAAAGATATTCGGTTGATTTTAAGCTCGAATATGGAACTGCAACAATTGAAATGCATAAAGACTCAATTTCAGAAAATGACAAAGTATTAATTATTGATGATTTAATTGCTACTGGCGGAACAGCTGATGCAGCAGCAAAAATAATTGAAATGTCTGCAGGGAAAGTTGCAGGATTTATTTTTGTTATAAATCTTTTCGATTTAGGAGGTTCTGACAATTTAATTAAAAAAAATTATAAATTAGAAAGTCTAATAAGCTTTCCTGGACATTAAAATTTAATCAAAATGTTTAATCCGATACCAAGATTTCTTTCCAATCATTGCGTTTAATAAACCTGAAAATCTTGCATAGTACATTGATTGTTTTTTTTTATTATATAACAAGGTGAACATTATCATTTTGAAAAAAGCTCTTACCAATTTTCCAAACATTAATCTTAAAGCAGTTAGGTAGCCACTGTGTTTTTTATGATAATAAAAAGTTGACCACATCCAGTGCCAACTTCTTATCATTTCAGACTCTATCTCATACCTTGAATCAGTTGAAGTTGAACCTTGGTTTCCTAAATGCGTTATGAATAATTTTGAACTAACAAATACTTTACCTCCTTCAATTTTAACTCTTCTACAAAAGTCAGCCTCTTCGAAGTATAAGAAAAAATTTTCATCAAAATAAAAATTTGTTTTTATGTTTTTTGTATCTAACAGCATTGAGCATCCAATTACATAGCCAACGTCTTTTAAAAAAAAATCATTAAATTCCTTTTTAATAATACTTCCATCTAGGCTTCCATAAGATGAATGAATGTTTTCATCGTTGTAAGATGGTCCAATAACACTAAAATCAATATTGCCTTTTAAATAAAAATTTATTTCATCAAAAAAATCTTTATTGTATTCAACATCTGGATTGGATATTAACACATATCTAGTTTTTGCATTTTTTAACCCTAAATTATTAGCTGGCCCATAACCTAAATTTTTACCAGATAATATTACTTTTACATTCTCGTATTTTTTCTCTATTTTATTTTTGTGAGATATGTCATTTGAATTCTCTATATTTATAATCTTAATTTCTTTTTTTATGGAATTGATACAATTAAATAAAATTTCCTCTTTTGTTTTATATGTTACAATAATAATGGTTAAATCCGTTAGATTGCTCATTGATAATTTGTTTAATATATAAAATAAATGAATATATATATAATTTAAAATAATGGTTAAAAAAAGAATTATTGTTACTGGAGGTCTAGGGTTTATAGGTAGCAACCTAATTGAATTATTGCTTAAAAAAAAATTTCAAGTAATCAATATAGATAAAATCACATACTCGTCTAATTTCTATAATACCAGAGAATATAGAAACAATAAAAAATACAAATTTATTAAGTGCGATATAAATAATAAAAAAAAATTACAAAAAATTTTTAATACATTTAAACCTTCTGGGATATTTAATTTAGCAGCAGAAACACATGTTGACAGATCTATTGATGGACCAGAAAATTTTATTAAAAGTAATATTCTGGGTGTTTTTAACCTATTAGAAGTATTTAAAAAATATTCTAAAAAAAATTCAAAAACTAAATTAATACATATTTCTACAGACGAAGTTTACGGAGATGTTTTAAAGGGGAGAAGTAATGAAAATTATACTTATAAGCCAAGCTCTCCTTACGCTGCAAGCAAAGCATCATCCGATCATTTGGTTTATTCTTATGTTCGTACTTATAAAATTCCAGCCATTGTTACAAATTGTTCAAACAATTATGGTCCTAAACAGCATCCAGAAAAATTAATACCAAAATTAATTCATAATATAATTAATAATAAAAAGTTACCTATTTATGGAAAAGGAAAAAATTCAAGAGAGTGGATACATGTTAAAGATCACTGTGAAGCTCTAATTAAAATTTATGAAAAAGGAAAAATTGGAAATTTTTATAATATTGGATCAAATAAAAATGAAATAAATTTAAAAATATCAAAAATGCTAATAAATATAGCAAAAACAAAAATTAAAATTGGTAAAAATGTGAAAATAGCATTTGTTAAAGACCGGCCCGGCCATGATGTGCGATACGCTTTAAACAGCAACAAATTAATCAACGAATTAAAATGGAAACCAAAAACTAATTTTAAAGATGGATTGGAAAAAACATTTGATTGGTATCTTGATAATTTAAATTATTACTCTTCTATAAATTTAAAAAATGCTATTAAGAGAATTGGCTTAAAAAAATAGCCCATTAAAAAAATAATGAAGAAAAAAAATCTTATAAAATACTGGAATAGATTTTATAAAAATGGATTAATTAAAAAAGAGTCCAGCTTTGCAAGATTTGTATATAAGAAAATTAAAAATAAAAAAGGGAATTTTTTGGATATTGGTTGCGGAAATGGTAGAGATAGTTTTTTCTTTAATAAAAAAGGATTTAATGTAACTGGCATAGACATATCTGAAAAAGCAATCAAAAAAAATTCCAAACACAAATTTAAAAACCTTCATTTTATAAAATTTGACATTGGTAAAAATAAAATTAAACGTAAGTATGATGTGATCTATTGTAGATTTTTTTTACATGCAATTGATAAAAATTTAGAAAATAAATTAATTACTTTAATAAAAAGCGTTAAAAAAAATAAAACTTTGGTTTTTTTTGAATTTAGAAACAATAAAGATAAGATATTTGAAAAATTTGCTGGCAAAGCTCATAATACTATGCACGAATATGAAAAAGGCCATTTTAGAAGGATCATTGACCCAAAAATATTTTATAAAAAATTTTTAAATAAGACAAAATCTAAAATTATTTATAAAAAATCAGCTAAAAACTTATCAATTTTTAAAAATGATAACCCAAATTTAACAAGAATAATTTTTAAATTTAATGATTAAACAAAACAAACTACAAAAATTAAACCTTCAAAATCTACTAGATGTTTCTAAAATATTACAAAATGTTGAACATTTTGTTTTTTATGGAACTTTACTGGGCCTTATAAGAGAACAAAAAATTATACGTGGTGATGACGATGTAGATTTTATGACAAACCTTAAAAATAAAAAAATAGTTCTAAAAAAAATGCGAATTAATAAATCTTTTAAGATTAATAAAAAAGTTTCCAATAAATACTTTACTCAATTTATTAAAAAAAAAAATAACCTTATGAGTTTTGTAGATTTCTACTTTTTTACAAAAAATCCTAAAGATAATTTTATTGTTGATAGACACAACTGGCTATCAAATATACATGATAGTAATTTTGCACTTCATTTTCCAAATAAAATGATTTTTCCTATTAAAAATGATAAAAATTTTAAAACAATTTTTATCCCAAATAAACCTGAAGCTTTATTAAAGTTTCTCTACGGAAAAACTTGGCTATCACCCTTAAAAAAAAATATAGAGTATAGAGTTGAAATCAAAAACAACAAACCTCTTATAATTAGAAGAAGTTTCATTGGCTCTATAACTAGATTGATTAAAGGAAAAATAAATAAAAGATATAAAAAAGTTACTTAAGTTATTTCAAACCAGCATCATAATAAATACGAATATAATCAAAACAATTAAGGGGGCAAAGAAATGCTGCATATTTTTAAATTTAATCAAGAGTCATTCCAGATGCACCCAATTTATGTTTTAACAAATGAATATCCGGGCCTTTAAGTTTAGGATCCGTAAGTAAAGGCCTTCTTTTTACTACGCAAATTTTATCCTTAGCTTTGCCTACTCCACATAAAGCTGGCATAGGTACTAAGGTGCCAATCGTTTCTCCTTTGTTTATTTTAATTTTTATTTTTTTTTCAAGAAAATATTTTTGAAGAAAAGAACTAGCTTCATGTATATCATAAACACATCCATCATAAGTAGCACAATTAAAATTAATATTCCCTTCAGGAGTAATTTCTATCATCCCTTTTCCTTTACATACGTACATATCCATGAGAGAGTGACAATCATAACCTCTTGATTCCGCTTCTGCTACATTAGCTTCCATACTCATTGCTGCGCTTAAACCTAAAATACTCAGTGCTCCTTTTAAATCTGTTTTAGGTGGTTTTTTCTTCACTGCTTGTTTCTTTTTAGTTGACTTTTTCTTCACAACTTTTTTATTTTCCTCTGCTTCTAACTTGGGTTCTTTAAATTTTTTGTACATAAATTCTTCAAATTTTTTATTCGACAATTGCATATCTTTTAAGTTTTGTTTTTTAATTGATGATTCTAATAACTTTATTTGTTCTATTAGTAGTGGTGCTAAATCTGTGGTTAAATTTTTTGCTAAAATTTTTTTTAATTCATCAATATTATTATTTAAATCAGCAATAATTTTATCAGTTTCAATTTGTAATTTTATTATTTTTTCTAAATTATCATTTGTAATCAATAATTGATTATAGCTAGGTGGGTCATTGATAATTATTTCAGCGCCTTTAACACTATCTAACCATTCTTCCATGTGAATAGAATTAGGATTGGTCAGAAGAAATGTTTTTATAAGCTTAATATTTTTATCTAAATTTGAAACTGCCTCATTAATTTTGCTTAACTCTTTTTCTTTTTTATTTTTTATAATTTCATCATAATATTTTACAAATTTACTTGAAGTATTTGCAAATTCTTTAAAAAGTTCTAAATCTTCTTTTAATTTAAAATTAAGATCTCCATCTAAAATTGGTCTAGTAAGAATAAAAAACTCAGAAACTTTTATTATATCCAGCTCATCTGGGTAAAGTTTAATAAAACTTTGTAAATCATTTAGGAAACTCTGCGCTTCTTCTAAATCTGTTTTGGGTATTACAAGGGATAATATTTTGTCTTTCTTTTCTTCCGCTTCTTTTTGTTTAGCTAATTCTTTAGCAATTTTTTTCTCTTTTGCTGCTTTTTTTTTCTCTTTTGCTGCTTTTTTTTTCTTTTTTATAAGTTGTTGTTGTTCATTAATAATAAATCCTAATTTTGTTAATTTTAAAATAAAATCTTCTTTAGAAATCTTTCTATTTATTTTTGAAACTTTTCCATCAAGAGGATTAATCCCATTATCCCAGACAATATATCTCGTATTTGAAAACAAGTAGCATTTTTGTTTAAGTTTAAGTTCACATTTTAATTTTTTTTTTATTATAGTTGATAATTCGGCAAAGCCTCCACCATCATTATTAATAATAACAGAATGGAAATCTTTTTTATCCTCAGATATAAAAAAAACTAGAGGCAGCTCATTTAAAGGCCTTGTTATATAATTAAAATATTCATCAATAATTTTTTCTGACAGGTGTAACTCTCCTGTTCCTGCATGTTTTTTTACTACAGCGTTTGCATTATTTGCAAAATTGCAGCACCATAAAATTAGAAAAATATATAAAAATAGCTTTTTCACAAAATTATTTTAGACTAACTTTTATATAAAGTCATCAATCAACTTCTTTTTAAAACTTGAGTTATTGTAGTAAAAATTTTTTGACCATATATGGTACGTGCTTTATAAGAACTGCTGCTTAATTGAACCAAAGGTTGTGATACATCAATAAGACTCCACCGACTCCCGCCAACCTTTACCTTATCTTTACAATTAAATATGGTATTAGGACAGTAGGATATCTGCACTACTGCCCTTTTGTGATTATGACATATTATAAGCCAGCAAAACCATTGTTCGCCAACCATTTTTCTCTTTCATAACTTTTTTAGAAACGATTTTATAACCAGAAATAGTTGCTTCAGTTAGTTGATTGTCGGCAGTCATTTTATAAGATTTAACTACACCTTTGCCATTCTCTATATGAGTTATCTTTTCATTTCTCAATAAAGTGTGTTGTGTAATATCAGCAATTTTTAACTTTGCGTCCATAATTGCTTTAGATTCACTAATCGTTAAATCTTTACTCCAACCTTGACCACACATTTTGATTATTTTGTCAGTTGATTTATTCTTATCACACCAAATATTTGTGAACTTCATTAAGTCATCTGGGGAATGAATTGTTTTCTTATTTTTTATATAAGAGTTAGTACAATTACTTAATAACAAACCAACAAGTATGATTGATAGTGTTCTCATTTTTCTCCTTTCTATAAATTCTCTAAAAGTGCTGCGACAACCATAACAAAAGCATTCTGATACTTCTCTTCTGTTATGAACTGAACGAAAAAGTTATCTTTTTCCTTACAAGTGTAATGCTCTTTCTTATTGATTAATTCGTCGTTTACCACATCTGCTTCAGCATAATACTTACACTCTGCTAAGACAGGACTTGATGTTAAAAGAAAAAGAATAATGATAATTCTAATCATACAATTTCTTTTCTTTTTGATTAATTTCAAATCTAAATTGATTTAAAATTGTGTCCATTAGAGCAAAATATGCAATATGTACTTCTTGCTCAAATATTTTTTTTCTACATTCATCACTTTTACAATTAGTTAAAACATTAATCACAACTGCTTGATAATAAGCATTGCTCTTCGCAAATGCGTGAGTTGTGAAAGTTAATAGAAAGACAACCATTAATGTCTTAATAACTCTCATAACTATTTATTTAGAGCTAAAACCTATATAACTATAGTGAAATAAGAATAATTATTTTTCACTTAATATTTGATATAATAAAATATGAAATATTATGACAAAACTTAGAAAACCTCTTTCAATTGAATTTGTTTTAAGTCAGGTGCTTACAAAACTTGATGAAATTGAGATTAAAAACTCTACTGGAAAATCAATATCTCATTTTAGAAAATGTGGAGATGCAGACGATAAAGATCATAACATCAGTTTTTCTGATGCTATTAAACTGGATATTCTTCTCCAGCAAAAGAAGTTAGGAACACCACTTCTCGATCATTTTAATTTAAAACTTGAATACGAACTTAGAAAAATCAACGAATATGAAAATATATCTAATGTTCTAATAAACATTGGGGGCCGTATAGGTAATCTAATGGATATCACCCAAGAAGCTATTGGGCCTTCTAGCCCAGCAGGATCTAATATTAGCAAGAAAGAAAAACAAAAAATATTTAAAGCTGTTAGTGAAGTTGATGAAAAAATAGCTAAATTAAAACTTTCGATAAAATAAGTTTTAATTTAATCTAGTTTTTAATGTTAAAAATTATACTACAGAGATTTAAGAATAATGCGGCATCATTTGGTCTAATTAGTATCATTGGTGGATTTGTTACAGATGTGCTTCAGCCCATCGCTCCCTTTAGTAGCTATATATTCTATGCATCTACCGTAGCTACTTTAATTATATTTCTTACTTTCTTATTTAAATCAACTTTAAGAGAGAAATTATCCAATTCATTAGTTTTGGCTTTATCGATTATGATAGTTACAGGGACAATCTCATTATTACAAAAATATTCTGATAATAATAAAAAAGGTGTTCTTGCAAATAATTTTAAAATATTTGAAAAATTTCAAAATCAATTAGGCTTCATTGAAACTCAGATTTCGGAAGTAAAAGATATATCAATTGAAAATTTAGAAGAAACTAAAAAATTATCTGAACAAATAGAAAAAACTAAAAAAGAATTAGGAAAAAAAATCGATCAAATATCTCCTGAAAATAAATTAGATCAAAGCAAAATGAAAATGAATTATAGTACAATGTTTTTTTTAAGAAAAGGTTACTTTGAATTCCTTATAAACATCCAACCAGTTGAATATCCAAGAGAAATGTTTATTAGCGAAGATGGAAAAAATTATATTTCTTTAGGATTTGATGAAACAATCGATACAAGAACAGGATTAAAATCGGGAAAAAATCGCTTTACACTTAAAGAAGAAGAATTTAAAAAAAAAAAAATTTATATCAAATATTTAGATATAAATTCAAATATCAAGGGTCCATTTGAAATAGAGCTTGATATGTATAATGAGTTTTTAAAAAATGATAAAAGTTACATTAAAAATCACGCAGAATGGGTTTTTTTTAGATGGGAACTTCCTTATAAAATGTGGTCATTGCATCCAATTCTTGAGTATAGATGTGCTCTAAAGTCTATCTCATTTAAAATGGATAACCAAAAAAAAATTAAAATTGATCTACCGGATTGTAAAGAACAATTAAAAAATAATCCTTTAATTCTTTTTCCAAGAAATAAATTTTTGAAAATAAATTCTCCAAAAAATTTACTAAAATACATTTGGCAAAATACGGCTAAACAACCTGATTTTGTTATAAAAGAAATAAAAGTTCGCGCCGAATACTATGATGGGGAAACATCAGTTTATAGAACTTTCAAAAACTATGGTTTGAGCGAATAACGCTACAAAGTCTGGGCACCTGTAACAAAAGCCCATAAAAAAAGTTAAAATAACCCTTTTAATATTAATGTTAATAAATTCTATACAAGATATATATGGGATTTTATTTTAATTTAATACCTGATCTAGGATTTTAAAATTAACTACCGCCACCACCGCCGCCGCCATCACCGCCGCCGCCGCCGCCGTCACCGCCGCCTTGAGCTTGTTGTTTTTTAGTTTCCATATCTCTTTTACCTTTTTTAGTAAGAACAAAAGCTCCTTCTGAATTTTGCTCGGCTTCAAACCATTGACTTGATATAGAGCCTGTTCCTTTAATTTCGAAATAAGTTGTTTGGCCTTCATCAACAGATAATTTAATAATTTTTCTAGTCTTTTTATCTATTTTAACATTTAATTTTCCATGTCGCCATTTGCCTTCATAAACGTTTTCTCTAGCATCTGTATATACGCCTACTCCGTGAGGTTTATTTTTTTTAAATTTTCCTTTATATTTTGTTTCATTTGAAAAGGTAAGAATTCCTTCGCCATATGCTTTTCCTTTTTTTACCTCACCTTCATAAATTGAAGAACCAAAAGTTAAAGTCTCAGCTTGAGAAGAACTAAATAAAATCAAGGAAAACAAGCACAGAGCAACTAAAATAGTTTTTTTAATTAACATAATTTATTTGATCATTTTTTTTTAGATATTTCAATAACTTTTCTAACTTTCATAATTTTTGCATAATATTTTTCTTTTTAAAAGTTTAATTTTTTTAGATTTTATATGTCTTTTATCAGATGTAAGGTCTTGTAATGAAAAATTAGTTAATGGTTTTGATATTAAAATTTTATCTATATTTTTTGTTTCTTTAAAAGTTTTACAAATTAATTGATAAACTTTTTTATTTAATTTTTTTTCTAATAAAAAATTATCTTTTTTTTTACTTCTATAATACAACCAGTAAGGATGCGTCACTATGAAATCTACTTGCAAATTATTTTTATTAGCAAATTGATCTAATTCATAAAAATATTTAACTAAATTATTATAAATTTCATCTTGATTTGAATTCAAAAATAAATTTTGCATTTTTTTATTATTATACTTCTTAATTGTAAAATTTTTATTAAATAAAAAATTTTTAAAAATTATCAATCTATATTTAAAAGGATGATCTAAAATTTCGTCAAGCTCATAATCTTTTAAAGCAACAAATTTAGTTGGATGCCATGAATTTGAAACTCTGTAAATATCAACTGCAAAATTAAAAGTAATTATTATTTTTTTTTTTAGAATTTTTTTGTTTTTATTTAAAAAATTAATAACCTCATATGGCCCATTATTTGGAGCTGCGTATATAATAAAGTTATGATTTTTGTAATTATCGCCTAGGTAGTGTTCTTGAATTTTTTCTACATCAAGGCCGACTACTTGACTATCACCAAATACCTGAATTTTATCATTAAAAAGTTCATTAGAAAGTATTCTACCTCCATAATTATCTGTTTTATATTTGTAAAAGAAACCATCCTCTTCAACACAAAAAGAAGCATTTTGAGGTAAGTGAACATAAAAATCATTCCATCCATAAGGCACAAATGACAAACAACCCTTTGAAGTTGCTTTTGAATTAAATAGAATTACTAAAAAAAAAATAAATAATAAAAAAATGTTTTTAATACCAAAAAGTAACCTTAAAAATTTTGACCCCGTAAGATGCTGTTTTGTTTTAAACGAATTTGCTACAGCAGAATTCTCATCAGCAGTAGAGATGTTATTTGCTGCAAAAAACATAAATGATCAAAAACTTTCTGAGGGTTTTATAAGACATGCATTAGACGAGTATAAACATTGTACTATTTTTACTAATATTAAAAATAAAATAATTTTAGAGTATAAAATTAACAAAAAAAAATTAAGTTTTGTACCCAATCATATATATAATAAGGGATATATTTATAAAGATCACTTTATATTTGAGAAAAAAAAAATAAATAATTTTGCTATATTTATTGGCGCAAATGAAGAAATTGCTGAAAAAAAATTAATAACTTTTGCAAATTATCTTAAAAAGCATAAGCCTTTTGCATTTAAGGAAGTTGAAAAAATTTTAAAAGATGAGGAAAGGCATGCCAAATACTCTCTCGAATTTGCAAAGAATAATAATGGATTTCTTTCTTACAAGATAAAAGTCATAAGAGAAAGAATATTAAGTTTTTTTAGACATATTTATGCAAATAGCTTAAATAAATTTTCTTTTATCTTTAATCCAATTTTAATTACAATTTTAATTATAATAAATCTTGTAACTTACTTTTTGAATTTAAAAAAAAATACCTCAGATGATGATGTAATGAAAAATATAGAGCCAAAATCTATAACTTAAAATGTATTATATCGGTATATCAGCTTACTATCATGAATCCTCGGTTTTTTTAACAGACAATGAAAAAACTAACTGTTTTTTAAAAGAAGAGTCTTTCAGTAGAATAAAGGGAGACAAAAACTTTCCCAAAAGATGTTTAAAGTTTTTAATTAAAAAATTTGATTTAAAGAATGAAAATATTCACTTTATAAGTTTTTACGAAAAACCATTTAAATCTTGGTGGGAAATCTTTTATTATTCAATTAAAAATCCTTTAAAAAATAAAGATTTTTTAATTCATCACTTAAAAAATTTTAATAATGGTTCGATCTTTTTTTATACAGATATAAATAAATTAATTAATATTTCAAGAAACAAAGTTATTTATTCTTCGCACCATTTAAGCCACTGTTTGTATGGCTTATCAGCTGTTAAAAATATTTCCGAATATGTCCATATAACTTGTGACGGTGTTGGAGAAGGTGAAACAATGGCTGCATATACAATTGATAATGAATATAAAATTAAAAAAATTTGGACTAACTTTTATCCTAATTCAATAGGTTTATTTTATTCTACCATTACTGATTTTCTTGGCTTTGAAATTAATGAAGGTGAATCTAAAGTAATGTCCTTAAGTTCATTTGGAAAACCTAAATACGAAAATCAACTTAAAAAAATATTTAATATTAATGATTTCAAAATTAATATGGATTATTTTGAATTCCATAAAAATTTGAGTAAATCTTTTTCTAAAAAATTATGTGAGATGTTGGGTGAACCCTATCTAAACATAAACGAAGAGACTAACTTTAAAAAATATGCAGATATTGCAAGTTCAGCGCAACTAATTTTAGAAGAGACAATGCAAAATTTAATTAAAAAAATAACAAAAATATCTGGTAAAAAAAAAATTGTTTTAACTGGTGGAGTCGCGCTAAACTGCAAGATGATTTATAATTTATCTAAATTAGATATTTTTGAGGAGCTAGTTGTTCCACCTTCTCCAGGAGACTCTGGCTCTGCAATTGGTGCTGCTAATTTTGCCTACTTGAATAAAAACAAAAATAAAACTCTTGATTTAAACACAATTTTTCTTGGTCCAAAAAAGGAAATCATAAATGAAAAAAAAAATAAAGATAATCTATTTTTAAAGATTAGTTCAACAGATAGTTTTGTTAGTTATGCAGCAAGTAAACTAATCGACGGTGAAACAATTGCCTCATATTATGGTTTAACTGAAGTTGGTCCAAGATCATTGGGAAATACCTCTATTTTTTGCGATGCAAAAAATAGTGATTCTGTAAATAATCTAAATATAAATCTAAAAAAAAGAGAACATTATCAACCATTGGCGCCAATTTTGCTTGAGGAAGATTTTGAAAAATATTTTTCTATAAACAAAAATATTCAGAAAAATTTAGAATGGATGGGAGTTTTGTGTGATGCTAATGAGGAGCTTTATAAAGATTATAGCTCAATAATTCATATTGATGGGACTTGTAGAACACAAATAATTAAAGATAAAGATACTATAACCTACAAAATTTTAAGAGAACTTAAAAAAAAAGGCTCTGATATTTTAGTCAATACTTCTTTTAATATCTCGAAAGATCCTGTTGTGTTTGATTTATTTGATGTTTACGTAAATATGAAAAGATTAAATATTAAATTTATTTTAATGGATGATGGACTTTATCAAACTAAAAATATATGAAAAAAATAATTAACTACCTTTTATTAATAAATGACTTCAAAAGAAAATACGGTTTATTTAAAGCATTTTTTTTTTTAATTTTTATATTTTTAGTATTACTTTTTACAATCTTTGTTTTTTTTCAAATTTTTTTACCATTCACTTATGTTGCTATATAAAGTCTAGAATGGTAGCGGGAAGTGGGATCGAACCACTGACCTCGGGCTTATGAGTCCCGCGCTCTAACCAACTGAGCTACCCCGCCATCTTATTCGTATTAATTTATAATACTTTTATTTTTTGTTTCAATCTAATCTTGATTTTTTTCAAAATTTATTAACTCTTTAACAATAACATTTTTTTTTGGTTTTCTTACCTGTCTATGTATTGCTGCTATGTATTCTCCTACAATACCTAAAAATAAAAGTTGAACGCCAGAAAAAAAGAATATTGCTACAATCATGGTTGATATTCCTGCACCAACATCTCTTTCTGGTAAAAAAAAATATGTAAATATGGGTATGAACATATATAAAAAACTTCCTAATGCTAAAAAAAAACCAAATATTGAAAATATTCTTATTGGAAAATTGCTAAAAGAAATTATTCCATTTATTCCTACATCAAATAATTTAAATAAATTCATTTTAGATTTTCCTGTAAGCCTTTTTTGCCAGGTATAATTAACACCTATTTTATTTGATGATAATGTAGATATTATTCCTCTTGTGTATGGATAATAATCATCAAAATTAAGTAATTCTTTGTAAATTTTTTTATCTATCAATTGAAACTCACCTACATAAGGAGGAATATTAACATCGGAAATTTTTGACACTAATTTATAATAAATATTTCTTGATGTTTTTAAAAAAAAATTTTCATTCCTTTCTTTTTTTATTCCATAAACAACATCATATCCATTTTCCCAGTGTTTAATAAATTCAATAATAACTTCAGGTGGATCTTGCATATCAACTGGTAGCATCGGCACCAATGAATCACCAGTAACATAGTTAATTGCATTAAATGTAGACTTCCAAAGTCCATAATTTATATTATTTATGATGATTTTTAATTCTTTATCTGTTTTTGAAATATTTTTTAAAACTTCAATAGTTCCATCGGTAGAGTTGTTGTCTACTATTATTAATTCAAGAGTATAATTTTTTAGATCATTTTCAAAAATTTTTTTAATTTTATCATAAAATATTTGGATAGTATTTATTTCATTATAACAAGGTGCAATGATTGAAATTTTTTTCATATAATTGAATTCTATATCAATACTACTTTCTTAAAAAAAATATAACTTGTTGTGAAAGAATTGGCAACCACAATGGCATCGAATGCATAAGGTATCTGCCTGTATTCTCCATATTAGCACCAGCTGTAAAAAGAAGTAATGAGATTGGTATCAAAATATCAAGTTTTGAAAAATAAAAATTTTTATTTTTGATTTTAATATAAAAGGATAATAAATATGGAGTTAATGTAAATATTAATGGAATTACACCATTTGAATATCCCTGTTTAAAAAGAAACATGGAATATATTCTTGCAAAACCTTCACTAAAAAATTTTTGATATATGCCATCTGATCCTAATTCACTTTCAAAATATCCATGATTTAATATGAATGCATAAAAAATAAATATTAAAACAACTAATAATGAACTAACAAAAGAGGCAACTAGAAAAGAAAAGTATTCTTTTTTTTTATTAAAAAAGAATCTTATAAAAAACAATCCACTCAATATATAAACTATTTTTTCATTAACAAGAGCTGCTAATATTATCAAGATTATTGAAAGTTTTTTATTATCTAAAAAATATAATACTAACAAAAGATATAAAATTGCAATCCTATCTAATGTAAATGCCTCTACATATCCTATAAATATATAAGCAAGCACTACTGAAAAAATGCTTGTTGCTAAGTCAAAACGTAATTTTTTATAAGAATAAAAAAAACTTAGAGTTAAAAATCCACATAAACAAAGATAATTCATAAAAGCATTGCTGAAAGTAGCACAAACATAATTATCGTATGGAAGTGTTAAATTTATATCTCTTGATAATTCAATACAGGGCACAATTTTATAAATTACAAACTGAACCACTAAGCCTAAAAATCTTAGATTTGCTGGAGCTGTAACATCATACTGCTTATCTCCGGTAAGATAAAATTCTATATGATTTTGGTAAAGATAATAAGGTATAGTTTGTTCTAATTGAATTTTATAAGTATGTAAAAAATCCCTATATAAAATAACAAAAAAAAAGAAAAACAAAAAAAAACCAAAATTAGATTTAACAAAATTTATTAATTTTTTGCCTGAAGTCATTTTAATTAATTAAACTAAATAGTTATTACAATCAATTTCTTTTGTTAAGCCAGTTGTTTAAAATCATAACATTTAATTCAGTTTCTTGTCTTGTAATACCTGGATAATCTGGTTCATTTTTATTATTCAATACTGAATTACTTATTGACTCAATCTCATAAGAAAAAATATTTGAGAAATTAAATTTATCTTCAACTATATCATTTTTATTTACTTTTATTTTCATAGGAAAGCAGTGCCAGCTGTCATAAATTGAAATAGAGCCTTTGGTCCCTAATATTTTTGTACTTTTACCTATGTTTTTTTTAAAAGAACAACTTATAGAAGATTTAAAACCATTTGAAAAATTAATGTCAGTATAAGAATCTATATCAACTTGTGTTGAGGATTGCTCAATTTTTGAATTCTTTAATTCAAATCCTAAATTATTTGGATCCTTTAATTTAGCAATTAAAATACTCATTGAAGATGGATAACAACCTAAATCTAGTATACATCCGCCTGCCAAAGATTTATTAAATAATCTGCTTTGTTTATTAAACTTAATTCTTTTAAAACCAAAAATATTTTTTTTTTCTATTAAATTAATACCAAAATTAGACTCCATAGAAATTAGGTCTCCGATTTCATTATTTTTGATTAAAGAAATAACTTTAGTTGTTTGTGGGTGATAACGATACATAAAGCCTTCGGCGAAAAAAATTTTTTTACCATTCAACATTTCATTAATTTTTTTCATATCATCTAATGAGGATGTTGCGGGTTTCTCCGTTAAAACTTTTTTATTATTTGCCAAACATTTCATGATCCACTCAAAATGAAAGTTATGTGGTAACGCTATATAAATTATATCAATTTTATCACATGCAATAAGATCTTCGTAGTTGGAAAAACAATACTTTTCATTGATGTTAAATTTTTCCTTAAAATCTAATAATTTTTTTCCTGTTTTGCTAGCGATACCAAAAAGATTAGCATTTTTCACATCTTTAAAACCTGATGCAAAATCATTTGCAATTCTACCAAGTCCAATAATGCCCCAGTTTAACATATTTAACCTTTAAACAAATTGTTTATATATAAATTTGAATAAAATAAACATACAATTTTTTTTTCAAGAAATTATGTAAGTTATTACAGCGGTAGTTCTTGCAAAATTTTTTAATGATTTTTTTAAATTTAAAATAAATAAATTTGAAATAGCTCTAAATAAAAATATAAATAATTTTTTATAGATAAAGAAACTTTTTTTACTAACTTTGAAATAAATATAAGATGACAAAATATGGTGTTTTTGAAGGATAAAGTAATTTCTTATATTTTTTTTTGTAGAACTTGCAATTTTATGTTCAGCTCTAGAATTATAGGATTTAATAACTGGAATTTTTAAAAACCTATATCTTCTACATAAATCAAAATCTTCCCAATAAATAAAATATTTTTCATCAAACAAACCATGTTTTTTTATTACTTTGTTGTTAGTCATAAAAACTGCGGCCCAAGTAAAATTAAGACAAATATCACCTTCTGGCAATGAATTGTCTAAGTGTTTATTTATATTAATAGTTTCTTTCATATTATCTTTTGAATAAAATTCTGGAAGATTTTCTAATTTATCGATTATTTTTTTATTGCTGTCTATTAAGGTTGGAACTGTAAAGGCTGCCTCTGGATTGTTATGTAAGGTTTTTACTAATGATCCAACATCTTGTATAGATATTGTGACATCTATTTCTACAAAAAGAGTATATTCAGTTTCAACTAAATTTAATGCATAGTTACAAGCTTTCCCAAAACCAAGATTTTTTTTTGACTCAACATATTTTATCAAATTTTTTGATTGTTTTATTTTTTGAACAATTGATTTATCATTTTTTCCATTATCTATTACTATAAATTTAATATCTTTAAGATTTTTTATACATTGAAAAACATCATCGGTTGTTTCATAAAGAACAATTACAGCAGTAACTTTCGTTAAATCCATACAAATCTTATTATAATATATATTTAAACTATCCAATCTTTAAGAGAAGAATGATTTTCTCTTATATACTTGGGCAAAATATCCAACTCAACTTTCTTCAATCTGTAAGTAGATTTATGCTTGTCAGGTTCAGATTTATCTAAAAAATGATCATAAATTAATTCGTAATTTTCTATTTTTTTTTTCATTTCATCAAATGTTATCCCGCTACTTTCAAATTCATTATGATGTCCTCCGTTCATGCTTTTTTGATATAAATCCTCAGGAGTTTTTAGATTTGTAAAATGCCAACCTCCATCATTAATAATTTCTAAATTTGATAATTTGTAATTTGAAAAAAATCTATCAAGTCTCCAAATTGGATATTTTTTACTTTTAATATTTCTTAACCAAGGAAAAGATAATAAATTCTTTTTTTTGCATGCTTTGCTTCCGTACCATGGCATTTTGTCATAAAATAAATTAAATTTATAATAGAAAAATAATTGTTTAAAAATTATAACATTTTTTTTTGAATTCTTAAATTGTTTGGATTCTAAGTTTGGAATTTCATCATTGTCACTTATTATAATCAGATCATCATCAATAGCATCGCTTAAACCATTTTTCATAAAATCGTAAGATTGCTCAATACGTTTTATACTGTTCATTCTTTTTTCTCCAAGGTCCAATTTATCTTTGGTAATTATATTTTCTGGCTGCTTATCTATAACAATATAGATAATTTTATCTTTGAATTTTTTAAAATTATTAATATCAAAATTTAGTTTTTTTGGATTGCCTGCATGTGAAAAAGGTGCTTCAACTACAATAAATTTTTCTACAAATTCATTTAAAACATTAAACCTTATGTCCATAATTAAAGGCTCATCATAATACGTAGTGCAATCAAAAATTTTCATAATTTTTATCGAGTGCTATTTCACTATTTTTATATTAGCAATATAAAAAGCAAGAACAAAATATTGTAGCAAAGCATACAATGCAATAGGTGTAACATAAGCAATATCAGCAAATATTTGAGCACTTACAATAAAACCCATAGCGCCATTCTGTAATAAACATTCAACAGTGATTGATCTTTGTGAATCAATTCCATCAACAAAAAATTTAGTAAAAATTAACGCTACTAATAATACAAAAAATAAAATAATTGGTGCAACAATACCAACGTATTCAAAATATCCACCAAGGTTCATTCTTTCCTGGTAAACAGCAATCACTACAATTAACAAAAAAAACAACAGAGAAATTTTATCAAATAAGAGAACAATTCTATCTTTAAAGTAATTAAAATAAAGATTAGTTATAATCCCAAAAATTGTTGGAATTGTAATAATAATAAAAATTTTTACACTTACTGCTTTGATATCAAAGTTTTCAATTGGTTCGTGCATTATGAATTCAAAAAGTACCGCCATCCCAATTGGAATAGTAACAATACATAACAAGCTACAAATCGTTGTTAGCGCAATTGAAAGTGAAACGTTTCCATCTACTAATCTAGTAGCATAATTTGACATTGTAGCTGAAGGCAATAATAAAAGTAAAAGTATACCAATCTTCAATTCATTTGGCATTGGATAAAAACTAACTATCAATAAACCTATTATTGGAAGAAAAATTAACTGGCAAATTAAACCACCTATTAAATTTTTTGGATTTCTTAATAGATCATAAAAATTAATAAAAGTTAGTTTTAAACCTAATGAATACATAATAAAAAATATTGCAAAAGGTCCTACTAGTTTAACAAATTCCATAATTACCTAACTCAATTATAATATTTGATCTAAGTCAAATTTTAGTTAAATTAAAAATTAATTTATTAGTATTTCACAAAACAGTATATAACAAAGAATAATGTTAAAAAAAATATTCTTTTTCTTATTTATCTTAGCTTTTGTCACTCAAAGTGCTTTTTCAGATAATATAAAAATAATCGATGGAGACACTATAAGAATAAATGATGAAAAAATAAGATTTTCAGGAATTGATGCTCCTGAACTAAATCAAAATTGTTTTAAAAATAATGAAAAAATATCTTGCGGAATTTTAGCAAAAGAAGCTCTAATAAAAAAAATTGGCAACAAAATACCTAAATGTATAAATGAGGGAAAAGATTTTTATAAAAGAACTTTAGCTGAATGTTTTGTTCATGGTGAAAGTCTTTCAAAATTTTTAGTGAGAAATGGTTATGCATTTGCTTATAGAAAATATTCAAAAAAATTCATTGAAGATGAGCGATTCGCTAAAGAAAATAAACTCGGTTTATGGTCAATGAAATTTAAATATCCTTGGGAATTTAGAAAATTATAAAGAAGCTATAATTCCAGTAATAACTATTACTGAGCTAATCAAACCAAAAAAAACTAAGTTTTCTTTTTTTTGTTTTCTCTCTTCTTCCCTGACTTTTGACATCAAATTATTAATATCTACTCTGCCAGGGATTTTAGAAGGAGATTTAATAGAAATATCAGATGGGGTCTTGATATGATGATCTGTTTCTATAATTCTTTCTCCACTCATGATTTATTAAACCACGAATCGACAAACCTAACAACACAAACATTCACCAAATTGGGTTAGGCCCAAAATGGATTGTGTCCAAATTGGGTTTAATATATACATATAGAGATTTATGCAAACAACAATACCTAGTGTATCTAACCAAATTACAGAAGATCAAATCTTAAATGCAATAAATAAGAATTATTCTCAAATTGCAAAATTTTTGTTCAACTTTCATATGGAATGGCTACGTGGTTCTTATCAGACTTTTTATGATCATGATAAATTTATAATTATTCAATATTTGGTTTACAAAACTCTAAATTTTTTATCTACAAATTTTATTAGATTAAATTTTGATGCTTACTATTCAAAAAACCAATTGGAGATTGCCAACTTTAACATTGTTGACGTTGGTAGAGAATTAAACATATCAAAAGAAACGGCTAGAAGAAAAATTTTAGAACTTGAAAATATAGGCGCTATAGTTAGAGATAAAAAGAAAATAATTTTAAATCGAAGTGCTTTTAATTTTCAAAAACCTTCTAAAACTATAGTAAATGTTTCTTATCTCTTGTCAAAAATCAGTCAAAATTTATCAAAAAATGGAGATTTAGATAAAAAATTGAGTTCAGAAAATATAGAATCACATATGAGAAAAAACTTTACACATTGTTGGAAATTATTTTACGAAATGCAAATACCTTTGGTTCAAAATTGGAAAAAAGTTTTTAAAGATATTGAGACATGGCATATTTGGGGGGTAATCGCTACACAAAAAAGCTTTAGAATTCCAAATACAAAATTATTAAGTCGTGAACAATATGTAGAAGATGCATTGAAATACCCTGAGGTTGGAATTAATGCAATGTCTGTTTCTGAATTAACTGGCATACCAAGAGCAACTGTTGTTAGAAAATTAAATAATTTATTAAATAAAAAATTAATTTCTCTTGATGAAAAAAAACTTTATACCCCAAAAAAAACCAACATAAAAATATTTTCTGAGACAAACAAAAAAGGTACTCTCTTACTAGCAACTTTTTTTTGTAAAATGATTAATTTGATAAAAACTAACTAAGCAAGCTTTATATTTTTATCTTTTAAGGGTTTTAATTCTAGATTTACTGGATATTTTTGTTTTTCTACTTCAATAAATAGTTTTTTATTTTCAATATCTTTTATTGAATTCTCTGAGTTAATATAACCAAAAGATATATTTTTTTTATAGTTAAATGAATAATTTCCAGATGTGGTTTGTCCAATTATTTTATCTTCCAAATAAATAGGTTCGTCATGTAATAATAACGGTTCACCAGGTTTGGAATTTTTTAATGATAACATTACAAATTGTTTTGAAGGTTTTTTATCTTTAATTTTCAATAAAGCATCTTTTCCAATAAAATTTATATTTTTCTTATAACTAACTGCAAAATTTAATCCTGCTTCATACTGATTCTCTTCTGGAGAGATGTCATGACCCCAGTGTAAAAATCCACTTTCCATTCTCATAATATCCATAGCATGCATTCCACAATTAGAAATTTTATACTTAGCTCCTTTTTCAATAATTAAATTATAAATTTTCTTTGCACTTTTAACTTCTATATATAACTCATAACCTAGTTCACCAACGTAAGACAATCTTTGAGTCCATATTTTTGTATTATCAATAGAAATATATTTCGAGGTAGCAAATTTAAAATTTTCACTAGAAAAATCATCTTTAGATAAATCTTGCATTAATGATCTGCTATTTGGACCAAACACTCCAAGGACGCAATAATCATCTGTAACATCTTTTAGTTTTAAATTGTTTGATAAATATTTATTAATATGAAATTTGTCTCTTTCTCTTGTTGCGGCTGAACTTATAATTCTAAAGTAATTTTTTTCTAAACAAACAACTGTTAAATCAGTTTCTATACCTCCATCTGGATTTAGCATTTGTGTATATGTGCATTTTCCAATTTCATTTTTTATATTACCTGTACAAAGTTTTTGTAATTCTTCATGTGCATTTTCTCCTTTTAATTCAAATTTTGAAAAAGGAGTTAAATCAAATAGACCGATATTTTTTGTTGTATTTTTAGTTTCAAATTCTGCTGATGGATACCAATTTTGATAGTTATAACTATACTCATATTCAGGCTTATTATTATCTAGCGCAAACCACATTGCTCTTTCATAACCGCCCGATACACCAAAACATGCACCTAATTTTTTTAGCTCTTCATAGTAAGGTGTGCTCATTATATTTCTTGATGTTTTGTGCTGTTTAAAAGGCCAGTGCATTCCATACAAATCACCAAGAGTTTCTGTAATTCTATTTTTAATAAATTCTAATCCTGAATGAAATTTTTGAAATCTCTTAATATCATAATTAAAGATGTCTTCATTGATATGGCCGTTCATTAACCACTCAGCAGTAACTTTGCCTACTCCTCCTCCACTTCCAATTCCAATACTGTTTAAACCCGTACAAACAAAAAAGTTTTTTATTTCTGGAACTTCACCAAGCAATGTATTTGTGTCAGGAGTAAAAGATTCAGGTCCTGCAAAAAACTTTCTAATTCCAGCAGTTTCTAAAATTGGAAATCTTTTTACAGCAGCCTCTAAATAAGGTTCAAAATGTTCAAAATTTTCAGGGAATTCTCCAAATGAGAAGTCTTCTGGAACTTTGTTTGTTTTTTGAAAAGCTGGAATTGATTTACCTTCAAATATTCCAACAAGTAATTTTCCAGCATCTTCTTTAATATATAAACTATTATCAAAATCTCTTATTGTTGGCAGAATTTTTGAAAGATTTTCAATTGGCTCAGTAATAATATAAAAGTGCTCTGCAGGGTAAAGTGGTATACTGACCCCTGATTGTTCTCCAATTTGCCTTGACCACATACCTGTAGCTAACACTATATACTCACATTCAATTTCTTGACCATTAACTCTAACGCCTGCAATTCTTCCATTTTTTGTTAGTATTTTTTCAACTGGAGACCTTTCAAAGATTTTAGCTCCTTCTAATCTCGCTGCCTTAGCAAGCATGTTTGTAACACCAACTGGATCTGCCGCTCCATCACCTGGCATTAAAATTCCTCCTAAAATATTCTTTTCATTTATTATTGAATGGTCTTTTTTAATTTGATTTTTTTCTAAAATTTTAACATCTACATCGTATAGTTGAGCAGTGGTCGCTTGTCTTTTTAATTCTTGCCACCTTCCTTCATTTTCAGCAATTGATAATGCTCCATTTAATTTTAAACCTGCAGAATGATCAACTTTTTTTTCCAATTCTTTATATAAATCTAAAGTATATTTTCGAATTTTAGTAACTGCTGCTGTGGGCCCTAATTGGCTTACTAATCCTGCTGCATGCCATGTAGTTCCAGATGTAAGTTGGTCTCTTTCTAATAATACGACATCTTTCCAACCAAACTTAGCAATATGATAGGCACACGAACAACCTACGACTCCTCCCCCTATAACAACAACTTTACAACTCTGAGGAATTTCTTTTTTCATTTAGATTTCACTTTTAGCAATAATTCTTTCAAAAAGTAATCTTATAAATATACCCATATTTAAAAAAGGTTGTGGAGGTAGCCACATTGGTTTTTTTTTACTTTGTATTATTGAAATTTCTTCAGAATCTTGATCACTTGACATTAAAGCGATCTGTTCACCAAACAAAGTTCCAACACCAATTCCTGAACCATTATAACACCCGGCAACAAATATATTTTCATCTATTTTTTCAAAAATTTGAGATCCATTTCCACTCCTACAAACTATCCCTGACCATGTTGAGTTTATTATATTTCTAGGAAGAGAAGGAAATCTTTTTTGAATACCCATTTCATGAAGAATAGATCTTTTTTTTAACTCTAAATCTGACATGTTGTTAGGATTTTTTAATTCAGCAGTATTTCTAATTAAAATTCTTCTATCTTTTGTCATTCTTATTGTTGCGCCCATTGGTCTTATAGGTAGAACTCCCCACTCTTTTGGCTTTCCAATCGACTCGAACTCTTGGTCATTTAGTGGTCTTGTCATACTTGCAGTTAAAGTGATTGGAAAATTATATCTTTTTTTAATATCTAATTTACTTAAAAAACCATTGGTACAGAATATAATTTTTTTTGTTTTAATATTAAAATTTTTAAAAGTGCAATTAATTTGATCATTAAATTTTTTCCAATTATATAAAAAAGTATTTTCATATAATGCAACATTTTCGGGTAATGCTTTAATCATTGCTTTAATTAATTTTGCAGGATTTAATAATATTCCCCCTTTTGTATAAACTGCAACTTTATAAAAACTAGTTCCTAATTTATCTTTAAGATCTTTTTGATATAAAATATCATTTGGAAAATTCAATTTAGCTAACAATTCACTAAAATGTTTTGCTTTTTTTTCATCTTTTAATTTTGAAGATGCAAAATATTTACCACATTCATTCCAATCACAGTCAACTTGATATTCTTTATTAAATTTTTCTACAGCTTTTATACCAAGTTCATATAATTGAACTTTTTTTTTATAATTGTTTATGTCTTTATCTGAAGTAAAACCATCGTTAAGTGTCGTATCTACTAGATACCCAGAATTTCTACTACTTGCACCTTCGCCCGCAATTTGAGCATCTACTAAAATAATATTTTTATTTTTATAAACTTCAGCTAATTTTCTTGCTGCCGATAAGCCTGTAAAACCAGCACCAATAATTAAATAATCACATTTTATATTGTTATTTAAAGTTTTTATTTTTGATCTTCGGTTATCGTAATCTATCCAACCACAAGATTTGTCGTTGATAATTTCCATAAATTTTTAAGTTGGAAATATAGTTTTACAACATCTGTAAACCGACACCAGTTTTTGGATAGGTGTAAAGGTTGTAATTTGCTGTTAATTCTTCTCCAGATTTGATGTCTTTAATTGAAACCATAAACATATATTTAGCATCGCTTTTTTCATTTAAATTATAGAACATGTTTTCTCTATCATTTTTTCCATCTTTTAATTGTTTAGTATTTGCTTTTGGATCTACTGTGTCACCAAATTTTAATTTTGGTAATACATCCGATACCATTCTAATAACTGTTGGCTCGTTCGAATGGTTGTAAAAACCACCTAATGGAGTTCTTATATATTTATTTTCAAATTGCTCATCTCGAATATGTGTAACACCAATAAATGTATTTTTTTTTATATTAACTGTTGCAAATAAACCTAAGCCTTCAATAGGTGAATCTTTAATAGTTAATCCATCTGGTAAAGGTCTATACATTATATGATTGCCTCATTTGGAGATAAAAATTTGTGGCCAAATGTATCAGCAACTGCTTTATATGTCACTTCTCCCTTGTGTAAATTTAAACCTGCTAGAAAATTATGATCATCTTTAAGAGCTTTTTTATAACCATATTTCGCGAGTTTAGATAAAAAAGGTAATGTTGCTTTGTTAAGTGCTAATGTTGAAGTTCTTGGTACGCCACCTGGCATATTAGCAACACAGTAATGTACTATATCATCTACAATGTAAGTTGGTTCCGCATGAGTTGTGGGTTTACTAGTTTCAACGCACCCTCCTTGGTCAATTGCTACATCAACTATTACTGAACCACGTTTCATTTTCTTTAGCATTTTTTTAGTCACTAATTTTGGTGCTTCTGCACCAGGAATTAAAACGCCCCCAACTAACAAATCACATTCTGAAATTAATTTTTCTAAATCAATTTTATCACTAAGTTGTGGAATAATTTTATCACCAAACATCTCTGTTAATTGTTTTAGCCTTGCTTCAGATTTATCAACTATATGTACCTTTGCTTGTAATCCTGTAGCTATAATTGCTGCATTCTCTCCAACAACGCCACCACCTAATATTAAAACATTACCCGGTTGTACGCCTGGTGCACCACCTAATAATAAACCTCTTCCTTTTTGATTTTTTTCCAAACAATGAGCACCTGCTTGAACTGACATTCTCCCAGCAACAGCACTCATTGGTGCTAATAATGGAAGTCTTCCATTATTATCTGTGACAGTTTCATATGCTATACAAACACTTTTTGAATTTATTAAACCTTGTGTTAATTCTTTTGCGGCAGCTAAATGAAGGTAAGTAAAAACAATTTGATTTTCTTTAATCATTTTTACTTCATTTGACAAAGGCTCTTTTACTTTAACAATAATTTCCGCGTCATTAAAAATGTCTTCTGCTTTATCTACAATTTTTGCTCCTGCTTTTTCATATTGATGGTTATCAAATCCAGCTTCAAAACCACCATTATTTTCAACTAAAACTTCATTACCATTTGAAATTAAAATCTTAACACTGTCAGGTGTTAGACCAATTCTATGTTCTTGTGATTTTATTTCTTTAGGAACGCCAATTTTCATAATTGAAAATTAATTTTTTTTATTTTTTGCGTAATTATTAATACCCGTTCTAAGTTTTTCGATTATTTCATCTATATGTTTTTTCTCTGAAATAAACATTGGAGCTATAATTAATGCGTCTCCAGTAGCTTTAAAATTAACTCCAGATTCATAACATTGTTTATAACAGTTAAACCCGGCTTTGCCTGGTTTTTGATCCATTTTTATATCTACTGCTGCCATTAATCCATATCCTCTAATATTTTCCACTACATCTAAATCTTTAAGAGTAAAAATAGCTTTTTGAAAATATGGTGACAGTTCTTTAACTCTTTTAAAAATATCGTCTTTTTCAATAATATCTTGCACAGCTAAACCTGCAGCAACAGATACTGGGATACCAGAGTAAGTGTATCCATGAAATAATTCTATTGTCCCTTTTGGAGCGTTATCAACAATTCCGTCATATACTTCTTCTTTACAAGCAACAACACCCATTGGAGAAACTCCATTTGTTGTAGCCTTAGCCATTGTCATTATATCTGGAGTTACACCAAATTCTTGAGAAGCAAACTCAGATCCCATTCTTCCCCAGCCAGTTATAACTTCATCAAAAATTAAAAGTATTCCATGCTTATCACAAATTTCTCTAAGTCTTTGAAGGTATCCCTTTGGTGGTACCAAACATCCCGTTGATCCTGCTGTAGGTTCAACAATACATGCTGCAATATTTTCAGCTCCAAAGTTTGCACAAAGTCTTTCTAGATCCTCAGCTAACTCAGCTCCTGTTTCAGGTTGGCCACTAACAAATTTATGATCTGACAAATTTGTATGTCTCATATGAAGAACCCCTGGCATCAATATACTTGCAAACGTTTTAACATTATTAATCATTCCACCTACTGATGTTCCTCCAATATTCATTCCATGATATGCTCTTTCTCTTCCAACCACTCTAAATCTATGCCCTTGTCCTTTAGCCTTATGGTATGCGATTGCAATTTTAATAGCTGTATCTACAGCTGTTGACCCACAAATAGTATAAAAAATTCTATTTAAATTACCTGGCGTATGTTTTGATATTCTTGTTGCTAAATCAAATGAACCTCCAAAACCTTGTTGGAAAGGTTGAGTGTAATCTAAAGTTTCTAACTGTTTAGTTATCGCGCTTATAATTTCTTTTCTTCCATGCCCTAATGGATTACAAAAAAGACCTGAGCTAGCATCAATCATTGTTTTACCATGATGATTTGTTAAGTATACTCCCTCGGCTTTAGTTATTAATCTTGGATTTTCTTTAAAATCTTTATTCGATGTAAAAGGCATCCAATGTTCATTTAAAGAATTAGGTACCGAAGGTCTATTTTCTGAGCTCATAATTTTCTAAAATATTATTAAGACTATTTACTTAGACTAAAAAAAAAAAATTAACTAGAAGATTATTTGCCGTATTAATTAAGAGTTCTAATGAATACAATTATAAGTTGTACTGAAAAATAATTAATTAGATCATTTACATCTATTAAAAATTCAAATTAAATACCCGTTTTATTAATTAATAAAAGGGGAATAAATGAAAAAAATAATTAGTTTTATTCTAGGAACTATTGTTGCTCTTAACTTATCAGTTTCAGTTGCTAATGCAGCTGCAAACGAAGTTAGAGTAGCATTCTTCTTAGAGTGGCCAACACCTAACCAAGAAGATAAGGTTAAAGGGTTGTACGAAAAAGCATTAGGAGTTCCTGTTAAGTGGACAAACTTCACTAATGGTGGAGCAATGACTGATGCTATGTTAGCAGGCGACATTGATATTTCTTATTCGCAAGGTTTAGTACCTTTCATAAACGCAGTTAAATCTAAAGCTCCGTTAAAGCTTGTAGATATAGCTATGGAATATGGAATGGGTGGAACTACTTGTGTTACATCTAATGCTTCTGGAATTACAAAAGCAAATGCTTCTGAGCTAGAAGGAAAAAAAGTTGCAGTTCCACTAGGAACTATGGCTGAGTATGTATTTGATGAAAGTATGAAAGTTGTTGGTGCTGACAGAGGAAAAATGGATGTAATTCAAATGGATCCTGAAGAAGGAGCTGCTGCATTAGTAAGTGGCGATGTTGTAATGGCATGTTTATTTGGTGGTAACTCTATCAAAGCTGCAACTGCAGTTGGTAGTAGATTACTTACAGTCCAAGAAGCTAGAGATGCTGGTATCTTAGGTATAGATATTACTTCAGTAACTACAAAGTTTATGAAGGAAAATCCAGGAATGTTAAGAACTTTCATCGAAGTGACTCATGAAGCAAATGCTAGATATGCAGCAGGTAAATCTGACTTAAATGTTATAGCTAAAGATGCTGAAATGAAGTTAGCAGATATGAAAGAAACTATTGGTGGATTTAAATTTCTAACTCCAGCAGAAACTAAACAATCTATGGAGAGTGGTAATCTTAAGGCATTCTTAGACGGAATGGGAACGCCAAAAGGAAATGTAGACACTAGTTTCTTACCTCTATAATTAAATAGAGAAAGAAAAATTTAATAGGCGCCAATTTTTAATTGGTGCCTATTTTTTTTATTAAAATTTTAATATAAAGTCATCTTATGAGTGATTTAGTTTCTCAAAATCTAAATATGATCTTTAAATCTCCAAAGGGAGAAACTGTACATGCATTAAAAGATTTAAATTTTACAATTAAAAAAGGTGAACTTTTAACAGTATTAGGTCCCTCTGGTTGTGGAAAAACTACATTGTTAAATATTGCAGCTGGTTTTATCAGACCAACATCTGGAACTATAACTTTAGGTAATAATGAAATTAATGGACCAGGGGTTGATAGAGGCATGGTCTTTCAACAAGGAGCTCTATTCGAATGGTTAACAGTTGCTGAAAATGTAAACTTTGGACTTAGGATGAAAAAAGAAGATTCTGAAACTACAGCAAAAAAAGTTGAAGAGTGGTTAGAAATAGTTGGGTTAAAAGGATTTGGAAATACACCAACTTATCAATTGTCTGGTGGTATGCAACAAAGAGTTGCTCTTGCAAGATGTTTAATAAATGATCCAGACTTAATTCTTATGGATGAACCTCTAGGTGCACTTGATGCATTAACAAGAGAAAAGATGCAGTCTCTAGTTTTAAAAATTTGGAAAGAGACAGGAAAAACAATTATTTTAATTACTCACTCAGTAGAAGAAGCTTTGTTACTTGGTGAAAGACTATATGTTATGGCACCAAGACCAGGTAGAATACATAAAGAATACAATCTTCCTTTTGCAGAAATGGGTTTAAAAGAAGATTTAAGAGAAATTAAAAAGAACAAAGAATTTTCATCAAAAAGAGAAGAAATATTATCCATGATCTGGAACATGGAAGAAGAAATTATGGGGAAAGAAAATTAAATGTTTACCCAAATCATAACAATACTAATCCTTGTATCAATTGTTGGATGCATTCTTTACGGTAGAAGATTAATAAAAACAGAAAAAGTTGATGCAGTTTTTGGTAACCCAGAAAGAGCCAAGGGAGGCACTCACTGGGTAATTGTTGGAAGTAGTGCTCTCTTACTAATTTGGCTATATTACTCTTGGGATATTGCTAAAGGATTTTATCCTAAATCAGCTAATGAATTGTGTCAGGTTGCTAAAGTAAATGACTCTTTATTGGGATTAAAATATCAATTTCCAATTGAAGAAAGGGAATTTAAAAGCACCTCAATAATAAAAATCGAAAATAAAAATCTTCAAAAAATCACTGACGAAATTCAAAATTCCCAAGATATAAATATTCAACAAAAAACAACTTTAGTTGGGTTTATCAATAAAACCACTCAGTTAATTCCTTTGCTAACAAACGATAATTTAATGGAAATGGATACAAGGACCAAAATTAAAGAAATGACCAATGAGTTAAAATTATTAAGCTCAAATTTTAAAAAGAAAGATTATCCATTTGAAACCGAAGCAGAAAAAAATGAACGGCAAAAAGCTATATCAGAACAAGGTAAATGGGGTATTATAAAAGTACAAGCAGGAACTGGATCCATAGAAAATACAATAGAAGTTCCATTGGTACCTGCAACTGATAAAGGTTTAAAATTTCATGCAGCTGCAGAAGAACTTGGGGTAATTAATGATAAGTTTTTTAAGTTAAGAAATCATAATTTACAATTCAAAAATTCAATTAAAGAATTAAAAGAGGAAATAAAAACATACAGGAAAAACTTAGATGATGCAGAAGAAGTGGCATCAACTTATGCAAAAGATATTGTAAAAATTGCAAGAAGAATTGAGTATGCTAGCATCTATCCACCAAATGCTCTTAATGAGATGCAAAGTGCAATTATTGAATTTGATAATCTTCAAAAATCTGAGCAAGGTGGCTTAAGATTAGTTGATATACTTTTATTTCCCGCAGGAACAATCGTTGCAAGCGGTCCTAGTTGCTCTGAGCAAGGTTCTGGAAGATGGTTACCAAAACCATCTGATACATTAAATAAATTTATTTTAATGTCAAAACCTAGCATTGGTTACAAAAATATTCCTCTACTTTGGATTGATATGATGGATATAAGCAAAATAATTGGGTTTATTTTACCTGATTGGATAGCTGATATTATACCTGGAGAATATCCTATACATACAAATGAAGGTACTGTTAAACAAAATTTCAAAGGAAACGTTCTTAAAATTGTTACAGGTGATTTTAAATTATTTAAAATTCCAGTTCCTTATGGACACATTTGGGATTCATTTTTAAGGGTATTTTTAGGACTAATTTTTGGAATTTTAATTGGAGTTCCCTTGGGATTGTTTATGGGTTTAAATAGATTTGCTAAAGGTTTCTTTGACCCTTTAATTGAACTTTACAGACCTGTACCACCTTTAGCCTGGGCTCCACTAATTATATCTGTGTTAGGTATCGACAACACCGGAAAAGTATTCTTATTATTTATGGTATCTTTATCCATAATGATCATTTCAGCAAGAGCTGGCGCTTCTGGAACTCAACTATCAAAAATTCATGCAGCTCATTCATTGGGTGCTTCAAAAAAACAAATCTTAAGATATGTAATCTTTCCTAATTCTTTACCTGAAATCTTAACTGGAATAAGGGTTGCTGTTGGAATGTGTTGGGGAACTCTTGTTGCAGCAGAATTTTTAGCTGGTACAACTGGTATTGGATTTGTTGAAAATGTTGCAAAAAAATATTTTCAATACGAAGTTATTTGGATAACTATATTTATTATGGGTATGCTTGGACTTTTATTCGACGTTACTTTAAGAAAAATTATTGATAAAACTATTCCGTGGCGCGGAAAAGGATAAGATGAGAAGGTTATCTTACCTAAAAAAAATTAATACTAATAAAAAAATAATTAAAAAATATATTGAATATAATATTTTTTCTTTTTTTCAAAAAAAAATAAGAAAAAATTTTATAAATCAATATAGAAATTTTCTGAAAAATAAAAATTTAACACAAGATTGGTTTTCACAAAATACATATGATTGGAAAAAAGTACTTGCAAATATTGAAAATAATAATTTTGACTATTTAGAAATTGGTTCCTTTGAAGGAAATAGCGCCATGTTTGTATTAAATTTTTATCCAAATGCTAGATTAAATTGTGTTGATTCCTGGGATCAATTTACTGATGGTAATGAAAGTTTTGATATTAAAAATGTAGAGAAAAAATTCGATGAAAATTTAAATTCCTATAAGGAAAGATATAAAAAATATAAAATGAAATCTGAAGTATTTTTTTTAAGTAATAACGAAAAGTTTGATATTATTTATGTAGATGGATCACATTTAGCTAAAACAGTGATGCATGATTGTCTTGAATCTTGGAAAATACTAAAAAAAAATGGCGTACTAATAATGGATGATTATTTTTGGATTGGATATGAAAATTTGAAAGATAATCCAGCTTACGCAATTAATGAATTTCTAAAAATAATTAATAATGAATATTTAATTTTAAGAGTAAGTAAGCATCAAATTTTTATTCAAAAAAAATAATTATAATGAAGAAGGAATTATTAAAAAAAATAATAAAAAAGATATTTATTCGTCATAAACTTAATTCTAAGCATGCATCTATATGCGCAAATGCTCTGATAAATGCAGAGTTAGTTAATGCTAAAGCACATGGGATTTCGAGATTAAAAATGTATTGTGATAGAATTAAAAAGAAAGTAATTAATCCTAAACCCAAAATTAAAATTAAAAAAATCTCCCCTTCTATCTCACAAATTAATGCAAATAATAGTATTGGCTTTGTCGCGGCAGATATTGGAATTAAACAAGCAATTAAAAATGCAAAAAAAACTGGTATAGGTTTAGTGGGAATTAAAAATAGCGGACACTACGGTCTTTCAAGTTATTATGCTGAACAAGCAGTTGAAAAAAATTTAATTGTATTTTGTTTTACTAATGCTCCACCTGCTATTGCTCCACATGGTGCAAAAAAAAAATTATTTGGGACCAATCCAATTTGCTTTGGAACCCCAACTTCGTCTAAAATTCCTTTTATATTGGACACATCAGTTTCTGTAATTAACAGAGGAAAAATAAGAGTTGCGGCCAAAACTGGAAAAAAAATTCCACCAGGTGTTGCTTTGGATAAATTTGGTAGACCAACTACTGATGCAAAAAAAGCTTTAGCTGGAGTTCAATTGCCCATAGCAGGATTTAGAGGTTCTGGACTTGCTTGGATGGTTGACATTTTAAGTGGAGTTTTAACAGGTGGTAACCATGGAGGAAAAGTTAAAGATCCTTTTGACGATTTTTCAGGTCCACAAAATATTGGTCACTTATTTATTGTTTTAAAACCAAACCTTTTTGTTGGAAATTATAATCAAAGAATTAAAGAAAACATAAAGAGAATTAAAAAATTACCTAAAGTTAAAGGAGTTAAAGAAATATTATATCCCGGGCAAAGTAAATTTTATCGTTATAAAAAAAATCTTAATAAAAAAATAAATATTTCACCAAATGTTGCTAAAGATTTAAAAAAATTAAATGCTTAACAAAGAAGTTTTAATCAATATTTTTAAAAAATTACTCGAAGAAGGAAAAAATTCATACGATGATTTTAATTCTGCTGATGGAAAAATTGGTGATGGAGATTTAGGAGTAACAATCCTGCATGGACTAGAAGAGGTAAATAATAATATTAATAAATTTACTGATGATTTAGGTGCAAATTTTATTATTTGTTCTCAAGCTTTTGTTAAAAAATCTGGCTCTAGTTTTGGAACGTTAATAGCTTTTTCTTTCATGAATATTTCAAAAAATTTAAAAGGAAAAACTGAGTGTAATCATGATGATATTATAGGTATTTTTGAAACAGCATTAAAAACAATACTTGAAAGAGGAAAAACTAACTTAGGTGATAAAACCATAGCTGATAGTTTAGATTTAATAATAAAAAAACTCCAAAATAATCAAAATTATTCAGAAGTATTTAAGTCAGCAACGAAGCAAGCTTTAGAAGATTTTAAGGGGAAAAAAATCAAAATTGGTAGAGCAAGAATGTTTGAAGATAAAACTAAGGATTTAGATGACCCAGGCATGTATGCAGTAAGTAAATTAACTACAATTTTTTAGGGAAACTAGCAAAAGAACGTCCCTTTAAAAATTAAGTTTGAAAATTAATAAATTTAATATATTACTCAAGCATATGAATTTTTTTGACAAAACATTAAGATCTATTAATAATATATTTAGTAAATTTATAAATTTTCTAAAAAAAATTACTAAAATTGAAATCATTAGAAAATTAGAAAACTTTTCTGAAAAAATTCATTCTTCAGCTCTAATGATAAGCTCGGTAGCAATTGTGATTAGCGGATTAATAATTTACTCAAAAACATCTTTAGAATGGTTGTTGCCGCTTTCTATATTTGGTCCGATTTTAATTCTTTTTATTGCGTATCTTGCAAATAATTTCCATGATGCTTGTTCTGATCTCATAAAATCAAACACTACTTCGCTAGGCAATAATGCAATATTGGAACTTGGCGCTGTAGTTTCTTTGGTTCTTGCTTTTGCACTTTTTGTTGGTGGGTTGTTTGCAATATTTAACGGATCATTAAAAGGAACAATTTATTCCTTACTTGCTTCATTGTTACTCTTCATAAATGCAGGCACTCAATTTAATCCATCTCTTTTAAATATTGAAATTACAAAAAAAAGTTCTTCGGGTGAAGATTTTATAGCTATATTTTCACTTAACTTAAAATCAGCAGTTTTTTTTGAAAAAATAATATCAACTATTTTAATAGTATTAGGAAATGTTTATTTGATAGCAAACGTATTTACAGAGAATATGGAATTTTTTATGTCGGGTATTACATTCTTATCCTTGGGCATAGCTTTTCCAATTATTGTTTATATTTTTTTCACAATATTTTGGTTCTTCAACTCATTGCTTTTGGCAGTACTTTCTCTAGCTAGAAAAAAATAATTTTTTCTTTTAATTTAATATTTTCCTATTTTTTGAGCTCCGCTATAAAATATTTTAGACAATTCTTCATTTGCTTTTTTTCTTATTTTAATTCCTTTTTGATTCATTAATTCACTAGCTCTTGCAACATGGTCATGATATTTAAATGTATCACTGCCTCTTGCTTGTTGGACATACATCTTGCCCAAAATCTGCTCTACATTGGTTCCAATATAACTTTGAATAACAAATCCTATTCTTCTATCATTGCTTTTATTTAAACCAGATCCATGGACTACCTTTGGGTGGTGTAGTGATATTTGCCCTGCTTTTAAAATAACTGGCTTAGTTTCATTCATAGGTACATTTTCAACAGTTTGGCCTCTAGTTAATAAATTATTCTCATCAAATTTTTGATTATGATATTGAAGATCATTTTTGTGAGACCCTGACCACATTCTCATACAGCCATTTTCTTCATTAGCATCTGTTATGGCCACCCAAGCAGTAACCCAGTTATGAGGTTCAAGACCAATATATTTTGCATCTTGATGAAAACTAACAAATCCTTTTTCATTAGGATTTTTAATAAAAAGTGTAGTTCCACAAATAAGTATATTTTTACCAATGAGGCTTTCTACTGCATCTAGAATTTTTGGATTGTTACAAACTTTATCAAACACAGGCGAAATTAAATGAACATAGTTTCTTCCTAAACCTTCAAGTTCATCTGGCCATTTTTTTTCTATAAGTTCTATCTCTTCTTTAACTTCATTAGCTTCCTCTCTAGAAAGTACATCTATAGGTGCAATATACCCCTCCTCTTCATATTGCCTAAGTTGATCTGAAGTTAAGGAGGACATTATTTTAAATTTTTTGAAAATTTTCTTATATCTTTAACTAACAACTCAGGTTGTTCTAAAGCTGCAAAATGTCCGCCTTTTGGCATCTCCGTCCATTGTTTAATATTATAAATTCTTTCAACATAAGATCTTGGGGCCCATTCTAAATATTCTTTAGGAAATAACGCTACGGCAGTTGGAGTTTTTAGAGGAAGATGTTCTTTTGGAAGAGATCTTCCGCCCTCCTCTCTTCTTCCATAGTAAATCCATGTTGCAGTATTAAAAGTTTTAGTTAACAAATAAACCATGATGTTAGATAATAAAAGATCTTTTGAATAAACGCTTTCAATGTCACCATTTTTAATATCAGACCAGCCACGCATTTTTTCAATTATCCATGCTGCTACACCAATTGGACTATCCATCATTGCATAACTTAATGTTTGGGGTTTTGTGGCTTGTTGAGTTCTGTAACCATCTTCAATTCTTTGCTCTTTTCTAAATCTGTCTTGCCATTCTTTTTCTTCAGGGGTCTGTGGTCCATCGGGATGTCGTGTGATTAAAATATTAATATGTATACCTAGTAAATTTTTAGGAAAATCATATGCTAACCAAGTGGAAATTGTTCCACCAAAATCCCCGCCCTGTGCAATATATTTTTTATATCCAAGTTCGTTTGTCATTAAAGAATTAAATATTGATGCCATTTTTCTTGGACCTATTGGTCTTGAAGGTCTTCCTGAAAATCCAAATCCAGGTAGAGATGGTACAACAACATCAAATGCATCCTCTTCTTTTCCACCAAATTTTTCAGGATGAGCTAATTGATCAATAATATGTAAAAATTCTACAATTGAACCTGGCCAACCATGGCTTAGTAACAATGGTTTAGGATTAGAACCACTTCCTTTTTCGTGAATAAAATGAATATCAATTCCTTCTATATTTGATTTAAAATTTTTAAACTTGTTGATTTTTTTTTCTGTTTTTTTCCAATCGTATTTTTCAACCCAATATTTTGAAAAACTTTTCATGTAGTCTAAATTTGTTCCATAATCCCATCCACCATCATCAGGCATCTCGTGCCATTGATAGTTTTTCACCTTGGAATATATATTTTGAAGATTTTCTTCAGATATCTCTACTTTAAAAGGTTTTATCATTTTATTAGTATATATATTTTTAAAACTAAAATATAAAAATACTTATGAAAAAAATAATCAACAATCCAAGTAATTTTGTAGAAGAGTCTATTGATGGACTAATTAAATCTCACCCTGATGTTTATGCTTTAGCTAAAGATAATAATAGAGTTATTACAAGAACTACAAAAGCATCAAAAAAAGTTGGAATAGTAACTGGAGGTGGGTCAGGACACTTGCCTGTATTTACTGGATATGTTGGCAAAGGTTTTTTAGATGCTTGTGCAATCGGTTCTGTATTTGCATCCCCTTCTGTTGAACAAATGGTGTCAGCAATAAAGAATGCTGATAATGGCAACGGTGTTTTATGCATCATAGGAAATTATGGCGGCGATGTAATGAATTTTGAAATGGCTTGTGAAATGGTTGAAGCTGAAGGGATTAAAACAAAAAAAGTAATTGTTGCAGACGATATAGCAAGTGCAAATGAAGCTGAAAAATCAAAACGTAGAGGAATAGCTGGAATGATTTTTGTATTTAAAATTGCTGGTGCTATTGCAGAAACTGGTGCATCACTTGATGAAACTTTTAAAATTGCAACAGAAGCTAATAATAATATTAGAACTCTTGGTGTTGCATTGTCTCCATGCATTTTACCAGAAGCTGGCAAACCTACTTTTGAAATCAATGATGATGAAATAGAAATTGGAATGGGAATACATGGTGAACCAGGTATAAAAAGAGAAAAACTAAAACCAGCAAATGATTTAGTAGATGATCTTTATAAAAGAATTATTGATGATTCAAAATTAAAAGCGAATGACAATATAGCAATAATGATAAATAGTTTGGGCGCTACTCCTTTAGAGGAATTATATATAGTATCAAAAAGAGTAAATGAAAATTTATCAAACTCGAAAATAAGTAATGTAAAAACTTACGTTGGAAGATACGCAACTTCAATGGAGATGGCAGGAATGTCCATTACCACTTTAAAATTAAATAATGATTTAAAAAAATTTTTATTTGCTAATAGTGTTTGCCCTTTTTGGAATAACTAATTAGATTTTTTTATCAAAAAAACAAAAATTATAGATGTTACAAACATAATTAAAGAATAGATCGCAGCAGGTATAATATATGCAACATCGTTAAAAATTTGTGTTGCAACAAATATTGCTAGTGTCCCATTTTGAAGACCGCACTCAAGTGAAATACATTTTCTTTGCTCGGTTCCTGTTGCAAAAAATTTCGCAACATAAAAACCAACAATCATCATAATTATATTTAACAAAAATGTAATAACGCCAGCTTGTTTCATGTATGGGATGATATTTGATCTTTCTTGAATGATAGCTCCAAAAAGTACGATTAAAAATAAAATTAGTGAAATAGTTTGAATAATTTTTTCTTTAGAAGAAATAAAATTAGTTGCAAATTTTCTTATAACCATTCCTAAAATCACCGGCAAAGTTACAACTAAAAACATTTTTATTGATATACCTAACATTGAAAGTTGACTGGTGTTTGCGGATGCACCAAGAATATCTAAAGATTTAAAAATTATAAAAGGAACAGTAATTATACTTAGCAAACTTATAATTGCAGTTAAAGATATAGAAAGAGCAACATCTCCATTTGCAAATTTCGTTAAAATATTTGAAGTTACTCCACCCGGCGCAGCCGCTATAATCATTAATCCAACTGCTAATTCGAGAGGCGTTTTAAATAAAATAATTAATATAAAGGCAATTACAGGTAAAAAAATTAACTGACAAATTAAACCTACTAAAAAATCTTTTGGTTGTTTTGCTACTCTAGTAAAATCTTGAACTGTTAGTCCCATACCAAGAGCAAGCATAATGAAAGCTAAAGATAATGGGGCAATTTTTGTAACTATTTCCATTTTAAGACTTTTTAACTTACTATATACACATTTGAAATTATATATAAAAAGAATATAAAAAATGCTTTCGAATAAAGAAATAATTTGTCCAGACAACTTACTAAATGTTGCTCATAAAAAAAAAGGAGTACCAGCTGCGATTGTAAATGCTGGAAAACCCTTACCAATGTTATCTGCAATGGACGCTGTTAATGAAAATTTAATTACTCCAGTTTTGATTGGAGATAAAAAAGAAATTGAAAATTGTGCTAACGAGTTAAAATTTGATATTTCAAAATACAAAATTATTCATGAACCAGTGGAAAATAATACTGCAAAAGTTGCGGCAAAACTAGCATCTAAAGGAAAAGTTAAAATAATTGTCAAAGGTCATATCCATACAGATATTTTAATGAAAGAAGTAATTAAAAAAGAATATAATTTACTTAGCAAAACAAGATTAAGTCATGTTTGGCATATGACTTTAGAAAAAAATGACAAAGCATTAATAATAACTGATGGCGCATTAAATGTGATGCCAAATGTTAAAACAAAAATGCACATTTTAAGAAATGTTATTGATTTTTCTCATAGAATTGGAATAGCAAGACCAAAGGTAGCTGTTTTATCTGCAACGGAAGAAGTGCTTGATAGCGTTCAAAGTTCTATGGATGCAAAAGAAATTACTGAATTATGTAAAAAAGAAAATTTAAATGCTGATGTTTTTGGACCCCTTGCTTTTGATAACAGTATTTCAAAAAAATCTGCTGCTATTAAAGGAGTAAAAAACGCTGTTGCAGGTGATGCAGATATAATATTAGTGCCAAGTGTTGAAACAGGTAATGGATTAGTCAAAATGATGGTTTATTTTATGGGTGCTTGTGCTGCAGGAGTTGTAATAGGTGGAAAAGTACCTGTGGTAATTACAAGTAGATCAGATGATGCGCCAGCGAGACTTGCTTCAATTGCAGCTGCAGTAGTTGCATTAGATTAATTAATGATTTAAAAACTTTCAAAATTTTATGGCAATTAAATACTTAAAAAAATCACCAAAAACATCCTCAACGGATGATTTAAAAACAAGAGAAATAGTTCAAAATCTTCTTAATGATTTAGAAAAATCAAGAGAAGATGGTTGTAAAGAACTTACAAAAAAATTTGATAAATATGATGGCGAAATTATAGTATCAAAAGAAAAAATTGAAGAAATAAAAAAAACTTTAGATCAAAAAACAAAAGACGATATTAAATTTTCTTATGATAGAGTAAGAAAATTTGCAGAAGCTCAATTAAAAAATTATGGACAAGATTTTGAGGTAGAACTTTCTAAAGGTTTGTATGCAGGACAAAAATTAATTCCTGTAAATACTGCTGGCTGTTACGTTCCTGGTGGAAGATACGCTCACATAGCTTCTGCAGTAATGAGTGTAACAACTGCTAAAGTTGCTGGAGTTAAAAATATTATTGCGTGTAGTCCGCCAAAAGAAGGAATTGGCGCACATCCTGCTATTGTTTATACGGCTAACCTATGCGGAGCCGATGTGATATTAAATCTAGGTGGTGTTCCAGCTATTGCTGCAATGACTTATGGAATGTTTGGCAATGCGCCTGCAGATATTTTAGTTGGCCCAGGAAACCAATTTGTTGCAGAAGCAAAAAGAATTTTGTTTGGTAAAGTTGGTATTGATTTATTTGCAGGACCCACTGAAATTGCGGTAATAGCAGATGAAACAGCAGATCCTGAAATTGTTGCTGTTGATTTAGTTGGTCAAGCAGAACATGGATATAATTCGCCAGCTTGGTTATTTACAACAAGTAAAAAAGTTGCTGATGAAGTAATAAAAAGAATGCCAAAATTAATTGCAGATTTACCAGAAGTTCCAAGAATAAGTGCGGAAGCGGCTTGGAAAGATTATGGAGAAGTAATTCTTTGTGATACTGACGAAGAGATGGTTAAAATAAGTGATAAGTACGCTCCAGAACATCTAGAAGTACAAACTAAAAATTTAAAATGGTTCCATGAAAGATTAAAAAATTATGGTTCATTGTTTATTGGTGAAGAAACAACTGTTGCTTATGGTGATAAATGTTCAGGAACAAATCACATTCTTCCAACAAAAGGTGCTGGTAGATATACGGGTGGATTGTTTGTTGGTAAATTCATTAAAACATTAAGTTTTCAAAGAATGACAAAAGAATCCACAAAAGAAGTTGGTGCTGCAGCAGCAAGAATTTCAAGATACGAAGGTATGGAAGCTCATGCAAGAACTGGGGATGCTAGGTTAAGAAAATACGGGTTTTCAAACTAAATCTAAAATATCCATAAATACATAACTGGATAAAACAGTCATAAATATAATAATAAAAAAGTTTATAGCCTTCCAAGTATTTGAATTAATTAAATAATCTGAGAAAAATTTTGCTAAATAACCTAATGAAAAAAAGAATAAAAAAGATGCAATAGAAGCACCTATTCCAAAAAAATATTTGTTAGCAATTAAAAAATTCTTTGAAAAATTTCCTAAAAAAAATACTGTGTCAGAATAAACGTGTGGATTTAAATAAGTAAATCCTAAAGTTTTAGTTATTATATTCTTTAAATTTAAAGTACTATTTTCAAAGTTAATTTCTGAAATTTTGTATAAAGATCTTACTTTATTATAAATAAAATAAACTAAAAAAATGAAAAGCAATATATTAAATATTAATTCAACGCTTGTTGTAAAGTAAATTTTAAAATATTCAAACAGGAATATTCCTAAAAAAATCAAAATTAAATCTGATATAGAGCAAATTAAACAAACTAAAAATACATATTGCTTCTTTAGTCCCTGCTCTATAACAAAGATATTTTGAGCTCCAACAGCAAGGATTAAGCTAAGACCAGTTAAAAAACCAAGTATTAAAAATTCCATTTGTTTCTTTTATAATTTCTAATTAAAATAAAAAGTATATTTTATTAATTTTATGAAAAGAAGAATTATATCTAATCCATTAAATCTTAAATTTGAACCTTTCGATAATTATGGCAAGTCAATCGAGGGTATGAGTTGGCATAAAATAAGTTACGAAAAAGAAAAAGGACAAGGAAGCTATATATTAAAAATGGATCCAGGTGCCAAAAGTATCCCACATGAACATGTTAGTTATGAAGAATTTTATATGCTAGATGGAGAATTAATTGATGCTGATGGAAAAATTTTTAAAAAAGGAGATTTTATAAGTTTCGAACCTGGATCCAAACATTCGTCATTCACAGAAAAAGGTTGTTTAATTTTAGTTTTTATGAGATCAAGAAATAAAACAATTTAATCAAAAAAATTTATGATTGGAATACTAGGTGGAATGGGTACTCAAGCAGGTTTAGATTTTTGTAACAAACTTGCGATTTTAAATAGAGGAAAAACAGATCAAAAATATCCTCTTTTTATTCTTTACAATAAGTCAAATATTCCCAAAAGGCCTGAAAATCTAAAAAAATATTACAATGTTTTAAAAAGTTTAGTTAAAGGATGTCATTTGCTTCAAAAAAATAAATGTAAATTTATAGTGATACCATGTAATACGGCACATTATTGGTATGACGATCTTAAAAAAAAAATAAAAGTCCCAATAATAAGTATGCCAAAAGAAGTTTATATGCATACAAAAAAAAATTGTAAAAAAAATTCCAAAATAGGATTGTTAAGCACAGAAGCTACTTTAAAAACAAATGTTTACAGTAGATACTTTGATAAAAATTATAAATTAATAACTCCTATAAAAAGTTTACAAACAAAAAGTGTCAATAAGGCTATAAAGTTTGTAAAAATGGGTAAAGTAAAGCAAGCTGAAAAAGTTTTAAGGCCAGCTGTTAATTATTTAATTAAATTAAAATGTAAAAAAATCATACTTGGCTGTACTGAGCTACCGATTGCAATATTTGCTTATAAATCTTTTAAAAAAATCAAAGAGTCTAAAATTTTTATTGATCCTAATTTATTATTGGCTCAAGTTTCTATGAAGAAATATAAACATTAATAAAAAAAACCAACAATCCTATTTCTAAGATTGTTGGTTTAATTTTCTTTATCAAATTATTTATGTGGGTCTGGTACTTTTCTTAAATAAGGTTTGATAGTTTCCCATCCGTCTGGATATATCTTTTTAGCCTCTTCATTTGTAACTTTAGGAACTATAATTACTTTTTCACCTGGCTTCCAGTCAGCTGGCGTTGCAATTTTATGTTTTGCTGTACGTTGCATAGAATCAATTGCTCTTAGTATTTCACCAAAATTACGACCAGTAGTCATAGGGTAAGTAAGAAATAGTCCAATTCTTTTATCAGGTCTAATAACATAAACAGTTCTTACTGTTTCGTTATCTACCGCTGTTCTTCCCATAGAAGTAGTTCCCGCATCACCTTCAAGCATATTATAAAGTTTTGCAACTTCTAATTTTTCATCAGCTATAATTGGATATGATGGTTTAGTTCCACAAACATCTTTAATATCGTCTAACCATTTAACGTGATCAGAAACTGGATCCACACTCAAACCAATAACTTTAACATTTCTTGAATCAAATTCTGGTTTCATTTTTGCTAGTGTACCAAGTTCTGTTGTGCAAACTGGTGTAAAGTCTTTTGGGTGTGAAAATAATACTCCCCAACTATCTCCAAGCCACTCGTGAAAAGAAATATCTCCTTCTTGAGTTTTTGCTTTAAAATCTGGAGCAAGGCTATTTATTTTTAATGTCATTTTTTTCTCCTAATTAATTTTTTATAAATAAATTATATGCAAGATTGATTTGTCATGCAATTTTTTATAATGTTTCTAATGTAATGATCTTCAATCAATTATTTGATAACAAATCTTCAACCTATACGTACATAATAGCCAGTGATAAAGGTAGAGAAGCATTGATTATCGATCCTGTTATAGAAAAAACAGATGAATATTTAAAAATTTTAAAAGAATTAGATCTTAAGTTGGTCAAGGTCATTGACACACATATTCATGCCGACCACATAACAGGACTTAATGAATTAAGCAAAAGAACGAATTGTACTAAAATAATGGGAGAACAATCAAAGTCTGAGGTAATAGATTTAAAAGTTAAAGAAGATGACAAAATTGAAATTGATAGAATTGAATTAAAAACAATTTATACTCCTGGTCATACCGACTGTTCATACAGCTTCCTAATGGGTGATAGGGTTTTTACTGGAGATACTCTTTTAATAAATGGGACTGGCAGAACTGATTTTCAAAATGGGAGTGCAAAAACTCAGTACGATTCATTATTTAATAAATTGTTAAAACTACCTGAAAAAACCATTGTCTATCCAGCACATGATTATAATGGTAAAAAATTTTCAACAATTGGTAACGAAAAAAATAAAAACCCAAGACTTCAAGTAGATAACGTTGATCAATATATTGAAATAATGAATAATCTAAAACTTGCAAATCCAAAAATGATGGATGTCGCAGTTCCAGCCAATGTAAAAGGTGTTACTTTAGATCAATTATAAAATTTGATAAGTTTGCCATTGTAATTTATTATATAATACATATATTTAATTCATGGCTTGTTATAACCCAAAATGTAATTGTACAAACTGCATAAGTGATGACTGTGCATGTGACGGAAATAAACAGTGTGATTGCAAACCTGAAAATGCTACTTGCTGTTGCAGCAAATAGTTTTTAGTTAATAAAAATTCTCTAAAAAATTATGAACGAATATTTAGACTCTATTATAAAAAGAGACCCAGCCGCAAAGTCAAAACTCAGTGTAATACTAACTTATCCTGGGGTCAAAGCGGTTTTTTTTCATCAAATTGCAAATTTTTTCTCCATAGCAAAATTTGATTTAATTGCTCGAATGATTTCTCAACTATCAAGATTTTTAACAGGAATTGAAATTCATCCTAAAGCAAAAATTGGTAAAAATTTATTTATAGACCATGGAATGGGAGTTGTAATTGGAGAAACTTCAGAAATTGGAGATAACGTAACTATTTATCACATGGTTACTTTAGGGGGTATATCTCCAAGTGTTAATTCAGATGAGCAAAGAAATGTTAAAAGACATCCAACATTGATGGATAATGTTGTAGTTGGATCTGGTGCACAAATTTTAGGACCAGTAATTGTTGGAAAAAATGCAAAAATTGGTGCTAACGCAGTTGTAACCAAAGATGTTAAGGAAAATTCTGTAATGGTTGGCATTCCTGCAAAAAATGTTGGTGAAAGTTCTCCTGATGATGAAACTTTCAAACCTTACGGTATAACTTCAGAGAGTGATAAAAATTAAAATGAAGAATGCTCAAAATAATTTTATTGAGGGCATTGGAAATACACCATTAATCAAACTTAAAGCAGCGTCAGAAATAACAGGATGTAATATTTATGGAAAAGCTGAATATTTAAATCCAGGTGGTTCGGTAAAAGATAGAGCAGCATTAGCTTTAATTAAAAATGCTGAAGAAAAAAAATTAATTTCAAAAGGTGGAACAATTGTTGAAGGAACTGCTGGTAATACCGGAATTGGTTTATGCCTCATTGGTAATTCAGTTGGTTATAAAACTATAATCGTGATGAATGATAATCAAACTCAAGAAAAAAAAGATATGTTAAAAAACATTGGAGCCGACTTAAGATTGGTTCCTCCTAAACCTTATAAAGACGATGGAAATTATGTAAAAGTTGCTGGAAAACTTGCGGAAAAATTAAAAAGCACAAACAACCATGGAGTAGTTTGGGCAAATCAATTTGATAATACTGCTAATGCAAAAGGTCATTATGAAACAACTGGACCTGAAATTTGGGATCAAACAAATGGAAAAGTAGATGGTTTTGTTTGCTCCTCGGGTACTGGTGGAACTATCGGTGGTGTTAGTAGTTTTTTAAAAGAAAAAAACAAAGATATAAAAATATATTTATCTGATCCAACTGGTTCTGCTTTATATAATTATATTAAAAATGGTGAACTTAAAAGTGAAGGTGGATCAATCACAGAAGGCATTGGATCAAGTAGAGTTACTGCAAACTTTGCTGAAGCTAAAATTGATGGAGCTTTTTCAATTAGTGATCAAGAGTCCTTGCCAATTCTTTATGATTTAATTCAAAATGAAGGTTTAAGTTTAGGAACGAGTTGCGGTGTTAACATTGCTGGAGCAATAAGATTAGGTAAAGAATTAGGACCAGGTAAAACTATAGTTACTATACTTTGTGATAAATCTGACAAATACAACTCAAAGATGTTTAATAAAAAATTTTTACAAGAAAAAAATCTTCCATTTCCAAGTTGGATCTAATAAATAAAAACAAAATAATCTAGGAGAAAAATATGTCAATAATAGAAAAAATGACCAAAATTATTAATGAAGGAGATACATCAACTGGTGAACAATTGATACATGATGATTATCAGTTTTTAATGCATGCATCTGGAAAAAAACTAAACAAACAAGATGTTTTAAAATGGTTAGGTATGAAGGATGTAAAAAAAGAAAAAGTTAGAGTTCTTTTTGAAAATGATGAAGTTGGATTTGAACATTCTTTTGTAAGCTTTAACGATGGCAATAAAGAAGCCGTTATGACTTATTACAAATTTAAAGATGGAAAAATTGTTCACCAGGAAACTGGAGCAACTAAGTTAACTAAATAATGGGAAATTTAACAGCTTATATAATTTTAATCATTGCGGTTGTCTTGGGTACAGCAGCAAATGGTTTTGCTAAAAGTGCACAAGGATTCACTTTATTAATACCAAGTATTATAACAGCCATTACTATTGTTGGCTGCATGTATACTTTATCTCTTGTTATGAAAACTATTCCTGTTGGTGTTACTTATGCTTCCTTTGCAGGACTTTGTATTATAGCAACTAGCTTGGTTGGTCTTATAAAATTTAACCAAGTTCCAAACATTTATGTGATTATAGGACTTGGATTAATTGTCGCTGGTGTTTTAATGGTAAATTTACTAGGTAAAACTAATACTTAATTGTCGCGTCAAAATATAATTACATTGAATAATAATTTTTAAATACTATTTTTTACAATTTAGAATCATTCTAAATTATATGAACTCACTGTACAAAATTATTATCACTTACGAATTAGTTTTTTTATTGTTTTGGAATATTTTATATTTATCTAATTCTGATGTAGAAAATTGGTTTACAGAAAAATTTTTAACTGCACTTTTTGTATTTTTATCAACTATGGCTTTAGGTGCTACATTGATGTACGTCATATTTATTAGTTTAAAAATTTCAGGGGTTTCAAAATATTTAAAAAGTATTAAAGATCCAAGAAAAAATTAAAAATGAGTAAATATTTAATTTTTGGAGCAACAGGATCTATAGGCACAAAACTTGCTGAAGAATTATATAAATCTAACAAAGAAATTCAACTTATTGGAAGAGATAATGATGAACTTCAAAAATTATCATCAAAATTAAATTGTGATTATACAGTCTTAGATGTTTTGAATGACAATATATCAGGATTTGTAAAAGATAAGTTTAAAGATATAGAGGTATCAGGCATAGCATATTGTGTTGGATCAATTGATTTAAAGCCATTAAAAATCTCAAAAAAAGAGGACTTTCAAAAATGCTTAGATTTAAATTTTTTTCCTGTTGTTGAAATTATTAAATCTCTTCAGGAAAACTTAAAAAAAAATAATGGCTCTATTGTTCTTTTTTCAACAGTTGCTGTTCGAAAAGGTTTCACAAATCATGCTATAATTTCATCAACAAAAGGTGCCATAGAAGGATTAACAGTTTCTTTAGCTGCTGAATTTGCTCCTAATATAAGGGTGAATTGTATTGCTCCAACTTTGACAAATTCAAAAATGTCACAAAATATTTTAAAAAGTAAAATAATGGCAGAAAGTATCGCGAAATCTCATCCTATGAAAAGAATAGGTAAACCAGAAGATGTTGCATTAATGGCAAAATTTTTACTAACTGATGAAAGTTCATTTATTACAGGTCAAATAATTGGAGTTGATGGTGGAAAATCAAAATTAACTTAATATGATTTCAAAAAAACAAATTAGTCTTAAAGCGTGGATAAAACAAAAATGGCAAACAAAGTCTGGTAAAAAATCTTCTGTCACTGGAGAAAGATATTTGCCAGAAAAGGCTATTATAGCTTTATCAGATTCTGAATATAAGCTGACATCCAAATTAAAAAAAAAAACTATGAAGAAAGGTAAACAATTTTCAAAACAACCAAAATTTATTTCAAAAAAAGTTAAAATCTACAGAGATGAATGGAAAATTGATAATAAATCAACAGACGGAAGGTACACAAAACCCATTTTAAGAAAAAAATTATTTCAAAAAATTAAAGCAGCTAATACCCATGGAACAAAAGCTGGGCAATGGTCAGCTAGAAAAGCTCAATATTTAGCTAAAAAATACAAAGCCATGGGTGGAGATTATTATTAATTATTTATAAATTTCATCAACTTCAACGCCATAAGCCTCTACTAATTTATTATTTTGGTTGGCTATACCCATAACATCAATCATTTCTTTTATCATGTCATCTGTTGCACCTTTTTTCTTTGCAGCGAAAGTATGAGATTTGGTACAATACTCACAGCTATTTGTCATTGAAACCGCAACATAAATTAATTCTTTTGTTACAGGATCTAATGCACCTGCTTTCATAACTTGTGAAGTTGATTTCCAAGTTCTTTCTAAAGTTTCTGGACTATTTGCAATATATTTCCAAAAATTTGGAACTTCTGCAATTTGTCTTGTGCTTTTTATTTCGTCATATATTTCTTTAACTTTCCCCTTAGCTTCGCTTTCTTGTATTGGTTTAAAGATTGGCATATTACCTCCTATTATATTTTAAGAATATCACTCTTAAACTTTGAATACAAAATTTTAGAATAATTATTCATATTTTCCATATTAGCCTGTGCTTCACTATCAAATTTTTCAAGTGCATCTGGTCCTAATTCTTTTTCTAAAGCTGACTTATATTCTGGGACACATCCCCATTCATTTACAGTTGTATCTTTAACTTCTATATGAAATTGAATTCCATAAGCATGATTTTGGTATTTAAAAATCTGATATTTGGTTTCTGGAGAAGATGCTAAAAGAGTTACATCATTATTATCTTCTAAACCTTGAACTTCGTATGAATGCCACTGCAAAGAAGTAATTTTTTCAGGAAATTTTGAAAATAAAGGATCGTTATTTTTATTTTGAGAAAAATTAATATTTAACATTCCTATTTCTGGATTAGCTGATTTAACAACCTTTCCACCAACAACTTCACCAAGTAACTGGCATCCAAGACAAAAACCTAAATAAGGCTTTTTTAAATCAACAACAAATTCTTTTATTACTTTTTTTTCATCAACTAACCAAGGATGTTCTTTTTCCATCCAAGTATCCATAGGACCACCCATACAAAACATGGCGTCAAATTTTGAAAGATCAGTTGGAATTTTTTCACCTTCGTCTAATTCTATAGTTGTTAGTTCAGCTCCATCTTTGATCATTAAATCTTTTATAAAACCAGGGTCTTCTATTTTGATATGTTGTAGAATTAATACTCTCATTTTTTTAATGATAGTATACTAGAATGTGCTTGAAACTTCTATGTTTGCACCATAGTCAGGTATTTTACTTGCTAAGCTGTAATTCGAATTAATTTTAACATCAAAACCATTAACATCTTTAACATAACTTAGTTCCATTTGATTATTGTTTAATGGTTTATAATTGAAGGTAAACTCTGATTCTTCTTCACGTACGTGCCCAAGTTTAAAAAATATACTATCTTGATGACCGCCATAATCGAGTCCTTGAATTCTTTCATAGTTTAAAGCAAATGTGTAACCACTTTCATACAATAGTTCAAAACCAACATTCCCTTTTATGTTGTTTATTGCATATGCATGGACTGTTTTATGAGTTGTAACGTTATCAATATGATTTTTAAATTTATAATCAATATCTGGTGTTAAATCATTAATATATTCAAGACTTCCATTTCTACTAAGTTTACCATCATTAATTTCTATTGAATTGTCAAACTTGAAACCCGCTGCAACACTACCAGTTTTAAATTCAAGAGCTTCATGAATGTCTATGCTATTAGTAGTTGATGAACTTCCAAAGTCTGTATATTCAGAAAACTGAGTAATCCCATATTCAAGTTTAACTGTTGGCATAATGTTAAAATTACCATATCCACTTTCAGGGGTTAGATTAATAGCAGTAAAAATTTGTTTACCGTTTCGTTCACCAGCAAGTGTTGATGAATAGAGTTGATCCATTCTTAACAAACTTACACCCAGTAAAGCATTGAGATTAGAATTGTTATTTACTGGTATCGTACTATACAAATTTAATGTTAAAGACTCTGTGTCTAATTTTAGACCATTAGAAGATATAAGTTCTATGTTATCATTTCCATATCTGATAGCTGCACCAAAAAATGTATCATTATTTATCTTTTTATCTGCACCAAACATTAAACCTGAAACCCTAATTTCACTTGGATTAGAGGTAGCTGTATCACCAGTTCTACCAAATGAAATGTCACCATGAGACCAGTAGGACCAATTATTAGATTTATTTTTTATTGATTTTTTTTCACCGAGTGAAACTTGAGAATATTTTTTTTCATTAAATGAGCCTTTTAGCTTATTTTTTAATGAAGCTAAAACAGGATTATAAATATTTAAATTAATATTATTGCTATTTAGATTATTTTTACCTTCATTACGTCTTAACCATTCAAATCTTTTAAAAACTGTTGATGTATTTTTACGTATTACATTCTTGGCAAATTCTATTTGTGCACCAGTATTTGAGAGTGTGTCATTCTCACAAATTACAATTCCATAAGGACAGCTTAAATCATATTGGTAAATAAAATCAGGAGGATCTGTAGCTCCATCGTGTGAGTATGCTACTTGATAAAGTTTCATTCCATCAGCGGAAAAATCAAGTCCAAGCGGTAATGCTTGTCCTGTTCCACCTGCTTGAAAAAAGTTTAATAATTTACCAACATATTTCGCTGATGAAATAGCAAAAGGAGTGGTTAGCTTGTAAACATAAATTTTGTGGGTATCAACGGCAGCTCCTGACTCTTGTAAATACATTCTGGTACCATCATCATCAAACTCAAAATCTTGAATTATATCCTGATTTATATCATTAAGATCTAAAACAGAACTTACTGATGCTGTGCTTGGGAGATACGGGGTGCTTAAATCATACTCAATCATTTGTTCATTACCCCAAGCATGTATAAGGTACATTTTTGTTCCATCGTTATTAAACTCAATATCTCTGTGTGTTATATTTTCACCAATAGGATCTAAGTAATCTTTCCATTCTTTTCCATCATCAGCATCTTGAGAAACATTTGATAGATCATAAGCTGTTGTCAAAGTATGAACTGACATACTTTTTGTGGTAGCAGCATTAGATATAGCAAAAATTTTTGTTCCATCATCATTAAAAGCAAAACCTTGCATATGAGTATTAATTGAATCATCACCGGAATTTAAATTTAACGTAACTACTGATGAAGTATCTATAGTAGTAATGTCAAATGGTGTAGTTACTGTAAATTGTTTAATGTTAAGACCAGAAAATCCACTAATGAAAATTTTTGTACCATCTGGACTAAAATCAACATCCGATGGATCGTTAACTACCCCAACAAGACTTTTTGATGATTTAAATGTTGGTGAAACAACTTCCGCTTTGGCAGTATTTAAAGTTAAGAATAAAAATAAAATAATTAATAACCTCATAATAAAATTCTATATTTAAAGTGCTGGTTTTAAAAATTTCAATATTTTTTTGTGAATACTTCTATTTGCAGAAAATAAAACATTTCCAGCATATTTTGCGTCTTTATTATTCCAAGTAGAAGCAATACCGCCAGCTGCAGAAACAATGGGAATTATTGCATGTAGATCCCAAATTTTATTTTGACATTGCAAAACTGCATCAATTTTACCTTCACAAAAATGAGCATAACTTAATGCATCAAAACATGGAAATTGCATAAGTTTTAAAACTCTAGGAATTCTACTTTGTTTCTTTAATGATAACCATCCGTGAAAGGCTCCTGCAACTTTAATATTTTTAAAAGTGGCTTTTTTATTTACTGATAATTTTCTTTTTTTGCCATTCTCCACTACATAAGAATTGTTTTTTGAAGTATTAAAATAATATTTGTTTAATTCTGGAAAATTCGCCAAACCAGCAACTGGGTTTCCTTTATAATTTAAACCTATTAAATTACTCCAAGTTGGATTACCGACTATAAACGATCTAGTTCCATCTATTGGATCAATCACCCAGGTAAAATCACTTTTAGTTTTTTTATGGCCAAATTCTTCACCGATAATTTCATGAGTTGGAAATTTCTTTTGAATTTTAGATCTTATAAACTTTTCAAATGCTCTGTCGGCTTTGGTTACCGGGTCATAACCTTTGCCTTTGCTTTTGTTTATTGCTTTAAAAGGCTTGTTTAGTTTTAGGTAATAAAACCTTGTCATGTCCTTTGCTAATCGGCTTAAAAAGCTAGCAAAAATCTTGATATTTTTTGAATTTAATTCAGACATTAAACGACCACATACTATTTTATTTATCTTGATTAAAGCTAAATTTTAAATAATCCTCAAAAAGGGTTATGAAAATAGAGCTAAACAAAAATAAAATATTCTATAATAATGGAAAATCAATCCAAGAAATTCACCCATTTTGGTTGCGTGAGAGAGTATCTGAGGAAAAATTTTTAGATAAAGGTACTCAACAAAGATTATTTGACCCCTCAACAATGAGTGGGGAAATCATAGTTAAAAAAGTTGAAATTAAAAATGGTTTTCTTGAAGTAAATTTTAACGATGGTGTTAATTCTAAACTCGATATAAATAAACTTGAAACTGAATTTTTAAATAAAGATACCGTTATAAAAGAAATTCCCAAAAAAAAATGGGACTCAACTTTAAAAAATGTAAAAAATTTTGAGTACAAAGAAGATTTTTATGAATCCAAAGAAATGTATGATTTATTAGTCTCGTTTTATGAATATGGCTTTGTAATTATAAAAAATGTACCATCTGAAAATAATTATATTGTTAAATTTGCAAATTCCATTGGAAGTGTCAGAAGAACTAATTTTGGTGAACATTTTAATGTTAAGTCTAAATCAAATCCTAACGATTTAGCTTACACCACTTTGCATTTAAGCCCTCATACTGATAACCCATATAGAAACCCTGTTCCTTGTATACAATTATTACATTGTATTGAAAATGAAGTTAGTGGTGGTTATTCAACGCTTGTGGATGGTTATACAGTTACTGAAAAATTAAAAAAAGAAGATCCTGATGCTTATAAAATTCTTAGTGAAGTTAAAGTAAGATTTAAATTTACTGACAAAAACGTAATGCTTGAAGATTGGTCAGAATTAATTCATCTTGATGATGAAAAAAATTTTAAACAGGTAAGATTTAGTCCAAGATTGGATTATGTTCCAATGCTAGAAAAAAATAAATTGGATCAATATTATAAAGCCCGGAAAAAGTTATCTGATATGTATAATTCAGAAAAAAACAGAATAGAATTTAAATTGGCACCAAATGATCTTATGATGATGGATAATTATAGAGTACTACACGGAAGAACAAAGTATGATCCTGATGAAGGTAATAGATTTTTACAAGGTTGCTATATAGATTTTGATAGCACTGAAGGCAAATTAAGACATTTAAAAAGAAAATTCAAAATTTGACTCTTCGTGACTCATTAATAGCCGCAATAGTTCCAATTTTTTTAGGTTTTGGTTTTGTTATTGCAAAGCCTGCAATGGAGCATCTTCCTCCTTTTTTATTAATGGGTTTAAGGTTTACTTTTGTTGCATCACTTTTAATTTGGTGGTTTCCAATACCAAAAATTTTTCTTAAAAGAATATTTTTTGCTTCTCTTATAGCTAACACGCTTCAATACAGCATTACATACACTGGATTAAGTTTTATAGATGCTTCAGCAGCAGTATTGCTTGTTCAAACCGAAGTTCCTTTCGGCGTTGTGTTTGCATATTTTATGCTAAAAGAAAAACCAACAGTTAGAAGTTTAATTGGAATAGCTATTGCATTTGTTGGTGTATATATTTTAACTGGCTCACCAAATTTAGACGGTAAATTCATTGGTGTAAGTTTAGTAATTATAGGATCAGGTATTTGGGCATTGGGACAAGTTTTAGTAAAACCATTAAGCAAAGAAATAAATCCATTAGCACTCGTTGCCTGGTTAGGTTTGTTTTCTGGGCCAATATTAATAGGACTTTCTGCAATTTTTGATGGAAACCCAATTACCTACTTTAAAGCTGCACCTTTTAAAACTTGGATGATTGCAATTTATTTAGGATTTATTATGCAACCAATAACTTATGGTTGCTTCTACTATGTTTTAAAAAATAATCCTTTATATAAAGTTTTACCTATAGTTACTATGGGTATACCACCTACAGGACTATTAGCTGCAATTTTTCTTTTAGGAGAAGAACCTACTAAAGAATTATTCATCGGTGGAGCTATAATTATCATTGGAGTGATATTGATAGTGTTTAACAAGCCACAAAAAAAATAACTAACCTATGTTCTGAAGGAAAGGTAAATAATTTAATAAAAAAAATCCTAATGTTTGAAGCTGATTAGTGGTAATTAAAATACCTGTTAAAAATAATAAAATACCACCTATTTTCTCTATTAAATTTATTTTATTTTTTAAATTCTTAGAAATTAAAATAAATTTTTGAAATAAATATCCTGATAGAATAAAAGGAATGGCTAATCCTAGAGAATATGAAGATAATAATAAAATTCCCCTAGCAACTACTTCCTTAGTTGACGCTAAGGCTAAAATTGATCCAAGAATTGGTCCTATGCACGGAGTCCAGCCAAATGCAAAAGCCATACCTAATACAATAGGACTAAAAATATTTTTACTTTTATTAGCATAAATTCTTTTTTCATAATTTAAAAAACTAATTTTAAATACACCTAATATATGTAGTGAAAAAATTATAATAATTATTCCAGCAATAATTCTTAAAGGAAAAGAGTTGTTTAAAAGAAATTTGCCCAAAAAACTTGCTGATGCACCAAATGAAATAAATATTACTGAAAATCCAACAGTAAACAAAATTATTGGAAATAAGTTTGTTTTTTTACTTTTTATTAAATCTTCTAAAGTGTTGCCTGAAATATAAGATATATAACCCGGTATAAGTGGTAGCACACATGGAGATAAAAAACTTATAAATCCTGCTCCAAAAGCAATAAATAATTCAATCATTTAAAATTTTAATTATTTATAAAAGCTATTAAAAGTACAACAATCCAAGCTGCTCCATAATAAAAAGGCATAAGTTTTCTCCATGAGAATAAAATATTAGCTGCATTTTTTTTTTGTTTTCTATTCATAATTATCCTTTAATACCTAAGTGAGTATATTTTATATTCAGATAATCTTTAATGGCCATTGAGCCGCCTTCTCTACCATAACCTGTTTGTTTAATACCACCAAAAGGTGCTTCTGCTTGAGCTACCAATGGTGTATTAACTGCAACAGCTCCCGTTTCTATTTGTTCAGATGCTTTATTTGCTAGTTCCATTGAGTTGGTACAAATATAACTTGCAAGGCCTAGAACATGGTTATTTGCTCTTTTAATAACCTCATCAAATGTTTTAAATGATAACATCGGGCACAAAGGTCCAAATGGTTCTTCTCTCATAATTGTAAAATCATCCTTTACATCATCAAAAATTGTTGGCTCATAATAAAAACCTTTATTAAATCCTGATGGTTTTTTCCCACCCAACAATACTTTTGCACCTTCTTTTTTAGTTTTTTCTACCAAATTTTCTATTTCATTAAGTCTTTTTTTAGTTGTCATTGGTCCTAATTGAACATCAGGGTCCATTCCATTTCCAATTTTTAATTTTTTAGTTTTTTCTACAAATAAATTAACAAAATCTTTTTTCATTTTATCTTGAATGTAAAATTTGCTTGGAGAAATACAAACTTGTCCATTGTTTCTAAATTTTGATGCAATAGCCATATCTGTAGCTTTTTCAATATTTGCATCATCAAATACAATAAATGGTGCATGACCACTTAATTCCATTGTAACTCTTTGAACCTTTTCTGCCGCTTGTTTAAGTATTAATTTTCCAACTCTTGTAGATCCTGTAATTGAAATTTTTTTAATTATATCTGATGAAATTAATTGAGAAGCTATACTTGGTGGATCACCAGATAACAAATTAACTACCCCCGGAGGTACTCCAGCTTCTCTACAAATGTCTACTAACTCCATCACACCACCAGGTGCAATTACATCAGGTTTAATAATAACTGAACAGCCTGCAGCTAAAGCTGTTGATATTTTTCTTCCAGCTAAAACTATAGGGAAATTCCAAGGTGACATTGCCGCAACCACTCCAATTGGTTGGTAATAAACATGAATTCTAGTATCCTCAAATCTACTTTCTACCATTTGTCCATAAATTCTTTTTGTTTCCTCTGAGTTCCATTCAAAAGTATCTGCTGTAACTCCCACTTCACCTTTTCCTTCTGTAAGTGGTTTTCCAACTTCAAGAGTTAACCACTTAGCAAGAACATCTTGTTTTACTCTTATTAAGTCAGCAATTTTTCTAATGATTGCAGATCTTTTCCAAGGAGATGTTTTTTTCCAAACTTCTAAACCTTTTTCAGCAGACTTAAGTGCTTTATCTACATCAGCTGGTGTGGCTTGGGAAGCATGACCAAGAATTTCTTCATTAGCAGGATTTATAACTTCGTAAGTTTTTTTGTCAGATGATTGTTGCCACTTACCGTCTATAAATTGTCCAAATTTTTCGTACATAAATTTAATCTAACATTACTACAAGTTGTGTCTACTATGCAATTTACGCATTATCATATTCATGTAATAATGTTATTTTAAAATGTTTAAGAAAGGAGGTTGATATGGCTAAATTTTATTGTTTTGGAAATTATACTACCCAAGGATTTCAAGGTTTTATAAAAGATCCAAAATCTGACAGATCTAAAGCAGCACAAGCAGCAGCGGAAGCTGTTGGAGCTAAAATGGTTTCTTATACTGGTTTAAGAGGAGCTTACGATTTTTTTGTAATCTTCGAAGGATCTTTTGAACAAGGTGCTGGTATTAAAATGGCAACAGAAGCAAGTGGCTCTCTTTGTAACATTACAATCTGTGAAGCAATTAATATCAATGATGTAGCTGCAAACGCGGCGAAAATTGCAGCTGCTTATAAAGGACCTGGACAATAGTAAATTGTATATTTAACTTCTGGTTTCGGACCAGAAGTTAAATAGACTCGTAAAGAACTGGAAACATTTTTCCACCTAGTGGATCACCATTTTTGTAGCCAGCGTCTTGCATAGATTTTCTATAATTGTAACTTGTCCAATCACCCACATAACTAATTTTTGTATCTTCTTTTGCTACTCGTAACGTGTAACGGCTTAATGTTTTTTCTGGTATTGAAGAACTAAGAGTTCCATGAAGAGATCTCATGTCAAATATAACACAATCCCCTAGTTCACAATCCCAGTGTAAAAATTCATATTGATCTTTATTTCCTAAAATATCTGGAGGAAGTTCATACTTTTTGCCATCAATAACACATTCATTTCCTTCAACTTTGTGTCCATCTTTAAATAATACTCTTAAGAATAATTTATTCCATAAATGAGATCCTTTTACCCAAACAACTCCTTCATTTTTTCCAGTTGGTTGTAATGGTAGCCAAAGAACACACATAGTTCCATCCATATCAAAATAACTTATATCATGATGAAATGGTGTCGAAGATTTAGATCCTCCTTCTCTTAAAAACCAATTATCCATAACTAGATTTATTTTTTTTGCTGACATTAATTCAGAAGCAATTTTTGCGTATGGGGAGTTAAAAACGAAATCTTTAAATTCGGGAACCAAATCCCAGGTCCAGTAATCTTCTAAATATGCTGGAACATTTTTATCTATTGTGTGTGATTTAAATCTTGGGCTTGGATTGTTTATATCTCTTTTAATTCCATTTTGTAATTTTTTAATCCATTGTATATCAAATTTTCCTTTTAAAAATATTGCACCGTCATTTTTAAATTGATTTATTTCAGTATTGGTAAGAATTTTATTCATGATAAATTAAACAAAAAAATTAATCATTTTAGTTAGATAATAATCTAAATTTTTATATTTTATTTTATTTTTTTTTAATAAATATATAATAAATTCGTGCGCTTGCATTCTCCTGTTCCACCAATTTTTGCCAAATTTTTTATAATTTGTGCTTTCTGATCCCTTTTCATCTTGAAAATAAAAAGTTAAGTATTTGTTAAAAATTTTAAATTCGTTAAATACAACTTTTGAAATAACTGCTATCCTAAAATCAATAGCCAATAATGAGAATTTTTTATTTTTTAATTCAATCAAAATTTTTAAAAAAAAATTTCTTTTTATAGAAATACAACTTGTTGGTGGAAATTTTGGCCAAAATGTACCTCTATCAGTATCTTTATAAATATCTTTAGTAAAAAAATTTTTCTCAGAAAAATAAATTATTGGTTTATCAAATACAATTTTTGATTTCTTGTTGCTTTCGAAATATTCAACTACATTTTTAATTTTATTTATTTTGTAAAAATCGTCAACATCTAAAAAAGATATGATGCTTCCTTTGGACTTTCTTAGACCGTAAAGATAATTATCTATTTGAAAAAAAGTATTAAATTTACTTTTTAAATTTTTTCTTTTTTTTTTATACGTTTTTACTTTTTTAAACTCTTTAGCAATTTTATAAGAATTATCACTTGAACTATCATCGACAAAAATAATTTCTATATTTTTATATGTTTGATCAAGGCAAGACTTGATACATCTTTTTACATATTTTTCCTTATTATAGCTTGCGATTAAAATTGAGACCAAAGGTTTTTTCATTTAAATCGTTAATTTATATGATAAATTATTCTTATGCAAAAGCTTAGAGACAGTTTTGGAAGAACATTTCCTTATATAAGATTATCGATAACTGATGTTTGTAATTTTAAATGTGGATATTGTTTGCCTAATGGTTACCAGGTCGACAAAAGTGATAATAGAAAATTTCTTCATATAGATGAAATTAAACGTCTTTCAAAAGCTCTATCGGAACTAGGTGTTTGTAAAATAAGATTAACTGGAGGTGAGCCTACAGTTAGAAAAGACTTCTTTGACATTGTTAAAATTTTAAAAAATGAATCTGGAATAAAAAAAGTTGTTATAACAACAAATGGGTACCACTTAGATCAAAAAGCAAAACAATTGTTCGATAGTGGACTAAATGGAATAAATATTAGTATTGATAGTCTAGATAGAAAAACTTTTAAAAAAGTTACTGGACATGACAGACTTCCAGAAATTTTGTCAGGTATAGAAAAATTACAAGATTTAGGTTTTGAAAATATCAAAATTAATGCGGTTCTTTTAAATGGAATCAATTCATCTGAAAAAGATTTCGAAGAATGGTCAAAATTTATTAAAAGTAACAAAATTGATTTTAGATATATAGAATTAATGCAAACAGGCGATAACCTTGACTACTTCAACAAATATCATGTTTCTGCAAGTATATTTAAAAATTATTTGAATAAAAATAAATGGATACACCAAACATTGGGGAGAGATGCTGGGCCTTCATTAAATTATATTAATCCTGAGTTTAAAGGTAAATTTGGTATAATTGCTCCTTACTCAAAAGATTTTTGTAAATCTTGCAATCGTTTAAGAATAACTTCTAGAGGAGACTTAAGATTATGTTTATTTGGCAGTACTGGAATAAGTATTAGACATTTATTACAAAAAGACGATCAGCTTGAGGAGTTAAAAGATTTAATATCAAAACAATTAAACTTTAAAAAAGAGTCTCATTACTTAGAGCTTGGTGAAACTGGTTTAACTAAAAATCTATCTACCACAGGAGGTTAATGAAAAAAATATTTTTATTACTCATCACATTAATTTTTACAACGAATGTTTATGCACATTTTACAAAAAATATTAATTTTGACAGTAAGGCAAACTGTACAAAAAAACGCTCGATGTTAAAAGGTATTTCAAAATTAAAAAATTATAAAGGCGGCGAAATAATCAAATTTAACTCTTATACAGGATTTGATCAAAGAACAGTTTTAATAGACGGTCATTTAAATAATCCTATTGAAATAACAGGATATCTTCGATTGCCACAAGGAACAGACAAAGTTCCTATAGTAATTTATACTCACAGTAGTGGAGGACCTGGAGATTATGTTTGGGATGACTTTGTATATCATGCTGCACAAAATCTTTTAAAAGAAGGTATAGGTGTAATGTATATAGATAATTTTTGTCCAAGAGGTGCGAGAGCTACCTGGAGGGATCAATCTAAAGTTCCTTTAATAAATGGAGCAATTGATGCACTTATGGCTTTAAAAGTTTTACAATCTCATCCAAGATCCAATGGGAAATTCGGAACAACCGGTCATTCAAGAGGTGGTACTAATTCTTTTTTCGTATCGGATGTTAAACTCACATCGAAATTTCTTGATGGTACAAAAGGTTTTGATGCAATTTTACCGGAAGCAGCAGAATGTAGGATGGCTGGTTTTTTTGCAGAACCTGAATTAACACCTAACACAACAATGCTTGTAGTGCACGGTGGTGCAGATGATTATACTTTGGCAAAGTTTTGTAAGGAGCATGCAGAGAGAATTAAAGCACCACCAGGAAAAGTAAAAATTGATATTAAAGAGGGCTGGTACCATGTATGGCATTCAGGCAAAAAACCTTGGAGAGAAAAAATGGCAATGACTCTTCATGATTGTCCTGATTTTTATGTTGATAACGAAGGTCGATTTACTAATCCAATATGGGTAGAGTGGATGGTAAATAAACACAAAAAATATGCTTCAGAGGAAGCATTTTATGAAGCTGCACAAAAAGATCCTAGAAAAGCTTGGAAAACTGGTTTTAAAATAATGAAAAAAGAAAAATGTATTTCCAAAGGAGTTACCATTGGTGGAGATAACGCAGAAGTTTATATGCCTCAATTTATTAATTTCTTTAAAGAAAATTTATTATAATGAAAAATTTAAAAATTATTAATCAAAAGGAATTAAAAGACTGGGCAAAAGAAATTTTCCAAAAAAACTCTTTTAATATGGTTGATGTTTCATCTAAGAAAGAAACATTCCGTAGAGCATTAGCTTCAGGAAAAATTTATGTTGGCAAAGAAGTTTTTGATTTAATTAAAAACAAAAAAATGCCTAAAGGAGATCCAATTACCTTAGCTGAAGTTTCAGCGGTATTAGGTGTTAAAAAAACGAGCGAACTAATACCCCTGTGTCACCCGCTACCAATTGATCATACTGCAACAAAAATAGTAATGAATGAAATTGACAGTTCCTTAGAAGTTTTTTGTGTTGTGTCTGCAGTTACAAAAACTGGGGTTGAAATGGAAGCAATTATGGGTGTCAATGCTGCATTAATTACCATTTATGATTTAAGTAAAATAGTTAACCCACATCTTAAAATTGATAATGTAAAATTGTTAATTAAAGAAGGTGGAAAAAGTGGATTATGGACTAATCCAGATGGTTTACCAAAGTTTTTAGAAAATATTTTTTAATTATGAAAGTAAAACTTGAACTATACGGCGCAAGTAGAGATTTAAGCAAAAAAAGTTTCATTGAATTTAATATAGAAGGAAAAAGTTCAATAAAAGATCTTAAAAAAAAAATAATAAATTATGTTGATAGTAATTTTAAAGGAAATAATAACTTTAAAAAAATTATCGAAGCTTCTGCATTTTGTTCAGAAGATAACAATATTGTTTCAGATAATTATATAATCAATAAGGATCAAAAAATTGGTATCATTCCACCAATAGGAGGTGGTTAATGCTTCATACAAAAATAATAGATCTTGCAAAAGAAAGAATTAGACCAGAGGATGCCGAGGAGTTTATATCATCATCAAAATTTGGTGCCTCAATAGTTTTTTACGGAACAGTCAGAGAAAATAATGAAAATAAAAAAGTTACTGGGATTACTTATGATGCTCACGACTCAATGGTAGTTAAAAATTTTAAAGAAATTTACAATGAAGTTGATAAAAAATTAAAAATAAAAAGCAAAGCTGTGTTTATTGAACATGTCAAAGGTTATGTGGGTCTTGGTGAAATAAGTATAATAATTGCAGTAGCGTGCCCTCATAGAGCTGAGGCCTATACTCTTTCAAGATATATAATAGAAGAAATAAAAAAAAGATCACCGATTTGGAAAAAAGAACATTACCAAAATGAAGAAAGTGAATGGTTAAAAGGAAACCCTATTCAAGCTAATTAAAATCTTTTTTTAAATCAAAATCCTTAAAAATTCTGTTGGATGAAACTTTTATAAAATTTGTATTTTTTCTAAGTCTTTTCACCATGGATTTGGCACCTACATCTCCTTTAATTTTTTTAAATTTTTTTACTACTGAAATATCAAAACCAATTGGGTTCCCTACTTTGCTCTTAAATTTTAATGCATGAACTAAAGATTGTCTTTTTTTTATCGAGTCATAAATTTTGTTAATATCTGATGATTTTATAAATGGCATGTCAGATTGAACAATGATAAATCCTTTATCTTTCTTTGATATTTTTCTTAAACCTGATTTAATTGATGTAGATATTCCCAATTTAAATTTCTTATTTATTACAAATATATTTTTATTATTTTTTTTAATTATTCTTCTTAACTGTTTATTTTGGTAACCTAAAACTATAATGATTTTATTTACTTTACTTTTTATAAGAGAATTTAAAATATGATTAATAAGGGGTCTATTTTTAAAATTTTTAATTAATTTATTTTCACCTTTTAATCTTTTAGACTGACCTGCAGCTAAAAGAATTGCTGTAATCATTTAGTGTTTTTTATCTTTTTACACAAAACAATATTAGTCAAATAATAAGTCTTATCATCAGGAAGTATTTTTCCTAAAAGAATACCGATAAAATTAATTGGAGCCACTAATAATAATGTTGAAATCGACCTTAGTCCTTTTGGTACAATCGATTGATATAAATATGCAGTAAACATTTGAAATACTGTTTCTATAAAATTTGTTGATTTAATAAGTTCAACTATTTCAAATCCATTTTTTTCCAAAATACTTTTTATCCCAAAAGATGTATATCTTGCAAAATCATATGGTTGTTCATGTTCATTCCAAACAAAAGGTAAGGTTATTAACATTTTGCCATTATTTTTTAAAACTCTGTTAAGTTCATGCATTATTTCATCAATAGTGAAAACATGCTCTAAAACTTCGCTTGAGAAAATATAATCAAATGAATTATCATCAAAGGGTATTTTTTTTCCATCATACAAAATATCAATATTTTCATTTTTATGTGAGTGCCCGCTATTATCAGTATCTAGACCAATGTACTCGTCAACTTTAAAATAAGATTTATAAGGTTTGGAGCCACAACCAAAATCTAAAAGACGTCCTCCATTGAAATCAGATGAAAGTTTTTTTATTCCTTTTAAAATATTATACCGAACTAAAAAATAAGGATTAACTAATATTCCAGCAAATGTTGTATTAAAATCTTGTTTATATTTAAATGATCTAAGCAATTTTCTCATTTTTGTATCTTAATATATTTAAACTAAATAGTGAATTTATTTTTATTAATTTCCAATTAAGTGATGTGATAATATCCTTTTTTGTTTTTCAATTCGATGTTCAAACAAATAAAGACCTTGCCAAGTTCCAAGAATTAACTTTTTATTTTTTAAACTTAAAGTTAATTGATTATTAGTAAGTGCAGATTTAATATGAGCTGGCATATCATCTTTACCTTCGGTCGTATGTTTATATAATTTCGTATCCATAGGAACTAATTTGTGAAAAAAATTTTTAAGATCATGTAAGACATCTGGATCAGCATTTTCCTGTATAATTAATGAAGCGCTTGTATGCATTATATTAATATTTAAAATGCCATTTTGAATTTTTTGTTTGTCTAACCACTCTAAAGTACTTTCAGTAAAATTATAAAGTCCTTGACCATTCGTTTTAACTTTAATTTCTTCAAATACTTGTTGCATATTATTTTTTGTAAGTTTCAGAGACTAACTGAGAAACAATTGATAACGCTATTTCTGGTGCAGATTTTCCTCCTAATTTAATACCTATTGGTCCGTGAATTGAATTTATTTCATCTTCACTAAAACCTGCATCACTTAATCTTTGACATCTATTTTCATGAGTCTTTTTGCTGCCAAGAGCTCCAATGTAGTAAAATTTTTTCTTTAACGCATGTTGTAGTGCAGGATCATCAATTTTTGGATCATGTGTTAGAGCAATTAACGCGGTATTAGAATTGGTTTCGATTTCCTTAAATGCTTCATCTGGCCATTTATTTATTATATTCATACTGGGAAATCTTTGCTCTGAAGCAAAATATCCTCTTGGGTCAATAATTAATATTTCAAAATTCAAGCTTTTGGCATAATCAACCAAGTATTGAGCTATATGAACCGCTCCTACAATTATAACTTTAATGGGTCTGATATAAGTTTCTATAAATATATCTGTGTTTTCAACTATTCCATTTTTTTTTGATTTATAGAATCTATTAATTTGATCGTTATACTTTTCAAAATTTTTACTTAAAGGTTTTTTCTCTTCAAAAATTTCACTTTCTCCAGTTAAAAGATTTGTTACAATTGCAAATTCTAATTTATTTTCTTTTTTTTTAATTATTTCTTTTAATATTTCTAGTTTCATTAATTTATTTGTTCTAAGTAAACTGCTATCTCGCCACCGCATGCAAGACCAACTTCCCAAGCGCTTTCATTCGAAACTTTAAATTCTATTTTTTTAAAAGGTTGGTTGTCTTTTATTATGCCGACACACTCTCTAACTACAGCTGATTCAACACAGCCTCCAGAAACTGATCCTGAAAAATCTCCTTTTTCATTAACAATCATTCTGCTTCCAACTTGACGAGGAGAAGATCCCCAAGTTTGGATAACTGTTGCAAGTACTACTTTTTGATTAGTTTTTATCCAGTCGTTTGCTTCTTCTAAAATTTTTTCATCAAATGAATTTTTCATTAGATGTAAAAGTAATACTCAAATATTTATTTAGCAAGCATCAACAGCTTTTTTTGCAAATATTTTGACCATATTTGCTCTATATTCGCCCGAAGCATGAATATCAGAATTCATTCCACTAGATGAAATTTTAACATTGTCGACAGCAGAAGATGAAAAGCTTTTTGAAAGAGCGCTTGCGATATTTTTTTCATTATATACACACGACTTTGCGCCCGTAACTCCAACATTGACTCCACTTTTGTGCTTAGCAACGTAAACACCTACTATTGCATATCTTGATGCTGGATTTGGATATTTTTGATAGCAAGACTTTTCTGGAACTTGAAATTCAACCGCTTCAATTAATTCTCCTTTTTTAAGAGCCGTTTCAAACATTCCTACAAAAAATTTATCTGCACTTATTTTTCTGCTATTTGTATGAATGGTTGCATTTAGCGCGATACATGCTGATGGGTAGTCTGCAGATGGATCATTATTTGCTATTGATCCTCCAATAGTTCCTCTATTTCTTACTTGGGGATCTCCTATACCTTCAGCTAACACAGCTAAAGATGGTATCGCTTTTTTAATTTCTTTTGAATTAGCAACTTCTGTATGTTTAGTTATTGCGCCAATAGTTACTGATTTAGCACTTACTTTGATTCCAGATAATTTTTTTATTCTTTTTATATCTATAATATCTTTGTAAGAAGCTAAACCCAGTTTCATAGATGGAATAGTGGTCATTCCTCCAGCTAAAAAGGCAGAGCTTGACGATGCTAATTTTGTTGCTTCTTTAACATCTTTTGTTGAATGATAATTAAATGTTTTCATAATCTTTCCCCTATGCCGCTTTAGAATTTGATTTTTTCATTTTTTGACATGCTTTCCAAACTTTTTCAGCAGTTGCTGGCATAGAAATATCAGTGTCGAGAGCATTCATTACAGCATTCATTACCGCTGGAGGTGATGCTATAGCTCCTGCTTCACCACATCCTTTTGTTCCAAGTGGATTTGATGTAGCTGGTGTACATGTAAAGCCCAACTTAAATTCAGGAAAGTTGTCAGCTCTTGGCATTGTATAATCCATATAAGATGCTGTTACTAGTTGACCAGAATCATCGTAATGACAATTTTCATAAAGTGCTTGCCCTATACCTTGAACTAAGCCACCATGAACTTGTCCCTCAACAATTAAAGGATTTATAATTGTACCAAAGTCATCTACAGCTGTGTATTTTGCTACTTCAGTAGTTCCAGTGTCTGGGTCTATTTCAACCTCACAAATATGTGAGCCTGCTGGAAACGAGAAATTACCTGGATCAAAGAATGAACTTTCTTTTAAACCTGGTTCCTCTCCTTCAGGAAGAGGAGATTTAACTTCTCCATAAGTGCCTGGTAAATAACAAGCAAAAGCTACTTCGCCAATAGTTTTCTTTTGATTAGATTTAGCAACTATAAATTCACCATCTTTAAACTCTACGTCGCTTTCATTAACTTCTAACATTTTAGCAGCAACTTTTTTTCCTTTAGCTATTATTTTTTCACAAGCTTTTACAATAGCAGTCCCACCTACTGTTAATGATCTTGAGCCATATGTTCCATATCCAAATGGACCTTTGTCAGTATCACCGTGAGAAATTTCTATATTCTCTAAAGGTACACCTAATTGATCTGCAGCTATTTGCGCAAAAGTTGTGTCATGTCCTTGACCATGGCTATGCGATCCTGTGAAAACTGTTACATTTCCTGTTGGATTAAATCTCACTTCTGCAGATTCCCATAAACCAATTCCACATCCAAGAGACATTACAACTGCTGAAGGTGCAATACCGCAAGCTTCAAAGTAAGTGCAAAAACCTATTCCTCTAATTTTTCCATTCGCTTCTGAATCTTTTCTTCTTTTTTCAAATCCTTTATAGTCAGCAACTTCCATTGCTTTCTTTAAACCTGCATTATAATCGCCTGAATCCACAGAATGCACCAATGTTTGTTGGAAAGGAAATTCTGTTGGAAAGTTTTTCATTCTAATTTCCGCTGGATCCATTCCAAGTTCCCTTGCTGCTTTTTCAACAAGTACTTCTATTGTATATGTTGCTTCTGGTCTTCCAGCTCCTCTATATGCATCAACCGGAGCTGTATTTGTAAAAACAGCTTTAACGTTACTGTACGCTGCTGGCATTTTATAAACTCCTGTTGCACATGGACCAAATAAATAAGTTGGTGTAACTGTTGCAAAAACAGATGCATAAGCTCCAATATTAGCTATTGTTTCATTTTTAAAACCTAAGAAAGTTCCATCGCTTTTAACAGCAAGTTCAGCATGAGTTACATGATCTCTTCCATGACAATCAGATAAAAAAGATTCAGTTCTATCTGCAACCCATTTTACAGGTCTTTCAATTTTTTTAGATGCCCAACTACAAACTACTTCTTCTGCGTAAGGATAAATTTTTGAACCAAATCCTCCACCAACATCTGGAGCTATTACTCTTAATTTATTCTCAGGAGCAACACCGTTGAATGCTGAAATAATTATTCTTGCTAAGTGTGGGTTTTGACTTGTTGTATATAAAGTTATTTCTTCTGTTGAAGGATTGTAATCAGCATTAGCTGCTCTTGGTTCCATGGCATTTGGAACTAATCTATTATTTATTAAATCTACTTTAATTATTTTATCTGCACTATCAAAAGCTTCTTTTACTTTAGCCCTATCTCCTAACAACCAATCAAAGCACAAATTTTTTGGTATGTCTTTATAAATACTATCTGATTTCATTGCTTCGTCTGTTTTTACGACTGCTTTTAATACTTTGTAATCAACTTTTACTAATTCAGCTGCATTTCGTGCTTCATCAAGACTTTCTGCTATTACTACAGCAACATGGTCGCCTACATAGTTGACACTTTCACTGGCTAAAGGAGGATGTGCGGGCACTTTCATATCAGAGCCATCTTCACTTTTAATTCTCCAACCTGCGATTAATCCTCCAATTTTATCGTTAGCTATGTCTTTTCCTGTAAGCACAGCTACTACTCCAGAAGCTTTTTTTGCTTTAGAAATATCTACATTTTTAATTTGTGCTCTAGCGTGTGGTGAACGAACAAAATATGCGTACGTTTGGTGAGCAAAAGTTACATCTGCTGTGTACTTTCCTCTACCTGTTAAAAGCTTTTTATCTTCTTTTCTTTCAACTCTAGATCCAACTAAACTTGCCATTATAAATATCTCCTTCTTTTACATTTTTGTTGCAGCTTCTTTTACTGCAGCTACTATATTTTGATAACCTGTGCATCGACAAATATTTCCTTCTAACCAATCTCTTATTTCTTTGTCACTAGGATTCTTTTTATGTTTAAGTAAATCTATAGCGCTCATAACCATTCCTGGAGTACAAAATCCGCACTGAAGACCATGTAATTTTTTAAATGCTTCCTGCATTGGATGCATTTTGCCGTTAGATACAAGGCCTTCAATTGTTGTGACTTTTGAACCATCAAGATCGGCTGCTAAGGCTGTACAGCTTTTAATAGATTTACCGTCTGCATGAACAACGCATGCTCCACACTGGCTCGTATCACATCCAACGTGTGTGCCTGTCAAATTTAAAACTTCTCTTAAAAAAACTGAAAGAACTGTATGATCAGGAACTTCTTTTGATACTTTTTTGCCATTAACCTCTAATGTAATTTTTTTCATAGTCTTCCCTTCCTTGAAAAAATTTCACTAGTTAAACATAATACTAATTGATCTTCAATTGTATAAGAAAATTAAATTCTAGTATTGCGCGAATCAAATTATAAAAAATACTATAATTATGAGAGTCAAAACTACTATTGATGAATAGATATAAATATTTTTATTAGATTTTTTATTTACCGAAGTTTCTTTTTCGGTGTCAGTCGGCAGCTCTATAGATGGAGTTTTTTTAGTTGAAATTAATTCAGAAAATTTACCAAAAAAAATATCTGCCATTTTTTTTGCTGTCATATCAATTAACCTTGAGCCAACTTGAGCAATTTTTCCGCCAACATTAGCATCAACTTCATAAACAAGTTTTGTACCACCTTCAAAATCTTCAAGACTAACTTTGGCAGAACCTGACGCAAAACCAACAGCTGAATTTCCTGATCCTTCAATAACGTAACTATTTGGTGCATTAATTTCTTTTAATTCAATATCACCCGTAAAACTTGCGTTAAATGGGCCAATTTTATTTGTAGCAGTGGCAGTAAATTCCGTTTCCGACTTTTTAACAAATTCTTCACACCCTGGTATGGCTTCTTTTAAAATTTCTGGATTATTTAAAGCTTCCCAAACTTTTTGTTTTTCTAAATTTATTTGATAAGATCCGCTTAATTTCATAACTATAATAAAACTTAACATAAAAAATTATGGATGATAATACAAAAAAAGAATTACAATCTGCTGCTTTCGATAGATTGTTAAATCATTTAAGAGAGAGAAAAGATGTACAAAATATAGATTTGATGAATCTTGCTGGTTTTTGTAGAAACTGTTTATCTAAATGGTACAGAGAAGAAGCAGAAAAAAAAGGAATTGAAATTTCAGATCCTGATGCGAGAAAGCATGTTTATGGGATACCCTACTCTGAGTGGAAAGAAAAATATCAAAAATAAATATTTTTCATTTAAATGATTAGATTGTTTCCATTAATATTTGTGCTTCTTTGGTCTTCGGCTTTTATAACCACAAAACCTATTGTCGACTATAGCGACCCTTTTGCAGCTTTAGCATTTAGATTTTCAATCGTAGCATTTGGCTTTTTTTTATTTTCAGTTTTTAAACAACAAAAAATTTTAGTACCAAAAAAAAATGTATTTGAATCCATCTTTAGTGGTGTTTTATTTCATGGTTTTTATCTTGGAGGTGTATTTTTTTCTATATCAAAAGGTTTGCCAACTGGAATTGCTGCATTAATAGTAACTCTTAACCCAGTTCTAACTAACGCTTTAGCAGGTCCATTGCTAAATGAAAAAATTACATGGAAACAATGGATTGGTGTCACGCTTGGTTTTTTAGGTGCAGCAATAGTTTTGGGTCTTGATGTTGGTACAGAGTTGCCCACAATTGGTATAATTTCAGTATTTGTATCTTTAATAGCAGTAACTAGTGCAACTTTATGGCAAAAAAAATTAAGCAATAACTTATCTCTACCAGTGAGCAATATGTATCAAGCTATTGGTGGATTTATATTTCATCTAATTGTAATTTTGCTTTTTGCAAAACCTTACATAGATTTCTCTTCAACTTTTATAATCGCGATGACCCACCAGATATTGTTAGTTTCTTTCGGTGCTTTTACTATTTTGATGTATTTAATTAAACACAATTCAGCTAGCAAAACTGTATCTGTATTTTTTTTAATTCCAGCTACTTCTGCTGTAATTGCATGGATTTTTTTAAACGAAACTTTAAATATTTATGATATTTTTGGTTTTGCAATAGCTTCCATTGGAGTGTTTATTGCCACAAGAGAAAATAAATAAGTTTTTTTATTTTTCTTTAAGCCTTGGAAATAGCTCTACAAAATTACAAGGTTTGTGATTGATATCTAATTGATGTATTAAAATTTTATCCCACGCATCTGTAACGCCTCCTGAAGAACCCGGTAAAGCAAATATGTATTTTCCGTTTGCAAGAACCGCACACGCTCTTGATTGGATTGATGAAGTGCCAACTGTTTCTAGACTATAATATCTAAAAATCTCTCCAAATCCTGGTATATGTTTATCCGCAATTTCATCTAATGCCTCAGGAGTAATATCTCTTCCTGTTAAACCAGTTCCTCCGGTCGTAATAACTACATCTATATTTTTTTTCTTTGTCCATTGTTTTAAAATTTTTTTAATATCTTTTTTATTATCCTTGCAAATTTTTCGTTCAACTAAATTATGATTAGCTTCTTTAATTTTGTTGACCAAAATGCCTCCGGATTTATCTGTTTTTATATTTCTAGTATCGGTTACAGTTAAAAGTGCTATATTTACTTTCATAAAATAAGTTAATTTCTTATATGATTATATTATCAATTTTATTTTTTGTAACTGCAATATTGTATGCAAGTGTTGGTTTCGGAGGTGGCTCAACTTATTTAGCTCTTCTTTTGCTGTGGGGAATACCTTACTTTATTTTTCCTGTAATAGCTTTATTCTGTAATATTATAGTCGTTTCTGGGAATTGTTTTAACTATATAAAAGCAGGAAATTTAAACTTAAAATTATTAATACCTTATCTAATTGGATCTATACCATTAGCTTTTATTGGAGGCTCTCTACCGGTAGAAAAAGAGTTTTTTGAAATACTTTTATTCGTAGTTTTAATGGTAGCAGGAATATTGTTATTATTTAAATTTAAATCCTATGATAACAAAATAGAAACTTTCAAAAAAATTCCAACTATAGTTTCAATTTTTATTGGAGGAATTTTAGGTTTTGTTTCTGGAATTGCAGGTGTAGGTGGAGGAATTTTTTTAAGTCCAATTCTTTTTTTACTAAGAGCTGGAAAACCTAAACATATTGTAACAGCAGCTTCTCTATTCATATTAATAAATTCTGTATCTGGAATTATTGGACAAGTAACAAAAGCTGCTGTTCTAAGTGAAATACAAAATTACTGGTTTCTTTTTTTGACAGTTTTAATTGGAGGTCAAATAGGTAATTTTTTAAATTTAAAGATATTTCCTACTAGATTATTGGCTTTAGTTACAGCTGGACTAGTTTTATTTGTTGCTGCTAGAATGGCTTACAAAATATTTATTTAACTTTTATGGATATAAATTTTTTCAAAAAAACAAGAATTCTAGATGGAGGCATGGGTCAAGAGTTACTATATAAAGGTTTAAAACCAAAAGGAACGTTATGGTCTGCTCATGCATTAATTGACAAAAATTGCCATAAAATGGTTGTTGATGCACATTTAGATTTTATAAATGCTGGAGCCGAAGTAATAGTTACTTCAACATTTACAGCTAGAAGAAATAGATTAATACAAAATGATAGTGAAAAGTATTTTGAAGAAATAAACATTAAAGCTGTTGAGTTGGCTCAAAAGGCAAGAGACATCTCAAAAAAAGATATTTTAATTGCTGGAGGACTGCCCAATCAAAAACAAACCTATAGTGCTGATTTAGGTAAAGATTTAAACGTAATAGAAAAAAATTTTTTCGACCAAGCAAAACTTCTTAAAAATGGAATTGATTTTTTTTATCTTGATGTGATGAGTAGTGGATTAGAATGTGAAATTGCACTTAAAGCAATTGAAGCATACAGTACACCAGTCTTAGTTGGTATCCATATAAAAGATGATGGTAAACTTCCATCTGGTGAAGCAATTAATAGCATAGTTACAAAATATAAAAATAATAACTGGCTTGGAATTATTGCAGCTTGTGTTTCACCGAAAGCATATGAATTAATCTTTAATGATTTACAAAAAGTTAAAATGCCATATGGATTTAAGTTAAATGCATTTAAAAAGATACCAGAAGGTTATACTGTCGCTTCTAAAGATCAATGGGGTAATGCAGGCAATCCAAATACAGTTTTAGGAGTTAATAATGATTTAAACGAATCTAATTTCTATGAGTATGTAAAAAAATTTAAAGAAAATGGTGCAACTATATTAGGTGGGTGCTGTGAAATAAGACCATCTCACATAAAAGAAATTGCTAAGCTGATTTAACTTTTCTAAATGAAGATTTTCTTACAAAATAAATTCCTAAAACTACAGCAACTACTGCAACAATTACTTTTGGAGTAATTATTTCATTTAAGAAAATATAGCCTAGTATAATTCCAAATATTGGTATTAAATAAGCTACCTGAGCCTGAAAAACCAAACCGTTCTTTTTTAATATTCTAAATCTCATTAACCAAGCAAGTCCTGTGGAAAATATACCAAGGTAAATTAATGAAATTGTTGAATCTAAACGAGGATTTAAATTCCAAGGCTGTTCAACATATGCTGTAATGGGTAGTAAAAATATTGTGGCCCATATTAACATTGAAGCTGTTACATTTTCATTTTTTTTATTACTTATTTTAAGAGTTAATAAACCACCTATTACATAAAAAGTTGAAGCAAAAAATATTATTAAAGCAGGTAAAAAATTATTTTCATTAATTAAAATATTGTCTGAAAAAAGAAAAACTATTCCTGAAAATCCAAGCAAAACACCAAATGCTTTTGTAAAATTAATTTTTTCATTACTTGTAAAAAAATGAGATAAAATTGTTGCGCTTAATGGAGTGCTTGCCATTAAAATAGCGGCAAGATTGCTTTGAACTTTTTGAACTCCGTAAGCTATTAAAAAAAATGGTATAACGAGATTTATAATGCCAATAGATGCAAACCAATACCAATCTTTTGAAAATGCTTCTATTTTTATTTTTTTAAAAAAACAAAGTCCAACAACTGGAATTGCACCTAATAGTATTCTAAGAAATGCAATAGTTACTGGGCCATATGAATATGTTGCAATTTTAATATTAAAAAAAGCAGATGCCCAGATAATAGCTAGTACAACAAGAAAAACATAATCAATTAAAGTAGGTTGTTTCATTCAGAAATATCCATAATTTCACCTTTGGTAATTTTATTTAAGTTCTCAAAATCAATTTTAAAAACCGCATTAGGATGTCCTGCGGCTGCAAAAATATCTTGAAATCTGTTAAGTTGATCATCAATCATAATCTCTAAATTACTTGTGAGCCCAACCGGTGAAACTCCGCCTATTGTAAAACCAGTTTGTTTTTTAACATCATCGGCATTAGCCATACAAACATCCTTTTTTCCAGTTATTTTCTTAACTTTGTTTAAAGAACATTTTTTATCCCCGGAAACTAGGCATAAAACATAGCTATCATCTGCTCTTAAAAGAAGACTTTTCACAATGGCGCCAACTTCACATTTTAAAGAGTTTGCCGCATCAATTGCTGTTCTTGCTGAACTATTTAAAACTTCTACCCTTAATTTAGGATCAAAAGTTTTTAAAACTTTATCAACTCTTTTTACTGATTCTTTATTTAAAACATTTTCCATGCAACTATTAATTGTAACAATATGTGAATTGATAATTTCATATTAAATACCATTTATATATGTAAGAAATGCATAGGTGATATCTTAATAATAAACAACATTAATCTATAATTTTTTGATAAGTAAGACAGATCAACAAAATTTTAAGGAAAAAATATGAGCTCAAGTGAAGTTTTAAAACTGATTAAAGATAAAGAAATAGAATATGTAGATCTAAGATTTACAGACCCAAGAGGAAAGCTTCAACACCTGACCATGGACACAACAGTCGTTGATAACACTATGTTGAATGAAGGTGTTTTCTTTGATGGATCATCAATTGCAGGTTGGAAAGCAATAAATGAATCCGATATGATTTTAAAACCTGATTTAAGTAGAAAAGTTATTGATCCTTTTACTTCACATAATACTCTAGTTTTATTTTGTGACATTTTAGATGCTGTTAAAAAAGATCCATACGAAAGAGATCCAAGAGGAATAGCAAAAAAAGCTGAAGCTTATTTAAAAAAAACAGGCATAGGAGATAAAGCTTATTTTGGTCCAGAACCTGAATTTTTTGTATTTGATGATGTAAGAATTAAAAATGACATGAATGAAACAGGTTTTTCCATTGATAGCAGTGAAGGTCCTTACAATTCTGGAAGAAAATATGAAAATGGAAATATGGGTCATAGACCTGGTATTAAAGGTGGTTATTTCCCCGTGCCACCAGTTGATAGCGCACAAGATATGAGAAGTGAATATCTAAAAGGTCTAAGAGATGTTGGTATAAAAGTTGAAAAACATCATCATGAAGTAGCTCCAAGTCAACATGAACTTGGCATGTACTTTGGAACTTTAGTAAATCAAGCTGATAACGTGCAGTTATACAAATATGTAGTTCAAATGGTTTCTCACTCTTTTGGTAAAACAGCAACTTTTATGCCAAAACCAGTTAAAGGAGATAATGGTTCAGGTATGCATACACATCAATCTATTTGGAAAGGGAAAACTCCAGTTTTTTCAGGTAACAAATATGCAGGGCTATCTCAAACTGCTTTGTACTATATTGGCGGCATACTAAAACACGCTCAAGCAATTAATGCATTTTCAAATGCTACAACAAATAGTTACAAAAGATTAATTCCTGGTTTTGAAGCACCAGTTTTATTAGCTTACTCAGCTAGAAATAGGTCTGCTTCTTGTAGGATTCCAATAACACTAAACAAAAATGGTGCAAGATGTGAAATAAGATTTCCTGATGCTTCTGGAAACCCTTATTTAACTTTTGCTTCAATGTTAATGGCTGGTTTAGATGGAATTAAAAACAAAATTGATCCAGGTGAATCATTCGATAAAGACTTATACGCTTTATCTGAAAAAGAAGTTAAAAAAGTTCCTACAGTATGTGGTTCTTTAAGAGAAGCTATGGAAAGTCTTGATAGAGATAGAGCTTTTTTAAAACAAGGAAATGTTTTTACAGACGATCAAATTGATGCATATATTGCATTAAAATTTGAAGAAATACATAATTTTGAACATACACCTCATCCAATTGAGTTTGAGATGTATTACAGCTGCTAAAATTATTTCTTACTTTTTATGATTTTATCGTCAGCTATTTTGTTTTTATTTACACCTTCTTTAATAGTATAGTCTAGAGTCCCATGAGCACCTGCCTGAACTTCTTTACGTAAAGTTCTAAACAAAGCTCTCTCTTTCTTGCTTTCAGCAATTTTATTGGAATGCTTTTCTAAATGTTTCGTATCTCTCATAGTTACGTATTATATCTTAAAAGATTCTCCACATCCACATCTTTCAGTTTCATTAGGGTTTTTGAAGATAAAAGATGAGGAAAATTCACCTTTTTTATAGTCCATTTCTGTACCTAATAAATACATAACGGCTGATGCATCGACAAAAACTTTTACTCCTTTTTCATCAATCACTTCATCATTTGGGTTAGCTTTCTTTGTATACTCCATAACATAAGACATCCCAGCGCAGCCACCGCTTTTAACTCCAACTCTTACACCAATAGAGTTATTTTTATCCGAAGACATTATTTTTTTAATTCTTTCGGCTGCACTATCGCTTAATGTAATTATTTGTTTCATCATAAATTTAATTCTAACTTTGCTGCTTCAGACATCATAGATTTATCCCAAGGAGGATCCCAAACTAAATCAAGATCAACCTTTCCAACACCTTTAATTGCAATAATACTATCCTTCACTTCTTTTGGCAAACTTTCTGCTACGGGACAGTTTGGTGTTGTTAATGTCATTTTTACACTAACGTCTTTATCTTTAACAGAAACATCGTAAATCAAACCCAGTTCGTAAATATTTACAGGAATTTCTGGATCATAAATTTTTTTTATCTCAGTGATAACTTGATCTTTTAAATTCATTAAATTTCTTTACTTTTTATATTAATTTCATTCTGAGATTTATCAATAGCTGAGATCAAAGTATGCCAAGATAAAGTGGCACATTTCACTCTCATTGGATACTGCTTAACTCCAGATAAACACATTAATTTAGTTTTTTCATCTTCTTCTAAAAGTTTAGTATTTAAACTTTCTTTTTCTTTAATCATTTCTAAAAAATCTTTTATTATTTCTTTAACTTCTTTCTCTTCCTTTCCTTTAATCAAGCTAGTCATAATTGATGCTGAAGCCATAGAAATTGCACAACCTTGCCCCTCAAAAGATATATCCTCAACTTTTTTATTTTCGTTTAATTTAAGGTAAATATGTACTTTGTCACCACATAAAGGGTTATAACCTTTTGCATCTTTATTAAAATTATCTGTCTTTCTTAAATTTCTAGGATTTTTACCGTGATCTAAAATAATTTCTTGATATAATTCTTTTAAGTTCATTTATTCAAATATTTTTTTACATTTATTTATTGAAGAGTTAAGTTTATCAAGATCTTCTTTAGTATTATATACGCCTAGTGAAGCTCTTGCAGTTGCAACCAAACCTAGTTTTTCATGTAAAATTTGACAACAGTGATGACCAGCTCTAATGGCAACGCCATCCTCATCTAAAATTGTTGCAATGTCATGAGGATGAATATTGCCTATTGTAAATGATAAAACTGCTCCTTTGTTTTTAGGGTTGCCAATTAATTTGACTGAATTATTTTTTCTTAATAACTCCTGACCGTACTCGATAAGTTCATTTTCATGTTTAATAATATTATCTATTCCAATTTTATTTAAAAATTTAATAGACTCATTAAAAGCAATCACTTGAGCGGTTGCCATAGTTCCAGCTTCAAATTTATTTGGTAAATCACCATAAGTTATATCTTCTTTTTTGACTTCACCTATCATTCCTCCGCCGCCTTGATATGGTGGTAATTCCTCAAGCCATTTTTTTTTTGCATAAAGAATGCCTAGGCCTGTTGGTCCATACATTTTATGACACGAAATCGCATAAAAATCACAACCAAGGTCCTGCATGTCTAATTTTAGATGTGGTGCACTTTGACAGCCATCTATTAAAACTGGAATACCTTTTGAATGAGCAAGTTTTGTAATTTCTTTTACAGGTAATATAGCACCTGTAACATTAGAAAGGTGGGTGATAGCTATAATTTTTGTTTTTTTTGTTATTTTTTTTTCAATACTTTCTAAAGTTACCTCGCCATTTTCATTTACTTCCGAAAACTCAATTTTAATTCCTTTGGATTTTCTTAAGTAATGCCAAGGAACATAGTTAGAATGGTGTTCAAGTTCCGTAACCAAAACTTCATCACCCTCTTTCAAATATTTTTGTCCAAAAGTGCTTGCAACAAGATTAATTGCTTCTGTCGCGCCTTTTGTAAATACAATCTCATTTTTATCTTTTGCATTAATATATTTTTGAACAGAAGTTCTTGTATTTTCATATAAATTTGTTGCGGCAACAGCTAAATAATGCACACTTCTTCCAACATTTGAAAATTCTTTTGTATAAAAATCATAAATTCTATCCACAACTACTAGAGGTTTTTGAGATGAATTGGCGCTATCTAAATAAACAAGATCATTGTTATGAACTTTATTACTGAATATTGGAAATTCTTTTTTTATATCGTCTATATTCATTCTTTAAAACCAATCATATTCTTAATTAAATTTTTAATCTCACTATCGGTAATTTTTTCAATCACATCTAATAAAAAACCATTTATCAAAAGTTCTTTAGCTTCTTTATAATTAAGTCCTCTGGACATTAAATAGAATATAGAGTTTTCATTTAAGCTACCTGATGCAGAACCATGTGAACACTTGACATCGTCAGCATAAATTTCAAGTTCAGGTTTTGCATTAAATTCTGTTGTCTCATCAAGTAAAATAGCTTTGCTTAATTGGTACCCATCAGTTTTTTGAGCTTCAGAATTAACAAAGATTTTTCCTTGATAAACGGCTCTAGCATCATTTTCTAAAACACTTTTTATTAATTGATAACTTTTTGTGTTCTCATTTAAATGATTTATAATAGTCTTAATTTCATGATGCTTTTTTTTATTTAAAGAAAATAATCCATTAACAAATGCTGAAGAATATTTTCCATTCAAATTACAGTTTATCTCGTTCTTATTAAAATCAGATCCAGAAGACACTATGAATATTTCTGATAAACTATTTTTTTCTTGTTCAATATTAGTAAAAGAATATTTAATATTTCCATTATTTTTAAAATCTATTTTATAATTTTTTAAAATTGCATCTTGATTTAATTTAAAACTATAAAAAGTATTTATAAAATTTTTTTCTGATAAATCGTTTAAAACATCAATTAATTTTAAGGAACTATTTTTTTCTAATATAAAATCTATTCTAAGATTTATATTTTTTGATTTAATTTTTTTATTTGTATAATGATAAATAACTAATGGTTTTTTAAAAGAATAGTTCTCTTTAATAACAATTTTAAAACTTTTATCTACAAAAGCATTATTTAAATTTATTAATGAATTAATATTTGAACAATTATTATTTAATTCAAAATCATCTAATATTTCTACTTTATTTTTTTCTTCAAATTGAAAATCTATTTTTTCGGCTCTTCCATTGATAAAAACTATCGAGTTTTGTTCTAGCCCATCAAGATAAATAGATGGTTCAATTTTGTTTGGAGTTGAAATATCATTGTAAAAACTTAGATCGCCAATTTCTTTTTTAATAATCTGACTTATATCTGAAAATTTCCAATTTTCTAAACTTTTATTAGGCAAACCTTCTTTGATAAATTTATTTAAAAATTCTTTTTTAAGATTTTTTTTCTTTGTTGAAAAATTTGAATTTTTAAAAGATTTTTCAAAGTCAATTTTTAATTGCTCTTCCATTTAATTAAAACTTTCATATCCTTTCTTCTCTAATTCCAAAGCAAGTTCTGGCCCACCTGATTTAATTATCTTACCATTTTTTAAAACATGCACATGATCTGGTTTGATATAGTCAAGTAGCCTTTGATAATGAGTGATAATTAAAAAAGAATTATTTTTTTTTCTTAAAGCATTTACTCCATTTGCGACAACTTTAAGTGCATCTATATCTAGTCCTGAGTCAGTTTCATCTAATATTGAGAGTTTTGGATTTAAAATTGACATTTGTAAAATTTCATTTTTTTTCTTTTCACCTCCTGAAAAACCTACGTTCAGTTGTCTATTTAACTTATCTTCATCAAATTTTAATTCTTTTGATTTTTGTTTTACTAATTTTAAAAATTCTATTGCGTCTAATTCTTTTTCACCTCTAGCTTTTCTGATTGCATTTAGCGAAGTTTTTAAAAATATATTTGTATTCACTCCTGGTATTTCCAGGGGATATTGAAAAGCTAAAAAAATACCTTTATGAGCTCTCTCTTCTGTTTCAAGAGAAAATAAATCAGAATTTTCAAATAATATTTCTCCGGACACATCGTAACCTTTTTTTCCAGATAAAATATTTGATAATGTACTTTTGCCAGATCCATTTGGACCCATAATTGCGTGAACCTCTCCAGGATTGATATTTAAAGAAAAACCATTAAGGATAGATTTTTCTTCAATTTTTGCTTTAAGATTGTTTATTTTAAGCACTTAACCGACACTCCCCTCTAAACTAATTCCAACTAATTTTTGGGCTTCTACAGCGAATTCCATTGGCAATTGTTGAAGTACCTCTTTACAAAAACCATTAACAATTAATCCTACCGCTTCCTCAGAATTTAAACCCCTTTGCTGGCAATAATGCAATTGTTCCTCGCTAATTTTTGATGTCGTTGCCTCATGAGCTAGATTTGAATCTGAATTTTTATTTTTAATATAAGGAATAGTATGAGCGCCACATTTATTGCCCATAAGAAGAGAATCACATTGAGTATAATTTCTTGAATTATTTGCTTTTGAAGAAATATCAACCAGCCCTCTATAGGTCATGTCAGAAAAACCAGCACTTATTCCTTTAGAAATGATTTTACTTTTAGTATTTTTTCCTAGATGAATCATTTTTGTGCCAGTATCTGCCTTTTGATGGTTGTTAGTTATAGCTATAGAGTAAAATTCTCCAATTGAATTATCTCCTTTTAATATACAGCTCGGATATTTCCAGGTAATTGCCGAACCAGTTTCTACTTGCGTCCAAGAAATTTTTGAATTTTTACCTTTGCAAAGTCCTCTCTTCGTTACAAAATTATAAATACCACCTTTGCCATCTTTATCTCCTGGATACCAGTTTTGGACTGTAGAATATTTAATTTCGGCGTCATCTAAAGCTACTAGCTCTACATTCGCTGCATGTAATTGATTTTCATCACGCATTGGTGCTGTACATCCTTCCAAATAACTTACATAACTTCCTTTGTCAGCTATGATCAATGTTCTTTCAAACTGACCAGTATCAGAAGCATTTATTCTAAAATATGTAGATAGCTCCATTGGACATCTGACTCCTTTAGGGACGTATACAAAAGAACCATCCGTGAATACTGCCGAGTTTAATGTTGCAAAAAAATGGTCCGTTATAGGTATTACAGTTCCTAAATATTTTTTTACAAGCTCCGGATATTTTTGAATGGCCTCTGAGATAGAACAAAAAATTATTCCTTTTTCCGTAAGCTTATCTTTAAAAGTTGTTGCTACAGAAACAGAGTCAAATACTGCATCAACAGCTATATTATTAAGTCTCTTTTGTTCTTGTAAAGGAATTCCAAGTTTTTTATATGTTTCTAATAATTTTGGATCTAAGTCATCAAGACTTTTAGGTTTTTCTTTAAAACTTTTTGGAGCAGAATAATAATATAAATCTTGATAATCAATTTTAGGATATTTAGGTTTTTGCCAATCTGGCTCCTTAAGAACTTTTAGTCTCTCGTAAGCCTTTAATCTCCAATCTAGTAACCATTTTGGTTCATTTTTAATATTAGAAATAAATTTTATAACTTCTTTACTAAGTCCTTTGGGAGCCTTAACATTTTCTATATCTGTAGAAAAACCGTATTTGTATTTCTTAAGTTTTTCTATTTCTTTTTCCGTAGAATTATTATCAGATTGTATTTTCATTTTTACCCTTTACTAAATCCCCAAGATTTTTTTTATTAAAAAAATCATTTATATGTAGTTCCAACTCATCCCATAAGTTATGCGTTATGCATTTTGAAGATTTGCCATTACAGCCTTTTTTTGATTCTTTTTTACAATTTACAGTCTTTACTTTTTCATCGACTGCAGAAAAAATATTTGATAATTTAATTTGTTCAGGATTTTTTGTTAATATATATCCTCCACTAGAACCTCTTACACTCTTTACAATTTCATTTTTTCTTAACTTTGAAAAAATTTGTTCGAGATAAAGAAGTGAAATACCTTGTCTTAAAGAAATATCTCTTAAAGAAATAGGGCTGTTTCTATCAAATTTAGCAATATCTGCTAAAGCCATAACCGCGTATCTACCTTTTGTTGTAAGTTTCATATAATCCTTTGTTTGCAACAGTTTATATATATACCTTACTAAAATAGTCAAGTTTAACTAATTTAAAAATAGCAATTCATCTCATAGATATGGTAAGTGTATTTTTTTTTAATAAATTTTAATAAAATTTTTGAGACTAATTATCAATTGCAATTATGGAAAATAAAATAGTTGAAATATTTATACCAGGACCAGCTGGAAGACTAGAAGCAAAATATTTTAAAAGTAAAAAAAATACATCTCCTATAGCTTTAGTTTTACAACCACATCCACAGTACGGAGGCACTATGAATAATAAAATTGTAGTAGAAATATTTAATTCATTTATGGATAATGATTTTTCTGTTTGCAGAGTAAACTTTAGAGGTGTTGGAAAAAGTGATGGTGATTTTGACAATGGTCAAGGTGAACTTGCAGATGCAGCAGCAGCTTTAGATTGGTTAGAAAAAGAAAATTTTGACAATTCACAGTGTTGGATATCGGGTTTTTCTTTTGGTTCTTTAATTGCAATGCAATTACTTATGAGAAGACCTGAAATAAACAGATTTGTTGCTGTTTCTCCTCAACCCAATGTATATGATTTTTCTTTTTTATCACCCTGTCCTACTTCTGGATTAATGGTATATGGTAAAAAGGATGAGTTAGTACCAATACAATCTTTAAATGAATTAGACAAAAGATTAAGTTCACAAAAAGGTATAAAAGTAGAATTTCAATCGATAAAAGATTCAAATCATTTTTTTACTAAAAATGAAGTAAATTTATCTAAAATTTTAGATGAATATATAAAAAAAGAAACTGCTCTATTTTAAATATGTTTGGAGAATTTTTAAATATTTTTTTTAAATCATTAAAGTTAGATAAAAATCTTTACAAAAATAATTTCTATTTTGGGGAAGCAGCAATATATTTTGCTGGTCTTATAATGATTTTAGATGGTGTAGCAGGTGCAGTTGCTGCAAACACAATAGTAAAAACTGCAATAGGTTTATCAGGTTTAACGGCTATTATCACATGGTTTATATGGAGTATATTAATATATGTTATTGGTGTAAAATTATTTCCTGATAAAGAAAACAAAATTCCTTTTAAAAAGATTTTAATTGGCGTTGGTTACGCTCATGCTCCTGGAATATTAAGATTTTTTGCTGTAACGCCAGATCTAATGATACCTATAATTTTTATAACTCAGTTTTGGATTTTTGCTGGATTAATAATTTCGACGAAGCAGATTTTAAATTTAAAATCAAATTTTAAAGCATTCGGTATAGTAATCTTGGCTTTTCTAATTATTGCCTTTATTTCTATTGCTTTTGTCATGAGTAGAATGAATGCAATTCCAATTAGCACATTAAGCTAAACAGGAAAAACTGTTTTTGATACCCTGCATGACTCACAAATCTTAAATCCTGTTAAAATTAAATTTTGACTTACACTTTTATTCTTTTTTTTACACTCTTCACAAATATCATTAATTTCTTCAAAATCTTCTTTTTTAAATTTTTTAATCATTATCTGTAAGACCAGCACCAGCTGCTGTTTTCTTCAATTCTTCACTTTCATCAACAAAAGTTTCTCTAGACAAGTTGTATAATTCTTTCCAGTCATTTTTGTTAAATGTATTTTCATTTTCTAAAAAAATAATTTTAATTTTATTTGCTTTTTCTATAATCCTATTGCCTTCCAAATAATTGGAATAAATTGATTGATTAAAATTTAATAAAAACTCTCTTTGATCAATTTTTAAAAAAATTTTTTTTCCAACTATTTCGGAAGATCTGCTTATAAATGGTATAAAAAGAATCGGAAAAGCAATATTCTCAAAATTAATTTCGGGAAGTTCTTTTAAAGTAAAAATTTGATCCAAGAAATTAATGCCTGATATAATTGGACAATAGGATATTTTTGAAATATTTGATTTTGAAATTAAGCTTATATTTTGGAATTTTTTATCTTTGTATATTTTATAGTATTGATTAAGATTTTTAATACCTGGCAAACCAAACATTTCTAAGAGACTTATGCCTTTGCCTACTTCTTCTGCAATGCCCCAAGAAAAACCAACTGCTTTAGTGGCTCTTTTTACTGTAATATCTATTTCACTTAAACTTATCATTAATTAAGGTAATTATAAATCCATCCATCATCAAAAGATTTTAAATCATTCAGCAAAGGAGCACCTTGAAACATACAAATTCTTAACCACTTATCTGATCGGGGATCAAACTTTACAGCGCCAAAAAATGATAATTTTAGTCTAAGCATATCAATTGGCATTAATTGATGTCCAATAATATTATCTTGAATTTCTGCATACGGAAAATTTTCAGAAATAAAAGCTCTTCTAACAACATGTCTTAAATCATTATTTTCTATCAAAAATCTCCCAATAGATAAGCTGTTTTTTATATTTGAAATTCTTTGATATAAAATTTTAATATCTCGTGCAATTGCAAGGGGTTGCTCTAACTCAGCGCCATGATCAATATATCTGTCTGCTAGCCTTGGCTCTTCTTTGTTTTTAGATATAAACCAAAAATTTTGGTTATTTTCTTTTTTTGAAAAATCAATTTTAATTATTTCGGAATAATTTGCTTCCAAAATATTCCTTAAATTTTCAATATTTTTTTGTGTTGGTATATTAAAATATTTTTCTTCATCAACACTCATTTGTTCAATTAAAGGATTAATAATTTTATCATAAGGTTCCATCATCAAAGATACGACATATTCAATACATTCATCTTTTAGATTTTTCTCACACCACAAATACAGTTCATTAAATGAATATTTGTCTTTAAAATCAAAACCTTTATTTAAAAAATTTATTAGTTTTTTCATATCTCTTAGCAGTCCAAAAATTTTTTCTCTTTGAAATTCACTGTCTGTATTCCAAGATGTAATGTTTTTTAATGATTTTTTTAAAAGTTTTATAAATAATTCAGCTTCACAATCTTTTACATTCTCAATTTCTCTAATTTTTTTTAATGATATTTCTTTAGCAAATATCCAATTATTTAATAGCGTTGGATGATTTATTATAAAAGGAGCCATACCTAAACCAGTTGAATTTCCAATCCCTAGATTTCTACAAATATCTTTATCTAGCTCAACAGCTTTTCTTGGATTTTTTTGTTTAGCAATATGATTTACTTGGTCAAAAGTAAACTCTCTTACTAAATAAACTAACATCATTTCTAATCTGAATGGACCACAAATTTCATCTCTATTTTTAATTCTAAACCTATCAGCGAGACCAAATTTTCCAGATCCATAGACCGCAGTTGTTCTATACAAATATCCGACTTCCATAATCTTGTCTTTGTTTGGTTGGATTCCCTGAGACAAACTTTCAACGACATGATTAAATATTCTCATTGATTTATTTGCTCTAGACAAAGTTAATTCTTTATATGAGAGTCTGCCAATTTCTTGTTTTGGAACATCTTCATATAATCTGTCCAAATCTTTTTTGGTGGGTATTCCGTCATGCAGCGCAAAAGCTGTATCCCACTTGGTAGCTATAACCCTATCAGATCTTTCTTCATCACTAATTTGATTAGCAAAACAAACTAACGAGTAAGTTCTGTTGTTTTTTCTTAATGAATAAACAGCTCTTCCATAACCATTTTCATCTAATTGAAATAAATCTCTTTTATATTTCCAATCTTTAAATTCTTTTAAAAAAGATCTTAAAAATGATAATTTTGATTGATGAAATGAACCAAGTTTTGATAATTTCATTACAACCTTTGGATCTCTTAACTGCACTTCCATTAATTAATCCCTTTATAAAAATTAAACCAATTATTTCCCAATATACCATCTACTTCTTCGAAACTAAATCCAACTTTTTTTAAACCAATTTCTAAATTTTTAAAACCTCTTGCATCAATAAACCAGTCTGGCTGCTTTGGAAAACCAGGTTTTTTCTTTGAGCCTTCTCCATAATTTTTTTTTTTAGTCCAAGTACCATTTCTCATCCATTCAACAACACTGTCTGGCTGATTCAAACAAAGATCTGAACCAATACCTACATTTTTAACTCCCATTATTTCACAAGTTTTTGCTGCCATTTCACAAAAATTTTCCAACTTGCAATTACTACTATCTTTTAAATGGTGAGCATATAACGATAAACCCAACATTCCCCCGCTATCACCTAAAGTTTTTAAAAGTTTATTTGATTTATTTCTTAAGGCGTTGTGCCAAAAGGATGGATTAGCATGAGTAATGGCTATAGGTTTTTTGCTTATATCGATAGCATCAAAAGTACTTTTTTCTGCTGAGTGAGACATGTCAATTACAATGCCGAGCTTATTCATTTCTTTAATAGCTTCTTTGCCAAAATTAGTAACACCACTATCTTCTTTTTCATAACATCCAGTGGCTAGAAGAGATTGATTGTTGTATGTAAGTTGCATAAATCTACAACCATGTTCATGAACTTTTTCGAAAAGATTTATATCGTCCTCTATAGGAGAACAATTCTGAAAACCAAAGAAAATTGCAGTTTTATTCTCATTCTTAGCTTTTTCTATATCTTTATAGTTTTTACCTAAAAAAATTAAATCTGAGTTTTCTGAAAAATGCTTTTTCCACTCATTGGTTCTAACGAGAAATTCATCGTAATCTTCATGATATACTAAAGTAACATGAACAGCATCAAGACCGGCTTCCCTATTTATTTGAAATACTTCTCTTGACCATTTGCAATATTGTAGATTATCAATTCTATAATTCATACTATTAGATATATATTAGTGATAAATTTTTTGATATTAAAAGATACAAATGCCATATAAAAAAAAAAGACCAAAAGTAGCCATTGTTATGGGTAGTCAGTCTGATTATTTAACAATGAGGCTTTGTCAAAAAGTCCTAAAAGGACTTAGAATAAAATGTGAAACAAAAATAATATCTGCACATAGAACACCGGACAGAATGTATAAATTTGCAAAAACAGCAGAAAAAAATGATATTTCTGTAATTATAGCTGGTGCAGGTGGTTCGGCACATCTGCCAGGAATGATAGCTGCTTTAACCAGAATCCCTGTTATTGGAGTGCCAATAGAAAGTAAAAAACTAAAAGGTCTTGATAGTTTATTGTCAATCGCCCAGATGCCCAAAGGAATTCCTGTTGGTACAGTTGCTATCGGTAAAGACGGAGCTATTAATGCGGGTTTGCTTGCTGCATCCATAATTTCAATCAGCGATAAAATTACTAGAAAAAATTTAAATTTCTGGAGAAATAAACAAACAAAATCTGTAAAAAAAAAACCTAATTAAAATGGTTAATCCTGTCGTCGGAATAATTGGTGGAGGGCAATTAGGTAGCATGTTGGCAGCTGCTGCAAAAAAAATAAATATTAAAACAATTATATTTTCTGACGATATAAATTCACCTGCAAAAAATTTTGCTGATGAATTTATATTTGGAAGTTATGACGATGCTAAAAAAATAAATGAATTCATAAATGAGGTAGATGTAGTAACATTTGAATTTGAAAACATTCCGTATCAAACTCTAAAAAAAATTAATGAAAGTAAAAAAGTTTTACCAAAACCAGAAATTAACCGGATAGTGCAAAATAGATTAAGTGAAAAAGATTTTTTAAACAAAATTAATATCAACACTACAAAATATGTATCAGTAAAAAATGATAAAGACTTAAAATCAAATATTGACTTATTGCCTGCAATATTGAAAACTTGCACATTAGGCTATGATGGAAAAGGACAATATAAAATTAATTCAAGCAAAGAATTAGACTCTCTAAGACCAGATTTTAAAAATGAATTTATTTTAGAAAAACTAATAATTTTAAAAAAGGAAATTTCTATAATTATCACAAGATTTGGTAAAGAACGATATGAAATTTATGAACCAATAGAAAATATTCATGAAGATCAAATTTTAAAGTTTTCAAAAATACCTTCTGATATAAATAATAATATTTCAAAAAAATCAAAAGACTGGGCTGTAAAAATTGCAGAAGAATTAGATTACATAGGAACTTTATGTGTTGAATATTTTATTGATAAAAATGACAACCTGTATGTTAATGAAATAGCCCCAAGGGTTCACAATTCAGGTCACTTAACAATTAATTCACATAACATAAGTCAATTTGAAAATCATATACGAGCAATTTGTGGATTAGAACAAATTAAAATTAAAAAAATTTATGATGCAAGAATGCAAAATTTAATAGGTGATGATATCAACTCTTATAGAAAAAAAAAATTTAAAGATAATGAATTTTTTTTCGATTATTTAAAAAATGAAATTAAAAAAAAAAGAAAAATGGGACACATCACGGTCACGAAAAAATGTTGAAATACAATCCTAGATTTTGTAATTAGTCATGTGCCAAAAATTATAATAATAATATTTATACTAACAAATTACAGTACAATTATAAATTCTATGGAAAATAAACCTTATCATCATTTAAAAGATGGCACATTCAGAAATCCAGAAGGATCTCCAGTAAGAGATATGAAATTTAATTGGAGTTACAAAATATTTAACAAAGAGAAAAAGAAACTAGACATGACTATTCCCCAAGATCATGTGATTGAAAAAAATGAAGTAATAAAATCTCTGCAAGAAAATAAAAACAATGATTATATACTATGGATTGGTCATGCAACATTTTTGATAAAATTAGGAAATACAACTATCATTACTGACCCAGTCTTTGAGAAGAATATGGGACCATTGGTATTTGGTCCTAAAAGATTTGTTGATCCAGCTATAAATTTAAATGAGTTGCCTAATATTGATTTGTTTCTTTTGACACACAATCATTATGATCATCTTAGCACAAGAACAATACAAAGATTTCCATATAAAAAAGCTAAAGTTGCTACTGCTTTAAAACTTGGAAAATACTTTACAAGAAATGGCTTTAATGATGTTAAAGAACTAGACTGGTATGATAAAATAAAAGTTAATGATGTAAAAATAACATTTGTACCTGCAGTGCACTGGTCAAAAAGAAGTCTTTGGGATACTAACAAAACCTTATGGGGGAGTTTCTTAATTGAGTACAAAAATAAAAAATTTTTCTTTGCATGTGATACTGGTTATGGAAGTATTTATAAAGAACTTGGCGAAAAATATGGCCCGATAGATTTAACATTTATAAATATTGGTGCATATAATTTTTACCCTATGGCTCCTAAAAAAGATAAATCAATTTATCACACTAATCCTGAAGAAGCTCTTAATATAGGACAAGATTTAAAAAGCAAAAAAGTATTAGGAATGCATTGGGGAACGGTTGTTTTATCTTTAGAACCAATTATGGAACCTGGAAAAAGATTTAAAAATTCCTCTAATCAGTACGGTTACCATCCAGATGATGCAATTATTTTTAAAATTGGACAGATAGAAAAACTTGAAGATATTTTAAAATGAAATCTATAGAAGGAAATTTTGATAACAAGGAAGTAGACAAACTATTAAATAAACATTTTATCGAATTAAGATCAGTCTCACCTGAAGGAAGTACACACGTTTTAAACATAGAAGGTTTAAAAGATCCCTCGATAAAATTTTGGAGCTTATGGGAAAAAAATGAGCTTATAGGATGTGGCGCTCTAAAATTTTTAGATAAGGATCATGGTGAATTTAAATCTATAAGAATTGCTGATAAATTTAGAAAAAAAGGAAATGGTATAAAAATTATTAAACATCTTATAGAGGAGGCCAAAAAACTAAATATAAAAAAAATAAGTTTAGAAACAGGTGCTGGTAATTTTTTTAAACCAGCTAGGGATTTATTTAATCTGTGTGGATTTAAAACATGTGAACCCTTTGCACACTATAAAAAAGATATTAATTCTGTATACATGAGTTTATTTGTTAATAATTGATTCTATTAAATTATTAAAAAAGTATAAATTGATCTTCTAAGATTGGTTCTGAAACAGGTTCAATTTTTTTTTCAGCTTTGAGAAGTATTTTTTTATTAGGCTTTTTTAAAACTTCTTTAACATCCTCCACATTATCTTTTAAAATAAGGTTTAAATTACCTTCAAACTCGTTATCAGGGTCTAAAAATGAAGTAACGTGTTCAATTGCCGATTTACCTGTAGTTTTATAAAGAATATTATTAGATGCATAAGATATACTAGCTTGATAAACATTACCTGAGTTACCAATGGTTATAGCGGGGCCCAAAAACGCAGTCGTTTCAACGCAGCCATTTAAAGCTATAAAACTAAATAAAAACAAAATTATTTTTTTTATTTTCAACGATTCGCCTCCTGGTTTTTATTATAGAGAATTAAAATTTAAGACAATAATGTTTTTGAATTTGCTAACAGTTTTGAAAATTAAACTTGTAGTAGAATTAAATATTTTTATAACCAAATTCTAAGCAAGCATCAGTAATGGAGTGATACAAAGACTCTCCAAAACTTCTAAGTACATACAATCTTACTTTATTTGGAGAATCATCCATCATATCAATTGTAATTGTAATTCCATTAAATACAGAGTTAATGCAAGTATTTTTATTTAATTCATTAAAATTAAATGGACAACCTTTTTTTAGCACTTCTTTTGTGTTTTCTCCCTCTAATTCAATTACCGCTCGTGAGTGTGATAGGTCAGTTATTGCAAAATCAGTTTCATTAAATATCTGATTTATATTTGCTCGCAATTCTTGTTTTTTAGAAGTTAGCAACCAATTATTGGGGCTAATCCATAAAATTCTTGTTTCATTGTTAAAAGTCACTTTAGGCGCTTCGTTGTTTAAATTAAGCTCATCAATCTTTATATCTTTTAAAGAAATATTTGATTTTTTATATTGCACTATCTGAAAAATTAATAAATTTTTTACTTCGGAAATTTTAATTAAATTTTTAGCGTTATTATCTTCGCAATCTCCAAAAATGCCTTTTTTGTGAACATGTTGCAGTGGTGATACTAATGTCATGATCTTACCCTTTCGCCTTTTGGATCCACATAATGTGATGAAACAATTTCTACAGGTATCGATTTATTTTTTAAAGGAGATAAAGCAAATAACTTTTTACCTATCATATTTTTTCCATCTTTAAGAATAGCTAAAGAAAAAGGATTATTATATTCAACACTCCAACATGAGGCTGAAATATGACCTAGTTTTGGATTTGGTAATTTTAAATTTGCATCTCTAACCAGATAAGATCCTTCTGGGATGCTCGTTTTTTTATCGATTGGAACAACTCCTACCACTCTTTGTCTGTCTTTTGCTATAAATGCTTTTTTATATAAAGATCTTTTTCCAATAAAATCTTTCTTTTTACTAATTAATCCATCTAAACCATTATCATAAGGAATTGTTCTTCCATCTAACTCTGATCCTGCAACATGTCCCATTTCTATTCTCAATGTAGATAAAGCTTCGGTTCCATATGGTTGAATTGCAAATTCTTTACCCAATTCAATTATTTTTTCCCACATAAAATTACCATTACCAGACTCAACATTTACCTCGTAAGCAAGTTCACCTGAAAATGAAATTCTGAAAATTCTTGCATTAACACCAAATAAATTGCCCTCCATATATCCCATGAATGGTAAACCTTCATTTGAAACATTTAAATCTGGAAATAATTTTTGCAATACATCTCTGGACTTTGGTCCAGCTATTGCTGCACCTGCCCACTGTTCAGTACTTGAAACTACATTTACATTTAACTCGGGCCATACTAATTGCAAATAATATTCTAGATGAGATAAAACGTTTGCAGCTTGAGCAGTAGTAGTTGTCATATGATAATGGTTTTCTGAGATTCTTGTAGTTGTTCCATCATCCATTACAATTCCATCTTCTCTTAACATTACTCCATATCTTGCTTTACCAACTGGTAATTTAAGCCAAGCATTAGTATAAACTCTGTTTAATAATTCAGCAGCATCAGGTCCTTTGATATCAATTTTACCTAAAGTTGTTACATCACAAACACCTACGTTTTGTCTAACATTTTTTGCTTCTCTTTTTGAAGCTTCAAATAAGTTTTCATTTCCTTGTTTATAATATCTTGGACGCAACCAAACGCCTGCATCAACAAATACAGCATTATTTTTTTCGTGCCAATAATGCATTGGTGATTTTCTTGTTGGTTTTGAATGTTTGCCAATTTCTCTTCCAACAATAGCTCCTATTGAAACGGGTGAATAAGGTGGTCTAAAAGTAGTATGACCAACTTGAGGTACAACTTTATTTTCTATATCTGAAACTAATTGTAATCCATTAAGATTGCTTGTCTTGCCTTGGTCTGTGGCCATTCCTAATGTTGTGTATCTTTTAACATGTTCGATTGATCTATAACCTTCTCTTAATGCGAGCTGTATATCAGAGACTGCAACATCATTTTGAAAATCTAGGAATCTTTTATAATTTTTACCTTCTGGTAATGGTACACACCAAAATTTATCATGATTAGAAGATTTTTTTTCTACAACAGAAGGAACAGAAACTTTGTTCTCTTTATTTGTTATTTGTTTCGATAATTCATTTCCTTTTTCAAACGATGTTTTTAATGTTTCTTCTAGTGTAAAAATCCCATTAGCTGATCCAAGAGTTGTTTCTTTTTGTTTTGATTGACTTGGAATAAATGCATCTATTTCTTTATTGAATTTAGTTTTATTACCTGATTGTGAGGCTAAATGAATTGTAGGTGTCCAAAATCCCGAGACACAAATACAATCACATTTAATATTTTCAATGTTGCTTATATTTTTTTTATCATCAGATATTTTGGCAATATCTGCGGAATTAACTTTTTTATATCCTTTGGCTGCTACAACAACATATGAAGATTTTATATTTATATTTAAGTCTTTGGCTTCTTTTATAATTTCAGAATTAGAATTTTTTCTTGTATCTAATACAATTGGATCTATTCCATTTTTTTTGAATTCTATAGCAGTTTCATACCCACTATCATTATTTGTAAATACTAATGGTTTTTTTCCAACTAATACTCCATAAATTTTTAAGTACTCTTTAGCTGCTGACGAAAGCATAACACCTGGAGTGTCATTATTTCCAAAAACTAAAGGTCTTTCTATTGATCCAGACGAAATAATAACTTCTTTTGCACGGATGTACCAAAGTCTCTGTTTAGGACTATATTTTTCTGTTTTAGGTAAATGATCGCTAATTCTCTCAGACATAACAAGCATGTTATGATCGTAATAACCAAAAACTTGAGATCTATTTTTAACAACTACATTCGGCATTGATTTAAGTTCAGATATTATTTTTTCTGCCCATTCTTGTCCGCTTTGATTTCCAATTGTAACTTCGCTGGTTAGAAGACTTCCACCAAATCTTGATTTGTCTTCAGCTAAAATTACTTTTGCTCCATTTTGAGCTGCAGCATAAGCGCTTGCTAAGCCTGAGGGACCAGATCCTGTAATTAGTAGATCACAATATTCGTATTTATGTTCATATCTTTCTTTATCATGTTTTATTGAAGCTGTTCCAAAACCTGCTGCTTTTCTAATAATTGGCTCGTATACCTTATACCAAAAACTTTTAGGCCACATAAAAGTTTTATAGTAAAAACCTGCAGGAAAAAATTTACCTAAAAAATTGTTTATTGCACCAATATCAAAATTTACATTTGGCCAACAATTTACACTTTTTGCCTCTAAACCCTCGAATAACTCTTGTTCAGTTGCTCTTACATTAGGATCAACTTCATTATTTCTATTCATTTGAACTATCGCATATGGTTCATCAACACCCGCTCCAAAAAATCCTCTAGGTCTATGATATTTAAAACTCCTACCAATTAAATGAACTCCATTAGCAAGCAGAGCAGAAGCTAATGTATCGCCTTCATAGCCAAAATATTGTTTTCCATTAAATGTAAATGAAATTTTTTTATTTCTATTTATTAATCCACCTCTATCTAATCTAAAATTCTCCGACATTTTTATATTTCTTCGTTTGCTTTTAGTGTTGTAAATATTTCGTGGGTTAATGTGTCTCTTTCAACTTTAATCCATTGTCTACATCCTGAAATATGTTGCCATAACTCGAGATGTTTTCCTCTTGGACTTTTTCTTAAATAAACAAAATTATCCCAATCCTGATCTGAAACTTCTTTGTTTAACTCTGGTCTTTTAACTGTTGCATCACCACCATATGAAAATTCATTTTGAGATCTTAATCCACAGTGAGGGCATTTAATATGTAACATTTAAGAAATCCAAGTTTTTGTTCCAAGACCTTTTTCGTCAATTAAATGTCCAGTGCTGAATCTATTTAGACTATAGCCCTCATTTAATTTATGTGGTCTGTCTTGAGCAATTGTATGGGCAAAAGTCCAACCGGATGCAGGAGTTGCTTTAAATCCTCCATAGCACCATCCACAATTTAAATATAAACCTTCAATATGTGTTTTATCAATAATAGGTGATCCATCCATAGACATATCCATAATTCCGCCCCATGTTCTAAGCATTTTTAATTTACTTAAAAAAGGAAACATTGCTATTCCTTCGGTTAATACATGTTGCAATGTTGGAAGATTTCCTCTTTGAGCATAACTGTTATATCCATCAAGATCGCCACCCATAACCATTTCACCTTTGTCAGATTGACTACAATAAAAATGTCCAGCACCAAACGTTACTACATTATCTAATATTGGTTTAATAGGTTCTGACACACATGCTTGCAAAAGATGTGTTTCTATAGGTAATGTCATATTTAATTTCTCTGCTAAAATATTTGTACTTCCGGCAACACAAAGACCAATTTTTTTTGCTTTAATATCTCCTTTCGAAGTTCTTATTCCTAAAATTTTACCGTTAGAAACATCAAACCCTATAACTTCACAATTTTGAATTATATCTACTCCCATTGAATCCGCTTGACGTGCATACCCCCAAGCAACTGCATCATGTCTAGCTGTTCCTGCGCTTGGTTGCATTAGTCCACCAAATATTGGGAATCTCACATTTTCAGAAAAATCTGCCATCGGAATAATTTTTCTGACTTCTTCTCTGTTTAATAGAACTGCATCAATTCCGTTTAAACGCATTGAATTTCCTCTTCTAGAATAAGCATTCATTTGTGCGTCGGAATGTGCAAGATTAATTATTCCTCTAGGAGAAAACATTACGTTAAAATTTAAATCCTGACTCATATTTCTCCATAAATCCATGCCGAATTCACTGAACAAACCATTTTCATCATGCATATAATTTGATCTAATTATAGTAGTGTTTCTTCCAACGTTACCTCCTCCTATCCAACCTTTTTCAATAATAGCAACTTTTGTAATATTATGTTCTTTAGCAAGATAATATGCTGTAGCTAAACCATGACCTCCGCCACCTATTATAACAACATCATATTCTGATTTCGGAGTAGGATCTTTCCATGCAATTTCCCAGTCTTTATGACCTTTAAAAGCATTTTTTATCAGATTAAATACGGAGTATTTTTGCATAGGCAAATTTTATAGTAATAAATATAAATAGTTCTTTATTTTTTTTATATATATTTTTTAGAACTTTCAAAAATCTATAAAAAGAGATATTAATCCAGCTTCGAATGAATTTAGCCGTGTATAAATAGCTAGTTATTATGAACAAACTTAAATCAGATATTGAAATAGCAAGAGCCGCTAAAATGAAGCCCATACAAGAAATTCTTGATGGAATAAATGTACCAGATAAGGCGGAGGCATATAGCCCAATCAGTAGATACATGGCAAAAATTAAACCTGAATATTTAGAAACCTTAAAAGATAAAAAAAATGGAAAATTAATTTTAGTTACAGCAATTACTCCAACTCCAGCTGGAGAAGGAAAAACAACAACTTCAGTTGGTCTTTGTGATGGTTTAAATAAAATAGGAAAAAAATCAATTGTTTGTCTAAGAGAACCGAGCTTAGGTCCTTCTTTTGGAATGAAAGGTGGGGCAGCTGGTGGTGGATATGCTCAAGTAGTTCCAATGGAACAAATTAATTTACATTTTACTGGAGATTTTCATGCAATCACTTCAGCACATAATTTATTGTCTGCTTTAATTGATAACCACATTTATTGGGGAAATAAATTAAATATTGATGTGAGGAGAATTGTTTGGAAACGAGTTATGGACATGAATGACCGTTCATTAAGATCAATTGTTGTAGACCTTGGAGGTATTGCAAACGGTTACCCTAGACAAGATGGCTTTGATATTACAGTAGCTTCAGAAATCATGGCTATTTTCTGTTTATCAAATGATTTAAAAGATTTAGAAAAAAGAATTGGAAATATTACCATCGGTTATACTAGAGATAAAAAACCAATATATGCAAAAGATTTGAATGCACATGGTCCAATGACAGTACTTTTAAAAGATGCAATTAGACCAAATGTAACTCAAACTTTAGAAAATAACCCTGCAATTATACATGGTGGCCCGTTCGCTAATATAGCACATGGTTGTAACTCTGTTATAGCAACAAAAACTGGACTTAAATTATCTGATTACGTTGTAACAGAAGCTGGTTTTGGAGCTGATCTCGGTGCTGAAAAATTTTTAGATATTAAGTGTAGAAAGTCAGGGTTAAAACCTGATTGCGTTGTAATTGTTGCAACTATAAGAGCTTTAAAGATGCATGGAGGAGTTCAAAAAGATGATCTTAAAAAAGAAAGCGTTGAATCTTTAAAAAAAGGTTTAGTAAACTTAGAAAGACATATTAATAATGTTAAAAAATTTGGATTACCAGTTGCTGTTGCTGTAAACCATTTTATTACCGATACAGATAAAGAAGTAAATACTTTAATTGATTTTTGCAAAAAACTTGGTGTAAAAGTATCTTTATGTACACACTGGTCTAATGGTGGCGAAGGAATAAAAGATCTTGCAAAAACTGTTGCTGAGATATGTGATAAAAATGAAAGCAAATTTAAATTTTTATATGAAGATAAAATTCCATTATTTAAAAAAATTGAAACAATTGCTAAAGAAATTTATCATGCAAGTGAAGTAGTTGCAGATACAAAAATTAGAAATCAGCTAAAAGATTTTGAAGCTAAAGGGTATGGAAACCTTCCAATTTGTGTAGCTAAAACTCAATATAGTTTTTCTACAGATCCTAGCTTAAAAGGGGCTCCATCTGGTCACGTTCTTCCTGTTAGAGAAACAAGACTTTCTTCTGGGGCAGAGTTCATTGTTGTTATATGCGGTGAGATAATGACTATGCCAGGATTGCCAAGAGTTCCAGCGGCAGACTCTATTAAGATAAATAGCAAAGGCGAAGTAGAGGGTTTATTTTAATTAGGCAGCAGTTTTTAAATAACTTAACCAATTTTTTAATTCTAACATTCTAGATTCTTTTACTGATAATTTTATTTCTTTTTCTATAAAATCAATATGCTTCTTAACTTCTTCTTCATCTTTAAAACATTTTCTAACATTAATTAATTTTTCTTTTCTAAATTTAATTAAACTTATCATTTTATGATATGTAATTTCAGGATGATATTGCAAACCCCATATATCGCTTATTCCCGATTTAAAATGAAGACTTTGAACTTTGTTAATATTGTTTGATGCAAGATTAATAGCTCCTATGGGCAATGTAGTGACTTCATCAAAGTTAAAAGCTGGAGAATTAAATTTTTTATTTTTTGATATATATAATGGATGATTTAAACCATTTTCATTAATTTCAATGTCATTTGCAATTCCAATATGGGCACCCCTAGATGATTTTTTCACCTCTCCTCCAGCAGCGGTAACAGCAACCTGCATTCCCCAACATATCGCTAAAATCTTTTTAATATTTTTAAAGCATTCTTTCATAAAAGAAATCTGTCTACGAATTTCAATGCAATCATTATAGATATTTAAACTACTACCTCCCCATATTAAACCATCATATTTTTTAATATTTAATAACACTTTATCAAAACTTTTTTCCGAGCATGGGTTAAACACCTGAATATTTAAATCGTTTGTAAAATAAGAAAGACTCTCTTTTAAACTCTCAGCGTGAGTTTGTATTCCTGAGTTTTTAAATTTTTCATTTTCATCTTTTAAATTTCCTTCAACGATTAATAGGTTTAAGTTTTTCATTAAAATAATTCTCCGGATAAACTATGTTTATATAAAATTTGCATATCTTCAATTGTCATTTTCTTAGGGTTTGTTGAAGTTGATGGATCTTCTAAAGCCATTTTTGATAATTGATCTAAATTTATTTTTTTTTCTTCTACAACTTCTGAAAGTTTGTGAGGTATATTCAATTCTTTCCTTAAATCTAAAATCCATTTTAAAAAACTTTCAAAATTTTTATCTAAGTTAAGATAGTCACAAATTGAAATAATTCTATCTTTTATCAAATTTTTATTAAAAGTTAAAACATATGGCATAAAAATTGCATTAGATAAGCCATGATGAACATTAAACTGAGCATTAACTGGGTGGCTTAAAGAATGAATTGCGCCAAGACCTTTCTGAAAAGCAGTAGAGCCCATGCTTGCTGCAGCCAATAAATCTGCTCTAGCATTTAAATCCTTTCCATTTTTTACTGCTTTTAAAAGTGATGATTTAATTAACTTCATTCCTTCAATTGCAATTCCATCTGCCATTGGATGAAAACCTGGAGCACAAAAAGCTTCTAAGTTATGTGCAAGTGCATCCATTCCTGTTGCAGCTGTTAATCTTGGAGATAAATCAACGGTTAAAACTGGATCTAAAATAACTATAGATGGTAAAAATTTTGGATGAAAAATAATTTTTTTAACTCCAGTAGATTTGTTTATTATAGCTGAAGCTCTACCTGTTTCAGATCCAGTTCCAGCTGTTGTTGGAACTGCAATTATTGGTGCAATATTTTTCTCATCAGCTCTTTTCCAATAATTTCCAATATCTTCAAAGTCCCAAATTGGTCTAGTTTGTCCAGACATGAACGCAACTGCCTTTCCAACATCAAGAGCGCTCCCTCCTCCTATTGCAATCACACCGTCACTATTGTTTTTTTTAAATACTTCTACACCCTCTTCAACATTATCACCTAGGGGATTGCCTGAAAAATTTGAGAAAATACCAAACTTGCTAAATTTTTTTTTCAAATTAGATATAATTTTTTTAATAAATGGTAATTCTATTAAATCTTTATCAGTCACGAATAACGGGCTATCAATTTTTAGACTTTCACAAGCATTTGACAAATCATCAACTCTATTTTTTCCTACCCAAACAGTTGTTGGATAATTCCAATTAAATTTCATATATTTATATTAATTGATTTTTAATTTTTTGTTTCTTAAAATTGCTTTAAATAAATTAGCCATTAAAGGAATTTTTTTTTTATCAATTTTTTTCATTACAAATGGTGCAATTTCTCTAACTAGTTGCTCGCCTTCAACAGTGTCTCTTTCCATAAATTTTTTTTTTGCTGTTTTGTAAGTAAACCCTTTACCTAAATAACTCCCCATTTTACTATTTCTACCACCGGCAGCACTTACATATAAATCGCCCACACCAGCCAGGCCTTGTGTTGTTGTTTCTTTACCCTTAAAATATTTAGTTAAATATTTCATTTCAACTAATGATTTTTGAAATAAACTTGATGATGTATTTAAACTTTGCCCAGCACCTATAATCATAGAATATATATTTTTGATTGCCGAGCATATTTCTACACCGATTATATCTTTAGAATATTCTATTAAATAATACTTAGTAGAAATTTGCTTTCCAATCCATTTTGCAATATTTATATTTTTATTAGCTATAATCACACTTGTTTGATTTTTTCTTGCCAGTTCTTTTGCTAGACAAGGTCCTTTTAAAGCAGAAACATTAATTCCATTATATTTTTTTTTAAGTAACTCTGAAATCGTAAATATTTTATGTATTTTTTTTTCATATTTTAAACCTTTTGTTAAAACTAAAATAGGTGTTTTAATTTTAAGACTTTTTAATTCTTTACCTATAAAGTCTATTCCTGAAAGACTCAAAGCAATAACTATTAAATCAAACTTTTCCTGTAGTAACTCTTTTGAAAATTTTTTAAATCTTAATTTTTTTGAAAGTTTAATCTTTAAAGCCGAATGAAATTTATTTTTTGATGAAAGGTTTTTTATAAATATCTTGCTATAGGGCTCTGTAATTGTAACTTTATTTTTATTTTCAAGGCATGGAACTGTAAATGCTGACCCCATAGCTCCACCACCTATAATTAAAATTTTTGTCATAACAAAATTATGCTAAAGTTTTTCTAATTGCTTGTCTCCATCCTTGCAATAACTTATTTCGGTAACTTTTATTCAATTTTGGTGTAAAATCTCTTCTTTTTTTCCATTTTAATTTTATGTGGCCAAGAGATTTATACACGCCGACTTGATATCCTGCCATATATGCAACTCCCAATGCAGTTGTTTCGTCTACTTTAGGTCTTGTTACTTTTATATTTAATACGTCTGATAAAAATTGCGAAAACCAATTATTTGCAACCATTCCTCCGTCAACTTTTACAATTTTTGGTCTTAATCCATCTTTTTTCATTGAATCAAATAAATCAAAACTTTGGTAAGCTACTGACTCAATTACGGCTCTTACCAAATCTTTCCAGTCACTATTTCTTGTAAGGCCTGTTATTAATCCACGCGAATTTGAACTCCAATAAGGTGCACCTAAACCGGTAAAGGCTGGTACAAGATAAATGCCCTGGTTATTTTTTTTTGATCTTACAATCTTTTCAGTTTCATAAGCGTTATTAATTAATTTAATTTTATCTCTTAACCATTGAACTCCAGCACCAGCTATAAAAATTGATCCTTCTAAGGCATAAGTTGTTTTATTATTTATGCGGTAACAAATTGTGCTAAGTAACTTATTTTTCGAAATTAATTTTTTGTTACCTGTATTCATTATAACAAACGCACCAGTACCATATGTACTTTTAACTGATCCTTTTTCAAAACAAGCTTGACCAACTGCTGCAGCTTGTTGATCTCCAAGTACAGCTGAAATCGATATTTTTTCACCGAGGATTTTTTTACTTGTGAAACCAAAGTCATCTGCAGAATTTTTAACAGCTGGTAAAATATTTTTTTTTATTTTGAAAATTTTTAAAATATCATCATCCCACTTATTTTTGTTTATATTAAAAAGCATCGTTCTAGAAGCGTTGGTTGCATCCGTTGCATGTAATTGTCCTCCTGTCAATTTCCAAATTAAAAAACTATCAATTGTTCCAAATAACAAAAGGTTTTTTTTTGAAAGTTGCTTAACTTTTGCAACATTATCTAATGCCCATTTAATTTTAGTTGCTGAAAAATAAGGATCAATAAATAAACCTGTTTTTTTTTTAATTAAATTTTCTTTATTTTTAATTTTTTTACAATAATCTTCGGTCCTTCTATCTTGCCACACAATTGCGTTATAAGCTGGTTTGCCATTTGTTTTATCCCATAACACTGTTGTTTCACGTTGGTTTGTAATTCCAATTGTAATAATTTTTATTTTATTTTTTTTACATTTATTTCTTACGTTTTTTATTACTTTTAAAGTTTTTAACCAAATTTCATTTGGATTATGTTCAACCCATCCGTTTTTTGGAAAATATTGCTTAAATTCTAGTTGTGATGAAAATAATTTTTTACCATCAATTGAAAAGGCGATTGCTCTTGTTGATGTTGTACCTTGATCTATAGCTAATATAGCATTCATTATTTTAATGCTTTTCTGGCCATAGAAAAGTGAGATAATAAGTTAATTTTCATAATAAAATATTATTTCAATTATTAGTATTTTGTTAGTAAAATACATTTATAAATTTAATCTAAGTAAAAAATTTTATGACAAAAGTAGCAATTATAGGTGCGGGACCATGTGGTTTGTCTATGTTGAGATCTTTTGAACAAGCTGAAAAAAAAGGTGAAAAAATCCCTCAAATAACATGCTTCGATAAACAAGAAGATTGGGGAGGTTTGTGGAATTATAGTTGGAGAACAGGTTCTGATCAATATGGTGATCCAGTTCCTAATAGTATGTATAGATATCTATGGTCAAATGGTCCTAAAGAGTGTTTAGAATTTGCCGACTATTCATTTGATGAACATTTTGGAAAGCAAATTCCATCATTCCCACCGAGAGAAGTTTTATATGATTATATAACTGGTAGAGTAAAAAAAGGTAATTTAAAAAATAAAGTAAGATTTAACACCAGTGTTTCTGCTGTTGTTTTTAATGGAAATAATTTTGAAATTACTTCTCACGACAAAAAAAATGATAAATTTTCAAAAGATGTTTTTGATTATGTGGTAGTATCTACTGGTCATTTTTCTGTTCCTTTTATCCCAGAATACCCAGGAATGAAATCCTTTCCAGGTAGAATCTTACATTCACATGATTTTAGAGATGCAGAAGAGTTTAGAGGAAAAAATGTTATTGTTTTAGGAAGCAGTTATTCGGCTGAAGATGTTGCTCTCCAGTGTCACAAATATGGTGCTAAAAGCGTAACTATAGGCTACAGAAATAATCCAATGGGATTTAAATGGCCTAACGGAGTTAAGGAAGTACATTATTTAGATAAACTAGATGGAAATAAAGCAATTTTCAAAGATGGTCACAAGCAAGAAGCTGATGCAATAATTTTGTGCTCTGGCTATCTCCATCATTTCCCTTTTTTAACTGAAGACCTTAAACTAAAAACTAGAAACAGACTATATCCACCAAAACTCTATAAAGGAGTTGTATGGCAAGATAATCACAAATTAATTTATTTAGGTATGCAAGATCAATTTCACACTTTTAATATGTTTGATTGTCAAGCTTGGTATGCAAGAGATGTTATTATGGGTAAAATTAAGATTCCAAATAAATCAAAAATAGAAAAAGATATAAATAAATGGGTTGCATTAGAAGAAAAGTTAGAAAATCCTGATCAAATGATAGATTTTCAAACAGAGTATACAAAAGAACTTCATGAGTTATCAGATTATCCAAAAATTGACTTTGAGTTGATTAGAAAACATTTTAAAGAATGGGAACATCACAAAGTAGAAGATATTATGACTTATAGAAATAAATCTTTCTCTTCACCTGTTACAGGATCTATTGCTCCTATTCATCATACGCCATGGGCAACAGCAATGGATGACTCTTCAAAAGTTTTTTTAAATCAATCAAAAAAATAATAATACTATAAAAAATAAATTAATCTTTTTTCTTGAAATAAGGAATTAAAAAAACCAAACAACCGAATAAAAAGAAAATACTTCCAAACATAGCCCAGAAATTTCCAAAACTAGACATAATAAAACCAATTGAAGAAATCAAAAACAAAACCCAACCAATAATATTTATAACTTTAGTATTCATTTCTAATTAACTTAAAATTAAATAATAATTTTAGTCTATACCAAGATGTTTTTTTCTTTTTTCTACCCAAGTACGAATTAAATTATCAAATATAAGGCCTATAAAAGCAACACAAATTCCAAGCACCAATCCTTTGCCACCACCTGCCTTATCAGATAAAGCTTTTAAAATATATTGTCCTAGATCTTCGGTTCCTATAAATGCTCCTATAATTACCATAAATAAAGCAAATACTATTGTTTGATTTAATCCAAGCATCATATGTGGAAATGCTAAAGGAAATTCTATTTTGAATAATCTTTGTAATTTCGTTACACCCGACATTGTAGCTGCATCATGCAAAGCAGCCGGAACACTTCTTAACCCCTCAATAGTATATCTTGTTGCAGGTATAGTTGCATAAACAATTACGGCAATTAATACTGAAGTGTCTGTAACTCCAAATAACATCATTACTGGAATTAGGTATACAAACGATGGAAATGTTTGAAAAATATCACAAACTCCTAACATAAAATTTGTAGTATATTTATTTTGTTGACATAAAGTTCCCACTATAAATCCAATTGTACAAGATATAATGACTCCAAAAGTTGCCATATAAGTTGTTACTAATGCTCTATCCCACCAAGGACTTAGAGCTATAAATAATGTTAATCCACCCACTGTAAAAGCTGAACGAATTCCACCAATTATATAGCCTGCACCAACAACTAATACTAAAGTAGCAACTGCCGGCATTCTTAGATACAACGCTCTCATTGGCTGAAGAACTTCTGTAATTAACCATGTATTAAATGCTTTTATGTACACGAAGAACGTATCAAAGATCCAATCAACACCTTTGTTCCAGAAATCTGCGGTTGATATTCCTTTATTGTGAGGAACCTCATATAAATAATTAAAGCCTTCTTTAAAGAAAAAAGATCCAAAAATAGCAAGTATCGCACCAATCAACACAGCTCCACCAAAAAATATTGTATTTTTATAACGCTGATAAAATGTCAGATTACCAAAATAATCAGTTTGCTTATTAGCCCAAGCTAAAGACATTTTGTCTAGAAGTATTGCAATCAAACTAATACATAAGCCTGCTTCTAATGCCAAACCAATATTTAATTGATTTAAAGCCAACAATAAATTCCATCCTAAACCCTTGGCACCTATAAAAGCTGAAATAACCGCCATAGAAAAGCAAACCATAATGACTTGGTTAACACCAATCAAAATATCTCTTCTGGCAGTTGGAATTAATACCTCAGTTAAAAGTTGCCAATTACTACATCCACTCATTTTACCAGCTTCAATAACTTCTGGAGATACTCCCCTAAGACCTATCAAAGTTAATAGAATCATTGGTGGAATAGCAACAACCATTGTTATTATAACTGCAGCATGATCACCAATGCCAAACAGAACCATTGCTGGGACTAGAACAGCATATTGAGGCATAGTCTGCATAACTAAAAGTATTGGATATAATGCTTTCTCAACTCGTTTGCTCTTATAAGCCATAACACCTAAACTTAATCCAAAAATAAAAGAAAGTGGTGCTGCTACCAAAATAAAAGAAAGTGTTTGCATTGAAGGTTTCCATTGACCAAACACTGAAATATAAATCATTACTAAAGCAGCAAATATAGCTAAGCCCTTACCACTCAATTTGTAAGCTAAGATCGCTGCACCCGCGGCAACAATTGTCCAAGGTAAGCCTGGTAATTTTGCCCAAGGATATGCACTTACAAAATTCCAACTTGTAAATGCAACAATTGTTTCAACGCCACCTAATAAAATTTCTCTAATTAATTCAATAAGAAATGTCATAAACGCGGTTATGTTTCTTGATATTTGCAATACTAAAGGTCGAGTTTTATATTCTTGTGTAGCAGAATCCCAAAATTCCATTGGCATCCATTCATTCAATAGGAAAAATAGACCATCATTTATCCAAATAGGCAACCATCCAAGTAAAGGAGGTAACCTCCAGAAATTGTCAAATGCGTAATATCTTACTTCTTTACCAAAAAGTATGTAAGTACTTTGGTTAGGGTCTTTAATAAATTCAGCTTGACCTCTTATAAATTTATAGGTTTCAGGAACATCAATTGCAAAACATAAGGCAAAAAATACAATTAACAAAAATAACCATTGAAATAATTTTGGATATTTTTTTAATAATTCCATAATTTAACTGCTTTCTTTTCTTCCTCCAAAAACAGTATGAATTATTTTAGAAGGATGAACTGTACCAACAATTTTATTATTTTCGTCAGTTACACCTACAGACTTTTCTTGTGATAAAATCTTTTCAGCTACATTTTCTATTATTTCGTCTTTTGAAACTTTTAGATCGCTTAAATTTTCTGAGGTTGGCGCATCCATTACATCTTCTATTATTAAAACTTTTTCTCTTGGCACTTCTTCAGTAAATTTTTTTACATATTCAGTTGCTGGATTTAAAACAATTTTTGCTGGAGTGTCTAACTGTTCAATTATTCCATCTTTCATAATTGCTATACGATCAGCAAGTTTTAATGCTTCATCAAAATCATGAGTAATAAACATGATTGTTTTTTTTAATTTTTCTTGAAGTCTTAAAAATTCATCTTGCATTTCTTTTCTAATTAAGGGATCTAGTGCAGAAAAAGGTTCATCTAAAAACCAAATATCAGGTTCCACAGCTAATGATCGAGCGATACCTACTCTTTGTTGTTGTCCACCTGAAAGTTCTCTTGGAAAATAATTTTCTCTTCCATCAAGACCAACAAGTTTAACCATATCCATAGCTTTATTAATACTCTTCTCTGTCTCTATTCCTTTGATTTGAAGTGGAAAAGCAATATTTTCCAAAACTGTTTTATGTGGAAGCAAAGCAAAACTCTGAAAAACCATTCCCATTTTATTTCTTCTAAGTTCAATTAACTCTTTATCTTTTAATGAGAGTAAATCTTGACCCTCTATATAAATTTTCCCGCCAGTTGCATCTGTTAGTCTAGAAATACATCTTAATAATGTAGATTTTCCTGAACCAGACAATCCCATTACAACCAACATTTCTCCTTTTGAAACTTCAAAAGAAGCATTGTTCACACCTACAATGCATCCATTTTCTTGGAATGTTTTAGCATCTACATTTCCATTTGCTTCTTGGAGCATTTTTTTGGCATTCGCACCAAATATTTTGTAGACAGATTCACACTTAATTACAGCATCGCTCATTTCGTTTAACAAGTTATACGATATTCAGTAAAAATAAAATCTATATAATTGTTGTTTTCCCTCCCTAAAAATTTTTAATAAAATAAACTCTAGTATCTATACCCGTACTTAAAAAACTTAAAACTTCTCCATAAACATTTGCTGTTTCATTCACTCCAACATTACTTCCACTTACGGTGTAACCAGCAAAACATTTATTTTTATCTTTGTCCCATTTGACAAAAGTATCATCAATTTTATTACCATTGATAGTATATAATTCGTAAGCTTTGTGATTTAAAAAATGGGCAGCCATAATAGCACGTTGTGGAATAAGTTTAGTTATTTTACAAACTGCCTCGTATTGTTCTTTGGAAAGTTTATAATGTTTAGATCCATCATAGAATACAACAATACCTGATGGAAGACTCGATATAACTTCATTTAGTTTTTTTTCTTCTGCAATTCTCTTTTCTTCTATTTTCATTTTTCTAATTAATTCGTCACCCCCACCCCAATAAATATTTAAAATAGCAAAAGATAGAATTACAAAAACTGTTATTGAAACTAGACCAAACAATTCTCTTGTGGGTTCAGATAATTCTTTTAATTTATTAAAATATTTTTTTTCTAACATTGTTATAATTACTCTTGCAATTTTCCATTTTTCCAAATTCCTGTTTTTTGCTTACCATCTGACCAAGTAAATGTTCCTTTACCATTCATGAAACCTTTGGCCCATTCCCCTTCATAAGTTGCACCGTTTGGAAAAATTAAAGTGCCTTGCCCACTCCACTCACTATTTTTAAATCCACCTTTGTAAATATATCCATTAGGCCAAGTTTCAATTCCTTGACCATTTTTTTTTGTTCCAGCCCACTCTCCTTCGTAAGTTGTACCATCTGTAGAAACCCACAATCCAAAACCATTCTCACAATTTCCTTCTTTACATCCTACTTTACGAGCTGAGGCTGAAGATGAAATTAAAAAACTTAAAAATATGATAAAAAGATATTTTTTCATTGTTACATTTTACACAAAATTTTATAAAAAAAAATCCCCCCCAACATACACAGTTGGGGGAGATTAAAATTTGTTAGCCTTGATTCACTATAATTAGTTCATCCAAGCTTTCCAAACTGACTCGTTGTCAGCTAACCATTTTTTAGCTGCATCTTCATGAGTCATTTTGTCAAGGTCAACTAAAGCTGCCATTGCACCAATTTGACCTGTAGAGAACGACATTTTCTTGAAAATGTCTGCTGCTCCCGGATGAGTTTTTGGAAAGTCTGCATTAACAGCCTTTTTCAAATAACCATCTGGAGAACCACATTTACCATCACCACCATCTTCTGGTCTACAACCAGCTGTATACGGAGGGAACTTTATAAATGTAAAACCAGCACCATCTGTAAAGTTTGGTGTCCAGTTAAAAATTATCGTACCTCTATCTTCTTTTTTAGCTGCAGCTAATTCTGCCCAAAGTGCGTCTGCACTTCCAGCAAATTTAACTACCCAAAGATCTCCTAAACCTAAAGCGTCAATCCTTTGCGGTATTAAATCTCCATGCCAAGTTTGAGGCCCTTCTAACATTCGGCCTTTTCCACCTGAGTCAGGAGTTACAAAGTTTTTAGCACAGTCAGGATTTTTTAAAGCTGTCCAATCTGGTAAACCTGGACACTTAGCAGCAACCCAATCTGGATATCCCATATCCTCAAGAGTTCTTGCTTCGTGATCTCCCCAGTCAAGTATACCGCCCTTATCAAGAGCAGTAGTAAATGATTTACCAAAAGCAGATTCCCAAACTTCGTGTGATATTGTTACATCACCTATACGAATTGATTCATATACAGCTTGTGAGTCAGCCGGAACATATTTAACATTATTACCGTTAGCTTCAAAAATACCCCCTATAACGTAGGCCATAACTACTTGGCTAGACCAGTTATGAGTTGGTATTACAATCGGTTCAGCGCTATCACCAGCTTTCTTTGCAGATTTATCTGTACTTTGCATAAAGAAAACTAAACCAATAACGACAAGAACAATAAGACCAATTATCATTGGCATATTCTTATTCTTCATATTCTTCCCCTTTCCTTAATATTAAGTTGCTCAATTATGGTCTTAAGGAAATTTATAGTCAATAAGAACATATATATATATTATAGACATAAAAAAAGAGCACTGTTTATGACGCTTACTAGTAATGCTATAAAAAATCCTGGCTTAAGAACTTTACCACCAGGAGTTGAAAGATATCAAGTTCAAGGTGGAGGAATTAATGTTCTTGAAGTTTTTCCAGATGACAAAATAGAAATTATTAATAATGAAGGAAAACAAGTTTGTGAAATTATCGCATTTAATTCAAAAGGAAAAGGAGATCTATCAATCCTTAATTTAAAAGAAAATTCAAATGGTGATTATTTAAAAAAAGCCATTAATCAAGATGAAAAAATTTTAAAATTATTCAAAAAAAAAAATCTTGAATTAAATAAATCAAAATCTTCAATTATTTTTAGTGAAGATTGCCCAATGGATGAAAAAATAACTCTAAAATCAAAAGATAAATGTACTGTTATGGTTTCTTCTCCAGGAGCAGAAATGAAAGTTCATAATCAAAACCCACCAACAAGTTTAACTGTTTTTTTGTATAGAGCTAAATTTGAAATAAAAGAAGAACAATATGTTTTGCCCGAACCTCTTTATGATCCAATTTCAGAAAAATTTGTTAAAAGAATGACTGCTGAAACTTATGATGTAAAGGAAGGAGATTATATTCAAATTATTGATACAAGTGGGAGACAGTGTTCAGATTTTTTAGCTTTTGATAAAAAAAAACTTGATAAAGGTATAGAAAGTATAATTGATCCTACTGCAACTAGAACATTTATGGGTGCAGCATACCCTATGCCTGGTTTATTCTCAAAATTCTTTGATGCAAACCATGATCCTGTAATTGAAGTGGTAAGAGATACAGTTGGAAGACACGACACTTTCAACTATGCATGCACTGCAAAATATTATGAGGACATGGGATACTTTGGTCATATAAATTGTTCTACTAACTTTAACGGTGCTTTAAAAAAATTTGATGTAAAACCAAGAAAAGGTTGGATAGCTATTAATCTTTTTTTTAATACAGCTATTGATGCAAATAATGTTGCATCTTTTGATGAACCTTGGTCTAGACCTGGAGATTATGTATTATTTAGAGCTTTAAAAGATTTAACATGTGCTTCTTCAGCATGTCCTTGTGATGTTGATCCAGCAAATGGATGGAATCCTACTGATATATTTGTTAGAACTTATTCTAAAAACAAAAAAATTTCGAAAGGGGTAGCGTTTAGAGTGAACACAGATTCAGAACCAAAACTTACTCAAGAAACTGGTTTTCATGGAAAGACATCCAAGTTAACTAAAAATTTTATTAACTATAATGGATATTGGCTTGCAAATAATTATACAAATTATGGTGCAATCAAAGAATACACTTCATGCAGAGAAAGTGCGATTGTTACAGATTTATCTCCACTTAGAAAATTTGAAATTTTAGGACCAGATGCTGAAAATTTAATGCAATATACTCTTACACGTAATGTAAAAAAATTATCTGTGGGTCAAGTTGTTTACTCTGCAATGTGTTACGAAAATGGCTGCATGATTGATGACGGTACGTTAATGAAATTTGGACAAGATAATTTTAGATGGATTGGTGGTCAAGAATATGGTGGTGAATGGTTAAAGGAGCAAGCAAAAAAGAAAAATTTTAAAGTTTGGGTAAAATCATCAACAGATCAAATTCATAACATTGCAGTTCAAGGGCCAAATAGCAGAAAAATTTTAGAAAAATTCGCTTGGACGCCTGATACACAACCATCAATTAAAGATTTACAATGGTTTAGATTAACTATTGCAAGAATAGACTCCGTAACTGGAACACCAATTATGGTATCAAGAACTGGTTACACTGGTGAATTAGGATTTGAAATTTGGTGTCATCCAAAAGATGCAGGAGCAGTTTGGGATAAAGTTTTTGAAGCTGGTAAGGAATTTAATATATCTCCTTTAGGTTTAGAAGCTTTAGACATGGTCCGTATAGAAGCTGGATTAATATTTTATGGTTATGAGTTTGATGATAAAACAGATCCTTTTGAAGCAGGCATAGGATTCACAGTTCCTCTTAAAACTAAAGAAGATGATTTCATTGGCAAAGAAGAATTAATTAAAAGAAAAAATAATCCACAAAAAAAACTTGTAGGACTTGAACTAGTTGGTCACGAACCAGCAGTAACTGGCAATACAGTTCATATTGGTAGAGGTCAAGTAGGTGTAATAACAAGCGGTATGCTATCTAAAACTTTAAATAAAAATATTGCACTTTGTAGAATAGATGCAAAACATGCTGAAATAGGAAATGAAGTTGAAGTAGGAAAAATGGACGGTCACCAGAAAAGAATTCCAGCAAAAATAGTTCCATTTCCTCATTATGATCCGCAAAAATTAAAAGTAAGAACTTAAATGAAAAGTACAAAAGCTTTACTAGAGTTTTGGGAAACACAGATGAAACAGGCCCATACTTCAAGTAATTTTTTTTTTAGAAAATCACCTTCTCACTATCACATGATGCTTATAATCATGGCATATTATAAACAAAATATACCTATAACTGTAGAAGAACTAAAAACAAAACTTTTTAAAACTTCAAGACCAAAATCTGCCTTGATAATCAATGAAGCATGTGAAAAAGGTTTTTTTTATTTACAAAAAACTCAGGAAGACCAAAGAAAAAAAAATATTAAGCCAACAGAAAACTTTGTAGCAGAATTTGAAGATTATCTTAAAAAATTAAGAGAAATATCTCTTTAACCAGTATTCTTCATGGCTGCAGATATACCTGCTATAGATGTCATCATTGCATCATTAAGATATTTCTTATCATTAGATTTGATTTTTTTCTTTGATATTTTATTCATAACCACGGCTTGTAGTATATTTAAAACCTCAGAATAAATATTTCTAACTAGAACCGTTGTTCTAAATTTTTTTCTTTGATTAATTATTTCTCGTGGAGTTATGTATCTATTTAATTGCTTAATTATAGCGAACTCAGATCTAAGTTTATCACCTACTTCTTTTAATTTTTTATCTGCAAGACTATTTTCATAAACTTCTGATATCTCTGGATCAACTTTTGAAATAACCATATCTAAAATATCCATTGTAGAATTAAAAAATGGCCAATTTTTTTCCATATCTATAAGAATATTCTTGTGATTTTTAACTGATGAATATTTTAAGGCATCGCCAGTTCCCAACCAAGCAGGCAGCATCAATCTTATTTGTGTCCACGCAAATACCCAAGGTATTGCTCTTAAGCTTTGAATATTATCTACATTTTTTCTTTTAGAAGGTCGTGATCCTATTGATAATTTTCCAAGAGCTAAGTGGGGCGTAACAGTTTTAAAATATCTTATAAAATCTGAGTTCCCGTTTATATTTTTTCTATAAGCTAAAGTAGAAACTTTTGTCATTTCTTCTATTAATTTTCTCCAACTATCTTTAGGATGTGGAGGTGGATTTAGAGTAGCCTGCATTACAGATCCTATGTAACTACATAAATTATATTTCGCTAAAGGTTCATAACCATATTTTTGTTGAATCATTTCTCCTTGGTCAGTAATTCTAATACGACCATATACCGAATTTGGAGGTTGGGATTTCATCGTTGCTTGAATTGGCCCACCACCCCTTCCGGCTGAGCCACCTCTGCCATGGAAAAAAGTAAGGTCAATTTTATATTTTTTTGCGATAATTAAAACTTCTTCTTGAAGTTTATATTGATGCCAGCTAGCAGATAATTTTCCAGCATCTTTGCTAGAATCTGAATAACCAATCATAATTTCTTGTTTGTTTTTGATTAATTTTCTGTACCAACTTAATGAAAAAAGTTTTTCCATAATGGATTTTGCATTTTTTAAATCTTGCAAAGTTTCAAAAAGTGGAACTACTCTTAATTTATTCTTAATATTTGCCTGCATTTGCATTAAATAAACTGCTAAAATATCTGAAGCTGTTGAAGTCATTGATATTACATAAGCACCTAAACATTCTGATGGTTCATCAGCTAAAATTTTAAAAGTTGACCAAACTTCATTATTTTCTTTATTTTTAAAATTAAAATTTTTGAAATTTTTTCTATTTTTCTTCATTTCATTTATCAAATATTTAATTTTTTTATTTTCATTCCAATTTAAATAATTAGAATTGTTTTTTTTCTTTATATATTCTGCTAATAGCTGTGAATGTCTTGATGACTCTTGTCTTATGTCTAATTTTGCTAGATTTATACCAAAACATTTAGCTCGTCTCATTAAATCGAGCAAATCACCACTTGCAATATTTTCACTTTGGTTTTGTTCTAAGGACTCTCGTACAACTCTTAAAGGTTTTAGAATTGTCTCTTTAGAAGACAAAAGTTTTTTTTGGTCTAATGGTTTTTTTGCTACCAAATGTCTTTCAATCAATCTATGTGTTTTTCTCATTTCATCTCTTAATGGTCTTAAATAAACTCTATAAGGTTCAAAAGTTTTTCCAGTCATTTTGAGAATTCTTTTTGAACATTTTTCCATTGAAAGACTTCTAATTAATTTAGTTAATTCTTTTTCGTAAAGTTTTGCTGCTTCCCATCTTGATAAAAGTATTACTTCTTTAGTGATGGCTGCTGTTACATTTGGATTGCCATCTCTATCTCCTCCCATCCAAGATCCAAATTGAATTGGATTAAAATTTTTAGGCAAACCCCTTCCCATATGTTTTACGAAAATAGCGTTTAATCTTCTATAAACTTTTGGAATTGTTTCCCAAAGACTGTCTTCGATTACTGCTAGTCCCCATCTTGCTTCTTCAGTAGGAGTCGGTTTAAATCTTTTTAAATCATCAGTATTCCAAATAATTGTAAACTCATCATAAAGTTTTTTATCTAAGATTTTTAACCGTGATGGTTTGTCCTTCAAAAGATTTCTTTGATCCATTATCTCGGTTATTTTATGGTATTTTTGTATCAAAGTTCTTCTTTTAACTTCAGTTGGATGAGCTGTAAGAACTATTCCAATATGAAGATTTTTTGCAATATTATAAATTTTTTGCGGTTTAATTTTTTTGTTTTTAAAAAGACTTTCAAAAATTTCCTCAATAAAAATATTCTTATGTTTATCTTTTAAGTCAGAATTTTCAAATTCATCTAATTTTCTAGAGGCATCTATGGATTCGGTAAGATTAATAAAATTCATAAAATGAGTAAATGCTCTTGCTAGTTTAAATATTTTAATTGGTTTAAGTCTTTGAATTTCTGAAGTAATTTTATTAAATCTATTTTTATTATTTTTATTTTTAATATTTGCTTTTGACAGTAATCTTATTCTCTCTACTAAATTAAAAAAACTTTCTCCCTCCTGTTTTTTTATTACTCTCCCTAAAATATTTCCCAAATATCTAACATCGTCCCTCAAAGATTTTGTAGGTATACTTTCGTAATAGAGATCTCTTTTTAGCATTTGGTATAAACTATTTGCTTTATATTTTAAGTTCTACTATTTAAAGCTGATTTTACAGTTTCCCCCATAACTGATGGGTTTTTTGAAATAGTAACTCCACATTCCTTCAGGAGTTCAACTTTTTCGACTGCGCTTTCTCCATAAGCAGACACTATTGCCCCAGCATGGCCCATTACCCTTCCTTTTGGAGCTGTCAATCCTGCTATATAAGCTATAACTGGTTTTTTCATGTTTTCTTTTGCAAATTTTCCTGCCGCCACTTCTTGTGGTCCACCTATTTCACCAATCATCAAAACTGCTTCGGTTTCATTGTCCTCTTCAAATTTTTCTAAAATATCTTTAAAAGAACTTCCATTAATGGGATCACCTCCAATTCCTACGCTTGTGGAAACACCAATGTTCAAATTTTTTAATTGTTGAGCAGCTTCATATCCAAGTGTACCTGACCTTCCTATAATTCCTACTTTACCTTCTTTATATATGTGACCTGGCATTATGCCTAACATTGCTTTTCCAGGACTAATAACCCCAGCACAATTTGGACCAACTAGAGTCATTTTTTCTTTTCTAGAATATCTTCTCATATAACGTTTAATTTTAATCATATCGTGCGAAGGTATTCCATCAACTATTGCTACACACGTCTTAATGCCAGCATCAGCAGATTCCATAGCTGAGTCCGCAGCAAAAGCTGGTGGAACAAATAATATTGATGCTGTAGCTCCAGTGTTACTTACAGCTTCTTTAACTGTGTTAAACACTGGAAGGTTAAGATGTTTCATTCCACCTTTTCCAGGGGTAACTCCTCCTACTATATTTGATCCATATTTTATCATTTCTTCAGCATGAAAGGATCCCATTTTCCCTGTAAAACCTTGAATGATAATTTTTGTTTTCTTGTCTATTAAAACTGACATATTTATTTTCCTAGAGCTTTAACTGCTTTGTTCGCGGCGTCCTCTAAAGTATTAGCTTCTATATAGTTTATTTTACTTTCTTTTAAAATTTTGTTTCCTTTTTCTACATTAGTTCCTGCTAACCTAATCACTAAAGGAACTTTAATTTCTATCTTTTGTAATGCTTGTACTATCCCCTCAGCAACCCAGTCACACCTGTTAATTCCTGCAAAAATGTTAACCAGTATAACTTTAACTTTTTCATCCATAGATATTAATTTAAAAGCTTTAACTATTTTTTCGGGAGTTGCACCTCCACCAACATCTAAAAAGTTTGCTGGTTCACCTCCGGCCAATTTAATCATGTCCATAGATGCCATGGCTAGGCCTGCTCCATTAATTATATTTCCTATGTTTCCCTCTAAACTTACATAATTAAGTCCTCTATCTGACGCATAGACTTCATTAACATTTTCTTGAGTTTTATCTCTTAATTCCGAAACTTGATTTCTTCTAAATAGTGCATTGTTATCAAAACTCATTTTGCAGTCTAAAGCTAATATTTGATCTTGGTTTGAAATAACTAATGGATTTACTTCTACCATGGTTGCATCTAATTCACTAAATGCTCTATAACATCCAATTATTGTATCTGCTGCTCTCGCTATTAACTTTGGTTCAATTTTTAACCCAAAAGCTATTTCTCTTGCTTGAAATTTTTGCATCCCCACAGCAACTTCAATTTTAGATCTAATTATAGTTTCAGGTTTTTTCTTAGAGATTTCTTCAACACTCATTCCTCCTTCGGTAGAAGCTACTACCATTATACTTTCTGAACTACGATCAAATACTAATCCTAAATATAATTCTTTTTTAATTTCCGTTGCTTCTTCTATATAAACTCTATTTGTAATTTTTCCTTCTGGACCTGTTTGATTTGTAACTAACTTTTTACCGAGAAGTTTATCAGCTGCTTGGGCAACTTCTAGAGCACTTTCACAAACAATTATTCCACCTGCTTTTCCTCTGGCTCCAGAATGAATTTGTGCTTTAACAACCCATTTAGATCCACCAAGTTCTCTTGCTTTGTTTTCTGCATTCTCTGGACTGTAAGCAATTCCTCCTCTAGGGATTGTAACTCCAAATCCTGAAAGTATTTTTTTTGCTTGATACTCATGTATATCCATTTTATTTACTTTTAATAAGTTTATCTATATTTACAATGTTTTCTGCCATACGTGCAGATGCCGCATCAATCATTCTTCCATCTAATTGTGCCGCTCCTTTTCCTTCCTTTGCAGCTTTATCTAATTCATAAATAATTTTTTTTGCTTTATTTACTTCAGCCTCTGGAGGAGAAAAAACTTTATTAGCTAGATCAATTTGTGATGGATGTATTGCCCACTTACCCTCAATTCCAATTGCGGCCGCTCTTTTAGCTGAAGCTATATATGCATCAGGATCATTAAAATCTCCGAATGGTCCATCAATTGCTCTTAAGCCGTACGCTCTACAGGTCATAACAAGTTGAGATAGTCCATGGTGCCATTGATCGCCTGGATAATCAGGATTTAAACCTCCGATAACAACAGTCCTAGCTCTTAAACTCGCAGCATAATCTGCTACACCAAAATGAAGAGCTTCTAATCTATCGCTAGACTTTGCGATTTCTTTTATATTTGACATTCCTAAAGCTGTTTCAATTAAACATTCAATTCCTATTTTGTTTTTTAGTTTTTTATTAGTTTCAATTTGAGTTAACAAACAATCAACCATATAAACATCACTGGCTGTTCCTGATTTTGGTAACAATATTGTATCTACTTTATCACCCGCTTCTTCTGTAATTTCTACTAAATCACGATACATATAATGAGTATCTAAACTATTAATTCTTACTGAAATAGTTTTTCCTTTATCTCTCCAATTAATTTCTTTGAGCGCTTTAATAACATTTTGTCGAGCTGAAATTTTATCATTTGGAGAAACAGCATCTTCAAGATCTAAGAAAATATAATCTGCATTAGAATTTAAGGCTTTTTCAAACATTTTCGGTGATGATCCTGGTACAGCTAATTCGCTCCTTTGCAACCTAGACTTTGCAGGTTTATAATATTGATGACTCATGATATTAATATAGTTTTTATAACATTTCTTAAAAATAATATAATTAAGGTATTATTTTTATATATAGTTTTTAGTAGTAAAAAATAGGCTTTAATAATTTTTTTTGTTTTGTTAGTGACATAAATGATATGTCAAATTTGCCTACAAAAGCAAAAGTTGTGATAATTGGCGGCGGTATCCATGGATTAAGTACAGCATGGAAACTTTCAGAGACATACAAAAACCCAAATGACATTGTTGTATTAGAAAAAAAAGATACTGCAGCTGGTGCAAGCGGAATAGCATGTGGAGTTGTTAGAAATAATTATTTCCAACCAGCAATGAGAGAACTTATGGCTCACTCAGTTTCGGTATGGGAAAGCGATCCAAAAGCATTCAGATATAATCCTGTTGGTTACATGCAAATTTCACCTGAAGTAATGCATAAAGATGTTGCAAGTATTTATGAACAACAAAAAGCAATTGGATATGAATCAGTTTTCATTGAAGGTGAAAAAGACTGCATGAAATATATGAAGGGAATTTTTGATGATTGGCAAGCACAAGGAATAACATCTGTTCTACATGAAAAAAAAGGTGGATACGCATTTAATAAAGATTCAATCAAAGCTTTAGAAAATAAAGCAAACTCAAATGGAGTAAATGTTCATAAAGGAGTTAAGGTTACAGGATTTAAAAGAGGAAGTAATAGTAATGCTATAACAGGAGTGGTAACTGACAAAGGAACTATTGATTGTGATCAAGTTGTTATAGGTGCAGGTCCATGGGTTAGAGATTTTTGGAATATGCTAGAATTACCAAAATCTACTGAAGTAAAAGGTAAAGATGGTAAAATACATAATGTTGATATGTGGACGTATTGGTTTTTACAAGAAGGTGTTTTAGGAGTTGATGCAGACTATTTAAGAACTAATGATGGGAAACAACCTCCTGTCATTCATGTTGATACAGATGCTCCATTGTATTCTGATAAAGATAAAAAACTAATAACTGATAAACTTTGGGGAATTTATTATAAGCCGGATATTGAAGGTTTAGGTGTGCAAGGTGGTACTTCACCTTACATTGTACAAAAACATTTTGATGAAGTTAATGTGGATCCATATGGAATTGAATCTCCAGACTACCAAACTACAGATGCATTTTCTGAGATGTGGACATCTGCTTTAGCTCATTGTCAAAAACGTTTTGAAGGAAAATCTAATTTATACAGAAAAGGTCCTTCAGGTGGATTAGGCTGTTTAACCCCAGACTCATTTCCTATCTTCGATAGATTTTGTGAAAACGTTTATATGATAGCTGATGCAAATCACGGTTACAAAATGCTAGGTGTTGGTCATTTAGTTGCGCAAGAAATTTTAGGACAAGAAAGTAATTTGTTAAAACCATTTAGATTCAACCGATACGCGAAGGGAGAATTACACCCCACATCGAACAGTCCATTTCCTTGGAGTTAAACTTACGATGTGGACACTAATTAAAATATCAGCTAACTTTTATTTTATAAAAAATTTCTTTAAGGGGGAAAATGACTGATCTAGAAAAACATGTAAATCAACCAGGTAGAGATAAACTGGTAAAAAAGGTTAGAGAAAAAATTAACGAATTAGGAATTACATACATTTATTACCAATTTATATCTGTAACAGGACGTGTTGTAGGAAAAGGAATACCAGCTGATCATTGGGAAAGAACTGCAGAAAAAGGTTTTCAATTAGTTTATGGGTCTACTGCCAACTTATTTGTAGACAGACACAAAAATTATATCGGTTACGGTCCTGAAGCTATGGAACTTGTTGGTATACCTGACCCTGAAACTTTTTGTCAATTACCTTGGGACAAAAGAATTGGAAGAGTTTTTGTTACATGTTTTAGAAACAGAGAAGAAAGACAAAATCCAGGAGGACATTTAACTTCTGATTGTCGAGGAAATCTCAGAATATTTATGGATGAATTTCAGAAAAAACATGGATTAGAATTGAGAGTTGGAACTGAACCTGAAATGATGTGGTTGACAAAAAACCCTGATGGAACACCTACAGGATCAGGTTTTTCTAAACCATACTGTTATCACATTGATCAATTTGAGTCATTGAGACCTGTGTTTATGAAAGTAATTGAGTACGCTTCAGCTATGGGTTTAGACATGATCCAAGGAGATCATGAAGATGCGCCTGGACAATTAGAGTTAAACTGGACATATGATAATGTTTTAAGAAACGCTGATAGACTTTCTACTTACAGGCAAATTTGTGCGCAAGTTGCTAGAGAACATAATTTAATAGCATGCTTCATGACAAAACCATTTATGGGTGTATCTGCAAGTGGTTGCCATACAAACATGTCTTTATGGAAAGGTGGAAAAGTTGTAACAAACAAATTAGGTAATAAAAAATTACCTGGAGTAGAAGAAGTTTTTGGTTATGTGCAAGGAGGAACAAATACTTTTATGCCTGATACTAAAGATATGCAACTACCAGGTAAAATTGGTTTACAGTCCATTGCTGGAATAATGGAACATTTGCCTGCTTTAACTGCTTTGGGATCTTCAACAGTTAATTCTTACAGAAGACTTTGGGATCAAGGTTTCTGGGCACCAGTTTATGCTGATTGGGGATATCAAAACAGAACTTGTGGTTTGAGAGTATCGGCCCCTGGAAGATTTGAGTATAGATCGGTTGACTCTATGCACAATCCATATCTTTTGGGTGCAGCTATATTAAAAGCGTGTGATCATGGTATTTCAAAAAAACTAGTTCCATCTAAGCCTGAATCTAGAAGCATGTATGAAGCTAAAAAAGAAGGTAAAGACGTTAAGAAACTTCCGTTAAGCTTGGGGGAAGCTCTAGATAGACTAGCTGAAGATGAAGTAATTAAATCAGCGATGCCAGATGAAATGTATAAAGTTTTTCATTGGTATAAAAATGATGAATGGGAAAAATTCTTAGGCGCCACTACTCAGTGGGATCTTGATACGTACTTGGATTGTTTGCCATAATAATAAAAAAGGGAATGCATGTGTGGAATAGCGGGATTAATTCATAGAGGAAAATCTTCAAACGTAGGTGAAGAACTCCAAAATATGCTACAAGCTCTAAAGCATAGAGGACCTGACTCAACTGGATATGCACTATATGCCAATAATGATGGGAAAAACTTTATATTAAGATTTAAAGTTGGAGAAAATGTTGGAGAAGGTAGTACATCGGTAAATGAAGATGAGAGTGTTTATGATGAAAGAAAAAAACTTGTTGATAAAAAACTTTCAGAATTAGGTGCTACTATTATGAAGGAAGAAAAATTAACTCCCTATTCCTATAGATATGAAATTCAATATGGCAAAGATCTAATGTGGTTTTCAGAAGCAATTGAAAGTATTGAAAGTGTTGAGATACTTTCTATTGGAAAATCTCTTGAACTCATAAAAGACTTAGGTGATGCAACAGCTGTATCAGAAAGATATGGTTTAAATAAAGTACAAGGAACACATGGTATAGGACATGCGAGAATGGCAACGGAGTCAGGTGTAGATATTAAATCAGCCCACCCTTTTTGGGGTTACCCTTTTGCTGATGTTTCTGTAGTTCACAACGGACAATTAACAAATTATTGGAACAATAGAAGAGTACTTGAAAACAAAGGTATGCGCTTCATGTCTGAGTGCGATTCTGAATTAATCGCAGTTTTTCTTGCTGAAAAAATGAGAAATGGAGCAACCTTAGAAGAAGGAATGAGAGAGTCTCTTACAGGACTCGATGGTGTTTTCACTTATTTTGTTGCAACAAAAGATTCTTTAGGAATGGCAAAAGATACAATGGCTGCAAAACCATTAGTGCTTTATGAGTCAGATGATTTGGTCGCTATGGGATCTGAAGAAATAGCTATTAGATCTATTCTTCCGCAAGAAATTGATACTTATGACCCGTTTGATGGAGAGGTGAAAGTATGGCAAATTTAAAGACAGCTGAAAAAAAAACAAAAGCCCAATCAATGGGTATGCACACTGAAGTTTTAACAGGAAAAACTCAACAAAAATTTTTTAATCCTGATGAAGCAGAAAATTTCTTCTATTGGGGAACTCATAATGTTGATTTTAATAAAAGAACTGAATTAGACGTTAAAGATTTGGATTGCAAACAAGCAAACGAAAAAATTGATATACTTATGAGTGAAGGTTACGGAACAATTGTAATCAAGAATCCACAAGGAAAACATAGTTTAGGCGTTGGAATATTAAATAAACTTAATTTAATTTTTGAAGGAAGTTTAGGTTATTTTGGTGTTGGTTCAATAGATGGACCAATAGTTACAGTTAAAGGTCGTGTAGGTTGGTCTTGTGCAGAAAATATGATGGCAGGAAAAGTTGTTATAGAAAAAAATGCTGGGTCATGTTTTGGTGCAGCTATAAGAGGTGGAGATTTAATTTGTAAAGGAAGTGTAGGAGCAAGAACTGGAATTGACCAAAAGGGTGGTTCTATAATTATTGGTGGGGACGCTGGTGCATTTACAGGTTTTATGATGCAAAGAGGAAGAATTGTTATTTTAGGAGATGTAGGAATTAACCTTGGAGACTCTATGTATGATGGAACTATATATGTAGGCGGAAAAATTGGTTCATTCGGTAGTGACGCAGTAGAAGCTCCCATGACAAAAAATGATATAGATTGGTTGACTAGAAAACTTAAAGTAGCAGAGATTGGAAATAATGTTGATTTATCTAAAATGACTAAAGTTGTTGCTGGTAAAAAACTTTGGAACTATGACGCCCTAGAACCAACAGAGAAAAAAGGAGCTATATAATGTCAAAAAAAAATGGAAAAGCTAATGGAAAAAGTGAATTTGCTAAAAGAAATAAAAGCTTACTAGGCTACAATTCTATTTTTACTCCTGAAGTAATTGACGATATTCATATTAAAGCTCAGTTAGGAAGATACAGAATGCGTGGCATGGCATTGATGAAAAAAATTCCAACATTTGATGACTTGGTATTTTTACCAGGAACTTTGACAAGATTTGTAATTGAAGGTTACAGAGAAAAATGTGAAACAAAAACAGTAATAGGACCAAGATGTGAAAATCCTATTGAATTAGACATTCCTGTTTACATAACTGGTATGAGTTTTGGAGCCCTTTCTTATGAAGCAAAGACAGCTCTAGCAAGAGGAGCTACAATGGCAGGGTCCGCCACATGTTCTGGAGAAGGTGGAATGATACCTGACGAAAGAAGATATTCAGAAAAATGGTATTACCAGTGTATTCAATCAAGATATGGATTTAACCCTCACCACGCACAACTTGCAGACGGAATAGAAGTGTTTATAGGGCAAGGACAAAAAGTTGGTATGGGTGGCCACTTGATGGGACAAAAAGTTACTGACCAAGTGGCAGAGATGAGATCACTACCAGCTGGTATTGACCAAAGGTCACCTGCTAGACACCCTGACTGGTTAGGACCAGATGATTTAGCTTTAAAAGTTCAAGAGCTTAGAGAATTAACTAAAAACAAAGTGCCAATACAATTAAAACTTGGTGCAGCAAAAGTTTATGATGATGTTCGTATGGCTGCTAAGTGTGATCCAGATTCAATTTATTTAGATGGAATGGAAGGATCAACTGGTGCAGGACCACACATTGCTGCTGCTAATACCGGAATACCTGGGATAGCTGCAATAAGAGAAGCAAGAAGAGCAATTGATGACGTTGGTAAAACTGGAAAAGTTACACTTATTTATGCTGGTGGTGTTAGAGATGGCGCTGATATGGCAAAAGCTTTAGCTTTAGGTGCTGATGCAATTGCAATTGGAACTGGAGCGATGATAGCTCTTAACTGTAATAAAGAAATTCCAGAATCTAATTTTGAAAAAGAAATGGGAGTTCCTGCAGGACATTGTTATCACTGTCACACTGGACGTTGCCCAGTTGGTGTTGCAACTCAAGATCCAAAACTAAGAAAAAGATTAAACCCTGATGATGCAGCATTAAGAGTTTATAATTATTTACACACAATGACTTTAGAAGCTCAATTATTAGCAAGAGCATGTGGTAAAACAAATATACATTCTTTAGAGCCAGAAGATATGGCTGCATTAACTATGGAAGCCTCTGCATTAGCTAAGGTTCCATTATCAGGAACAAATCATACAGTAGGAGTTGACGACTTTCATAAAATTTAGGAATACATATGGCTAAAAAAAAGAAAAATAAAAAGAAAATCATTAAAGAAGTTAAAGGCCAGTTAGGCAAGAAGAAAGAAACAGCTAGAGAAAAAATGATTGGCCAAACTATTGGTTATAGATACGACGTTAACTTACTGCCTGATTATAAAAAACTTACTCCATTTCTAAAAAAATATATTGAACATATGGGTTGGGACGATCTTAATTGGCTAGAAGATGTTCATATGGGTTATGAAGAAGACAGGCCCGCTGTATTTGACAGAAATGCTAATGGATGGGTAACAATTCCTAAAAAAATTAAATTACCTGACAACCAACAAGATAGAGATATGATCGCAAGAGAACTACTTGTTAAATTTCAAATGTCACCGAATCATCCGTTAGTTGATCTTAAAAAAGCTTATTTAAAATTTTAATTAAATCATTCACTTCATAGTTGAATATAAATTTATCTAGCTAAAATTTATGTTGTTTTTGCAGTACTTATAATAAATATATCTAAAAAAAACGGTTGTTCTCCCTGTAGCTAAATCTATCATGAGACCATTAAAATAAATATGGGAGGAAGATTATGACTGATCAATTAAGCGCCCTAACAACTATATTTACAGAATTTTACTACTGGATAACAGTGGTACTTATGTTTTTAATTCACGTAGGTTTCTGTATGTATGAGGTAGGCGCATCACGTTATAAACATCACCAACATACATTAATGAAAAATACAATGTTAATACCGCTAGTAACGATAACATGGTTTTTCTTTGGTTGGTGGATATACTGGGCATTTCCAACAGGACCAGGACTAGCACCTTCAATCATGAATGAAAGCGCTGCACTAATAACAGATGAATCAACTTTTAGTGCTAAGTGGTATTTACCTAATAGCAACCTTATGGCTGTTAATTTAGGAGATCATATCTCTGGAGTATTCTGGGCTGCTTTCTTACTATTCTCATGGACAGCTGCATCAATCGTTTCTGGTGCTGTAATTGAAAGAATTACAACTTTTGCTTTTGGAATTTTAGCAATAGCAATTGGATCTGTATTCTGGACAATTGACGCTGCTTGGGGATGGCACTTTGATGGATGGATGCTTAAATTATTAGGGTATCACGATGCTTATGCATCTGGAGTAATTCACGCAATTGCAGGAGGATTTGCTTTAGGTATTCTTATGGTTTTAGGACCAAGAATAGGTAAATTTTCATCAAGTGGTGAACCAAGAAATATAGGACCAAGAAATCCTTGGCTAGTAACAGTTGGATTATTTTTAATTTATACTGGTTTCTGGGGATTCTATGCGGCATGTAATATACCGATATTTGATCTTGGACCTGAGTATGGAATGGAAGGCGTAACTTACTGGACAGCAACAAACATTTATGTAACCCCTACTACACTTAGTGGTATTACAATGAACTTCTTGATGTCGTTATCTGGAGGTTTATTAGTTGGATATGTGATCGCTAAAGGTGATCCTTTCTGGACATACTCAAGTGGACTAGCAGGTATCATATGTGCTTCTGCAGGAAATGACTTGTATCATCCAATTCAAGCAATGATTATTGGTGGTATCGGTGTTGCTATAGCTTATAAAATGCATTACTGGGTTGAACGTACGTTCAAAATAGACGATGCAGTTGGAGCGGTAGCGGTACATGGTTATGCAGGATTTGTGGGACTTGTGATTTGTGGCTTCGTTCTAAATGGCTATCCATCATCTGGATACAGTGTTGGAGCTATGTGGGATGGATCAACATACGCATCAATTAACCCCCTAGGTCAATTTATTGGAGCACTGATAATGTTCTTTGTTCTTGGATTGATACCAGGCTGGATAATCGCCAAAGTACTTCATGGAATGGGTAAACTTAGAATTCCAAGAGAAGTAGAAATAGCGGGTCTAGACTATAACATGATGGAAGCTTCTAGAAATGATGAAAAAGCAGTTTCCTCATCAACTAGGTAAAGGAGATAAATATGGCTACAGTAACAAACTGGATCGATCATCTAAGTGCTAAAGAAGTTGCCGGAGCAGTTTATCCGGGAGCTGGGTCTACTGAAACTTTGCTAGTTATAATTGGAGTAGTTCTATGGATAGGATGGCATGTAATAACTTCCATCTCTGAAGACGAAGAACTATCAAAATTGGCTAGAAAAAGACATAGTGCAAACGATCATAAAAGCAATATTACCGAGTGGTAATTAATTAATTATTTGAGGGCGCATTTTTATATGCGCCCTTGAAAATTTTTTCATATAAAAGCTATTTAAAAAATAACCAAATCATTCTATAATTTATACATGGAAAATAAAACTCCAAGTAAAATGGCTAGGTTAGCTTGGCCTAAAGCTAAATACGGAGTAATTTTAGCTATAATAATAATTATTACCGTAAATACAATATTTTATTGGGAAACAATTGTTTCTTTTTTTAAATAAAAATATGCTAGATTAATTTATGCCAAAAAATTTATCCTCTATAGCAAAATCAAAAAAAATTAAATATTTCTTAATTAGTTTTGTTGATTTGTTTGGTGTACTAAGGTCAAAGTTAGTACCCGCTCAAGCAATTAGTGATATGCAAAAAAATGGTGCGGGATTTGCTGGATTTGCTACATGGTTAGACATGACACCAGCAGATACAGATATGTTTGCTATTCCTGATCCTGATAGTTTAATTCAATTACCTTGGAATAAAGAAGTTGGTTGGTTGGCATCAGATTTATGGATGGATGGAAAACCAGTGAAAGCATCTCCAAGAGTAATGCTAAAAAATCAAATAGAAAAACTTTCAAAAAAAGACTTAGTTATGAAATCAGGCGTTGAATGTGAGTATTTTTTAATTTCATCTGATGGATCAAAAATTGCAGACGAGCGAGATACTCAATCCAAACCTTGTTATGATCAATCAGCGTTAATGAGAAGATATGATTTAATAAAAGAAATATGTGATAGTATGATTGAACTTGGATGGAATCCTTATCAAAATGATCATGAAGATGCTAACGGCCAATTTGAAATGAATTGGGATTACTCTGATTGTTTAACTACAGCAGATAGACACACTTTTTTTAAATTTATGGTTAAATCTTTAGCTGAAAAACACGGTTTAAGAGCTACTTTTATGCCTAAGCCTTTTGAAAATTTAACAGGTAACGGTTGTCATGCCCATATTTCTTTATGGAAAGACAAGAACAATAAATTTCTAGAAACTAGTGATAAGTTGGGTTTGAGTAAAATTGCCTACAATTTTTTAGGAGGTATTATGAAGCTTGCACAGCCTCTTGCAGCATTTTTTAACCCAACTGTAAATAGTTATAGGCGAATAAATGCACCCCCAACAAAATCAGGAGCTTCTTGGTCCCCAAGTAGTATTTCATATTCTGGAAATAATAGAACTCACATGATCAGAATACCAGATCCGGGTAGATTTGAATTAAGATTAATGGATGGATCATCAAATCCATATTTGCTCCAAGCAGGTGTAATTGCCGCTGGATTAGAGGGTCTTAACACTAGAACTGATCCTGGTGAAGCCTTGAATTGTAATATGTATACAGATTATAAAAATTATTCACATCTTAAAAAATTACCTGATGAAATTGAAGATTCAATTAAAGAACTTGAAGATAGCAAAGAACTTAAAGAAGCTTTTGGAGAAGATGTAATAAATAGCTATATAAAATTAAAAAAAGAAGAAATAGATGAATTCAATAGAGAAGAGTCGTTTAATAAAAAAGATCCAATTACTGACTGGGAAAGAAAAAATACACTTGATTGTTAGCATCAATGAAAACAATCAATAAAGATAATACTTGGTCAATTTCTTCATTTTTAGAAAATAAAAAATATGATTTTAGCAAAGATAATATTTTGGATATTCTTCCAGCAAAAGATATGGATGAAGCCTTCAAGATAATTTCAAAGTGGGACAATTATTCTCCAACACCATTAATATATTTAAATAAACTTAACAAAAAATTAAAATTTAATAAAATATTTTACAAAGATGAATCAAAAAGATTTAATTTAAAATCATTTAAAGCTTTGGGTGGAGCTTATGCGGTAGAAAAAGTAACAAAAGGAAATAAAGATATAATTATTTCTACTGCTACAGCAGGAAATCATGGAAGGTCGGTTGCTTGGGGTTCAAAAAAATTAGGATTAAAATGTAAAATTTTTATTAGTGAGTACGTTAGTGAATTTAGAGCAAAGGTAATGAGAAGCTTTGGTGCGAATGTAATAAGAGTGAAAGGAAATTATGATAATTCTTTAAAAGAATGTATTAAACAATCAAAACAAAATAATTGGCAAATTGTTCAAGATGTTGCATGGGAAGATTATAAGCTGGTGCCAAAATTAACTATGGCAGGATATTCTGTAATGATGAAAGAAATTTCTGAACAAATTAATAATGAAAAAATTTCGCATATAATACTTCAGGCGGGTGTCGGTGGAATGGCAGCTGCAATGATAGCTGGTATAGCTAGATATTTAGATAATGTTCCTACAATTATTGTGGTAGAACCTGAAAACGCCGCATGTGTTTTAGAAAGCATTAAAGCTGACAAGGTAGAAAAAATTTCTATTAAAAAAGAAAGTTTAATGGGTGGAATGTCTTGTGATGAAGTATCTTTGGTTCCTTGGGAAATATTAAAAAATTCTGTAAGTCACTGTGTGACAGTTTCTGATAACTATATTTCCAAAACAGTTAAATCTCTCGCAAATTGTGAATTTAGTGATAAAGGAATAGTTGGAGGAGAATGTTCAACTCCAGGGATTATAAGTTTAATTGGAATGAGTAATGATTCAAAAATTAAAAAAAAAATAAATCTTAATGAAAGTTCAAATATATTATTATTTGGTTGTGAAGGTGACGCTGATGAAGAGTTGTACCAAAAATTATTAACCGAATAAAAATGAAAAAAATATATAAAAAAAAAACAAAAAATATAGATTTTTATAAAATATTCAAACCAGAACTTACTCCAAAAAAAATGTTAGAATTAGGAGTATTTGGTGGATCATACTTTGGATCAAATACAAAAGAATATCCAAAATCCTGGTTCAAAAATGCCAAATTAAGCAAAAAATTTAATGTAAAGTTGAATAGATTCAAAATTAAAGCAGGTTTATCAAGAAAGGAATGGCAAGATAAAGGTTGGATTTTTAAGCAAGATCCGCTTGGCTGGTTTCAGTGGTACTGTAGATTTTCAAATGGAAGACGCACCCCAAAGATCGACGAAATTCAAATTAAAAGATGGAAAAATTTTATTAGACACGTCAAAGCAATAAAAAAAAACTGTGAAGAAGGAGATATAAGTTGTAGAAGAAAACAAAGACAAGCTATACTCCAATGGTCCTATAATCCTTTTATTTAGTTTTAAAATCAATACCGTACTCAGATCTGGGTCCTTTACGTAGACCAAAAGGTCCTGAAAAAAATAATGTTATAGGTTTAGTTCCAGGTTTTAAATCAACTCTATGTAAATTATTAGCAGATCTAAATCCAATATAACCTGGTGGTCTCCAATATTTTCCACTTTTTAACGTTTCCCAATATCCATCTTTTAAAATTATGGTCATGTATGGAAATGTATGATTATGGACTCCTTCACCATGATCATCTGAAAGCATCTCATGTATTAAAATATTAAAAGGAAACCATTTTGGTCTATGTCTAAACAAAAGATAATATCTATTCATCCAAGGTTTAGCTTCGTTAAAATTTGGATGAGAAGGACCTCTATCTAAAACCAATTTTTTTCTACCTAATTTTTCTAAAAGACTTAAAAGCATTTTTAATTAAGTTTTATAATAGAACTTTTTTCAATTATAAATAAGTTTTGATTTAGAGCAAATGGTCTTGATATTTTGTTATTATCAATTTTAAGAACAGAAGTTACACGTCCAGTTAAAATATCAATTACTAATAATCTTCCATTGTTAGTTGTTAAATAAATATTGTTTATTCCAACTATAAAACCTACAGGTAAAATTTTTTTTCTTTTCTTTATACTAAATTTTTGAAAAATGTCTGTAGATCTAATAACATTTCCATCTTTTTTATTAATTAATACTAAAAAACCCTCCATAGTAATTGTAAAGATTAAATTGCCAATTAAAGTTGGTCTTAAGTTAGAATTTATCTTTTGTTTCCAATTTAAAGATCCATTTGTTATATCTAAAGAATAAAATTCATTTTTATTATTGGAAAGCAAAATTGAATTGTTAGATGCAACTAAATCAGATGTTTTTAAAGAGAAAGCATCTTCATAAATCACATTTGTTTGCGTTGGTGTTTGCCAGAGCATATTACCATTTTTAATATCAACTGCACTTATATCTCCAACTGAGTTATTAAAGAATATTTTGTCATCAACAATTAATAAAGATAATTTTTTTACAGATTTTATAAAAGATTTTTCTGTTTTAAATTGCCATATTTCGGTTCCATCTTTAATTGAATAACATCTTAAAATATTATTAAGGTCTATTATAAAAAATCTATCTTTATAAATTTTTACTTGAGAATTAAATGGAGATGAGTTTTTTTTTGTCCATAAAAGTTCTCCCGTATCTATATTTATTGCATAAAATTTTGCAATATTATCGGCAACTATCAAAACTTCTTTATTGTTTGCAAAAGATAAAAGGGGTTTCAATTTCTTTTCAGCTTTGTTGTAGAAATTTTTTTTCCAAATCAGTTTAGAAGAATTATTAAACTTTAATATCGATCCTTTATTATCAAAAAAAATTAAATTCTCATCATCAAATGCAATTTCTGGTTCTGCATACTTAAAATTGTCTATTTTTGAAAAGTTAAATCTCGAACTTTTTTTTAAATCACCATCATAATCTATCCTTCCGTTATTATTGTTTAAATTATCAACAAAACTATTTTTAATTATTTTTCCCGAAAGCTTTATTTTCAAATTTGAATTTACTTCATTTTCAAAAACTTTATCTTTTTTGAAAACTTCTGTTATTTTTGAATTACCTTCTACTTGTATTTTTTTTTCTTTTGTCCAAAACTTTGATTTGCTATTTAAAGAACAACTTGTTGTAAAAAACAAAATAAATACAAATGTTATTATTTTATTCACTAAAATCTCTATTTAATCTTTTTTCTGATTCTTTTTTAATAGATGGGTCACTTTTTTCTAAACTTATAATTTTCTGAAAAAATTCTTTTGATTTTTGCTTTTCATTTTTAAAATAAAAATATTCTGCCATTAAATAAAGCGCATGTGATTTCCATATACTTTCAGAGCTTATTATAGGATTCAAAATTTTAATAAGATTGTTTTCTGTTTCAAACTCTGAATTAAAAAGAGCTTTTTTATAAATTACTAAATTTTTAATTTCTTTCTCTAAATTAGTATCATTTATTATTACATCAAAAAGTTCATTAATTTTATTTTTTTCAATAACAATATCTTGGTCTATTAAAAAATATAAGGATAATGGAGAGTAAGTTTTGTCCTTCTTTTTTATAATGTTTATCAATTTTTCTTTTGTATTTTTTTTATTTCCTGAAAAATAATCTAATGTTACTTCACTATATTCATCCGCAATTTTAATTTTATTTTTTTTTTGAAAATCTTGATATATAAAATAACCAAAAACAATTAAGATAATAATTGTAAATATTGTAATTATTTGCTTTTTACGTTTAATAAAAAAATCTTTAACTCTTTGATTTCTGTTATTTATTTCTGCTGCTGGTATATTTTCGTCCATGTTCAAATCATATTTCTTAAAACGTATTGAAGTATTCCGCCGTTTTTATAATACTCCAATTCATTTTTTGTATCAATTCTGCATAATGTTTTAATTTTTTTAATATCTCCAGTAACATACTTAATATGTAACTCAACTTTTTCTGATGGGTTAATACCTTTTTCTAAATTAATAACACTTATTAATTCAGACCCTTTTAAATTAAGTTTTTTTCTATCCATGTTTTCAATAAACTGTAGTGGCAATATTCCCATTCCTATTAAATTTGACCTATGTATTCTTTCAAAACTTTCTGCTATTACCGCTTTAACACCAAGCAGTTTTGTGCCCTTTGCTGCCCAGTCTCTAGATGAGCCAGTTCCATATTCTTTGCCACCTATAACTATTAAATCTGTGCCTCTTTTTTTATACTCCACAACCGCATCATAAATAGGCATTACTTTCCCCTCAGGATACATTTTTGTAAATCCACCTTCTGTTTCTGGAGCCATTTCATTTCTAATTCTTATATTTGCAAACGTCCCTCTCATCATAACTTCATGGTTTCCTCTTCTTGAACCATAAGAATTATAATCTTTTGGCAAAATTTGGTGTTCCATAAAGTATTCGCCTGTAGGACTTTCTTTTTGAATCGACCCAGCTGGAGATATATGATCTGTTGTAATCATGTCTCCTAAAATTAATAGTGGTCTTGCATCTTTTATTTCTTTAAATCCTTCTGGTTCGTCCGGTAGGTTATCAAAGAAGGGGGGTTTTTTTACATAAGTTGATCCATGATCCCAATTATAAATACTACTTTTTTCAGTTTTGATTTTTTGCCATTGAATTGGTCCTTCTGAAACGTTTGAATATCTTTTAACAAACATTTCAGGGTTTAATGCTTCTCTTAAAGTTTCTTCTATTTCTTTATTTGAAGGCCATATATTTTTTAGATATACATCTTTGCCATTTTTATCTTTTCCTAAAGGATCTTTATATAAATCTACCTCCATATGACCGGCTAAAGCATAAGCAACAACAAGTGGTGGTGAAGCTAGATAGTTTGCTTTAATATTTGGTGAAATACGACCTTCGAAATTTCTATTACCAGATAAAACCGATACTCCGTATATATTTTTTTTTTCTATTGCCTCAATAATATTTTCAGGCAATGGACCAGAGTTTCCTATACATGTTGTGCATCCATATCCTACTAAATTAAAACCTAGGTGATCTAAATATTTGCTTAGTCCAGCTTTTTCTAAATAATCAGTCACAACTTGCGATCCTGGAGCCAATGAAGTCTTGACCCAAGGTTTTGTTTCTAATCCTAATTCAACTGCTTTTTTTGCCAATAATCCTGCACCAATTAAAACATTTGGGTTAGATGTATTTGTGCATGATGTAATTGCTGCAATTAATATAGAACCATCTTTAATTTCAAAATCAGTTCCATTAACTTTTGAAGTGTTTTTTTCTTTTCTTTCTGTAATATTTTCAAATACTTTTTTAAACTCATCTGATGCTTCATTTAATAATACTTTATCTTGAGGTCTTTTTGGTCCAGAAATAGTTGGGACAATAGAAGACATATCAAGCGAAACTGTATTAGTAAATTCAATTTGATCACTAGCCCAAAAACCTTGCTCTTTTGCATATTTTTCTACTACAATAACAGCATGTTCATCTCTTCCTGAGAATCTCAAATATTTTAAAGTTTCATCATCTATTGGAAAAAAACCACATGTGGCACCATATTCAGGAGCCATATTTGCAATAGTTGCTCTATCAGCAAGAGTAAGATTTTTTAATCCCTCTCCATAAAATTCAACAAATTTTCCAACAACACCTTTGTCTCTTAAAATTTTTACAACTGTTAAAACTAAATCTGTAGCTGTAGTTCCTTCAGGCATTTTATTTTTAAGCTCAAAACCTATTACTTCAGGAATTAACATAGAAATTGGTTGTCCTAACATTCCTGCCTCTGCTTCTATTCCACCAACTCCCCAGCCAAGAACTGACAATCCGTTAACCATAGTTGTATGGCTATCAGTTCCAACTAATGTGTCTGGAAATAAATATTCGTCATCTTGATATTTTTCTGACCAAACTACTTTTGATAAATATTCCAAATTAACTTGATGGCAAATACCTGTTCCCGGAGGAACAATCCTAAAATTATTAAATGCTTGTTGGCCCCATTTTAAAAAAGAATATCTTTCACCATTTCTTTTAAATTCAATATCTACATTTTTTTCAAAAGAATCTGATTTTGCTGATTGATCAACCTGGACTGAATGATCAATCACCAAGTCCACTGAAGACAGAGGATTAATAGTATTTGGGTCTTTATTTTTTTCTTTTACAGCTTCACGCATTGCAGCTAAGTCTGCAACAGCAGGTATTCCAGTATAATCTTGCAACAAAACCCTTGCTGGTCTATACGCAATCTCTGTAGAAGATTTTTTCTCTTTAATCCAATTTTTAATTGCCTCTATTTGATCTTTTGTAACTGATAAATCATCCTCATATCTAAGTAAATTTTCTAAAAGAACTTTTAAAGATTTTGGTAATTTTGAAATATTTGTAAGTCCATTTTTTTCTGCTTCAACTAAAGAATAATACTTATAATCTTTTCCGTTTATATTTATAGATTTCAATGATTTGTAAGAATTTTTATTTCCAGGTTTCATAATTTTACATCTTATAGATTATTTCGTCTAAATTATGAATCAAATTATAGATAAAATGTTGCAATACAGGCCAATAAAAAAGATGACATAATATAATTAAATACCTTAATAAATTTCTCATTTGTCGCAAATCTTCTAAAAAATTTACCAACAAAAGTCCAAAAAGTGATACTTATGAGCGCGCACAGGAAAGAAACAAGAATAACCCAAAATGAATAATTGATAAAATTAGTTCCACTTTCAACATAAGTAGAAACAATAATAATTGCTACAATTACTCCTTTGGGGTTTAGAAACTGAAAAAAAAAAGTTTCTATAAATTTGACTGGATTTTCTTTTTTATTTTCTTTTATATTTTTAGAGAACGCTATTTTATATGCTAAATAAACTAAAAAAATAGATCCAGAAATTTTCAATATTTCCTGGATTAATGGATAAAGTTTAAAAATATTAATTAAACCAAAATTTAATACACATACCACTGAAGTAAATCCAAAAATTACTCCTAACATGTGTGGAAAAGTTTTTATTACTCCAAAATTAAAACCAGAATAAGATGCTACTATATTGTTAGGACCGGGTGAACAGCTTGTGCCAAGCATAAATAATGATAGTGACAAAAGCTCAGGGTGCATAGAATTAAGCTATTGGTAAACCATTTTCTGCTTTTTGAGATGGATGAACTAGAGTTACTCTACCTTCATTGTCTATAGATCCCAAAATTAAAACTTGTGATTTTATACCAGCAATATTTTTTTCTGGAAAGTTACAAACTCCAATGACTTGTTTTCCCAATAAGTTTTCTTCATTGTAATAATGTGTTATTTGTGCTGATGATTGTTTTATTCCAATTACTTTTCCAAAGTCTACCTCAACAACTAATGAAGGTTTCTTTGCTTTTTCATTTTTTTTTACTGATATTACAGTACCAAGTCTTATATCCACTTTATCAAATATATCGTAGGTTATTTGTTCTTTCATGAATTTAATATATAATTGATATTAAATATGAGTACAGAAAATAATTTAGAAACATTGTATGAAAATTCAATTAAAATACTATCGGATTTAATAGCCTTCAAAACTATTTCAGGTGAGGATAATAATCAGTTAATTGCCTACTGCGATGAAATATTAAAAAAATTAGGCGCAACATCTTTCAAAACTTTTGATGAAGATAAAAAAAGAGTCAATCTTTTTGCAACTCTAAAATCAAAAAAACCAAACGGAAAAGCACCAATTATACTTTCTGGTCATACAGATGTTGTTCCTGTATCCAAAGGATGGTCTACAGATCCATTTAAAGTAAAAATAAAAGATGATAAACTTTATGGAAGAGGCTCTTGTGATATGAAAGGTTTCATTGCATGCGCTCTAGCCTATGCACCAATTTTTTCAAAATCAAAATTGGATAGAGATATTCATTTTTCGTTTACTTTTGACGAAGAAACTGCATGCAAGGGAGCTCCTATTTTAATTGAAGAGTTAAAAAAAAGAGGAATAAAAAAAGGAATATGTATTGTTGGTGAACCAACAAATATGAAAATAATTGACGCTCATAAAGGTTGTTATGAATATACAACTTATTTTGAAGGTTTGGCTGGTCATAGTTCTCAACCCCACAAAGGTGTAAGTGCTGTTGAATATGCAGCGAGGTATGTAAATAAATTAATAGAATTACGAGAGAAACTAAAAGATAGAACACCAAAAAATTCAATTTTTGATCCTCCACATTCTACTCTTCAAATAGGAGGAATTTTTGGTGGCATAGCACACAATGTAATTGCTGATAAATGTTTTGTAAATTGGGAAACAAGACCTGTGGTTAAAGAAGACGGAGTATTTTTAAATACAGAACTAGACAAATACGCAAATGAAGTATTGCTTCCAGAAATGAAAAAAGTTTTTACAAACTCATCAATTAAGAAAGAAATAATTGGAGAAATTATCGGTTTTGATAGAGTGGAAAACTCAGAAGCATGTGAATTTGTATCTAGTATTACTGGTGATAACTCTAGAGAAGTTGTTTCATTTGGAACAGAGGCTGGTTTATTTCAAGAAATAGGAATAAGCACTGCCGTTTGTGGACCAGGTTCAATTGAACAGGCTCATAAAATAGATGAATTTATAAAATTAAGTGAAATTAAAAAATGTTTATCTTTTTTAGAAGGGGTAAAAAATAAATCTATTATTAATTAATTCCAGCCACCAACCGTTTTAACTTCTAAAAACTCTATTAATCCTTCGGTTCCAGCTTCTCTACCAATACCAGAATGTTTATATCCACCGAAAGGTGAAGCTACAGCTATACCAACTCCATTTACATCTACCATTCCAGACCTAAGTTTTCTTGCAACTCTTTTAACTTTTTCTTTGTCTTGTGTTTGAATATAATTTGTCAAACCATACGGAGTATCATTAGCAATTGAAATAGCTTCATCTTCATTTTCAAAAGGTATTATAGATAGTACAGGACCAAAAATTTCAGTTCTTGCAATTTCCATTTGGTTATTAACATCTGCAAAAACAGTTGGTTTTACATAATATCCTTTTTCTAAACCTTTAGGTTTGCCAGTTCCACCTGCAATTAATTTTGCACCTTCGTCTATTCCTTTTTGAATTAAAGTTTGAATTTTATTAAATTGTACTTCTGAAACTACTGGTCCAATATGCTCACCGTCTTTTTCTGGAGAATCTACTTTTGTATTATTTGCTAATTCTTTTACTTTTTCTACAGTTTCATTGTAAATTGATTTTTCAACAAGCATTCTTGTAGGAGCATTGCAGGATTGTCCTGAATTTCTAAAACATCTTAAAACACCTCTTGCTACTGCTTCAGAATCTGCGTCTTTAAATATTATATTTGCACCTTTTCCACCTAGTTCTAAGCTTATTCTTTTAAAATCTTTAGCAGCATTTTTAGAAATCAACGCGCCAGCTCTTGTGGAGCCTGTAAAAGAAATCATATTTATATCAGGATGACTAGTTAAAGCATCGCCAGTGACAGCACCATCTCCATTTACTAAATTAAAAACTCCAGAAGGAAATTTTACTTCATCGATCATTTCTGCAAGTAACATTGATGATAAAGGTGCAATCTCGGATGGTTTTAAAACTACAGTACATCCTGATGCTAACGCAGGAATTACTTTTAAATTAACCTGATTTATTGGCCAATTCCAAGGTGTAATCAAAGCACAAACTCCTTTTGGCTCATATAATAATTTTTGATTATTCTTTTCTTCTCCTAAATCTTTTTCAAATTGAAAATCCTTTAATATATTTTTAAAAGACTTAATATGACTAGCTCCTGTTGCAGCTTGCATTTCAGTAGAAAATTTCATCGGAGCTCCCATTTCAAGAGAAATAATTTTTGCCATTTCTGCCCAACGTTTTTTATAAATAACGTAAAGTTTTTCTAATAATTCTAATCTTTCTTCTTTTTTTGAGAAAGCCCAAGTTTCAAAAGCTTTTTTTGCTGCGCTAACTGCTTTATCTACATCCTTTTTCCCTCCTAAAGATATCTCCGCACACGGTTCTTCATTAGAAGGGTCAATTACTTTGTAGTTTCTTGGTTCTATTGGAGAAATCCAATTTCCATCAATGTAAAAGTTTTTTTTATCTAACATCCGACAAATTTAGCTTAAAGTTTTTTATTTGCAAACAAATTTGTTAATTCATAAATTATAGTTGCTGCAGCAAGTGATGTAAGTTCCGCATGATCATAAGCGGGTGCAACTTCAACTACATCCGCAGATATTAAATTCATTCCTGAAAGTCCTCTTAATACATTTACCATTTCTCTTGTTGTCATGCCTGCTATTTCTGGAGTACCTGTTCCTGGAGCATGTGCAGGATCTAAAACGTCTATATCTATTGATAAATATAACGGATTGTTACCTACTCTTTTTTTAATTCTTTCAACTATTTTATCAATCCCTTCTGTTTGAAATTGATCGCAATGGATTATTTTAAAACCGAAACTTGCGTCATTTTTTAAATCATCTCTACTATAAAGAGGTCCTCTTATACCAACATGCATTGAAGCATCATCTAAAAACAAATTTTCTTCTCTCGCTCTTCTAAATGGCGTTCCGTGAGTATAAGGAGCACCAAAATATGTGTCCCACGTATCTAGGTGGGCATCAAAATGAACTAACGCTACTGGTCCTTTGTTAATTTTGTTTATTGACCTAAGTAATGGAAATGCAATTGTGTGGTCTCCCCCCATACTAATTATTCCTCCTACTTTTTCTAATAATTCTGTTGCTCCTTTTTCAATTTGCTTAATTGCTTCATCAATATTAAATGGATTACAAGTTATGTCTCCAGCGTCAGCAACTTGTTGAGTTTTAAAAGGTTCCGCATCATAATTAGGGTGATAGTTGGTTCTTAAGTGTCTTGATGCTTGTCTAATGCTTTGTGGACCAAACCTAGCGCCTGGACGATAACTTGTTCCTGCATCAAAAGGTATTCCTACAATAGCTACATCACAACTTTCAACATCTCTCAATTCTGGAAGTCTTGCAAATGTATTGGGTCCTGCAAACCTTGGAACTTTTGTTCCCATAACGGGTTGAATAATTTTTTTATCTTTCATGCATTTTCAAATTTTTTCCATTCTTTAAATGGAGGAGTTAAATGTTCTAAATTTTTTGATTCTTTTGCTAATATAGATACATCAGCTGAGATTGATATTCTCTCACTGTTGTTTATATTTTTTTGAGTTCCGTGAAGAGTCTTTGAAGGAAAAATAATAATATCATCTTCTTCAGGGTCAATATTTATCCTTGCAATATTTGATGTAGTTCTTTTTTTAAAAATTTTATTTCTATCCGCAGAAACCGAAGTGAATAATTGAGGTATAAATTCATTATGTTTTGTTTTGTCTATTAAAACAAATTGCGCGTCACCTTTTTTCTTTTTTAGGTAGTAAGCAAATGATAAATTTGATTGTGAGTGATCATGTGCTGAAATATGTTCCTGAGAATTAGACAAAGTGGCCCACGATCTTTGAAAATAAAATTCTAATTTATTAACATCTAATTCAAAATGATTCATATAATTTATTATATGTTTCTCTACTTCTTTATAAAACAAATGGAACTTTTCATTTTTATATAAGTATTCATGTCCATGTGTATCTCCTGTCCAGGCATTCTGAATAGGTTTTAAACCTTTGTCAGAATCTTTTTTCATTTTTAAAATTTCTTCAACCATTTCTTTTTTATTTTTTTCAGATAGCTTTATTTTATCTCTATAAATTGAAAGTGAAAAAAAATTATATATATTACTCATTTATAAAACATAAGGTTCTGGTCTTGCATTTTTTTGCAAAACTCTTTCTACATCAAAACAACTTATATCTATAGATCGATAGGATCCAGTGGTAATTAATTCAGTTAATGCTCGTCCAATTCCTGGTGCTTGCATTAAACCTCTTCCGGTAAAACCAGAAGCAATATATACATTTTCATATTTTGGGTGTTTGCCGACTACTGCATTATTATCTAATTTGTTACAATCATAATATCCGGCCCAGCCACCTGTTAATTTTAACTCTTCAAATACAGAGATTCTTTTAGCCAACGCTGGCCAAACTAATTCTTCAAAATCATTCCATGCTGGTTCCAAGTCTTCCGCATCAAAAACAGAATTGGGTGATCCAGCTAAATATTCTTTTCCTTCTGGTCGCCAATAAACTCCTGTTGTTAGATCACCTGTCAAAGGCATTTCAGGAATATGAGTTGGACATTTTACTCTAAATACGGTGTGTTTTTGAGGAACAACTGGAATATCATTTAATAATTCTTTAGTCCAACATCCGGCAGCTGAAATAATAGTTTTAGCTTTTATCTCTGTAATACTTTTTACATCACCTTTAATAAATTCAGCGCCAAGTTCAGAGGCTTTACTTTTTAATGCACTATGAAATAAAAAAGGATCAATCCATCCTTCATTTTTATCATCAGTATATGTTGCTGTTTCAATACCTTCGCTGTTTATATATGGGAATATATCTTTTAAATCACTACCTTTAATATTTTTCGTTCCAGCATCACAAGCTTTATGATTTTCTAAAGCCCTGTATTGCTCTTCAGCATGTTCTGGGCCAAACATAAGCAGATAGCCATTCGGCACCATACTAGCTGTAGGGTTTGGGTTTTGTTTTGTTTTTAATAAACTTGGAATTTGATAAATAAATTCCTTTGCAAATTTTCCTAACAAAATATTTTCTTTTTGATAAAATTGCCTTCTAAATCCACCAAGGGATAATGGAAAAGAAGCTTTTTTATATGTCGGATCTCTTTCTATAACTTTAACTTTTCTTCCTTCTTTTGACAAAAAATATGCAGTAGCAGCACCAATAATTCCACCACCAATTATAACTACATCATCCATAATTAATTCAAAACAAGTAAAGTTAAATTTAGAATTAAGGCATAACAACTCCAAAGTAAATATGGAATCATTAAATAAAAACTTAAATTACTTAAATCTTTAAACTTTAACATTAAATAAATAATAAAAAGAATAATTATAATTAGATTGATTAGTGCAACAGAAATGCTGTGATAAACAAAAAAAACTATACTCCAAGTTGTATTAAAAAATAAATGGATTAGATAAATGTAAATTAAATTTATATTTCTATTATTTTTACGCCAAACGTTCCAAATTGCAATCGACATAAAAAGATACAGTGTGGTCCAAACAGGTGCAAAAATCCAATCTGGAGGTGTAAGAAAAGATTTATTTAAAGTAGAATACCATGGTTCTTTAGATGATAAAGTTGAAACACTGCCAATAAATGAAGCTAGATATGTTACTGCTAGAAAAAAAACAAAAGATACAAATTTATTTTTAAGCATAAAAGTATTATACATCAACATACTATGAATAATAAAACAATTTGGATTACAGGAGCTAGTAGTGGAATTGGTAAAGCTTTAGCAATTAAATTTTCAAAAGAAGGTTGGAAAGTTGCAATTTCTGCTAGAAGAGAAAAATTATTAGAAGAAATTTCAAAAAGTCAAAATAATATTGTTTATTTTCCACTTGATGTAACAGACAGCGAAAAATGCAAAATGGTTTTCAATGAAATAAAAAAAAAATTAGGCGATATTAACATTTCTATTTTTTGTACAGGAATCCATGATCCTAAATCTGAAAAAAAATTAAATTTAGAAAGAGTAAGAAAAATTATGGAAGTAAATTTTTTCGGAACTGTAAATTCTATAAATGCTGTATATGATTATTATAAAGAAAAAAAATCAGGACAAGTTTCTATTGTTTCTTCAGTTGCTGGTTATAGAGGTTTGCCTGCTGCTGGTGCGTATTGTGCTTCAAAATCAGCTCTAAGTAGTTTTGCAGAAAGTCTCTACTTTGATCTTAAAAGATTTAACGTAAGAGTTTCGCTAGTAAGTCCTGGTTTTATTAAAACACCAATGACAGATCAAAATGACTTTCCTATGCCAATGATTAAATCACCAGAATTTGCTGCGGAACAAATGTTTAAAGGATTAACAAAGAGCAAAAGTTTTGAAATTCATTTCCCCAAGTCATTTACATCTTTAATGAAAATTTTAAAAGTAATACCCAATGGGCTTTATTTTAAAATTGTCGAAAAAGGTATGAAAAAAATTATAGATTAATTTTTAATAAACGTAACTGTAAGCTCTGCTACCTTAAAACCAAATTTAGTCATAGTGGCTCTATTAATAGCTACTTTTTCATCTTGCATAAAAATCCAATCATCGAAGGTAATTTTAATTGTTTTGCCTTTAACTGGAACCAGTAAAACATATTCAAACTTAAACGCAGGACCATAAGAAAAACCTTTGGCTGTGCCAACTACGTCATCGGCTATTCCTTCATAATGATGGTCATCAATTTTGCTAATTTGCCATTGCCGGGTTTGTACTTCGCCATCGTGCCAATTAAATTTTTCATCAAGAATTAATTGTTTGCCATCCCATTTTCCATCAAGATCAGCAATAAATTTTCTAGTAACTTTTCCAGATCTATTTTGTAAAATTCCATAAGCTTTTACATTTCCTGACAAATATTTCTCTATAATAAGTCTTGGTTTTTTGTCTTTAAAATCTATTGGTTTCATATCATTGTCTAAACATCCAGCTAATATAAATAAAGCAAAGATACTAAAAGCAATTTTCATAAATGTCTATTTATTAGATAAAGAAAATTGAATCAGATCAATATTTTTTGATTTAAAACCTGCTTCGCAATAAGAAAAATAAAAATTCCACATTCTTTTAAAAGTTAAATCAAATCCTTGTTCTGAAATATTTTCCCATTTTTTTATAAATTCATCTCTCCAAATATAAAGCGTGTTTGAATAATGAAGACCATAAGAATTACATTTTTCAAATTTTAAGCCTGTTTCTTCAGAAAGTTTCATAATTTTTTTTTTAGAAGGCAAAAAACCACCTGGAAAAATATATTTTTGAATAAAATCTTCTTTTTTTTTATATCTATCATACAAGTTTTCATTAATTGTAATCGCTTGAATTGCGGCCTTTCCATTGTCAACTAAATTTTCTTTTATTTTTTGAAAATATTTTTTTAAATAATTTTTCCCGACCGCTTCAATCATTTCGATTGAAGTTATTGAGTTATATTTTTTTTTAACATCTCTATAATCTAGCATTTCAATGTTAATTTTTTCGTTTAAACCATTTTTAAAAATTCTTTCTTTAGCATATTCAAATTGTTTTTTTGAAATTGTTATGCAGTCTAATTTAACATCATAATTTTTCCCTATATATTCGGCAAACCCTCCCCAGCCACATCCTATTTCTAGCATCTTGTCACCCTGTTGAGGTTTAACTAAACTAGATAATTTTTTGTACTTATTAATTTGAGCTTCTTCTAAATCTTTTTTTTCAGTTTCAAAAATTGCACTTGAGTAAGTTAATGTTTTATCAAGCCATAATGAAAAAAATTCGTTACCTAAATCATAATGTTTAGAAATATTTTCTTTGCTTCTTTTTTTTGTGTTCTGATGAAAAATATTTTTAATATAATGAACTAATGGTATATCAAACAATCCTGTCACTTTATGAACCTTTTTAATATTTATTGCAGTAATTTCTATAAGATTAGTCAAGTTATCAGTTTCAAAATCTCCTCTCATATAAGATTCTGCAAGACCTACACTTCCTTTATTAATTATATCTAAAGTGAATCCGGGTTTTTTTATAATTAATTTAGATTTTAATGAAGAATTTATATCTCCTAGAATTATTTTTTTACCATCATGGTTTATAACTTCTATAAAACCAAACTTCATATTCTTTAGAGTTGTAAAAACTATTTTATCAGAAATAAAATTCATTTTTTCTAGCTTTCAATTGTAACATTATTTTTAAGTTTGATTTTTTTCTTCACAAGTTTAATCCCTTTTGTCCATAATCTTAATGCCTCAAAATGTATCGCTGATATAATTTTAAATGTCATTAAAGGATGTTTTAAGTACAAAAAAAGTAAGTTTTTAGGAGATAAATCAATTCTTTTACCATCTTGAGAGGCAAATAATAATTTACCTTCTTTATCTCTTTGGTCTATTACAACAGATAATGTGTCTTCTGGGTAAAGAATTTTAAAGTAATAAGTTGAGTCAAGGTCCATAAATGGAGAGACGAAAAATTTTTTTTGACAATTATTTTCAACTAATTTGGATTGGTTTTCAATTTTAAATATATAAGTATGTTGCTCACCGAAAGTATTTTTGACTTCATAAAGTATTGCAATTAAACATGAATTTTTATCATAAATAAAAAAAATACTTAGCGGATTAAAAACATATCCTAAAATTCTTGGATAACATAAAAGTTTGATTTTAATATTATTTGTTTCAATTCCTTTTTGTTTAATATTTTTAATTACCCAGGCACTTAAGTTTGAACCATTTCTGTCACCATGATCTTTATCAAAAAAGCTTATTAAATTAAATCTATTGTAAGAAAAAAATAAAATTTTTTTTGAAATTAATTTAATTTCTGACAGATCTAAAAAAAGCGAAAAAACTCTATATTTAAAAAAATGTTCTTTTGGTTTAAATCTTTTATGAACAACGTTACCAAAGTAAATACAAGATTCCTTAATCATTTAAAAATTTTATCATTTCTAATGATGATTTTATCCCATCTTCATGAAAACCATAACCAAAATAGCTTCCACAAAATAAAACATTATCTTTATTTTGTAGAGATTGAAGTTCATTTTGATTTTTTAAAGCTTCTTCATCGTAGTACGGGTGAGTAAAAATAACTTTTTTATAAATTTTTTCTTCGGAAATTTTATAATATGGATTTATTGTTAAAAAAATATTTTTGTTTATTTTTAAATTTTGTAAAAGATTTAACCAATAAGTAACAGAACTTTTTTGTAAATTATTTTCATTTATTTTTGCATTCCATGAGCACCAGTTTTTTTTATTTTTTGGCATAAAACTTTCATCCGAATGTATAAAAGCAACATTTTTTTTATACTGGAAATGTTTTAAAACATTTTTTTCTTTTTCTGTTGGATTTTTAATTAAATTTAAAGCTTGATCTGCATGTGTAGCCAATATTACTTTATCATAACTAAAAAATTCACTTTCATCACCATAGTATACGCTTACGTTATTTTTATTTCTTACAATTTTATTTATATTATAGTTTTTAAAATGTTCGCCGCTTAATTTGTTTATTACTTTTGCAACATAATCCTTGCTTCTATTAGCAACTGTATACCATTGTGGCCTATTTTTAATTTTAAACAAACCATGATTTTTAAAAAAAATAACAAAAAATCTTAAAGGCATTTGTCTAACTTCACTTGGTGGCATTGACCAAATTGCTGAGACCATTGGTATTATATGGTAGTTTATAAAATAGTTAGATAAATTCTCTTTTTTTAAGTATTCACCAAGTGTTAAGTTTTCATAATTATTTATATTTATTTTTTCGCACTTTTTATAAAAATTAATTATTTCATAAAACATTTTCAAAAACTTAATATTAAATAAGTTTTTTTTATTTGAAAAAAATCCACTTAACCCTTTTCCACAATATTCTATATTTGTCTTATCCGCCGACACGGAAAAAGACATATCACTTTTTTCATATTTTACATCCAACGTCTTAAAGAAATTTATTAAATTAGGATATGTTTTTTCATTAAAAACTATGAAGCCAATATCAACGTCTATTTTTTTTTTATTTTCTATGTCGTATAAAATATTTATTGTATATGAATGTCCACCAAATCGATCTTCTTTTTCGTATAGATCAACATAATATTTTTTTGATAAATAATAAGAAGCACTTAGGCCTGAAATGCCTGAGCCAATAATTGCAATTTTCATTTACTTAATTTGTATTGGTGATTTGTATTGGTGTAAAAATTGTAGCAATACTGCAATTATTACAAATATCCCTCCAACTATAACAATCATTGGTGGCTCCTCATTTACAAATAACCATGCCCACAATGGTCCAAAAATAGCCTCTGTTAACATTATAATTCCTACCATTGCAGAAGGAGTTCTTTGAGCTCCAATGGTTATAAAAATAAATCCAAAACCTAGTTGAAAAAAACCTGCAAGAAAACCTAAAAATATATCATGATAAGATATATTAATTTTTCCAGACATTAGATAACCAACTATTAAAGCGAAAACACCAGCTATAAACTGTGAAGGAACCATGTCTACATTAGGATATTTTCTCACAACAAGAATAAGCACAGCGAAGGATATGGGCATTATAAAAGCTACAATGTTTCCAAGCATTTGACCTGGGGAAAGAGTTTTTCCTACCATTAAAATAATTCCTGATATTGCTAAAATTATTGAAACTAATGTAATTTTTGAAATCTTTTCTTTTAGAAAAAAATATCCAAAGATTGCAAGAAAAATTGTTTGGGTTTGAATGATAAAATTAGTATTTGCAACTGTTGTATTATACATTGCAAACACATAACCACAAAAACCAAAAGATAATATTAAACCGCCAAAAAATCCTGGGAAACCAGAAACATAAAAAGATTTAAAGATATTTTTTTTATAAGTAATAATTAAATATACCGAAACAACTAATAAAAAAAACACAGTACGCCAAAATAAAATTTGCCACTGAGTTGCGCCATGAAAAGATTTTATAATTAAGCCTCCAAAGCTCAAACTGAAAGCACCTAAAAAAACTAATAGAGGACCAGGTATATTTCTAATTAATTGCATTTAAATATTTATTTGTTTCAGATAAATAGTTCTTAAATAAATTTTCAGCTTCTACAAGTGTTACTTCTTTAAATTTTATGCTTGTGCCTGGAGGTAATTGTGCTACACGATCTAAATCAGCTGAAATAACAACTCCAATTTTAGGATAACCTCCTATTGTTCCATGATCATTTAATAAAATAATTGGATTACCGTCTGCTGGGACTTGAACCACTCCTTTTATCAACCCTTCAGATTTAATGTTAGTACTTTTTATGTTTTCTAAAATTGAACCTTTAAGTCTCATGCCCATTCTATCAGTCAAATTAGTTATCAAATATTCATCTTTAAAAAATTTATTTTGAGAATCATTTGAAAAATAATTAAAATTTGTTCCTTTTAGAACTCTAATTAAATTATTTACTGGATTTATATAATTTATTTTTCTTTCTTTTATTTTTAAATTTTCATAGCTTTTTATGAAAATTTTTTCACCTATAGAGTATTTTTTTCCATTATTTGGTCCTACATTTGCTTTGGTGTTAACTGAAAAACTATTCCAAGTTTTTTCAAACTTAAAACCACCGCTAACTGATAAATATCCATATACCGATTTTTTTGTTGATATGATATCTAGCTGGTCATCACTTTCTAAAATATAATTTTGATAACATTTGCCCTCCTCTACCATCGAATTTTTTCTAACAATGTTAAAAGCAACGTCTCCTGTAATGGCAAAATTAATCATTCCATTCTTTAATTTTAAAAGTGGCCCCTGATAAGCAAACTCAATAGATGCCTCTTCAGTTTTATTTGTAACTAGCGCATTTGCTAACATGTGATTTCTTAAATCCATTGCTCCACTAACTGTTATTCCTATGTGATATAAATGCTTTCTTCCGCAGTCTTGTGCTGTAGTATTTATACCAGGACGCAATATTTCCAAATAAACTTCACTCATTCCAATTTAAATATTCCTCATTTGTAATTTCATAAAAAATTACTTTATCACCAGGTTTAATCAAAACTGGATCATTGATGTTTTCTTTTTTAAATATTTTTTTAGGCGTACTACCTATAATGTTCCATCCACCAGGACTTTCAAAAGTGTAAATATTTGCAAATTGTTCAGTGATTCCTACTGATCCTTTGGAAACTTTTACTCTAGGCGTTTCGAGCCTATCACATCTAATATTCTGATCTAAATCTCCTAAGAAAGGCATGCCAGCGATAAACCCCGTCATATAACAGAAGTACTCCTTATCTAAATATAATTTAAGTATTTCTTCTTTAGGAAGACTTAGTTTTTCTGACAGTCTTTTAAAATCTAATCCATATTTATCATCGCAACATACAGGAATTTTAACTTTCTTAGATGATTGCTTTTTACTATCTTCTATTTTTAAATTTTCTATTTTTTTTTTAATATTTGAATAGTTTGTAATACCTAAGTCAAAACTAATTATTAATTTATTATATGATGGTGTTAAGTTAGTAATTCCTTCTATTTTTCTCTCTTCAGTTACATCAGACAAATAATTAAAGTATTTAATAACTTCAGAATTAATTGTTTCATTAACTTCTGTGCCAAAATCACAATAAATTGCTGCATCGCCAAGATTAGATATATTTTTTATCATGCCATGTTATACTCTAGACTTTGAGTTATGGAAATTAATATCAATTGTGATTTAGGTGAAAAATCAAAATTTCATTCTACAGAAAATGATCCTGATTTATTAAATATTGTAAATTCTGCAAATATAGCATGTGGCTATCATGCTGGGGATGAAACAACAATGAATAAGGTTATAGATATATCAATAAAAAATGATGTTAGCATTGGAGCTCACCCTTCGTTTAACGATCCTGATAATTTTGGTCGTAAACGAATGAACTTGAATTCAAACGAAATAAGAAAACTGATATTTGATCAATACGAAATCTTGCAAGCAGTTGCATCTAAGTATAGTGAAAATGTTACTCATATAAAACCTCATGGCGCCTTAAATAATATGGCCTGTGAAGATATCGATCTAGCAACAACAATTGCAAAAGCTATAAATGAAATTAGTAAAGATATGATTTACTTAGTTCCTACTGGATCAAAAATGGAAATAGCAGCAAAAAAATTAAATATGAAAATTGCATGTGAAATTTTTGCAGACAGAAACTATGAAGACGATGGCAATCTTGTATCTAGATCTAAACCAAATGCTTTAATCACAGATCCTGAAAAAGCAAAAACTCACGTTTTAAAAATGGTAAAAAATCAAACTATAAATTGCTTATCAGGCAAACAAATATCTTGCGAAATAGATTCTGTCTGCATACATGGTGATAATAAAAGTTCTTTGGCTACCGCTAAATCAATCAAAGAAAATTTAATAAAAAATAAACTTATCTTAAAACCATTAAATAAAATGAAAAAATTTAGTTGATATTTTGTACCATTTGTTGTGGCAACCATAAAGCGATCTCAGGAAAAATAATAATAATAATTACGGCTAAAATCATTAATAAGAAAAGTGGAAATGCACTTTTAGCAATATAACTCATATCTTTATTTGCCATACCTTGTAAAACAAACAAATTAAATCCAACAGGTGGAGTAATTTGAGCCATTTCCACAACTACTACCAAAAATATACCAAACCATATCATGTCAAAACCTGCTTGTCTTATCATCGGTTCTATAATTGCCATTGTTAAAACAACTGCTGAAATTCCATCAAGAAACATTCCAAGAATAATATAAAATATCATTAAAACAAAAATTAATATGTAAGGTGATAAATCCATATTCTGTATCCAGATTGCTAAATTTCTTGGTAAACCTGTAAATCCCATTGCAAGTGATAAAAAAGACGAGCCTGCAAGAATGAAAGCAATCATGCATGAGGTTTTGGTTGCTCCCAGCAAAGATTCTCTAAATGTTTTTAAATTTAAGCTTTTTTGGAAATAAGATAATACTAACGCACCTACCACACCTAAGGATGCAGCTTCTGTTGCTGTTGCTATTCCTGTGTAAATTGATCCAATTACTGCTAAAATTAATACAATAACTGGGAGTAATTGTTTTGATTTTTTTATTTTTTGAAAAAAAGAAAAATTTTCAAAAGACTTTGGCATGATTTTTGTGTTCAATAATGACCAAAAAACTACATATAGCATAAAAATAACAGCAATCATTATTCCAGGTAAAATTCCAGCTATAAACAATTTTGCAATAGACTCTTGCACAGTTACTCCATAAATAATCAAAATTATAGAAGGAGGGATTAGTAGTCCCAAAGTTCCTGATCCAGCTAAACTACCAAGTAAAATTTTTTCAGGATATTTTCTTTTTCTTAATTCTGGGATCGACATTTTTCCAACTGTAGCAACAGTAGCTGCTGACGAACCAGATATAGCTGCAAATAAAGCACAACCTACAACATTAACATGTATTAACCCTCCTGGAAGTTTTTGCATCCAAGGTGATAAACCTTCAAAGAGATTTTTTGAAAGTTTAGTTCTAAACAAGATTTCTCCCATCCAAACAAATAATGGCAATGCTGTAAGCGTCCATGATGAAGAAGTCCCCCAAATAATAGTTGCCATTGCATCTCCAACAGGTCTTGATGTAAACAACATCATTCCAATCGCAGAAACACCTATCATGCTTATTGCAACCCAAACTCCTGTTCCTAAGAAAAATAATAAAATACTTATAAAAAAGATTATTAAAAATAATTCGGGCATTATTTATTTGCTAAATATTTTTAAAATTAAATGGTGTAAAATACATATGAAAAAAATAATAGATCCTAAAGATACACTGGTTTGAGGTATCCAAATTAGAATCTCATCAGCTCCTTCGCTTCTTTCTTGAAAGTTATAAGAAATAATTATCATTTTTAAAAAATAGTATGCTAAATAACCTGAAAAAATACATGCAAGACTTAAACACCAAATTTCTATAATTTTTTTTTTTGCTCCTTTTAATTTTTCAAAAAATAAAGTTATTCTAATATGCCCACCGTGAATAAAAGTATAAGATAAAGCAAAAAAAGATGCTGCGGCCATACAGTATCCGGAGTACTCTGCTAATCCTCTGATATAAAAATTAAATATTCTTGATGAAATTCCAATTAGAATAAATATAGCAACAAAAATTAAAAATAACGCTGCTATATATCCAGAAAACTGATAAATTTTATTTAAATTTTTATCTAAGTACTTCAGCATGATTTTAAAAGGCCACTAAGAATAGTGGCCTTTTTAAAGATAAGTATTTTATTTATATGCTGATAGTACAGCAGCTCCTCTTGAACCTGCTTTTGCAGACCATTCTTTAGCCATGGTTGCACCAACACTTTCAAAATGTTTTTGTAAAACTGAATTCACTTTTCCAACTACCATCCCTGCATCAGCTAAAGCTTTTTTATCAGCAACGTTACCTCGTTTCGAAAGTTGCCAACCTTTTCTCTCAGCAAGCGCAGCTTCCTTTCTAACTAAATCTTGTGTAGCCTTGTCCAGCTTATTCCAAGCGTCTTTGTTTGCAATTATCATATTTTTAGGAAACCAAGCTGCAATATCATAAAAATATTTCACACCATTTTCCCAAATTTTTTTATTTTTTCCTGTTGTTGGAGATGTGATCATACTTTCGACAGCTCCAGTTGAAAAAGCTTGACTTATTTCAGCAGCTTCAATTTTTGTTGGAGCCATTCCAGTCAATTCTGCAATTCTAATTGTAGCAGAGTTATATGCTCTAAATTTTAAACCTTTTAGATCATCAAGTGTGTTGATTGCTTTCTTGCTATACAAACCTTGAGCTGGCCATGGCACAGCATACAAAAATACAAGGCCTTTAGAATCTAAACTTTTAGTAATTTCATCTTTAGTTGCTTTGTACAATCTCATTGCATCTGTATAAGATGTTGCAAGAAACGGCTGTGAATCTATTTCTAACAAAGGATCTTCTTTTCCTAATGCTGACATAAATCTTTCACCAATAGGTGCTTGACCAGTTCTTACTGCTCTGAAAATTTCACCACCTTTATAAAGTGATCCACCAGGGTGCGTTACAATTGTTAATTTTCCACCACTTTTTTCAGTTACATTTTTTGCAAACTCTGCAGCATTTGCAGAATGAAAGTTTCCAGCACCATATGCTAATGCCATGTCCCATTTTTCAGCTAATGAAACATTTGAAAATATAACTAAAGAAGTGAAAATAGTTAAAAAATATTTAATTAATCTCATTTATCCTCCATTTTTATTTTTTGTATTTCATTATGTAAAAAAAATTAAATCAATAAAAATAAATACTACTTTTAATTGAATTATTCTAAATTTTAATTATTATGATGAAACTTTGATAGAACAGTCAATAATTTTAGTTCAAATTATATTTATAGATATAATTTTAGCTGCAGATAATGCAATAATCATAGGGTTAATTGCATCAAACTTTGTACCAAAAAATAGAAAACAAATTATTTTATGGGGTGTTGCAGGAGCATTAGTTTTTAAAATAATTTTTGCTATTTTTGCAACTTATCTATTTAAATTTTATTTCATAAAAATTTTAGGAGGATTATTGTTAATTTGGATTGTTAATGACCTTCGTAAAGATTTATTTGAAATCAAAAAAATCAAATCACCTACAAAAAAATCTAAAGAACCTTCGTATATTCAAAGTATTTATAAAGTTTTATTTGCAGATATAACTATAAGTTTTGACAACGTAATTGGTGTTGTTGGAGCCGCAAAAGGTTATTTTAGTTTTATGATATTTGGTCTTGTTTTGTCAGTTGTATTAACTGGTGCTCTAGCTACATATTTAGCTAACTATATACAAAAACATTTATGGATTGCATATATAGGTTTAGGATTTATTTTAATCGTTGCAATTCAGCTAATAATAGGTGGTTTAGTTGATTTAGAAATCTTAGAAATAAATAAGAAATTTATCAAATATTTTTAGTAAGAATATTTTTTTGAAGGATATTTTTTAGAAATTACTTCTTTTTTAAATTTTTTTATTCCTTGATTTATTAATTTTTTTAAATTAACAAATTTTTTTACAAATCTTATTTTTGTTTCGTTTAAACCTAAAAGATCATCTGTTACTAAAACCTGACCATCACAATATTTTGAAGAACCAATTCCAATAGTTGGTATTTTGATAGATCTAGTTATCAATCGTGCAGTATTTGACTGAACGCATTCTAAAACTATCGAAAATACACCTAGGTTTTGAAGTAATTTTGCTTCATTAAGTAATTGTTTTTTTTCTCTTTCCACTTTTCCTTTATATTTAAATTTTCCTTTTACGCTTTGAGGCAAAACACCTATATGACCCATTACAGCCACATTATTTGTAACTAAATGCTTTACAATTTTCTTAATCTTGGATCCGCCTTCTAATTTTATAGCATCGCATTTTGTTTTTTTAATAACTTTAATTGCATTTTTAAGAGCATCTTTTTTATTTTGATAGGTTTTGTAAGGCATATCTACCACCATTAAACTTTTTTTTATACCCATTCGAACACTTTTAGAGTGTTCTATCATGTTATCTAAAGTTACTTTTCTAGTTGTATTATAATTATAAAGAACAGAGCCCAATGAGTCTCCTACTAAAGTTATATCTACATGCTTATCTACTTCAGTTGCAAAATTTTTTGAATATGCAGTTAGGCAAATAATTTTTGTTTTATTTTTTTTTTTTATAATTTTTTTAATTTTATTTATCATTACTCTAATTCAATAGTACTTGGTGGCTTCGAGGTTATATCATATACCACTCTATTTATACCTTTTATGTTATTTATAATTTTATTTGAAATTTTTTGCATAAAATCTTTTTTAAAATTAAAGAAATCCGCTGTCATTCCATCTTCAGATGTTATGGCTCTTAAAAGGCATATGTGTTCATATGTTCTGTTGTCTCCCATTACACCAACTGTTTTAACTGGTAGCAAGGCAGCATAGGCTTGCCAAATTTTTTTGTACAAATTATTTTTTTTCAATTCATTAATAAAGTAAAAATCAGCCTCTTTAAGTATATTGATTTTTTGACTTGTAATTAATCCAGGAATTCTAATTGCTAAACCTGGTCCCGGAAATGGATGTCTAAATATAATATCTTTAGAAAGATTAAGTTCCAAACCAAGTTTTCGCACTTCATCTTTAAACAAAAATTTTAAAGGCTCTACTAGTTCTAATTTCATTTTTTTTGGTAAGCCACCTACGTTATGATGTGATTTTATTTTAGAAGTTTGACTACCTGTAACTGATTTACTTTCTATTAAATCAGGATAAAGAGTTCCTTGTGCTAAAAACCTTACTTTTTTTATTTTATTTGCGTATCTTTCAAAAATTTTAATAAATAAATTGCCTATAATTTTTCTCTTTTTCTCGGGATCAGAAATATTTTTAAGTTTTTTTATAAATTCATTTTCTGCATTAACATAAATTAACTTAATCTTTAGTTTCTTTTTAAAAGTATTGATTACTTGTTTTTCCTCATTTTTTCTTAACAAACCAGTATTAACAAAAATACATGTAAGATTTTTACCTATAGCTTTGTTTAGCAATTGAGCAACTACACTGCTATCTACTCCACCAGATAATGCACATATTACTTTTTTTGTTCCAACTTTTTTTCTTACATCATTAATTAATTTAATTTTTTGATGTTTTGAAGACCAGTTTCTTTTTGCTTTACAAATCTTTATTACAAAGTTTTTTAATAAAATTTTACCTTTATTTGTATGTGTTACTTCCGGATGAAACTGAACTCCAAAAAAATTTTTTTTTTTATTTTCTATAATCGTGTATTTAGAATTTTTAGTTGATGCCACAACATTAAAGTCTTTTGGTAATTTTGAAACTTGATCTGCGTGGCTCATCCAAACGTTATTTGTTTGAGTTTTATTAAAAAAATTTTTGACTAATTCACTTTTACTTTTTCTATTAACAATGGCAGAACCAAATTCTCTATATTTTGACTTCTTAACTTTGCCACCTAGTACTTTAGAAATTATCTGATGTCCAAAACATATTCCAAGAATAGGTATATTTAAATTTAATATTTTTTTATTAAATTTAAATTTATTGCTGTCATAAACATTAAGAGGACCTCCTGATAAAATTATTCCTTTTATTTCTTTATTAAATAATTTTATATTTTTTGCTTTTTTATGACTTATTATTTCAGAAAAAATTCCTAGTTCTCTAATTCTTCTAGCGATTAATTGTGTGAACTGAGAACCAAAATCAATAATTAAAATTTTATTTAAATTATTGCTAAGTATCATTTTTTGGTTCAATATTTTTCAATGTTTTATTTATTTCTTTTGTTTTTTCACAAAGCTTAACGCATATAATAACAAATTTTTCTTTCAAATCTTGAACTTTTGAATAATTTGATTTTTTAAGTTTAATATTTATTAACATATACATTGCCTCTTCATTTGCAGGATCTAAAAGCAAAGTTGTGTTTAAATTTTTTTCTTCTTCCTTTTCGTTTTCTTCTAAATTAAATATTTTTGCTAAATACAAATATGATTTTGCATCCTTAGGATTAAAAACTATATTTTTTTGAAACAAAAATTTAGAAGCTTCTAACTCTTTTTTTTCAAAATTTTTTATTGCTTCATTATAATAATTTTCTTTAGCTGTGGAAAAGCTAAAAAATACACAATATAAAACAACGCTAAGTATAAACTTATTTTTAATTAACATTAAAATTCACTATCTTTTTTTACTTCGTCAATATTATGTACCATGCTTTCATAAAATCCGGCTTTAGTAATTTTCACAAAATTAGGTTTTTTTCTTAATTTAATTATTGTTTTTGCCCCTAAGTAACCCATAGATGATTTTAAACCTCCAACAAGTTTAAAAATTACTTTATCAATACTTCCTTTAAATTTAATTAAACCTTCAACGCCTTCAGGCACATATTTAGATTTATCTTTTTGTTTTTTTTGAAAATACCTATCTGCTGAACCTTTGTTCATTGCTCCAACAGATCCCATTCCTCTAAAATTTTTATATAATTTTCCTTTTTTTTTAATTAATTTTCCAGGTGACTCATTGGTACCAGCAAACAATGAGCCAATCATAACTGCATCAGCTCCTGCTGCCAGTGCTTTTGCTATATCTCCCGAAAATTTAATTCCACCATCAGAAATTATTTTAACATTTTTATTTTTTACGCCACTTTTTACATTTATTATTGCACTTAGCTGAGGGACCCCAATCCCAGCTACTAGCCTTGTGGTACATATAGAACCTGGTCCTATTCCTACTTTAATAATATCTACTCCTAATTTTAATAAAAATTTTGCCGCTTCTGGGGTTGCAATATTCCCTGCACAAATTGAAGTTTTATTATTTTTCTTTTTTTTTATTTTTTTAATTATTTCAGAAACTTTTTTAGTATGACCATGCGCTGTATCAACTACAATCAAATTTACTCCTTCTTTTAAAATTGCTTCTGCTCTTATAATTTCATCAGTACCTGCACCAACGGCCGCACCTACAATTAAATTTTTTGATTTTACTTTTTTTATTTCTTGAATTTGTTCCTTTATGTTTAAATTTCTATGTATAACTCCAATCCCACCTGCCCTAGCAATAGAGATTGCCATTTTTGACTCTGTAACTGTGTCCATAGCTGAAGATAACAAAGGTATTTTTAAAGTTATATTTTTTGATAATTGCACTTTTGTATCAACTTGTGAAGGAAGAACCTCTGAATACTTTGGAGCCAAAGTAACATCATCGAATGTAAGTGCTTCTTTTATGGGACCCATAATCATGTATATACGATTCTTTAAAAATTTAAAGAGTAACTATCTTAAAAATTTACAAATTATAAAAGTTTCTTTTGAATTTTTTCTGCTAGCTGATGGTTTAAAAACCTTCACGTCTTTAAACGATTTTTTAGCATGGGCAACAATTTCATTAAAACTAGATCCCATAAAAATTTTAGATACAAATTTGCCGTCTTGATTGAGCATTTTTAAAGCAAAATTCATAGCTTCAAGACAAAGTTCTCCTGTTACGATTGAATCTATATTTTTATTTCCAATTGTATTTACAGCCATATCAGAAATAACTAAGTCAATTTTTGTGTTAAAATATTTTTTAATCTCTTCTTTGCAATTTTCATCTGTAAAATCTCCAATAATTTGATGAATATTTTTTATTTTTTCAAATTCTATTAAATCTATTGATAAAATTTTTTCATTTTTAATTTTTTTAGATGCATATTGCGACCAACTACCTGGAGCTGCACCAAGATCCACTAAAGAATTTACTTGTTTAAATATTTTAAACTTTTCATCAATTTCCTTTAATTTATAAACTGCTCTAGATCTAAAACCTTCAACTTTAGATTTACGAACATAAATATCTTTTCTTTGTCTATTTATCCAATTTTTTGAGATTTTATTTTTTTTCAATTAATGACCAAATCTTAAACTTTTAGTTACAGATTTATTGTCTAAAGTTTTAATATCTATTTTTACACTTTTATCTAATCTCATATCTTTATTGTTTTCCCAAAGTCCTGCAGCTAAATGCATAATGCCAATTTTATAATTTGGTAAATAAGGTTCCACAAATGTATTACTTTGTTCATTAAATTTTGGTAACAAATTACTCGCTATCCAATTACAGTTTAAAGGTAAAAATTCAGTTTCAACATTGTCTATATATACGCTCATATTGATTGCTAGTCCTTCTGAACCAAATATTTTTCCTGAATTTAAAGTTATCTCTAAATTTCTTTGCCATATTTTCCAACAAGGTGAGTCTTTTTCAAGTGAAAATACTCCAATATTAATATGTGGTGCAAATGCTAATTTTCTAGCTTTATCTAGTCCTATTTTTGAACTTATGGCATGTTTAAAATTTTGAGACTTAATAATTGCCAACTTTCCGAAAAGCCAACTGACTTTAGACATAATTTTATAACCGGGGCCTAAAGTTTGTGTTATTCCAAGTTTTCCGTTTTCACATGCTTTAAAATATAATTCAACAGAATTCCAGTCATTTACCCAAGCATCACAATCAATCCATAAATATTTTTCATAACTTGGAAAATAACTGGGCAAAAATGCTCTTGATACTTGGCTTTTTAACCATTCTTTTCCTCCTACTTTAATTGATGAAACTTTAATATCCCATTTTGCATTTTTTATCTCATCAACTTTTGTTGATAATGTTTTTTTTTGATTTTCATTTAGACCTGCATCTAAAATACATATTGCTGTAGATGAACTTTCACTAAATTTTTTAATAGAGTCAATTAGCTCATTCAATAAATCAAAATAATTAGAGTCTGCCAATGAAACAATTACATTTTTTTTCATTTATAGAACGTCTTCAGGTTCCTCATCATTAAAGTTATTGTCATGTTTGTGTTTTTTTTTTATTTTATGATAGTGAAATAAACTTATTGGCACTGTTAATAGATAGACTGTACTACCGACGATAAGAGCTTTAAATGGAAAAATTAATAACAAACCAAATGAAAGAACTATTCCAAAAAGTAAGAAAATTGTAGTACTTCTTGGCACTACAATCTTTTTCATAGAGTATGTTGGAATTTTACTTATTAACAATATTGAAACAACTACAAATATAATTGGAGTTATTATTGTATAATTTAAATTAATAACATCAAACCCACTAACATCATAAATCAGAGGGCTTAAAACTAAAATTCCTCCTGCTGGCGATGGCATACCTTCAAAAAAATTATCAGTCCATGAAGGTTCTGATCCTGTGCTTACATTAAATCTTGCTAATCTTAGTGCTACACAAACTACATATATTAATGATATCAACCAGCCTATTTTCCCTATGGTATTCATTGTCCAGAAATACATTATAAATGCTGGAGCAACACCAAAACTAATTACATCTGTTAGAGAATCTAGTTCTTTTCCAACTTTTGAAGTTCCTCTAATTAATCTTGCAATTCTTCCATCCAAACCATCTATTATTGCCGCAAGAACAATTGCAATTATAGATAATTTATAATTTTGATTTAGTGCAAAATTTATTGAAGTTAAACCTATGCACACCCCTATAAGTGTTAAAGTATTAGGCAGTATAACTCTAGCTTTAGTATCAGTTACTATTTTAAAATTTTTTTTGGGTTCGTTCATCATCTTATTTCTTTGCCAAAAGTGTTTCTCCAGCTATAGTTTTTTGATTAACCTTAACTAGTGAGTTGTAGTTTTCAAAATAAATATCGACTCTGCTTCCAAATCTAATCATACCTATTCTGTCACCTTGTTTTAATTCACTGTTTTCTGTTACTTCGCAAACTATTCTTCTCGCTATAAGACCCGCAATCTGAACAACAATTATATCTTCTTCACTAGAATTTGAAATTTTATAATAATTTCTTTCGTTGTCTTCGCTTGCTTTGTCTAGAGAAGCATTTAGAAACTTTCCTGGTTTATATAAAATTTCAGTAACTTTTCCTGAACAAGGGGTTCTATTAACATGACAATCAAAAACATTCATAAAAATACTTATCTTTTTAAATTTTTTACCTTCAAGATTTAATTCTTTTGGTCCATCTGAATCTTCTACCTGTAAAACTTCTCCATCGGCTGGGCTTACAAGATAATTTTCATCATTGATAGAAATTCTATCTGGATCTCTAAAAAAATAATAAACCCATATTGTTAAAACCAAACCTATTAGTCCCAAAAAACCACTTATTAAATACAATATTAAGGTTGCAAAACCAAATATAACCAAAAACTTGTACCCTTCATTATGTATCTTTGGAAAAACTTTATCTATCATAATCCTTAATTTGATAATTTTTGTTTAATATGTATATAAAATGCTTAAATTCAATTATTAAGATAACATCTAAATATGAGCAAAATTAAGGTAAAAAACCCAATAGTTGAGCTAGATGGTGATGAAATGACCAGGGTGATTTGGAACTTCATTAAAAATAAACTCATTCTTCCATATTTAGATTTAAAAATCGAATACTACGATCTTGGGATTAAAAGTAGAGATAATACATCTGATCAAATAACGATCGATTGTGCAAAAGCGATTAAAAAAAATGGAGTTGGAATTAAATGTGCAACAATTACTCCTGATGAAAAAAGAGTTAAAGAATTTAATTTAAAAAAAATGTGGAGATCTCCAAACGGTACTATAAGAAATATTATTGGAGGAACAGTATTCAGAGAACCAATCATTTGTAAAAATATTCCGAAGTTAGTTCCTTCGTGGACTGATCCGTTAATTATTGGAAGACATGCATTTGGTGATCAGTATAGAGCTACAGATTTTCAAGTTCCTGGAAAAGGTAAATTAGAAATAAAATGGACATCAGAAGATGGGAAAGACGAAAAAAAATATGAAGTATTTAATTTTCCTGGACCAGGTATTGCTTTATCAATGTATAATCTTGATAAATCTATAGAAGATTTTGCACGTTCTTGCTTTAATTATGGATTAATTAAAAAATGGCCAGTTTATTTATCAACCAAAAATACAATACTAAAAACTTACGATGGTAGATTTAAAGATATATTTCAACAAGTTTTTAAAAGTGAATTTAAGTCTAAATTTGAAAAAGAAAATATTACCTACGAACACAGATTAATCGATGACATGGTAGCATGCGCGATGAAGTGGAGTGGAAAATACATATGGGCTTGTAAAAATTACGATGGTGATGTTCAATCAGATACGGTTGCGCAAGGATATGGATCTCTAGGATTGATGACAAGTGTATTGCTTGCTCCAGATGGAAAAACAATGGAAGCTGAAGCAGCCCATGGAACAGTTACTAGGCATTTTAGAATGCATCAAGAAGGCAAAGAAACTTCTACAAATCCGATAGCATCAATTTTTGCCTGGACTAGAGGTTTGGCCCACAGGGGTGAATTAGACGGAAATAATGAGTTAATTAAATTTTCAAATACACTAGAAAAAATTTGCATTGATTGTGTTGAAAGTGGATCAATGACAAAAGACTTAGCTATACTTATAGGTCCTTCAAACAAATATTTAAATACTAATGAATTTCTAGATAAAATTGATGGCAATTTAAAAAAGAAATTAAACTAAAGATTTTAATTTAGTAAAAGCTTCTTCTATTTTATCTGGTAACATGCCTCCAGCTTGTGCAAAATCAGGTCTGCCTCCTCCTCCTTTGCCTCCTACTATTTCTGATCCTGTTTTTGCAAATTTTACAGCATCATACTTTTTAGTAAGTTTATCAGTAACTCCTACTGCCAAACCAATTTTATCGTCTTTAATCGCAAAAATAATTACTATTCCTTCGGTTATTTCTTTTTTTCCATTATCTACTAATTTTCTTAAATCTTTAGAAGGAAGATCAGTTACTTTTTGTAATCTTATTTTAATACCATTTATCTCTTCATCTTTAATAATATTCTTTGATTTATCGGCCAAAATATTTTTAACTGATAGTTGCTCAAATTGTTTGTTTAAATCTTTTATTAAATCTTTTTGATTTTCATTTTCTAAATTTGGTTTTCCACCAAGCTTTATAATTTGTTCTGAAATATTTTTAATAATTTCTTCATTTTTCTGTGAAGATAGATCAGACAACTTTTCTTTTTTTGTTAAATATTCTTCCAATTGTTTATCCCTTAAAGCTTCAACTCTCCTAACTCCTGCGGCTATTGATGATTGGCTTACAATCTTAAACTTTCCAATGTCACCCGTATTTCGAACATGAGTTCCTCCACAAAGCTCTGTAGAAAAATATTTATCCTTTTCATCACCCATAGAAAGAACCCTTACTTCTTCACCATATTTTTCGCCAAATAAGGCTAAAGCACCATTATCAACTGCCTCTTTCGGTGTCATTAGTCTTGTTTTTACTTCAGATTTAGTCTCAACCATTTTATTTACATAATTTTCAATTTTATTTATCTCATCATTTGAAATTGGTTTCATATGGCTAAAATCAAATCTTAATCTATCAGGGGCAACTAAAGATCCTTTTTGAGTTACATGTGTTCCTAAAATTCTTCTTAGAGATTCATGCAAAAGATGAGTTGCTGAATGGTATGCTCTAATATTTTCTCTTCTTTTAATATCTATTTTCATTTCTATACTGTCATTTAAATTAATAGTTCCACCTTCAACTTTGCCATAATGAGCAAATAAGTCTCCAAGTTTTTTCTGAACATCATTTACTTTAAATTTAAATTCACCAGAAACTATATAGCCAATGTCACCAACCTGTCCTCCTGACTCACCATAAAAAGGTGTTTGATTAACAATTATAATTGCTTCATCACCATTATTTAAACTTTTGACTTCTTTATTATCTTTAATTAATGAAAGAATTACTCCTTCAGCTTGATCGGTTTCATATCCTAAAAATTCAGTTGGTTCTATTTTATCTTTTATTCCAAACCAAATTTCTTCAACAGAACTGTCACCAGATCCTTTCCAGTTTTTTTTAGCAAGTTCTCTGCTTTCGTTCATTAATGATTTGAATTTTTTATGATCTACTGAAAGTGATTTACTTTTTAAGATATCTTCGGTTAAATCTAAAGGAAAACCATATGTATCATAAAGTTTAAAAGCAACTTCTCCAGATAAAACTTTTTCAACTTTACTAATTTCATCATTCAAAATTTTCATACCTCTTTCAAGTAAAACTAAAAATTTTTCTTCTTCTGTTTTTAATGTTTCCCTTACTAATGACTCCGCTCTTTTTAACTCTGGATAGTTACCAGACATTTCATTCATTAAAGTTTTAAAAATATTAAAAAATATTGGTTCCTTTGAGCCTAACAAATGAGAGTGCCTCATACCTCTTCTCATAATTCTTCTTAATACATAACCACGTCCCTCGTTGGATGGCAAAACACCTTCAGCAATTAGAAAAGAACTTGCTCTTAAATGATCGGCAATAACTCGAAAACTCGACATATTTTTTTCATTTGGTTTTATTTTAACTGCGTCAGCAATAGAATTTATTAATTTAATAAAGTGATCTGTTTTGTAATTGTCATGCGTTCCCTGAAGCAAAGCTGTCATTCGCTCTAGGCCCATTCCTGTATCTACAGATGGTTTTGGTAAATTTATTCTTTTATCTTTTGAAACCTGTTCAAATTGCATAAATACTAAGTTCCAAATTTCTATATACCTATCTCCATCTTGATCTTTAGTTCCGGGCAAACCACCTTTCAAGTGGTCTCCGTGATCAAAAAATATTTCTGAACAAGGACCACATGGTCCAGTTTCTCCCATTGACCAAAAGTTATCTGATGTAGAAATTTTAATTATTCTATCTTCACCAAATCCTGTTATTTTTTTCCAAAGTTTAAAAGCTTCCTCATCTTCTTTAAAAACGGTGAAATACAGCCTATTTTTATCTAAACCAAAATCTTTTGTTATCAAGTTCCATGCTAGTTCAATTGCCCTTTCTTTAAAGTAATCTCCAAAAGAAAAATTTCCAAGCATTTCAAAAAAAGTATGGTGTCTAGGAGTATAACCAACATTTTCTAAATCATTATGTTTTCCACCTGCTCTTACACATTTTTGTGATGTGGTAGCTCTTTGATAGTCTCTTTTTTCAAGTCCCGTAAATACATTTTTGAATTGTACCATCCCAGAATTAGCAAACATTAACGTTGGATCATTATTTGGAACTAAATTGCTAGATTCAACAATTTTATGGTCGTTCTTTTCAAAATACTTAAGAAAAGTACTTCTTATTTCATTTAGTGATTTATCGGCCATATTTTTAAAATACAGCTTTTTTATTTGATGTCTAGATAACAGTAGGGAAAAAAGGCGCTTAAAACAAGCGCCTTTTTAGATAACTAAAAGTTAATTCTTTTTAGGTGAGATTTCTTCTTTCGATTCAGCCTTTACTTTTTCTTCATCTATCGGATTTCCTTCAATCTTCTTTGAAATCATCCCGGCTTTTTCTCTTATTGCCATTTCAATCTCAGCTGCTGCTTTTGGATTTTGTTCAAGATAGAGTTTTGCATTTTCTTTACCTTGTCCAATTTTTTCACCTTTATAAGCGTACCAGGCGCCTGCTTTTTCTACTATCTCAGCTTTTGCACCAAGATCAATTAGCTCACCAGTTTTGCTAATTCCTTTGCCATACATTAAATCAAATTCAACTACTTTAAATGGTGGCGATACTTTATTTTTTACAACTTTTACTCTTGTTGCATTTCCTATAATTGCATCTTTTTCTTTGATGGCACCTATTCTTCTAATATCCATTCTAACTGATGAATAGAATTTTAATGCATTTCCTCCAGAAGTAGTTTCAGGACTTCCAAACATAACACCAATTTTCATTCTTATTTGGTTAATGAAAATAACCATTGTATTTGTTCGTGAAATTGAGCTTGTTAATTTTCTTAAAGCTTGACTCATCAATCTTGATTGGAGCCCAACATGATGATCTCCCATCTCTCCTTCAATTTCAGCTCTTGGGGTTAAAGCTGCAACAGAGTCGACAACTAATACAGAAATTGAGCCTGATTTAATTAATGTATCAGTTATTTCTAAAGCTTGTTCTCCTGTGTCAGGTTGAGATATTAACAATTCTTCAGTATCTACTCCTAATTTTTTTGCATAAACTGGGTCTAAAGCATGTTCTGCATCTACAAATCCACAAATGCCTCCAGCCTTTTGAGCTTCAGCGACAACTTGCAATGCAAGTGTTGTTTTTCCAGAAGACTCTGGACCATATATTTCTATAATTCGTCCCTTAGGCAGTCCACCTATTCCTAATGCTAAATCTAAGCTTAAGGATCCTGTAGAAATGGACTCAATATCCATTGTTGTTTGTTGGCCAAGCTTCATTACAGAGCCTTTTCCAAAGTTGTCTGTAATCTGGCTAATTGCTGCGTCTAAAGCTTTATTCTTTTCTTTGCTTTCTGAATCTTTCTCTTTAGTAGATTTAACTACTTTTAAGTTATTTTTAGTCATTTTTTGCCTCTTTTTTTGCGTTTTTTATCAATCGAATCATACAATTAAATGTACACATTTTGTTCTCATTGGCAATAAAAATATTAAATTAACGAAAAAATACCGAATTTATTGAATTTTTAGATAATCACTGTTTAGTAAACCAATAGATTTAAGCAGATTAAACTTGGCTAAGAGATAGTTTCTTTCAGAATTAGCCAAACTTATTTTTGAGTTTAAAAGTATTGTATTAGATTGAATTAGATCGAGTGTTGATCTTCCAAGTCCAGACTCGTATTCGGCACTTATTCCTTCATTTGCAATTTCGGCTGCTTTCACTTGAGATTTTACCGAATTTAATAAACTCTCAGTAGACTGTAAATTTGCCCATGCACTTGCAACATCAGTATCGTTTGATTTATGAGCATAATCAAATAATAATTTTTTTCTATTTTTTAAACTTTTACTTCTATTTAACTCTGCAAAATTTTTACCTCCCTTAAAAAGAGGCCAAGATATAGTTGCTTTAACCGTTTCTTTATCCCTTTCATCAACAGTAGCGCTTAAATCATCTGTTTTTGAAGACTCTAAGGATAATGTAGCTGAAGGTGAAAATTCAGATTTTGCAATTATTACATCTTTTTCTGATTGTTCATATTCTAACTTAGATATAATTAAATCCGGATTGTTGTTCTTAGAAATTTCAATTGCTTGATTTAAAGATGATGGAACTTCAAAATTAATTTCATAATTATTATTAAAATTATCTATATTTTCTAAAGGTCCAATTACCTTCTCGTATTCCAATCTTGATGTTAACATTTCATTTTGGGATTCTATTAATTTTGCTTGAGACTCTGCCAAAGAAGACTCGGATTGTGCAACATCTGCTAGGGTTACTTGTCCTCTTTCTAATCTAGATTGATCTGTTTCAACTTGTCTTTCTGACAAATTTACGTTGCTTAAATTAATTTCTAGTTTTTCTTTAGCAAAAGCAAGACCAGTGTACGCTTCTACGGCTTTAAATAAAATATCTTGTTCTTTTTTTAAATATTTTGCTTGTGCTAAAGTTAAGCCAATTTTATTTTTTTCATAGCCTGCTATACCCGCAAACCCTTGAAATAATTTTTGTTCTATTAATACCGATTGAGTTTTAGAATTTACGTCAGTTACTGCGGAATTTGCACCTGATCTATCGGTATTCTTGCTAGTATCTTCGCTGCTTTTAGAACCTGAAATAGTTAAACTTGGTAAAAATTCACTTTTTGAAATATTAAAATCTTCCTTAGAAACATTTAAATTTTCTCTTTCAGCATTTAATTCTGGGTTATTATTATAAGCTTCTAATAATGCATCTGACAAAGATATAGCTTGTGCCGAATTAAAACTAAAAATTGCAAATAATAAAATTAAAAATATTTTTTTCATTATTTTTTTTGATCTAAAGGATGGTTTTCTCCATCAAAAAAATTTACATCTTTCAATTCAAGCGGATCTACACCTTCAATACAACCAACATTTACTCCATATGCTTCTGGTGCAGACCTTGGGATGTGATGAGTATAAATTCCACAATTGCCACAAAAATAATGTTGAGCTATTTTCGTATTATATTGATAAAGTTTAATTTTATCTTTGCCCTTAATAACTTTGAGCTCTGATTGATCAACTCTTGCCATGGTAGCTGATTTCCTTTTACAAATAGAACAGTTACATCTTGTAACTTTACCAATGCCCTCTTCAGGGAAATTAACTTCCAATTCAACTTCTCCACAATGGCATGTAACTTTTTTTTTCATAATTTTTGCAGACTACCCTTAGTTGAAGTTATCCACAATGTAACAAAATACAGCTATTAATGTTCACGTTTTGATTCCTTTTCGATTCACTTACAGACTCAAAATACAACTTATTTGACTATATTGGAAAATTAGAGTATTAATGAGAACAAAGCAAGAACATGAAATTAACTGTACCATTTTACCTGCATAAAGCTGGAGCTGGTTTTCCTTCTCCTGCAACAGACTACATAGAAGAGGACGTTGATCTTAACGTTCACCTAATAAAAAATGTTCCAGCAACTTTTGTTATCCGAGTTCAAGGAAAATCCATGACCGATGTTGGTATTTATGATGGTGATTTATTGGTAGTCGATAGAAGTTTAGAGCCCAAAAATTTCTCTACCGTAGTTGCAAATGTTCATGACGAATTAGTTGTTAAAAATTTTATTAAATCAAAAAATCAAAACTTTTTATCATCAGGATCAAATAACACTGAAGATAAAATTATCATTGATGAAGATTCAAACGTTTTTATCTGGGGGGTTGTTACTTATGTCATTCACTCAACATACTAAAAAAATAGCCCTTGTTGACTGCAATTCTTTCTATGTTTCATGTGAAAGACTGTTCAATCCTAGGTTGAGAAATAAACCGGTAGTTGTTTTATCAAATAATGATGGCTGCATTATTTCAAGATCAACAGAGGCAAAAGCTTTAGGTATTAAAATGGGAGAACCTTATTTTAAAGAAAAAGATATTATTATTAAAAACAATGTTCAAGTGTTTTCATCAAATTATTCTTTGTACGGAGATTTATCCAGAAGGGTAATGAGAACTCTTAAAAGATTTAATTCTGAAATAGAAATTTATTCAATAGATGAAGCTTTTCTAGATTTATCAAATTTTCCTGATAACGAAGTGGAAGATATTGGTAAAGAAATTAGAAGTATAGTTTTAAAATGGACCGGTATACCAACTAGTATCGGCATTGCAAAAACCAAAACTTTGAGCAAGGTTGCAAATCATATAGCTAAAAAAAAGCAATCTGGTGTTGTTAGTTTGGTGGGAGTTGAAAATATTGATCCAATATTAGAAAAAGTAGAAATTAATGATGTATGGGGAGTTGGTAAACAACTGACAAAATTTTATCATCAAAATGGAATTTATAATGCAAAACAGTTAAAAAATAAATCCAATACATGGATTAAAAAAAGCTCTAATGTTTTAAGCTCAAGAACAGCAATGGAGCTTAAAGGTATTTCTTGTATTGACTTAGAAACAACAAGTTCTAAAAGAAAGAGCTGTATTGTGTCGCGTTCATTTGGAAAAAGAGTAGAAGATTTTCAAGAATTAAAAGAGGCAATAGCTGGTTATTCTTTGAATGCTTCAGAAAAAATTAGATCCGAATCTTTAGTTACAAAATCAATAACAGTTTTTATTAGAACAAGTCCTTTTCAAAATCGATATGGTTTTTACTCTAATTCGAAAACAATAGACTTGCCAATAGCTACTAATAATAGCATTGAAATTGTAAAAGCTGCGATTTCTAATTTAGAAACTATTTTTAAAAATGGTTATAGATATCAAAAAGCTGGAGTGATATTGTCTCATTTGTCAGATTCAAATAATGAAAAAAATTTATTTTCTTCAGAAAGAGATGAAAAAATAAATAACTTAATGAAATCTATTGATAATACTAATTATCGATATGGTCGATCAACTTTAAGTCTTGCAAGTGCTGGCATTCATAAAAAATGGAATTCAAAAAGGCAACATTATTCAAAAATAGATACAGCTGATTTTTATTCTCTACCAACAATAAAAGCTAATTAATTAAACAGTATTAACCTTAACGCCTTTTAATAAAAAATCTGATATTTGGTTTGCTACCATTTCAGCTACAACTATTGAGGCTTCTGTTGTAGATGCTGCTATATGCGGAGTTAAAATAACTTTTGGATTGTTGAATAAAATATTTTCTTTAGCCGGTTCTTTTGAAAATACATCTACTGCTGCTCCAGCAACTAGATTTTCATTTAGCGCATCATTTAAATCTTTTTCATCGACAATGTTACCTCTGGCTGCATTAATTATATACGTTGTAGGTTTCATTTTTTTATAATGTTCTTTGGTAATCATTGGTTTACCATCTTTAGGAGCCTTACAATGAAAACTTATAATGTCACTTTTGCTTATCAATTCATCAAAACTTACATTTTCTACATGAGGATAGTCTTTTTTTCTAGATTCTAGCGATTTTGAATTAACCAATATTTTCATATCAAAACCTTTAACAAGATTACTTAATCTTACACCTACATTTCCAAATCCAACTATGCCTAACGTTTTTTTTGAAAGTTCAGTGCCTTTAATATTTTTTTTCTCCCATTGTCCTTTATGTGTTGTGTCGTTGGCAAAAGGAATTTTTCTTAGCGTCGACATAATTAATGCAAACGCATGTTCTGCTGTTGCATTAGCATTTCCACCGGGAGTATTCATAACAATCATATTTTTTTCTTTAGCTGTCGGCAAATCTATATTATCAACACCGGCTCCTGCTCTACCAATTACTTTTAAATTTTTTGCAGCTTCAATAATTTTTTTAGTTACTTTTGTAGCAGATCTAACAACCATTCCATCATACTCTGGAATAATTTTTATAATTTCTTCTTCTGACAAACCGGTTTTTACATCAACGGAAATATTATTTTTCTCAAAAATTTTTTGAGCAACATTGCTCATTGAATCTGAAATTAAAACTTTAGGCATTATTTTTTATTGAATTATACGCCCAATCAATCCAAGGCAACAATGCTTTGATGTCACTATTTTGTACAGTTGATCCGCCCCATATCCTTATACTGGGAGGCGCTTTGGGATAACCATTAATATCGTTGGCAACCCCTTCTTTTTCTAAAAGCGAAAATAATTTTTTTAATACTCCTCTTTGCTCTTCTTCGTTAAATTTTGCAAACCATTCATCTTTAATTAACACTGTAATACTTGTTGAAGATCTTAATTTTTTATCTTCACACATAAATTTAAAATTATCACTTTTACTTATCCAGTCTTCTACAATTTGTAAGTTGTCATTTGAAATTTTTATTAATCCCTTTGTGCCGCCTACTGACTCAACCCATTTTAAAGCATCCAATACATCTTCAACGCAAATCATTGAAGGAGTATTGATTGTACCACCTTCAAAAATACCTTTTATTAATTTTTTCTTACTTGCTAATCTAAATAATTTTGGAATTGGCCAAGATGGAACGTGAGTTTCAAGTCTCTGAACTGCACGAGGAGATAACGCTATCATTCCATGAGCAGCTTCTGCTCCCAAAACTTTTTGCCAAGACCATGTTATAACATCAAGTTTGCTACAATCTATGTCCATAGCAAAAATTCCTGATGTAGCATCACAAATAGTTAAGCCTTCTCTATCATCAGGTATCCAGTCACCATTAGGAATTCTCACACCGGCAGTTGTTCCATTCCAAGTAAATATTACATCATTTTTGAAATTAACTTTTGTCAAATCAGGAAGAGTACCATAATCAGTTACATAGCTATTAACGTCTTTTATTTTTAATTGTTCAAGCACGTCTATTACCCAATCTTTTCCAAAATTTTCCCAAGCTAAAACGTCAACTCCTTTGCATCCTAAAAGGGACCACATGGCAGCTTCTAAAGCTCCTGTATTTGAACCTGTCATTATACCAACATGATAAGATTCAGGCAGTTCCAATATTTTTTTTGATTTAACTATTGCTTCATTAAGTTTCTCTTTACATACTTTATGTCTGTGAGATCTTCCTATTGGTGTATCTTTTAAAACATCCATACTCCAACCAGGACGTTTAGAGCATGGTCCGCTTGAAAAATTTGGATTTTTAGGTTTTGTACTTGGTTTTTCCATAAAAATAATTTTTAGATATATTTCTTTTTAAAAAAATTTATCACTATTTTTTTTATATATATTTTTTAGAAATAAAAAATGAGTAATTGACGCAGATATAAGAAGAAAAAATTATAAATTTATTATTCAAAATCGTACGCGACTAGTCCATCTAAAGGTTTAGGATCAAACCAAGTGGATTTTGGTGGCATATTTAATTTTTTATCTGCAAAACTTATTACATTTTTCATTTGAGTAGCAAACAATGCAAAACCTACTTCAGCTTCTCTAGAATTTACCTTGTTTTCAATTGCTTTTAATCCATGAAATCCAGCTAAAAAATCTATTCTATTATCATATCTTGGATCGCCAATTCCTAAAATTGGTTCCAATAAGTAATAGTGTAATAAATTAATATCTAGGTTAATAATATGAAATAGATTTTGCTCAGGTGGTTCTTTTAACTCCAAAGAATACCATTGTTTATCTAAATACATTCCAAACGTTTGAGGTTTTTTTGGCTTATAAAAAGAATCATGTTTTTCAACTTTAAATTTCTTTTTAATTTCTTTGATAAAATCTTTTGGAGAATATCCGTATAAATCTTTTATTAACCTATTGTAATCAAGTAATCTTGCTTGACTTTGAGGAAATATAGCAACCATAAAATAATTATAAGGTTCATCTCCTGTGTGGTTAGGATTTTTATGTTTTTTAAATTCTGATAGTTTAGATAAAGCTTCCATTCTGTGGTGTCCGTCAGCAATATAAATACGGTTTATAGAATTAAATAAATCACATATTTTTTTTATTTTTTGTTCTTCGTTTAGAACCCAAATTTCATGTTTGCATTTATCAAGAGCATCAAATGAATATATTGGTTTTGATAAAATTTCTTTCTTTAATAATTCGTTAAGCTGTTCGTTGTCAGGATAAATTGTATAAATGGGACCTATTTGTGCATTTAAATTATTCATCTGCTTAAGTCTTTTTTGTGCACGTTCTAAGAAAATTTCTTCATGGCCACGAATGTGTAAATTATCATAAGCAGCTAATTTTGCAGTTCCAATTATTCCAATTTGTTCATGATTTTTATCTGATATTTTGTAAATATAAAAACAAGTTTTTTCATCTTTTGTTAATATGGATTTTTTTTTCATTAATTCAAATTGTTCTTTTGATTGTGATTCATTGCTGGCATTAAAAACATTTAAATAACTCCAAGGATTTTTTTTTAAATAATCTTTTTTTCCATCTTCCCCTAGATGGTCTGTGCTAGCAATGGCTACTGAAGATGCATTTTCTTTAGTTGGTCTTAAAGCTTTAAAAGGGTTGATAAAATACATAAAAATTAAATTTTTTTATTTTAAATCATTTTTAAAGTAAAAAAGCTAATTAAATCTTTTTCATCCTTTAATGGTATCAATGTTGGAAATATTTGTTAGTGAGTTTTTATATTCATTTAAATTTTCTCTTGCAGAAAGTGTAAAAATCATTGCATTCATAACAATTATTACAACTACTGGTATTAAAGTAATTATAGAAATAAAATTCGAAATAAAATAACAGTAAATTAACAAAAATATTACTGACCTTACCAACCAAGTAAATTTAAAAACAGAAATTATCGATAAAGAGTGTTGAATTAAATTTAAAAAACTCATTTTTGATGGTCCAAAATATCTATTGCCACGTGTAGATGAAATTGATTTTCTCTCTTTTGAAACTTTGCACAATGAGCCAGAAAAACTATTCCAAGTTGCTTTTTCATTAACCATTTTTTCGACGATTGATTTTGGCAACAAAGAAAAATTACCAAACTTTATATTTTGTCCTGTAAAAATTAAAGTTAAAAGCTTGTGTGCTTCATAGCAGAATTTAAATAATAAACCTTCTGATCTTTTAACTCTATTTGCTGTTATTACATCATCTGGGTAATCTTTAGATTTTTCTATTAATAATTTTATTTCTTCAGGTCGATCTTCCCCATCTCCATCCATTGGAATAACATAATCAAAATCTTCGTTTTCAAATATATATTTTAGACCTGCAGCATTACATCGTGCATGTCCTTTATTCTTTTTCATATTTATAATTTTAACTGATTTTATAATTTTGAATTCAGAAACTTCCTCTTTTTCTTCGTTTGATCCATCGTTAATAATTAATACGGATATTTCGGCATTAACGTTATTAATTTCTTGGTCAATATTTTTTAAAAGTTCAAAAACTGAGCGCCAATCATTATAGATAGGTATTAATATTTTAACTTTCATAAATCTAATTTAATGAATTCAAAAATCTCATTAAAGATGCAAATATACCGTGACCTGAAAGTTCAATCGCTAAAACAATTAAAACTATAAATAGTATTTTTTTTACTTTATCGTTGAAAAAATTTTTCATTTATTTCCTACACATATATTGTCTACACAAATAAACATATTATAACTGTCTAACTTACTTTTATCCAGTTCTCCTTCCCAGGTTGGTCTAGATTTTAAATGATATGACAAATTTCCAGCGTACCATTCATTGCCCAAAACAACATTAATTGGTTCATTAAATTCCAAATCCCATTTTTTTTGAACTTTCGCTGCTATTTCTTTTCCAAGATAATCTGTTCTTTTATCTATCTGGTTTATTGAATTATAAGCATAAATAATTGGAGAAAGTAAAAATAAAAAAATGAAAGTGATATAAAAATTTTTAATTTTTTTTAAGTTTATTTGTTTTTGAAAAATATAAATTAACAAAGTTCCAATAAACAAATAAAAAGGAGTCATCCACATAGTTCTTATTTTGACTCCTAAAATAAAAGAAGTTAGAAATATTAGCATAATTGGCAATATATTTATCGATAGTAAAAAAAGTAATTTTTTGTCATTAAATTTTAAATTAAATTTAAATTTAGAAGTTAAAAATAAGCTTAATATAAAAAATGGGATCAATATTCCAATCTGTTTAACTAGAAATATAAGTGGATATTTTAAATGATCAATAAAATTTGGTTCACTTAAACCTGTTCTATGAAGGCCATAAGTAATCGTAATATAATCATTATTTATTAACCAGATAATATGAGGAATTAACAAACCAACAAAAACTATTAAAGGGATTAAATATTTAAAATCATATTTTTTATCCTTTTTTATAAAGATTAAATAAAAAAATAATAAATCAATCGAGATTAACAAGTAAATAAATAGATATTTAGATAAAAAACCAAATGCAGCAAAAAATCCTAATAATACACCATCTTTAATATCAATATTTTTTTTATAATAAAGTTTCCAAGAGTAATAAACTGTCAATGCCCAGAAAGGCAGTTGGCATACGTTTACATTAAATTCAGGCGATGTAAAATTATAAAAATAAATTGTCTCAAGTAACAATACAGAAAATAAAGAAAGATTTTTGTTTCCTAAAAATTCGTAGGAAAACTTCCAAATGATAAAAAAAGTAAATATTACAAAAATTTGACTTAATAAATAATACGCCCAGTCATTGCTTCCAAAAATCTGATAAAAAATTTCAACAAAAAATGCGCTCGCTGGTGGGTGTTTGTTAAAACCCCATTCTAAATTGCTACTCCACGCTAAAGCTTCAATAGTATCTAACGGTAAATTTTGATTAGTTAGAGAAGGAATTAATGTCCAGACAGATAAATGAATTAATAAAAAGATGTAGAAGAATTTATTTATATTTGTTTTATAAATATTCATTTATCTAAATTTATACGAATTAAGTTGTATTGACACCTATTAATTGCTGAATATACTCCGCCACGTCAAAATTATACTATGGTTAAAATCTCTAAAACTTATGTACCAAAATCAACTGAAAAGTATATGTGCGAAAAACACAAAGCTTATTTCAAGAAAAAACTAACTGAATGGAAGTCAGATATTATTAAGGCAAACAATGAAGCCTTGTATAATGGATCGTTAGATGACAACAGTGTTTCTGCTGATGTAGTGGATCAAGCAAGTTCTTACACTGATAAAAATGTTGAGATGAAAGCAATTAACAGACAAATTAAACTAATAGCTAAGATTGATTCAGCACTAAAAAAAATTAAAGATGGAACGTATGGTTTTTGTGAAGAAACAGGGGAACCAATTGGCATTAAAAGATTAATGGCAAGGCCGGTAGCAACGCTTTGTATTACAGCTCAAGAAAAACACGAGAAAGACGAAAAAGTTTATGCAGATAGTTAGGGCTTAGGAATAACAGATCCATTATTCATTAAATCATAACCTTTAATCACAGCACTTCGGCTAGCTATCTCTAAATACCATCTTGTTAAATTTTTATAATTTTTTAAACCAATATCGTGCCATTCGTGTCTTGCTATCCATGGCCAAGTTGCGATATCAGCAATTGTATAATTTTCACCAGCTAAAAATTTAGAAACTTTAAGTTTTTCATCTAGGTCTTCGTAAAGTTTTTTAGCAATCTTAAAGTATCTATCTTCACCAAATTTGCTTTTGCCAGGGTTAAAATGATGAAATTGGTGGTGTTGACCAATCAGTGGACCGATTAATCCCATTTGTGCCATCAGCCATTGATTGATGGTTAATCTTTCTTTTTGATCATAAAATTTATTACTTTTTTCCCCTAAATAAATAAGAATAGCGCCAGACTCAAAAACACTTTCATTGTTATCGTGGTCAATGATCACAGGAATTTTACTAAAGGGACTTATTTTTTTAAACTCTGGTTTAAATTGCTCGTCATTATATATATCAATTTTTGTTAACTTATATTTGTAACCAATCTCTTCAAGCATTATAGAAATTTTTTTTCCATTTGGCGTGTCAGCGGTGAAAAGTTCAATCACTCTTTTTTACCAAGTCTTTTTAATAAGTTTTTAGAAGTTGTAGTAAATTCAAATCTATATTTTTCATTTGGTCTTGCCAATTTAAAACATGCTCTAGCAGCTAATGCTCCTTCATGAAAACCTGACAAAATTAATTTTAATTTTCCAGGATAGTTACAGATATCTCCCACGGCATATATGCCTTTTTGGTTAGTTTCAAATTTTTCTGTGTCAACATTTATAGTTTTTTTATTTAAATTAAGTCCCCAATTAGCTATTGGACCAAGTTGCATTATCAAACCAAAAAAACCTAAAACAAAATCAGTTTTAAGATTTTTTACTTCTTTATTGTCATTTTCCATATCAATACTTTCAAGATTTTCTGTGCCTCTGACTCCTTTTAATTGATACTTTGTATATAAGTTGATCTTTTTTTTTTTTACCAGTTCATTCATCTTGTCTGTTGTTGATTGTGCAGCTCTAAATTCATCTCTTCTATGAATTAAGTTTATTATAGAATTTTTTGACAACTCAATTGCCCAATCTAGTGCACTATCTCCACCTCCAAAAATCGAAACAATTTTATCTTTAAAAATTGTTTTATCTTTTATTGAATAAAAAATAGATTTATCTTCAAATTTTTCACAATCTTTTGGAGCAAATTTTCTTGGTTCAAAAGATCCAACTCCTCCAGCTATAATTATGTTTGGAGTGTTAAATGATTTTCCTTTGTTTGTTTTAACTTCCCACCTACCATTATTATTTTTTACTTCTTCTACTCTTTCATTTAAGTGAAATTTAACATCAAAAGGTTTCAGTTGATTAATTAAATTATTTGTTAACTCTTCTCCCGTACACTCGGAAATTGCTGGAATATCATAAATTGGTTTATCTGGATAAAGCTCAATACATTGCCCACCAATTTTATCAAGGTTGTCGACTATCTCACAATCCAAACCAATTAATTTTAATTGATGGGCTGTAAATAATCCAGTGGGACCAGCTCCAATAATTAATGCATCAGTTTTTATCATTAAGCTTGTTTAGAAGGAAGTTGCACAATCAAACCATCTAACTCATCGGTAACTGTTAGTTGACAACTAAGTCTACTAAATTTATTTGGTTCAAATGCCATATCTAACATATCTTCTTCTCCATCTTCTTTTTTTGGGAGTTTATTAAACCATTCTTCTTTGACATAAACATGGCAAGTGGCACATGCCATTGATCCTCCACAATCTGCATCAATACCGGGTAAATTATTTTGCACAGCACCTTCCATTACCGTTAGTCCACTTTTCACATCTATACTATGAGATTTGCCATCATGTTCGATATAGACAATTTTGACCATGTAGATTTTTATATAGGCAAAAAAAAAATAGGGCAAGTAACTTAATACTTGCCCTATTTTAAAGTCTCAACTCTGAAGTATTATTATCTTCCTCTAGAGTTCGCAACAGCGCAAGACCAAACAATAATACCAAAAGCGATTTTATTGATAAAGTCTGCTAAGTTATAGATTACGTTAAGTGAATTAGCGTCAATTCCACCTGTTAGGTAACCAAAAATGTAACCTAACGGATAAATTGCCCAACCAACAGTAACGATCATTCTCATAGCGCCAAATGCTGTAACAAGTGCTTTGTTTCCAGATTTAGAAACAGTCTTACCTGCTTCACCTGAAAAGATTTCATAAAGAATATAAATCCATCCAGCCATACCGATAATGAAACCAAGCATAGAATTGATGAATCCAGCTTCTCCAAGATATCCACCTACTAACATTACTAAAGAACCAATTAAGATTCTCCAGAAGATGCCGCTATCAACTTTCTTAACTGCTGAAAGAATTAGGTAAAATTCTACAAGCTGTAAAGGCACAGTAATTAACCAGTCAATGTATCTGTAAACAGTTGGGGTATCACCTGTTTCAACCCAAACTCCTCTCATGTACATGTAATGAATAAATGCAATACCTGTTACTAATCCAGCTACGTTTACTGATTTTCTCCACTGAGCGCTGACATTTGCCTGCTCCATAAAGAAAAAAGCTGTAGCTGCTAACATACCCATTGATATTAACCAGAACGAAATACCTACAAAATCATCCGTAGCTAAAAAGGTAGTTGCTGCATTAGCTGCAGTAGTTACTCCAATAAGAGCAAATAAAGCAATTGCTAACGTTTTTAATGTTTTCATAAAAAACTCCCTCATTTAGTTAGTTTTTATTAGTTTAAATTTAAACTACGGCTTAAACTAATGTTTACGCCAAAGTTGAGACTCATTACCAAATATAAATAGTTAATTGAAGCCTTTTTTATGGCTATTTTGTATTGATTTTACTAGCTTTTTAAAATTAAATACAATTTTTTACTTAATAAACTAAGAAAAACCAAGAAAGAATCAAAAAAGATGGCTTCAGTTTTTAAAGAAATTTACAACCAATCTATAAAGGGCCCAGAAAAATTCTGGCAAGAGATATCTGAAGATATTTTTTGGTTTAAAAAACCAATTCAGATATTAAACAAAGATAAACCACCATTTTACAAATGGTTTTGTGATGGAAAAACAAATACCTGCTACAATGCTCTAGATATACATATTGATCAAGGTAGAGGAGATAAAACCGCACTAATATATGATAGCCCTATCACAGGAAATAAAAAAAAGTTCACTTACAATGAACTAAAAGGGAAAGTTTCAAAATTTGCAAGCGCTTTAAAAAACCAAGGCATCACTAAAGGGGACAGGGTAATAATTTATATGCCAATGATACCAGAAGCTGTCATTGCTATGCTTGCTTGTGGAAGAATTGGAGCTATTCACTCAGTAGTTTTTGGTGGATTTGCTTCAAACGAGTTAGCAAGTCGTATAGATGACAGTAAAGCAAAACTAGTAGTTACAGCATCATGCGGATTTGAACCAGGAAGAACTGTTGAGTATAAACCTTTGGTGGATGAAGCTTTAAAACTTGCTTCTCACAAACCCGAAAAAATTATTCTTTACCAAAGATCAGGTCATGAAGTAAAACTTAATGCTCCAAAAGAAATTAGTTGGGACGAGTCTTTATCTAACGCTCAAGATATGGACTGCGTTGAAATGAATGCAAATGATTTTGCATACATTTTGTATACATCGGGTACCACAGGAATCCCTAAAGGAATCGTAAGAGATATAGGTGGTCACATAGTTGCTCTTAAATGGACTATGAAAAATATTTATAACATTGATACAGATGATATTTGGTGGTCTGCAAGTGATATTGGGTGGATAGTAGGTCACTCATACATAGTTTACGCTCCATTGTTTAAAGGGTGCACTACAGTCTTGTTTGAAGGTAAGCCTGTGGGAACTCCTGATGCAGGAGCTTTCTGGAAAATAATTTCAGACTACAAGGTTAAATCACTATTTACTGCTCCTACAGCTTTTAGAGCAATTAAAAAAGAAGACCCTGAGGGAAAATTTTTCTCAAAATATGATTTAAGCTCATTTGAGTCTTTGTTTCTTGCTGGCGAAAGAGCAGACCCTGATACTATTAAATGGGCAGAAACACTTTTAAAAGTTCCTGTTATAGATCATTGGTGGCAAACAGAAACTAGCTGGGCAATAAGTTCGAACTGTACTGGAATAGAAATGCAAAAAACAAAATATGGTTCAGCTTGTAAAGCTGTTCCAGGTTATGATGTTAAAGTTCTAAAAAGTGATAGTTCAATTGCTAAACCAAATGAAATGGGAGATATTGTAGTAAAACTTCCTTTGCCTCCGGGTACCTTTCCTACTTTATGGAATGCAGACGAAAGATACAAAAAAACTTATATGACAAATTATGAAGGTTATTATCAAACTTATGACGCAGGTCACATTGATGATGATGGATATATTTGGATCATGTCTAGAACCGATGACATTATAAATGTAGCAGGTCATAGATTATCAACCGGGGCAATAGAAGAAGTTTTATCAGAACATCAATCTGTTGCAGAATGTGCAGTATTAGGAATTGCAGATAAATTAAAAGGTCAGCTGCCAATAGGTTTGGTTGTTCTTAAAGCTGGTGTTAAAAAAGACAATGAAGCAATATCTAAAGAATGTGTTCAAATGGTTAGAGATAAAATTGGACCCGTTGCAGCATTTAAAGTTGCTATTGTTATTAAAAGATTACCAAAAACAAGGTCGGGAAAAATATTAAGAGGAACTATTAGAAAAATTGCTGATAAAGAAGAATATAAAATGCCTGCTACTATAGATGATCCTGCAATTTTAAGTGAAATAGAAGAAGATCTTAGAAAAAATAATATTCTAAAATAGCATTGGCTTACCAGAAGGTTGTCCCAATAACTTTCCATTTTTCATTTTAATTTCACCATTAACGATCGTTGCAACAGGTGTACCTTTAAATTTATATCCATTAAAAGGGGACCAGCTACACTTGCTTTGAATATTTTCATTTTTAATTTCTATAACTTTTTTTAAATCTATTATTGTAAAATCAGCATCAAAATCTTTTTTGATATATCCTTTGTTTTTAATTCCAAAAATTTTAACTGGGTTTTCACATAAAAATTTTACTAACTGGTCCAGTCTTAGTTTTCCATTATTAACATGGTCAAGCATAACTGGGAGTAAAGTTTGAACGCCTGGCATACCTGATGGTGAGTTTGGGTATTCTTTATCCTTATTTGCTTTCAAGTGTGGCGCATGATCTGATCCAATGGTGTCATTATAATTATTTCTCACAGCATACCATAATCGATCATAATGAGATTTGTCTCTAATAGGTGGATTCATTTGTGCGTAAGTACCAAGTTTTTGGTAACAGTCTGGTGAATACATTGTTAAATGTTGTGGGGTAATTTCAAAAGTAATATTTCCTTTATGCTGAGATAAAAAATCTACTTCTTCTTTAGTTGTCACATGAAGTATATGTGCTTTTTTATTTAGACGCTTTGCAATTTTAACTATTCTTCTCGTTGAAGACATTGCGGATTCTTCATTTCGCCAAACTGGATGACTAAGAACATTTCCATTTTCTCTTAATTTTTTTCTCTCATTAAGGATATACTCATCTTCAGAATGTACCGCAACTATTTTAGAGGTATGCTCAAAAACTTTTTCTATATCTTCTTCTTTATGTACAAGTAAATTACCAGTTGATGATCCTGCAAATAATTTTACTCCACAACATCCATCTAAATTTTTAAGTTTTGATAACTCTGATTGATTAGAGGGAGTTGCACCAAAATAGAAAGCATAATTACAAAACATTCTATCTTTTGCTAAATTTAATTTTTTTTGAAACTCTTCTTCATTTGCAGTTGGTGGATTAGTATTTGGCATTTCAAATACACCTGTTATTCCTCCTGATACTGCAGCTTTACTTCCACTATTTAAATCTTCTGTATCTGTAGAACCTGGTTCTCTGAAATGAACTTGGGTATCGATACACCCTGGTAAAACAATTAGCTCATTTGTATCCAAAACATCTTTTGATGATTCATCAATAGAATCTTCTATTTGAACAATTTTTCCATCTGCTATTCCAATATCTTTTTTTTGGAGTGTTCCATTGATAAAACAATCACCATTTTTAATTATAAGGTCTAACATTTTTAAGAAAAGTAATTATATTATAAAGTAAGAACAATCAATTATGAATAAAAATAATATTTATACACTAGAAGATAGAGGAATACTTTATGTTCAAGGAGAAGATGCTCTAGAATATTTACAAAATATAATTACTAACGACATTAATAAAGTAACAGATGTGATGAGCTGTTTTGCTTCTTTGCTCACACCTCAAGGCAAATATCTTTTTGACTTTATAATTGTAAAACATAAAAAAGGTTATTTCATTGATTGTGAAAAAAAACAAATAGACCAGCTTTATAAACAATTACAAGTTTATAAATTAAGGTCAAAAGTAGAAATTTTAAACTTAAGTAATGAGTTCGTGGTATCTGCAATTAGCAAGGAAAAATTTTTATCTTTTGAAAATGTTAAAGAAGAAAATGGTTTTACTACAAAATATAGACAAGACCCAATAGTTTTAGATCCAAGAAATAAAGAGTTAGGAGGAAGACTAATAATTAATTTAGAAAAGCTAAGTCTTTCAATTGAAAATTTAAAATTAAAATCAGCAGAAAGTAAAGATTATTATGACTTTAGTTTTAAATTAGGTGTTGCTCAATTAAATACTGATAAATTGCAAAATAAACTTTTTGGAATTGAATGTAATTTTGAAGAGTTAAATGGATTAGACTTTAAAAAAGGTTGCTACATCGGACAAGAAAATACAGCTAGAATTAAGTTAAAAGATAAACTTTCAAAAAAATTACTACCAATAAAAGTTTTAGAAGGTTCAATAAAAGTTGACGATCAAGTGTCAATCAACAAAAAAGAGTTAGGTAAAATTTTAATTAGTGAAAAATATCCTTTCGGACTTATTAAATTTAAAGATGAAAATTTTGATTTTGATAAAAAATTAAATTGTGGATCTGCTTTAATAAAGGTCTTAAAGCCGGTATGGTTAAAATAAATTAAAAGTGGTGCGGCCAGAGAGACTCGAACTCTCATAGGCTAGGCCCACACGGCCCTCAACCGTGCCTGTCTACCAATTTCAGCATGACCGCTTATGCGTCAGAATAATTGAATGACATTTATGTTTCAAGTTGATAGATTTGTAATATGGAATTTACTGCCGAAATAAGAAAAGCAACTGAACCGATCTATCAAAAAATTTCAAAGGCTGTTCCTGATATTGAGTGGTCAAGTCATGCTCCTTATATTTATAAAATCAATAAGTTAAAAAAAGAAAAGAACGCAGTTATACTTGCTCACAACTACCAAACTCCAGAAATATACCATGGTATATCAGATTTTTCAGCTGACTCGCTTGCTCTAGCCGTTGAGGCAGCAAAAACAAAAGCAGATATTATTGTTATGTGTGGTGTACACTTCATGGCAGAAACTGCCAAACTTATGAGCCCAAATAAAAAAGTTTTACTTCCAGATATGCACGCGGGTTGTTCATTGTCATCATCTATTACAGGTGAAGATGTAAGAAATTTAAAAAAGAAATATCCGGGTGTGCCTGTAGTGTCTTATGTTAATACTTCAGCAGATGTAAAATCTGAAACCGATGTATGTTGCACTTCAGCAAATGCAGTTAAAATAGTAAATTCACTTGGCGTTAAAAAAGTAATTTTTTTGCCTGATGATTACTTAGCAAAATACGTAGCATCTCAAACAAATGTTGAAATAATTTCCTGGAAAGGAACATGCGAAGTTCACGAACAATTTAATGATGCAGAAATAAATGAAATTAGAAAAAACAATCCCGGAATTAAAGTAATAGCGCATCCTGAATGTCCCCCCGATGTTATAAAAGCAAGTGATTTTACCGGTTCTACTAGTGGAATGATAAAATATGTAAAAGATAATCAACCAGAAAAAGTCATGATGGTTACAGAGTGTTCGATGAGTGATAATGTCCAAGTTGATAATCCAAATGTTAAATTTATAAGACCATGCAACTTATGTCCTCATATGAAAAAAATTACTCTACCAAAAATTTTAGACTGTCTACAAAATGAAACTAACGAAATTTTAATGAACGAAGTAACTATTGAGAAAGCAAGAAAATCAGTAGAGAGAATGACAAAAATAGGCAGATAAGGTCTGTGTCAAAAATAATTCTAAGTAAAAATTTTATAAGAAGCGTTTGCAAATTAGCTTTAAATGAAGATCTTTATCCTTCAGGAGATATTTCTTCAAATCTTTTAAAAAATAATATTAAAAAAAAGGTAAAATTAATTTCCAATCAATCTGGAATAATAGGCGGATTAGAGTTTGCTAAACAAACATTTAAATTAATAGATAAAAAAATCAGAATTAATTTAAAAAAAAAAGAAGGATCTAAAATTAAAAAAGGTGATCTAATTGCTATAATAGAGGGCAATATAAAACATATATTAGCTGGGGAAAGAGTTGCATTAAATTTCTTGTCTCACATATCAGGAATCGCTACTACAACTAATCAGTTTGTAAAAAAAGTAGGAAAAAAAAGTAAGATTTGTTGTACAAGAAAAACAGTACCAAATCTAAGGGTAGTGCAAAAATATGCTGTAAAATTGGGTGGCGGAACTAATCACAGATTTAATTTGAGTGACGAATATTTGATAAAAGACAATCATGTTGCAAGTGCAGATATTAAAAAATTAATTCAGTTAGCGATCAAGAAAAAAAAGGGTAAAAAAATTACAGTAGAAATAGATAATCTCAGTCAGTTAAAAAAAATAATTGGTTTAAAATTTGACCGAATTTTATTCGATAATATGAAACCTAAAATTTTAAAAAAATCTGTAAATCTATCCAAAAAACTTTATGAAACGGAAGCATCAGGAGGTATTACATTAAAAAATGTAAAAAAAATTGCTAACACTGGTGTTGAAAGAATTTCTATTGGATCTCTAACACATTCATTTAATTCTTTAGATTTAAAGTTAGAAATTTAGTTATTTTTTTAATTCTGCTTGTGCAGCTGACAATCTTGCAACAGGTACTCTATAAGGTGAACAAGAAACATAATCTAAACCTGTTTTAGAACAAAAATGAATACTTTTTGGATCTCCCCCATGCTCTCCACATATTCCCAATTTAATTTTTTTGTTTTGTTTTTTCCCTCTTAAGGTTGCAATTTCAATTAAATCTCCAACTCCTTCATCGATTGATATGAAAGGATCTATGTCAAAAATTTTATTTTCAATATAGTCGTTTAAGAATTTTCCACTATCATCTCTGCTAATTCCAAATGTTGTCTGGGTTAAATCGTTTGTTCCAAAACTAAAAAATTCAGCATGTTTTGCAATATCTTTTGCTTTTAAAGCGGCTCTTGGAAGCTCTATCATTGTACCTACTAAAAAGTTTATCTTAGCTTTATTTTCATCTTGAACTTGTCGTGCCACTCTGATTACCAGATCTTTCATAATTTTTATTTCAGCTTCCGTTGAAACTAATGGAATCATTATTTCTGGCATAATAGGTTTTAATTTTTTATTTTTACATTCAATTAAAGCTTCAAATATAGCTCTACATTGCATTTCATAAATTTCAGGAAAAGAAATTCCCAATCTACATCCTCTATGTCCAAGCATTGGATTATGTTCATGGAGTTCACCGATTCTTACCTCAACTTCTTCGGTTGATAAATTGAGCGATTTAGCTACATCATTTATTTCACTTTCACTTTTTGGCAAAAACTCGTGTAAAGGTGGATCCAATAATCTTACTGTAACTGGCAATCCATTCATTATTTTAAATATCTCAACAAAGTCATTTTTTTGGTGAGGCAACAACTTAGCCAGAGCTTTATCTCTATCTTCTTTTGATTTTGATAATATCATTTGTCTAACGGAAAGAATTCTCTCTTCTTCAAAAAAACATATGCTCTGTTCTGCATAATCCAATGCCTTCAGCACCAAATTCTCTAGCAATTTTACTATCAAGTGGAGTTTCAGAATTTGTTCTAATTTTTAATTTTCTTGAACTATCTGCCCAATTCAAAACTTTAGAAAAATCAGTCGAAATCTCTGGTTTTATTGTTTTAACTTTTCCTAAAATTATTCTACCAGTTGATCCATCAATCGTAATTACATCGCCTTCTTTAACTTCATAATTTTTTGTTTTGAATAATTTATTTTTATAATCAATCTCAATTTCGCTAGAACCTGATACGCAAGGTCTTCCCATTCCTCTAGCTACTACCGCTGCATGGCTAGTCATTCCTCCTCTTGCAGTAAGAATTCCTTTTGCTGCATGCATTCCATGTATATCGTCAGGAGAGGTTTCTATTCTTACTAAAATTGTATTTTGCATGACAGCATTAAGTCTTTCTGCTTCATCCGATGAAAAAACTACTTTTCCACTTGCTGCTCCAGGAGATGCTGGCAAACCTTTAGCTATTACATGTAATTCACTTTTTTCATCTAAACTTGGATGTAAAAGAGTTTCTAAAGTATTAGGATCTATTCTTAAAATTGCTTGTTTTTTTGAAATTATTTTTTCTTTAACCATGTCAACTGCAATTTTAACTGCAGATTTTGCTGTTCTTTTTCCTGATCTAGTTTGTAAAATCCAAAGCTTTTGATTTTCAACTGTAAACTCAACATCCTGCATATCCTTGTAATGTTTTTCTAAAATTTTAAGAATTTTTTTTAATTCTTTAAAAATTTTAGGCATAGATTCTTCCAAAGAACTTTCTTTTGAGCTTGATTCTTTTTTAGCTTTTGTAGTTATATATTGAGGTGTTCTTGTGCCGGCCACCACATCTTCTCCTTGAGCATTAATTAAATACTCACCATAAATTTCATTTGTTCCATCAGATGGATTTCGTGTGAATACAACGCCAGTTGCACAATCATTACCCATGTTACCAAAAACCATTGACTGAACATTAACTGCTGTTCCCCAGTCTGAAGATATATGGTTAAGTTTTCTATAAACTTTAGCTCTATTACTTTCCCAAGATAAAAATACCGCAGAAATAGCTCCAATTAATTGTTGATAAACATCTTGTGGAAATTCTTTTTTTGTTTTTTCTTTTACTACATGTTTAAAATCTTTAATTAAGCCGTCCCAATCATCAGCATCTAATTCAGTATCAAGAAGAACGCCTTTTGTAAGTTTATAATTTTCAATCAATTCTTCGAAATTGTAACTTTCAACACCCATAACAACATTTGAGTACATTTGAATAAATCTTCTATAACTATCTTTTGCAAATCTAATATTGGAAGTTCTTTTTCCTAATGCTAAAGCTGTTTTGTCATTCAAACCAAGATTTAAAATTGTGTCCATCATGCCAGGCATAGATACTCTAGCTCCAGATCGCACAGATACCAACAAAGGATTTTTTAAATCACCAAATTTCTTTCCAGATTCTTTTTCTACTTTTTCAAGTTCTTTTTGAATGTTTTTAACTATTTTTGAATTTAGTTTTTTTTTATTTTTATAAAATAACTCACATACTTTTGTTGAAATTGTAAATCCAGACGGAACTGGCAAGCCCATTCTTCCCATTTGAGAAAGGTTTGCACCTTTTCCTCCTAAAAAATTTTTGGGATTTTTTATCTTTTTGAATTCTTTGGATTTAAAATTTAAAATTAATTTGTTCACTAAATACTTTCAATATTTGAAAAATTTATATAATTGTCAAACGTTTTACATAACATTTGCAAAAGTTCCAATCGATTTTTCTTTATACTCTGATCATCATCATTAACAATTACATTATCAAAAAATTCAGCAATAGTTACTTTAGCATCTGATAAATTTCCAAGTGTTACATGGTAATCCTCGTCTTTATTAATGCTAGTAAAATATTTTTTTAATTCATTTATTTTTTTATATAAATTTTTTTCATAGTCATTTTTAAAAATTCCAGGATCAGTCGTGTTTGAAAGATTCAACTCTTTATTTTTTAGTTCGTTCTCTAAAATATTTGAAGCTCTTTTGTAGCTAGTAATTATATCATTTCCAACACTCTTGATAATAACTTTATTTAAAGCTAAAGCTTTATTGTATATTTTTGATGCATGATCTATTGAAAAGGAATTTATACTTGCTTCAATAATATCATAACGAATATCTTTTTCTTTCATGTAAAATTTTAACCTATCGGTTAAAAATAAAAGTAAGTCTTTTTGGACATTGTTATTCTGAAATTCAAATTCTTGATCTTTATAAAGTGTGATTGAATAATTTATTAAATCACTTATTTTAAATTCTTTTTTATTTTCTAATATTAACCTTATAATTCCTAATGCTGATCTTCTCAGAGCATATGGATCTTTTGAGCTGGTTGGTTTTTGGTTAATTCCAAAGAATCCTACAATTGTATCAATTTTATCAGTTAAAGCCAAAGTAACACTAAAGGGCTTTTTTGGCACTCTACTATCTAGTCCTGTAGGTAAATAGTGTTCACTTATAGATAAAGAAATATCTTTATCAAATCCTTGGGAGTCTGCAAAATATCCACCCATTATTCCTTGAAGCTCTGGGAACTCATTAACTATGTCTGAAATTAAATCTATTTTGCATATAGATGTTGAAAGTTCCACTTTGTCTTTGCTTATAAGCATTTCATCTGAAATCATGGCACCAAGTTTTCTCATTCTTTGTACTTTGTCAAAATACGAGCCCAATCCTTCAAAATAATTAATTGATTTTAATTTTGATATTTGTTTGATTAAATTCTTAGATTTATTTTTTTCCCAAAAAAACCTAGCATCACTCAGTCTTGCATCAACAACTCTTTCATTTCCTAGTTTTATAAAACCTTTGATATCTTTGCTATTTGCTACAACAATAAATTCATTAGTAATATTTTCTTTTTGATCAAAAGTATGAAAATACTTTTGGTGGTGTTGCATCGTAATAATAAGAATTTCTTTAGGTATTTCCAAAAATTTTTGATCAAATTTACAAATTAAAATATTTGGTTGTTCTACTAAATCAACGACTTCATTTAAAAGTTTAGGATTAATATCTAACTTAAGATTTTTTCTTTTAGAAATTTTATGAAGAGCATTTTCAATTATTTTTTTTCTAGAATTTTGATCAATAATAATACCTATTTTTTTAAAATAACTCTGGTAATTTTTAAAATTTTTAAATACTCCTTTTTTTTCCTCAAATTCTTTATCAATAAATGTGGTATTTGAGCTTTCAAGATGATGAAATTTAAATGGCAAGCTTTGATTGTCAAAAACACATAAAATTGATTTTAAAGGTCTTCCCCACTCCATATCAAAATCACCCCATTTCATTGACTTTTTCCATGGTATTTTGTCGAGCATTAAAGGAACATTCTTTTCTAACAAATCTATAGTTTTAATAATTTTTTCTGGCTTGTTAAAAAAATAAAATTCTCCTTTTTCAGTTTTTTTTTTATAAATTTCATTTTCAGTTATTTTGTTTGATCTTAAAAATCCTTCTAAAGCCTTTTCTGGTGCATTAATATTTGGACCTCTGATATCTTCAGGCTTTTCTTTAATTTCTTTATCTAAACCTTCAAATAAAACTACCAGTCTATTGGGAGTCGAATAAGTGGCTGATTTTTTAAATTTTAAATTTTTTTCTTCAAACAATTTTTGAAAATTTTCTAAAAAAAATACTCTTGCATTTTTTTGTAAATTTGGAGGTATTTCTTCACTAAAAAGTTCTAAAAAAAATTCTGCCATTACTATTTTTGACTATTTACCCATATTTCAGCAACAACTTTGGTTATATCTCTTATTCTGCCAATGTATTCCGCTCTTTGTGCAACACTAATTACACCTCTGGCGTCTAAAATATTAAAAACATGGCTTGCTTTTAAACATTGATCGTAAGCAGGCAAAGATATTTTTTTTTCTACAAGAGATTTTGCTTCCAGTTCCAACATATCAAAAATCTTAAATAAATTTTCAGTATTTGCGTATTCAAAATTATAAGCAGAAAATTCTTTTTCAGCTTGATAAAATACTTCTCTATATTCAATTCCTTCATTATTCCACAAAAGATCAAACACATTTTTCTTTTGTTGAGTAAACATACAGATTCTTTCAAGGCCATAGGTTAATTCAACAGAAACTGGTTTGCATTCCATGCCTGCCATTTGTTGAAAATAAGTAAATTGAGTGATTTCCATTCCATCACACCAAACTTCCCACCCGAGTCCTGCTGCTCCAAGAGTTGGGCTTTCCCAGTCGTCTTCAACAAACCTAATATCGTGTTCTTTGTGGTTGATGCCAATAACACTTAAACTGTTTAAGTAAAGTTTTTTTATTTCTTTTGGAGATGGTTTTATTAAAACTTGAAACTGATAATAATGTTGTAGTCTATTTGGATTGTCCCCATACCTTCCATCAGTTGGTCTTCTTGATGGTTGCACATATGCAACTTTCCAAGGTTTTGATCCTAAAGACCTTAAAGTGGTTGCAGGATGAAATGTCCCAGCTCCCACCTCCATATCGTAAGGTTGCACAATAACACAGCCTTGTTTGCTCCAATATTTTTGTAAGTTCAAGATTGTATCTTGAAAAGATTGAAACTGAGGTTTTTTTGTTTTCTTTTTTTTAGAAACCATATCTTTGCCAGATAGATCTTTCTTCTAAAATACTAATAGTTTGATCCGCATAACTTTCTGATGATGATAATTTTTTAGCTAACCAACCTTTTGATTTTTCAAATTTTTTAATAACAACATCTTCCCCAAATTTTTCTCTTAAGATTTGATCTGCGTTTCCAATTCCATCTATTAAACCTAGTTCTTTTGATTTTCTTCCTGACCAAAACTCCCCAGAGAACAACTCAATTCCTGTATCTTTTTTTAATTTAGTGGATCTACTTTTTTCAACTATTTCTATAAAATCTTTGTGTAAATCTAGTTGTATATTTTTTAATCTTTCAATGTCTTCCTGTTTTTCTTCCATAAAAGGATCTAAAGTGCTTTTGTTTTTTCCAGCAGTGTATACTCTTCTTTGAACTCCAATTTTTTCAATTAAATCTTTAAAACCAAAAGAAGAGTAAATAACACCTATTGAACCCACAATTGAGCTTTGATTTGCATAAATTTCATCTCCTGCACAAGCAATCAAATATCCGCCTGATGCTGCAACATCTTCAGCAAAGATTATAACTTTTTTTTTGTTCTTTTTAGCCTGATATCTTATAAAATTATGTATCAAATGTGATTGAACAGGTGAGCCTCCTGGAGAATTTATTGATATTGCTACAGCGGGTGCTTTCTTTATTGAAAAGGCTTTTTTTATTGTTTCTTCTTGTCCTGCAAAATCTATCCCTTGTTTAAATTTACCAACATTTCCTATTACCCCATTTAACTTTAAATGAGGAATAATTTTTTTTTTTTTGAAAAATGACATCATACCAATGCTTATAAAATTTTTTGTTTAATATAAAGTCTCCTTATAGTTGTAGTTTGAGGTGCGTCAATTGTTAAGTATGATATTGTGTCAATTGTACTAACCTATTCTTATGGGAACAGTTGTTCAGTTAAAAAATCGAATAAACAATTCATATTCAGACCTCAAAAATTCTGTTGATGATAAGCTAATTTTAGTTGAAGAAAAGATTAAAACAAAATTATCAAGCAAAGTAGAGCTAGTAGATGAAATGACAAAATATCACCTTAGAACAGGTGGCAAGAGATTGAGAGCATTGCTTACTTTAGGTTCTTCTAAACTTTGTGGATATTCTAAAGGTTCTAGAGACGTCAACCTTGCTGCTTGTGTAGAACTTATACATGCGGCGACCTTAATGCATGACGATGTTATAGATAAAGGAGAGATTAGAAGAGGAAAAAAAACTTTAAATAATATTTGGGGAAATAAATCATCAATTTTAGTTGGAGATTATTTGTTGAGCAGGTGCTTTGAAATAATGGTTGAGGATGGTAATCTCGAAGTTTTAAAACTTCTTTCTTCAACTTCTGCAGAAATATCTCAGGGAGAAGTATTACAACTACAACATGAAAATGAAATTGATATGTTGGAAGAAACATATCTAAAAATAATATCCGCCAAAACAGCTTCTTTGTTTGCTGCAGCAACAAGAGTTGGTTCCATATTGGCAAATAAAGAAAATAAAATTAAAGATGCTTTAGAGTTCTACGGAAAAAATCTTGGATTAACTTTCCAAATAGCAGATGATACTTTGGATTATAATTCTGAATTAAAATTATTTGGTAAGGAAATAGGAAATGATTTTTATGAAGGTAAGATAACTTTACCTATAATACTCCTTTACCAAAAATCAAAAAATGATGAAAAAAAAGAATTAAAAGAAATATTTGACAAGAAAGAAAGGTCAGAAGAAGAATTTAAAAAAGTTCTTTTAATGATAAAAAAATATAACATTATTTTTGAATGTTATAAAAAAGCTGAACATTTTATTAGTCTAGCATCTAATTCGCTAAGTATATTTAATGATACAAAAGAAAAAAATATATTTCAAAATTTAACTTCTTTTAGTTTAGAAAGAACTTTTTAAGGATTTAATAAAATTTTTTCCCAATTATTTTTATCTTTTTTAATATATTTTAATCTTTGATGTATTCTATTTTTACCATCTAACCAAAACTCAATGCTATTTGGATTCAAGCTCCATCCTGACCAATAATCTGGTCTTGGAACATCATTTTCATTAGGATATTTTTTTTTAAAATCACCAATTAATTTAATAAGCTCTTCTCTATTTTTTAAAACTGAACTTTGTTTAGATGCCCAAGCACCAATTTTGCTATCATAAGGTCTTGTTTTGTAATATGCGTCGGATTCCTCATCTGATACTTTGGAAACTTTTCCACTAATTCTTATTTGTCTTAAAAGACTCTTCCAATGAAAACACAAAGAAGCATTTGGGTTTTCTTTTAAATCACTGCTTTTTTTACTATTAAGATTTGTATAAAAAACAAAACCATTTTGGTCATAACTTTTTAATAAAATCATTCGTGCTGATGGGATCCCATTAGCATCTACTGTAGCTAACGTGAATACATTAGGGTCGTTTATCTCTGTCTTTTTTGCTTCATTAAACCAATCTTTAAAGAGTTCTATTGGATTTTCTAAATCCTTAAAGCATTTATCCAGATCAAATGAATTTTTTTGATTCATAATTTCAACAAAATAACTTATATAATATACTTAATGTCATTTAATACTTTTGGAAAGATATTTCGCTTCACAACTTGGGGTGAATCTCATGGGCCTGCTATAGGGTGCGTAGTTGATGGCTGTCCTCCAAATATAAATATTAAAGAAAAAGATATTCAAATTGAGCTAAATAAAAGAAAACCAGGTCAGTCAAAATTCACAACTCAAAGAAAAGAAGATGATAAAGTAAACATTTTGTCAGGTGTGTTTGAAGGTAAAACTACAGGCACTCCTATCTCTATGATTATTTATAATAAAGACATGAGATCAAGAGATTATGAAACAATCAAAGATAAATTCAGACCTGGTCATGCAGACTACACATACTTTAAAAAATATGGAATCAGAGACTATAGAGGTGGAGGCAGACAATCAGCAAGAGAAACCGCAGCAAGAGTAGCAGCCGGAGCTATAGCTAAAAAAGTTTTAGAAAATAAAATTGGAAAAAAATACAAAGTTGTTGGGGCAGTGACTCAATTAGGTATACTAGGTTGTGATACAAAAAAATGGAATGATAAATTTATTAATAAAAATCCATTTTTCTGTCCTGATAAGTCCATATTAAAACTTTGGGAAAAGTATTTGCTGAGTGTAAGAAAAGCAGGTTCGTCATGTGGAGCAATAATTGAATTAAGAGCAAGAGGAATACCTGTTGGATTAGGTGCACCAATATATTCAAAATTAGATATGGATTTAGCATCTGCAATGATGAGTATTAATGCAGTAAAGGGAGTTAATATTGGATCGGGTATGAATTCTGCTCAATTAACTGGAGAACAAAATTCTGATGAAATATCTCAAAGTGGGAAAAAAACAAATTTTAAATCAAATAATGCTGGGGGTATTCTGGGTGGAATATCATCAGGACAAGATATAATTATTTCGTTTGCAGTAAAACCAACCTCTTCAATTCTTACCTCACGAAAAACTATTAATAAGTTTGGAAAAAATACCTCAATATCTGTCAAGGGTAGACACGATCCGTGTGTTGGCATTAGAGCTGTACCGATTGGCGAAGCAATGATGCACTGTGTGCTTTTAGATCATTATTTAATAAATACTGCTCAGTGCAATAGTTAGTTAGTTTTTTTTATTATTATTTTTGAATTCAATGTATCTAAAATTTTATTTTCTATGCTATTTGCATCTAGTCCAGCATATTTGTACATTAAATCAGGATTATCATGATTTATAAATTGATCAGATAAAATCATAGATCTATACTTTAAATTATTATCTAACAAATTTTTTTCAGCAAGAAATTGCGCCACATGTGAACCGAATCCTCCGATTGATCCTTCTTCTATAGTAATTATCGCTTCATGATCCGTTGCAATTTGCCATATTAGATTTTCATCAAGAGGTTTAGCAAATCTTGCATCAACCAATGTTATGTTAATGCCCTTTTTTATAAGATTTTCACGGGCAATCAGACATTCTTTTAATCTTGTTCCAAAATTTAGCAAAGCAACTTTTTTACCTTCCTTAATAACTCTTCCTTTTCCAATTTCTAATTTTTCATCAATTGTTGGTAAATTTACTCCTATTCCATTGCCTCGAGGATATCTAAAAGCTGAAGGTTTATCATTTATATCAATAGATGTATTTATCATTCTTACTAATTCAGCTTCATCGCTTGCAGCCATAACAACAAAATTAGGTAAAGTTGATAAACATATTATATCAAATGATCCAGCGTGTGTTGGGCCGTCAGCGCCGACTAGTCCTGCTCTATCAATTGCAAACCTCACTGGTAAACTTTGAATTGCAACATCATGAACAACTTGATCGTATGCTCTTTGTAAAAATGTTGAGTAAATTGCTGCATATGGCTTATAACCTTCGGTTGCAAGGCCAGCTGCAAAAGTAACCGCATGTTGTTCAGCTATTCCTACATCAAACATTCTAGAAGGAAATTTCTTTCCAAAAATATCCATACCTGTACCAGAAGGCATTGCTGCAGTAATACCAATAATTTTACTGTCTCTTTCTGCGTGTTTTAAAAGTGTATTTGCAAAAACTTTTGTATATGCGGGACTATTTGATTTTGATTTTTCTTGTATACCGGTATTTACATTAAACTTTGTAACACCATGATATCTATCAGCTGATTTTTCCGCAAATCTATATCCCTTTCCTTTTTCTGTTTTTACATGAATCATTATTGGGCCATCATAATTTATCTCTTTTGCATTTTTTAATACTGATATTAAAGTGTCTATGTCGTGTCCATCAATTGGACCAATATAATAAAAGCCCATTGAATTAAATAAAGTTCCGCCGGTAACAGCTGATCTTAAAAAATCTTCAGCTTTTCCAGCTTTGCTACTAAATCTTTTTGAAAAAGCGGATATAATAAGTTTTGTTGTTTCTCTTAAGCTAAAATATATTTTTCCAGATAAAATCTTTGCCAAATATGTTCTCATTGCTCCAACTGGTTTAGCTATTGACATGTCATTATCATTTAAAATAACAATCATTTTAGTTTTACTTGCCCCAGCATTATTCATTGCTTCATAGGCCATTCCAGCACTGATGGCGCCATCTCCTATAACCGCAATCACATTGTCAGATTTGTTTGAAAGTTTATTTGCAACAGCAATTCCTAAGGCGGATGATATTGATGTTGAGCTATGACCAGCACCAAAAGTATCGTATTCGCTTTCGGATCTTTTTGTAAAACCCGATAAACCGTTTCCTTTTCTTAAAGTTCTAATTCTATCTTTTCTTCCTGTTAAAATTTTATGCGGATATGTTTGATGACCGACATCCCAAATTAACTTATCATTTGGAGTATTAAATATATAATGCAAAGACACAGTCAATTCCACTACTCCTAAACCAGCCCCCAAATGACCTCCTGTTTCAGAAACAGCATCAATCATTTCTTCTCTAACTTCCTCTGCTAAAAACTTTAATTCTGACTGTGTAAAATTTTTAATATCTGCAGGAAAATTAACTTTATCTAAATATTTATATTTCTTATTCACTTGCTTCTTTCTAATATATGTTTAACCGTACCTCTTAAATCTTCAGATCTTTTTCCAAAATAATTAAGTTTTTTAAATATTTTATATTTTAGTTTTTTTCCATATTTAATAGTATTTTGATGGCCTAGTAAACTGATTAGTGTTGCCTTTCCTTTTTTTAAATCCTTTCTGGTTTTTTTTCCTGCTTCTTTTGAGTTTCCACTGTAATCAATAAGATCATCTGCTATTTGAAATAATAAACCAATGTCTGCACCAATCTTATCAAATTTCTTTAAATATTTATTTTTTTTGCTCATAATCACAGGTGCCATACAACAAAAACTAAATAACTTTCCTGTTTTTTTAATCTGCATTTCCACTATTCTTTTTAAAGGAATTTTTTTACCTTCAAAATTTAAATCAGAATATTGACCGCCTGCTATTCCTGAGTGCCCTGAACATTCTGATATTAATTTAATTAACTTTACTTTAACTTTTGCATCTGGCTGAAATTTTTTTTGACTCAAAATTTCAAACGCTATTGTAAGAAGAGAGTTGCCTGCAAGTATTGCTGTTGATTCTCCAAATTTTTTATGTGTTGATAGCTTACCTCTTCTCAATAAGTCATTATCCATACATGGAAGATCATCATGAATTAAAGAATAAGCATGAATACATTCTACGGCTGCTCCAACCTGAACAATATTTTGATATTTAGTGCGAAAAATTTTTCCAACATCTGCAATTAATTTCGTTCTAATTTTTTTTCCACCTGGCAACAAACCATACTTCATTGGTTTAATTAAATCTGTTTTTTTTTGTTTTGATAAAAATTTTAATAAAAACAAATTTACATCTTTAGCAATTTTATTTAATTTTTTTTCCATCTTTATTTATTAATAATTTGCTAATTTTTTCTTTAGTATTTTGCGATATATTTTTTGAAGTCGCTTGAAATTTTTTTTCTATTAAATTATTCAATCTTATTAATTCTTGATATTTGTTAATTGAATTTTCTAAGTCTTTCTCTTTTTCAAGATTTTCGATTATGCTATTAGCTAGTTCTGTAAGCTCGTTTAGAGATTTATTTTTAATATCATTTTGCAAATTTTTATCTTTCATATAATAGTTGTAATATTACATGAAAAACAATCTTTCAAATATTAAAAAAGCTAAATACTATTTAGATAAAAATGAATGCGTGGGTGTCCCAACAGAAACTGTATATGGATTAGCTGCAAAGGCATATTCTAACATTGCAACAGCAAAAATATTTAGATTAAAAAAAAGACCCAAAAAAAACCCTTTAATAGTACATTATCATAGTTTAAAAATGTTAAAACTTGATTGCGAAACAAATAATATTTTTTATAAATTGTATAAAAAATTTTGCCCTGGACCTATAACATTTGTTTTAAAATTAAAAAAAAATAGCAAGATTTCAAAAAATGTTACAAATGGTAAAAAAACATTAGCTGTGAGATTTCCTAAAAATTCTATTACAAAAAAATTGCTTAAAAAGCTAAAATATCCACTTGCAGCACCAAGTGCAAATATTTCAACTAAAATTAGCCCAGTATCAAAAGACGATGTAAAAGAAGAATTTGGAAAAAAAATTAAATTTATCCTTGATGGTGGCAGATCAAAAATAGGTCTTGAATCCACAATCATTAGTTTAATAAATAAACCCGAGATATTAAGGTTAGGTGGAACTGAAATGAAAAAAATAAAAAAAATACTTAAATCTAATATTCGATATAATAAAAAAAAGAAAAAAATTGCTTCACCTGGACAGGGAAAAGTTCATTACTCTCCCGGAATTCCTATAAGATTAAATGTTAATAAAGAAAAGCAGAATGAAGCTTTCATGTTAATTAAAAAAAGAAAACTATCTAGTAAGAACTTTTATTATTTAAGTAAAAATAAAAATCTTAAAGATGCGGCAAAAAATTTATACAAAACCTTACGAATAATAAAGAAAAAGAAATTCAAAAGTATTGCAGTTGAAAAAATACCAAACAAAGGTTTTGGTGAAGCAATTAATGATAGATTGCTCCGCGCTTCAAAATTTTAATGAAAATGTTGAATAATGGTGCGCTCGGAAGGACTTGAACCCTCAGCCTCCTGATCCGAAGTCAGGCGCTCTATCCAATTGAGCTACAAGCGCATATAATATTATTATTATAAAATATGAAAAATATCATTAATATAATTGTTAAAGATGAAGAAAATGGCATCCGCATTGACTCGTTTATTTCAAAAAAAGAAAAAAAATTAAGCAGAACTAGAATTAAAAATTTAATACTACAAAAAAATCTCAAGTTAAATAATTTAATAATAATCAATCCATCACAAAAAGTTGCTACTGGGGATAAAATTAATTTAGTTATACCTGAACCAAAAAAAGCTTCGTTAAAACCATATAATTTTAAAATTGATATTATTTATGAAGATAACGATCTATTGGTTCTGAATAAACCCGCAGGAATTGTTATACACCCTGGAGCTGGAAATTATGATAATACAATAGTAAATGCTCTTGTAAATCATTGTGGAAAAAGTTTATCAAATATAGGAGGAGAATTAAGACCTGGAATTGTTCATAGAATAGATAAAGATACCTCTGGATTGGTTGTGGTTGCAAAAAATAATTTTACACATGAAAAATTATCTAATCAATTTAATAAACATTCTATTGAAAGAATATATGAATTAATGATCTGGGGAAAATTAAGACCCCAATTTGGAAAGATTGAAACTTTAATTACTCGAAGTTCAAAAAATAGACAATTAATGGAAGTTGGAGTTACAAGAGGAAAAAAAGCAATTACAAATTATAAAACCCTAGAAGTATTTGAAAATAAAAATACACCCACTCTAAGCTTGGTTGAGTGTAAGCTTGAAACTGGGAGAACACACCAAATAAGAGTTCACATGAGTCACAAAGGAAATAATATATTAGGAGATAAAAAATATAAAAAAAAATTTAAAAAATTAAAAAATATTGATCAAAATCTTGAAAAACTTATCTATAATTTAAATAGACAATTTTTACATGCAAAAATACTTGGGTTTATTCATCCTAAATCTGAAAAAAAATTAAGATTTACTTCTATTTTGCCAAGTGATTTAATGACAATAGTAAAAACCCTAAGAAATATTGATAAATAAATCATTGTAAAATTAAAAATCTTAATTAAATAAATAGGTCTATGAATACAACTTCTAGTTATAATCTTCCTACTCTATCCAATGAAGGTGGATTATCAGCTTATCTTGCTCAAATTAAAAAATTCCCAATGCTAGATGCTGAAGAAGAATATATGTTGGCAAAAAATTGGAAATCCACTGGCAACATTAAATCTGCTGAAAAACTTGTTACAAGTCATTTAAGATTAGTTGCAAAAATTGCAATGGGTTACAAAGGTTACGGATTACCAGTCAATGAAATGATTTCAGAGGGGAATATTGGCCTTATGCAAGCTGTAAAAAAATTTGAACCAGAGAAAGGTTTTAGATTAGCAACATATGCTATGTGGTGGATAAAAGCATCTATCCAAGAATATATTTTAAGGTCATGGAGTTTAGTGAAGATTGGAACAACGACAGCACAAAAAAAATTATTTTTTAATTTAAAAAAAATAAAAAATCAAATTGCACCTAGAGCTGAAGGTGACTTAAAAAAAGAACATGTTTCTGAAATTGCAGATAAATTAAATGTTAGTGAAGAAGAAGTTGTTTCAATGAATAGAAGATTATCTGGAAAAGAACATTCTCTTAATGCCCAAATCGGTGAAGATGGTAATGAATGGCAAGATTGGATTGTAGATAAAGAGATGGATCAAGAGTTAAAGTTAGCTCAAAAAGAAGAAATGGATCAAAGAAAAGATCTTTTGAAAGACTCAATTAAAATATTAAATGATAGAGAAAGAGAAATTTTATACTCAAGAAGATTAAACGATGAACCAACTACTCTAGAAGATTTAAGTAGAAAATATAAAATAAGTAGAGAAAGAATAAGACAAATTGAAAACAAAGCTTTTGAAAAACTTCAAAAACATATGTTAAATTCTGCAAAATCAAAAAATCTTCTACCGGCAAATTAACTGCTAAAAGGATCAACTATCAATATAGTATCATTTCTTTCTGGGCTTGTGGAAATACTAGCAACTTTTGTTTGTATAAATTTTTCTAACTCTTTAATATAATTTTTAGCATTATCAGGAAGGTCATCAAATTTTTTTATACCCTTAGTTGAACACTTCCAGCCTTTAAATTTTTTATAAACAGGTTTTGCTTTTAACTGATCATCTACAGCAGCAGGCAAATAATCCATTTTTTTTCCATTAACTTCATATGCAATACACATTTTAATTTCGTCCAATTGATCTAAAACATCTAGTTTAGTTAATGCTACTCCATCTATTCCGGCAATTTTAATTGTTTGTCTAACCAAAACTCCATCAAACCATCCACATCTTCTTTTTCTACTTGTAACCGTTCCAAATTCTTTTCCTACAGTTCCTAGTTTTTCCCCTATTTCATCTGTCAGTTCTGTTGGAAAAGGACCTGCTCCAACTCTGGTAGTATAAGCTTTTGTAATACCCAAAACATAATTTATTGAATTAGGGCCACAACCGGAACCAGTAGCTGCAGCTGAAGCTACAGTATTTGAAGATGTAACAAATGGATATGTGCCATGATCAACATCAAGTAAAATACCTTGTGCACCTTCAAATAATATTTTTTTTCCTTTTGATTTAAATTCATCTATTTTTTTCCATACTGGTTGGGAGTACTTTAAAATTTCTGGCGCTATCTTTAATAAATCTTGTTTTAGTTTATCTTTTTTATAAACTTCTTTTCCTAATCCTTTTCTTATTGCATTGTGATGCATTAAAACTGTTTCTAGTCTATGGTCCAGATTTTTCTCAGAAACTAAATCCATAACTCTTATTGATCTTCTACCAACTTTATCTTCATATGCTGGGCCAATTCCTCTTCTTGTTGTTCCTATTTTAGCTTTGCCTGCTGCATCTTCTCTTATTTCATCCATTTCTCTATGAAACGGTAAAATTAAATTTGCAGCCTCTGATATAATTAAGTTTTTTGGACTTACTTCGACTCCTTTTGATGTGATTTCTTTAATTTCATCTAATAAAGCCCACGGATCGACAACAACACCATTTCCAATAATTGAAATCTTATCTTTTCTTACAATTCCTGAGGGCAATAACCTCAATTTATATGTTGCACTATCAATTACTAAAGTATGCCCGGCGTTATGACCTCCTTGAAATCTTACAACAATATCAGCTTCACTAGAAAGCCAATCAACAATCTTTCCTTTTCCTTCATCTCCCCATTGAGATCCAACAACAACTACATTTTTCATTTAAACTTTTTATTAATATTTATTGTACTTAAATGATTTATTGGCCCATGACCTTTACCGTACCTCGGTCCTGTGCCAATTGAATGGTTAACATACTTGATCGCCATCTCACAAGATTTCTTTAATGTTTTTCCACATGAATAATATGTAGCAATAGCACTAGATAATGTACATCCAGTGCCGTGAGTATTTTTTGTATTAATTTTTTTATTTTTAAAAACTGAAATTTCATTTTTATTTAAAAAAATATCTTGCATAATTCTTGATTTAAGATGACCACCTTTTATCAATATATTTTTTGCACCTAAGTTTATTAAAATTCTTGCAGCATAGATCATGTCGTCTTTTGAAGAAATTTTTGTTTTTGTCAAAATTTCAGCCTCAGGAATATTTGGTGTTATTAAACTAACTTTTTTTATTAATTTTGATTTTAAAATTTTAATTGAACGATTATCAATTAATTTACTTCCTCCTTTGGCAACCATCACAGGATCTAAAATAATTTTTTTTACTTTTATTTTATTTAAAGACTTTAATACTGCATTAATAACTTCAACTGAATGAAGCATTCCGATTTTAATTGCATCAGGTTTAATATCTTTAGAAGTAAATTCTATTTGGTTTGATATTTCTCTTGCAGACATCGGTGTTATTGATTTTACGGCAGTAGTATTTTGTGAAGTTACGGCGGTTATTGCGGTCATAGCATATGACCCAAGCGAAGTAATAGTTTTAATGTCAGCTTGTATGCCTGCTCCTCCAGAGGAATCTGATCCAGCAATTATTAAAATTTTGGAATTAGGTTTCAATATTTTATTGACCGCTTAATTATTTTTATACATTTTGTAATCAAATTTTTATTATGTGACTCGCCCATAATTCTAATTTTTGGTTCAGTGCCAGATTTTCTAACCAAAAGTCTTCCATTTTGACCCATTAGTTTATTGGCTTTTTTAATTGCTTTTTTACATTTTAATTTATTTATTATATTTTTATCTTTAACAAAAATATTTTCTAAAATTTGAGGCATTGGTTTAAAAATATTTAATAACTCGCTAGCCTTTTTTCCTTTTCTCATCGAAAATAAAACTTCTAATGCTACTAACAGTCCATCACCTGTTGTTGCAAAATTTCCCAATATAATATGACCTGATTGTTCTCCTCCTAGATTAAATCTATTTTTTTGCATTTTTTCTTTAACATATCTGTCACCAACATTAGCTCTTATAAATCTTATTTGTTTTTTTTTAAAATAATTTTGTAATCCATAATTAGACATTAAAGTTCCAATTACACCACCTCTGAGAATTTTTTTTCTTTTCCATCTATTGGCAAGCATCGCTATAATCTGATCGCCATCAACTATTGTTCCTTTTTCATCACATAAAATAATTCTATCTGCATCACCGTCTAATGATATTCCTAAATTAACTCTGTGTTTTTTAACTAAAGATTTAATCCTTTTTGGAAACGTAGACCCGCAATTTTGGTTAATATTTAATCCATTAGGTGACGTGCCAACGCTATAAACTTTTGCTCCTAAAGATTTGAAAAGTTTTGGTCCTGATTTATATCCAGCTCCATTCGCACAATCTATGGCAATTTTAATTCCTTTTAACCTAAAATTACTTGGAAAATTAGATTTTAAAATTTCAATATATCTATCATTAGCATTCTCTAATCTCTTTACTCTACCAAGAATATTTGGTTTAGATAAATTTTTTGTTATTTTTGAATCTATTAATTTTTCAATTTTTTTTTCGATTTTGTCAGATAACTTTAAACCGTCAGGTCCAAACAATTTTAATCCATTATCAAAATAAGGGTTGTGAGATGCTGTTATCATAATACCCATATTTGATTTCATTCTTTTGGTTAACATGGCAAGACCATTAGTTGGCAAAGGACCTAATGTATAAACATGCATTCCAGCAGAAGCTAAGCCAGATACTAGTGCGGGTTCTAAAGTATAACCAGACAATCTTGTATCTTTAGCAATAATTGCTGTTTGTTTAGTTTTTTTTAAATTTTTAAAATAAGTTCCTACAGCTAAACCAAACTTAAAAAACATTTCTCCATTAATATTTCCTTGATTTACTTTTCCTCTAATTCCATCTGTACCAAAATATTTTTTTGACATTATTTAAAATTTAATGATTTAAAAACTTTTATACTTTGATTCACTTCATTTACATCGTGAACTCTTAATATTTGAATTCCTTGTGTCATTGCATACAAACTAGATGATATTGTGCCACCCAACCTTTCTTTACTATCATTATTTCCTGATAAGTCTTTAATAAATTTTTTTCTGGAAACGCCCAACATTATAGGAAATCCAAGAGAGTGAAAAATAGAAATATTGTTAATTAAGGTAATATTATGTTTCAAGTTTTTACCAAAACCAATACCTGGATCCAAAATAATGTTATTATGTTTAATTCCTAAAGATCTTATTTTTTTTAATTTGTTTTCAAAAAAATCATAAATATCCAAAAGAACATTTTTATATCTTGGGTTTTTTTGCATATTTTTCGGAGTTCCTTGAGTGTGATGAATAACAAATGGAATTTTATATTTTTTTAAAATATTTATAGTATTTTCATCATGATCAAGACCAGAAACATCATTAATTAAATTTACTTTATTTTTTATTCCTTTTTCCATAATCCAGCTCTTTCGAGTATCTAAAGAAATAAATGTATTTAGTTTTTTGATTTTTTTTAAAGTTTTATTAATTCGTTTCCATTCTATTTTTTTATTAACATATTTAGCTCCTGGTCTAGTGGACTCTCCACCTATATCTAAAATTCCGCATCCTTTTTTTTTCAAATAACTTGCGTGATTGAGTCCGGATTTTTCCTTGTTGTATTTTCCTCCATCTGAAAAACTATCAGGCGTTAAATTAATTACTCCCATTAAAATAGGAAAATTTAAAAAGTTTAATCCTTTAAATTTTTTTTTCTCTGTAATTAGCTTAATATCTTCTTTGATTTTTTTTTTAATTATATAGCTTTGATTTTTTATTTCTCTTATATGAATTTTTTTTTTATATTTTCTAGTTATAATTTCTATAGTGTCAAAAGATATTAGATTACTATTATTTAAAGATAGAGCAGATCTATTTTTAACTTTTTCTTTTGATCTCTTCCCTAAATAAAAATTACACGCCCTGGTGTAATATTTAACCATCTTAATTTAATGAACTATTTTGGGCTTTAGTCCCATTGAACCTAAAGCCGAATCTTGTTTCTCTTCTTCTGCTTTTAAATCTTCTTTATTAGCAGGATATATATTTTTATTAACCAAATCTTCAATCTCGTTTCCTGTTAGCGTCTCGTAAGTTAAAAGGGCCTTAGCTAATTTATGCAAATCATCTATTTTTTCTGTTAAGACTTTTTTTGCTCTTTCATAACCTTTTTCAACAAATTTTCTTATTTCAGAATCTACTTTTTTTGCTGTTTCTTCTGACATGTTTTGTTGTCTTGCAACTGAACGTCCCAAAAATACTTCTTCTTCATTTTCTCCATATGCAACCGGACCTAGTTCTTTGCTAAGACCTGCTCTCATAACCATGGCTCTCGCTCTTTTTGTTGCTTGCTCAATATCGCTAGCTGCTCCAGTTGTTACCTTGTCATCACCAAAAATTAATTCTTCTGCAACTCTACCCCCCATAGCAATTGCCATCTGTGCATGTAGCTGCTCTCTTGTCTGAGAAACTTCATCTTTTTCTGGTAACTGCATAACCATTCCTAAAGCCCTTCCTCTTGGTATTATTGTAGCTTTATGAATTGGATAAGCTGCTTTTTCATTAATAGTTACAATTGCATGGCCTGCTTCATGATATGCAGTTAATTTTTTTTCTTCCTCTGTCATTACCATAGATCTTCTTTCTGCACCCATCATTACTTTGTCTTTAGCTTCTTCAAATTCATTATAAGTTACAATTCTTTTATTTTTTCTCGCAGCTAATAAAGCAGCTTCGTTTACTAAATTTGCCAAATCTGCCCCTGAGAATCCAGGTGTACCTCTTGCAACAGTTCTTAGATTAACATCTGGTGCCATTGATATTTTTTTTGCATGTACTTTTAATATTTTTTCTCTTCCAATAATATCTGGAAGTGAAACTACTACTTGTCTATCAAATCTCCCTGGTCTTAATAGTGCAGGATCTAATACGTCAGGTCTATTAGTTGCAGCAATTATAATTACTCCTTCATTAGTATCAAAACCATCCATTTCTACTAACAATTGATTTAAAGTTTGTTCTCTTTCATCATTTCCACCGCCCAAACCAGCTCCTCTACTTCTTCCAACTGCATCAATTTCATCTATAAAAATTATACAAGGAGAATGTTTTTTACCTTGTTCGAACATGTCTCTTACTCTTGAGGCACCTACTCCCACAAACATTTCGACAAAATCAGATCCTGAAATTGTAAAAAATGGAACACCTGCTTCTCCAGCTATAGCTCTAGCTAGTAAAGTTTTTCCAGTTCCTGGTGCTCCAACTAATAAACATCCTCTTGGAATTTTTCCGCCTAATCTGCTAAATTTTTTTGGGTCTTTTAGAAATTCTACTACTTCTTCAACTTCTTCTTTGGCTTCTTCTACGCCAGCTACATCATTGAAAGTTACCTTACCTTTTAATTCGTTCATCATTTTTGCTTTTGAGCGTCCAAAACCCATTGCTCCACCTTTTCCTCCTTGCATTTGTCTCATAAAAAAAATCCAAACTGCAATTAATAATAACATTGGGAACCAGGATAAAAGAACTCCCAGAAGCGACGGCATTTTTTCATCAACAGGCAATGCTGATATACTAACTCCTTTTTCTGTAAGTCTTTCAATAAGATCTGGATAGTTTGGTGAATAGGTTGTAAAGACTTCACCGTTAGACATTACGCCTTTAATATTGTTTTCTTTAATTTCAACTTTAACTACTCTCCCATTGTCAACTTCTGTTAAAAATTCAGAAAAAATAATAGTATTAACTTTGTTCAAAGATCCTTGTGGATTTTTGAACATATTATAAAGACCTATTGTCAAAAAGACTATAACCGCCCACATAGCTAAATTTTTAAAATTCATAGTTGTAAGATAAGAATTATTACAAATTAAACAAGTGACATTTTGTTGCAAAATTTAGCATTTTCATGATCTTTCTGAAAAAACAATCACAGTTTCACTTATTTTTTGAATCACACAGCCTCCTAAAGTTGTTTTTTTAAATTTATTTGACTTGATAGCTGATACAATAAAACTTATACTTTTGCCTCTAGGTAAATAATATTTCCTTCCAATTATCTTTATAATTTCACCAAAAGATCTAAAAGTAACTTCGCTAGGCTGGTTAAAGAAAGATTTATTTAAAAAAAACTTGTTTTTTTCTTTAACAAAAAAAGAATTTTCATTAATATTTTTTTTTACGTAAAAATTAAAAGCATTATTTGCATCTTGCAAATTTTTAATTGTAAGTTTCAACTTATTTTTATCTAGACCTTCTAGTTCTAAAGTATTTATTAGTTTTCTTATTCTAATTCTTTTAAAATTTTCATTAAAATTTGAAGGATCAACAGCAAAAAAATTAAAGACTTTTTTTGATATTTTTTTTAACTCAGATTTTTTAATATCCATTAATGGTCTAATTATTTTGATATTATCAAAATTATTCTCAGATATTTTATCCATCGACGATAGTCCCTTTAGACCACTTCCTCTTAAAATCCTTAATAAAAAATTCTCATACAAATCATCGAGATGATGTCCTAATAGTAAAAATGGTATATTATTTTTTTTACATTCTTTTGTTAATAAAGAATACCTTGCATTTCTAGCAATAGATTGAATATTGGATTTAGGTTTTTTTCCTTTCCAAGTTAATATTCTGCAGTTTATTTTGAATTTCTTAAGGGTTTGTAAAACTTTTTTAGCTTCTTTTTTTGAATCTTTTCTTAGCTTATGGTCAACTAAATAATATTGGATTTTTGTTTTGTAAATTATTGAAACACATTTACTAAAATAAGCAAGAGCAAGACTATCGGGACCTCCAGAAACTGCTACAGCGTATTTATTTTTAATATCTATTGTTTTTTTAAATTCTTTGAAAACTTTTAAAATATCTTTGTCGTTTAAATGTTTAAGAATTAAGTTATGATTTTTTCTTTTTACACTCAAACTTTTTTTCTTCATATTTTGCTTTTTGAAGAACAGACTGTTTTGCTTCAGGGTATTGTTTTTCCACTCCGGTGATCATTAAACAACCTTGATCTTTTTCTCCTATCTGAACCAATGATACACCAAGTTTTAGTAAATTTATAGGACCCTTATCGCTTTTGGGATATTTTTGATATCCTTCTAGATATGCGGATGCTGCATCAGTATATAATTGTCTAATTCTAAAAGTTTCAGCATACCAATATTGTGCATTACCGGCTAATTTATGTTCTGGATTTGTATTGACAAATTCCCTAAATGCACGTTCAGCCATATTATAGTCACCAACTTTTAAAAAACTAGTTGCAAACTCATATTGTTTTTCTGGAGTTACATTTGGTAATAATTTTTCTTCTGTGCGAAATTCCTCAGTGACTATTGTTCCAGTTGATTCTATAGATTGAGTTTCTTGTGTTGATAAATTTGTTTCCGTATCTTTGTATGAAATTGAACCTAAATCTTGTGGTTGAGAAGATCCTGGTAAAGCTTCATCTTCTTTATCAATTTTTGAAGTAACTTTTTTATTTTCTTCAGCGCTAGCTGTTTGTGAAAATGCTTTATTTTCTATATGTTCAAATCTAATCTGGTTATCTGCTTGAACTTTTGAAAGTCTGTTTGATAATTTGTCTAACTTAAAATTTATCTCTTCAAACTTATTTGTTAAATCTTGAAATTGTTTTTCAATTTCTGATAATTTTAACAAATGTCTTGTGAGAACATCTTCAGAGTTCTGATCAAAAGAATTGGTTGATAAAGAATTACTTTCTCCTGAATAAACTGCTTTTTCCAAAATTTTTATATCTTTTTGAATTGATTCTAGTATTACTGTTATTTTTTCATTTTCAGTTTCAGCAGCAGCTTTGTTGTTAAAAAAAATTAAAATTAAAAAAAAACTAATCGATATATATTTTATAATCTTCAACATCGAATTTATTAGTAATTATAATGATGGCAAAAAAAAGACCCTGATAACTTAATAACAGGGTCTTTAATTTTTAAAACTTTTTAATTAGCTTTTACTGTAACAGATCTTCTGTTTTTTGACCAAGAAAGTGGATTTGAACCTGAATCTACAGGTCTTTCTTTTCCATAACTGATTACTGAAATTCTGTCTGCAGAAATTCCATAGGTCATTAAATAATCCTTCGCAGCATTAGCTCTTCTTTCTCCTAATGCTAAGTTATATTCTCTTGTTCCTCTTTCGTCAGCATGACCTTCAACAACTATATTAATTTTTGAATTTTTTCTTAACCAGGCAGCTTGCTTTCTTAAAGTCTCTCTAGACTTTGTTGTTAAAATTGACTCGTTAGTTGCAAAGAAAACTCTATCTGGAACACCCGATGCTAAATATTCAACAGTGTCCGTACCCGTGTATACATCTCCCTGTAGCTGGCCTGTACTCACTTTTTTCGCACAAGCAGACAACACTAAACACGCAAATGTTACAAGAAGTGCATTTTTAAAAATTTTGTTTAAATTCATTCTTACTCCTTAAAATTGAATATTATGACTTTTTCACAACTAATTAGATCTTTCAAGCCTAAAAATCAACTATTTAATATCAATTACTTAATAAAGACGACCAAGATGGGTCAGAAGCGTCTGTTTCTGTGTCTACAAGCCTCTCATTGTAACCTGTTAAATCTATTGACCATAATTTTGCTGTAAAACCTTCTCCCTTTTCATCTGTTTTTGTTTCTCTATAAAAAATTAAAACTCTTCCATTGGGAGACCATGATGGTGCCTCTTGATAAAAATTCTCAGTTAATAATCTTTCACCTTTGCCATTAGTTCTCATTACTCCAATATAAAACTTGCCTTTGTGTAATTTTGTAAAAGCTATTAAATCTCCTCTTGGAGACCAAACCGGTGTTCCGTATAAACCTTTACCAAAAGATATTCTTTTAACATTGGACCCATCGCTTTTCATAATATAAATTTGTTGATAGCCACTTCTATCAGAGTTAAAGCAAATATATTTGCCATCTGGTGAATATGAGGGAGATGTGTCTATTGACGGATGATTGGTAATTCTTTCAACAATTCTATTTTCAAGATCCATGGTATAAATATCAGAATTTCCATCTTTAGCAAAACTCATTATAATTTTTTTACCGTCTGGAGAAAATCTTGGAGCAAATGTCATTCCAGGAAAGTCTCCTACCACTTCTTGTATACCGGTTTCAATATCGAGCAAATAAACTCTTGGTAAATTTCTAAAGTAAGAGAGATAAGTAACCATTTGATTTGTTGGATTAAATCTAGGAGTTAAAACTAATTCATTTCCTAAAGTTAAATATTTTGTATTAAATCCATCTTGATCCATTATTGCTAATTTTTTTATTCTTTTTGTCTTTGGTCCTTCTTCGGCAACGTATATAACTCTTGTATCAAAATAACCTTTTTCTCCTGTTAACCTTTCATAAATTTTATCAGTTATAATATGTCCAACTCTTCTCCAATTATTTGGAACTGTGGTAAATGCCAGAGCCATCATTTCTTTTGCAGCAAGCACATCCCAAAGTCTAAATTCAACCCTTAATTTTTCATCAACAAAAGTAACTTTGCCAGTTATCAAAGCTTGTGCTTTAATTAAAGCCCAGTCTTCAAATCTAGGTTTTAAATGAGCAATATTCGGTTTTTGCAAAAAAGAATCTTTATTTAAAGGATTAAAAAGTCCAGATTTTTTTAAATTATTTTCAACAACAGTAGAAATTTCCGCACCTAAATCTTCTTTTTTTGATATTTTTTTTAAGTTCAGTTTTGATTCTTTATCTAAAGACAAAGGTGAAACTGCAATAGGAAGTGGGCTTAAATTTCCTCTAGTTATATCAACTTCAATTAAAGCAAAAGAATTTATCGGAATTAAAAAAATTAAAATTAATAAATATCTAAAAAACATAGTTATCCTTCTAACATTTCTCTTGCATCAAAATTTAGTTGCAGATCTTTCCATCTTTCATAGCCTGTAGTTGGAACTCTAAGAGGTTGACATAATTGGATAGCTCTTAGCGCGCTTTCAGCCAAAACTTTATAAAAACCTTGACCTGGTTTATTCATTCTCGCGTGATCCAATATTTCTGACTTAATAACTGATCCATCAGGTTTCAATTTTAATTTAATTCTCACTAATAAATTTTCATTATAAGGTAAACCAAGTGGAATACTCCAACAACCGAAAATTTGAGCTTTTAAAGCATCTTCCTCGCTTAAAGATAGTCCAATATTGTCTACTGTTTTGTCTTGATCTTGAGAAATCTTGTTTGATTTATCTGTTGTTTCTCCTACATCTTCTTTTGATTTATCTATAAGTGCAGCAATATTATTAGGGTCAAAAAGCTCTTCTTTTTCAAATTCAGAAACTTGTTTTACTTTATTATCTATTTTTTCAGGATTTTGTTTTTTATCCTCTAATTTTTTAACTTTTTCTATTTTTTCATCAGGTAGCGGAACAGCATCGGGTTTCTCTTTTTTAACAATTTTAGGTGGTGCTTGTTCTGAGACTAGCTTTTCTTTTTCTTTAACCTTTTCAATTATTTTTTTTGCCTTAGGGGCAAAAGGAATACTAGTTATATCTGTGATTTGTATTAACTCAACTGAAACAATAGGTGGAAGATCGATTGGTTTTTTTGTTAAAAAAGGCAAACTCATTGCAGTAATAAAAATTATAATAAAATGAAAAGTTGAAGAAATAATAACATTTCTAATCACGGAACTTACCTTTCTTTATATGGTTCGGAAATTAACGCTACTTTAGTAAATCCTGAACCAGACAACATTCCCATAATTTCTAAAACTCTACCATAGTTAATTGTTTTATCTCCTCTGACATAAATTCTTGTATCAGTTCTATTTTTTGAAACTGCTAATATTTTTGCTATAATTTTATCATATTCAACTTTCGACTCTTGTATAAAAATTTCACCTTTTGAGTTGATGCTCAATGTCAAAGGTTCCTGTTCTTCTGGTAAAGAATCTGCTGAACTTTCTGGCAAATCAACTTGCACTCCTACTGTAAGTAAAGGGGCGGTTACCATAAAAATAATTAGAAGTACCAACATTACATCAACAAATGGTGTAACATTAATTTCGCTCATAGGTTCTTTCGATGAACGTTTTAAATTAATAGCCATTTTAAATTATTGATAAAAATCTTTTTGAAAAATTTTCTAATTTTTGAGAATATTTTTTTGCATCATTATTAAACTTATTATAAGCAATAACTGCTGGTATAGCTGCTAACAAACCTAAAGCAGTGGCAAATAAAGCTTCTGCTATTCCGGGAGCTACAATCGCCAAACTTGTATTTCTTGATATAGCAATTGACTGAAAGGAATTCATTATTCCCCATACAGTTCCAAACAAACCTATAAAAGGTGCTGTTGATCCAACTGTAGCTAGGAATGTGTATCCTTTTTCAATTTTTTCCATTTGTTTTTCAATATTTATTTCTAACATCATAGACATTTTTTCATCCAAGTTTGAGCTTCGTCTAGATTTTAACATTACATGCATTGAATCCATAAAGACTCTTGCCATCGGATCTTCAGTTTTTGATGGAAGATTATTGTAAAAATTTTCTGCAGATTTTGATTTCCAAAACTTATTTTCAAAATCTTCAGAGGAAGAGCTTATTTTTTTAAATAGTTTAATTTTTTCAATTATGACTGCCCATGAATATATTGAGCAAGCTATTAAAATTATTATAACACTTTTAACAATTATATCTGCTCTAATAAATAATTTTAAAATTGAAAAATCTGTATTGCTTGCTAGCCCTACAGCTTGTGATGTAATATCTGCATCCATTTGTTAGATCTCACACTAAAATGTGTCATGAATTTGTCTTTATTATTAAAATATTTATTAATCAGATTGGTAGGTTTCGTAAAAAAAACTAGCAATTAAAGCCGCATCTGCTTTATTTGCATCTTTTTTCCTCGATAATTGATTCGAAATGTATGGAAAAATTTCTATTGCCTTAGTTCTACTTGCATCTTTTTCTGCGTTAATTAAGTTAAAATATTTCTTCCATTTTATAGGCCTAACAAAATGCATAGAAAGCTGCATAGCTGAACAAATACCTTTTAAAACTCCAAAAGATTGACCAAAATTAAACATGCTAGTCACTCCTTGACCTGGCATTGCAGATACATGTTCTATAACAACCTTAATATTTTCTTTTTCTACATTTTTTGTTCTTAAAAGAATTTCATTATAAATTTGAGCTCCATTTACTTGTTTTTTTTGTTTTTTTCCGTCCGCCATATTTGGCATTTCAATTAAATCAATTATTTTTCCATCTTCAAAAAAACAAATTGATCCTGTAATTCCTGGGTCTATACCTATTACTAACATTAACTAATACCTTCAATTAAATTTGTATATACTTTTTGAACGTCATCATCTTCTTCAAGTTCTTCTAAAAAATCTAAAGCCATTTTTAACTTCTCGTCTTTAACTTCTACGTTATTTATTGGTAACCAACAAATATCTGTAGATATAAAATTTTTTATAGTTTTTTCTAAATCTTTTTTAACATTATAAATCTCGTTTTTATCACAGTGGATTTCATGAAAATCTTTATGAGAAAAACATTCATCAGCCCCCGAATCTATTGCAATTTCTAAAATTTTTTCTTCCGAAATTTCTTTTTTATCAATTTTTATAACACCCAGTTGTTTAAAATTATGTGAAGCAGAGCCTTGAGTACCTAAACTTCCTCCATTTTTTTGAAAAATCGTTCTAACATTTGAAGCTGTTCTGTTTTTGTTATCTGTTAAACTTTCAACTATTACAGCTATTTTTTCAGGACCAAAACCCTCATATCTTATACTTTCAAAATTTTCATCTACTGAGTTTGAAGATTTATCAATTGCTCTTTCAATGTTTTCTTTAGGCATATTAGCCGATCTTGCCGCTTGCATTGCTGATCTTAGCCTTGCATTCATATCAGGATTTTTGTCGCCCAATTTTGCAGCTACGGTTATCTCTTTTGACAGTTTAGAAAAAAGATTTGATCTTTGTTTGTCAGCTTTGCCTTTTTTATGTTTAATTCCTGCCCAATGAGAGTGCCCTGCCATACTAGTTAAAATTTTTTAAATCTCCTCCTAAAATAAAATTTTCAATTTTATCTGCTAGACCATTATTTATATTAGCTTCAACGATAACTCCACACAAAGAAGCCTCGCCAGTTGCAGGAAAATGTTTTGTTGCTTCTTTTTTTAAAAATTTGTTCAATGAATTAAATTTATCCATTCCAATTACAGAGTTGTAATCTCCACACATTCCTGCATCAGTTTGATAAGCGGTTCCATTTTTTAAAATTCTTGCATCATTAGTTGGTACATGGGTATGCGTACCAACAACTAGAGTTGCTTTGCCATCAAAAAAATGGCCTATTGCCATTTTTTCGCTTGTGATTTCGCCGTGAAAATCAACTACTAAAAAATCATAGTTTTTTTTTAAAATATTTTTTCTTATAAATTTTTCAGCCTCAAGAAATACATCGTCACATTTTTTCATGAAAATATTTCCCATCAAATTTAAAACTCCAATCTTTAAACCATTATTTATGTTAAATATTTTAAAACCTTTTCCTGGCGAAGGCTTAACTAAATTTTCAGGTCTCAAAAGTCTATTTTCTTTTTCAATGTGTGATAAAGTTTCTTTTTGATCCCAAACATGATTTCCTGTGGTAATAACATCGACTCCCGAGTTAAACATTTCAGTGCAAATTTTTTCTGTAATGCCAACACCCTGATCTGAGGCGTTTTCACCATTTACTATCACAAAATCAATTTTTTTTTTTTTTATTGTATCTGGTAAATTTTTTTTTAAAGCATCACATCCTGATTTTCCAACAATGTCCCCTAAAAAAAGAATTCTCATTATAAAATATATTTTTCTGTTACAATATAGTCCATTTTCTTATCGTATTTTGATATGGGCAAATTGCTAGTTTTTTGTTTAGAAAAAGCTAAACCAATTTTTAAAAACTTTTTCTTTTTCATTAATTTTTCTATTATACGATCGTAATATCCACCACCATAACCCAATCGATTTAAATT